>JANYCZ010000049.1 GCA_025360015.1 Verrucomicrobiota bacterium | reverse complement strand
AGCTGGCGGCCACCGGCAAGCGGTGCAAAATCGACGGCACCGTTTTGTGCGGCGGGCGGAGTATGGGTTGTGTTCACAAACTCCCATCGCACCGACTCCGCCGCGCAAAACGTCCTTCTTCAATCGCGGCGTTCGGGTTGAGAGATGGGCGGGCTGTCGCCTCACCCATCCCACGGTGGGGCGACGCTCCCCAGCGCGAGCTAAAGCTCACGAGTACTTTATAAAAAAGCGGGCGGCGCTTGTGCACCGCCCGCTGGAGGGAATCGTTGTTGGGAGAAATCCTATTTCTCCACCCAGCGCACGGCTTCCATGAGGAGTTCGCGAGCGGAGGCGAGACCGAGCTTCTGGCGGATGTTGGCCTTGTGGGCGTCCACCGTCTTGGCGCTGAGGGTCAGCTTTTCAGCAATGCTGTGGGAGTCGAAGCCACGGCCCACCATCTCGAAGATTTCGAGCTGACGGTCGCTGAGCATGCGGGCGGGTTCGCCACGGGAGCCGCCACGAGGGCCGCCGCCGGAAACGATGCTGCCGAGGAGGGAGGCGCTGAAGAAGAAGGAACCGGCGGCCACCTGACGGAGGCCCTGTAGCACGCGGGTGCTGGGTTCGCCCTTCATCACATAGCCCATGGCACCGGCGCGCAGGCAGCGCTCCGCATACACGTTTTCGTCGTGCATGGAGTACACGAGGATCTGCATGTTTGGATGGCTGGCGCGGAGCTTTTTGATGAGGTCCACACCACTCCGGTCCTTGAGGGTGATGTCGAGCACGACGACGTCGGGCTTGATTTTGGCGATCTGCTGCAGCGCCGTATTGGCGTCTTCAGCACTGCCGATGACCTGCATGTCTTCCTGCTGGTCGATTAGTTTCTTAAGCCCTTCGATAACGATGGGATGGTCGTCGAGTATATAGATTTTGCTTTTCACGGTGGAACTAGATGACTCATTCTCAAAAGAATGTCAAGCCACCGTTCTTAAGAAAGTTTGAGCCTAGAACGCACTGCATTGTCTTTCAACGTTTGAGGGCATGGTAATTCGCCCCAAAATAGCCCGCTGACAAACTCAAAAAACCGCCGTTTAGCGCCTAAAAGCCCCCCAAGATTCTCCCCGGGGCAGCCGTCATGCACCGGCACAGGCCATGAAACACCTCATCCATTCAGACACCACCGCGATGGGTTTTCAAATCGCTCCCATGATCGATGTCGTCTTCGTCATCATGCTGTTTTTCATGGTGATGACGGGCACCATGAAAGTGGAGCGTGAGCTGATGACGAAGCTCCCGGGAAGAGATGATCCCACCCAAACCGTCTGCTTCCCCGCTGAGGAAATCACCCTCGGCATTCTCGAAGACGGCACGGTCACGCTGAATGATGCGGCCTTTGATTCCCCCAAGGACAAGGCCCTGCCCAGGCTGACCGATACCCTGAAGCGTTTGGCCACGTCTTCCGCCCGGCAGAAGCAGAAGGTGCTCGTCACCCTCCAGGCCGAAGAGCAGGCCAGCTACGAGCGCATCATTGATGTGCTCAACTCACTGCATAAGGCCGAGATTCAAAATGTGACCTTCACCGTCGGCAACGAGCCGCCGTGAGGAATGAGGCAATTCGAGCCGAGCGAAGAAGGGGGGAGGCAGAAAAATTTCAGAATCTGAAGTCTGGGAATTTTCTGCCTCTCGATTCCGTTCTGGGCACGGTTGACACGGCGCGCCGCGCACCCATACTCGCGGCCATGTCTTCCCGCTCCAAGTCAGCGCTGCTGCCGCGAATTGCGCGGCTGGTGGTCGTGGGGGCGATCTGTCTGTCTCTCGGTATGCACTGGGCGCTGCTGCAGGGCATCGCGTGGACGGGGATGCTGATCTCCTTTGCCAGTGAAGGTGCGGTGATGGAGGCGGTGCAGAAGACCTTCGACGGCCAGCACGGCTGCGCGCTGTGCCACAAGGTGAAGGAAGGCCGCACTTCCAACCACGAGCTGCCGCAGCAGACGGGGCAGTCCATGCAGAAGATCAACGCCGTGCTGGTGGAGATCACCACGCTGGTGGCTCCTGTGGGAGAGAAGATTTCATTCGCGATGCTTCGCGGAATGATGGTGAAACGCAACGAGCTGCCGGAGACGCCACCGCCTAGACGCGGGCTGGCTTGATTGACTGAGCGGCTGCTTTCCCAAGCCGCCGATCCGACTCTGTGCGGGGCTGAGGCCCTGCATTCTCATCTCCTGCCTGCCGCGCCTACCTGCGGCGTACGCCTTGTTCCGCCACCCCTTTTGCCATCCTGTGTTTATGTTTCTCTTTGCTGTTTCCAACCGGGTTCACCCTCAGCCACGCCCCCGCCAGTGGCAGGTCCTTTTGCCCACGCTGTTCGTCCTGCTTTCAGCCCCCGCCGTGCTTGCCTGCACCAGCTGCGGCATGATGTCGGGGCCTGGCTACACCCCCGGCTGGGAAAGCCAGGGCCTGGCCGCCAATGACGGCTTTCGCTTCGATTTCCGCTACGATCTGCTGAATCAAAACCAGCTGCGCAGCGGCTCGGGCACGCCGGGCACCTGGCCGATCGCGCCGCATGAGCAGGAGGTTTACACCAAGAGCCAGAGCCTGAACCTCACCTACGACTACAGCAAAGGTGACTGGGGCCTGAACGTGCAACTGCCGTACATCGAGCGCACCCATGCGACCAACGGGTACAACTACGACGGCACCGATGACGGCACCTCCAGCAAGACCGGCTTTGGCGATGCGAAGGTGATCGGGCGTTTCATGGGCGTGCTGAAAAACCGCAGCCTAGGCCTGCAGCTCGGGCTGAAGCTGCCCAACGGAGGATTCAGGCAGAATTTTAACGGCGGCGCCATCGCGGGAAATCCTCTAGATCGTGGCCTGCAGCTGGGCACCGGGACGACGGATCTGATCTTCGGTGCTTTCCATTTCGCCAACATGGGCAAGGACTGGAACTACTTTTCCCAGGCGGTGGCGGATCTGCCGCTGGCCAGCCGTGAGGGCTACGTGCCTGGCAATTCGCTGACCACCAATCTGGCGGTGCGCTACCACCACTTCCCGAAGTTTGTCCCGCAGCTCCAGGTCAATGCGCGCTTTATTTCCAAGGACCACGGCATCAATGCCTCCTCGGCGGACAGCGGTGGCACCACGGTCTATCTGAGCCCGGGCTTCACCTTCAATATCGCCAAGAACGTGTATCACTATGTATTCTTCCAGGTGCCCATTTACCAGTACCTGAACGGCTACCAGCTCGCGCCGTTCTACTCACTGTCGGTGGGGACACGTTTCACGTTTTGAGCCGCGTTCTTCAAGCGCGGAACGCGCCGGCTTTCAAACTTTCGCATCCATGATCCTTCACGGATCATGCCATCCTTTCTGGTGAACAGTGTTTCGCGGCGAAAGCCGTGTTTCCATCAGACGCCTCCGTCCAGCCGGTTTCTGGGCGGGGGCGACAAATTCCAGGAGGCCCGCAATGTTATGCTGTGCCTGCTTGGTTCAAGATCTCCCCGCCACCATGCTCCGCCGCACCACACGCATTCTCATTGTTGCCGCCTTGATGTTTTCCATCGGGCTGCACTGGATCGCGCTCCAGTCGGTCGCCTGGGCGGGCATGCTCGTGACTTACACGGCTCAGGAAGGCTCCCTGCTCACCGGCATGAGCCAAACCTTTGACGCTGCGCATCCCTGCCCCCTCTGCTGTGCGATCAAGAAAGGGAGGCAGTCCGAAAAAAGGGAAACCAAACAGACAGATCAAAAACAGAAAATCGATCTGGCACTGACCTTTCCTGGCAGAGTCATTCTCACTCCGCCGTCTCCCACGCTCTCGCCGCCGCTACCTGATTTCCCGCACGTCATAGCACGCCGCGCCAAGCCCCCAGCCCGCCGCCACGAAGCGGCAGCAGTCACTTTTCTCTGGGTTGAGTACCACAGGCGCACCCACCGCGTGAACTCGCAGGCGTGTGTCTGCACCCATCATTCCGCCCCGCCATGTCCTGCCCGGACGCTCATGGCGTGAGGTCTTCCGTTCATGCGTCCTTTTTCATCCATCATTCCATGCACTCTTTTTCAAAACACCTCCTCGCAGCCGCTTGTGTGCTGCCTCTCACCTCACTCATCCATGCCCAGGATTCTGCTCCTGCGGCGGAGTCCCTCGCACGCGGCCAGACCGTTTACATGCAGGTCTGCTTCGCGTGCCACCAACCCACCGGCATGGGCTTGCCCGGCATGTTTCCACCGCTGGCCAGCTCGGACTGGGTGGCGGCGAAAAAGCCGGACCGCCTCATCCGCATGGTGCTGCACGGCTTCACCGGACCCATCACACTCAATGGCAAACCTTTCACCTCGCCTGCACCGCTGATGCCGCCGCAGGGCGCCGCACTCAGCGACAAACAGATCGCCGACGTGCTGACCTATGTGCGCAACAACTTTGGCAACAAAGCTGCCGCCGTTACGCCCGAAGAGGTCGCAGCCACCCGTGAAGCTGAGAAGGTCCGCAGCGCGATGTGGACCGAGGCCGAAATCAGCAAAATCCCTGTGGAATAACACGATGCCGGATTCACCTCCTCCGAATATTAGATACACCTCCGCCGGTGCTGAACATCGCGTCAGCACCGGCTCCTGGGTGCGCATGGGTCTCGGTATCGGCATGGCCATCGCGGGCGTGCTGATATTGGGACACTATGCCGATCAAGCGTTCTCGCAGCAGCCGCTGCCCATTGTCACACAGATTCAGGGCGACCTGGAAGCCACCGAGCGCAGCGGGCCGACAGTGAAACTTTCCTCCCTGCGCGGGAAGGTCACCGTCATGGCCTGCCTGTACACCGTGTGCCCGCATGGGTGCGCGGCCGTGGTGGCGCAGATGCAGAAGCTCAACAACGCTTACCGCACGCGCCCCGATTTCCATCTGGTCTCGCTCGCGCTGGCACCAGAACGAGACACCACGGACTTCCTCAAGGCTTACGCTGAAGCCGTGGGTGCGAGGCCTGAAGATCCCTGGTGGTTTGTGACCGGTGAGCAGCAGGCGATTTGGGACTACATGACCTACGACCTGCAACTCCAGGCTCCAGCCCCCATCCCGGAGGAGAAGCGCCTCAATCCGCTCGACCTTTACGAGCACGACCTGCGCCTCGTCCTCATCGACCGCCAGGGCCGCGTGCGCGGCTACTACTCCGTCTTCCACCCTCAACCCGAGATCGCCACGCTCATGACTGAAAAGCTCAGTCGTGACGTGAAGCGCCTTCTCGACAACCCCGCTGAATAATCAACGCACCCCACATCCAAACCTATGAAACACCTCCTCACACTCCTCCTCTGTCTTCTCTTCACCGCAACATCCTGCACCGCCGGTGATCCGATGAAATTCGTCTATCAGGGCGAAGTCGCGGGCATCATGTGCATTCACTGCACCAACAAGGTCGAAGCCGCGATGAAGAAGCTCCCCGGCGTCCAAAGCGTCAAAATCACGCGCGATGAAAAAGGCGGCCTGCCCAAGCTGGAAATCATCGCCAGCAATGCGGCCATTACACGCGAAGACGCCGTCAAGGTGCTGGGGGACGATGCCAAGATGTATGACGTTCGCAGCCTGAAGCTCATCCAGGGAAAATAGCCCCACTCGGGTCTTGATAGAGCCAAAGCCGCTTCCATAATCGCCGCCCATGTTTTTCGCCGCATCACGATGCTCCCGCCTACGCCTCGCGCAGCGTGGGATCGTGCTGCTGCTGTGCCTGGCGCTCGGCCTGCAATGGGCGCTGGTGCAGGGCATCGCGTGGGCGGAGATGCTCATCGATTTCGCCAGTGAGGGATCGGTGATCGAGGCGGTGGTGAAGACCTTTGACGGGCAACATCCCTGCCCGCTGTGCGCGAAGGTGAAGGAGGGGAGCCATGACTCCGGCGACAAACAAACGCCGCAGGAAGACGACACCGAGAGGGAGCTGGATGCCGATGCCGTGCTCGTAAGCCATGCGGTACTGATTCCTCCAGCGGGAGAAAAGATGTCCTTCGCGCCACTGCGCGAAGTGCTGACAAGACGCAACGAGATGCCGGAGACACCGCCGCCACGACGCGGGCTGGTTTGAACTTGTAGAGCGGTTTTTCAAAACCGCTTTTTCTCCGCCAGACGCCGGACTCGGAAGTCCGGCCTACGCCCATGCGCATGCCGCGATGCATGCCGCTGTCCCGTCATCTCATTTTCCATTTCATGAAACACTTTTCGATTCTCGTTTTTCTCTCTCTGTACAGCGCCGTACACGCGCAATCCATCCCCACAAAACCCACAACGACTGACCTTCAGGAAGTCGTCGTCACGGCGAAGAAAGGTTCGCCTTCACTCACGGTGCCGAGCCTGGAGGCGCGGCAGGAAGTCATCGCCAAAACGACGCCCGGTGGTGCCAGCGTGGTGGACGCGGAATTTTACAAACGCGGACGCGCGGCCACGCTGAAGGACGCGCTGGACTTCGCTCCCGGCGTGCTGGTGCAGTCGCGCTTCGGTGCGGAGGAGTCGCGCATCGCCATCCGTGGCTCCGGCCTGCAGCGCACGTTTCACGGTCGGGGCATCTGGATGATGCAGGATGGCATGCCGCTGAACCTGTCTGATGGCAGCTTCGACATGCAGGCCATCGAGCCGCTGACGGCGAACTACATCGAGGTCTTTCGCGGCGCGAATGCACTACAGTACGGCTCGTCCACGCTGGGGGGTGCGATCAACTTCATCTCGAACACCGGCCACACCGCGACTGCCTCGCAGGCACGTTTGGAGATCGGCAGCTTCAACACGCAGCGCGGGCAGATTTCCTCGGGCTTTGTCAGCGGCAACACGGATGTGTATGCGACCATCACGGCGGCGCACACGAATGGCTTCCGCCAGTGGAGCCAGCAGGACAGCCTGCGCGTGTTTGCCAACATCGGCACCAAGATCAGCCCGAACCTGGAGAACCGCTTTTACATCACCTATGTGGACAGCAAATCCCAACTGCCCGGCAATCTGACCAAGGCGCAAATGCAAAGCGATCCACGACAGGCCGCTGCGGGCTCCTACATCCCCACGGTGGCGGGCGGTGCTGGATTCCAAGAGCGCGACTACCGCCTCCTGCGTCTGGCCAACAAGACCACTTATAGCGATGGGGACAACACCCTGACGCTGAGTGCGTTTTGGTCGTGGAAGGATTTGTACCACCCGATCTTCCAGGTCATCGACCAGCTCAGCAATGATCTAGGCTTTGATCTGCGCTACGACCGCAAGGGCAAGTGGCTGGGACGCGACAACACTTTCACCGTTGGCACGGGCTTCATGTATGGCGGGACGAATGACAACCGCTTCTTCAATGTGAATGGCACCCGTGGCGCGCAGGTCGGCGCGTACCGGCTGCAGGCCACGAATTTCAGCTTCTACTTCCAGGATCAGCTCCACCTCACGGACAAGCTCTCGCTGGTCGCGGGTGCGCAGGTGGCTTATTCCTCACGTGAACTCGACGAGCTGCAGACCTTTGGTGGCGTCAATCCGCCGGGGCAGTTCACCGGGCTGCCCAATCTTATCAACAACAGCGACCGCATCGAAGCCTGGGGCTTCAGCCCGAAGCTGGGGCTGCTGTATGAGGTGGACGCCAAGACGCAGATCTATTTCAATGCGAGCCGCAGCTTTGAGCCGCCGACGCTGGGTGAGGCTACCCCCGCAGGCAATGGCCTGCTGGCCCTGAAGCCGCAGACCGCCACCACGCTGGAGCTGGGCACCCGCGGCCAGCGTGGGCGTGTGAACTGGGACTTCAGCTACTACTACGCCTGGGTGGAGCGCGAGCTGCTCGCGCTGGGATCGCCCGTGCTCGGGCCGACGACCACCGTCAATGCGGGCAGCACGATTCATCAGGGGGTCGAGTTCGCGCTGAATGCGGATCTGCTGCGTGGTCTCGCCGTCTCGGCAGATCGGCTGGTGTTAAATCAAAACTTCCTTTGGAACAACTTCAGCTTCAACAAAGACGCCGCCTATGGTAGCCGCCTGCTGCCGGGTTACTCGCCGGTGTATTACCGCGCGCAGCTTCTCTATGAGCATCCCAGCGGCTTCTACGCCGGGCCCACGCTGGAGTGGTCTCCCTTTCGCTATGCCGCCGATCTGGCGCGCACGACCTTTGCCGATCCTTATGCGCTGCTCGGCATGAAGCTGGGCTACCGCACCAAGAAAGGCCTGTCGGTCTACTTTGAGGCGCGCAACCTCACGAATGAAATCTACAGCCCCACGGTGAACGTGGTGACCAACGCCACCGTGGCCGGCAGCACGGCCGTGTTTCTTCCCGGCGACGGCCGCAGCTTCTACGGCGGTGTGGAGTGGAAGTGGTGAGCGCCTGATGACGATGGCCAAGGAGCGCGGAATTGATTCCGCAGCACTCTGCCACACCCAGCACTCCGCGTTCCATCTACGTCGCCTCCGCGCCTCCGGCATCGGCGTGTTTGCGATGCTCATGCCACACCTCCACCCGCAGCCTGTTTGCGACCTGCTGCGGAATCAATTCCGCGCTCCAAAGACACCGCTGCCCGCTGCGCACGCGGCATCGGTTTTAAAACACGACCCGACCCAATAGCCTCCATCCCTCACCCCCACCTCTCCCCATCCCATGAACTCACGTCTCATCCGCAAACTCCACCGCTGGCTCGGCCTCGCCTTCAGCCTCTCCGTACTCATCGCCTCCGGCAGCGGAGTGCTGCACAATGTCATGACGCGCACGCAGGCACCGCCACCGCAGGCGAAACCCTCCGGCGGCGGCATGGACGTGAACGCGATCAAGTTCAGCGTGGCCGAGGCCGTGGCCAGGCTCACCGAAGCCAAGCCCGAGGTGCAGGCGATCAATCTGCGCGGCATCGGCGGCCAGCCTTGGTACCAGATTTATACCCAAGCCTCCCGCACACCGCTGTATGTGAGCGCGGTGGATGGCAAAGCCGATCCCGCCATGGACGAAGCCTACGCCGCCGAGATCGCGACCAAATTCCTCGCGGGAGCCGCCGTGAAGAAGACGGACTTCCTCACCGCGTTTAACAGCGAGTACATCAACATCTTCCGCATCCTCCCCGTGTATCGCTTCGATGCCGGGGATGCGCTGGACACCCGTGTCTATGTCTCCACCACCACCGGCAGCGTCACGCGCCACACCGACCAGCAGCGCCAGTTTGAAGCCACGATCTTCACCAACTTCCACAAGCTCGGCTTCATCCCGGACAAGGACACCCGCGACCTCGTGCTCACCGTCGTCAACGTCGGTGTCTTCCTCGTCGCCTGCCTTGGCCTCGCGCTATTCTTTGCCACGCGATCAAAGAAACGATGAAATTTAGCGCGCACTTGAGTATCAAGTGATGGATGCGCTGCCTGCTGTTTCTCCTTCTGCTGCTCTCGGGCTGCATTCGTGCTGTCAGAGAGGCGCCTTTGCCAGCGCAGGCGTACGTGTGGCAGCGCGCGTGGACTGCGGACGTGTCGGCAGCAGTACGCGCAGCGAAGTTTGAAGCGCTGCATGTACTCGCAGCCGAATGGGGCATCAAGAAGGACAAGCTGGAGATCACCACCATTGAGCCGGACTGGCGGGCGCTGGTGGATTCCGGCGGGCAGGTCAGTGCGGTGCTGCGTGTGCATGCATCCGTGGGGAAAAAGGGCTGGGACGAGGCGCTGAAGCAAAGGCTGCGCCAGCTGTGCGCAGAGACTACCTCCCGCTTCAAGGCAGGCGGCGTGCGGCTGACGGAACTCCAGCTGGACTATGACTGCGCTGAATCGCGACTGGCCGAGTATGCTCAGCTGCTGGGCGTTTTGAAGACGGAGGTTCCGCTCCGCATCACCGCACTGCCCACATGGCTGCGGCATGACTCCGCGCGCGAGCTGCTGGCACGATCTCCAGGCTATGTGCTGCAAGTGCATTCCCTGCACCTGCCTGCTCAGGGTGGCATGACCGGACTGATGGACATGAATGAAACACGGGCCGCAGTGCGGCGTGCGGAGGGGATCGGAGTGCCATTTCGTGTGGCGCTGCCGACTTACTCCTGTGTCGTGGAGTTCGCTGACGATGGCCGCGTGCGCGAGGTGCATGGTGAAGACATGTCGGCAGGCCTGGCGCTCAGCGGGCGCAAATATGCCGTGCTGGATTCTGACGCGTACGCTCTCTCTGCACTGGTGGCGGAGTGGAAAGTCCACGCCTCCGCACTCATGCAGGCGGTCATCTGGTACCGGCTGCCGGTGAGCAGCGACCGCCTGAACTGGCCCGCGAGCCTGCTGCCAAAAGTGGATGGTGGGGAGCCGCTGAAACGCGGCTGGACCGTGTCAGTGCGGCCCGCCCCTGAGGGACATCATGAAATCGTTTTAAAACAAGCGGGGGATGCGCCGGATGACCTGCCGCATGAAGTATTCGTCTCCTGGAAAGGGGGTGAGGTGGCAGGCTGCGATGGCCTGCGTGGCTACGCTGTCCAAAGCCATGCGCCCGGACGCCTTGTGCTCTGGCTGGGACAACCGGCACGCTTCGGACGAGTGCGGCCAGGCGAGCAGATCGTGGCCGGATGGCTGCGGCTGCCCGATGCTGGGAATGCGGAGCTGTCTGCCAAAATTTTTCGTTAGGAAACTTTCGCGTTCTTCTCCGATGAGATAGAATGCGCACATGATGTTGCGCCGACATTTCCGCCGTCGCTGGCTTTGCAGTTCCGTTGTGCTCGGGGCTGCCGCAGTCATGGCCTGCGGGCCGTTTTTCCCTGAGAGCGCGCTGGAGCTGCCACGCGGCATCCTGAAACCGCCGTTGTTTCATTTCCAAAGCGAGCTGAATCTGACGCCTCTGCCGCCGGACGTGCAGCCAGCACACCCGCCGGGGACGCCCGCTTACACTCTGGATCTCGAAATGATGGAGATGGAACAGCTGATGGTGGCGCTGCCGGAGCGCGATGCCTGGCTGCAACGTTATCGCGAACTGCGCCGGGCCATGCTCTACGAAGGTGACAAGTCAGAGCACAACATGCGCCAGCCGGATGCGACGGCGGCTGTGCCTTGGGCAAAAGCGAGGCGAAACGTCTTTGCTGAGGTCATCGCCCCGCTGCCTGAGGACGTGCGCCTCTATCTGCAAGGGTCGGCGGCGCGCCTCGACGCGAACGAACTGACTTCCGATGATCCATTCAAAAACGCGCGGGACATCTGGCACCAGTTGCTTGCACTGCCTGCGGAGAAGCGTTCACAACGCAGCACCTGGGCGGCGTGGATGCTGTTTCGCACTTCACCGCATGATGAGCAGGGGCATTGGCTGGCAGAGACGCGCAGGCTGGCGCGCGCGGGATTCAAAGACTGCCTGCATCTCGGCATCGAGGCCACGTATATTCTGGGCAGAGCTGGGAGCGATTATGCGGAAGCCACAGAGGTGTCCGCAGCGGAGTGGAAGCGTGCCGCCATGCTGCGCTCACTGCTGGGACTCAGCCGCGCTGAGGACAGACTGCGAAAGGACCGGCATCTGCTCATGAGCTGGAGTGAGGATTTTGCGCGTGAGATCGTGGCCGCCAATTTCCTGCGGCGCGTGCAGATGCTGCAACTCATCGAAAGCGTGGAGGCTCGCAATGGCTGGGAGCAGGGACACGCAGGAGAACCTGGTGCTGAAGACGACCTGTCACACTGGCTGAAGTCCTTTGAGAAGGTTGCGGTTAAAAATCAGCAGGAGGCGGTGCTGCTGGCGTGGATCAGCTACAACGCCGCCCGCTTTGAGGATGCCCGCCGCTGGCTGGCGCTGGCCCCGGCACATGACACTAACGCCTTGGCCCTGCGTGGCAAGCTGGCGGCCATGCGCGGGAACCGCCGTGAAGCGCAGCAGGATCTCATGCGCATGGCGGCAAAGCTGCCCACGCCGGAACCCGAAGCACGCAGCGACTGGGAGCGCGCCGGGAACAACGAGTGTTTTACCCTTTCCAGCGCCAACTATGCCGCCGTGCGCACGCATAAGCTGCTCGCTGATTGCGGTGTGGCGCAGGTGGCCCGCAATGACTTTGCCGGGGCTTTGCAGACCTTTCTGCGCACCGACTACTGGCGTGACACGGCCTACATCGCCGAACGGCTGCTGTCCGTGGAGGAGCTGCTCGCTCTCACACGCAGTGGCAAGATTCCGTCGCTGAAAAAAATCATCGTGGCTGACAAAGAGCCTCCTCCCAGCCCTCTGAGCATTGGCTTTCTGGAAGCGAAGTACGGTGGGTGGCAGGAGCCCGGTGGGGTGGACCGCTTCACCTATCTCATCGCACGCCGACTGGCCCGCGAGGGCTTGATCAAGGAAGCCTGCAAACTGCTGCCCGCAGATCTCGAACGCGCGCTGGTGCGTTTTAATGCAGAACTGCGCCGGTCCAAAGATACACGCCTGTCTGGTGCTGAGCGCGGGCAGGCACTGTGGACTGCGGCACAGATCGAACGCCGTCTCGGCATGGAATTGTTTGGTTACGAAGAAGCGCCGGATTTCACAATGTATGGCGGCGCATTCAGCCCGGACACTTTTCATGAGCGGCGGAAGGCTGCACTGTGGCGCTACAGGTGGGAGACTGCACCGCAGACGCCCCGGGAGGCCTTGGAATTCAAACCCGTGCTCCCCGCCACGGCGGACGAGCTCTGGTGCTCAAGCCACTACGGTCCGCGCCACGAACAGCGCTTTCACTATCGCTACACGGCCGCTGATCTCGCATGGCGGGCGGCTCAGTTCATGCCGAAAGACAACGAACAAGCTGCACAGGTCCTCACCATTGCCGGGGGATGGCTCAAAAACCGCGACCCCAAGTCCGCCGACCGCTTTTACCAGGCTCTGGTGAGCCGCAATCCCTCTGTGCCTCTGGCGCAGAAGGCGCATCAGATGCGCTGGTTTCCGCAGACGAACTGGAGTTTTGACCTCGATCTCGAGTAGGGCTCGGATTTCTTTCGAATCGCAAACCAACGGAAAAGATGAAATGAGGCGGCCTCTGGTTACGATTGAGCATCCCACCTATGCGCCGCTCCCTTCTCTCCGCCGTCGTCGTTTTGCTCTCCGCCAGCCTGCTGCACGCGCAGGCACCCGCTCCCACCGCGGAGCTGGTCTCCGTGGAAAAGATCTGGGACAAGGCCCCGCACAACGGCTTCACCGACATCACGCGGTTTCAGAACCTTTTCTATTGCTGCTTCCGCGAGGCGGAGTCCGCCACCAAGGGCGACGGCGTCATCCACATGATGGTCTCCGCCACGGGCAAGACCTGGGTGGATCACATCACCATCACGGAGGCCGGGCTGGATCTGCGCGATCCCAAGCTCATCGTCACGCCGGATGAAAAACGCCTCTACCTGCTCTGCGAAGGCGTCTCCGCCACGCAGGGCCGCCAGACACGCTACGCCACCTCCATGGACGGCAAGGTGTGGACGCCGCTGCAGAAGCTGCTGGCCAAAGGCGACTGGCTTTGGCGCGTCTCCATCAATCCGGCAGACAAACGCTTCTACGGCGCCAGTTACAACATCCATCCCACCTCCGGCGGTCCCGCGCCCGAGAAAGAGTGGTCGCTGAAAACCTACGCCAGCAGCGATGGCTCCGTGTGGCAGCTCTCCTCCATCATGCAGGTGCCCGGCCAGCCAAGTGAAACCACGCTGCGCTTTCTCAAAGACGGCACCGCCCTGGCCCTCATCGCCCGTCAGGGCGGCGACCGCAAAGGCGTGATCGGCATGGCCAAAGCCCCCTACCGCGACTGGACCTACGCCGCCACCGGAGTACCCCTCGGCGGCCCGAACTTCATCGAGCTGCCGGATGGCAAAATCATCGCCGGCTCCCGCGGCTTTGGCAAAACCCCCGGCCCGCACATGGTCCTCTACGCCATGACCGCCACCAGCCTCACCCCCATCCTCGAACTCCCCAGCGGCGGCGACTGCAGCTACCCCGGCCTCTATTGGGAAGACGACCTCCTGCACGTCACGTATTACTCAAGCCACGAAGGCAAGGCCGCGATTTATTATGCGCGGGTGAAGGTGAAGTAGCACAGGCACCCATCTGGTTCACGTTGCTGGTAGAAGTGCTTGTTCACGCGATTTGTTCGATCATGACGTCAATGCCATAGACCTGAGCCAAAGCTGGATGCAAAGCAGCAAGCAATCGGTCGATGAACTCGGCGAGGGCGTGAACTGAGCATGACCCATGCGACCAAGTGATGTATTGATCTGCTTGCCAGTCATCGAGAGCGAGGCCGGGGATGGTCGGGAGGTCGATACTCCGCAGGAACTCCATTGGGGCGTTGGAACGAGGATACGAGGCATTGATCGTGCCGCGCATGGCCTGGACCCATGCATCCGGATACTCTGGGATGGTGAAAGTCATACACAAGGTTCCGGTACCAGGTTCGTGGTTAGTGGCAGCCTCGTAAAGCTCACGCAACGCAGGACGAATTGCAGCAGTTTGATCAGCACCCATTCCAGAGAGAAGGTTGAACGTCGGCGGCCATGCAACCCGCCCGCCGGGCAAGTCTAGGCTGAGATACGAGCGGTGCTCACGCAGCTCTTCCGGTTACGGGAGTTGGCGGCATCACGCCTGGGGTCTCCAGCATTTTGTTCTGCCTTGGTGAGGCCCCAAGATTCACGAAGTCCGCCGGGTGCTTCTGCTGCTCGGCATAGATGGCGCGGCAGGTGGCTTTCAGGCTGTGGCCGTGGGTGGCGGACAATGAATCCTTGATGGCCCAAATATCGGCCAGAAGATCATTGGCGGATGATGTTTTCATGGGGGTGGCAGCAGTTCCTCCGGTGTGCAGATTGTTGGTAGAATATAGCCCAGAGACGCAATGAGAACACGCAAATCTTCGCGCACATGAGCATTCGCGATGTGGCGGATGTTCCAGGTCAGCAGGAGGTTCATCTGGTGAAACGTCGCCACCCCAATATGCAAAGCGTCACGATCTGCCTTCGCTGGGATCAGTCCAGAAGCAAGAATCATCATGGCAATTGCCTCACACTCCGGCGTTATCGCCAGCAGCGGAATCCCTAGCAATGAATCAAGCCGACGCTGTGCCGCGGCAGGATCCCCGCTGGCCGCCTCCTGCTGTGTCACCAGAGACGTGTAAAGCTCGTAGTTCTGGCGGTGGTTGTCCCACCACTCATGCGTGCTGATCTGGTGCCCGGCATGAACGACCTGCGGCGACGGCCAGGAGGTCAGGTAGCTGGGAATGGTCGTCTCAAGATAAACTCGCATTATGCAATCTTGTAAACAACGGCTGCGGCTGCAAGGAGGGTTTCATGCTTGCGGAGCATCCGCTGGCTGCGATCAATGGACCTGCTCAGGGATCTTTCGCATTCCGACACGTTTCCCCGCCGGTACCCCCAGCCCCCTTGAACAGTGTCAAGTCATCGGAAAAGGTGACCCTTTAGCCGTCCACATCCATGCCCGCCCAATACGCCCGCTATCCCTCGCTCGTTGACCGCACTGTTTTCATCACCGGCGGGGCCGATGGCATCGGCAGTGCGCTGGTGGAGCAGTTCGCCCGCCAGGGCAGCCGCGTGGCCTTTGTGGACAAGAACGTGCCGTATGCCCAGGCCACGATCCAGCGCTGCACCGACGCCAGCGTGGCGCATGCGCCCTTGTTCTATGAGGTCGATCTGCTGGACATCGATGCGCTAAAGGCGGCCTGCGCCGCAGCGGTGCGCGATCTCGGCAGCGTCACCGTCCTCGTCAACAACGCCGCCAATGACGACCGCCACGCCTGGCAGGACGTGACGCCCGAGTACTTTGACAACCGCATCCACACCAACCTGCGGCATTACTTCTTCGCCATCCAGGCCCTGGCCCCGCAGATGATCGCCGCCGCGCACGGCTCCGTCATCAACATCGGCTCCAGCAGCTACATGATGCAGGAGGATTTCTTTCCCGGCTACGCCATCGCCAAGTCAGCCGTGGAGGGCATCACCCGCACCATGGCCCGCACCTTCGGCCCCCACGGCGTGCGCGTGAATACCGTGCTGCCCGGCTGGGTGCCCACCGAGCGCCAGCTCACCAAGTGGTGGTCCCCCGAAGGCGAAGCGGGCACGATGAGAGATCAGGCGATCAAGCGCCGCATCACCCCCGAGGAGTTCGCGCAGATGGTCCTCTTCCTCGCCGCAGATGACGGCGCGGCGTGCACCGCGCAGCAGTTCATGGTGGATGGGGGAAGGTTTTAGAGGGGGGGGGAAGGCTGCGTCAGATCGACTCTCGACAACCGCCCCTGAAAACGTTAATCTCAGGCCATGAGCCAAACGCTGGACCACATCAAGCAGGAGATCAAAACCCTCCGGCCTGCTGAGCGTTTTGACCTGTGGCGCAATTTAGCCCAGGAGTTCGAACCGCCAGCGGTCGGGAGTGACGATGCGGCATCCGTCGAAGCCGAGTGGGACACAGAAATTGACGCCCGTGTGAAGGAGATCGAGGAGGGCAGGGTGGAGCTTGTCTCCGCTGACGAGGCCATTGCGCGCGTCCGCTCCAAGCTGGCTGCTCGTCGCGCTGATCTCACATCGGCGGTATGAAGCCGACGGCTATGCATCCTGCTGCGGAGCGGGAATTGGATGAAGTCACCGACTACTACGCGGCGATTGATCCAGACCTGGCCGACGCATTCGTGGATTGCTTAGAGTCCTGCAAGACCCGAATGACCGAACACCCTCTGCATTTCAGCAGACGCCGAGGAGCGGTACGCCGGGTCAATATGACACCGCAGTTCGGCGAATATTACCTGCCGTTCATGATGTGGCAGGATCGCGTGGTCATCCTCGCTGTCGCGCACGCCAAGCGCCGCCCGTATTACTGGCGAAAGCGCATCGGTGAATCGAGAAAGATGTTCTGATTCAAACTGCGACGTGATGGGCGCTAGGAACAGGGACATGTCTTCTCATCGTTTCCTCGGGGGCAAGCTGGGAAAACTTGCCCCACCCCTTGGCCGCTCATATCTTCTGGTCATGATGATTTTGCGGATCGTTGGCGGAGCCATGGGCGTGCTGCTCATGCTGGGTTCCGCGTTTGCCCAAGGGGAGCTGGCGACTCTGTGTCACATCGGTATCGCCCTCTTTGGCCTTGTCATGGTCCTAGTTGCCACCTTCGCCAACAACAAAAATGTCGAGCGCTGGTTCGGCGGACTGTGATGTCCGAAAGGACCGGGGTGCAGCAGACGATGAACGAAACCCCCATGAAGCACCCACCCACAGCCACCTGCGTTGTTCCCCGGTTCATGTCACGGGCGGTCACGCTCGGCTCGGCGCTCATCGCCCTCGCACTGCAGCACGCCTCCGCTGCCGAGATACCAGCACCGACCAGCATGCGCCATCTCCTGCTGGACTCGCGCATCGTTGAAAAAACCACCGGCGTCAGGCTCGTGCTGGGCAGCGTGAAGAAGCACCCGGGCAATCCTCTCTTCAAGGAGGACCGGCCCTGGGAGGTGCGCTTTGACAATCTCTACCCCAATGTGACGCTGGACATTCGCGACGGCATTTACCGCTGCTGGTACAGCCCCTTCATCGTGGACGCGGCCGTGAGCGCCACGCCGGCGGAGCAGCGCGGCACGGTGCGCTACGAGCCGCGCGAGCGTGAGATGGGCCTCTGCCATGCGGCTTCACGCGACGGCCTGCACTGGGAAAAGCCCGCGCTCGGCCTGGTGGAATTTGCAGGCAGCAAGGCCAACAACATCGTCCTCAAAGGCCCGCACGGCGGCGGTGTGTTTTTTGACTCCGCAGACTCCGACCCCGCACGGCGCTACAAAATGATCTGCCGCAGCAGCGACACCGATGTGACGCTCGGCGTGGCCTTCTCACCCGATGGCCTGCACTGGAGCGACATCCGGCGCTGCCCCGAAATCAAAGCCGTGGGAGACGCCCACAACAACGCCTTCTGGATGCCGGAGGCGGGCAAGTATGCCGCCATCACACGCCTGAAGACCGCGACCAACGAGCGCCTCGTCGCACGCACCGAGTCCAAGGATTTCATTCACTGGACCCAGGCCGTGGAGGTGCTGCGCGGAGATCCTCTCAACCAGACCTACGCCATGCCCGTCTTTCGCCACGCGGGCCTCTACCTCGGCCTCCTCATGATCTTCACGCCTGCCGATGACCGCGTGCACTGCGAGCTCGCCTGGAGCCCTGACAGCGTTGCGTGGCATCGCATCAATGCCGGCACCGCCCTCATTCCGAACTCCGAGAAACGCGGCGACTACGACTGGGGCTGCGTCTATGCCGGTGCCGGCCCCATCTTCCACAACGACGAGATCCTCCTCTACTATGGAGCCTCCAACGGACCCCACACCACCTGGCGCGACGGCTTCCTCGCCCTCGCCACCTTGCGCCCCGATGGCTTCGCAGGCTACGAGCCCGCCGATCCGAAAACCAGCGGGCAGGTGCTCACCCGGCCCCTGACGTGTGCCGCTTCTCAACTGCGCATCACAGCCGACGCCCCCGGCGGCAAAGTCCTCGTCCGGCTGCTCGACGAAGCCGGCCAAACCCTAGCCACCGCCGCCACCATGACGGGCCTCGTCACCGATCAACTTCTGCGCTGGGACGCCGGCTTCAAACTCTCCCACCTGCGCGGCCAGCCCGTCCGCCTCCAGTTTGATCTCACCGCCGCCCGCCTCTACTCCTTCAGCTTCGCCGACCAGCCAGGCCGCTGAAGCCGCGCCTCTCAATGCACTCACGCAGAATGATTCGAGGGAGCGCCCATGCCGGTCGTGTATTCCCATTCTCGACAAACGCGCCCCGAAACGTCAATCTCAAGCAGTGAGCCAAACGCTGGACCACATCCAGCAGGGGATCTCTACGCGGCGAGTGATCCAGACCTGGCCGACGCGGCGAACGGTGCTGTGGGATTCATCGGGAGGTGAGATATTTTTCCAGTGACTGGGCCTTTGGCCGAAGATTCCGCAGGCCATTGGCCGTTTCTTTCCGCAGTAGCGCTGGCAAAGCACCTGTGACACCGGGGGCCGGATGTCACGGCTGCGGCCACACTCTCAAAACATGAACCTCCCCTCATTCATTCGCCGCCAGTCGCGGCTGCTGCTGGTCCTTTCTTTTTCCTCCATGGTCGGCGTCTTCTCCTGGGGAGAGGGCGCAGCCGGGGGGGCGGATGCTGCTGTCGCGATCGGCTCACGACGTGAACTGTTTGTGGACCGCCTGCTGGTGGGTGAACTGAAAAACACGGTGCTCAAGCTGCATGAGCCGCAGCTCATGCCGCCGGTGTCGCAGCCGCGCCCGAATGGCCATTACGCCACGGTGCTGCGTGCGCCGGACAAGTTTCAATTTTACTACCGCGGCGACAAAGACCCCAAGGTGACGTGGAAAACACACGGCATCGAAGCTCATCACGATGGCGAAGTAACCCTCTATGCCGAGAGTGCGGACGGCATCCACTGGACGCTGCCGAAGCTGGGCCTGCATGAGCATCCCGCCTTTCCCGAAGGCAACATCGTTCTGATGAACGAGTTCATGGTGAATCACAATTTCACGCCTTTTATTGACACCCGGCCCGGTGTGCCCGCAGAGCAGAAATACAAGGCGCTGGGCGGTCTGGCCTATCAGCCGCAGCCCCAGCAGCAGGCGGTGCGGGAGAAGCGTGGCCCCGGCGGCCTGAAAGCCTTTGTTTCACCCGATGGCATCCACTGGAAAAAACTGCGCGATGAGGCCGTGATTCCGGAGGAATGGGGCAAATACTTCGACTCGCAGAACTACGCCTTCTGGAGCGAAACTGAGCAATGCTACGTCTGTTACTTCCGCCGCTTCATCGGCGGACTGCGCGGCATCGCCCGCACCACCTCGCAGGATTTTATTCATTGGACACCCTTCGTCGAAATAAAGGCCAATCTGCCACGCGAGCATCTCTACACGGCATGCACGCAGCCTTACTTCAGAGCACCCCACCTTTACCTCGCCCTGCCCACACGTTTCATGGAGAAACGTGGAGCGGCCACGGACATCCTCTTGATGAGCACACGCGGCGGCGCTGCTTATGACCGCCTCTTCACGCAGAGCCTGATCCGCCCAGGGCTGAGCAAGGAAGGCTGGGCGAACCGCGCCAACTACGCGGCCATCGGCATTCATCAGACCGGGGACACGGAGCTGTCTATGTTCCTCACCAACGGCAGGCGCTACACCCTCCGGCTGGATGGGTTTGTCTCCGTGAACGCTCCGCTGGAAGGCGGCGAGTTCATCACCAAGCCGCTGACCTTCGACGGCAATGAGCTGACGATCAACTATGCCACGAGTGCGGCAGGACAGATGCAGGTGGAAATTCAGGATGCGCAGGGCCAGCCCGTTCCTGGCTTCTCGCTCGATGCCTGTGATCCCATTTACGGTGACCACATCGACCGCGTGGTGACCTGGAAGAAGGAGAGCGATGTGGCGAGACTGAAAGGCACGGTGATCAAGCTGAGGTTTGTCATGTCCGACGCCGACCTCTTCGCGGTGAAGTTCCAGGAAGTCCCAGGCTCCTCAAACCCCGCTCTCAAATCGGGCGGTTAGGCGTGAACATGCCCGCCGCTGACTGAACGAGAGTTCGCCCGGCGACAGCGTCTGCGTCAGCCGGAGGCTCCCACTCCCGCACTTCCTCCCCACAAAGAAAAAGGCCCAGCACCACGAACTGCTGGCGTGGGCTGCGTGAGGGGGTATCGTACCGCCCGGTCATGTCCTGTTTTTATAGCAGGCCTCGTTTTTCACCCTCTTCGTTACTTTTCCTCTCATGTGCGGCATCGTTGGTTACATCGGCAATCGTCAGGCCAGTTCCATCCTTCTGGACGGGCTGCGGCGTCTGGAATATCGCGGCTATGACTCGGCCGGCATGGCCCTCAATGGCGGCGGCGAAAACCTCCGTATCGTGAAACGCGCCGGTCGCATCGACAACCTGCGCATCGCGGTGACGGAGGCCAATCCCCTGGGCACCATGGGCATCTCCCACACCCGCTGGGCCACCCACGGCCCCGCCACGGACGTGAACGCCCACCCGCACCCGGACCAGTCCGGCAAGCTGGTGCTCGTCCACAATGGCGTCATCGAAAACTATCAGACGCTACGCGACCAGCTCATCGCCAAAGGCCACACCTTTCATTCTCAAACAGATACGGAGGTGCTCTCCCACCTGGTGGGCACCTACTTTGATGAATCGCAGGAAAAGGACGGCACGCTGCGGCTGGTGAATGCCGTGAAGGCCGCGCTGGCCCGCGTAAAGGGCACCTACGGCATCGCCGTCATGCACGGAGACCTGCCCGGCGTCATCGTCGGCGCGCGCTTGGGCAGCCCCTTGATCGTCGGCCTCGGCGATCACGAGCACTTCCTGGCCAGCGACGTCTCCGCCGTGGTGGCCCACACCCGCGACGTCGTTTACCTCAATGATTACGACATCGTCACCATCACCAAAGACCGCTACGACGTACAGTCCCACCAAGGCGTGCCAGCCGAGGTGAAGGTGAGCCGTGTGGAATTCAGCGCGGATGACGCGGAAAAGGGCGAATTCCCCCACTTCATGCTCAAAGAGATCTACGAGCAGCCCAATTCCCTGCGCAATGCCATGCGCGGCCGCCTTTCCCGCGACGAGTGCACCGCCATCCTCGGCGGGCTGAACATGAGCCCGAAGGAGCTGGTGCAGATTGACCGCATCATCCTCGCCGGCTGCGGCACCGCCTACCACGCCGCCATGGTGGGCGAGTACCTCATCGAATCCCTCGCCCGCGTGCCCACGGAGGTGGAGATCGCCAGCGAGTTCCGCTACCGCAACGTGCCCACGAACAAGAACACGCTGCAGTTCGTCATGAGCCAGAGCGGCGAGACCATCGACACCCTGGCCGCCATGCGGGAGGGCCAGCGCAAAGGCATCCGCTGCCTCGGCATTGTCAATACTGTGGGCAGCACCATCGCCCGCGAGAGCGACGGCGGCGTGTACATCCACGCCGGGCCGGAAATCGGCGTGGCCGCCACCAAGACCTTCACTTCCCAAGTCACCATCCTCACCCTGCTGAGCATGCTGCTGGGCCGCATCCACCACCTTTCCAGCGTGGACGGTCTGGAGATGATCGATGAACTCGAAGCCATGCCGGACAAGATCGCGCAGATCCTCAAGCAGGCGGACAAGATCAAGGCCATCGCCGAAAAGCACTGCCACGCCGAGGGCATGCTCTTCATGGGCCGCCAGATGAACTACCCCGTGGCTCTCGAGGGCGCGCTCAAGATGAAGGAGATCAGCTACATCTACGCCAGCGGCCACCCCAGCGCGGAGCTGAAGCACGGCGTCATTGCCTTGGTAAAGCCGGACATGCCCTCCGTTTTCATCGCCCCTGGAGATGCCGTTTTCGACAAAAACGTCAGCAACATCGAGGAAGTGCGCGCCCGCAAAGGCCCCGTCATCGCCGTAACCACCGAAGGCCGCACGGAGCTGGAGCGCATCACCGATGACGTCATCTACGTGCCAGACTGTCCCTCCTACCTGACGCCCATTTTGAACGTCATCCCGCTGCAGCTCCTGTCCTACTACACCGCCGTCGCTCGCGGCTGTGATGTGGATAAACCAAGAAATCTGGCAAAAAGTGTTACAGTAGAGTAAAGTATGTACGTTGTTCACTCCCATGTCCGCCCCCTCGTCACGCCCCCGCCGCGCCTTGTGCCTCGCCATCCTGGCGGGCCTGTGCGCAGGCGCGCTGCCAGCGGCGGATAATCAAGGTGCCACAGACACCCCTGCCGCCGATGTTGCCCCAGCGCTGGCAGATCAGACGCCAGCGGAGTTTCTCGACTCCCTCGCTCAGCGCACCAAGGCCCGCTGGCGCCTGCTCTTCCGCCCGCCACCGCCCACCCCGCCCACGGACCGGGGCCGCGCCGCCCTCATCCTCGGCAGCCTGCTGGCAGACAGCTTCCTCATCTGGCAGGCCGGGGACGCCCAGCAGTTCCGCAACAACAACCAGGAAGTCCTCAGCTACTGCCGCATGCTCGGTCTGGGCGAGAAGCTTCTGCCCCGCCTCATGGCGCAGGGCAAGATGGCCGAAAGCAGCGAATGGAAGGAGCTGCGCCACGAGATCGTCGAGAGTCATCAGGAACTTATCCGCATGCTGCGGGAGCAGAAGGACGACGACCCCGCCGTCCTCATTGATCTCGGCCTCTGGCTGCGCTTGGTGGAGATCGCCTCCAGCGTGGTCGTGGAAAACGACACCGTCGAGTCCCGCCCCCTCTGCATCGGCTCCCCCGCCATCCTTCAGGAAATCCGGGACGACTACAACCGCCTCAGCATGGCCAAGCACGACGAATCCCTGATCAAGCGCATCGGCACTGCCATCGAAGAAATCAGCGCCCTTTGGCGCGCCCCCGCCCAGCAAACCGCGCCCACGGAGGAGCAGGTCACCAAGACGCATGACAAGCTCACGGAGATCCTGCTGGTTCTGGTGGAGAAGCAGGGTTGAAAGTAGCCTTGTTCCGTCGGAATGGGAAAACGTGGTAGCACCGCAACGCAACGAGGCTTTAATCCTCCCCTTCCTCCCGCGAGATTGGAGCATCCGCAAGATACGGGAGGAAGAAGAGAAGGATATTGAAGCCCCCATGACCCACCGCATCCTCATCATCGGCCAGGGCCTCGCTGGCACGGCGCTGGCGTGGCACCTGTGGGAGCGTGGCGTGCCGTTTGTCATCGTGGACCGCGATGAACCCCTCACCAGCTCCAAGGTGGCAGCGGGGCTCATCACACCCATCACGGGTATGCGGCTCACGATGAGCTGGAGTTATACAATGTTTTACCGTGAGGCCTTGGGTTTCTATCGCCGCTGCGGGCAGCGCTTGGGGCAGCGCTTTTTCTTCCCACGCGGCTACGTGCGCCTGCTCAAGAACGAAGCCGAAACCGCCAAATGGCACAAGCGCCGGCGTGACCCCGACATGCAGCCTTTCCTGCACCCGCAACCGCCCACGCTGGACGCGGAGGTCATTCACGATCCCGCCAGCGGCTTCCAGCAGCGCCACGCCGCCTGGCTGGACACCGCCACCTACCTCCAGGCCAGCCGCGACTTCTTCGCGTCCCTGGGTGCCTGGGTGCAGGCCGACGTCCAACCCGCCGATGTGCACGACGAAGCCACCGGCGTGGAGTGGCAGGGGCAACAGTTCTCCCACGTCATCTGGGCGCAGGGCTGGAGCGCGGCGCAGCACCCCCTTTTCAATTGGGTACCCTTTCAGTCAGCACGCGGTACCGTCCTTACCGTGCAGGCGAATCTCCACGGCGAGCGGCGCATCCTCAACCGTGGCTGCTGGCTGCTACCCCGCCCGGATGGCACCCTGCGCGCTGGCTCCACCTACGAATGGGAGTTTGACGATCCGAGCACCCCCGCGCCCGAGCAGGTGGCTAAGCTCGAAGCCACCCTGCACAGCCTGCTCAAGGTCCCCGCCACGATCACCGCCACGCAGACCGCAGTGCGCCCCATCATCAAAAACCAGCAGGCCCTCCTCGGCACGCACCCCGCCCACCCGCGCGTCGCCTTCCTCAACGGCCTCGGCTCCAAAGGCTCCCTCCGCAGCCCCTGGCTGGCCCGGCATCTCATCGAGCATTTACTGGATGGGACGGCGCTGGACCCTGAGCTGGATTTGCAGCGGAACGAGGTGTGAGTGCGACACGGGTGTGCCGTACGTCGGGTGTGTTTGGCCACTGTACTTGTTCATCACCTTGAGACCCTTCGCCAAACCGCCCGGCTCTGGGGCATCGAATCACGGGCGATTTGCACACGCTCGTGGTCGGGCGAGCTGTCGCCACGACCAACCGACCTTCCCTCACGTTCCGCAAAACGTCTGGTACGCGCCCGGTGCCTCGCCCGAAGGCGTGCAGTATTCCGCCCGCCCCTCGTTATCCACATACGGCTTCGCCAGCACCTCCAGCAGGCGCTGCATCACGCTCAAATCCCCATGCTCCGACGCCGCAGCCAGCGCCTCTTCCACCTTGTGATTCCGAGGAATCACCGCCGGATTGTGCGCCTGCATGCGCTCCTGCACCACTTCATTAGATTGAGATTGGTGGCTCAGGCGCTGCTGCCATTGAGCGTGCCATGCAATAAAGGAAGGATGATTGTTCAACATTGTTTTACCTGCGTCGCTCAGGCTGCGAAACGTGTTGGTAAAATCCGCCTTCTGCTCCCGCATCCACACCAGCAGCGCTTCGATCAGCGCCCGGTCCCCGGCTTCCTCGGTGAAGAGCCCCAGCTTCGCCCGCATGCCAGTGAGCCAGTGGCGCTCAAACGTCGTCTTGAAACTCTCGATGGCCGCATTCGCCACCTCCACGGCCTGCTTTTCCTCCGCATGCAGCAGTGGCAGCAGGGCCTCCGCCAGACGGGCGAGATTCCACTGCGCGATCTGCGGCTGGTTGCCGTAGGCGTAGCGGCCGTTGCGGTCGATGGAGCTGAAGACGGTGGCGGGATCAAACGCATCCATGAACGCGCAGGGGCCATAGTCGATGGTCTCGCCGCTCAGCGCCACGTTGTCCGTGTTCATCACGCCGTGGATGAAGCCCACGCACTGCCACTGGGCGATCAGCCGCGCCTGCCGCTCCATCACCCCTGTGAGCAGCGCGAGGTACGGCTCCTCCGCCGTGACGAGCTCCGGGTAATGCCGCTGCAAAGTGTAGCCTGCCAGCGCTCGCAGCGCTTCCTTGTCTCCATGCGCCGCCGCCCATTCAAAGGTGCCGACGCGGATGTGGCTGGCCGCGATGCGCGTGAGCACCGCCCCCGGCAGCGACTGCTGGCGGAACACTTTTTCACCCGTCGTCACCACCGCGAGGCTGCGCGTCGTTGGGATTCCCAGCGCGTGCATGGCCTCGCTGATGATGTATTCGCGCAGCATCGGCCCCAGCGCCGCCCGACCGTCCCCGCGCCGTGAAAAGGGCGTCGGGCCCGAACCTTTGAGCTGCACATCGTAGCGTTCGCCTGTCGGCGTGATTTGCTCCCCCAGCAGGATCGCCCGGCCATCTCCGAGGCCGGTGAAGTTCCCGTACTGATGCCCGGCGTAGGCCTGCGCCAGCGGTGCGGCACCCTCGGGCAGTTCATTGCCCGCAAAGATTGCCGCCTGGTCCGCCAGCGCGGTGGGATTCAATCCCAACTCCTGCCCCAGCGCGTGATTGAACACCACCATGCGCGGCTCACGAACGGCGGTCGGCTCCAACGCCTCATGGAGCATCGCCGGCAGGCGTGCGTAGGAGTTGTCGAAGTTCCAGCCGGCAGGGCTGGGAGTGGTGGGTGCAGTCGCAGACATGAAGAGAATACGCCTTCATCCGCCAACTCGGGCTGCAAGTCCACTGCTCAAGGCATCTGCGGGATCGCACCACCCGGCCCTTTATTCTGCCGATGAAGTCTCTATTCTCCGCGCATGCTCACCTCCAAACCCCACCTCGCCAGCCCGAATGGTGGCCTGCCTTCCTCCGTGCTATGGGCGCAGCTCATGCTGCAGGACCGGCTGCGGCCCGGTGACATCGCGGTGGACGCAACGATGGGGAACGGCCACGACACCCTCTTCCTGACCCAGTGCGTAAGCCCCGGAGGCCATGTGTTCGCCTTTGATGTCCAAGCCACCGCCCTCGTGGAAACAGCCAAGCGTGTGCCGGCGGACATGACCACCCTCATCCACTCCGGCCACGAAACGATGTGCGCGCATCTCCCGTCGGAGCAGCATGGGAAGATCAGCGCGATCATGTTCAATCTCGGCTACCTGCCGGGCACGGACAAAACCCTCATCACCCACACGGAAACGACGATGCTTGCCGTGCAGGCGGCGCTGGAGCTGCTAAAGCCCGGCGGGCTCCTCACCATCGCCGTGTATCCCGGCCATGAAGGCGGAGCCGAAGAAGGCCGCAGCATCGCCGTCTGGGCCGCCGCGCTCGAATCCCGGCGCTATGAAGTCCAGCACCTGCGCCCCATCAACCGCGCCGCATCCCCGCCGGAGCTGTGGGTGGTGTGGAAGCGGGGCTGAGTTCCCAGCATCATTTCAAAAGATCTTTGTCGATGCCAACCAACCAGAATGAAGTCTGCGCCAGCTTGGACTCGGGTAGATTTTCCAACCACTGTTTGATCCTCTCAGGAACATTGGCTTGCTCGGAGCTTCCTGCCTCAAACACCCATGCATTGACACTGGTGCCGCAGCGGGCGGAAGCAATAATCAGTCTTCTAGCCCCTGGCTTGGAGGTGTACGATTGCCTGAGGCCATCAATCACGGGTAGTGCTAGTGAGGAAGAATCAGCGAATGATTCTGTCTCAACATCCACACCCGCCAGACCTGAGCGCCATCTTACCATGCCGCACACACCCTTTGATTTTGATAGTTCCGCTCCTGCCCACAGGATCATTTCGTCGAACACCTCGTCCGTAAATTGATCGCCTGGTTTGACGAAGTTCTCCCCGTGCGTACTCCGCACCACTGATCTGAGTTTCTTGAGTTCATCCCCCACTGGAACAACGGGTCTCTGTGCCAGGGTGATTCGCTGCGAGAGGGGCAATGACCGCCACTTCTCCCTGAAATGGGCCGCGTCCCACTGCAGAGCCTGAACGAGGACGTCCTGCTCAGGCTCCACAAATTGAAACGATTCTGCAAAACGCTTCACCCCCGCAATGCCTGGCAGGGAGTTGCCTTCCATGGCCTTCTGGCATGCGATCACCAGTGCATCCAGCCATTCAACGCCTAAAACTGCATAGCCATCAAAACTCAGCGCCTTGCGATATTCCACCGTGGCGTCCAGCATCATCCAGGCAATCATTTGCCCACGA
Organism: Verrucomicrobiota bacterium; assembly: GCA_025360015.1. Classification (GTDB taxonomy): domain Bacteria; phylum Verrucomicrobiota; class Verrucomicrobiia; order Verrucomicrobiales; family Verrucomicrobiaceae; genus Prosthecobacter. The sequence goes on along the minus strand of JANYCZ010000049.1, from coordinate 155,110 downwards.
TTTTCTGCTAGCTGCCCGCCACCACGCGCCCTGTTGGCAAGTGGGAACAGAGTCTGATCGTGCAAAAACTCTTTTAGCGGCTGACGGCAGTGGGCGAAGCTCGTCTGAGCACCTGGCCACGACAGGTTGATTGGATTGTTGGGAGTTGAGCGGTGCCGAATGGCCAGCTCGATGAAGTCACAAAAAAAGGCAGGCGTGCGCGCGGCCTCATTCAGGCAGGCACTCAGCAGCCTTGTTGGGGTGGTCGTGTAGATCGGCCTGAGATCTCGGGAATCACCACTGAAAGATTTGCCTCGGTGTTCGGCCCATTTTTTGAGGACTTCTTCAAAAGGCTCAATGGCAAGCCCGTCCTTCAGCCTTTTCATAACCTTTGGCCCCAGATTCCATGTCACCGCTCCTGCCTGCTCAAGCTGCCTCACTAGACTGGATGCCTCTGCTTTCCGCAAATTTACGAAGAGGTCCAGGCTGCTCGTGAAACCCTTTGCTGAGTGGCAATCCTTGAAGATCTGGCTCTCGATTCCCGACCATGGGCCCTCAAACCCGACATCGTAAAGCCCATAGATGGCCTCACTTCTTTCCATCCATCCCCCATGCTCAGCCGACGCTAAAAATTTCTCCTGGCTGCTTTTGCCTGCCATCAGCTTGCTCATTTTGAGGCATTGCTCACGAATGGCTTCCAGACTGTCACCTTGCTTGATCTTCCCCGGCATGGCCGCAGAAACAAATTTAAAAGCCAGCTCACTGGTCCAGAATGGCCGCCTCGGCAGTTCACCCACTTGGGACACACCACCCGTTCTGATCACCGTCTGAGAACACGCACAGGGACTCTTGTCCTCCAGCATTTCAGCCCAGAGCAGCAGCGCGCTGGCATCCAAACTCAGCAGGTCATCAAACCGCCCCTTCTTTTCTGCAAGCGAACATTCAGAGAGGGGAAAGAGCACCCAGTTTCCCATGGGAAACCAGCCGCTGACCCGGCCCGGGCCATACAGGGCTCGCTGCATGGCCTGCGTGACAGGGTGTGCTTCAGCCCACTGCTGCGGCATCCCGGCCAGGCGCTGTCTCAGATCTTGAATGGCCGCATGACAAGGCCAGTCTTCCGGGGCCTTGGCGGATAATTCTTCCAGATCCATGGCGAGTCGTTTCCAATCTGCATGAGCCTGCCATCTGTCCATGGCGACCTGATAGTGCCAGTCTGCGAAACGATGCCCCGCCAGCCTGGACAGACGTTCTTCCGTGCCATATTTGGCCATCACCTGATCCACCAGCCAGGCCGCCATGTCCTTCTGGCCGCATGCCTCATAGCCACGCGCGATGATGATCAGATCGGCGGCGTAGGCATCGTTCGGGGTGGAGGCTCTCAGCCCGGGCACTTTCAGCCAGTGCTCGTGCTCAGGAGCAACAGCCAGCTTCAGAATGTCCCAGCCGACGCTTTCCTTCTCAACTCCAGACCGGCTGACCTCCACTTCGAGACACCCGAACAGCAGCGCCTTGGAACGATCCTTGTCCACCTGCCTGACCCAACCATGCAGCGCCGGGTTATCGAGATTCATTGTGACTTTCATTTCTGAAAAGCTCTGCCCTGCAAACAAGGCGGGCTCATGCAGTCTGGAATCAAAATCAGCAATTCCCCATGAGTCGAAACAGTTCAGCAATGGGTGGACATGTCTGGCATCTGCTGCTGCGGCTCCGGAAACTTCAAGCAGGCAAAACAAGCCAAACAGTGGGGCAATACATTTCTCAATCATGCTTGAATGGAGATTTACAGCATCCTCAAAAGATGATGCCGACTGGCTGCCACTCTAACTCTCTCATGTCAAAGGCTTAAGTTCCATCTCACCATGGCACAGGCATGCAAATGCAGGCGGCTGTCCTTACGAGGTGCAGTTCCCCGCCGGAGCTGTGGGTGGTGTGGAAGCGCGGGTAAGGCCCTCTTGGTAGATTCAGCGTCCGCCAATCTTCCTCCCCCCTCCCTTTCAATAGCGCCAGTCCCCAGCGGAAGAGTCGGGGGAAGAGAAAGAAGAAGAAAAGTACACGTACGTTTGTGTGCTGCAGCCACTCAGCAGCCCCTCGTACTTGCGCATCTCCGCCTCCCCGCCTAGCTGAATGCCACGCCCATGGACAATCTCGACTACCTCAGCATTCTCTCCGTGGCCGTGCCGATCTACCTCACGATGGCCGCCGGGGCGATGGCGCGCCGCACGGGGCTGCTGAAGCCGGAGGCGGACGTCAGCCTGATGAAGCTCTCCGTGATGCTGTTCACCCCTGCGCTGATCATCGAGCGCGTGGTGGGAAATCCCGCCGTGATGCGCCTGCCGCCCGTGCTGGTGGCCGCCGGGCTGGGTTATGCGCTCGTCGCGCTCGGCATCGCGCTGACATATTTCGTGGCACCGCTGATCGGGCTGAAGAAAGGGCAGGGACGCCGCACCTTCAGCGTGGCCTGCGGGCTGCAAAATTACGGCTTCGTCGCCATCCCCATTGTCACCGCGTTGTTTCCAGACAAGGGCACGCTGGGGGTGCTCTTTACCTTTACGCTTGGGGTTGAACTCGCCTGCTGGACCGCCGGGGTCGGGCTGCTCACCGGCCTGGACAAAGCCCCGTGGCGGCTCGCGCTGAATGCGCCGGTGCTCACCATTTTGATCTCGCTGCTGCTAAACTTCAGCGGCCTGCACGTGTATGTGCCGCTGGTCGCGCACAACACCTTCACCATGCTCGGCGCCTGTGCGGTGCCGCTGGCCGTACTGCTCATCGGCGCCTCCATCGCTGATCTCTGGGGGCAGGGGGCCATGCAGTGGAAGGTGGCCATCCTCAGTCCCATTTTGCGCCTGGGCATCATCCCCGTCGCCTTTCTGCTGGCCGCCTACCATCTGCCGCTCAGCCTGGAGCTGAAGCGCGTCATCGTCGTGCAGGCGGCCATGCCCGCCGCCGTGTTTAACATCATGATCGCCCGCCTCTACGGCGGCCATGCCTCCACCGCCGTGCAGGTCGTCATCGCCACCACCCTCGTGAGCTGCATCACCACGCCGCTCGTCATCGCCTGGGGGCTGAAACTGGTCGGCGCATGAATCTCCCCTGGTACCTGCTCTTCCCGCTCGTCGCCGCCATCGGCTACGCCATCGCGTCCTTGCTGCTGAAAAAGGCGCTGGTGGAAGGCGCGCGCCCGATGGCCTGCTTTCACATCAACAACTGGACCAGCACGCTCGCGTTTCTGCCGCTCGCCTTCTTTGAAACGCAGCCCGTCCACTGGCAGCAATGGTACATTCCCGTGGGACTCGGCGTGCTGTTTTTCATCGGCGGCTGGTTCACCTTCCTCGCCATGCAGCGTGGGGATGTCTCGCTTGTCACGCCGGTGCTCGGGTCCAAGGTCGTCTTCGTCGCTCTGGGGGCCAGTCTCTTCATCGCGGACAGCATGAAGCCGCTGATGTGGATCGCCGCCATCATCACCACGGGCGGCATCTTCCTCATGAGCGCCACCGATTTCAAAACGCCGAAAGGCGCACGGCTCGCGGGCCCGGTGGTCATGGCGCTCATTAGCGCGGCGCTGTTTGCCTTTGCCGATGTGTTTCTGCAAAAATGGGCGCCCGCCTTCGGCCCGAAGACCTTTCTCGCCATCCTCGCCGGAACCACCGGCGTGCTGTCACTCATCGCCATGACCCTGCTGCCCAACCGCCCGCCGATCCCCTGGAATCGCGCCACGCAATGGTCCCTCGGCGGCAGCCTCTTGATCGCCGCGCAGTCGATGACCCTGGGCCTCTCCCTCGCTTTCTTCCATGACGCCATCGGGGTGAACGTCATCTATGCCACGCGCGGCATGTGGAGTCTCCTCGTCGTCGCCCTGCTCGGCCCGCTGCTGGGCAACCGCGAACGCCACGAATCCGGCAAAGCCTACGGCATCCGCATCGTCGCCGCCCTGCTGCTGATGGCTGGCGTGCTCTGCGCCGTGATCGCCCGCTTAAAGTAGCCTTGTTCCTGCGGAACAAGGCTCCCCCCCGCAAATGATCAAGAGGCCTGAGCAATAAGGCAATCGAAAGGGGATTCATTCCTGCTTTCCTCATTTTTTAAATCAGGGGAGTCCTTGTTGCACAGCAATAAGGCTACTTTTTGGGCTCATCCGTATTCACCACGTACGGCAGGCGCACGAATTGCTTTGATCAGTTTAAGCCACCACGGCGTCTAACCCAGCGACACCTACTCTCCGCCCCCCGAATCTCATGCACACTTTACTGCGACTCCTGCTGGTCATGCTCATGGCAGCAGGCACCGCCTCCCCGCTCCTCGCGACCACGACTTCGTCCTCCAAAGGTAAGAAGGCCACGTCCTCCTCTAAATCGGAAGCCTCCGCCAAAAAGAAAGCGCCTGCTAAGTCCGATGCTACCTCGGACGACTCAGACGCTGCTCCGGCCAAAAAGAAGAAGAAGCCCGAGCCTACGCCGGTGGGTCCCGAGCCCGTGAACGAAGACCCGCCCACCCCCGTGGTGACTCCGGCGGTGGTGTCCACCCTCAGCATCGAGGAAATCAGTGGTTTTGAGACTTACCCCAAGCAAGTCCAAAGCTTGATCCAAAGCTGCCTGGCGCTCACGCACCTGGACCTCGGCTACCTTTACGGCTCCAGCGAGCCCAGCCAGGGCGGCATGGACTGCTCCGGCACCATCTATCACGTGCTGCACTTTCAGGGCCTAAAGGACGTGCCACGCCAGTCCGACGAGATGTGCAACTGGGTGAACAAGAAAACCCACCTCTACCTCACCCCCACCGCCACCAGTTTCGGCAGCGAAGAATTCGACAATCTCAAGCCCGGCGACCTGCTCTTCTGGACCAACAGCCTGGAAACCGCCCGCAAGCTGCCCGTGACCCACGTCATGGTTTACATCGGCAAGCTCAAGAAAAGCGGCAAACGCATTGTCTTCGGCTCCAGCGACGGCCGCAGCTTTCAGGGCGAGCGCCGCAGCGGCGTCAGCGTCTTCGACTTCAGCCTGCCCCGCCCCGAAAGCACCAAGCACTTCTACGGCTACGGCCCCACCCCCGGCCTCCTCCCCATCGAACCCGAACGCCCCGCACTCGCCTCCGCGACACCACCCCCAGCGCCTGCGGCTGTGTCCACAGTAACTCAAACGCCCAAGGAGTCCGCAGTTTCCAAAGAAACGCCCGCACCGAAGGAAACCGCTGTGGTCAAAGAAACCGCAAACGTCGCAACCAAGAAATCGCCCACACTTAAGGTAGAACCTGCGACCAAAGAAACACCCTCACTCAAAGAAAAGCCTGCGGTGAAAGAAACCGTCGCCGCCAAGGAAACGCCGACAGTCAAAGAATCACCTGCACCCAAGGTAGTCGCATCGGCAACTAAAGAAGCGCCTGCATCCAAAGGGGTATCACCGGTGACCAAGGAAACTTCCGCCCCCAAAGTCGTGGCATCGGTAACCAAGGACCCGCCTTCACCCAATGTGGCTTCGGCAGCCCAAGAAACACCCTCAACCAAGCCGGTTTCAGCCGCCACCGTGCCGCCCGCCCCCAAGGAAGAGATCCGCAAAGCCGTGGTCGTCACCACCGACATGCTACCCGCCTCCGCGAGCAAAAAAACCACTGTCGCAAAGATCAAGAACGATGTTCCCGCCCAGTCTGCGACCACCGCAAAATCCAAGGCGTCAACGACCAAGAAACGCCCCACTACCACCGTAGCGAGCACCTCGCGCCGACGCACGCCAGCCCCTCCGCAGAAGAGCGTCATCGAGCAGAAGATGGATCGCGCTGTCAGTTCCGTGCGGCGGTTCTTTCAGCAGTGATAGCGGGGGCTTGCCTTCGAAAGCAAGCATTGGTGCCCTGCTTCATTGCCCCCATCACACAGTCAGAGTAAAATCCGCCTCAACCACAATCTTGGTCCGAGGATTCGAACCGTCGTAATAATTCACATCCGTCGCCATTCCAGTGATGCGAGCGCGCACTCGCAACCCACTTCTCTCAAGCACCGTAATCTCATTGTCATCCATCGGCTCATGTTCGCAATAGTAGAGGTTGGTGAGGTAATCCTGAGACTTGTCATCGTAGCCCTGCGGAATCAAAAAACTGCTGCCCGTACGCAAAGCCACCGCAGGAATCTTGGGAAGTTTCAACGTCCACTCGGCAAAGGGCTTTGCGCTCAATGATTCAGTATCAGGCAAGGTCTGAATCGGTGGATTGCCAGTTTCAGCTCGAAACGTAATCGCAAACAAGCCATCCTCGTCTTTGTAGTGCGTAATGGTTGCCGACTCTACACTGTAGATCTCGTCGCCGCAGAACCGATGCAATGTCATTTTACCGACGCTCATGATTTGGTGGGTGAAGGAGTCTGCCTGTTATAGCTGTCTCGTATTCTTGGTACATCCTTGGTAGAAAGGTGAACAAAAAAGGGTGCGTCTCATGATGCTTCTGACCCATCAGTTGCCCGCTTCGAGATCGTACTCGCGCCAATCGATGCCGTGCTGCGGTGCGATTTCGTTAAGATAGCGATCCGATTCAAAACCATAAACCCGTGGGACGCTCTTTCGGGCGGCCTCATTGGCACCATCGGTCCAAGTGACGGTGACCCGGGAACGAGCCACCCGGTGAGGAGTCGCTAGAACAGCCTTCATGATCGCATCCCGCAACGCTTCAGGGGCCAATGGTGGAATAGCTTGGGCATGAAGTCGGATGTGATCTGCGCATGCGAAGAACGTCACACTCCCAATCACAGATCCATCGCCGCTGTGGCAGGTGAACCCTACATAAAAGTTGTTCCCGTCGGAGCCCTGCACCTGATCGTAAGCATAGGGCATTCTGCCACGGGTCATCGAGCAAACCCGCGCTAGAAGCCATGATGCCTCCGGCGCCCCCGCCAAGTTAGGCCGACGCGGATTTGCACGTATAACCTCAAGGAAATGGGTGGATGGGCAGGAAACGGCGTTCGGAACCTGCGCGACGGAGCGATCCGTCAGAAACCAATACCCACCGTACTGGAATGCTCCTGGAACTGACTTTGGGTCTGTGATCATGGCACGTGATGCTCGTTAGTTGGGCGAACGCTTCAGCTCAGGCAAGGGCGGAGCGGGAATCGCCGATGATATCGGTATCGGTTCAAGGCATCTCCGTCATATGAAACAAATTCCATCCGTGCCCATCGGGATCCAGGAAGCTGTGCTGATACATGAAGCCGTGATCTTCCGCTTCCTCGACGGTGGTGCCGCCGGCAGCCACAGCTTTCCTCACCAGCTCGTCCACTTCGACTCGGCTGGCGCAGCTCAGGCAGTTCAGAACCTCGAGACACTTGGAAGTGTCACACACAGCTCGCGGCGAGAACGTGGCAAACACGGACTCCGCTGAAAGCATGAGCTGAATGGCCTCGCTGATGACCATGCAAACACACGACTCTCCGCTCATACGCTCATTGACGCTGAAGCCGAGGGCCGTGTAAAACCCTCGTGCTCTAGACACATCCTTAGTGGAAAGGTGAACAACAATGGCGCGAATCATGGTGTTGGTGAATTAGATTGGGTCGAAAACCAATGCAAACAGGCAATGTGGGAGGCCGGTCTCCATTGGCACGGGGTGCATTGAGCTTGACTATTGTAACGGTCCCTGTGGAGAGTGCGGGTGGCGAATCACATCTGGATGCACCTTTGCATACTGCATGAAGGAATAAATGTCATGAGCGCCGAATGCCATGATTGGCAGGCTCAGCACCATCATGGAAAGAAGAAACCGGCTGCGCCATGAGACCACGCCGCAACCTTTGATGATGAAGGCCAGGATCACGGCAAACAAAATGATAAAGAGGAGATTTTTGCCTAGCAGTGCCTGGGCGCATCCTATGTAAAAAGGCAGGGTACCAAGGGGAGGAAATTCGTCATTGTCACCCGCCCTGCGCAGCGGGTAATCCAGCGCGAGCTGGCAGAAGGTCTTGGCAATGCAGACCCATGTGCAGAGGAGCGCGATGGCTGCTGCGACACGAAGAACGATGATGATGACTTTGAGCGCGCCGCCATTTCCGTGAATGCCCGTGAGCTGCTTCATAAAAATTCAGAGTTTTAAGACAGTCACAGAGGGCACCACACCTCCTTCTAAATCCAAAGCGGCGAGAGGATTGGTGCGACGAATGAAATCTGGAATGCTAGGCAGATTGATCATAGAATTTACTTTTTAAAGTAGGTCGAACGGTGAACAGAAGTTTGCATGCGGCTTCATAGCACTTCACTGCAACCACTCATCCCTATGCGTTGCCACAAACGCATCATCGTTCAAGTGGGGATAAGCGGCGTACACGCGATCAATCTCCGCCATCTGCCCACGGCTGAGCGTCTCATGCTCATCGAGGCACCACAGTCCTTCCAGCAGCCCCTGCCGCCGCAGCACTTCATGCAGGCCGGCAATGCAGCCGTGGTAGGCGTTGGCGGCGTCGAAGAAGGCGGCGTTGCTGTCGGTGACTTCGATGCCGAGGCGCAGCAGGTCGGATGTGGCTTCGGCGTTGCGGCAGTATTCCAGCAGCACCACGGCGCGCTGGGTCCAGACGGACCAGTGGCCAAGCAGGCCGCCGACGATGCGGCGTTCTTTTCCCCCGAAGCGGAAGGGCGTGAGGAAGTCGGTGACGATGCTGTCGTCGTTGCCGGTGTAGAGCGTGATGTCATCGCGCCCGGACTCGATGACGGCGCGTACGACGTCGAGGGTTTGATAGCGGTTGAAGGGGGCCATCTTGATGGCGACGACGTTTTCGAGCTCGGCATAGCGACGCCAGAACGAGTAGGGCAGCATACGACCGCCGACGCTGGGTTGCAGGTAGAACCCGACGAGGGGCAGCACCTCGGCCACGGCGCGGCAGTGCGCGATGAGTTCATCTTCCGTGGCGGTGCGCAGCGCGCCGAGACTGAGCAGTCCGGCGTGATAGCCGAGCCCGCACAACAACTCAGCTTCTGCGACGGCCTGCGGCGTGGCACCGCAGATGCCGCCGATGCGCACGAGGGGTCTGGCTGCACGGTCCATCTCTTCCTTGGCGAGTTCCAGCACGGGCTTGAACAAATCGACCTGAGGATCGCGAATGGCAAACTGCGTGGTGTGTACGCCGACGGCGAGCCCGCCAACCCCTGCGGCGATGTAGTAGCGTGCCAGCGCGCGCTGCCGCCGTTCATCGAGCTTGCGCTGCGCGGTCAGCGCGAGCGGATGGGCGGGGATGGCGATGCCGCTCTGGAGCGGGGAGCGAAAGTCGAAGTTGTTCATGAAATTTTGCTTCGCATGCTGATGGCTCAACCTTTCAACCGAGTCCTTATGCTGCGCCACTTCCTCTTTTTGCTTTTTGCCTCCGCCACTCTCGCTGCGGATGAGTTCCCCCTCGTGCCTGCGCAGGAGTGCCATCCGCGCCTAGGTCTGCCGAACTTCTTTGCCAAGGCAAACACAGCAGGCGCAGAGATCAAGATCGGTTACCTCGGTGGTTCCATCACGGCGCAGAATGGCTGGCGGCCGAAGACGTTGGAGTACTTTCAGCAGACCTATCCCAAGGCGAAGTTCAGCGAGATCAATGCGGCCATCGGCGGCACGGGCTCGGACCTCGGGGTGTTTCGCGTGAAGCAGGATGTGCTGGATCACAAGCCGGACCTGATGTTCGTCGAGTTCGCGGTGAATGACGGCGGGGCCTCGCCAGACCAGATTTTCCGCTGCATGGAGGGCATCGTGCGTCAGACGTGGAAGGCGCTGCCGGAGTGCGACATCTGCTTTGTCTATACGGTGACGGAAGCGCTTGTGCCCGCAATGCTGGAAGGGAAGTTCCAGCGCTCCGCGAGCGCGATGGAGAGGATCGCCGATTTCTACGGCATCCCGACGATTCACCTGGGCATGGAAGTGGCCAAGCTGGCGAAGGAAGGCAAACTCGTGTGGAAGGCGAAGCTGCCCAAGACCGACGAGGAGAAGAAAGCCCTCGAAGGGAAATTCGTCTTCGCGCCAGACAGCGTGCATCCGCATGTGGAAACGGGTCACGAATTGTACCTGCAGGCCATCGTGCGCTCGCAGGAGCCGATCAAGGCCGCTTCGAAGACACCCGGCCCGCATGTTCTCGCTGCGCCCTTCATCGCCACGAACTACGAGCAGGCCAAGCTGCTGCCGATCACGGATGCGACACTTTCCAAAGGCTTCACACTGCTGGATCCGAAGACCGACAAGTTCGGCAAACAGTGGGCCAGCCGCATGACCACGCTGCACAAAGGCTCGCAGCCGCGGGAGACGATCACCTTCAAGTTCAAAGGCACGCGCTGCTCCATCTATGACATCATCGGCCCGGACTGCGGCCAGGTCAGCATCACGCTCGATGATCAGCCCGCCAAGATCGTTCCGCGCTTTGATGCCTACTGCACTTACCACCGCCTCAGCGCGCTGGTGATCGGCAGCGACCTTGAAGACAAGGTACACAGTGTGAAGATCGAGATCGATGCGAAGCAGCCGGACAAGGCGGCCATCCTCGCGAAGAACGGCAACAAGATCGACACGCCCGAGCGCTACGATGGCACGGCGTTTTACCCCGGCGCGATCCTGCTGGTGGGCGAGCTGGTGAAGTAGGCGCGGCGAGCGCGAAACTCGTGAGCACGTTTGTGCTTGCTGCGCAGAGTTCACAAGGGTGTCCCGGATCCGAAGCACTTCGCTTCTTATCGTTCTCCACACCCTTTCATTCCCCATGAGTCAATATTCCTCATGCCTGAGTGTTCGGTGAACCACTCTTAAGAGTTGTTTGAACCCTGATTCATTACCGCAGGGCGGGAGTGGGCATACTGTTATGGAAATCATAATATGTACCGCCTCTCATGAACCACGACCCCGCACGCATCGAGCAGCTCTTCAATGAAGCGCTCGAACGTGCCAACCACATTGAGCGCCATGTCTTTCTCACAGCAGCCTGTGGGAATGACACGCTGCTGTGGAATGAGGTCTGGGACCGGCTGCGCAATCACCCCGGTGAAGCCGGCAAGCAGCGCAAAACGCGGGGCATCCGCGTGCCCAAGGCACCTTCCAATGGCGTCGCAGAAGAGAAGCCGGGGGATATGATCGGCCCTTACCGGCTGCTGCAAATCATTGATGACTGCAACACCAGCACACTGTGGATGGCGGAGCGCAACCAGCGCGTGGCGGAGTTCGTGGCCATCAAGATCATCGCCGCGGCGGCCAATGACTTTTTAATCCGCTACGAGTCGCAGAAGCATGCGCTGGCGCTGCTGGACCACCCCGACATCGCCCGGCCACATGCCTGTGGTATGACGCCCGGCGGCAGGCCCTACCTCGTCACCGAGCTGCTGCACGGGACGCCCATCACCCAGTTTTGCGATGATCAGAAGGTGTCCCTGCTGGTGCGCATCCGCCTCTTCATCCAGGCCTGCGATGCCATCCATCATGCCCATCAGAAAGGCGTGGTGCATGGCGATCTCAAGCCGGCCAACCTCCTCGTCAAATGGGGCGATCAAGGGTTGCCCACGCTGAAGGTGACGGACTTTGGCGTCGCCCAGGCGATGAACCACGCCCTCGTCGCCCCCACCGGTCATCTGCGTGCGCCCGCCGCCTACCTGTCTCCGGAACTCGTGGCCGCCAAGGCCATCGACGCCCGCAGCGACATCTACGCGCTGGGCATGCTGCTCTATGAGCTGCTCACTGGACGCCTGCCGATCCCCACGCCCAAGGATGCTGCGGAGCACCTGAACGAGGTGAAGCGCGTGGTGTGTGAGACCATCGTGCTGAAGCCTTCCGAATGCCTGCGCGCACTGCCGAAGGCCCAGATCACCGGCCTGGCTCTGAACCGCAAGGTGGAGCCCGCCACCTTCCCCGAGCTCATGGAAGAGCATTTCGACTGGGTCGTGATGCGCGCCCTGGAGAAGCGGCCGGAAAACCGTTACCCGACCGTGGATGCCCTGGAGAACGATTTCATGCGCTACCTCAAAGACGCAGTTGCCCGGGAGCAGCAGCCGGTGGTCCAGAGTTCGGCGGTCGGCACTTTCATCAGCGAGCACCGGGGGCTGTTTGCCCTCGCGGCCGTGCTGGTGCTGCTGCTGGCAGGCGGCATGTCGGTCATGGGCTGGCTGCTGCTGAAGGAGAAGCGGGAGGAGGCGCGCGTGTCTGCCAAAGAGCGATCGGAATCCTATTCCATGACCTCCCGGTTTCTCCAGGACATCTTTGCCACGCTGACGCCGGAAAAGGTGAAGGGCAAGGACACCGCGCTGCTCCAGCAGATGCTGGAGGGGGCGGTCGAAAACCTGGACACCCTGGCGGAAAACCCCGAGTCTGGAGCGCGCGCGCAGGAGACCATCGGCCTAACCTATCTGGCGCTGTCTCAACCGCTGGATGCGCAGAAGCAAATGCAGGGCGCTTTGGACAAGCGCACCCTCGCACTCGGTGGTGAGCACCGCGACACCCTGCGCTCCATGCGGCAGCTCGCCACCGCCATGAAAGCCGAAGGCCGGCTGGTGGATTCAGAAACGCTGCTGCGCAGAACCCTGAGCGCGCAGCAAAAGTCCCTCGGCCCGGACCATCTGGACACTTTTGTCACCATCACGGTGCTGGCAGCGGTGTGTGATGATCAGGAAAAGCGTCTGGACGCCGAGACCCTGTATCTCAATCTCTGGCACGTGCAGAAGCGTGTGCTCGGGCCGGATCACCTCGACACCCTCGCGACCATCGGCAACCTGGCGAAGTCTTACAGCGCGCAGGGCAGGGATGCCGATGCGCTGAAACTGCGCCGCGAACAACTGGATGGGATACGCCGGGTGCTGGGCCCCAAAGATTCACGCACCCTCATCGCAATGAACATCACCGCCCAGGCCGCTGAAGCAGGCGGCATGCCCTCGGAGGCGGAGAAGATGTACTTCGGTGCGCTGGAGATCGTGAAACAATCGCTGGGAGCGGAGCATCCCGACACGCTCGCGCAGGCGGACCAAGTGGCGCTGTTTCTGGGGCGGCGCGGCAGGCACGATGAGGCACTGAAGCTGCACCACGAAAGTCTGGACGCCAAAACCCGTGTGCTCGGCCCCAAGGACCCGCAGACCCTCTTCTCGCTGAAAAATCTGGCCGCCGAGTATGAGACGCAGGGCAGAAGCAACGATGCCGAAGCTTCGCAGCTGCAGGTGCTGGAGACTTTGAAGACGGCGTTTCCTCCGGAGCATCCTGAAATCCTCACGCAGATGGACACCACGGCCCAGATGTTTGACGACCACGGCCACCACTCCGAAGCCACCAAGCTCCGGCAGCAGACGCTGGTGGTACGGCAGCGCACGCTGGGCACCACGCATGCCAAAACGCTGCGCTCCATGCAGCAGCTCGCCGCCTCTTTGGATGCGGATGGCAAGCATGCGGCGGCCATCGCGCTGCAACACGAAACTCTCGAAACCATGAAGATGGCCTACGGCCCGGGAGATCCGGACGTACTCGCGCAGATGCAGGCCATGGCGGCCATGCATGGCCGCCATGGCGACCACGCGCTGGCGGAAAAGATGTACCTCGATCTGCTGCAAATTCAGCAGCGCGTCCTCGGGGCAGAGCATGTGGAGACCCTCAGCTCCTTGGCTGGCCTGGCCGAAGCGCAGCGGCATGCTGGCAAACTCGAAGACGCGGAAATCCTCTACAAGCAGGTCCTGGATGCGCAGCGCAAGCGCACCCCCTCAGACACCGCCGGGGTGGCGAACGCCGCCGCGGATCTCAGCAGCTTGTGGTTGCAAACCGGCCAATGGGTCAAGGCAGAGCCGCTGCTGCGCGACTCCCTTGAACAATGCATCCAGCATCAGCCCGAGCACTGGCTGCGTTTCACCACCGAAAGCCTGCTGGGCGGAGCCCTGCAGCAGCAGAAAAAATTCGCCGAAGCAGGCCCCCTGCTACGCTCCGGCTACGAAGGGCTGAACGCACGCGCCAGCACGCTCCCTGATCAGGCCCGCCCACACCTCCGCGCCGCCATGGAACGCCTCGCGCAGTTCAATCAAGCCACGGGCGGCGTGGCCGCGAAGTAGGGGAGTTGACGGTGGTTTACCGTTGTTGGGGCCATGGCCTCAAGACCTAGGACTGCGAGTCGTAGGCTATCGTCGTGAAGGCCAATGGCCTTCCCCGTTAAACAACCGTCAACTTTCTCTCCGCCCTCACTCCGCTTCTTCCTCACGCCGGCAGAGCTTGTCACCCCAGAAAGTCGCGACCAGCAAGCTGCTCAAAGCGAGGAGCCCGAGTCCGTTGAGCACGTGGAAGTTGGTGACCCAGAAGCTTTTGCCGGTGAGGATCACAAAGATGCCCAGCGCGACCTGCACCGTGGGCAGGAACATCAGCCAGGTGGCAATGAGACGCAGCTGCGGCAGCGTGGCGAGCCAGCTCCGCGCACGCGTGGCCACAAAGAGGATGAGCAACGCGACGGTGAAGCCCCAGTATTTGTGTGCGAAGAGCAGAAACACATCCGGAGGATCCGTGGGCGGCAGCCACTGGCCCTTGGTGGTGAGGATGTCGCTCGCAGCCAGCCGGTGGCGCTGGGTATGACGCAGGCTGGCCCCGAGAATGAGCTGGCCAAAGATGCAGAGAAACAATGTCAGCGACCAGAAGCGCGCGCGGGCGGCTTCTTTGAGAGAGAGCACAAGACGGCCTTCCGTCCAGGTGCGTGAGGAGGCAAAGGCGATGAAGACCAGCAGGCAGTAAAACACCTGGCCGAGAGTGCCGTGCGTGACGCCGAGTGGATCCGACATTTTCAAAACCCGCAGCCCACCGAGGGAGCCCTGCAGCACGACCAGCAGCAATGCCAGCGCCGTCAGTCCGCGCAGCAAGGGCCAGCGTTGGCTGTACCATTTCAAGACCAGCCAGAAGAAGCCGAGAATGCCGATGAACGCCGCAGTGGCAATCGAGCCCATGAAGATCAGCACCAGAAAGCCGAAGGAGCAGAGAATGATGCCGACACCCTCCATGCAGCCGGGTTTGAATTTGAAGAACTGCCAGTAATACATGCCCAGCACCAGAAACCCAATGGTGGTGGCGATCCAGCGGTGCCCGTGCTCCAGCAGCAGCGCGGGCACTTTGTACCAGCCTTCGGGATTGATCTTGCCATAGCACAGCGGCCAGTCCGGCACGGCGAGGCCGACATCTTCCGTGGTCACCGCCGCGCCCCACCAGATCAGCACCACGCCGACGGCGAGGGTGAAGAGGGCATAGCGGTGAAAAGCGCGGGAGGGCATGGCGGTCAGATCAGGCAGGTGCGGCAAAAGCAGAAGGGCAAAATAATGAGGTCATTATTTTGCCCTTGGGTTCTGCCATCCTGAAGGATGGAAATTAGTGAGCCGCAGGCTTCGGCGCAGCGGCCTCGGCGTCTGTGATCTTTTTGCTCGCAGAGGCGGACTGCTCCTTGGCCCAGGCGTCATATTCAGCGGCAGGCACCACTTCGAGGATGGCCTTCATCTGGGCGTGGCCCGGGCCGCAAAGCTGACCGCAGATGATGTCCCAGCTGCCTTCCTTGATCGGCTTGAACCACATGTGGCTCTTCACACCAGGGGTCGCATCCTGCGCCGCACGCATTGGCACGAGGGCGAGATTGTGAATCACGTCCTTGCTGGCGACGTCCACGATGACCGGGCGGCCCACGGGCAGCTTCATCGTACCTGGATTGACGAAGTCGTCCTTGCCGTTGGGGTCATGCAGATCTTTGCCGGTGGTGTTGGTGGCGCCATCGACATTCCGCAGATCCCAGGTGCTGAGCATCATGTCATTGCCGGGGTACTGGAAGTTCCAAAGGAACTTCTCGCCCAGAGCGCGCATGCGGATGGTGTCGGGGGAGGTGGGGTACTCATCCGCCTGGCGGGACCAGAGCGGGAAGGCGAAGCCGAGCAGGAGAATGGCTTCCACGATGACCACGCCGATCTCGATGTGGGTCGTCGCATGGCCGCGGAAGCCATAGTAATCGGCCCGGGCAGTCTTCTTCTGCCGGAAACGATAGAAGGCGATCGCAAGATAAATGGACCAACCCACGCCCAGCACGACCATGACCCAGTGGACAAAGCCCAGCATGTGGTCAACAAGGCCGCCGTGTTCAGAGGCGTTTGCGGTCTGGCCCATCCAGACATTGATAGAATCGAGTTTAAGTTGCATAAAAAGGGGGTTCAGACGGAAGCGGCGGTGAGATCCTGATGCGCACGCTGACGGCGCACAAAGGAATAAATGAAACAGGCGGCGCAGGCGAACATGAACGCCAGCATGCCCAGCATGAAGAGAATGGCCCAGCCCTGGGCCTGACCGACAAGGCTGCCTTTGTCAGCCATGCAGGTGGCGCAGGCGAGAATGGAAGATGGAAGTGCAGGAATCATGGCTCAGATGATGGTGCGCATTTTTTTGCCGAGGTACCACGCCGCATAAACCAGCAGGGTCACGCAGAGCAGACCGGCGTAGTTTTTCAGGGGGGCGGCACCGGCGGCGGCGGCGTCTTCAGGCATAAACTGCATCCACAGCCAGAACCCGGCATCGCACAAAATGGCGAAGACGAGAAAGACGACGTGGAAGTGCTTGAGCGACATGGCGTGGGCGGCGGGACGAAGGACTACTGCGGCTGCTGGTCTTCGACAGGGGCGTAGAAGCCTTTGAATTCGAGCGGATCTTCGTGGGAGAGGATGAAGAGTGTGAACAGCACGATCGCGAAGGCCACGGTGAAGGCGAGGATCTTGTAGATCAGGCTGCGCTCATGGCTGAGATGCATGAAGATCAGCGCCACCATCGAGGCCTTGATCGTCGCCAAAATCATGCCGACGAGGATGTTCAGGCTGTGGGTGGGGAGCTCCACATAAGAGAGTCCCACGGTGGCACCGCTCAGGACGATCAGCGCTCCTCCGATGATGAAGTACCACTTGATCGACTTTTGGATTTCTTCGACGTTGTCAGCCATGACAGTTAAGGGAATGCGGGATTAGAGGAGGTAAAGGAGAGGGAAGAGGAAGATCCACACGAGATCGACGAAGTGCCAGAACAGGCCGCCGACTTCGACGCGATTCGCGAGATGCTCGGGGTCCTGACGCAGGCGCTTGCCGTCAAACACCAGGAAGTAGAACAGCACCCCGGCCCCGGCGACCACGTGCAGACCATGCAGGCCGGTGAGTGTGAAGTAGATGGCGTAGTAAGTGTTCAGCTTTGGCGTGAAGTTGGAGAAGAAGGTGAAGTCCTTCTTTTCCAGCACCACCGTGGGGTGGTGGGCGTGAGCCTCGCCATGGCCTTCGGCAGGAGCGTGGGCTTCAGCACCGTGCGCAGCGCCATGGGATGCACCTTCGGCAGGAGGCTCGGCGGAGTTGAGTTTGAAGAAGAGCGACTCCTTCTGCAGCGTGGCGGAGCGGGCTTTGTCGCGTGTCGGATAATCCTTCTCAAACTTGGTGATGTGGTGGTCGCGGTTGTCCACGAAGGCTTTCTGCCAGGCATCACCCAGATAGCGGTGGTCAAAGGCGAGGGACTTCTCGGACTGCGCGACGCCACGTGCATCGACGCCATCGACTTCGAGCGTCATCTTGTCATCGGCCAGCTTGCCGGTGGCGGTGGTGCCGTCACGGAAGGTGATGGTGGTTTCGGTGTAGCCAAAAATCTCGGAAGGCTTTGCAGCGATCTTGATCGGCGCGGTGGCAACCAGCTTGATGGCGGCCGTGCCTTTGTTTTCCGCTTTGGCCTTTTTGACTGCTTCAGCGCTGAGGGCCGCGAACGAAGCATGATCCAAGGTGATCTCCTGACCGGCTTCGGTTTTGAACTTGGGGGCCGTGCCTTCAATGAAGGGCAGGACGTAGCCGACAGGATCTGCCGTCACAGCACTGTGCTTCAGAGGCACATTGAGCGCGAGCTCCGTCACGCCATCAAACTTCACCTGATAACCGTGGGGAAGATGGCCGGTGAGCAGAGTGCCGTCCGTGAGCTTCACGGCGTAGTGGGCAAACTTGGCCTTGTACTCGAGCGTTTTGTTGAACATGAAGACCCCGGCGCAAAGCACCGTGAGAGCCATGTTGATGCGGTACCAGCCAAACTTCCGCAGCTTGAGCATGGCCAGAGCCATGAGCACCGTCACGGAGGAGGCAATGAGGACGACGGTGTTGATGAAGCCAAGCGTCACATCCAAATCATGCACCGGCCAGGGATAGTCGGCACCGACGCGGAGGAAGATGTAGGCGGAGAACAAGCCGCCGAAGAGCATGACTTCCGAGGCGAGGAAGAGCCAGATGCCAATCTTCGCATTGTAAAGACCGGTGTCTGGACGGGCGTGAACTGTGTAGGGGATGTCCATTGAAGTAGTCGCGGTGCGCGGTTCTAAGTTCGCGGTTTAGTGATGCACTGGTGCGTTGGCGGCGGCAGCTTTGAGGTCGGGTTTGCCGGGTTCGGACTCCCACTGCGGATAGAAATCGGTGTTGTGGCCGGGAACGCTGTACTCGTAAGGGCCACGATGGGCGACCGGATCAAACAGGAAGTTGCCGTGCGGAGGAGGCGTAGGCGTGGCCCAGTCCAGCGTGGTGGCGTCCCAAGGATTGTCGCATGTGACTTTTTTGCCGCCTTTGATGCTGAACCAGAAGTTGAAGATGAAGGGCACCTGACCAAGCGCGAGGATGAAGGCGCCCACGGACATGACGATGTTCAGGGAGAGCATGTTGTCCGGGATATTGAAGCCAAAGAAGGCACCGATCTTGTGGGTCAGCGTCGTGGACCAGTGGGTCATGGCGTTGGTGTTCTCAAAGTACTTGCCGCCATCATACCAGCGGCGGTGGAAGCCGGCCATGCCCTGGATGAACATGGGGGCAAAGACGAGATTCATGCCGATGAGCGAAGGCCAGAAGTGCAGTTTGCCCAGTTTGTCGTTCATGAAACGACCGGTGACTTTCGGGAACCAGTGGTAGATGCCGGCGAAGATGGCGAAGATCGTTCCAGGGGCGACCACGTAGTGGAAGTGGCCGATCACGTAATACGTGTCATGCATCGCAAGGTCGATGAACGAGAATGCCAGAGGCAGACCGGTGAGACCACCGATGCCAAACATCGGCAGGAAGGCGGACGCGAAGAGCATCTGCGTATTGAAGCGGATGGAACCACCCCAGAGCGAAACCATCAAGCAGGTCAGCAGCACCACGGACGGCACGGAGATGAGCACCGTGGTGATCTGGAAGTAGGTGGACATCATGGTGCCCATGCCGGTGAGGTACATGTGATGCGCCCAGACGAGGAAGCTGAGGAAACCGAGGGTGAGCACGGAGTACACCATGGACTTGTACCCCCACAGCGGACGGCGCGCATTGCACGGAATGACTTCCGTCAGGATGGCGAACGCTGGCAGGATGAGCACGTACACCTCAGGATGGGCGAGGAACCAGAACAGATGCTGGTAGAGCAGCGGGCTGCCACCACCGGAGATGTCGAGGTGCTTGCCACCTTCCATCAGGCCGGTTGGCAGGTAGAACGAGGAGCCGAACAGACGGTCGGAAAGCTGCAGGATGGAGGCCACTTCCAACGGCGGGAAGGCCAGCAGCAGGAGGAAGCCGATCACAAACATCGCCCAGCAGAAGAAGGGCATCTTCATCCATGCCATGCCCTTGGTGCGCAGGTTGATGAGGGTGGCGATGAAATTGACGGAACCGAGGAGGGAGGCGGAGATGTTGAACACCATGGCGGAGAGCCACCAGGTATGGCCGTGGCCCCAGACACTCGTCACCCCGATGTTCATCGTCGAAGCGAGCGGCGAATACATCGTCCAGCCGGTCTGCACCGGGCCGGTGCCGACGAAGAAGCTGGTCATCATCAGCACGCAGCTGATGAAGAAGAGCCAGTAGCTGGCCATGTTCAGGCGGGGGAAGGCCATGTCGATGGTGCCGATCTGCAGTGGCATGACGAAGTTGCCGAAAGCGGCGAAACCCAGCGGCACAATGCCGAAGAACACCATGATGGTGCCGTGCATGGCGCCAAGCATGTTGTAGAGTTCACCGTTCAGCGAACCGTCGGCGTTCAACCAGCGGCCGAACATGCTGTCAAAAATACCGCTGATGACCGGAAGTTGACGAATCAGGTCGAGCGCCGGCACTGGCACGCCCGGATAGGCGATGCTCCAGCGCATGAGCAGCATGAGGAAGAAACCAAAGAGCAGGAAGAGCATGCCCGAGATGCCGTACTGGATGCCAATGGTTTTGTGATCACTGGAGAAGATGTACTTCCAGATGAAGCTCTGTTCATGGTGCCCGTGCGCATGGTCGTCATGCGAATGATCCTGGGCGTGATCGTGAGTGGTGGCGGCGGCGCTCATAGGCTGGGGGTCAAAAAAGGGTCAAAGGGGGTGGGCGTTCGCGAAATCGAATTCGAAATCAGCGGTGGCCTTGCCGCCACGGACGGTGACGGTGTGGGTGATGCTTTGCGAAAATTGCGGGTGCCAGGCTTCGACGACGTAGTCGCCATCGGCCAAGGCGCGGGAGACGGAGAAGCGGCCATCGGTGGCCGAGACTGCCGTATGTGCGCCTTCGTGAACAAACACCCAGGCGTTCATCCAACGATGTACGTCGCACTCCAGGCGGTAGATGCCGGGGGTGTTGAAGGTCTTCACGTTTTCGTCCCCACGGGAAGGCTGGCCGAAGTTGTCGATGTTCGCGCTTTGGCCCTGCGCTTCGCAGCGGGCGACGCGGATGTTATGAAAGGTGAGGTCGCTGTTGTGAAAGCGGACGTTCTGGCCGGCCTGGATAGCCAGGGTGTGCGGTACGAACTCGCAGTTGGTCTGATCTACCAACGGCGCACTGGCAACATTGCTGGCGCGCTGGCTGCCGCGCACGGTGATGACAGCGTCGGCGAGGGAGCCGTCCGCAGCCACTTTCCAGGTGGAATCCACGATGTCGCCATGACCGATGCAAAAGGGGTTGCCGCCGACATCGACGACTTTGCGCAGCGCGGCGGCATCGGTTCCTTTTAGCGTCACCTTGCCGGTGATGCTGGGGGTTTCGGCGATCTCGACGGCGGGCGCGAGCTTCAGCTCGGCAGCGGCCTCTGGCATCTTGCCGCAACTCACGTTGGCGATCAGCATGACGGCTCCGAAGGCAGCCCAAGGTGCCTGGCGGGAGACGGTTTGCTTCACACGGGTCATCGGAATTTAAAGTTACTTGGCGGCAGGTGCGGGTGCAGCGGCAGCAGTCGCGCCAGGACCGGCGGGGATGTCACCGGGAACATTCTTCTTGGCGAAAGGCTCCAGCTCGGCGGCTGTCCATTGCGAGGCACGTTTTTCTTCATCGCGCACCTTCTGCACCATGTCTTTGGTGACCATGGTGGCTTCGTTGCCCCAGGAGTTGCGGACGAAGGTCAGCACGTTGGCGAGATCTTGGGAGGACATCGTCCCACCAAAGGGCTGCATGCCACCGGCCGTGTTGAAATTCTGACCGTTGACCGTGACCGGACCGACGAGGCCGTGCTGGGTGATGCGGATCAGACGCTCCGTGCCGCCGAGGACGAACTCGGACTTCGCCAAAGGTGGAAACTGGCCGGGAAGACCGCCGCCGTTACCCTGATGGCAACCACCGCAAACCGCGTAGCCGCTGGCACCTTTTTTCATGGCAAGTGCGAATGGGTCAAGCGTACCGCCTGCTCCAGCTCCACCGGGGCGGGGATCGCCGCCACCATTGGCCACGGCAAAGGGATTGCTGATATCGAAGCTCCAGCCACCGAGCAGCGGGCCGCCTATCTGGGCACCCGCGATGATGGCGACGAACATGAGCAAGAACATCGCCCACAGGGGTGCGGGCTGGCTTTCGGGAGCAAGATCTACCTTCTCACGCTTCACGGCGGAGTGAAGGCGGTCGAGATCGGTGCTGTCAGGATGGGCGGGTGCGCTCATGGGGGCGTGCGGGTCGCGAGAGGGGGCTACTTTTTGGCGGGAGAGGCAGCGACGGCTGCACCTTGTCCGGGGACGGGATAATCCTTTTTCAGAGAGAGAAGGTACTCAACAAGCTGCTTGGCTTCTTGCGTCGGAACGACCTCATAACCGGCAGGCGGGGCAAACTTCTTCGGCAGCTTCACGGCACCCTCGGAGATGGGGCCCTGGATTTTCTGCAGTTTGAAGAGGCCGGTGTAGGCGGGCATCGTGCTCCAGTCATGGACGGAACGTGGCGAATAGAGATGCTGATAGAGCGCGGTAGCGCTGGGAGCACGCCAGCCGAAATTGGCGAGGTCAGGGCCGATGCGCTGAATGCCGAGCAGAGCGTAACGCTCGCCGAGGTAGTCACGCAGCACGTTTGGGCGGGCGGGAGTGGCCGGGCGGGCTTCCTGATCCTGGCCCCAGCCTTTGTACCAGCCGTCGAGGCCGAGCTGGATGGGGCGGATCATCTGGGTGTGGCACTGGTTGCAGCCTTCGCTGATGTAAACGAGCTGGCCCTGGCCATTGATGGGGGCCTGTGGGAAATAGCCGTCCAAGCCATCCTTGTCCTTGTCATAGGCGACAGGGGTGAGCTGCTGGTAGTGGATCGCCGGGAGGACGATGAGGCACAGCCAAGGCAGCCCGAAGGCGGCGGCGAGACGGAGAATGAAGGTGCGGAAGTTCGTCATGCGTGGGCTTCGTGGGGAAGAGCGTGATCGTCGTGGTCGTGTCCGAGCAGGGTGGGTGCCGAACTGCGGCGGCCCAGACCTGCGACCATGAGCAGAAGGTGAAGGAGGAACATGGCGTTCGAGAAGCTGATGAGCGTCCAGGCGACTGCGCGGGAGACGACGTAGGGGCGGGAATTGACGACGTGATTCATGAAGGTCTGATCCCAATGCTCGGGATCATTCAGGTCCACGCCTTGCTGCCAGCCGGCGACGAGGCTCATGACGACGATGGTGCCGACGCCATAGACGGAGAACCAGAAGTGATTGCGGATGAGGCGGACGCTGAGCCATTCACAGCCGGAGAGACGCGGCACGATGTAGTAGATGGCACCGAAGACGCACATGCTGAAGAAGCCGTAAACGCTGACGGTCTGGAAGGCGTACCAGGACTGGGTGAACTGCACATTGGCACCGGTCCAGAAGGCGGAGTTCAAGGCGAGAACCAGGCCGGAGACCGGGTAGAACATCGCTCCGAAAAAGATGAAGCGCAGGGTGGGGCTGGTGGCCACGGCGCTGTGCTTGCCGATGGTGGTGAGGTGATGATTGAGACCGACAAGACCCACTGGGATGAGCAGCAGCACACCGGCGCAGGCACCGACGGAGGACATCCAGGCTGGGAGCGGACCGCCCATGTATTTCTGCATGCCCGTCCAGCCACCGAGGATGGCGAGACTCCAGAAGCCAGCGGAGGCGAGCTGCGAGGAGGCAATGGGCTGACCGGTGATCTTGGGAATGAAGTAATAAGCCGAGCCGACACCGACGGGGACGAAGAACAGCAGGATCACCCCGTGGATGTACCAGGCATCAATGCCGGCACCGATGGCACCCAGGCCTGGCAGGCAGTGCAGGGCGACGTTGGCGGTGACGAAGATCCAGGGGAACCAGAAGCAGGCACCGAGAATGTACCAAGTGCTGACCATGAAGCCTTCAGGGCGGAAAGCGCGGCCAAACATGCGGGCGATGGGCCAGGCGTAGCAGAGGAAGCAGCCCAGCAGCACCGGCCAGACGAACCCGGGCATCTCCAGCCACTCGATCGAGGTGCTCTTGCCCATGAGGACGGCGAGAATGCCGAAGGTGATGGTGATGTTCCAAAACACGCCAGCGGTGATGAGGAGGGTCTGGCCCCCCTTGAGCACCTGACCGGAGCGGCGGGCCATGATCCACAGCATCACGCCCAGAGCAGCCTGGATGCCCCAGCCATAGACGAGGGCATTGATATGCGCCGGCTGCAGGCGGCCGTAGGTGAGGTACTGGGAGTTTCCGAGGAACTCAGGCTCCACCAGCTTGATGGCGGAGAGGACGCCGAGCAGCGTGGAAAGCATGAGCCAGAAGGCCCCGTTGGTGAAGAGGAAGAGAACAGGACCTTTCACCGACTTATCGATCGCCGCGCGGCGAAGGTTGTCGGCCTGAAGGTCTGTGTCAGGGATGGCGGGAGTGGTCTGCATGACTTACTTGGGCGAAGCGGGTGCGGCAGGGGCGGGTGCAGGGGCTGCGGGAGCAGCAGGAACGGGGGGTGCGGGAGCGGCGGCTGGCGCAGGAGTTGCGGGGGCAGCTGGAACGGGGGGCGCGGGAGGAGCGGCTGGTGCAGGAGTTGCGGGGGCAGCGGGAACAGGAGGTGCAGGGGCGGCGGCTGGCGCAGGAGTTGCGGGGGCAGCTGGAACGGGGGGCGCGGGAGGAGCGGCTGGTGCAGGAGTTGCAGGGGCAGGAGTTGCAGGGGCAGCAGGAGCAGGAGGTGGAGTGGCGGCCTGTTTGAGCTGAGTGGGTGATCCTGGGACCACCTGAGTGCTCACTCCGGGTTTTTTGGCGGCGAGAGCGGCGAGGGTCTTGTCAAAGACGGACTGCTTTTTGACGGCGTCGTTCAGGCCCAGGCTGGCGATGCTTTTGGCCTGTGCGGCGAGGATCTCAGCGGTGTTGTCACGGCGTTCCTGCTCGCGTGGGTCAAAACCCTCCTTCGAGTCACTGAGGGCCTGGATGAGAAGGAAGAGCACGGCGAAGCCCGCGAAGGCTCCGAGCACCCACGTGAAGGTGGCACCGGCTTTTTTGGATGGATCGGGCTGCGACATGGAGAAACGGGGAATCAGTTGACGACGTTCACGGACTCAAGGAGGCGCGGGTCACGCCATGGATACAGGCTGTATTTGGCCAGGCCACGGAGGTAAAGGAAGCCCATGGCACCGAAGACGGCGCAGAAGGCGGCGATATCCTGCACCCAGGCATAGGGAACCACGACGCCAACGCCCAAGGACGGACCGCGCTCAGGGATGACATTCCAGTACATGTCCACGACATGCATGAAGAGGATCCAGACGCAGCCGAGGCCGATATAGGTGGTGTTCTTCTTTTTCTGCTGCGAGAGCAGGAAGAGGAAGGGGACGATGAAGTGGCCGAGGAGAATGAAGATGGACACTTCACGCCAGCCTTCCGTGTTACGGGTGAGGTAGAATCGGGTTTCTTCCGTGATGTTGGCGTACCAGATCAAGAAATACTGGCTGAAGGAGATGTAGGCCCAGAAGACGGTGAAGGCGAAGAGCAGCTTGCCCATGAGATGGTAGTGCTCGTCCGTGACCACCTTCTGGAGGTAGCCCAGGCTGCGCAGCCAGATGACGATCAGGATCGACGCCGCCATGGAGGCCCAGGCGCAACCTGCGAAGATGTACACGCCCCACATGGTGGAGAACCAGTTGTAGTCGAGGCCTACGAGCCAGTCATAGGCCGCGAAGGTGACCGCGAGAGCGTAGGGCAGCAGCACGATGCAGGAGAACTGGCGCGCTTTGATGGTGTGCTTGATGTCGCCATCCTGTTCCTGTTGGAGAGACTTGCCGCGCAGCGTGCGGGCGATGAACCAGAGGACGAGGAAATAGAGGCCAAAGCGGATGTACCAGGCGTTCAGGTTCATGTAACCGAACTTGGTGACCAGCACGTGGAGGTGCGGATTGTCCGCAGCCATGTGATGCAGCGCCTCTTTCACCGTGGTGGGATGATCGGCATGAGCGGCGTGTTCTGCAGCCGTGCGATGATGACCCATCCACTCATACAGCGGCCCATTCACTGCGGGAATGAGCAGCGGGGAGGCGAGGATGGCCAGGGGGACGACCATGTTGGCCATGTTTTCCCAGATGCGGCGCACGACGACGCCCCAGCTCGAGTTGGAGGCGCTGTGGAGCAGGATCCAGAAGCAGCCGCCGGCCACGAAGGTGAAGCAGAAGAAGACGGCGAACAGCCAGGAATAGGCGAAGGTGTCCGTGTTCTTAAAGAAGAAGAAGGCCGATGCTAAGAGGCCGAGCAGGCCGAAAAGGCCGAATGCGCCAATGAGCTTGCCGCCCTTGGCTGGTTCGAATTTTTCTCCGCCCTGGGGCAGATCGTTGAAGGTGACGTGGTGACTCATGCCGGGATTCGCGTGATCGTGCCGTTACTGGAGGGGAAGGGTGGCGCCAGACTCTTTAGCGGCGATTTGCAGGGAGCGGATGTAGGCCACGATGGCCCAGCGGTCGCGCAAGGTGATGTTGCCGCCGTAGCTGCCCATGAGGCCTTTGCCGTTGGTGATGACATCAAAGATGGCACCATCCGCGCGGTAGGCGGCGGCATTGGCAGGGTCCGTGTTGCCGGGCTGCTGAAAGTTGAAGGCGGTGAGGATGCCGTATTTGGAGGTCACGCCCTTGCCATTGCCGGAGGCACCGTGGCAGATGGCGCAGTTGATGTTGTAGCGCTGCTCACCCCGCTTGATGAAGTCGTCGTTGAAGACGGCCGGCTCGCTGGTGATCTCGGTCGGCAGACCGTCGCCGTATAAGTCACCGACTTTACCGGTGTCATAGTAACCGAGACCGCTGGTGAAGGCAACGCGGCCGGGCTTGGCACCTTCCGCCGCAGGTTTGGCGGGAACTTCAAAACCCATGGGCAGCGTGCCTTTGACGGGCATGCGGGCACCACGGCCATCGGCGAAGAATTCGCTGGCGGCCTGGTATTTGATCTTGGCCTGCTGATCCATGTCCGGGATGATTTCGAGCGGAGGCAACTCGGATTTGCTGCCACGGAAACCGAACGCGCTCACGAAGATCGCGATGACAAAAATATAGCTGAGAAAGAAGTACTTCATGGTGCGGGTAAGCGAGGCTTAGATTTCGTCCTCCACGAGTTCGATGTTCTTGCCGCCGGCTTTTTCGAGAAGGCTTTTGGTGCCTTCCTGGGAGAATTTGGGGTCGCGAGCTTCGATGCAGACGAAGAAACCGTCGTCTGAGAACTTGCTGAAGTTCTTGGAGACAAACAGCGGGTGGTTCCAGCGTGGCAGGCCGATGAGGGCCAGCAGACCGAACAGGGTGGTGAAGGCGCTGAAGAGAATCGTCAGCTCAAACATCACCGGGAAGAAGGCAGGCAGGGTCCAGATGTCGGTGGGCTTGCCCTGAACGACGGTCGGATAGGTTTCGACGATCTTTTGCAGGAAACCGAGGCCGATGTGGCTCCAGAAATTGGTCTGCGT
Organism: Verrucomicrobiota bacterium; assembly: GCA_025360015.1. Classification (GTDB taxonomy): domain Bacteria; phylum Verrucomicrobiota; class Verrucomicrobiia; order Verrucomicrobiales; family Verrucomicrobiaceae; genus Prosthecobacter. The sequence goes on along the minus strand of JANYCZ010000049.1, from coordinate 128,094 downwards.
GATCGTTTCCAAGGTGAAAGCGACCGTGGTGCCGGTGATGCCACCGCAGAAGACAAGCATGGGCAGCTTGGAGCGCGGGTTGCCCATCGCGTCATCCATGCCGTGAATCGGGAACGGCGAATGCACGTCCCAGCGCTGGTAACCAGCATCGCGCACATGCTCGGCGGCATGATAGAGGTCCTTCACGCTGTCAAATTCAGCGAGGTAGCCGTGGACTCGTTTGAGGGTGGTGCTCACAGTCGGGGTGCAGTTATAAAGTTAGGCGGCAACGGGTTTGGCGACGTGACGGTCGGGATAGTCCATGAGGTCTTCCTCCTGGATGCCAGGCTCAGCGTGGTCGTCCTGATGCGGGTTCGACTGGGCGCAGACGCCTTTGACTTCGCCGATGGCGATGACTGGCAGGAAGCGCAGGAACAAAAGGAAGAGCATCATGAAGAAGCCGAAGGTGCCGAGGAAGGTGTACTTATCGACCCAGGTGGCCTCATAGACGCGCCAGGAGCCCGGCACCATGAGACGCTCCAGCGTGGTGGCGATGATGACGTAGCGCTCGAACCACATGCCGGCGTTCACGAACATGCAGACGATCATGACGACCCAGATATTGTGGCGGCACCAGCGGCTCCAGAAGAGCTGCGGGGCAAACACGTTGCAGCTAAACATCCAGTAGTAAGCCCAGGTGGAAGGACCGGTCAGGCCGCGGAGGGTGAAGGCAGCGGCTTCATACGGATTGGCGCTGTAGTAGGCCACGAAGAGCTCCATGCAGTAGGCGTAACCGACGATCGTGCCCGTGAGCAGGATGATCTTGGCCATGTTATCGACGTGCTTGGCCGTGATGAGGTCATCCAGGCCGTAGATGCGGCGCACAGGAAGCATGAGGGTCAGCACCATGGCGAAACCACCGAAGATAGCGCCGGCCACGAAGTAGGGCGGGAAGATGGTGGTGTGCCAGCCAGGAACGACAGAAGTGGCGAAGTCGAAGGACACGACGGAGTGCACGGAGAGCACCAGCGGAGTGGAGAGAGCGGCCAGGAGCAGGTAGGCGGTCTCATAGTGGCTCCAGTGGCGGTTGCCACCGCGCCAGCCGAGGGCAAACAGGCCGTAGAGGAATTTCTTCAAGCCCGGGCGGCAGCGGTCACGCAGCGTGGCAAGGTCGGGCACGAGTCCCAGGAACCAGAAGACGGCGGAAACGCTGAAGTAGGTCGAGACGGCGAAGACGTCCCAGAGCAGGGGGGACTTGAAGTTCTGCCAGATGGCGTTGGCGTTCGGGATCGGAGCGAGGAACCACACCATCCACACACGGCCGACGTGGAAGGCCGGGAAGAGACCGGCGCACATCACGGCGAAGATCGTCATGGCTTCCGCAGCGCGGTTCACCGACGTACGCCACTTCTGGCGGGTGAGGAACAAGATGGCGGAAATGAGCGTGCCAGCGTGGCCGATACCGATCCAGAACACGAAATTGGTGATGTCCCAAGCCCAGGCGACCGGCTGCTTCTGACCCCAGACACCGACGCCGGTGGAAATGAGGTAGGTGAAGCAGAAGACCATCAGCCCTGTGAGCAGCACGGAAGGGACAAACAGGACCCACCAGAGAGCGGGCTGCTTGTTTTCCACGATGCCGCAGATGCGGTTGGTGATCCAAGAATAGGAGCGGTTGTTCAACACCAGCGGCTCGCGGGCGAGAATGCGTGGTGTGTTGGTTGCTGTAGCGGAGGCGTCCATGTGTCCGGTTTAGAATTGGTTGTTGCTCCACACGGCGATGTTTTCCGCACCGGGCATGTTCTTGTTCGGATTGCGCAGACGGGCGAGGTAGCTCGTGCGTGGGCGGGTACCGATGTATTTGAGCAACTGATAGTCGCGTGGCGATGCCTTCGATTTGGTCACCGCAGCGTTAGGATCGCCCAGATCGCCGAAGATGATGGCCTCGGCCGAGCAGGACTGCTGGCAGGCGGTTTTGACGGTGTCGGTCGGCACACGGAAGTCCTTGGAGTCGCGCTGCACCTGCTTCTGCAGGATCTTGGCGGATTCAAGGCGCTGGACGCAGTAGGTACACTTCTCGATGACCCCGCGCATGCGGACGGTGACGTTCGGGTTGCGCTGAAGGCGGAGGCTTTCGTCCTCGCGCTTTTCACCCAGAGGGCCGGCGTAAAGATTGCCGACTTTCATGCCGAGCACGGTGGTGTCGATCAACGGATTGCGCTTGTTGTAGTCGAACCAGTTGAAGCGGCGGGCGGTGTAAGGGCAGTTGTTGGCGCAGTAGCGCGTGCCGATGCAGCGGTTGTAGGCCATCGCGTTGAGACCTTCCGGGGTGTGAACGGTGGCGTTCACGGGGCAGACGGTTTCACACGGGGCGGATTCACACTGCTGGCAGGCCACAGGCTGCTGCACCATTTCAGCGTTTTCCAGCTGCTCGGGCGTGGCGTTGTCTTCGGCCCAGGTGCTTTCCTGTTCGACTTCGTTCTTGCCCCACTTTGGCACGGCAAAGTAGCGGTCCATGCGGATCCACTGCATCACACGGCCTTTGCGGACCTGGTCCTTGCCGACGACGGCAATGTTGTTTTCGCTCTGGCAGGCGATGATGCAAGCCGTGCAACCGAGGCACTTGCTGAGATCGATCGTCATGCCCCACTGGTGCTGCGTCTCGTAGTCGAAGCCGGCAGGGTTCTCGTCGGATTTGACCCCGACCTGGCCCTTGTAGAGGGAAATGTTTTCCGGGATGTGCCCGTCCATGCCGGTCTTCTGGGCAAAAGCGACGTCCTTGTTGAAGGTGTCGAGCGTGCCTTCACGATACAGCGCGCGGCCTTCCATCGTGTTGTGCTCCTGCGTGATCGCGAGTTCAGCGATGGTGGGAAGCACTTCGATCTTGGCACCGCCAAGGACGAACGAGCCGGGCTGCTTGCGCAGGGCGTAAGCGTTCACACCGCGACCACTGCCGACCATGCCAACGTCACTCTGACCGTAGCCCAGAGGCAGGGTAATGGAGTTCGAGACATGCCCCGGCGCTTCGATGGCCGGGATTTCGATCAAAGTGTCACCGACGGTGATCTTGACATGCTGGCCTTCTTTGAGACCGAGGCGACGGAAGGTGTAGGAGCCGATCCATGCCGCATTTTCCCAGGTGAGTTTCGTCACCGGATCTGGCGCTTCCTGCAACCAGGCGTTGTTGATGTAGCGGCCATCATAGACGCTGGAGTCAGCGACGAGGACGACTTCGAGCGCGTCGTCCGTGGGAGCCACGGCAGGGGCGGCTTTGGCCACGAAACCAGCGACAGCGGCGACATTCGGTGCGCCGGCGGCCTTGGCGTAGGCGGAACCTTTGAGGAAGCCGTCACGCAGGGTGAAATTCCATTTCGATTCGTCGAGGCTGCCAGCCAGAGCGGCGAAGGTGTCGCGCACAGCGGTGTGGGCGGCGTCTTCGGCGGGGGCAGCAGGAGCGGCGGGTGCGGCACCGGCGGCGGCAGGCGCAGCAGCTGCGGCAGGGCCGAGCTTTTTGCGACCAAGCAGAGCGAGCAGGATTTCCACACGGCTGGCACCGTCGTACAAAGGAGCGATCATCGGCTGGATGATCGAGTAGGTGCCATCTGCGGCACGCACGTCTCCCCAGACTTCGAGGTAATGAGCGGCTGGAATGTGCAATGCGGCCTGAAGTGCCGTGATGTTCTTATGCATGCCGACGTGAACGAGCTTCACGCCTTTGTCCGTGACAAGCTTGGCCAGCGCCGTGGCATCCGGAGCGTCATAGTACAGGCTGGCAGGAGTCAGCGAGAGGAGGGTCTTCAACTGACCGCCGGCAACGGCGGCCTGCAGATCGGCGAAAGTGCCAAGTTCAGGGGAGGCAGGAGCCTGCAGCAAATCAATGGTGGAACCGTAAGCACCGAGGGCATTGTTGATCGAAGCGACCAGTGCATGCACTTCCGCGCCGTAGCGGGAACCGGCGAGGACGACTGCCTTGCCTTTGTTGTCGATCAAATCACGCACGGCGGGTGCGATCCAGTCTTTGAGAGCGGCGGGCGCGGTAGCGGCCAAGGCCTGAGCGGAGGTGTCGCCAAGCTGAGCAGCGATCAAAGCCGCAGCCACTGGAATGAGACTTGCCGCGAGGGGCTTGCGATGATCGGCCATGCCGCCGGTCAGCGTGTAACGGTTTTCCAGGACGTAGAGACGGTTCATGTCCGCCGTCGCCTTATCCTTCGCACGATGCGCGGTGAAAGCGGCGATGGGCTCGCCAGAGACGGGGTCCACACCGAGGAAGTCGCAGTCCAAGGAGAGGATGCGCATCGCGGAGCTGAGCTTCACGAAGGGCTTCACACCGGTGCCGAGCACGGCCTTGTTGGCAGCGGCCTGGCCTTCGCCACCGACGGCTTCGTATTGGAACAGTTTGACCTGAGGGAAAGCGGCTTTCACTTCCCCCAGCAGACGCTGGTAGGTCGGAGAGGACGAGCCGCCCATGACGATGCCAAGGCTGGCACCGGAGGATTTTTTCGTTTCAGCGACGACTTCTGTGAGAAGATCGTTGGCCTTGGGCCAGGTGAGTTCCTTGCCAGCGCCCATGGGCTTCTGGGAGCGCTCAGGATCATAGAGATCAAGCACGGAAGCCTGGGCAAAACTGCCGACTCCGCCACCCAAGGGGTGCAGCGGATTGCCGGAAAGATGGGTCGGACGCCCCTCATGCGTGGTGACGACGAGCGGCACAGCACCGCCGTTTTGCGGCATGGTGGTGGCGTACAGCAGGGACTTGCCCGGCACCATCCATTCGACGTGCTGGGTGTAGGGGAGAATGTTGATGAGCGGACGGCGGCAGCTTGCCAGACCCATCATGCCCACGCTGGCACCCATGATCTTCAAGAATTCACGACGGCTGTTTTCACGCTCGCCTTCGTCCAGGGTGTCTCCACCCGGGAATTCACGGCCCAGATTTTTCAAGAAATCTTCGCGACGATCCAGCTCGGCGACACTGCGCCAGTAGCGCTTAGCGTTTTGCGGCTCCTCAGGATGTTTCCAAATTTTTTTCATGTGTCAGAAAAAGGGGCGGCGTGTTAGCGGTGGCAGGCGGTGCAGGATTCCGGCGGCTGAATCTGCCAGTGCTTCTTGATCTGAGCGCCCACTTCAGTCTGGGTCACGTCTTTACCGTAAGTTTTCTCTGCGAGAGCAACGAGCTGGTCGAGGCTGTCCGCCTTGGTGCCTTCACCGCCGATGGTGGTGGCGATTTCAGCGGCCGGGACCTTCTTGTCGAGGAGGGTCTTGTAGAACTCAGCACGCTTCAGGTCGCCGGCTTTGTAGTCCAGCTTGGTGACGAACTCGAGGGGGCGGAGGTTCTTCTCAGGATTGCGGTGGCAGTCAAGGCACCAGCCCATGGACTGCGGCTGGTCGTGGCGGACGACTTCCATCTCGGTGATCTTGCCGTGGCAATTGACGCAGGAAATGCCGCGGTTGAGATGGGCGCTGTGATTGAAATAGACGTAATCAGGAGCCTTGTGAACTTTGACCCAGGGGATGGACTTGCCGGTTTCGTTGGCTTTGATGACGAGATCCAGCTTGGGGGAATTGCTGCGAATATTGCCTTTGCCCGGACCGTGGCAATTGAAGCAGGTCTGGTTGGTGGGGACGTTCGAGTGGCTGGAGCTCTCCACAAAGCTGTGGCAGTAGCGGCAGTCGAGCGCGAGCTGACCCGCATGGATTTTGTGTGAGAACGGCACCGGCTGCGTGGGTTCATAACCCACGCGAGTGTATTTCGGTGTGAAGTAGTAGGCGATGCCGACACTCACGCCGAAGGCAATGAACACGACGGCAATGGCGAGCTTGAGCGGCAGCCAGTTGGTCCAACGCGGAAAAAAGTTACCCATAGAAAGTGTCGGCAAGATGAGCTTGTGAAAAATTTCACAAGGAGATCCAGAATAGAAAGACGGGAGCATGTTTGCAACCGTCATCTGTAATTTTTTTGAACTTTTGTAGTCGCAGCCTGTCTATTGCGAACCTGTCTCAAAAAAACGTCTTTTTAGGGCCCTTTCCCGCCGTTTTTCTTCAACCCCACTCAACCCAGAGCACATTGTGCTCAAAATCGAGGGTCACACGGTAGTCTTCCAGCAGGAACGTGCCGAGGCGTGAGGGGCCGGGCATGACGTCCACCTGCGCAAAGGGGTAATAGGAGCCAAACAGGCCGAGCGCCTTGAACTCCAGCACCCGCACCTTGGCTTCCTTCGGTGTCTGAGCGCCACCGACACCGGTGATGAGGTAGTTTCCGCCCACATCCCAGCCGCCGTTTTTGTAGCCCAGCACCTCGGCGACCCGGCGGTCGAGCTGCACGCCGAAAACGGAGCCTGAATCGACCACGGCTTCCCAGGAGAGCTTGCCGTACTTGAGCAGCGTGGTGGGGACACCGTGCTTCATGTTGAGGCTGGCCCTGTGCGAATGCTTGCGCACCGGCCCTGCAAAGCTGCGGGTGAAACCAAACTCAAACTGCTCCTTCAAAAAATCCAGCGTCGCATACTTGCAGTGTTTGGAGAGGAGATTCACGCCCAGCAGGGAGATGCCGATATTCTCCTTGAGGATGCCCGCACCGAGGGTGGTGCGCTGCATGCGGATGATGCAGGGCAGGTTTTCCACCCGCCAGGTGCCGATCTGCAGCGTGGGAATGAGCGCGCCCATCCCGGGTACTTTTTCCAGCACGCCCGACATGGTGGGTCGTGACTGGGGCACGGTGCGCATGCCATACTCCACGGCTTGCTCCGCATCGAACACACTCATGGCGGCACCGGTGTCGAGCATGAACTTTTTGGGCTTCTGGCCGTTGAGGCTGACTTTGAGGTGCGGAATGCCGCGCTCATAGTACATGGGCACCTTGAGCACACCCTCCGGCGGAGGGAGGCTGTTGGTCCGGATGTTCAGGCCGCCGGTGCTGGCCATCTTGAGTTCGGAGGCCGGGATGGCCTGCGCCTGCAGCTGCTTCTGCAACTTTTCTGGCACCGCCTCCCTTTTGACGGCAAACGAGTCGGCACAGGCCGTGAGATAGGCCAGCGCGCTGACCGTCAGCGCCAGTCTTAGGACGAGGGTGAAATGCAGACGATTCATGGGGCGTAAGCCATTCAGCGGGGGTTGGCTGCTGTCAATCAGCGCCCCGCGCAAGAGTTGTGCTCACCGTTCCAGCCAGAGGGCATTGCCGCGAAAATCCACCGTCAGGCGTGTGCCCTGCCAGAAGCGTGATCCTACGCGCTTGGGGCCGGGCATGACGTACAACGTGGTCCCTGGGTGCATCTCCCCGCAGAGGGTGGTCGCAGGCACCTGGATGGTACGCGCCCCTGCCTGATCCGCGCGGACGCTGCCGCCCACGCCGCTGAGGATCACGCCGGGCATGCCTGTGCCGTCGTGGGCATGACCCAGACTGGCGGCGGTGCTTTGATCGACCACGATGCCCCAAGTCGAACCTGAATCCACGACTGCGTCCCAGGCGATGCCGCCGGAGCTGACACGAATGATGGGCATGCCCATGGCCCAGCGCAGCGGCGTGCGGGTGACCCTGCCGCTGAGGGGCTGAAACGAGCGCGCAAAACCGAGCTCTACGATGTTGCGCTGGTAATCAATGGTCAGGAAGCTGCAATGACGGCGCAGGTGATCCATGCCGAGGATGGCGCTGCCCAGCCCGTCTGCTGTACGAAAGCTGGAACTGCCACGCACCAGGCACGGGACGTTCGTGGCGCGCCAGCGGCCGAGGTCCAGGGTGTTCATTACGGCCTGGCTGGCTCCTGCGATGCCATGCACCCCGCGAATCTGTACACGCCGGCCGCCGGTGGGCAGGAGCGCGAAACTGGTGGCGACCTCAGGTGCGAAGACGCTCATGGTGGCGCCCGTGTCCAACAGCACGGGAATGGGATGCTGACCATTGATGCTGACCATGATGTGCGGCGTCCCCGCCCGCAGTTGCATCGGCACCGCGACATCTGCGGCAGGATTTTGCGGTGCCATGGGCAGAAACGGCGCCGCACAGGAGGAAAGCAGGGATGCGATCAGAAGGGCGGGGAACGTTTTCATGCGGCTGGTGCATGCTTAAACGCAATCCACGCATTCGCATTCGGCGGTTGTGCGCAAATGATACACAAATCCTTGTGCGCAGCGGCGTATTGCTGAAGGTTTCCGTTCTCCTCCCGCCGACCGCCACATGCGCGACTACTTCATCCGCCGCTTCTTGCTCATCATTCCGACGCTGCTCGGGGCGACGCTGGTGGTTTTCCTCATCACGCGCATCACACCCGGCGGACCGCTGGAGGCGGCGATGCGGAAAAATGCCTCCGTGGAAGGGGGCCGTGGCATGAAGGATGCCGGGGGGTCATTGAGCGAAGAGCAAAAGCAGGAGCAGGCCGCCTACTATGGTTTTGACCGCTCGTTTGTGCCGGCCTATCTGGCCTGGCTGGGGATGATCCCGCGTGAGGTGGACAAGCAGTTTGTGAAGTTTGAGAAGGGCAAGGATGAAACGACGGTCACCCTGCAAATGCTGCTGCCGCGTGCGGAGTGGAAGCCGAACAACGCGTATCGCATCACGCATGCCACCGTCAGCCGCAAGGGTGAGCTGCGCGCGGAGGAGGCTGCCGGGCTGAAGCACTGGTATACTTTCCCGGAACCGGGCAAGGAGCGTGTGCAGGTGTATCGCACGGAATTCAGCGGACTCCTGCAGGGAAACCTGGGCGTCTCCACACGCTACAATGAGTATGTGTGGAACATGATTGTGCAGCGCATGCCGGTTTCTCTCTTCTATGGGCTGGCGACGTTTTTGATCACGTATGTGATCTGCATTCCGCTGGGCATTTTGAAGGCGATCAAGCACCGCACGATGGTGGACAGTGTCAGCTCGGTGCTCATTTTTATTGGCTATTCCGTGCCTGGTTTTGTGCTGGCGAGTGTGCTGGTGGTGTATCTGGCGGCACGCATGCGCTGGTTTCCCACGGGTGGATTTACCAGCGAGCATTTTGACGAGCTGGGCTTCGCCGCGAAGATCTGGGACCTGCTGCATCACGCGTTTCTGCCGCTGATCTGCTATCTTGTCGGGGCTTTCGCTTTCACCACAATGCTGATGAAGAACAACCTGATGGACAACCTGGCCGCCGACTATGTGCGCACCGCCATCGCCAAAGGCGCGAGCTACCGCCGGTCCGTGCTGGTGCATGCGCTGCGCAATTCCATGATTCCGCTGGCGACCACGCTGGGCCACATCGTTTCGATTTTTGTCGCAGGTTCGATGCTCATCGAGCTGATCTTTGAGATCAACGGCTTTGGCCTGCTGAGCTACAACAGCATCCTGGACCGGGACTATCCGCTGGTGATGGGCATCCTGGTGGTCAATGTGCTGCTGCTGATGCTTGGCAACATACTCTCCGATTTCTTCGTGGCGCTGACGGACCCGCGCATTCGCTTTGAATAACATGTCACCGCGCACCACCGGCATTTTGATTCTGTTTTATGCAGCGCTCAGTGCGCTGTGCCAGGGGCTGGCGCTGGCGGTGCCTGTTTTGAAAGTACCGTTTCTTGGTGATGCGTGGGCTGGCTGGATCATCCTCGCCGGCCTCGCGCTGGTCGGCGGTTTCCTGCTGTGGCGCGGACACCGGCAGTGGCAGTTTGGGCCGCTGACTTTGAAGCAACTGGCACGCTTCAAAGCCATCCGGCGTGGCTATGCCTCCTTCCTTATCCTGATTGGCCTGGTGGCCGTGGCGTCACTGGATGGCTTCATCGTGGGCAAGCGGGCGCTGATCGTCCGCTACGAAGGGAGCTATTACTTTCCGTTTGTCACCAAGGTACTGCCTGCCACCACCTTCGGCCTCAAAGACGACAGTGAAACCGACTACCGCAAGCTGCAGCAGCAGTTTCGTGACACGAAATCCGCGAACTGGGTGCTGCTGCCGTTTGTGCCGTATGATGCCAAGCTTGACACGCCGGAAGTGATTGTGGCGCTGCATGAGAAGGAGGGTCTGATCTATGCGGAGGAATCCACCGAGCCGTTCGACGGCCGCGCCTACACGGTCTTTCGCGACAAGCCGCAGCAGAAGCGGCAGGAGTTCATCTACCGCCATGGTTTGAAGCAGGGCGAAATGCGTGGCTGGAACGTCGCAGGGGAGCAGGTGGAAAAAGCGAAGTATGAAAAAGGCAGCAAGGTCAGCTACACGGACTACAGCGATGGCAAGGCCGCTGCGCTGGAAGGACAGGCGGGAGACAAGCTGCAGGCGGTGATCTATCCGCCTTCGCTGCCGTCCTGGACTCAGGGCCATTTCCTGGGCACCACCTCCTCTGGCGGGGATGTGCTGGCGATTCTTTTCGGCGGCTGGCAGCAGGCGATCATTGCCGCCATTTTGTATGTGACGTTCGTGTTTGCGGTGGGCGTGATTGTTGGCGGCACGCTGGGCTACTTCGGCGGGCTGTACGATCTGATCGGCACACGTTTGATCGAGATCTGGTCGGTGCTGCCCTTCCTCTTCGTGGTGATGATCATCAGTTCCATCGTGAGCCCCAGCTTGTTTGTGCTCGTGGTGATCATTTCGGCGTTTAGCTGGATGGGCACGACCATCTACATCCGCACAGCGTCGTACAAAGAGAAGGCGCGGGATTACGTCGCCTCCGCGCGCCTGCTTGGCGCAGGGACAGGCCGGGTGATCTTCAAGCACATCCTGCCCAACAGCATCGCCATTCTCGTGACGCTGGCACCCTTTGAAGTCGCCGCCATCATCACCGAGCTCGCCGCGCTGGACTTCCTCGGCTTCGGCCTGCCGCCGGAGGAGCCAAGCTGGGGCCGCCTGCTGCGCGAAGGCACGGAGGACTTCAACTACCCCTGGATCGTCAGCAGCGCCTTCGTGGCCATGACCACGGCGCTGGTGCTGGTCACGTTCGTCGGTGAAGCCGTGCGCGAGGCTTTCGATCCGAAAAAATTCACCACCTACCGCTGACAATGAACCGCCAGCCGATTATGTTCACGTCATGACACTCGAGATCCCAGATCAAATCGTGCAGCAGGCCCATCTGGACGAAAAGGCAGCGCTCAAGGAGCTGGCGCTGGCCTTGTTTGCCCAGCAGCGTCTTTCCGCCAGCCAGGCACGCCGGCTCAGCGGAGCGGACTTTTTTGAGTTCGAGCAGTGGCGCTCCGAACGCGGCCTGCCCATTCGCGAGTTCACCATGGAAGAGCTGGCGGACGACCTGGAAACCCTGCGTGCCCAAGGACTGTCGTGATCGTCGTGTCAGACACCTCGTGCCTCTGTTATCTCGCCTTGCTGGGCCGGGAGGGCCTGCTGCAAGGTCTCTATGGTCAAGTCTTCATCCCACCGGCAGTGGCTGCCGAACTTGCGCGTGGCGCGGTGGAACTGCCCCCGATCCAGCGCGTGCTGGAAGCCGGATGGCTGACGGTACGGTCGTTGAATGCACCGGCACGCGCCCTTGAGCTCGAAGCAGAAATCGACCATGGAGAGGCGGAAGCCATCATCCTTTGCGAGGAACTTCACGCGGACTTGCTCATGGTGGATGATCACGCTGCGCGCAATCTGGCAAGAAAAAGAGGCATCGCTCATATCGGCCTTCTGGGAGTGCTGGTGTCTGCGCAAAGATCCTCGTTGCTGGGTGGGACCCTCAAGCCGGTGTTTGAAGAACTGCTCAACCTCGGCTTCCGCGCCAGCCCAGCACTCATCGCAGCACTACTGAAGGAGGTCGGAGAATGAACTCAAAATTGTATTGCTGCCTCGCCGCCATCGTCGCGGTTCATCTGGCCTCCTGCTCCAAATCCACGGATGATCGTTTTCCGCCTTATGACAACACGGCGGAGGTGGAGGCGTTTTGGAAATCGAAGCCGGAGTTCTTCCAGTGGAAGACGCCTGCGGATCTGCCTGCTGATTTGAAATGGGAAAACGGTGCGGATGTGCCGGAGTTTGGCGATCCTGCGGCAAAGAAGGGCGGCACCTTCCATGATTTTCATCCCACTTATCCGCCGACCTTTCGTGTCGTCGGACCGGATGCGAGCAATCCGTTTCGTGGTGAGCACCATGACAATGTGTACATGTGGATCGTCAAACGGCATCCCGATCTGGATGCCTGGATCCCGAGCATGGCGGATGAGTGGGCCTATTCCAAGGACAAGAAGACGATCTATTTCAAGCTGGATCCGAAGCTGACCTTTACAGACGGCACACCCATCACGGTGGAAGATTTCTTCATGACGTTTTTCATCATGCTGAGTCCGCACATCAAGGACCCGTGGTACAACGACTATTTCTCAAAGGAGTTCAAAGCCATCACGAAGTACGATGATCACACGTTCTCCTTCACCATCCCCGAGGCCAAGCCGGACCCGATGTGGTATGTGGGAGACTTCCAGCCCATGTCGCGCAAGTTTTACCGCGAGCTTGGTCCTGACTTCCCGGCGCGATACCAGTGGCGCAAGGCGCCGAGCACCGGTGCTTATGACATTCTGCCGGAAGGCATGAACCCCGGACGCAGCATCACGCTGAGCCGGATGAAGAACTGGTGGGGCAGGGACAAGAAGCACTACCGCTACCTCTTCAATGTGGACTCCATTGAGTACAAAATCATCGCCAGCCAGGACAAAGCCTTTGAGATGTTCCGGCAGGGGGAGCTGGACTTCTTTGTCGGTGGCCTGCCGCGCTACTGGTATGACAAGGCGGAGATCCCCGAGCTGCACAAGGGCTACATCGAGCGGCATGTCTTTTACAACGAATTTCCGCAGGTCACCTGGGGCATCCTCCTCAATGAAAGCAAGCCGCCGCTGGACAATCTGGAGGTGCGTCTGGGCATCAACTACGCGATGAATTTTCAGAAGGTGATCGATGTGGACTTCCGGGGTGACAAGACCCGCATGAACAGTCTGGTGTCAGGCTATGGCAAGTTCACCAATCCCGATGTCAAAGCGCGTCCCTTTGACCCGGTGAAGGCGCGCGAACATTTTGCCAAGGCGGGTTACACCACGCCGGGGCCGGACGGCATTCTGCAAAACACCGCAGGCAAACGGCTGTCCTTCACCCTGACCACGTTCAATTCAGGTACGATCACGCCCATCATGCTGCGCCTGAAAGAAGAGGCGAAGAAAGCAGGACTCGAGATCAAGGTGGAAGGTCTCGACACCACGCAGATGTACAAAAAGCTCGATCAGAAAAACCACGAGCTCGGCTTTGCTGGCATGGGCGCGCAGCCGCCGTATCCGCGCTTCTGGGATAACTACCACAGCTCCAATGCCTACAAGGTCGGCAAAGACGGCAAACGTGAGGTCGTCACCGACACGCACAACATGACCATGACGGCCGATCCGGAGCTGGACAAGCTCATCGATCAGCATCGTCTGGCGGAGACCGAGGATGAAGTGCAGCGCCTGTCCTGGCAGCTTGCCAAGCTCATCGACGACCGCGCCAACAGCATCCCCGCCTGGGAATCTCCCTTCTACCGTTATCTCTGCTGGCGCTGGGTGCGCTGGCCCAAGACGGGCAATGCGCGCCAGAGCCAGCTGCCGCTGGACGCCATGGTGTACTGGATCGACGAGGACATCAAACGCGAGACGCAAAAGGCCATGCGCGAGGGCAAGGACTTTGGCGAAGTCACACGCATCTTCGACTCCTTCCAGAGAAAATAAATGAGCGCCGCATCCTCCAGCATTCTTGAGGTTCGTGACCTCGTCACCGCCTTCGACACGGACGCGGGCCGTATGACGGCGGTGGATGGCATCCGCTTTGAGGTGCCGCGTGGCAAGACCTTTGGCATCGTGGGTGAATCGGGCTGCGGCAAGAGCGTCACCGCCTTTTCCATCACCCGCCTGCTGCCACAGCCACATGGGCAGATTCTCGGAGGCAGCATCCAATTTGAAGGGCGTGACCTGGTTTCTCTACCCATCGAAGAGATGCAGAAAGTACGCGGCAAGGACATCAGCATGATTTTTCAGGAGCCGATGACGGCGTTGAATCCCGTGCAGACGGTGGGCCGCCAGCTTGCTGAGGCCATCCTGCTGCACACGCAATGCAGCAAGGCCGAGGTGCTGGCGCGCAGCCTGGACATGATGAAGAAGGTGCGCATTCCAGCACCGGAGCAGCGCCTCAACGAATACCCGCACCAGCTCAGCGGCGGCATGCGGCAGCGCATGATGATCGCCATGGCGCTGATCAACAAACCCAAGCTGCTGATCGCCGACGAGCCGACCACCGCGCTGGATGTCACCGTGCAGGCGCAGATTCTCGAACTGATCGCCGACTTGCAGAAGGAGATGGGCATGAGCGTCATTCTCATCACCCACGATCTCGGCGTCATCGCCCAGGTATGCGATGAAGTGGTCGTGATGTATGCCGGACGCATCGTGGAGCGCGCGGAGGTGCATGAACTCTTTGCCAAGCCACGCCATGCCTACACTCAGGGCCTGCTGGAAAGCATCCCGCGCCTCGACAGTGTGCCCAAGACCAAGCTGAAGGCTATCCAGGGCAACGTGCCCGGCATCGCGGATTTCAAACCCGGCTGCCGTTTTGCGGAGCGTTCCGGTCGTGCGCACAGCATCGCGCAGTTGAACACACGCCCGCCTTTCGTTGAAATTTCCGCCAACCACTGGGTGGAGAACTGCCCCATCTGCGTGCCATCATGAAAGTCCGCGATGTTCTCCGACGCCTGCAGACTGAAGGGTGGTTGCTCAAAGCCACGCGGGGAAGCCATCGCCAGTTTGCCCACCCGTCGAAGCTGGGAAAGGTGACAGTTCCTGGCCACCCTTCGGACGAGCTTGCACCGGGAACTTGGAACAGCATTCGCAAACAAGCAGGGTGGAAATAGAGCGCCCGTTGAATATCTTAACACCATGAAATACCTCTTCGTTATTGAAAAAGGCCCAAGAAATATGTCGGGCTACTTTCCAGACGTTCCTGGATGTGTCACGACCGGGAAGACCGTGGAAAAAATTCTCGCCAACGCGCACGAGGCGCTCGAGCTGCATTTCATGGAGGAATCAAAATGGCCCAGGGCTCGCACTCTCGCCTGGCATCTCGACAAAGGTGGCCTGAAGCTGGCGGCCACAGACCTGGTGACGTGGATTCAGCATGAAAAAACTGGCGACTTGGCCGCAGCCTGACCGGTCATGAGCCTCCTCACCGTCCAAAACCTCAAGCAGCATTTCCCCGTACGCGGTGGTCTGCTGCGGCGCTCTGTGGCCTCCTGCAAAGCGGTGGATGGCGTGAGCTTTTCCCTCGGCGCGGGCGAGACGCTGGGCCTTGTGGGTGAGTCCGGCTGCGGCAAGACCACGCTCGGCAAGGCGATCGTGCGTCTGCTCAATCCCACCGCCGGCAGCATTGAATTTGAAGGGCAGGACATCACGCATGCCAGCATGGGAGAGCTGCGCCCGATGCGACGGCACATCCAGATGATCTTCCAAGATCCCGCCGAGTCGCTCAACCCACGCCACACCGTGCGCGATATTTTGGAGGAGCCGTTCATTGTGCAGAAGATCGGCACGAAGGACGAGCGAAAGCTCTGGGTGGCAGGACTGCTCGACAAAGTGGGACTCAGCGCCGCTTCGGCGGATCGCTTCCCCTTCGAATTCAGCGGTGGTCAGCGGCAGCGCATCGGCATTGCGCGCGCGATTGCGCTGAATCCCAAGCTGATTGTCTGTGACGAGCCCGTCTCCGCGCTCGACGTCTCAGTGCAAAGCCAGGTGCTCAATCTGCTGCTCGATCTGCAGCGCGACATGGGGCTGAGTTACCTCTTCATCGCCCACGGTCTCAACGTCGTGAAGCACATGAGCGACCGCGTCGCGGTGATGTACCTCGGCAAGATCGTCGAACTCGCCCCTGCCGCTGAACTTTATCAAAACCCGCGCCATGCCTACACCAAGGCCTTGCTCGATGCGATCCCCATCGCCGATCCGACGCAGCGGCGTGTGCGGCAGCTCCTGCGCGGAGATGTGCCCAGTCCGATCAACCCGCCCGCAGGCTGCGCCTTCGGTCACCGCATGAAGCACCCTCTGTGGGAGCAGAGCGTGGGCATGGATCTCACGCTCAAGGAAATCACGCCGGGGCATTTCGTACAGCCCTGCCCGTGCTGCACATAAAAATTCGATGCCGAACGGTACATCTTGTGAAATAATGCTCCCATGAAACAACGCTGGATTGAGAAGGAGGGCGTGTTGATCGACCTGCCGAATTTGAGTGCTGTCATTGCGAAGGATGGAGCATGGTATGTTTCCATGTGCCCCGAACTGGATGTCGCCAGTCAGGGCAAAACCCGAAAGTCGGCCTATGACATGCTCACCGAAGCAGTCGAGCTCATCTTGGAACATGCCAGCGCAACCGAGATTCGTCGCCGTTTGCGCAAAGGTGCACGGGTGAGAACTCTCGAACTCAAAGCGGCCTGAAACCATGCCGAAGCTGGCGCCCGCTGCCAGCCTCCGAAGTTTGTCAAATTCTCTCAAGGCACGGCTTCGAGAAGCTGCGTCAATCCGGCAGCCATATCATCAAGCGCTTGGAAGATTCGAAAACGGGGGGGCGGACAGTGCCTGTTCCCAACCATCGTGAGATTGCAGTAGGCACATTGAAATCGATCATCACACAAAGTGGATTGCCAGCGGATCTCTTCCGCAAATAATCCTCAATGCGGTGAAACACATCACGCCGGGGCATTTTGTGCAGCCTTGTCCGTTCTGCACGTGATGGGACTGACATAGCCAAGGCCGCCACGGCAGCCAGAAACGATGCATGGGGATGGACGGCCTGGCTCCATCGCTCCAAGCATGAATGATTTTGATTTTGCCCGATCGCAGATGGCGATGTCGTTGGGCTTCCACATCGTCTTTGCGGCGTTGGGCATCGCCATGCCGGTGCTGATGTGCGTGGCTGAGGCGCTGCATCTTCGGACCGGGCGGGCGGTGTACCTGGATCTCGCCATGCGCTGGGCGCGCGGTACGGCGATCCTGTTTGCGGTGGGGGCGGTTTCCGGCACGGTGCTTTCGTTTGAGCTGGGGCTGCTGTGGCCGGGCTTCATGAAGGAGGCGGGTGCGCTCATCGGCATGCCGTTTTCGCTGGAAGGCTTCGCTTTTTTCTCCGAGGCTATTTTCCTTGGCGTGTATCTCTATGGCTGGAAACGGATCTCGCCTTTCATGCACTGGCTCTCGGGTGGGGTGCTGGCACTGAGCGGGATTCTCTCGGGTGTGTTTGTCGTGACGGCCAATGCGTGGATGAACGCCCCTGCGGGATTCAAGCGGGTGGGGGACAAGTTCACAGAGATTGACCCCATCGCCGCGATGCTCAATGCGGCCAGTTTTCATGAAGTGCTGCACATGACGCTGGCGGCGTTCGTCGCTGCGGGCTTCGCAGTGGCGGGAGTGCATGCATTCTTTCTGCTGCGCAATCGCAGCAGTGAGTTTCACCGTGCTGCCTTGGGTATCGCGCTGATTCTTGCCTGTGTGAGCGCGCCGCTGCAAATCGTGAGCGGGGACTTCAGCGCGCGCAGCGTGGCGAAGCTGCAGCCGGCGAAGCTGGCTGCCATGGAAGCGCATTATCGCACGGAGGAAGGCGCGCCTTTGTTCGTCGGCGGGATTCCCAATGATGAGCTGAAGACGATTGACTATGCGGTTCGAATTCCGAAGGGGCTGAGTTTCCTTGCTACCCATGATCCCGAGGCACGCATCGTCGGGCTGGAGGAGTTTCCGCGCGCGGACTGGCCGAATGTACGCATCGTGCACTGGGCATTTGATTTGATGGTGCTGTGCGGCATGGCGCTGCTGGGACTGTCCGCATGGACTGGCTGGCGCTGGTGGAGAAAGCAGGCGCTGCCCGAGGGCACCTGGCTGCTGCGAGCACTGGTGCTTGCCAGCCCGATGGGCTTTGTGGCGCTCGAAGCCGGGTGGGTGGTGACGGAGGTGGGCCGCCAGCCGTGGATCATTCAGGGCATCATGCGCACGAAGGAAGCGGTGACGCCGATGCAGCACATCGTCGTGCCGTTCATCGCCTTCACGCTGCTGTACTTTTTTCTGGCCGTCATTGTCATCCTGCTGCTGCGCCGGCAGTTCCTCGAATCCAGCCATGTATGAACTGAGCGTTGTCGTCTTTATCCTGCTTTCGCTGATCCTCTACGCCCTGCTGGGCGGGGCGGACTTCGGCGGGGGCATGTGGGATTTGCTGGCGTGCGGGCCGCGTGCGGAGAGGCAGCGCAAAGCCATCGCCGCAGCCATCAGTCCCATCTGGGAGGCGAATCATGTGTGGCTCATCCTCGTCATCGTGCTGCTGTTCACGGCCTTCCCGCCGGCCTTCGCCGCGCTGGTGACGGCGCTGCATATTCCCATCACGCTGATGCTGGGGGGCATCGTGCTGCGGGGCTCGGCCTTCATTTTCCGCAAATACGATTTCCAAAGTGAGAAGGTGCGGCACCGCTGGGGTGCGGTGTTTGGCGTGGCGTGTTTCTTCACGCCGTTTTCCGAGGGCATGGTTCTGGGTGCGCTGTCCACGGAGCGAATACGCTACGCGGACGGGCAGGTGACCACGGGGTTTTTCGCGGGATGGCTGACGCCGTTTGCCTTTGCCTGTGGGGTGTTTGCGCTCGTCGTGTGCGCTTTCCTGGCTGCCATCTATCTGGCGCTTTACACGCAGGCCGAGCCCGATTTGCAGAATGATTTCCGGCGGCGGGCGCTGGGCAGCGGACTGGCGCTGGTGCCGGCGACGCTGGTGGTTTTTCTCACCGCCGAAGCAGGCGCACCCGGCGTGATTCACGCCATGACACATGACGGGTGGCCGATGCTGGTAGCCTGTGGTATCAGCGGCTGCGCGGTGGCAGCATGGGTGGCGCTGTGGCGGCGGTGGTTCGCCTTTGCACGCCTGGCTGCCGTGGCGCAGGTGGCGCTAATTTTGACCGGCTGGGCTCTCGCACAGTACCCGCATGTGATCACGCCCGATGTCACCTTTCACACAAGCGCCGCGCCGGAGGCGACGCTGCGCCTGCTCACTTTTGCTCTGTGTGCGGGGGCGGTGCTGCTGCTGCCTGCGCTGATTTTTTTATATCGCCTCTTCAGCCTTCCCGAAAAACCCTAAACCCAAACTCCAACGAAAAAACTGCCATGAAAAAGAAAACAACCCTGCAACTCGGCATGGTGGGACTGGGCCGGATGGGCGCAAATCTCGTGCGCCGCCTCAACAAAAGCGGGCACCCCTGCGTCGTCTATGATCCCTCAGCCGAGGCGGTGAAAGCGGTGACCGGACCGAAGGCAAAGGGGGCCTCTTCGCCGGCTGATCTCGTCAAGAAACTCGCCACGCCACGGGCCATCTGGCTGATGGTTCCGGCGGCTGTGGTGGATCACGCCATTGCGGACCTGCTGCCCAGCCTGGAGGCCGGGGACATTTTGATCGACGGCGGCAACTCGTATTATGTGGACGACATCCGGCGGGCCGAAGAACTGAAGGCGCGGGGCATTCACTATGTGGACGTCGGCACGAGTGGCGGCGTGTGGGGCTTGGAACGCGGATTCTGCATGATGATCGGCGGTGAAAAGAAGATCGTGAAACATCTCGACCCCATCTTCGCGACGCTGGCGCCCGGAGTGGGCAAAACGGCGCGAACACCGGGGCGTGACAAGCTCGGCGGCACCAGTGAGCAGGGCTATCTGCACTGCGGCGCGAATGGTGCCGGACACTTCGTGAAGATGGTCCACAACGGGATCGAATACGGCCTCATGGCGGCCTATGCGGAGGGCCTCTCCATCCTGCGTGCGGCCAACGTTGGCAGCAAACAAGGGGACCTGGACGCGGAGACGACGCCTCTGCGCAACCCGGAGCATTTTCAATACGATCTCAACATGGCGGACATCGCGGAAGTGTGGCGGCGCGGCAGCGTGATCTCGTCCTGGCTGCTCGATCTGACTGCGAATGCCCTGACCCGTGACCCGCAGCTCGAACAGTTTTCCGGCCAGGTGTCCGACTCCGGCGAAGGACGCTGGACGATCAAGGCCGCCATCGACGAAGGCGTGCCGGTGCCGGTGCTGACCACGGCGCTCTATGAACGATTCAGTTCGCGCGGTGAAGCGGGCTTTCAGGACAAACTGCTCTCGGCGATGCGTTTTGGATTTGGTGGACATCTTGAGAAGAAAAGCCCATGAACCCAACACCCCAACCCGCCATGAAACCCACTGAACAACCTGCGCCCACTGTGTTCGCCATCTTTGGCGGCGGAGGAGATCTGGCCTGGAGAAAGCTGATACCCGCGCTGTTTGATCTGTCGCAGGATCGCAGTCTGCCCGCGCAGTTTGCGATCATTGCCATCGACCGCGTCGCGCTGGGTGACCGCGAGTTCAAGCAACGGCTGCGTGCCGGGATCAGTCAGTTCTCGCGCTTTGGCAAGGTAACGACCGCCGCCTGGAATCAGTTTGCCAAGCACCTCTTCTATCAGCAGGGCGATTTCAAAAAAGCCGCCACCTATGCAGCCCTGGCTGCGCAGTGTGCCGCCTTTGAAAAGGGATGGGGTGCGCAGGCCCAGCGGATTTTTTACATGGCCACGCCGCCTTCGATGTTTGGAGAGATTCCGAAGCAGCTGGGCAAGGCCGGGCTGGCGGCTGACCGGCAGCGGTCGAGGCTGGTGATTGAAAAACCCTTTGGCTATGATCTGGATTCCGCGCGCGCCCTCAATGCTGCTCTGGGTGCCAGCTTCGACGAATCCCAGATCTTCCGCATCGACCACTATTTGGGCAAGGAGACGGTGCAGAACATCCTCGCGTTCCGTTTTGCGAATCCGATCTTCGAACCGATCTGGAACCGTAGCTATGTTGATTCAGTGACCATCACTGTGGCTGAAGAGGTGGGCGTGGAGCATCGCGGTGGCTACTACGAGCATGCGGGCGCGCTGCGTGACATGGTGCAAAACCACCTCATGCAGGTGCTGTGCCTCGTGGCGATGGAGCCGATGGTCTCCTTTGAAGCCGACGAGATCCGCAACAAGAAGGTGGACGTGCTGCACGCGGTGCGACCGATTCGTCCCGAAGCGGTCCATCTCTGCGCGGTGCGCGGACAGTATGGGGCAGGCCGCAGCGGCGGCAAAAGAGCGCGCGGCTACCGCGAGGAAGAAGGCGTGGCAGCGGACTCGCAGACTGAGACCTTTGCCGCGCTCCGGTTGCAGATCGACAACTGGCGCTGGCAGGGAGTGCCGTTTTATCTGCGCACGGGCAAGTGCCTGGCACGGCAGACGTCGGAGGTCGTGATTCAATTTCGCGCGGTGCCGCATCAGGCGTTTCCACCGGATGCATCGCTCGGGTGGAAACCCTCCCGGCTGGTGATTTCGATCCAGCCCGATGAAGGCATTGTGCTGGGTTTTCAGGCCAAGCATCCGGGACCGGAGATGCAACTGCGGCCGGTGGACATGCGGTTCGATTATCGTGAGAGCTTTGACGCCCCTTCGCCAGACGCCTATGAGACTCTGCTGTGGGATGTGATGAAGAACGACGCGACGCTGTTCATGCGCGCCGACCAGATCGAAGCTGCCTGGAAGCTGCTACAGCCGGTGCTCGATGTGTGGTCTGCCAATCCGCCGAGCGACTTCCCCAATTACGCTGCGGGCTCCTGGGGGCCCGAGTCCACCCAGGAACTTCTCGAAACCGGACATCACTGGCCGGTGCCGACTCCGCTGCGAACGCCGCGTGTCAGACCGGCCCGCCAACGATAAACCTCACCCCCACACACACTACCGCATCATGAATCTTAAAGGCAAAGTCGCCATCGTCACCGGAGGCAACAGTGGCATCGGTCTGGCCATCGTTTTGGAATTCGCACGCCAGGGCGCGAACGTTGTCATCGATTACCTCGCGCACCCCGAAGCCACGGAAGCGCTGGAAACGCAGGTGCGCGCGCTGGGGAACTGCGTCATCGGGGTGAAGGCGGATGTCAGCAAGGTCGCCGATTTGCAGATGCTGTTTGCGCAGGCCGTGGAGGCTTTCGGACGCGTGGACATCATGGTCAACAACGCCGGCGTGGAGACGCGCACGTCTGTTCTGGACACGACCGAGGCGCAGTATGACCAGGTGCTCTCGGTCAATTTGAAGAGCGCGTTTTTCGGCACGCAGCTCGCGGCGCAGCAGATGATCAAGCAGGGTGGTGGCGGGCGCATCATCAACATCAGCTCCGTGCATGAAGACTGGCCGATGCCGGGCAACACGGCCTACTGCCTCTCCAAGGGCGGGATGCGGATGCTGACGCGCACGGCGGGGGTCGAGCTCGCGCCGCACAACATCCTGGTTGTTGGCGTGGGCCCGGGCGCGGTGTCCACACCGATCAACAGCACCACGATGAGTGACCCGGCGCTGCTGAAGAAATTGGATGCCGCCATTCCGCTCGGGCGCGTGGCAAGACCAGAGGAGATTGCCAACCTCGTTGCCTTTTTGGCTGGCGACGGTGCCAGCTACCTGACAGCCACCACCGTTTTCGCGGATGGCGGCATCATGCAGAGCAGTCCGGGACTGTGATGCGACGAAGCATCAATGCGAGGTCGCCTTCTCAGCGCCAAGGCCGGTGTGGGCGCGGACGGTGAGTTCGGCGAACTTGGCTTCGGCTTCAGGATCACGTGCGGTGAGAATGGTGCCAAGCCAGGCGGCGATGAAACCCATGGGGATGCTGACGATGCCGGGGTTTTCGAGAGGGAAGATGGCACCGGCTTTGCCGAAAATGCCGTTCGGGCTAAGCATGATCAGAACGATGGAGGAGATGAGTCCGATGCTGAGTCCGGCCACGGCTCCCGAGGTGTTGAAGCGCTTCCAAAAGACACTGAAGATGATGACGGGCAGATTCGCGCTGGCGGCGACGGCGAAGGCGAGGCCGACAAGGAAGGCGGCGTTGACACTGGGGCCGAGATAGATGGCGATGCTGATACTGATGGCACCGACACAGAAAGCGGTGATGCGTGCGACTTTCACTTCCATGCCCGGGCGGTTTTCTTCGCCGTGATGGATGACGTTGGAATAGAAGTCGTGCGCAAAGCTGGCGCTGGCGCTCATGGTGAGACCGGCAACGACGGCGAGGATGGTGGCGAAGGCGACGGCGCTGATGAAGGCGAAGAAGAACTCCCCGCCGAGCACCTGGGCGAGGATCGGCGCGACCATGTTGGTGTCCGGTTTGCCTGCGGCGGTGGTGATGAGCGACTGCTTGAGGATGGTGGCGGCACCGAAGCCGAAGAAGGTCGTCATAATGTAGAACAGGCCGATGATGGCCATGGCCCAGACGACGCTGGCGCGGGCGGTCTTGGCATCTGGCACGGTGTAGAAGCGCACCAAGATGTGCGGCAGACCGGCGGTGCCGAGCACGAGGCCGAGGCCGAGTGAGATGAGATCCAGCGGACCCCACGGGCCTGCCACGGCGACGCCGAACTTGAGGCCGGGCTCCATGAGGTTTTTCGGCGCTGTGGTTCCGGCGTAGTCCGCTTTGGAAACGGCGTTGAAGAATTCGTTGAAGCTGAAGTGGTGATACTGCAGGACCAGATAGCTGAGCAGCATGGCACCGGCGATGAGCAGCAGGGCCTTGATGATCTGCACCCAGGTGGTGGCCAGCATGCCACCGAAGACGACATAGACGAGCATCAGCACGCCCACACCAATGACCGCAGGTGCGAAGTCGAGACCGATGAGACGCTGGATGATGACGCCCGCACCGACCATCTGCGCGATCATGTAGAAGGTGGAAACGGTCAGCGTGCTGAGGGAAGCGAGCGCACGCACCGGACGGGGCTTGAGGCGATAGGCGAGCAGATCGGCCATGGTGTATTTGCCAGCGTTGCGCAGGGGCTCAGCCACGACGAGGAGCACGGTGATGTAGGCGACCAGGAAGCCGACGGAGTACATGAAGCCATCGTAACCGTAGAAGCAGATCATGCCGGAGATGCCGAGGAAGGAGGCGGCGCTCATGTAGTCGCCGGCGACGGCGAGGCCGTTCTGCCAGCCGGTGATGCTGCGACCAGCGGCGAAGTAGGCGCTGGCACCGGTGTTCTTCTTGGCTGCCCAGAAGGTGATGACGAGCGTGAGGCCGACAAAGGCCAGAAACATGATCAGAGGAATGTTCATCGAAAAGGAGGGAGACGAATTGAAGGGGAAGATGCTGTGGTGGCGCTCGGGCTTGCTTACTCCTGACCGTGAATGACGGCGGCGGCGGCTTTGTCCCACTTCGAGGCGACGCGCACGTAGAGGAAGGCCATGATCCAAGCCATGAAGAACTGTGACAGAGCGAAGACGTAGGCGATATTGACTTCGCCCCAGACTTTCTTCTTCATCAACTCGGGGCAGTAGCCCACCAGGATGGGCAGGGCGAGGTAGTAGATCAGGAAGAAGATCGTGGCCGGGATGATGAAGCGCGATTTGCGGGCGAGCAGTGCGCGGAATTCCGGCTTGGCCTCCAGCTTTTCCCAGTTCACAGGTGATTTTTCGCTCATAGTGGGCGCGAGAGTATGGAGACAGACGCAGGATGGCAAGGGTGGAAAGCAACGGAGATGAAAATGCCTGCGTTTTCCGCAGCGGATACCCGAGCATGGCTTGACTGTTGAGGCAGAACCTTGGAAAACGATTGATGAAGCCACGACAAAAATGCGCCCACTGCGGGGAAAACGTGGATTTTCACGAGGACTTCTGCACCTCCTGCTGGAGCCACAGGACCAAGGGCAAAGTGCTGACGGGCGAACAAATCGCCACGTGCAAGACGCAACTGGCTGCGGTGCAGGACAGAAAACGCTGGCAGGCGGAACTGGGGGTGTGGCAAACCCGGCTGCTGATTCCGGCCATTCTGATGACGCTGTGGTGCCTTTTCGGAGTTTCCCTGGTGCTGCCCGTCTGGCTGAAATACGGGGAGGGGAGGCTGGAACTCGCCAGCGCCGTGCTTTGCGCGGCGAGTTTTGCGGGCGGTGGCTACCTTGTCGGCGGTGCCCGGGCGCTCAAGATCGCCTGTCCTTTGCTGATCCTCGCCAGCCTTGCCGCCACGTTTCACATCGGCGGCTATCTGCTGGATGTGCTGCGGGGTGAGGCCGTACTCAGCAAGGGGTTTGTCTTCAGCGCCATTCGTCTGGTGTTCTGCGGGACGATTCTGGTCTCGGCCGTCAAGATTCTGCGCCTCAAAGGCCCTGCTGTCTGATCACTCAAAGGCGCTGGTCACCGGCTTGCCGTCAAACTCGGCAGGCAGTGGGACATCGAGCAGCCAGAGGGCCGTGGCGGCGGTGTCGTAGGTGGTGACGGGTGCGGTGATGGTGTAGTTTTTCTTCACGCCTTTGCCCCAGGCGACCCAGGGGATGAGCATGTCGTCGGGAATGTTGAGGCCGTGGGTTTTGTCGTGGCCGCCGTGGTCGGCGCTGATGATTATGACGCTGGTGTCGGCGATGCCTGCGTCCTTGATGGCCTGCCAGACCTGCCACAGCGCCTGATCGGTCACTTTGAGCGCTTCTTTCTGCTGAGGGGAGCCCCAGCCGTCCTTGTGACCGGCGGTGTCCACGTCTGGGAAGTGGATGAAGGTGAGGCGTGGTTTATTCTCTTTGATCCATGCCGCCGCCTGCTTGGCCACCATTTGGGAGGGCTTTTTGTCTTTCTCGATTTCCTGGGTGCCTGCCACTGGCGCGTCCGACTGCGGGCCGCCGAAGTCGAACACGTCCACGGAATCCTTCAGCCACAGGTGGCGGAATTTGACCTTGCCGACAAACATGCCGTCCACCGCCGTTGGGTCAGCGGCTTTGAGGAGTGAAAAGACCGTGGGCACTTTTACCAGGCCTTTGATCGGAGTGAAGGCGTTCCACAGGATCTGGTGCTTGTCTGGACCGACGCCCGTAAGCATGGAGGTATGGGAGGGCAGGGTGATGGAGGGAAAAATCGTGCTGGCCTGCCACGTCACCGCGCCTTCTGCGGCGATTTTTTTCAGCGTCGGCGCCTCGCTCTCCGCAATGACTGCGGGCTTGCCACCGTCGATGCTGATGATGAAGACATGCTCCGCACGGGGCGCGGCAAAGGTCTGAAGGCTGAACGCAAGGGCGGCAAGAAGGGTGAGGGTGGGACGCATGGCGGTGAGCGCGATCTAACGCAGGCGGGGGCGGATTGCTTCCACAAAACGGCACTCACCTGCGGTTTGCCCGGCTTGCTCCTTGAGCAGTGTATTTCCCTGCGCCACTGATGCGGCCAATATGGAAGCCTGGATCGTCATCGGACTGCTCGTCATCGCCGTCATCGCCTTTGCCACTGAGAAAATCTCCGTGGACCTCGTCACTTTGTCGATGCTGTGCGTGCTGGTCATGTGCGGCATCTTGAAGGCAGACCGCGCCTTTGCCGGATTTGGAGATCGTGTGATCATCCTGCTGGCGGCGATCTTTGTGATCGGCGCGGCGCTGCGCGAGACGGGTGTGCTGGACATGATGGGCGGTGTGCTGGCGCAGACCTTCGGCACCCAGCCCAAGCGGCTCATGGGCTTCATGATGGCCGTGGTGGGCGGTGTGTCCGCCTTCATGAACAACACCACCGTCACCGCCGTGTTTGTGGGGCCGGTCATGGGCCTGTCACGCAAGCTGCGCATCCCTCCCTCACGCCTTCTGATGCCGCTGGCCTTTGCCTCGCTGATGGGCGGCACGTGCACGCTGATCGGCACCTCCACCAACATCGCTGTGAGTGGTGCCATCACGAAGCTGGGTTTGCAGCCGCTGCGCATGTTTGAGTTCACAGGGATCGGCATCGTCCTCACGCTCACGGGCATTCTCTACATGGTCTTCATTGGCAGCCGTCTGGTGCCGGAGCGCGACCGGGCTGCCGTCATTGCTGGAGATGCGATGCGCGACTACCTTGCGGAGGTTGTGGTGCTGCCCGGTTCACCGATCGTCGGTCAAACCGCCTTCAACTCGGATTTTTCCGCGATGGACTTTCAAGTCATCAAGATCCGCCGGGCGGACCAGCCGCTGGATGCCGGACCCAATCTCCGCTTTGAAGAAGGCGATGTCGTACTGGTGGCCGGCAAGGTGGAGAATCTGATCCGGGTGAAGAAAATTGAAGGCCTCGATATTCTCGAAGACGTGACGCTGCGCAGCTCCGGCATCGACATGCGCGATGCGCAGGTCGCTGAAGTCGTCCTCACGCCGCGCTCCGGCTTTGTAGGCCGCTCTTTGCGCGACAACAACTTTCGTCAACGCACCGGCCTCTCTGTGCTAGCGCTTATGCGTGGAGATCGTGCGCTGATGCACCACATGGCGGATGAAAAATTGCGCGCGGGCGATGTGCTGCTGCTGCAGGGGCCGAGTGATCGCTTCCGCGTCTTCGAGGAAGGCAACGACATGATCGTCATCACGCAGCATCAGTTCAGTGCGGAGGCGCGCAGGCGTGGTCTCCGACTGCTGCTGGCTTTTGTACTCGCTGTGATCGCCAGCAGTTTCGACTGGGTCCCTGACACGGTGGTGTTTGTGATGGTCGCCATCATGGCAGTCCTGACGAAGTGCATCAAACTGGAGAACGCCTACGCCAACATCGACTGGCGGCTGCTGATCCTGATCGGCGGCATGATGGCCTTTGGCGAAGCGATGCAGGTTTCGGGTGCGTCGAGCATGATTGCCAACTTCATCACCGGCTGGCTGCAGCCCTGGGGCGTCTTTGCGGTCTTCACGGGCTTCTGCCTGCTGACGATCCTGCTCACGCAGCCGATGTCGAACGCCGCCGCAGCGCTCGTGGTACTGCCCGTGGCGCTGCAGGCCGCCGCTACCATGGGTGCCAATCAGCGCGCCTTTGCGATCGGCGTCATGCTCAGCGCGTCCGCGTCCATGCTCACGCCGTTTGAGCCGAGCTGCATCCTCGTCTATGGCCCCGGCAAATACCGCTTCGCGGACTTCATCAAAGTCGGCGGTGGTCTGACTCTTGTGATGCTGATCGTCATCCTGGCCATGGTGCCGGTGTTTTGGCCGCTGAAGTAGCGATGGCGGTTGGTCGTAGATGGGTGTGACGGAAGACCGGCCGTCTCTAAGCCTGTGTCCACGGACGATCTCACACAAACCTAGAGCTATCCCCTCACCCCGGCCATCTCCACGAAGAAAAATTTGTTGTTGGCGTGTGGCATGGGCGGGGAGAGGGAGAGTCGCTTTGACTGCCCTGGATTTATCGGACACAAAATGATTTGAAAGGCTCTATGGCCCCAGCCCCGTCTTCTGCTTCAGCACGATTTTCTCAATGGCCTTCATCTTTGAATATGGAGGATGCGGCAGAGGCACCAAGGATGCTATGAGGCCGCCCTGATGCACGACGGCGCGCTCATGGGAAAAGGTGCGGAAGCTGTGGTGACCGTGGTAGCTGCCCTGACCGCTCTGGCCGCTGCCACCGAAGGGCAGATGCGAGTTCACGATGTGCAGCAGGGTGTTGTTGATGACGGTGCCGCCGGCGCTGGTTTCGCGCAGCATGCGTTGAATGAAGGCCTCATCATGGCCGAAGGCATACAATGCGAGCGGTTTGCCCCCGGAATGGATGAAGGCGAGGACTTCATCGAGCGAATCATAGACGAGCACGGGAAGCACGGGGCCAAAGATTTCCTCCTGCATGATGGGCATGGCCGTGCTGATGCCGCCAAGCACCGTAGGAGCCACGTAGCGCGTGGCTTCGTCGGTTTCACCACCGATGACGGCCTGCGCGCCTGCGGCGATGGAGGTGTCCAGCAAATGCTTCATGCGCTGCCAGCCACGCGCATCCACGATCCGTGCAAAGTCGGGCGAGGCACGACGCTGCTCGGGTGTGTCCCCATAAAACTCGCGGATCAACTTGCTGATGGCAGACACGAACTCAGCAACCAAAGTACGCGGCACCCAGACGTGATCGGGACAGATGCAGGTTTGTCCGGCGTTGAGGAATTTGCCAAACGCGATGGCGAGCGCCGCTTTGGCAATGTCCGTGGTCGCATGCAGCACTGCGGGTGATTTGCCACCGAGCTCCAGCGTGACGGTGGCGAGATGCTGCGCGGCTTTGGCCATGATCTTTTTACCCACTGCCGGGCTGCCCGTGAAGAACACATGATCGAAGGGACATTCCATCAAGGCCTCCGCCGCAGGCACGCCGCCGCTGAACGCAGCGACTTCATTCGAAGGGAAGGTTTCATTGATGAGCTGCGTCAGCACCACCTCGGTGTGTGGCGTGCGATCTGAGGCGGACATCATCACCACGTTGCCCGCAGCGATGGCACCAACGAGTGGGAGCAGGAAGAGATGCACGGGATAATTCCACGGCGCGAGGATGAGCACCTGGCCTTTGGGTTCATAGCGCACCTCGCTGCGTGAGCCCAGCGTGAAGAGATGAGCAGGCACGCGCCTGGGCTTCATCCAGCGTTTCAAGCGCGCACTGACAAACGCGATCTCATCTGTGACCGGAGCGATCTCGGAGATGGCCACCTCGGCCTGGCATTTGCCAAAATCTTTTTGCATCGCGACAACGATCTCATGCCGCCGTGTCATGAGTGCCGCCCTGAGGCGCTTGAGCTTTGCGATGCGCTGCTCCGCCCTGCTCTGCGCGATGTGCCAGCGATTTTGACGCTGAGCCTCGAAAACTTTCTGGATGTTTGAAGGGTCCATAAGGCATCAAAAGCTGACTTGTTCCCATCTCTTATGATTGGGGTTAGCTAGGTTGTTAAATTACTCATATCCGTAAGCAGTGAGAACAAGCGCAACAAGTGGGTTCCGCTTTGGATATACAGGGGTTCCACGGGCAACTGGCCTGTGAACGGATCCGGCAGGAATTGTGAGCGACTGGAACAACTGTCAGTGTTCAGGGTTGCTCTCATGACCGGCGGTTTTGTTCGTCAGGTTGTGCACGGGTTGTTCGCAGCAGTTCACGAAGCGCTGGATTGTCGAGAGCGGCCTGTGCGGCCTGCACTTCGGCGTCTTTTTTGCTGCGGCCTGTACCCCGTCCAAGCTCGGTGCCCTGCCAGGAGACGGTGGCGACGAAATTCTTGGCGTGATCCGGCCCCTCGGCACCGGCGATGCCATAGAGCGGTGGCTCGATGCCCACGGATTGAATGAGTTCCTGGAGCTGTCCCTTGGGGTTGGCATCCAGGGGACCGCGATTTAGTGCTTCGAGATCTTCGGCGAAGAGGCGTGCGGCAAATTGATGGGCTGCCTCGGTGCCGGAGTCGAGATGAACGGCACCTGCGACGGCTTCGAGGGTATCGGCCAGGGTGGATTCGCGGTCACGGCCGCCGTTGGCCTCTTCCCCCCGTCCCAGATGCAGGTGTGCGCCGAGTGAAATGCGGCGGGCGATGCGGGCGAGCGCCTTGGTGGAGACGAGCTGGGCGCGTGCCTGGGTGAGCACGCCCTCATCCGCCTGGGTGAAACGTACAAAGAGGAGATGCGAGAGAGCGAGCTGCAATACGGCATCGCCGAGGAATTCGAGGCGCTGATTGTCGGAGTGGGCGCGCTGGTTTTCGTAACCGACGCTGCCGTGCGTGAGCGCGAGCTGGAGTAACGCGGGATCGCGAAAGGTGTGGCCAATGACTTGTTCCAGCGGATGCATGTGTGCTTGTTGTAGCCGGAAGTACGGCAGCACTCCATGAAAAAGTGGGGTGACCGACGGGACTCGAACCCGCAACAACCAGAATCACAATCTGGGGCTCTACCGTTGAACTACGGCCACCATCTCTACCGAGAGTCGAGCATAGTACGCGGGAGTGGCGGTTGCGCCAGCGAAAAATCAGGGGACGGGCGCGGGCTGCCGCCGGGCCCTATTGTGACCAAAAAGACAGTGACGGAAATGACAGTGACCAAAAAGACAGTGAGTGAAGTGTCACTGCACAGTTTTTGAGTGCTGGGCTGCTGCCACCCATGCTGGAGCCATGGAAACGCTCATTCGGATTTTTACTGCGATACTGAATTTCTTCTCGGCCATCGGTTCGTTTTTTACGGAGCTCAAGAAGCCGCTGCTCGACCTCTGGGGTCTGGAAATGCTGTTCGTGGGGATCATGCTGGCGGTCACTGTGGCGGGAATGGCTGCGTTTGGGCCCTGGACCCGCAAGCGCAGGCCGGGTGAATATCCCTGGCAGTGAGGTTTACCGCTGCCGCCGGAACCAAACCCATGGCAGCGCAAAGGCGGCGGTGATGAGCACGGTGAGCACGCCGATCATGGCGGTCATGCCAAGGGTAATAAGGCCGCGATTGCTGCCGACGGCGAGCGCCCCGAAGCCCAGTCCGGTGCTGAGTCCGCAGTAGGCGAGCGAACGACCCAGCGATGCGACGCGTTCGCGAGTCATGCCGGGCTCACGCAGCGAATGCATCACATGAATGGTGAAATCGAGACCCAGACCGAGGCAGAGCGGGATGGCGCCGACGCTCATGAGGTTCCAGGTCAAACCCCAAGCCGACATGCCGCCGAGCAAAATCCAGCCGCTGGCCGCGAGGGTGAAGAAGGCGAACACGCGCTCGCGCCAGCCGTGAAACACCAGCAGAAACAGGATGCAGGCGATGGCGACGGTGGGCACGCAGACGCGCAGGATCTCGCGCTTCAGCAAAGGCTCCAACGACGTGCGCAGAAAGGCCCAGCCTGCCGGGTGCGCGCCGGGAATCTTTTCCACCGCATGCAGCACGGGCGCATTTTCCAAGGTGCACCCAGGAGCGAGGCGCACGGAGCCGATGGCCATCAAGCCGTGCTTGGCATGCTGGGAAACAATGCCGCCGAGATTTTCGAGGACGATGGGCTTGGGCCACAGCGGCAGCGCTGTGTGGGCGGCGGACCATTCGCGCCATTGCTTGAAGATATTTTGCGTCAGCGCGGAGGCGGCATCGGTGAATCCTGCTGTATCGATGGCTTGCTTGAGGGCGTCCTCGCGGGTGGCGAGGGATTGCAGTGCGGCGAGATTCGCCTTTTGCGCATCGGCATCGGGCACCAGTGCGAGTGGTAGCAGTTGGGCTTCGACTTGATCGCTCTTCAGCGTCTTTTGCGTGGCGATGATGCTTTGGCGCAGGGCGGTGGCGTCCTGGGCGGCGAAGACGAGTGGTACGTTGCGGCCAGGCTCGCTGGTGGAGTTTAGCATGCGCTGCTCGACGCTGTCGAAGACATCGAAGGCTTCGCTTTTGTCAGGACGCAGCACGGCGGAGCCGAAGTCCATCTTTGGCAGACCCTTCAAGCCCATCACTGCGGTGGCAGCGATCAGTGCGGCCAAGACGAACCACACCATGATGCCCTGCATCCGCATGGCGAAGCGCGTGGTGCCGTGATGCTCCTCCAGTTTGCCTGTGGTCATGCCCAGCGGCAGAAAGCCGAAGATCATGACGGCGGCACCGATCATCACGCCAAGCGCGGACAACACCCCAAGCTGCGCGACGCCGGGAAGCTGACTGAGGCCCAGCATGGCAAAGATGCCAGCGATGCTGACGGCGGACCACGTGACACTGGGCAGCGCACGCCGGCAGATGCGGCCAAAGCCTTCCCCTGGGTGCTCGCGTGCGACATGCAAACCGACGACGCCAAAGTCTTCGATCAAGCCGGTGAGGATCGCGGCGAAACCCATCGACATGACATTGAGAGAACCGTAGATCGCGCCTGCGGTGCCGAGGGTGAGCAGGTTGGCGCAGAGGATGGCGAGCAGCAGCCAGAGCAACGGCTTCACGCTGCGGTGCAGGAGCCAGAAGAGGAAGCCGACGATGAAGGTGACGGCCCCAATCGACTGCCGCATGTCCCCTTCCATGCCGGTGGCGATTTCCGCCTGAAACGCGGGATCGCCGGTGAAGCCGATCCTCACGGTCGTGAGTTCTTTTTGCTGCGGCAGCCACTGCTCGCGCACGTCTTTCTTGATCTGCGTGAGCCAGGCATTGGCCGCGCGATAATCTGCCAGCGCTTTGCCCGGAGGTGTGACAAACAGCAGGCGCAGTGTGCCATCGGCGCTGGTGAATTCATCGCTCATCAGGCTGCTCATGTCGCCACCGCCGCTCATGAGCGACAAGGCACCGCGTGCGAGACCGAGAGGATCATAACCGCTGAGCGTGGCGTTTTGCAGATCGAGCGAAGAACCCGCAGCCTCCTTGGATTTCGCCAGAAGGGCCGTGATAACTGCGGGATCGAGTGAGGCGATGAGTTTCGCCACTTCCTGCGGCGGCGCGTTCAGCCACAGATACGCGACGACTTCAGCGATGATCGCGGGATCCGACTGCAGCAGCGATTTGCTGCGCACGCTGGCACACAGCTCCGGCTTTGCGGCCAGGTGCTCGGCGAGGGCATCTGCGGTGACTTCGACCAGCGCCGGATCGTCCGCCTGCACGGCGATGAGGAGCACATTGCGCTTCTGCTCGCGCAGCAGGCGCGTGCCCTGCAAGCCCGGCAGTTCCTGTGGCAGCAGGCTCAGTGGATCGACATCGAAATCCAGACGCGATATGCCAAACACCCCCGCCACGATGACGAGCAGAACAAAGAACAAACGAAGCGCGGCAGGTTTCCTCATGCGCGGGGAAAGAAGCGGAGTCAGGCGGGAAGTCCACTGTCGAATGGCTGGAGGCGCTGACGGTCTATATCTCAGCGGGGCCAGCTTCGTGATTGCCACAAGCCCGCCGGTGGTGCATTTTAGTCTTATGACAAGTCGCACTGAAAGCGTGACCAAAGTTGCTGACGCTGCCACGCAGCCGAAGCCGCGTTATATCCCGAAGCCGAAAGGATCATGGATGAAACTTTTTGGCAGGGCCAGAAATGATGATCTTTCCCCAGATGCCTATCAGCTCGGGGCCGAGTGGCGGGACCGTATGAATCGTGAAGGGCGTTGAGCATGTTCGTCATCCTCGACACGAATCATTATCGTGAATTCTTGCATGAGTCAGAGGCGGGCCAGCGGCTCAGACAACGGCTGATGGACTCAGTGGCGGACGCCTTCATCACGGTGGTGACCGTGCAGGAAATTACGCAGGGCTGGGCAGCGGAGATCAATCGCAAGACAGCAGGGCCTGAGCAGGTGCATGCGTACGGGCAGTTTC
Source organism: Verrucomicrobiota bacterium (assembly GCA_025360015.1). GTDB lineage: Bacteria > Verrucomicrobiota > Verrucomicrobiia > Verrucomicrobiales > Verrucomicrobiaceae > Prosthecobacter. The sequence goes on along the minus strand of JANYCZ010000049.1, from coordinate 94,209 downwards.
AGAATGCGATCCACGATTTTGCCGACATCACCATTCTGCCGTTTGACGACGAGGCCGCCGATGAGTTTCAGCGATTGCGTGGCCTGCGGGCGGGGACGATGGATTTAAAGATTGCTGGCATCGCACGATCTCACGCCGCGCTTTTGCTCACGCGTAACTTGGTGGACTTTTCCAAAGTGCCGGAGCTGCAGGTTGAGAACTGGCTTGACTGAAATCCAACCGGCGGTGATCGAGTTTTCCACAAGCACTCATGGTGCACCTTGCTCAGCCATGAGCGAATCGCTCATGGCTGCCAGTTCGTCGCAACAAACCCGCTTCTCAAAGCTTGAGCAAGTGGCTGCCGATGGTGTAAAGATCGCGTGCTCATGTCTGACATAGCCACCCATTCCCAGCTCAGCGCGCTCATCCGCCGCCGTCGTTCCATCAAGCCGGTGGACATGGATGCGACGCGGGGTGTGGAACGTGCGCTGCTGACGCAGGTGCTGGAAGATGCGACGTGGGCGCCGACGCATGGACTGACGGAGCCGTGGAAGTTTGTGGTGCATCAAGGCGCGGCGCGGCAGCGGCTCGCGGAGGCAATGCAGCGCGTGTATCGCGAGACGACGCCGGCGCAGGAGTTTCGCGAGGACAAGATGAAGAAGATGAGTGAGAACCCGCTGCTCTCGCCGGTGGTGATCGCCTGCGTGATGGAGCGACGTGGTGGGGCGAAGATTCCTGAGGTGGAAGAGATCGAGGCGGTGGCGTGTGCGCTGCAAAACCTGCAGCTCTCTGCCACGGCGGCCGGGCTGGGCTGCTACTGGTCTTCGCCACCGCTGCTGGGCACGCGGGAGTTTGCGGAGTGGCTGCACATCGGTGCGGAAGATCGCTGCGTGGGTCTGATTTATCTTGGCTGGCCGCGCGAGGGATTGAAATGGCCGAGGAGTGTACGGCAGCCGGTGGAATCCAAAACGATCTGGTGCGATGACTGAGTGGTTCACCCATGCCTGGCATGCGACGGCGCATTTTTTTACCACGATGCCGTGGCAGATGTGGGGCGTGTGGACGCTGACGATCTGCCTCTTGATCGTGGGCATCATCGGTTCGGTGGTGCCGTTTTTACCGGGGCCGCTGCTCATTTTTGCGGCTGGGATTATTCATACGGTGCTGCGTCCTGAGTCTGGCATGAGTACCTGGGGCTTCGTGGTTTTATCGCTAGGGCTGGTGCTGTCTTATGTGGTCGATTTCGTGAGCGGTGCGATGGGCGCGCGGTGGTTTGGCGCGAGTCGCTGGGGCATCGCGGGGGTGTTCATCGGCGGGATCGTGGGCATGTTCTTCATGCCCTTTGGCCTGGTGCTGGGGCCACTGATCGGTGGCATTTCTTTTGAGCTGATCTTTGCCAAAAAGCGGCTGCAGCCTGCGGCGAAATCGGCGTGGGGATCGCTGCTGGGCACGGGCGTGGGTCTGGTGCTGCGCCTGATCGTGGCGCTGGGCATGGTGGCGACGTTCTTTCTGGATGCGCTGGTGTGGTAGCTAGGCATCTAGAGATTGGCTGATGGAATCGTGTTCCAAACAGATGGCCGAAAAAAGGAAAGAAGAGAAAAAGGCACAGCATCGGCATACGATTTTTTCCACCTCTTTCCTTTCCTTCGACCAACTCTGATTGGAGCGTTTCCGTTTCTCAAGCCTTGCCATACAGCAGCATGCGCGCGCCGAAGGTGACGAGGATGAAGCCGAAGATGCGGGTGAGGGTTTCACTGCTGAGGGTCTTCATCCAGCCGGCACCGAAGTAGGCGAAGATGGAGGCGGACACGGCGGTGATGGCGGCGACTTTCCATTCCACAAAGCCATGCTTTGCATTCTGCGTGGTGGCCATCAGGGCGGTGGGAATGATGATGGCGAGCGAGGTGGCGACGGCGGTTTTATGCGGCAGCTTGAGGAAGAGCACGAAGGCGGGAACCATGACGACACCGCCGCCGACGCCACACAAGGCCGCAACCACGCCGCTGACAATGCCGATGGCGAGACAGGTGAGAATGGTGGCAGTGGACATGAGGATTCAGCGGGATTGTCTGGCAAGCAGGCCGACGAGCAGACGCTCAAGCACGAGCTTGGAATCGAGCGAGGAAGTGACGAGTTTGGAATTCGCGACGAGGCAGGCTTTGAATCCGGCGTGGAGTTCTTCCAGGGAGAAATTGCCGGTCTCGGGAATGGCGAGAAACATGGGGTAGGCGTTGAAGCCGGTGCCGTCTTTTTTGCGCGGCAGATGCGAGGTGGCCGTGGAGGGCAGGCCCTCAAGCGAGGAGCAGAAGCCGGCGTAGTTGAACTTGTTGAGCTTGTGGCGCGAGCCGAGGTCCTTGATGAGGAGCAGGCTGCGCACGCGCGGGACGATGGCGGCGAGCAGCAGGCCGATGGCGTTTTGCCCCTGATACATGAGCGTGCCGAGCAGCTCCAAAGCGCGAGGCAGATCGCGTTTGCCGATGGCGTTGCCGAGATCCCACAGCACGCCAGCGCGGCTCATGGAGACGAGGTGCTGCACGGTCTTGAGTCCGGCACGGCGGCGCTCGCCGAGGTAGAGGTCGATCTTTTCGAGCTCGTTCTCCATCTGCCGCGTGTCATCGCCGGCCATCTGCACGAGCAGCTCCAGGGCACCGCTTTCAAAGGTGATGCCGAGTTCCTTGGCCTTGCGTGAGGCCATGGCGAGCACTGGGCCCTCCCATCCGGAGCGCGAGGTGTCGGGCTTGTCGAAGACTTCGAAGGCGGCGATCTTCGAGATGCGCTTGTAAGTGTTGCGGCGTTTGTCGATGCCGGTGGCGCTGATGACGAAGCTCACATCGCTGCCGAGACCGCCTTCGATCACATCGAGGATGCGCTCGAATCCGCCCACCGCCGCCTGCCCTTTGCCGGCACCGGAGTCGCCGAGGAAGTTGGCGTTCTTGAGCCACACGACTTTCGTGCCGCCGAAGAAAGGCAGTGTTTGCAGCGCCATGCAGACGTTTGAGCAGATGGTACCAGCGTGCTCGGAGTTGTCGGCGGTGCCGTCGATGATGTCGTTGCTAAAGTCTCCGGCGTCGGGTGGCGTGAGGGTGCGCACGAGGATGAGCGCGGCTTCCTTCACGCGCGCTTCATCGCTGCCAATGAAGACATTGACCTGGCTGGCAGCGGTTTTTTTTGGCGGCGGCATGCTTCACCGATGGAGCAGGATGCACGCGGCATCAAGCTTGTCGGTGCGTGTGCGATCTTGACATTCTTTCAGCGATTTGGTGAAATGATTTCAAATTCAGCCACCCTTATGAAAACATCACTGTTTGGTTCCAAGGTTTCCACGGCGGTCGCGCTTCTGACGACTGCCTTTTTTATGTCTGCCGCCAGCTTCTCGGCCAAGGCGGAGGATCTCAATGCCGTCTTTCAGCAGGGGCGTGCGGCCTATTACAAGGGTGATCTGGACACGGCCTATAAGCTGCTCTCCCGGGTGGCGGCGGCCAATCCGAAGCATGCGGAGACGGCGAGCATGCTGGCATACATTCGCGCGAACTATCAGCCAAAGGATGAGTCGCTGAAAACCCAGTATGCCGCTGTCACCCTTCCCAAGGTGGAGATGGCCGATGTGACACTGACGGAAGCCATCGAGGGTCTGCGCTCCCTGTCCAAAAATGCCAGTGGTGGCAAGGTGACGCCCAACGTGATCGTGAAGGGCGAGGAGCTGGCGCAGCGGAAGCTCAGCCTGTCTCTTTCCAACGTACCTCTGAGCGAGGCGCTGAACTATGTGACCCAGCTTGTCGGGGCCAAGGCGACTTATGACAAGCATGTCGTCATCCTCAGCAGTCAGGCGGATACCATCACTTCGACGGTGGGTACGAAGTAGAATCGACGCAAGTAATTGGAAATAAACGAGTTAGAACGCTCTGCCAATCTGGAGGTTAGGCCTCCGGCCTGACAACGGCTTGGGGCGTCTCGCCTCAGTTCGGCTCTGGATCCAAGGCAAGAAGCCCTGATCCATCCGACAGGCCTTAGCCCTATCCTCCTCGGGCCGCTTAGTCGTTGAAGAAGTGCCGTCCGGTCTGGCCGGCTTCGGTCTTGTTGTCCACTTCCCAGTACACATCTTCGAAGATGGATTCGGGTTCTGGATAAGGACTGACCTTGGCAAATTCGGCGGAGTCTTCGGCTTCCTTCTGGGCTTCCTTGCCGATCTTTTTCAGCTCCTCTTCGGTGGCGACACCTTCTTCGAGGAGATTGCGCTTCCAGACTTGAATCGGGTCGTGCTCGCTTTGGAACTTCTCGACTTCTTCCTTGGTGCGATACTTGAACTTGTTGGCGTCGGCAACGGAATGGCCTTCCCAGCGGTAGGTGGCGATTTCGATGATGCTTGGCTTTGAGAGAGTGTGAGCGCGCTCGATGGCCTTGCTGACTCCGGCGCGGACTTCATAGATGTCGGCACCGTTGAACTGCTCCCAAGCCATGCCGTAACCTTCGGCGCGCTTGGCGAGGAAGTCGGTGTAGGCGGACGAGCGTTGCTGGCTGGTGCCCATGGAGTAGCCGTTGTTTTCGATGACGTAGATCACCGGCAGATCCCAGAGTTCCGCGAGGTTCAGGGACTCATGGAAGGCGCCTTGGTTCACCGCGCCATCGCCGAGGAAGCAGAGCGCGGCACCTTTGAGGCCGCGATATTTCAGGCCGTAGGCGAGGCCGAGACCCAGCGGGGTCTGACCGGCCACGATGCCGTGACCGCCCCAGTAGTTTTTCTCCGGAGCGAAGTAGTGCATCGAACCGCCCTTGCCGCGGGAGCAACCGGTGGCCTTGCCAAAGAGTTCGGCCATGCACTCGTTCATGCCCATGCCCACGGCCAAAGCGTGAGCGTGATCGCGATAAGCGGTGATGACGTGATCGTTTTCACCCATCACCGAAACGGTGCCCACGGCCACGGATTCCTGGCCGATGTAGAGGTGGAGGAAGCCGCCCATTTTGCCGGCTTGGTAATGCTGGAGGGACACCTGCTCGAAGCAGCGGATGCGGACCATCTCACGGTAAAGCCTCACCTTGTCGGCAGCAGTGAGCTTTTGATTGATGGGGTCGGAGGCGTGTTTCGCCAGGGCGTTTGAGGGGGCTTTTGCGGTGGCCATGAGGTAGGGCGATACTAGCTGGATGAGGGGCGGAAGCAAGCGGGGTATTACACTGGCAGACGGGACATATGGGGTCCCTTGGCCAGGTGATTGAAAGGTAGGTGTGTTGGCGGGATGCGTTGACCGTCTGGTGAATTGGGATGCAACAAGCAGTCGCGCACGCCGCTCGAGGTAGGGCTGGCTGTCCTCAGCCAGCCGTCGTCGGAGCCCAAGGCGTTTTGGACGTCAGCAAAACTCCACTCGTGTATGGCGAGCCATAGGGACGTTCGCTTTAACGCAGAGTAATTCCGAATTCCTTCTGCTACCTCTGCATCTCCGGCTCTCCCAAATTACTCTCCCGGCCCTTCTGAGTACGTAGTTCTGGATCGTATCCGTTCTGGAGGCCCCCCGCATCATTCCAGATCTGAAACCAGCCAGCGTACGTTTTGTAGTACGGCCTTTAGCCGGAATCTGGAAGCTTAGTTCGTCCGAGAGGCTCCCCAACCTCCCCTTTTTTACCCTCCATTCCACGATCCCACCGCCTGATCAGTTGCTCCGCGATGGGCCAGCGAAAGTGATTCTTGCTCATGCCCGTCTGGCTTGACCCTTCGCTTCTGCGGAGGGTTGGGACGCGCTGGGCGGGACATTTCCCCTTCCCCGGCGGGCTGTCTGCGATTCCGTTTTGTTCCACATGGAACAATTCGTTGCCTCGTGCTACTCTCGCCGTCCCCATGTCTACGAGCCTCTACACCTTCCCCAAGCACTATGACGTCATCGTTTGCGGAGCCGGTCATGCCGGGGTGGAGGCGGCGATGGCGGCTGCGAGGATGGGTTGCCAGACGGCGATCCTCACCCAGAACCTTGATACCATCTCCCAGATGTCGTGTAATCCGGCCATTGGGGGCTTGGCCAAGGGGCATGTGGTGCGCGAGATCGATGCTCTCGGCGGGGTCATGGGCCGGAACACGGACGCCACGGGCATCCAGTTTCGCATGCTGAATGCCCGCAAGGGGCCCAGTGTGCAGGCTCCGCGGGCGCAGTGCGACAAGAAGGCCTACCAGTTTCGCATGAAATGGCTGATCGAAAACCAGCCCAACCTCGACCTCCATCAGGGCAATGCCGCCGAGATCTTGGTGGAAAACGACGCCATTACCGGCATCCGCACCAGCCTCGGGATGATCTACCGCGCCAAGACGGTGATCATTTCCTCCGGCACTTTCATGCGCGGACTGCTCCATGTGGGGCAGCAGAACCAGGCTGGCGGGCGCATGGGGGATAGCATTTCCACCCTTTCCGACAGCCTTCGCGAGCTCGGCTTCGACGTCCAGCGCTTCAAGACCGGCACCCCCTGCCGCCTCAACAGCCGCAGCATCGACTTCTCCAAGTGCGAAATTCAGCCAGGGGATGAGCCAGCTCCGCAGTTCAGCTACCTCTCCGGCACCCTTCCGGAGGACGACCGGGAGGTCCCAATCGAGGGCTCGAACACTCTTCCTGGCACCGGTCCTAACCAGTTCACCCTGAACTCCTGGACCCCGGAAAAGTTCCACGTGGAACAAAATCCCTGCTGGATCACCTACACGACCCCCCAAACGCACGACATCATCCGGGCCAATATCCACAAGTCAGCCATGTATTCCGGCCGGATCGAGGGGGTCGGGCCGCGCTACTGCCCCTCGGTGGAAGACAAGGTGGTGCGCTTTGCGGACAAGGAACGGCACCAGATCTTCCTCGAACCGGAGGGCCGCCACACCCGCGAATTCTACGTGAATGGTGTCTCCACCTCCCTGCCCTTCGAGGTCCAGTATGACTTCATCCGCTCCATCCCGGGCCTCGAAAAGGCCGAGATCGTGCGCCCCGGTTACGCGGTGGAGTATGATTATTGCCCCCCCACCCAACTCCACCCGACCTTGGAAACCAAGCGCATTTCCGGTCTCTATTTCGCTGGTCAGATCAATGGCACCTCCGGCTACGAGGAGGCAGCCGGACAAGGTCTCATCGCCGGGGTCAATGCCGCGCTTAAAGCCCAAGGTCGTCCCCCTTTCTTGCTCCAGCGGAGCCAGGCTTACCTGGCCGTAATGATCGACGACCTCGTCACCAAAGGCACCACCGAGCCCTACCGGCTCTTCACCTCGCGCGCTGAGTACCGCCTCCTCCTCCGTCAGGACAACTGCGACCTCCGTCTCACGCCTCTCGCCGCCGCCATCGGCCTCGCCTCCCCTTTCCGTATCCGTCATACCGAGGGCAAATCCACCGCCCTCGCCGCTGCTCGCATCCTCCTGCAGGAGGCCCGGTTGGACGGCGTCACCCTGGAAAAATGGCTGCGTCGTCCCGAAAGCATCCCTTCTCAGCTCCCTGCCGACATCTACTCCCAGTTCACTCCCGAAGTCTGGAGCCTCGTCGAAAACGACGTTAAATACGCCGGCTACATCACCCGGCAGGAAGACACGGTCGCCAAGACCTCGCGCATGGAGGAGAAAATGATCCCCGCCGACTTCGATTACCACGCCATCCCCGGCCTGAAAACCGAAGCCAAACACCGACTCACCGCCCTCCGCCCCGCCACCCTCGGCCAAGCCGCGAGAGCCCAAGGTGTGAATCCGGCGGACATTGCGCTGCTGGCAGTGATGCTGAAGCGTGGCAGCAAGGAGACTGAGGCAGCGGAAATTGAGGCGTAGCTCTCTTCTCGTTCCTTTGAGTAACTTGCTCTCAAATGAGAGCTGCGGTTAAGGAGTTTTTTTCTTATCTACGGGCACCTCTTTCGTCGATGCCTCGATCAGAGTACGCAGGTATTTTTGATCTTCCTTGGAAAGCATGCTGAGCGGCATGGGGGCAAAAACATGCCCCTCGCGCTCAAAGCAGACATACAGTCCACCACTTGGGGCAGAAACAAGCTTGCCTTCAAAGGTTCTGCCGAGGGCATTTGTCCAAGTGCGGACTTCCTGAGGCGGCAGTTGAATCTCCAGCTCTGTGTCGGTCGTTCCTGCGGGTATGGCCTTGAAGGCGGCGCTTTCCAGCACCTTTATGAATCTGGCGTGTCCCTTGTCGTCAGAAATGCAGCTGCAAAACCAAGCCTTTCCCCCGCCCCACAAGACCATTCGGTATTCGGTGCTTTTGATGCTCCGAGTTTTAAGAACGAGGACAGAATCCACATGATAGGCCAGGCCTGTCCAGCCACGATTGCTAAATGAAACGGGCGTGATCGGCGACCAAGTTCTTCCCTTATCGAAGCCGATGGATGCGTATTGTTTTTTTTCCCGGGCTAATTGCTCCTGCGCCAGCAGCAGCAATTTTTCTTTTGGTAGCCCATGAGTTTCGAGAGGTCTCAAACCGAACATTCCTCCACCATCGGCGCGCAAAAACTCCCAACCATAAGCGTCCAATTTATGGGGTGTGTCGTTCACCTCGTTGGTGACCACAGCCTCATCAGGAATCGTTAATGTCATCGTTTTTCCGTCCAATGTCTTTGCCAGAACGGTTTCAAACTGGGCCCAGAAAACGACTGATAGTACCAAAATCTTTGCTCGGGTGGAGAGTGCGGGCATGGGCAGTTGATGAATGAATTTGGACTGCATGCTATTTGAGGTCCAGTGAGCTGCCAATGACAATCAGCAAGCAGAGCGCTCGGTCCTCCAGGTCCATCGGACGGCCTGACCTCAGTTTGGAAAGGAGTTTGGAAATGCTGTAACAGATGCAGGTCTCTGGCAAAAAATGGCATGTGCCATCGCATCGCTGCTTGATCCGTGGCGTTCAGCAGCGCAATCCTTTTCGCTTTCTAGCCACCTATGAATGACTCCTCCAACCCACCCCGACCGTCTGAGCCGACGCCCAAGAAGACCCTCTTCCATAGGGCAGCCAGCTTTTGCCTTTGGTCTCCGTTGATCGCGGTTGTCGTCAACATGGTCATGCCGCAGACTCCCGCTCATAGCCGGGAAGAAGCACTGGCCGGTGTGATGATCTCAAGCGCGATTCCGCTCGCAGGCATCGGGTCGGGCTTTTTTGCCCTGTGCGGTATTCGTAAACACGGTCGGGCTGGCCTTCTCTGGAAGTCAGTCATCGGCCTCTTGATCTGGGCCCTCCTTGCAGCGTCCGCCATCTCAGCCTTTCAGATCGTCCGCGAACACGCCCGCAGGATTCAGGAGCAGCGCGCCGAAACAGGCGTGTTGTTCGATGCCGGACGCAATGCCTGATGCGGCGTCGGCGAGTTTCACGGATCAATGCATCGCAGGAGCACGCCTGATCGAAATGGACGGAGTTCCTTTGGCTCTGAGAACGTATTCCTTTTACCCACGTCCTTTTGAAAAAGTGTGCGTCAATGTCCCAAGTTCCCTGCCCCAGCCATGACGCAACTTCACTCCTCCTTTCAGACAGTGATGCAGCGGCGGTTTGCTCCCGCGTTCATGATCGCCCTCAATGCCGGCGTGTTTCTCAGCCTGCTCATCCCACGGGCGGCACCGCTCAAGGTGATCGTCATTGCAGCCGCCATCCAGCTTCTGGCCGGCCTGGTGTACTATCTGATCTACCAGACTCTGGTATCTCCTGCTGCCGAGTCGTTGGTCTATGACAACGGTTTTTTGCTCGTCGGGTGCCACGGCCAGGTGGTCTCCATTCCGGTCTCCTCCATTGCCGCCATCTGGAGCAGAACGGGCCTGAACCCCGAGACGATCACCCTGGACCTCTCCGAGCCGACGGCCATCGGCTCCTCCGTGACCTTCATTCCACCTGCGCGGTTTCCGAGTTTCAAGGAGCATCCCATGATGGCGACCTTGCGAGAATTGATGGCCCGGGCATGTTAGCAGCACTCACCCCTCATATCCTATGCTTGAATGGTTCACTGAAACAACGGGTCGTGAGAGGCTCGTCTATGGTCTGGTCGGTCTCGGCATCAACCTGGCCCTGTTGTTTTTCGCCGGCCTGATCTGGTTCTGGCTTTGGGCCGTCACCGCAGTACTGCTGCTGTCCTCCATGTGCGGAGAATGGTAGCCGTTTGGCGGAACTGTTCATGCTCTACCCCTGTTCCCTACTCCCCATGCGTACGTTCTTCCTCGTCTTGCTCGCAGCGATTACCTCGATTGTGAATGGGGAGGACAACCTTCGCACCGGCGCTCCCAAAGACTGCTATCTCTATTCATGGGGCAAGGGGCCCCACTGGATCGCCAAAGTTTCGACGGAGTTCCGGCTGGCGCTGCTGAATTTGCAAATGCCCTACGTTGACGATCAATTTTTCGAGCCGACAGAGAAGGCGCTCACATGGATTGCTCGTTAAAAGGCACCGGTCATCACCACCTTGGCCACGGTCGAACGCCGCAAAGTCATTCAGATCGTTTATCCTGAGGAGGGAAGTTTTGGCAAGACCATTGGGACCATTCTTCTCGCCATCGAAACCGCGCCTGGTTCGGAATGGTTCTCGCCATTCTTCGCGGCCCAGCCTGAGCTTTATCGCGGCCAGTTCGTGAGTGGCAGAGATGTGGCCTTTGGCTACGTCGCGACCTTGGAGTGGTCGGGTACGGGAGCTTTCCGCACTCACTACCTCTTTGATTTGCGCAAACCGCATTCAGCCATCATAGCCACGCTGGCCGTAGGACGAGTGGCCAGGAACGAGTTCACTACTGACGCTCAGTATGAGCAGGCATTGAAGGTGTTTGATCAAGAGGCTGACTTGCTGGCAGGCGTGATTCACAAAACCAAGTCCACGAAAAAATAATGCTGAATCCATGCCTCAATGCGGAATCCATCTCACATACACATGACTCATGCCTTCTCCTTCATGCGTTCTCTCACGGTCATCACCCTCATCCTCGGTTCTCTGACGCTCAGCGTCCTACCCGGCGCTGAAGCTCCCGCGAAAAATGGCAAAGCGAACAAGGGGGCCAAAGGAGCAGGCGATCCCGCGCGGTGGGAGGAGACGATCAAGAAATTCGAAGCAGCCGATGCTGCCACGGCGCCGCCGAAGGGGGCGGTGCTGCTCGTCGGTGGATCGAACGCGCGGCGCTGGACGGATGTGGGCACGTACTTTCCCCAGCACCAGGTCATCAATCGCGGCTTCGGCGGCGCGCAGCTAACGGATGTGCTGCGCTACACCGACCGCATCGTGCTGCCCTATGCGCCGAAGATGATCCTGGTCAACGCCGGCGGCAACGACCTCGCTGCAGGCAAATCGCCCGAGCAGATCCGCGACGCCGCGCGCGTCTTCATCACCAAGGTCCACACCATTCTGCCCGAGACCCGCATTTACTGCCTTGGCGTGCCGCCCGTGCGGCGCTCCAGCAGCTCGCCCGAAGTTCTCGCGGTCATTCGTTCATTGAACACGCTTCTCGCCGAACTCGCGAGCAGCGAAAAGAACGTCGAGTTCATCGACCTCTTCCCCGCCTTCCTCGATGGCCAAGGCCAGCCCCGCACCGACTTCTTCGTCGAAGACGGCACCCACTTCAGCCCGAAGGGCTATGCGGCGGTGAGTGAGTTGTTGAAGGGGAAGTTTTAAGGCTTGTCGCGTAGGGCCTTCGGTATCAGGAAAAGTGGTGGGTTAAATTCGGCGCTTGGCGTGTCTGCGGAGTGCTACGGAATAAATTCCGCGCTCCGATGCAGGCTCACCTCCCCACCTGCACCACCAAACCCCTCACCTCCACCGCCTCTCCAGGCCTGAGCTTGAAGCAGAAATAGCCTTTCATACCAGCGGGTGCTTTGCCATCGACCACGGGGACGGGGGCTTCTTCGATGCGGGCGGTGTACTGGGTTTGCTTGCGGCTGAGGAGGAGGGTGTGCCACTGGTTGTCCTGTGGGGGATTCAGGCAGGAGACGCGCTGGTTGGTGCCGTCGGCAGACTGGAGGTCGAAGGATTCGAGCTGGCCGCGGTAGTCGGCGGAGACGAGGAAGTCGCCGTCCAGCAGGGTGCCGCGATAGACGAGGATGGCGCGGGGCCAGTTGCTGTTGGTGGTGTTGCGGGCGGTGAGCACGCCGTCCTGGATCTGCACGGTCATCTTGTCCAGCGGGTGCTCGGTCCAGCGGTTGTCGGCTTTGGACCAGCACCAGACAGACCAGTCGGCGGCCTGCATGGGGATCTTGCGGGCGGTCATGGGAGATGAAGGCGGGGCGGCAGGTGCTGGCGCGACTGCGACGGGAGCGGTATTGGCGGCTGAGGGGCGCAGCTCGCGGAGCTTGAGGTTGCGATAGGCCACCTCGGCACCGTGATCCTGCAAGGCGATGGCGGTGGCGCGCTTCACGCCGACGCCAGGGTAGTACTTGTACTTGCTGCTGGCGATGATGCGCTGCAGCGCCGGGCTGCCGAGCTCGCATTCGGCCACCTTGCGGCCGTTGAGCCAGTGCTCCACATGGTTGCCATCCACCACGATGCGGCCTTGATTGAATTCGCCCACGGGGCGCAGCGTTTTGCCTGTGGCGGTGACGAGCGAGTAGATGGAGGCGGCGAGGCGGTCCGCGGCGTTCTTGATGTGCGGGGCGTCATCGAGCACCTGGTATTCGAAGCCCATGGGGCTGTCGCCGGTGTCGCCGGGATAAAACAAGGCGGTGCGTTTCTCGCCTTCGGTGAAGAGGTATTCCACGCCGCTGTTGCCCACGGGGCCGACGCGCCACTCGAACTGGAAGTCGAAGTTCGTGAACAGGGTGTTGGTCACGAGATCGCCGCCGGTGCCGTTCGGGCGGCCATTGCCTGGAGGGAGGACGAGGCAGCCATCATGAATCTTCCACGACCCGGCTGTCACGGACTTCTTGCCGTAGGTGTGCCAGCCGGCGGTGCTACGGCCATCAAAGAGCAGCTTCCAACCTGCGGCCTGTTCCTGTGGCGTGAGGGTGTTGGTTTCTGCGGCCAGAGCGCCCACGGTTTGAAGCAGCAAGGCTCCAGCCAGGACAGCCAGCCGGGGAAAGAGGAAGGGAGATCGGTGCATGGCTGCGGCGTTTGTCGGATGAAAGCGGAGTGTGCCGTGGAAGGCAAGCCTGGAGACTGGGAGGCCTGATGCAGCCAGAATAAAAAGCATCGCAACGCGATACATGGTTGAATCAACAGCCAACGCTAAAACGTTCATTACGGTCCATGAAGCGCCCCAACCCCGCCTCCATTGTTCTTGGTCTGTCCCTGCTGCTGTCGGCCTCCTGCAGCACGGTGCCCGATGAAAACGGCACCCACAACGGCCGCCCGGTCCTCACCCGTGCCAGTCACCCCGCAGGGGGCCCGATGCATGCCGTGAAGGGCACCTACCTCGGCCGTCGCTACTTCACGCCGCCCGGCTCGAAAAGCGGGCTGCACTGGATCGATGTGTACGGCCAGTGAGACTGCCGCCGCAGGGATGATGGGGCGTTTTGTGTCCGAAGCGCCGGTTTGAGCGGCGTCAAACCGTCCTGCCCGACCTTGAGGCCACGAATTGTACTGACAATCGGGCCGGTTTATGAATGATCGTGTTGTTCCATCAAGAAATCAGGAAAACATCTGTCATGAAAAGCGCCGCATTCGTCCAAGCCTTGGTTGTCACCGTTCTACTCGGGTCTGCGGCATGGGCACCTGCAGCAGAGCCGGCGGACAGCTACCGCAGTGCGTCGGTGCTCTGCCAGGATGGCATGAAAGCGCTGGAGGCGGGCCACCGCGAGGCGGCGGTGGGCAAGCTGAAGGCAGCGCAGACGCTGATTCAAAAAATCAGCGACAGCCAGCCGCGCTGGCAGCCAGCGCTGGTGGCCTACCGGCTGCAAAAAATCGAAAATGTTCTGAAGGAATTAAGTTCGGCGGATGCTCAGACGTTGCAGTCGGTGTCTGCTGTGCAGGCGGTGGTGACTCCTCCCTGAGGCGGTCATTCTAGCGCTGGCAGCAGCCGCTTGAATGAGGTCTGGGGACATCGATTGGTCATCGTCCCTCTCTCCTTATGAAAACCGCCCTGCCCCGCTCCGCGCCAGTTCTCTGGATGTTTATCGCCCTCGTTTGGGCAGGCCGTGTGTACGCGGATAGTGCCCAGGAAATCCTGGGACGATGGGAGCTTCTTGAAGCCCGCCATGGATCCACCACCTTCAAAACCGCTCAAGGCGAGAAGAACCTCGTTGCCGAGTTCCGCAAAGACGGGACTTTCACCGAAGGAACGAGGTCTGGAATCTACCGGCTCCTCACTGACACCGTGCTGCGTCTGACCTTCATCGAAAAAGGGAAGCCAGGCGTGAGCCAGGAGTATCAGATCCGCATCGCCGGAGACTCGCTGGTGACGAAAAATAAGGACAGGGCGAGGTTTGCCCCTGAGACGAAATACGTGCGCGAGAAGTAACTCTGTTCTCACGAAGATGCCAATGCGTCAGCCCTCCTCGCTCCAGCGGATGTCCCGCCGCACGCCCACATTGTGGAAGTGAGTGTCGGCCTCCTGGATGAAGCCTTCGGGGTCGATGCGCAGGCCTTCGGCCTTGAGCAGGCGGCGCTGCTTGCGTGAGAGAGTGGGGTCCATATTCGGACTGAGGCGGGCATTGGCGGAGACCACGCGGTGCCAGGGCAGCGTGGCGGATTCTTCCGGTGTGAGATGGCTCAGCGTTGTGGCCACATGCCGGGCGATGACGTTCATGTGAATGGCGATGCTGCCATAGGTGGTGAACCTGCCCGCCGGGATCAAGCCGACCAGACGAACGACCTCCGCACGAATGCGGGCAAAGGCGACGGATTTGACACGGGCAGCCATGAAGGCGGAGCATGCGCAGCGTGCGGATTTTGTCGATGGCCGAGAAGGAGCCCAATGGCACAGCCGTGCTCAGCTGAATTTGAATGAGCATGGCGAGAAGTCGTCAAAGAAGGTGGAGCAACACTCCCCTAACTCTATGAAAACACTTCTCAGCATTCTCGCTGCGGTCACCGTGTTTGGCATCGCAGTCCCCGCAAATGCCGCTCACCGGTTTCTCCACGAGCGCCGTATCGTGGGGTACAACCCCATGGGATTTCCCATTTATCAATGGGTAACGGTCCCCGCAGGCCCCGTGTATGGGCGGCCCTATGGACCTCCCGGCCACTGGAACCATGGCCACTTTGGGCATGATCATGGGCTCCACAGGGGCTGGTACAAACATTAAGCGGGAAAGACCTGCCGGGCGGTGGGCTTGGGCGGCGGCACGTTTGCTGAACTGCCAAAGCAAGTGCCACTGCCCGCAGGCAGCGTTTACTTGACCTCGCTGAATTGAATAAGCCGAGCTGGCCGTCGTTTAACCCTGTGGAGCAACTCTCCACCAACCTTATGAAAACACTTCTAAGCCTCCTTGCTGTGGTCACTGTGTTAGGCCTCGCAGCTCCATCGGCGAACGCGATGCCGCTACCGTTTCCCGGTCAGCGCCAGATCGTGAATTACCTGACCAATGGTGCGCCGGTGTATGCCGTGTACCAGATCGTAGGTTATGACGCCATGGGCTATCCCATTTACCAGTGGGTCACGCAGCCCACCAGTTCGGTGTATGTACGGCCTCACTACGGCGGCTACGGTTACGGGAGCTACGGCTACGGCGGGAACGGCTACCGCAGTTATAACTATCGGCCCACGTATGTGCGGCCAACCTATGTGAATCCGTATCACGGTCATGTGGGCAGCTTCGGGCATGCAGGCCATGGGGGCAGCTTTGGTCACAGCAGCGGCCCGGTGTTTCATGGGGGTGGCCATGTCAGTCACGGGGGTGGCGGGCATGTGAGTCATGGTGGCGGCGGTCATCACCACTAAGGTGCACCTCGCCTGGCGGTTGGAATCAGCCGCCGCTATCGCTTGCGATCCGATGCTTCCGCCAGCAGGCCCTGCTGGCGCAGGGAGGTGAAGAGCTGCCTGCCAAAGGCCTGCAACCATGCGGCGTCCACCTTGGGCTTGGTGGCGGTGGCTCCGCCTTTTGCTGCGGTTCCCTTGACAGCAGGCGTGAGGGGCGGGACGTGAATGAAGAGCACCAGCCGCAGCGCATCGGGGTGCTGCTTCTGCGCATGCAGCAGGGAGTACAGCATCTCCTCGCAGATGTAGCGCCCGGCGTTCTGGGAGACGTGCGTGGGAAATCCCGCCTGCGTCAGCGCCTCGGCCAGGCCTTCCACTTTCGCCGTCTGATGCAGCTCCGCCGCAGAGTCTTTGACGATGTCGGGCGTGGCGGGTTTGGTGCCATGATTGTCCGGATACCGGCCGCGCACGTTGTGGGCGAGAGTTTCGATTTGAAGCTCCGAGGTGCCTTCACCAAAGGCGATCCACACCTGCGGCAGCGGTTTGGTGCCGTCGATGGCGGTCTGCGGCGCGCCCCAGACCACGGGCACTTGCACGGCGCGCACTTCCTTGGGAAACGCCTTGGCGATTTCTTCCGCCAGAACCCAGGAGGCGTTTTCGGAACGACCGCCGAAGGCTTCAAAGCCACTCACCACAATGTCAGGCGGCGGCGCGGCGGGGGCGGTTTGCGCAGGCAGGATGGAACCTGCCAGGCTGAATGCCGTGAGCAGGACAAGAGCAGGTGTGGTGGAGTTCATTGCACATGGATGTTGCTGATCTGAAACATGCCGCTGTCACTCGTTTTCGATTCCAGGTACCAGGTGCCCGAGAGCAGGCTCGAACCCGGGGGGAGGGAGCCCTGATAGATCGCCGCCGGGTCCTTGGAGTGCCGGTAGGTTTTGCGGAATTTCAGGTGGGTGAAGCCGTTCTCACTCTCGCAAGTGCCGTGGATGTCCGACCACACAAAGCCGTCCGTTAACGTGCCGGAGCCGGTGTAGGTGTCCTTGATGACGCCGGAGATCTTGTTGGAGCCGCGCATCTGACGCAGGGAGATCTCAAAGGTGACCGACTGCCCGGCCAGCTTCTGATAGGCGGCGCCATAGGTGTAGGAGCCCTGGTAAATGCCGTGCACATTGGGCTTGGCGGTGCCGGAGAGCCCGTCATTGCCGATGATGGGAGCAGCGCAGGAGGTCACCAGCAGCAGGACGCCCACACTCCCGACCCATGTCCGCCAGCGTTGAAGGAGACACAGGATCGTCGGGGAGGAGTCATTCATCGGCGCAGTTTGCCCGTGGAGATGCGGCGCTGTCAATTGGCATATCTCCTATCTTGAATGAGTGGATTCAGGCACCCCTTTCTTTACTTCGGCGGCGCAGCGACTGTAGCAGGCACGGACACGGATGCTGGCAGCGTGGAGGCGGGGATGGTCGATCCCGGTGAGAGTGCTTCCTTGGCCGCGGCTTCCTTGCGCGCCGCTTCTCTCATGGCGGCGGCTTCCTTCAAGGCAGCGACTTCTTTGTCGGCGGTCGCCCTGACTTCGATGGCCTTCTGCCGGGCCTCAGCATCCATGTCCTCCTGGGCGGGGGAATTTTTATGGCAGGCCGTCAGCCCTGAGGCCAGCAGCAGGAGGAGGAAACGAGCGGGGGTGTTCATGAGGGAGCATCCATGCGGATGGAAGGAATCACAAGCCCGGGTCCCCCCATTCAGCCCTGCGGAATTCAGGGCTTCAGCCCGGCCAGCGCCAGCTGGTGGAACTCAAACATGCGTGCGCCGAGCTTCTTGTAGTAGAGCGCTGCATTGTGCGGCACATCGGGTACCGTCTCGTAGTGGTGTTCGATGTTCAGGCTGGTGAGCACCTTGTCGAGATCTTGGTTGACCGGCAGCAGGCTGTCGATGGAGCCGCAGCCGATGCTGATGTGCGTGTGGCCGCGCAACTGCGCGGCGTTCTTTTGGGCGAGTTCACGTGGGTGCTCGGCCTTGCGGCGGGCGTTGTCATTGCCAAAGACATGCACCATGGGGCCGGTGCCCAGGGCGGCTGCAGGATCCAGCAGCGCCCCAGAGTTCACAATGACGGTGGCGAAGAGCTCGGGATACTTGAATCCCAGATGAGCCGCGCCGTAGCCACCCATGGAAAAGCC
This sequence comes from Verrucomicrobiota bacterium, assembly GCA_025360015.1. Taxonomy (GTDB): domain Bacteria; phylum Verrucomicrobiota; class Verrucomicrobiia; order Verrucomicrobiales; family Verrucomicrobiaceae; genus Prosthecobacter. The sequence continues at coordinate 76,305 of JANYCZ010000049.1, read as the reverse complement.
CTGGATGATGCGTGCCTCGCGCTCGGGGAGCGTGCGGTAGGTTTCATCAATGTGCGGGATCAGGTCCTTGATGATGACGCTCTCCACTGGATGTGGGCCTTCCACGGTGTCGCAGTAAAAGGAGTTCACCATGCCGTTGGGCAGCACCACGATGGCGGGCGGCATGCTGCCGTCCTTGATCGCGGCATCGAGCGCCGGCACAAACATCATCGCGCCAGCGCGGATGTTGCCACCCATGCCATGCAGCCAGTAGATGACGGGGTAGCGCTGCTGCGTGTCCTTGTCATAACCCGGCGGAAGGTAGATGAGGTAGTTCACGTCACGACTGATGACCTTGCTGGCAAAGGTCTTGTAGAGCGTGCCATTGGGGGCCTCATGGTTGGGGTCCACCCATTCAGGCTTCGCCATTTGCCGGCGCTGCTGAGGCGCGCCGTTCTGGGCGGGGAGCTGCGTGGCAAGGAGCAGCAGGCAGGTGACAGCGAGGGAGTGCGTTCTCATGGTGGGTGCATAAAACTCCGCCCACAGACGAGGGTTGCCGTTTTTGCACGGAACGACGACTCAATGACCGCCGCGCGATCTTTCAGAGCCAGGCGGGATGACGCGGGTAGAAGCCGTCGTAGGAACGGCTGGCGAGGCGCCAGCGCGGGCCCTCCCCGGTCAGCGTGCCCGAGGTGTCAAAACGCAGGCCGCAGATCTGCATGAAAACGTGGTGCCCAGGATTGACGAAAAGCGTGACATAGCTTCCCGGTCCAGCCCAGGCGTAATTTGCAAAAGCGGCGGAGCTGAGCGGGCGATCCAGCAACTTCGCACGGTAGAGCACATGGGAGACGGAGCCCGAGCAGTCGAAGCCATTGTCGAACAGAAGGTGGTGACCGCCGCCCCACTTGTAGGGTTTGTTCACGAGTTCATTGGCTGCAGCCACCAGTTGATGAACCACGAGAGGGTGGCTTTCATGCGCGAAAGCATAGAGCCCATTGAAGTAGAGCGGCACGATTGCAGGAGGTGCCATGATATAGCTCACACCTCCTCCAATCGTACCGAGGGCACCCCACATACCCAGTTTCAACCAGCGTCTGCGCCCGTCCAACAGCCGCACACATTCAGCTTCGGGCGTGTCGCTCAGAGATTCCGGTATGGGGGTGTCAGCCTCTCGATCGTCCACAGGAAAAGATATAGGCCGAGTCTGAGTTTGGCTTCTAAATCACTCTTTAGATTGTCCTCGGAGCTGTCTTAGAAGCTTAAAAGAAAACCGCTGCCTGAGGCTAGGCAGCGGTTTAAATCGGAGACAAGAATCAGGGCAGATCGGATGCCCGCGAATCTCTACACTTTGCCCTTCTTCTCCTCTTTCTTCTTCGCGGCGGGTTTTGGCCGTTCTGGCGGAGACAGCATCTCCTCGACGGGTGCGGGGGGCACAGGGATCAGCGGGAAGGGATTGGCCTGCGGCTCCATGGCGTACTCGCGGTCTTTGAGGATACCAGGCTGTGGCACAGGATACTTGCCGTTCGCGTCGGCGATGAGCGGCGCAGGGCCGTCGAGCGTCAGCTTGTCCACACCGGGGGCGAACTCGAAGGGGCTGTTGATGTAGTCATCGTAGCGGATGACCTGGCCGGTGTGCGCGGCGGCGCGGCCCATGGCGGTGGTGACGCTGGACTTGATGCCGCGCTCCACTTCGTTGTAGGGCTTGTCGGCAACGATGGCGTCGATGAGGTCCTGCCACTCAAGGTCATAGGGGTTTGGCTCCGGCTGCTTGCCGCGCCAGATGATGTTGGAGCGCTGCATCTTCTGGCTGTTGAAGGTCATCGCCTTGGAGGGGAAGTGACCGGCGGTGGAGACGATGGCGCTGCCCTTCGTGCCGTGCACCTGGGTGGCAAACTGGTTGTGCGTGCCGATGGCCGTGCGGCCTTCGAGGAAGAGCTTCGCGCCGTCTTTGAAGGTGTACTCACAGCTGTAGTGGTCGAAGTTCTGGTCGATGTAATCACCACGGTCGCTGCGGCCACCGCTGGCCTGCACTTCCACCGGCCAGTCGTTCTTCATCCAGCAGGCTTCGTCGATGTTGTGGATGTTGAAATCGCTGAAGCCGCCGCCGCTGGCCCAGAGGAAGCTGTGGAAGCGCTGGATCTGCCACTGCAGTTCGCTGGTGTCCACTTTCGGATCACGCGGCAGCGTGAAGGCGGAGCCGATCGGCCCTTGCAGGCGGTAGGCGCGCATCATGAGCAGATCACCGATCTCGCCATCCTGAATGCGGTTGAAGAGTTCACCACGGACGCGGCAGTGGCGGCACATGAGGCCCACGCCGACTTTGAGGTTCTTTTTCTTGGCCTCTTCATTCAGCGCCAGCAGACGGCGTGCGGTGGGGCCGTCGGTGCAGATCGGCTTTTCCATGAAGATGTTCACGCCTTTTTCGATGGCGTACTTGAAATGCACCCAGCGGAAGGCCACCGGGGTGGTGAAGATGGCCACGTCACCTTTGCGTAGCGAGTCGATGGCGTTTTTGTAAGCGTCAAAGCCGATGAACTTCGCGTCGTCAGACACGGACATGCGGTCGGGGTGTTTGGCGCTCAGCGCTTCGAAGCTGCCCTTGAGACGCTTTTCGGAAACGTCCGCCATCGCCACGAGGCGGGTCACACGCTTCTGGACGCCCATGGCATTGCTCGCGGCACCGGTGCCACGGCCACCGCAGCCGATCAAAGCGGTGCGGATTTCATCACTGCCGGCGGCATGCACATAAGGGATGCTGATGCCGGAGAGCACGGACAGACCGGCGGCCGTCTTGGTGGTGGTTTTGAGAAATTCGCGTCGCGACGCGGTGGCGGGGTCGGTGATGGTATTCATGAGGAGCGCTCATGTACGTAACTGAACGCACGGAGCTTGCCGAGAGAAATCGTCATAGATGACGATGCGCGGCTGAATTCAGCCAATCATCCCGCCGCGGGAGGAGATTTCTGAAAACGCACGTGTCAAGGCGTTGTTCAGTTCATGCAGCGTGGCCTGTTCAAGCTGGGGATCGAGCGTGGCCGTCAAAGTCGGTGGCAGGATGATGGCCTGATGGACCGAGGAAACCTTGGTCACCTCGGCGGGTGCTGCGATTTCCACGACGGGCGGTGGCTGAGGGGTGGAGACCGGACGCGGAGCTTCAAACAGCGTGGCCATCGAAAGACTGCATTGCGGCTCTGCCACAGGCGTAGTGGCACAAAGACGATGCAGGCAGGCGAGCTGGGCATCGAGCTGGCTGTTAAACCACTCCCGGGTGCGCTGGATGTCCTGCACCAGGGCAGACAACTCATGGGCAAAAAGATCTCCAGAACGAGCAGGCAAACCGGGAGGCGGTAGAATGGCGTTGGGAGGTTGGAAGCTCATGCGGATTCAAATCTATTAAAATTTCCATAAATAATCAAGCTTTCTTCACTCTCAATTTCATGGAATTTCAAAATAATAGCACTTTAGCCCCTTTAATTTTTAGTACTACCCCACTGTGAATCAAGGTTTAGGGCTTCTTCCCTGCCCTGCCCGCTTCTGCACCAGCGGCCAATCGGGATCGGCGGTGCGGGAGGACTGCATCAGGGCTCCCGCCTTGGCCACGAGCTCGGGCTTCTCGTTGGCAAGGTCATGCGCCTCGGCCGCGTCCGTTTTGAGGTCATAGAGTTCGATGGGAGTCTCCGGGCCGTTGCGCACGGCTTTCCAGTCGCCAAAGCGCACCGCTTGCAGGGAGGCCGCTTCGTGGAGTTCCCAGTAAAAGTGGTCGCGCTTGGGTGCGGGACCGCCTTTGAGGAAGGACACCAGCGAGAGGCCGTCGGTCTTGCAGGCGGTGGGGATCTTTGCGCCCGCGAGTTCGGCGGCGGTGGGCAGGAAGTCCCAGAACGCCCAGGGCTCATCCGTCACACGGCCCGCAGGCACCTGGCCGGGCCAGCGGGCGAGAGCCGCCTGCCGCAAGCCGCCCTCATACAGGCTGCGCTTGTAGCCGCGCAGGCCATTGGAGGCCTGATCAAAGAGCTTTCCCATCTCAGAGTCGGGAGCAAAGGACGAACCGTTGTCGCCTGCGGTCATAACGAGCGTGTTGTCATCAATGCCGCAGTCCTTGAGCGTGTCGAGCAGGCGGCCCACGTCGCTGTCCAGACGGGTGACCATGGCGGCGTAGTTCTTCTGCTTTTCGGTCCACGGCTTGTCCTGGTAGATGCCCTGGCTGTCGATCTCGAAGTCGCCGTGCGGCAGGGTGATGGCGAAGTACATGAAGAACGGCCCAGCCTTGTGCTCACGCACCCAGCGCAGGACCTCGTCGGAGATGAGCTGCTGGGCGTAGGTTTTGCCCACCCCTTTACCGGTGTTGCCGGGCAGGTCGAAGCGCTGGTCGTTGTTGTAGAGGTAGGTGGGGAAGTAGCTGTGCGCGTGGCGCTGGCAGTTGTAGCCGTAGAAGTGGTCAAAGCCGAGCTTCAGCGGACTGCCGGTGGTGTCGAACATGCCCATGCCCCACTTGCCCATGCAGGCGGTCGCGTAGCCCGCATCATGCAAAATTTGCGCCACAGTGATGGTGCCGGCAGGCAGGGGTTTCTGGCCTTCTGCGCCGATCTCGCGATTCGCCCGGATCGGGCAGTGGCCTGTGTGCAAACCGGTCAGCAGGCAGGAACGCGAAGGCGCGCAGACGCTGGTGCCGGAGTAGCCCTGCAGGTAGCGCGTGCCCTCTTGCGCCATCCGGTCGAGGTTCGGTGTCTGGATCAGCTTCTGGCCGTAGCAGCCCAGGTCCCCCTGCGCGAGGTCATCGCTGAGAATGAAAACGAGGTTGGGCTGGCTGGCGGCGCTGGCAGAAAGTGCGCAGGCCAAAAGAAGCAGGGCGATGGGTCGGAACATGGGACGATGGGAACGCCGCTGCCGCCATGTTCTTGACGCCAATCTTGCGGGAAACTACCGCACCTGACACACCGTCTTCGCGACCGCCTGGGCGTAGGTGTTGGCGATGGTGTTCATGCTCACGGACACTCCATACAGGCCGCCGATCATGAAGCTCTTGTTGATCATGAACTCACCGACCGGAATGCGCTTCGGCATCTGATAAACCGTCACCGTTCCATACAGACGGATCTGCCCCATGCCCGGGAGCACGGTACGCACCATGCCATTGCCTCGGGAATAACGGGTGATGTTCACCGCGAGTTCGTAGCTGTTCGGGGCGCCGGAAGGAGACTGCCCCATCGACTGCACATTTTGGGTGATCTGGCTGCCGAGCATCTGGCATTCCTCTTCGGACATGCGGGAATCTGAGGTGATCACCGTGGTATTGACCGCATCCCCCTGGCAGATGACCGCCGTGAGAGGCGCGACAATGACGGCATTCGGCGTGCTGGTGGCGCAGCTGGAGAGTGCCAGAGCAAGAGTGAGGGCGGAGAGGTGACGGAGAGCGGTGGGGATGTTCATGAGAGAGTGCGATGTTACGAAACTCTTGTTCCAAGACGAGTACAAAAAAGCGGCCCGGAATTGCTTCCGGGCCGCCTGGGGGGATTTGGGTCTTTGAGTCGCCACGCGGGTTGGGTCGCGCAGCGGTCAATGAATTACATCATGCCGCCGTGGTCGTGGCCGTGGCCGCCAGCGTCAGCTGCTTCTTCCTTCGGAATGTCGGAGATCAGACATTCGGTGGTGAGGAGGAGGCCGGAGATGGAGGCTGCGTTCTGGAGAGCGCTGCGGGTCACCTTGGCTGGGTCAACGACACCTGCCTTGATGAGGTCTTCATACTTGCCGGTGGCGACGTTGTAGCCGTGGTTGCCGGTGCCTTTCTTGACTTCAGCAACGACGAGCGCGCCTTCGATGCCTGCGTTTGCAGCAAGCTGACGAAGAGGAGCTTCGATCGCACGAGCGACGATTTCAGCGCCGGTCTTTTCGTCGCCGGTAAGGCCGAGATCACCGATGGAAGCCTGGGCACGGATGAGGGCGACGCCGCCCCCAGGAACAATGCCTTCTTCGACGGCTGCACGGGTGGCGTGCAGGGCGTCTTCGACGCGGGCTTTCTTTTCCTTCATCTCCGTTTCGGTGGCAGCACCGACGTTGATGACGGCGACGCCGCCAGCCAGCTTGGCAAGACGCTCCTGGAGCTTCTCACGGTCGTAATCGCTGGTGGTTTCGTTGATCTGGTTCTTGATCTGGGAAACGCGGCCTGCAATGGCTTCGCTGCCGCCTTCGCCTTCGACGATGACGGTGTTTTCCTTGCCGATGGTGATGCGCTTGGCACGGCCAAGGTCAGCGAGCTCGATGTTCTCAAGCTTGATGCCAAGGTCTTCGGTGATGCAGCGGCCACCGGTGAGGATGGCGATGTCTTCGAGCATGGCCTTGCGGCGGTCGCCGAAACCAGGAGCCTTGACGGCCACGATGTTGAGGGTGCCGCGCAGCTTGTTCACCACGAGGGTGGCAAGGGCTTCACCTTCGACGTCTTCAGCGATGATGAGGAGAGGCTTGCCGGAGCGAGCGACCTTCTCAAGCAGAGGCAGCATGTCCTTCAGATTGCTGACCTTCTTCTCATTGATGAGGATGTAGGCGTTCTCAAGGTTGCACTCCATCGTCTCCGGATTGGTGACGAAGTAAGGGGAGAGGTAGCCCTTGTCGAACTGCATCCCTTCGACGACTTCGAGAGTCGTTTCGATGGACTTGGCTTCTTCGACCGTGATGGTGCCTTCCTTGCCCACTTTGTCCATGGCTTCGGCGATGATGTTGCCGATGCTGGAGTCCCAGTTGGCAGACACGGTTGCGACCTGGGCCACTTCCTTGCTGTCCTTGACGGGGGTGGAGATTTCCTTGAGCTTGGCGACGATGGCCTCAGTGGCCTTCATGATGCCGCGCTGAAGCGAGATCGGGTTGGCGCCGGCGGTCACGTTGCGGAGACCTTCAGCGTAGATGGCTTCAGCCAGGACCGTGGCGGTCGTGGTGCCGTCACCAGCGATGTCGGAGGTCTTGGAGGAGACTTCCTTGATGAGCTGAGCGCCCATGTTTTCGTAGGGGCAAGGGAGTTCGATTTCCTTGGCGACGGTGACACCATCCTTGGTGATCGTCGGGGAACCGAATTTCTTGTCGAGGATGACGTTGCGACCTGCAGGGCCGAGAGTGGCCTTGACGGCGCGAGCCAGCTTGGTGACGCCGCGGAGGAGTGCCTGACGGGCGGCTTCGTCGAAGTAGAGTTGTTTAGCCATAACTGTTTTAAGTATTGAGTTGGGGGGATGAGGTTTGTGAGGGGGATTAGCCGATGATGCCGAGGATGTCAGCTTCGTTGATGATGAGGACGTCATCGCCGTCGAGCTTCACTTCCGTGCCGCCGTACTTGGAGATGAGGACTTTGTCGCCCTTCTTCACCGTGAAGAGGGTGGACACGTCTTTGCCTTCGTCGTCCTTGCCAACGCCAAGGGCGAGCACTTCAGCTTCCTGTGGCTTTTCTTTGGCGGTGTCTGGAAGGAAGATGCCGCCGGCGGTCTTTTCTTCGCTGGTGGAACGCTTGACGAGGACGCGGCGTCCGAGGGGTGTGATGGAGGTGGCCATAGTTGGTCTGGTTTGTGCTTTTAGAGCTTTTGGGTTCTAGTTTGGTTCGGGTTGTCTGCCCGGCCTGCTGTCACACGGGTTGGGTGTGCCGGCTGGCCGGGCGGAAATTTATTCGGGGTCGGTGGGCGGTGCCGCAGCGGCTGGCGCGGGAATTGTGTTGGGGACGATGGCGACGCCATTCGGCGCACGCTCCAGGCCGCCATAGCTGAGATCAGGAGCGGCCTCGCCGATCTCACTGACGAGAAAATCCACGATGCGCTGCGGCTCTTCGGAAAGCACGGACTGCAGCATGCGTGAGGTGCGTGCCTGATCGTAGCCTTTCATGTCCAGGTCAAGCTTCGCCGCACCTTCGAGACCTTTGATTTGCGCGGCGAGCTCCACGGTGGAGTTCACGCGCTTCAGCAGCACGGGATCCTTGCCGAGTTTGTCCATCGCCACGTCCAGCTTGCTCTTCACTTCCGGCGTGTTGAGCAGCTCGGTGGCGGTCTTGCCGGGGTAATTCGCCATTATGCTGTCGGCTTCGCTCTTCAAAGCTTCGTCGGCGGCGGAAACGGCCGGTGCAGGCGTGCTGAGCGCGCTGGAGATTTCAGCGTCGATGAGGGAGTCTGAAACAGCCGCCGCCTTCGGCGCTGCTGGTGAAGGGGTGGTCTTGGCAGCCTCGGGCGATTTGCCGCAGGAGGCGAGGACCAGTGCCGTCATGAGGAGAAGGGTGTTCGTCTTCATGCGGCGCGGGGGGCGATGGCTGCGTTGGAGATTTCACTCAGCGCGGTTTTCATGGCCTGATCGAAGGCCTGGAAGTACTCATAGGGCGCGCCCAGCATGCCGGTAAAACCACGCATGTCGGCGGTGTTTTCCAGGCGGCCCATGACGAACCATTGATCACCGCCCTGGTTTTCGATCAGCGACTTCAGGTACTCGATCTCCAGCTTTTTGTTCGTGATCTGGTCGTTCGTGTCAGCGCTTTGATTGGTGAACTGCACCAGGGGCTGGCGGCATAGCAGGATGCCGTAGGCGCGGTTCAGGGCCAGCGAGCAGGTCACCGAATATTTCGCCTGGGAATCCACCAGTGTGTGGGAGGGGTCCGTGCAGCTGATCATCAGTTCCGTCTCAGAGAGCCGGGCGGTTGCCCCCATCGGATCACGCGTGGTGCGGAAGCCCTCGGCTTCAGTCAGCCCAGTGAAGCATTCCACGATCTTGTTGAGAAAAGTGCGGCGCATCTTCAGCAAGAGCTCATCATGCCTCGCAAGGAGGCCTTTGGCCTCCCCGTCGAGTGCAGACAGTTCCTTGAGCGCCTCTAGACTCATCGTGGCAGCGGGGTGGGGTTGGAAAGTGGTCCGCACAGTCCGCTGTGCGGCGCGCCGAAGGCCGGAGCGTTAGCGTTTGATAATTGAGCGCCGAAGTCCTGCGGACCAAGCGAAAGAGCAGTGAAGGAACGGCCATTCGTGCGCGGAGCACCGCACAGAGGACTGTGCGGGCCACTTTTCGTGCCGGAGGCACGGGAGATATTAGCCGGTGGTGAAACCACCGGACCCACGCGATTTCCCCTCGTGGAAGAAGGCAGCGCCCTGGAGGGGCGCGAGAAGCACCCGCCAACCGGCGACGTGCCGACTGCGGACGCTTCTCGCGCACCTACCGGCGCGCCACGGGAGAGAACCGAGGGCATGCGATACGAACCGGTGGTTGCACCACCGGCTAATATCTCGCGTCCTTCCAGGACGCCGTTTTGCGGCAATCCTGGAAGGATTTTCGAGATCAATGTATTAGCACCAGCCATAGGAACTCAGGAGAGGACTCGAGGAGTTGAATTACTTGTCCTTGTCCACGACTTCGAAGTCGGCATCGACGACCTTGCCTTTGTCCTGGGACTTCGTTTCCGAAGCACCGGCCTCAGGGCCTGCGCCACCCATGCCGCTCATGTCGGGCATGCCACCGGGGGCTCCGGCGGTTGCGCCTGCGGCAGCGGCGGCCTGGTAGGCGGCGGCGAAGAGTTTTTCGAGTTCTTCGGTCTGCGTCTTCATCTTGTCGGTGTCACCGGATTCGACGGCGGACTTCAGAGAGGTGAGCTTGTCTTTGATCGGGGCGAGCTGGTCGGCAGGAACTTTTTCTTCCCATTCCTTGAGCTGTTTCTCGATCTCGAAGCTGAGGCCTTCCGCCTTGTTCTTCACTTCCACGGCTTCCTTGCGCTTGAGGTCTTCGTCGGCGTGCTCTTCAGCATCGCGCTTGGCTTTTTCGATCTCTTCCTGGCTGAGGCCGGAGCTGCCCTGGATGGAGATCTTCTGCTCTTTGCCGCTGACTTTTTCCTTGGCGCTGACGTGCAGGATGCCGTTGGCGTCGATGTCAAAGGTCACTTCGACCTGTGGCACGCCGCGGGGTGCCGGTGGGATGCCATCGAGCTTGAAGGTGCCGAGCGTCTTGTTGTCGCGGGACATCGGGCGCTCGCCCTGCAGGACGACGATTTCCACGCCGGGCTGGTTGTCGCTGTAGGTGGAGAAGGTCTGGCTGTGCTTCTTCGGAATGGTGGTGTTGCGCGGGATCATCGGGGTGGCCACGCCGCCTGCCGTCTCGATGGAGAGGGTGAGCGGGGTCACGTCCAGCAGGAGCACGTCTTTGACGTCACCCTTGAGCACGCCGCCCTGAATGGCTGCGCCGATGGCGACGACTTCGTCCGGGTTCACGCCCTGATGGGGGTCTTTGCCCGCGAGCTTGCGGGCGGTTTCCACCACCTTGGGCATGCGGGTCATCCCGCCGACGAGCACGAGTTCGTCGATCTTGCTGGCGTCCAGTTTGGCGGCAGCAAGGCAGTCCTTCACAGGCTTGATGGTGCGCTCAAACAGGCTGTCCGTGAGCTGCTCCATCTTGGCGCGGGTGAGGGTCTTCATGATGTGCTTTGGCCCGGAGGCGTCGGCGGTGATGAAGGGGAGATTCAGGTCGTAGCTCTGGCTGGAGCTGAGGGCGATCTTGGCCTTTTCAGCTTCTTCCTTGATGCGCTGAAGCGCGTCAGGCTGGCCGCTGAGGTCGATGCCGCTGTCGGTTTTGAATTCGTTGACGATCCAGGTGATGAGGGTGTTGTCCCAGTCATCGCCGCCGAGATGGGTGTCGCCGTCCGTGGCGAGCACTTCGAAGACGCCATCGCCGATTTCCAGCACGCTGATGTCGAAGGTGCCGCCGCCAAGGTCATACACGGCGACTTTTTCGTCCGACTTGCTGTCGAGGCCGTAGGCCAGGGCGGCTGCGGTCGGCTCATTGATAATGCGGCGCACATTGAGGCCGGCGATTTCGCCTGCTGCCTTGGTCGCATTGCGCTGGCTGTCATTGAAGTAAGCTGGAACGGTGATCACGGCTTCCGTGATCGTTTCGCCGAGCTTGGCTTCCGCGTCGGCCTTCAGCTTGGCGAGGATCATCGCGCTGACTTCCTGGGGGCTATAGACTTTCGTTTCGCCGCCGACTTCGACCTGCACGTGGGCGTCGCCATTGGCAGCGGCCACGATCTTGTAGGGCATGCGCTTGTCGGCTTCGGTGAGTTCGGAGAACTTGCGGCCCATCAGGCGCTTCACAGAGAAGACGGTGTTGCGGGGATTGGTGACGGCCTGGCGCTTGGCGGCCTGACCGACGACGCGTTCGCCGCTCTTGGTGAAGGCGACGATGGAAGGGGTGGTGCGTGCGCCTTCGCTGTTTTCGAGCACCGTGGCCTTGCCGCCTTCAAGTACGGCCATGCAAGAGTTGGTGGTGCCGAGGTCAATGCCGAGAATTTTGCTCATAGGTTGTGGGGGGAAAGGGGTCGGTTGGAGGTTGGTTTTTAAGAAACTGTAACTCCTTTTACTTGGCTAGAGCCGTGCCAGGTGGGCTTTTATAAACTCAACACATTGATTATGAGCGAAGTAAAACGAACAGGCATCAACTCATGGGAGGTCAAGGTTTGTGCCAAAGTGTCAAATGTGGCACAACTGCGCTGGCACTTGGCGCAGTTGGACGGGATGAAGCGTTTAACGGGACAAGCCAACTTTGTGATTGTCGCAGATGGTCATTGAGCTTATTATTTCCTCATGCCAAAAACCGCCAGCGCCTCAAAAAAGATCAAGAGCGAAGACCAGTTGCTTGATCAAGGCATTTCGCAGTTGCTCCTGGCTGTCAAGCAGCACGCGGCTGCGAAGGGCAAGCCTGTGAAACGGGATCAGCTCCTCAAAGAGGGCTACAGCGAGCGATTCATTGCCAAAGTGGAAGAGGCTTGATCAAAGCTGATTTTTACGGAGGTGCATGAACTCCTGAACCGAAAGGTCCATGAGCGGTGCGGCCCTCTTGGCGAGGCGAAGCGCATCTTTATAAACCATGCTGCCAGTTAGCGCCCGGATGATCTGTTCTGTATTCATCCCATGCGACTTGGCCAACTGAATCGCTGCGGCGAGATCGGTGTAGCGAAGGAATGAGTCGGACATGTCCGCACAGAGGCGTTCCCCGTGCCTGAGGGCAAGAATTTTGTCATTCGGGGCGCTCAAATTTGCTTATAATCATGATTCATGCGCAGTCTCGCTTGTGAAAAGTTTCACAATCCGATTGCCGCTCCTGCGCAGGGGGCGTAAATCTCACTGTCCACTAATCCCCCGATACCCATGGTCGCCTCCGCTGATTCCACCATTGCTGCTTACGACTCGAAAGTTGAAGGCAATATCATCTTCACCAAGATGGACGCCGCCATCAACTGGATGCGCAAGAACTCCATGTGGCCGATGCCGATGGGCCTGGCCTGCTGCGCCATTGAAATGATGGCCGCTGCTTGCAGCCGCTACGACCTGAGCCGCTTCGGTGCGGAGGTGATGCGTTTCTCGCCCCGTCAGGCGGACGTGATGATCGTGGCCGGCACGGTGACTTACAAGATGGCCCTCGCGGTGAAGCGCGTGTGGGACCAGATGCCGGAGCCGAAGTGGTGCATCGCCATGGGTGCCTGCGCCTCCAGCGGCGGCATGTACCGCAGCTACGCGGTGCTCCAGGGTGTGGACCAGATCATCCCGGTGGACGTTTACATTTCCGGCTGCCCGCCGCGCCCTGAAGCGCTGCTCGAAGGCATGATGCGCCTGCAGCGCAAGATCGAAACCGAGCACTCCTTCACCGACCAGAAGAAGGAACTGATCGCCGAACTCACCGCTTAATTTTTTGACGACCATGACTGCCGCCCAAATGGTTGACGCCCTGAAGCAGAAATTCAGCGATGCCGTGCTGGAAACGAAGGAGTTTCGCGGGGAACAGACCCTCATCGTCAAGCTCGCCAGCGCCAAGCCGCTGCTCAAGTACTGCCGCGATGAGCTGAATTTCGACTACCTCGTCGATGTTTGCAGCCTCGACTACATGGGCAAAGAGCCGCGTTTCGAGATGGTGTATCATCTCTATGGCTACGGTCATTTGCAGCATCTGCGTGTGCGCGCCGCTGTGGCCGAGGATGTGGAAGTCCCCACCGTCAGCGACATCTGGCCCACCGCCGACTGGCATGAGCGCGAGGTGTACGACATGATGGGCATCAAATTCAGCGGTCACCCTGACCTGCGCCGCATACTCATGTGGGAAGGTTACCCCTACTTCCCGCTGCGCAAAGACTTCCCGCTCGAAGGCAAGCCTAGCGACATGCCTGACGTCGGCTTCACCAAGACCGCGCCGATGGCGGACGGCCCCTTCGTCACCAACGCTGGCATTGGCGATACCGTGACGCGTGAGCCCCGCTCCCGCCGGCCCACGGAGTAACTCCGCCAGCCGCCTTGTCGTGCGGTGCGGACCGTTGAATCGAAAGAGCCTCCCGGCGACGTTCGTTCCCTTTTCTCATCATGACTCGCACCCATCTCACCACCGTTCTCGGTCTGGCCATGGCCACGACCGCCTTTTCTGCCGACCCTACCGACTGGGGCACCTTCCGTGGTCCTGCCGGCAACGGCATCGTTCCGGCGGTGGCCAATGCCAAATGGAGCCTCAAGCAGGTCTGGAAATCGCCCACTCACCTCGGCTTCAGCTCCTTTGCGGTGGCAGGCGGCAAGGTGTACACCCTCGTCACGGGCGAAACCGACGGCAACAGCGGCGAAATGCTCGCTTGCCTGGATGAAAAGACCGGCAAAGAGCTGTGGAGCAAGCCTCTCAGCGTCATTCCCAAGTACGACGGCGGCGGCGACTCCGGCACGCCCGACAACAAAGGCGGCGACGGCTCCCGCTCCACCCCGGTGGTCAATGCGGGCAAAGTCTACGCCATCGACTCCATGCTGGGCGTCTTCTGCTTCGATGCCGCAAGCGGCAAACTCGTCTGGAACCACGACGTGATGAAGGACAACGACGGCGTGCAGCTCAAGTGGGAAAACGCCGCGTCTCCTGTCATCGACGGCAACGTCCTCCTGCTCGCCGGCGGCGGCAAGGGCCAGGGGCTCATCGGCCTGGACAAGAACACCGGCAAAATCCTGTGGAAGGGTGAGGACGACAAGATGACCCACGCCACCCCCGTGCTGGCTGACATCCTCGGCGTGCACCAGGCCATCTTCTTCACGCAGACGGGCCTCGTCGCGGTGAACCCGCAGAAGGGCACCGTCATCTGGCGCGCGCCCTTCCCCTACAAAGTGAGCACCGCCGCCTCCCCCGTGGTGTATCAGGACATCGTGTACTGCTCCGCCGGTTATGGCGTGGGTGCCGGTGCCTTCAAGATCAGCAAGGCGGGCGGCAAGCTCGAAGCCACCCAGATCTGGCGGCGTGAAAACCAGTGCTTCAATCACTGGAGCACCCCGGTCGTCAAAGACGGCTACCTCTACGGCATGTTCAGCTTCAAGGAATACGGTGCCGGTCCCCTGGCCTGCGTGGACATCCGCACCGGCGAAGACAAGTGGGCTGAAAAAGGCTTCGGCCCCGGCCAGGTTATCCTCGCTGGCGACAAAATCATCGCCGCCAGCGACAAGGGCGAAATCGTTGTGGTGGAAGCCAAGCCGGACCAGTACAAGGAAGTGGCGCGCAAAGACGTGCTGGAAGGCAAGGTCTGGAGCTATCCGATCCTGGCCAACGGCAAAATCTTCGCCCGCAGCACGACTGAAGGCGTCTGCCTGGATTTGAACTGATCCGATCCAGGACTAGTTTAACCATTTGAAGCCCGGAGCTCAAACCTCCGGGCTTCTTTTTGATCTCATCTCTTCCAAGGCTGCGTCCCGCTTGGGCGCAGCTTGATCGTAGGTTGGGTGTGTTTGGCGTCGAGGGTGCTCGGATGCTCCACCGCACGCTTCGCCAAACCTCCCGACTGCGAGGGTGTTCGTAAGCCATGGTGCGTTGCCGTACGCTCGCAGACGGGCGGGCTGTCGCCACACCCGTCCTACGCCTCACGATCCGGGCTTCTTTTTGTCCGGTAACCGAGCAGCCTTGACGCATCGGGCGCTTTAACCGACTCTCAAGCCCCCCCCTCCGGCATGAAGTGGCAGCAACGTGTGATCCAAGCCTGGCAAAAGGCGCGTGAACTCCCCTATTTGGGACGGAGTTCCTTTGCCGTGCTCATCACCCTGCTCATCATCTCCATGCTGATGGGCTGGCACCGCACGCACCCGGATGACGCAGTGGATGCCGCGCTGCAGCAGGCGCACCAGTCCCAGATGGATGTGCCGCAGGGCATCTTGATCCTCGCGCGAGTGCTGCCCTATCTCAATCTTTGGGTCCGGCTGGGTGTGCCGGTGCTGCTCATCGTCATCTGGCGCCGCTGGGGAGATCTGCGCCGCCTCATGTTTCCGGTCAGCGTCGCCTCCGTCTCCATGGCGGTGTGGGCCATCGCGAGTGATCTGGTGGACTACATCGCGCATTCGCACATGACGGAAATCGGCGAGCCGCCGGTGCCCATGGCCTTTGCCTTCAAGCTCGTCTTCATCGCTCTGGTGTATCTTTCAGTGCCGTTTGCCCTGCACTACTACCGGCGCATCGGCATTCTGGAGCGCTACACCCTGCGCACCTTCCTGCACCCGCTGGTGTTCTGCTTTGTGTCCTTCTTCACCCTGTGGATCATCATGGATCTGCTGGACAACTTGAAGGACTTCCAGGACTCCCACTCCGGCGTGGTGCGCGTCATCACCTTTTACCTGGGGATGATCCCCTTTGTTTACACGCAGATCCTGCCGGTGGCCCTGCTGCTGGCGGTGCTATATGCGCTCACCCGCATGTCAAAGGCGAATGAGCTCATCTCCATGCTGGGCACCGGGCAGAGCCTCTTCCGCGTGCTGCGCCCGATCTTCATCTGCAGCGTCTATGCCTGCATGCTCGACATGGCGGCCAGCTACTACTGGGCACCGCGTGCCGAAGGCAACCGCGAGGCCGTCTTCCGCGCCATGAGCGTGCACGCGGCGGATTCCATCATGGCCTCCGCCATCATGTTTCATGATGAGCAGACGCGCCGCACCTGGTACGTGGCCACTTTCCCCTTCTCCATGCGCAGCGGGGCCGAGCGCATGCACGGCGTGCAGATCCGCGAGGAAGACAAGCAGGGGCAGCCCACGCGCACCATCATCGCACCCACCGTGGGCTGGTCCGCACGCGTTGGCTGGCGCTTTTATGACGGCAAAGAGCTGATCTATCTAAACGGCAAGGTCAACTCCATCCGTGAATTTCCCGAGGGCAAGGACGGCCAGCGCGTCCTGGAAGTGAAGGGCATCGAGGAGACGCCCTGGAGCCTCGTCAGCTATGCGCTGCGTCCCGATTTCATGAGCGTGCCGGAGCTCGTCTCCTACCTGCGCGCCCACCCGAAAGCGGCGGATGACAAGCTCGCGCCCTTTCGCACGCACCTCTGGCAGCGTTTCGCTCTGCCGTGGCAGGCCATGGCGCTGGTGCTCGTGGCCGCTCCGCTCGGCGTGGCCTACTCACGCCGGGGCTCGGTCGGCGGCATTGCCGGCAGTGTGTTCATCTTCTTCATCTTCATGTTCATGAACAATCTATTCCTCAACTTGGGCAAAGGCGGGCATCTGCCCACCTGGCTCACGGTGTGGATGCCGCATCTGCTGTTTGGTACCCTCGGGCTCATCCTGTTCCATTACCGCTCACAGAACCGTGATCTGCCGAGCTTCAAATTCCGCCTCTCCAAGCGCAAGCCGCAGATCGCCCGCCCACGCAACCGCAGCGCCCCCCTGCCCGACGCCTCGGCGACTTGAAACTTCAAACCTGAAACTTTAAATACCGCTCGATGCAGCAAAACTGGTCCATCCGCAGCCGCGCGCACACCTGCGCCGTCACCGGTCGTTCGTTTGAGGACGGCGAGAGCTTCCACACCACCATCTTCTTCGACCCCGAGGAAAATGGCTATGTGAGGCGTGACATCTGCGCCGAAGCCTGGGCCCAGGAGGTGGAGCAGCGCAAGCCCGTCGCTGCGTGGAAGACCATCTACAGCCGGGTCCTCGCCGAGGCCAAGCCCGAGATCACTCCAAAGGAAAGCGCCCAGGCCCTGCTGCAGCGCTTCATTGAAGATGGAGATCCAAACACCGAGAATGCGCGCTACATCCTCGCGCTCATGCTGGAGCGGAAACGCCAGCTCCACCAGACCGCTGAAAAGGAAATCGACGGTGCCAAGATGCTCTTCTACGAGAACAGGAAGACCGGCGAAATCTTCATCGTGCGTGATCCCGAACTGAAGCTCAGCGAAATCGCCGACATGCAGGACGAAGTCGCCACCCTTCTCGCCTTCGGTGGTCCCGCCGCCGCAGCGGCCAAAGCCGTGGGCGTGACGCTCTCCGTGGATGGCGTCGTCCCTGCGCCGGATCCTGACGCAGCGAAAGAAGCCGAAGCTGCCGCCACGGCTGATGCAACACCCGCCGAAGAAGCTGACGCCGATGAAGCGATGGCCGAGGTAGAGCCTGAGCTTGAACCTGACGAAGAAGAAGCTGACGCAGACGATGCGATGGCCGAGCCAGAGCCCGAAGAAGAACCCCTTTCCTCCAGCGACGCAGACAACACCGCCGCCTCTGAATCCACTCACGAAACCTCCAATCACTAGCCTCCCGCACCCATGTCCCTCCAGCAAGACCGCGAAGAACTCCTCCAGATTCTCAAAGCCAAATCCGTCAAGACCGGCAAATTCACCCTCGCCTCCGGCCAGGAGAGCGATCTCTACGTGGACTGCCGCGTGACCACGCTCGACTCCCGTGGCGCGGTGCTCGTGGGCCGTGTGCTGCATGCGCTGCTGCGTGAAGAAGAAGCCAAGCGCGGCCTCAGCATCGGCTCCCTCGGTGGGCTGACCATGGGCGCAGATCCCATCACGCTCGCCGTCGCCATGAGCTCCAGCATCGCTGGCGATACACCGCCCGTACAGGCCTTCGTCGTTCGCAAGGAAGCCAAAGGCCATGGCCGTGGCAAACGCATCGAAGGCAACTTCATCACCACCCAGCCCGTCGTCGTCGTCGATGACGTCATCACCACCGGCGGCTCCACCTTGAAGGCCATCGAAGCCATCGAAGAAGAAGGCGGCAAAGTCGCGTTCGCCTTGATCCTCGTCGATCGCTCCGAAGGCGGACGTGAAGCCATCGAGAGCAAAGGCTACCCGGTGGTGGCTGCGTTTACGCGTGCGGACTTGGTGTGATGGAAGGGAGGCACTCACTCCTGACTGCCCCTCCGACCAATTTTCAATTCTCAGTTTTCAGTTTACAATCCCTCAGTCATCTCGTGCGCACTGTCACTTGGCTCGCCTGAGAGCTCTTTATAACAAGCTGCAAGCGCCCGCTTGCACGAACCCTCGAAATCTGAGTCCATGGCAGCCTACATCATCGGACGCGTGCAGGTCACCGACTGGCCGCGTTACTCGGAGTACATGAAGCTGACTCCCGGCATCATCGCTCAATACGGCGGCCGTTTCATCGCGCGTGGCGGCGAGTCCGTGACCCTCGAAGGACCGGAAGAAACCCACCGCGTGGTCATTCTCGAATTCCCCACCTTCGAAGCCGCCAAACAGTTCTTCCATTCTGACGAGTATCGCCACGCCAAGAGCGTGCGCGAAGGAGCTGCTCTGGCGCAGTTCTTTGCCATTGATGGCGTCGTACCGTGATAACAAAATCTGACATCGCCGCACTCTGGCTGGAAGCCTGTCCGTCGTTCAGGCAAGCCTTCATTGAGTCCTGCGCCAGCCATGGCGATGACTTGCTTTACATTCATGCTGGCGCGTTCGCGGAATACGTTCTGACGCTGCATCGCTCCCAACAGCGCGCCGAGTTCCCCACCATCGTGGCGTTCATCGAGCGCCTTCATACCGACGGCGACCACGACACACGAGAGTTCGCGACCATCGGCCTCTTGGAGGGCATTCAGACCATCTGGAGCCATTCCGATCTTTCTGCCGATGAGTTTCTTCCTTTCTTGCTGCCCGTTAGCACCGCTGCATGGCACGGTCTCAATCAGTTCATGGCCGGCGAGATTCCAATCGTACCAGACACAATTCATCAATGACTGCAACAGCTGACCAACCACTCTGGACGTGGTGAGAGCTGGGCAGAGGTCTTTCTTGCGCCGGTTCGCACGGTGGCTGAACTTGTGGTCGTTAGCCACATGAGCATTGCAGCCACACTTCTCGCAGCACTCCTGATTCTCGCCCTCGGCTTGTGGTTAGCTTGGTGCGTCTTTTCGGCGCTCAGAAGCGGCATCGCATATGCTGCTGGCGGCAGAAAATATCCCAAGAAGAAGCGACCCGTGATGTATTGGCTTGCGGTGTCGGCCCAGTCCTTCTTTTCCCTCATGTGTATCTATTTGGTTATTGGATGCTTCGAGCGGCTCTCAAGATGACACGTGGTCTGCGGCAGAAGATTCCAAACGTATAGTGCTTCCCAAAGTCCCTCTTGCGCCGCTTGACCCAGCGGCTGAGCTTCAAGCCGTCCAAACTCCCCCATGCAATACACCGAGTTCAAAGCCGCCATCCAGCAGCACCTGAAACGGAAACGCCAGGGCGCAACGTGGATTGAACTGCGCGAAACCCTCGCCCTGCCCTATGAGCGGCCCTGTCCGGAATGGACGCGCAGGCTGGAAGAGGAGATCGGACTGATCCGACGCAAAGGCACCAGCCGCGCGCTGGTGTGGGAACTGCGAGCAATCCGCAGTTCATGTTAACGTGAGAGTCGAAAAGCAGCGCTGCTCTGTCTGCTCCTTTATTTGAGGCACGTGGTACCGCCATTTCCGCAACAAAACTTCTTCTTAACTGCTCCGCTAATCATCTTAGCGGGTGCGTACCGTGGGCGCTCGGGTCGAGGGCCGGCTCGCTCTCGATCCATTGCTTCCGGCCAGCGTGGCCGCCGTGCTGCCTGCGTGCATGCCGCTGGAGGCCCGTGTGGCACCGTTCGTGATGGTCGCTGCTGTATGGCCAGGGTAGGTGCGCAGCCCAGACCGGGGAGAGATGGCTCCGACCGGGAGGTAGTAGTTCACGGTTTGATCACGCTTGGGGCTGCTGTTTTCAGAGAAAACGGTGGCGTGCGGGGGGCTGACCGCGGGGCGGGTAGGCGTGGGATTGACAACCACGCCCGCAGCACGCACGGTGGAAAGCGCGCCAGCGCTGGGAGTGGTGGAGGCACTCTGAGCTTTTACGTGGGTCTGGCTCGACGGAATGATCGCTGGCAAGATGGTTTCCGCCGGCTTCTGGGCCGTGGCTGGCTAGGCAAACGCCAGCACGGCCAGGGGAATTAGAGAGATGGATGAAGTTTTCATAGTATGGATTGAACTCCGGCCTCGATTTCGAGATTCAAAGAATAGTGCTGCGTATTTGAACACGGGGCCTTCAACTCATCTCCGCCTACTTCCCCGGGGCCCGCTCAAGCGGCAGACCGGACTGCTTTCTTCGCTGCTGGACGCACGGGCTTGACCGTCATGCGCAGCCCGAGAGAACCCAGCACATTCTGAAAGGTGCGCAGGCGGGGATTTCCCTGCGGCGAAAGCGCTTCGTGGAGCGCCTGGCGGCTGACGTCTGTCTTGCGAGCCAGCGAGGCCAGCCCGCCCTGGGCCTGGGCGACGAGGCGCAGGGTATCCAGCAGCATGTCCACATCGTTGTCCTGCTCGAATTCTTCGAGCGCCAGTTTCATGGCATATCGGGCCCGCTTGGGATCGCTCAAGTGCTTCAGTCTCACTTCATCGAGAGAGATCGTGCTGCTTTTCTTGGGTGCTTTCATGGATGGTCCTCCTGATACGTTTTCCAGTATTCCCTGGCTCGTTTGATGTCTTTGCTTTGCGTGGACTTGTCTCCTCCGGCGAGGAGGATGACGGTCTTGCCCTTGTGCTCGCCAAAGTAAACTCGATAACCCGGGCCGAAAAACAGCCGGAGCTCGTACAAACTCCGGTCGATGGCTTTGCAGTCGCCAAACTGGCCCTTTTTCATCCGGGCCACCCGCGCCGAAATGCGTTCCTGCATCTTCCAGTCCAGCACTTCCAGCCAGTCGAGATAGGGGCTCTGGTCCGAGGAATGTCGGAAGATCAGGACTTCATATGAACCGGGTTGAAGCAAAGCAGGCGGGTTGATTGTTCGCCTCACGTGTAAACTTAACTTGACGCTGGGTCAAGGGGGCTTGTTGCAAAGCAGCGAGGCCTGCGCGTCTTGTGGGCGTTGTTCACCCCAAAATCCCCGGCACCAGCTCCCCATGCACGTCCGTCAGTCGGAAGTCGCGGCCCTGATAGCGGAAGGTGAGGCGTTCGTGGTTGAGGCCGAGGAGGTTCAGCACGGTGGCGTTGAGGTCGTGGGTGTGGACTCCGTTTTCGGCGATGTTGAAACCGAAGTCGTCGGTCTTGCCATAGACTGTGCCGGGCTTGGTGCCGCCGCCGGCCATCCACATGGTGTAGGCGTCTTTGTGGTGGTCGCGTCCGGGGGAGGTCTTGGTGCCATCCTGATTGGCGCCCTGGCGCAGCGGGGTGCGGCCAAATTCGCCGCCCCAGATCACGAGGGTTTCATCGAGCAGGCCGCGTTGCTTGAGGTCGCGCACCAGCGCGGCCATGGGCTGGTCCACGTCCTTGGCTTTGGCGGTGAGGCGCTGCTTGAGGCCACCGTGGTGGTCCCAGTCGGAATCAAACAGCTGCACCATGCGCACCCCGCGCTCGATCAGGCGGCGCGCGAGCAGGCAGTTGTTGGCAAAGGAGGCCTTGCCGGGCTGCGCGCTGTACATGTCCAGCGTGGCCTTGTTCTCGTGGGTGATGTCCATCAGCTCCGGCACGCTGGTCTGCATGCGGTAAGCCATTTCATACTGGCTGATGCGCGTGGCGATTTCGGGATCTCCCACCACGTCGAGCTGCTGCTCATTGAGGGCTTTCACTGCATCCAGCACATGGCGGCGGTCGGTGGTGCTCTGTCCCGGCGGATTGCCGAGAAAGAGCACCGGCTCGCCGCTGCCGCGAAACGGGATGCCCTGGTACACGCTGGGCAGGAAGCCGGTGCTCCAGAGCGTGGAGCCTGCGCCGCCAGGAGGGCCGGACTGGAGCACCACGTAGGCGGGCAGATCGCGGTTCTCGGTGCCGAGGCCGTAGGTGACCCATGCGCCGAGGCTGGGGCGGCCGCCCTGGCCAAAGCCGGTGTGCAGAAACATCTGGGCCGGGGCGTGATTGATCTCGTTGGTGTGCAGGGACTTCACCACACAGATGTCATCCGCCACAGTGCCCAGATGCGGCAGCAGCTCGCTGAGCTCCAAGCCGCTCTGGCCATGGCGCTGGAATTTGAATTCGGTGCCCGCCAGCTTCATCTCACTGCCGATGAAGGCAAAGCGCTTGCCCTTCGTCAGCTCCTCCGGGCAGGTCTGGCCGTCCATTTTCTGCAGCAGCGGCTTGTAGTCGAAGAGATCGAGCTGCGAAGGCGCGCCGATCATGTGCAGGTAGATAATGTGCTTCGCCTTCGGCGCAAAGTGTGGTCGTGGCCCTGCTATTCCGGCTGCTGCCGGGAGATCACGCGCGAGCATCGACCCCAGCGCGACCGAGCTCAGCCCCAGGCCGGACTGCCGGAAGAACTGGCGGCGGGAGACATTGAGGAAGGCGGGGGTTGTCATGGCACCTCATGAAACGTGCGGACCGAGGCGGAGATTGCGCGAGTGTTGAGATAGGCAAGCTGAAAATAGAATTGAGGAAGAGCAGAGCGCACTGGCTCGGCGAGGATGCGCTGGGTGGTGTTCGGTTTGCCGCAGAGGGGCAAAGGTGCAGAGGTGGCGGAGATTGAATCCATTCTTTGTGCCCTCTACCTCTCCGCTCCTCTGCGGCAGAATCGGACGTCCCCCATGAGACTTCCGAACGACATTTGAAGCCTGCAAAGTCATTGGCTGCTCTGGCTTGACCCATGCACGCGAGCGCGACAGCGTCTTGGAGTGCGCGCGGCAAGCCTGGGCGCGACGCCGCTTTCGCAGGCCGGATGGCGGGTTCAGGACGAAGAACGTTCTGCACCCCCCGAAAGCGGTAGCTCCGATGCAAGCTTGCGCCGTGCATCTTCGCGACCGCACTCCAAAGCTATCGCGTTGATCCGCGGCGAACACGGCATATCACTTGCCCCAGCAATCCATCTCAGTCCTCTCGCACATTTTTATTGTCCGGTTTTACCGCGCTATGCGGTATAAACATCCCCCGCCTGTTTTTTTCCAACCCATGAAGCATCTTCTTTTCACCCTCGCCCTGCTTGGCTCGGTCGCATCTGCGCACGCGCAGGAATACCTCGAAATCTCCGCCAATCCGGGTGGTGCCGGTGGCGGCAAAAAGATCGTCCTCGTGGCGGGTGATGAGGAATATCACACGGAAGAGAGCATGCCCATGCTGGCGAAGATCCTGGCCAAGAAGCATGGCTTCAACTGCATCGTGCTGTTCTCCACAGACGAAAAGGCGGGCTACATCGACCCCAACAACCAGAAGAACATCCGCGGCACCGAGATGCTGGATGATGCGGACCTGCTCATCATCGGTACGCGCTTTCGCCAGCTCCCGGACGAGAGCCTCGCGCACTTCGCCAAATTTCTGAACTCCGGCAAGCCGGTGATCGGCTTCCGCACCGCCACGCATGCCTTCACTGGCAATGCCAAAACGGGTGATTTCAAGTGGGGCGAATTTGGCCTGAAAATCCTCGGGGAGAAATGGGTCAGCCACCACGGCTCGCACAAAAAGGAAGGCACCCGCAGTGTGGTCGTGGAAGCCAACGGCAAGAATGAAATCCTGCGCGGTGTCGGCGAGATCTTCTGCACCACGGATGTCTATGGCGCGCCGGATGTGAAGCCGGAAAACGAAACGATCCTGCTGCGCGGTGCCGTCACCGAGACGCTCGATCCGAAATCCAAGAACGTGGCCGGCGCGAAAAACGAGCCCATGCAGCCCATCGCCTGGCTGCACGAATACACCGCCCCGGACGGCAGCACCAAGGGTCGCTCCTTCTGCACCACCATGGGTGCCTCGCTGGACTTCACGGACGAGAATCTGCGCCGCCTCATCGTCAATGCGGCCTACTCCCTGCTGAAGCTGCCTGTCGCAGCCAAGGCGGATGTCGCTTTCATCGACCCCTACAAACCCACCGCCTTCGGCTTCATCAAAGACTCGGCCTACTTCAAGGAGCGCAATCTGAAGCCCGGCGACTTTGCCACCGGCCGCAGCCCGACCATGGGGACGCCGGATGACAAAGCGAAACAGGCAGCGGTCAAGACCGACACGAAAAAGCCCGAAGAAGCCAAGCCTCCGCATCAACCGAGTGTGGAACCCGCAGCCGCCACCTCCGCACGCCCGCAAGCCGTGGCACCGCCAAGCAAGGGCGAGCACATCGTGCTCATCGGCAATGGCCTTGCCGAGCGTGACACGTGGTACAGCCGCATCGAGACCGAGCTGCAGCTCCGCTACCCGGACCGCGATCTCTTTTTCCGCAACATGGGCCATGTGGGCGACACCCCCGGTTTTCGCCCGCACCCCTCCCGCGCATCCCAGTGGGCCTTCCCCGGCGCGAACAAGTTTCACCCTGATAAGTCCATCCACAACGGTCAGGGCTTCTACGCCACGCCGGACCAGTGGCTCACGCATCTGCAGGCGGACACCATCGTCGGCTTCTTCGGTTACAACGAATCCTTCGACGGCCCCTCCAAGGTCGGCAATTTCGAAGCTGAACTGGATGCCTGGGTCGTCCACACATTGAGCAAAGCTTACAACGGCAAGGCCGCACCTCGCGTCGTGCTCGTCAGCCCCATCGCCTACGAAAACCAAAGCGCGAAACGCGATCTGCCGAAGGGCGATATCGAGAACGCGAACCTGCTGCTCTATGCGAGTTCCATTGAGAAGGTCGCCAAAAAGCACGGCCTGACCTACATCGATCTTTTCACCCCCACGCAGGAGCTTGAGGCCAAGGGCGGCGAGTTCTTCACCACGGGTGGCTTCATCCCGACGGAGAAAGGCTATGAGGAAATTGGCAAGCTGCTCGCCACCGGCCTGTATGGGCACGCGAGCCGCGAGTCGAAGGCCGATCCCAAGCTGGTGCATGAAGCGGTGAAGGAGAAGGACTGGTTCTGGAATACCGACTACAACATCCTCAACGGTGTCCATGCCCACGGCCGCCGCTACAATCCCTACGGTCCGCAGAATTACCCCGATGAAGTGCAGAAGAGCCGCGAGATGACCGCGCTGCGCGATGGCCTGATCCATTCCGTCGCCACCGGTAAAACCACAGATCTTAAAGTCGACGACAGCAAGACTCACGCCCTGCCACCTGTGCCGACGAACTACGTGCCGAGCGTCAAGAACGGCAGCGAGACGTACCTGTATGGCGAGGACGCCCTGAAGTCCCTCAAGGTGCCAGAAGGCTACAAGGTGGAGATGTTTGCCTCGGAAAAAGAGTTCCCGAATCTCGCGAACCCCATGCAGATGTCCTTCGACAACAAAGGCCGCCTGTGGGTCGCCACCATGCCGACCTACCCGCACTACAAACCCGGCGATGCCATGCCGGATGACAAGATCCTCATCTACGAAGACACCAACAACGACGGCAAAGCGGACAAGGAAATCATCTTCGCCGACAAGCTGCACCTGCCCATCGGCATCGAATTCGCCCCGGAAGGCGTCTATGTGACCCAGGAGCCCAACCTCATGCTCATCCGCGACACGAATGGCGACGACCACGCCGACAGCATGGAGATCGTCCTCGGCGGCTTTGACACGCACGACACCCACCACGCCATCAGTGCCTTCGCCGCGGATCCCAGCGGTGCCTTCATGATGTGCGAGGGCGTGTTCCTCCACTCCAATATCGAGACACCCTACGGCCCCGTGCGCTGCGTCGATGGCGGCTTCTTCCGTTACAGCCCGCAGCGCGGCATGCTGGAGCGCACCATCCAAATGAGCATCCCGAATCCTTGGGGCTTCGTCTTTGACCAGTGGGGCCAGGATTTCCTCCTGCACACCTCCGGCACCACCATGAACTGGGCCCTGCCTGTCGAAGTGAAGCCCACCTTTGGCAGCAAGACACCGTCCACCGCCGACCTCGTGCCGGACGGCCACAAAGTGCGCCCCACCAGCGGCCTGGAGATCGTCTCCTCCCGCCACTTCCCCGACGAAGTGCAGGGCGACCTCATTTACTGCAATGCCATCGGTTTCCTCGGCATCAAGCAGGTGAAGATCGAAGACAGCGGCACCGGCTGGAAGACCGCGCACCGGCAGGATCTGCTCGTCAGCACCGACGGCAACTTCCGCCCCGTCGATCTCGAATTCGCCCCGGATGGCTCGCTCTACGTCATCGACTGGCACAACGTTCTCATCGGCCACATGCAGCACAACGCCCGTGACCCCTTGCGCGACCACGTGCATGGCCGCATCTACCGCATTACCTACCCGGGCCGTCCGCTGGTGAAGCCCGTGCCCGTCGCCGGGGCTCCGCTCGCCACGCTCTTCGAAGACCTGAAGGAACCCGAACTCCGCACCCGCTACCGCGCCCGCCGCGAGCTGAACGGCCGCGACGTCAAAGAAGTGCTGCCCGCCATCAAGACCTGGGCCGCCGAGCAGAAGGATGTGCATGCCAAGCTCGAAGCCCTCTGGGTCACCTGGGGCCTGAACCAGGCCGATGAAGGTCTGCTGCGCGAGATGCTCGCCTCCCCCGACTTCCACGCCCGTGCCGCCGCCGTGCGTGTGCTGCGCTACAACACCCACCGCATCGCCGACAGCGTCGCCCTCCTCGAAAAAGCCGCCGCTGACGAACACGGTCGCGTGCGCCTCGAAGCCGTCGTTGCCGCCTCTTGGCTGCCAAACATTCCTGCCGCGAAAAACATCGTCGCCATCGCTGCTAAGCTCCCGCAGGACGACTGGAATAAGGCCGCTATCAAAACCGCTGCCGACCGCCTCGCCGGCATCGCAGAAATCGTGAAGCCCGAGCATCCCGTCATCCCGCCGCCCGCCCACCTCAGCGACGCCGCCAAGAAGCAGTTCAAGCTCGGTCAGGAAATCTACTTCCGCGAAGGCCACTGCGTCACCTGCCATCAGCCGAATGGCGCCGGTATTGACCCCGCCTTCCCCAGCATCGTCAACAGCCCCTGGGTCACCACGGATCGCGACCGCCTCATCAAGATCGCCATGTACGGTCTCATGGGCCCCCTCAAAGTCGGCGACAAAGAATACAACGGCCAAGTCCCCATGACCCCCTTCGGCGGCATGCTCAAAGACGAGGAAATCGCCAGCGTCCTCACCTTCGTCCGCAACCATTTTGGCAACAAAGCCGAACCCATCACCGCCCCCGAAGTCAAAGCCGTCCGCGACGCCAACCCCGGTCGCATGATGCTCTACACCACGGATGAGCTGCTGAAGCAGCATCCCATGAAGTAGGCGGCTCGTGGTCCGCTCAGTCCGCTGAGCGGTCCGGGCAGTCGCACGAACCCCAGCCTACGCCAGTAGGTCCTTCACCACATGCCCGTGGATGTCCGTCAGTCGATAGTCGCGGCCTTGGAAACGATACGTCAGACGCTCGTGATCAAAGCCGAGCAGGTGCATCACCGTGGCTTGGAAGTCGTGCACGTGGACTTTGTTTTCAGTGACGCCGAAACCGAGCTCGTCCGTGCTGCCGTATTCAAAGCCGCCCTTCACTCCACCGCCGGCCATGAAGAGTGAGAAGCAGTCGGGGTAGTGATCGCGACCGAGCACCTGGCTGGCGGCGGTGCGGCCTTCGCGGAAGGGGGTGCGGCCAAATTCACCGCCCCAGATGACGAGGGTGTCGTCCAACAGGCCGCGCTGTCTGAGGTCTTTAATGAGCGCGGCCACGGGCTTGTCGGTCGCGGCCATTTTGTTCGTGAGGCCTGTGGTGATGCCGCTGCCTTCACTGGTACCGTGGAAGTCCCAGCCCCAGTCGAAGAGATTCACAAAGCGCACGCCCTTTTCAATGAGCCGCCGCGCGAGCAGGCAGTTGTTGGCAAAGCTCGCCTCCCCGGGTTTCGCGCCATAGGCTTCAATGACCTCTTTCGGCTCTTTCGAGATGTCCATCACCTCAGGCACGCTGGTCTGCATGCGAAAGGCGAGTTCATATTGCGCGATGCGTGTGACGGTCTCGGGATGGCCAAATTCGGCGACCTGCTGCTGATTGAGATCCTGCAGCGCATCCAGCGTCTTGCGGCGCATGGTGCGGTTCATGCCGGCGGGATCGCTCACAAACAGAACGGGATCGCCTTTGCTGCGGCACTGCACGCCCTGATACACGCTGGGAATGAAGCCGCTGCCCCAGCAGCCCTGGCCGCCGCTGGGCTGCGTGCCGCTGGAGATGAGTGCGACGAAGCCGGGAAGATCCTGATTCTCCGTGCCGAGTCCATACGTGGCCCACGAACCCATGGAGGGACGCCCCTGCCGCGCATGCCCGGTGAAGAGCAGCAGCTCCGCCGGCGCATGATTGAACTGATCTGTGTTCATCGAGCGGATCATGCACATCTCATCGGCGATGGTGTGGAAGTTCGGGCAGGCATCGCTCATCGTGATCCCGCCTTTGCCATAGCGCGCAAAGGTACGCGGTGTGCCCATGAGCTTTGGCACCCCGGTGGTGAAGGCAAAGCGGCGGCCTTTGAGGATCGAGTCAGGGCAGTCCTGCCCGCTGCGCTTCACCAGCTCCGGTTTGTAGTCAAACAGGTCGAGATGCGGCGGCGCTCCCGACATGTGCAGGTAGATCACGCGCTTGGCCTTCGGTGCAAACTGCGACTTCTTCGGCGCGAGCGGATTGTCCGCCGCAGCACTGGCTCCCGCCTTCTGCTGCAGCGCCTGCATGGCGATGGCCCCAAGGCTGAACTGCCCCGCGTTGCCGAGGAACTGACGGCGCGTCTTGAGCTGAAGGGTGTCGTGAGTGATGGGGTTCATGTGCAGAAAGATACGTTCAAGGTCCGGTCATCCTTTTGCGCAACTGGGCTGAATCTCGTTTCGCGTGATAAACCGCGAGGATCCAAAGACAGTCTTCACGGACTTCATAAATGATCTGAAAAGGGAACCTGCGCATGAGCACTTAGCGATACGGGGCCAGCACGATTCGGTAGAGTTCGGGATCAGCCTCGATTCGGGACAGGCACTCCTCCAAAGCGCGAACAAACTCTGAGCCCAGGCCTGGCTCACAGCTCTCATACCAACGCCGCGCATCATCAGCGTCACCTAACGCGCAGGGTGAGAGGACCGATGTCTTCATGGCTCAATTTCCAGCCAGGAGTCGCGCTTTCGCTTCCGCCCATGGGATTCCAATGGATGGATCAGCCATCATTGCGGCACGGCGTGCGTCCAGTTCCGTGAGCTGTGCGCTGCTCATTGGAAAATCCACATCTTCAGCCACCATTGTGTCCCAGATGTCCTCCACCAATTGAATGCGCTGCACTACTGGCATCTGCCGGATCTGTTCGAGTGCGATGGTCATAATAAAACATGGTCTCTGGCAAACAAAGAGCAATCGACGATTTAGCCGGACGATTCATCTCCGCATCAAAAACTCATCCAAGTTCATCACCACATTGGCGATGGTCGTCCACGCCGCGAGTTCGGCGACGTCAGCGTCTTTGGGCGCAGGGCCGAGGGGATCGGTGGCCATCTTGGTGGCATCCGCCGAGTCGGCGCGGTAGGTGGTGAGCGTTTCGGTGTAGAGCTGCGTCAGCGAGGATGCTTCATGCGCATTCGGTGCGCGGGAGAGGCAGAGTTTGAAGAGCAGGGCAAGGCGCTCGGGCGTGGCTTTGGCCTCAGTGACGAGGCGGCGGGCCATGGCTTGATTCGTCTCGATGAAGACGGGATCATTCAGCGTCACGAAGGCCTGCAGCGGCGTGTTGGTGCGGCTGCGGCGGATCAGGCAGACTTCGCGGTTGCCGGCGTCGAAGGTGGTGAAGCTGGCGTAGGGACTGTTGCGGCGCACTTCGGTGTAAAGGCTGCGGCGGTGTCCGTCCTCCCCTGTGCTCACGGTCCAGTCATTGCTGCGGCCAAAGGCGGTGGTGAGGCCGAGATTCGGCGTCATGGGGCGCACGGGCGCACCATACATTTTGGCGCTGAGCAGGCCGCTGACGGCGAGTGCCTGATCTCGCAGCAGCTCGCCGGTAGGACGGAAGCGCGGGCCGCGCGCTAGCAGGCGGTTGTCGGGATCGCGTTCATTGAGTTCCGGCGTGGTCTTGGTGCTCTGCTGATACGCCGCGCTGGTGAGCAGCAGCTTGAGCATGTGCTTGATGTCCCAGCCGCTGTCCATCAATTCGGCGGCGAGCCAGTCGAGCAGCTCGGGATGAAATGGCAGATCTCCCTGGCTGCCGAACTCCTCGCTGCTGCGCACAATGCCGGTGCCGAAAATGCTCTCCCACAGGCGGTTCACCGTCACGCGTGCGGTGAGTGGATTGTCACGGCTGACAAGCCAGCGGGCCATCGTGAGGCGGTTGCGCGGGGCATCGGCAGGCAGCGAATTGAAAACCGCAGGCGTGGCTTCGCTGACTTCATCCCCCAGCGCCTGCCAGTTGCCGCGCAGTTGGATCTTCGTGACCCGGCGCTGCTTTGGTTCGAGATCACGCATGATCGGCACGGTGACCGGCTTGAGGGCGGCGAGTTCTTTGCTGGCGGCGGCAAGACGCGTGCGTTCCGTGGCGGATGCTTTGGCCACATTACGGACGAAATACTCCACCACGGTCTGCTGCTGCGCGGGCGTGCGTTTGTCCTTCGCCTGGGCGAGTGCGGCCACCACATTCTGCGGTACCTTGGTCACCTGCTGCACCCGCGCATCTCCCGTGTAGCTGAGGCGAAAGCTGCCGAGTGTGTGCTGCTTGTGCTCACTGTTTTGCGTGAGCGTGATGCGCAGTCTGGCACCTGCGGGAATCACCACCGGCGAAGCGGCCAGCAGGGTGAGTGTATGCGGCTTGTCGGTGGCACCGGCGACAGCCCAGCCCTGCTGCTTTTTGTTCTTCGGCTTCAAGACGGAGGCGGCGGTGAAACCGTCCTGCTCAAAATCCGCCAGCGCCGTGGTGAAGCTCACAGCCACTGGACCGCTGATGGCAAAGGTCTTGTCTTTCTCGGGCGCAGGAGTCGGGTCGCTCTTCCACACGGTCTGGCGTTTGTCATCTAGCAGCACGACGCGGAAGCCATCGAGACGACGGCCCACGCCACCATCTGTGCGATTCCACACGACGACGCGGTCCACCGATTTGGCCGCTTTTAAATCCACCTCCCACCAGGGATCGTTGTCAGTGCCAGCGGTGTGGGCCACGCTGCTTTTAGCGTAATCGCCTTCGGTGTTGCCATCAATGGCGCGCTTGGCGGCAGCATTGGTGTAGAGGCTGCTTTGGGTGGCGACACCGGCGGGCGCGATGTTTTCACTGCCGTTGAAAACCTGCACCTCCGCAAGCTGGAGCATCTTCTTCTCCCCGGGCAGCTCGATGCGCACATAGCGCGCCTGCGGTGCCTGCTTCCCATCAGGTGGTACGACTTCCGCCTTCACATCCGTGATGACGAAGTTGCCGAAACCGGCGGCGGGCATCGTTTCAAGGCGCAGCGCGCTGAGCTTGTCTCCCGTGGCGGGCAGCTCGACGGTGTAGCTGTCCGTATCGCTGTTTTTGGGAATCGAAACCGTGCCGCCCGGGGCGATGGTGGCGTTTTGTTTCGACTGCGTGGTCACTTTGGCGGGCTGGGGTGTCTGCCAGCCCAGATCACGGGCAAAGCCCTGGTCCCACACATCGAGCCCGGCGAGCCATGCCGGAGCAGGGGCTGTGAATTTTTTCTCAAGCTCATCAATCTCCCTTTTCAACTGCGCGCGCTGCTGGATCAGCTCCGGTGTGTCAAAGCTGTGCAGCGGCACTTCGTCTTTCTTGTCGCTGTCAGCGCTTTGATTGAGGAAGGCGTAGAACTGGAAGTACTCGTTGATCGTGATGGGATCAAACTTGTGCGTGTGGCACTGCGCGCAGGCCATCGTGGTGCCCATCCACACGGCGAAGGTGGTGTTTACGCGGTCGATGATGGCGGCGTTGCGGAATTCTTCGTCATCGGTGCCGCCTTCATTTTGCGTCATCGTGTTGCGATGGAATGCGGTGGCGATGAGCTGGTCGTCCGTCGGCTTGGGCAGCAGATCGCCCGCGTTTTGCTCGATGGTGAACTGGTCAAACGGCATGTTCGTATTCAATGCGCGCACCACCCAGTCGCGGTAGGCCCAGATCTCGCGTGGCTGGTCGCTCGGATAGCCGGAGCTGTCCGCATAGCGCGCGAGATCCAGCCACTGCCGTGCCCAGTGCTCGCCGTAGGCGGGACTGGCTAGGTAATGCTCTACCACTGTGTCATAGGGCTGCTTCGCCAATGCCTCCAACTCTTCGAGAGTGGGCGGCAGCCCGGTCAGATCAAGCGCGACACGGCGGATCAGCGTGGCGGTATCGGCCTGCGGCGAATACTTGAGCCCTTCCTGCTTGAGGCGCTGGATCAAGAATGCATCTACTGGCTGCGCGGTCCCCGCAGGCACAGCCGGTTTGACGACCTTCTCATAGCTCCAGTGTTTTCCCCAGGGCGCGCCCTGCTTGATCCATTCGGTCAGGAGCGTGATCTGCGCGGGGGAGATGGTCTTGTGCTGCTTCGGCGGCGGCATGACCTCATCGGGGTCCTTGGTTACAATGCGCTCCAGCAGCGCGCTCTTTTCGGGATGTCCCGGCACCACGGCGATGGTGCCGTCATGGTCCTTTTTGGCACTGGTTTCCTCATCCAGGCGCAGGCCCGCCTCGCGCTTCTTTTCATCCGGGCCGTGGCAGAAAAAGCAGTTCTCACTCAGGATGGGCCGGATCTCCTTGGAGAATTGGATGGGACGCGGCGCTGGCTCCGCGAAGGCGGAAGAGACAAAAAGAAAAGTGATGAGGGGGCGGATCACCAGTCAGATACGCGTCTGGCGGCCCGATCTTGACAGCGAGCGGCATTCTCCATGCCCGGAGCGGAAGCGAGGTGGCGGCACGCCCTCCATGGATGGTCTGGCTTCATCCTCAAAGACCACCACGGACCACCGGCCCTTAAAACCCCGCCTTTACCTTCGCCGTCCTCCCGCTACCATCCGCGCTCCCTTTTCCCCAGCCAATCATGTCCGCCGTCCCCACCGCCGCCCAGATCCGCCAGAGCTTCCTCGATTTCTTCAAGGAGAAGCAGCACACCATCGTCCCCAGTGACAACGTGGGCTACACCAGCCGGGACGGCGCGCGCATTTTCACCAATGCCGGCATGAACCAGTTCGTGCCCATCTTCCTCGGCGAGCGCAGCGCGGACGTGGACACCTGGCCCGGCGTGCTGCACAAAGGCCTGCCCACCCGTGCGGCGGACACCCAGAAGTGCATCCGCGCCGGTGGCAAGCACAACGACCTCGAAGACGTCGGCCTGGACACCTATCACCACACGCTTTTCGAAATGCTGGGCAACTGGTCCTTTGGCGACTACTTCAAAAAAGAAGCCATCTCCTGGGCCTGGGAGCTCGTGATCGAGCGCTGGAAGTTCCCGCCCACCCGCGTCTTCGCCACCATCTACCAGCCCGGCCAAGGCGACCCCGCTGAGCGCGACCAGGAAGCCTGGGACATCTGGGCCGAGAAGTTCCGCAGCATCGGCCTCGATCCCGACATCCACATCGTCAACGGCAACAAGAAGGACAACTTCTGGATGATGGGCGACACCGGCCCCTGCGGCCCCTGCACCGAGATCCACATCGACCTCACCCCCGGCGCTCCGAACCTCGGCGAAGACCGCCAGCGCGCCGGTGCCCTCCTTGTGAACGGCAGCGACGCCAGCTGCATCGAGATCTGGAACAACGTCTTCATTCAATACAACGCCAATCCGGATGGCACCTTCGTCCCGCTGCCCGCACAGCACGTGGACACTGGCATGGGCTTTGAGCGCGTCTGCTCCATCATCCAGGGCACCAAAAACTTTACCGACTTCGAGACCGCCAAGATCAGCAACTACGACACCGACGTCTTCAAGCCCATCTTCGACGAGCTCACCAAGCTCTCCGGCAAAACCTACGCCAGCACCCTGCCCAAGGCCAATGAGCAGGGCCACGTCGTCCCCGTGACCGAGCAGGAAAAAATCGACGTCGCCTTCCGCGTCATCGCCGACCATTTGCGCACCCTCAGCTTCGCAATCGCCGACGGCATCCAGCCCGGCAACTCCGACCGCAACTACACCCTCCGCCGTATCCTCCGCCGCGCCGTGAAGTACGGCCGCACCCTCGAATTCAAAGAACCCTTCTTCTACAAGCTCGTCGACACCCTCGCCACCCAGATGGGCGATGTGTTCCCTGAAGTGCGCACGAAGAAGGAGCAGATCAAGAGCGTGCTGAAGCTGGAGGAAGAGGCGTTCAATCGGACGCTGGATCGTGGCCTCGCCATTTTTGATGAGATGAATCATCAGGCCGTATGTGAGTTGACTCCGGAGGATTTTGATCTGCCCGATTACAATGAAGTATTGATTTCGATCAAAGGAGGCAGAGCAATGCACCAGAAGGAGCTTCCTCCTTCCAAGAGTATACCCGCTGACACTGAGAAGCGTAGCTTCATCTTTGATATTGGCTCATCAGGCGAAAATGCACGACGTCGTGTGCTGAAACGGGCTCCAGTCATTTCTGGAGCTAATGCCTTCCAACTTTTCGACACCTTCGGCTTCCCACTCGACCTCACGGAGCTTCTTGCCCGCGAACGCGGCTTGACCGTGGACACCGCAGGTTTCGACAAGCTCATGGAAGAGCAGCGCGAACGCGCCCGCGAGGCTGGCAAGAAAAACAAGCAAGTCGTCTCCGTCTCCGAGATCGAAACCAAGGCCCCTACCAAGTTCATCGGTTACGACGCCCTCGAAGCGGATGTGAAGGTGCTCGAAGTGGTCGAGATGAAGGACAAGACCGCCGTCGTGCTCGATGTCTCCACCTGCTACGCCGAGATGGGCGGGCAGGTCGGCGATGCAGGCCAGCTCATCCTCGGTGCGAACACTTACCCGATCAGCTCCACCACCAAGGTCGGCAACACCTGGCTGCACTTCCTCGAAGGCGACGAGGCTCCTGCCGTTGATGCCACCGTGAAGCTCATCGTCGATGCGCCGCGTCGTCATGCCATCGAGCGCCACCACACCGTGACGCACATCCTTCATTGGGCCCTGCATGAAGTGGTGAACAAGGAAGCCACGCAGAAAGGCTCCAGCGTCACTCCCGACAAGCTCACCTTCGACTTCAACAGCGCCGCGCTTACCGCGCAGCAGATCAGCGACATCGAGCGTCTCGTGAACGAGCGCATCGTCGCCAACGATCCCGTCTCCTGGACCGAAGTCCCCTTCGTGGAAGCCAAGGCCAACAACGGCATCATGGCCCTCTTCGGCGAAAAATACGGCGACCTCGTCCGCGTCGTTCAAATCGGTGGTCAGCGCAACAAGCTCGACGGCTGGAGCATGGAACTCTGCGGCGGCACCCACACCCGCAGCACCGGCGAGATCGGCCTCTTCCGCCTCGTCAGCGAAAGCGCCGTCGCCTCCGGCGTGCGTCGTATCGAAGCCATCGCCGGCCTCGAAGCTTACAACGCCGCCCGCGCGGATGCCGAGCTGCTCAAACTTCTCGCTGGCAAAGTCAGCGCCCAAGGCGCCGCCGATTTGGAGAAGAAGCTCGATCAAATCCTCACGCAGCAGAAGGAACTGGAAAAAGCTCTCAAAGCCGCGCAGCAGCGCGAGGCCTCACTGAAGGCCAAAGACCTCATCGCCAAAGCCATCATTAACAACAGCATCATCGTCAACCTCGGTGATGTGGATGCCGACTACGCCGTCGGCGTGGCCGAAGCCCTCAAAGGCACCTTCAACGGCATCGTCGTCCTCGCCGCAACGGGTGGTGGCAGCGTCGCTCTCATCGCCAGCGTCGCCAAAGAGCATCAGGGCAAAGTCCAGGCCGGCAAGATCATCCAGACCATCGCCCCCATCATCGGCGGCAAAGGCGGCGGCAAACCCGACTTCGCCCGCGGCGGCGGCAAGGATGTGGCCAAAGTCGATGCTGCACTCGCCGAAGCGCGCAAACTGATTGGGGCATAGTCACCTTTCGCTTCCCAGCACCGCATATCCTGCGTGCGTATTGTAGTACCGGCTTTAGCCGGTTCCGGGCGAACGTCCACATAGCACCCGCTTTCCAGAACCGCTTAAAAGCGGTACTACAATACGGCCTTGCGTGACTCGGACACTCGCGCTGAAATCACCTCCATGTACGCCTGGCGAAAATGGACGCAGGAAATGCGTGAAGAGGTCCTGCAACGCCGCAAACTTCTGAACCGCCCCTGGCACGGCCCTCCCCACTTCACCGGCCAGCAGACCAGCCAGTATCTCATCACTGGCACATGCTACGAGCATTCACCCATCATCGGCACCTCCATCGAACGCATGGATGACTTCGTGAAGCAGTTGCAGCAGACCTTCGAATCACTCCACGCCATCATCCACGCATGGTGCGTCCTCCCGAATCACTACCACGTTCTCGCGACCACCTCAGACCTTCCCGCACTCATCACACACCTCGGCAAACTCCACGGCCGCATGTCATTTACCTGGAATGGCGAGGACGACACCCGCGGCCGCACCTGCTGGCATCGTCTCACAGACCGCGCCATGCGCAGCGAATCCCACTTCTGGACCACCGTGAACTACATCCATCACAACCCCATAAAACACGGCCACGCAGCCAAGTGGACCGAATGGCCCTGGTCCAGCGCGCATGACTATCTCCGAGAAAAAGGAAGAGACGCCGCAACCCTCGCGTGGAAGGCCTATCCCATTCTCGACTATGTTGCAAAATGGGACGACTGAATGTGAGTATTGTAGTACCGGCTTTAGCCGGTCTGGGCGAACGTCCCCATAGCACCCGCCCCCAGAACCGGCTAAAGCCGGTACTACAATACCCGCCACCTTCCCCCCACATGCGCCGCCTCGATCAGCTCCTCTCCGCCCTCGGTTACTGCTCCCGCCGCGAGGCCATGGCCTTCGTCAAAGAAGGCCGCGTGAAGCTGAGTGGCGAAGTGGTCAAACGCTCCGACCAACGCGTCGACTCCGCACTCATCACCGTCGATGACGAACCGCTCGAAGCCCCCGATGGCCTGCTCGCCATGCTGTACAAACCTGTGGGCTACTCCTGCACACACAGCGAGGAGGAAGGCCAGAACATTTATGAACTGCTGCCCTCCCACTGGCCGGAGCGCAATCCTGCTGTGACGAGCGTGGGCCGTCTCGACAAAGACACCAGCGGCCTGCTGCTCGTTACGGACATCGGCAGTCTCGTGCATCGCTACACCTCGCCGAAATCCGACATCGAAAAGACCTACCTCGTCGGAGTGGATCGCGAACTCGATCCCTCGCTCATCGACATCTTTGCCAAGGGCGATCTCATGCTCCGCAGTGAGGACAAGCCCTGCCTGCCGGCGAAACTGGAAATCGTCTCAAGCCAGTCCGCCCGCCTCACGATCACCGAAGGCCGTTACCATCAGGTGCGCCGCATGTTCGCCAGCCAGGGCTGGCATGTGGAAAACCTGCACCGCGAGCGCTTCGGCCCCTACACCCTCGGCGATCTCGCGGAAGGCGAGTGGCAGATGCTTTCGGTGGCAGACGTGCCGCGCTGAGAAGGGCGGCAAGCCTCGTCCCAGCCGGATCACGCTTCGCACAAAAAAGCAGCGCTCAAGAAACCTTGAGCGCTGCGAGAGAGATGCTGGAGCTGTTAAGCCGGATCAATGATGGTGTCCGCCACCCATATGGCCGCCGCCACCAAAGGAATGGCCGCCACCACCGAAGCTGTGTCCGCCCCCGCCGAAGCTGTGGCCGCCGCCACCGAAGCTATGCCCACCACCACCAAAGCTGTGGCCTCCGAAGGAGGAACCGCCCATGTGAGGGGAGGCATGCGCGAATGAAGAGCCGAGGAAGCTGTGACCACCGCTAAAGGGCGACCCGCCAATGTGGCCGAAGTTATGGTTGCCAAAAGAATTGCCGCTGAAGCCTCGGAAGCCCGACAGATTGCTGCCCAAAAAGGAATTGCCATAGTGGCCTCTGTTATAGCCCACGTTGCCGTAGGAGCGGAACGGGCTGGAGTAGCCTCTGTTATAATAGTTATTGTAAGAGTAGGGTCTGGAATAACCACCGTAGCCGCCGTAACCACCTAGTCCAAGGAGTGAACTTCCATAGTAGTTATTGTTGTAGTAACTGCTGCGACCATAGCCGCCGTAGCCGTTACCGTACCCTCCGTAGCCATAGCCGGGATACCCGTACATATCGCAGGAGGAGAGTGAGAGAGCAGCGAACACTGCGCCGCACAGGAGGATGAGTTTCGTTTTCATAACATAGGATTCGACGCCGCTAAGTAAGATGTATTCATTTAATTTCACCTTCCTTAAAATCCAATCATGACCGGGAGTTGAACGCAAGAAGTAACCGTGGATGATGGGCCGCTCCGCCAAGCTCCATACACATGTCCGCCGAATCCGTTACTTCCGCCATCCTGTTCACCCTCACTCCTGAAGCCGCGCGGGTGATGGGATGTTTGATCGAAAAAGAAATCACCCTGCCGGACTATTATCCGATGACGCTGAACGCGCTGGTCACCGCGTGCAATCAGACCACCAACCGCGACCCCATTGTGCGGTATGATGAGCGCACCGTGCTGCGCGCGCTGGAGTCGATGAAATCCCACGGCTACGTCTTTGAAGTGAACATCGTCGGTGGTCGCACACTGAAGTACCGGCACAATCTGAAGGGCAAGCTGCCCACTCTGGACCGCCCCCACATGGCGCTGCTGTGCATGCTGCTGCTGCGCGGATCCCAGACCGCAGGCGAGCTGCGCCAGCGAACCGAGCGACTGTTTGAATTTCCCGACATGCCCAGCGTGGAGAACACGCTGGCCGAGCTGATCGGCTACAACGAAGGTCCGCTGGTGCAGTGCATCCCCGCCGGCCCGGGCCAGCGCGTGGCGCAGTTCATGCATCTGCTCTGTGGCGAGGTGACAGGCGCCGAAGCCGCCACCCTTTCCGCCCATGCCCCGTCAGCTCCTGTCGTGGAAGATTCATCCGAGGCTGAATGGCGCGCGAAGATGGAGGCGGAGATCACACTGCTGAAAGCGCAGGTGTCGCGGCTGCAGACGCTGATCGGCGCGGTGAAGTAACGAGTTTCATAAGAAGGCAAGGGCTCAAGGCGCATGCGCAGTATCGCGGACTTCGCGCAGTTGCTTCCAGATTTCCGCATCGGTGGCCTGTGGGGAGAGGAGCAGGATGATCTGCGTCTTTTTCATCGCAGGCTGCGGGCGCACGTCGATCTCCAGATTCAGCGTGAGCTGGCGGCCATCCGTGAAGGTGTCGATGTAGGGCGCCTTTGCTGAGAACAGGCCCGCCTTGTCGCGCGGTTTCACCTCGGCGTTAAAAACCGTCGGGTCAGGCCGCATGCCTTTGCCGCGTCCCACCATGGTGCTGAGGCCTTTGAAGTATTTGTCTAGGAAGTCCTTCAGCTCCTTCGCCCCGATCTCCGGCGTGCCATCGATGCAGATGGAGAGCGCATAGCTGAAGTGCGTGGCCGCTTTGTTATTGAACATGCCCGGCGAAAACCGCGCCTCTTCATAGCCGGTCCATGGAATGTCGCGCGCAAAGCCCGGCGGCATCGGCAGCCGCTCAAAGCGCCAGTCCGCAGGCCCGAGCAGCATGGTGGGCGCGAGCTGCGCATGCTGAGCATGGGAGGAGGTGAGTCCTGCAGAGGCGAGGATGAGCAGCAGGCCGAAGTGTTTCATGGACAGAACTCAATGAGAGTTACGATGCAGAAAGAAAGCAGCCTATTCCTGCATCTTTTTCTTCTTCCGATTCTTTTTTCCGGGCCTGTCACCTTTCTCGCCATCGGTCTTGCCAGCGGCGGGGTTCAGCTCGGCGAGCACGGCGGTGAGGCGGGTGCGCGCAGCTTTGCTGGCCTCGGTATCGGCGGCTGGAGCCACAGGCTTTTCCACAAAGGGCGCGTCGCTCATGTCAAAGAGTTCGCCCTGCTCATTGAGCTTCCAGCCCTGATTGCGCACATACCACCTGGGCCCGAGCTGCACGTAGGCCCATTCACGCGGCGTGCCTTTTTCACCGCGCAGTTGTGGCGCGATGCTGACGCTGTCGAACTTGACACCCTCGGGCGCTTTGGCTCCGGCCAGATCCAGAAACGTTGCGTGCATGTCGGTGAAGTTGACGAGATCCTTGTTCACCTTTCCAGCAGGCGTCACGCCGGGCCAGCTCGCGATGAACGGCACGCGCGCGCCGCCTTCCAGCATGGAGGCCTTTTTCCCGTTGATCATGCGCCCGCCGATGGGGCTGGGGTAAGTCAGCGCCGTGCCGTTGTCACCGGCAAAGAGGATGAGCGTCTTCTCGCGCAGACCTAGTTTTTCCACCTCCGCCACCAGCGCACCCACCTGCTTGTCCATGTAGGCGATGTTGTCATTGTAGAAGTCCGCGCCCTTGCCCGCGCCTGCCGGTGAATCCGGTGTGCGCAGGATCGGGCCATGCACGAGGTGCATCGGGTAATAGAGAAAGAACGGGTGCTCCTTGTGCCGCTGGATGAAGTCGAGGCTGTAGGCCTGGATGATGTCCGGGTTGTACTCTTCCTTGGGAGTGGTGATGGTCTCGCCATTCTTCTCGTAGCTGCCCTTCCAGTACCAGCCGCCTGCCGTGGGATCGGTGCAGTATTCGTCAAAGCCCCAGTCACGCGGCGTCTCGCCGACCTGCCGCCATTTGCCGGATTCGCCCGTGGCATAACCTGCCTGCTTCAGCAGTTTAGCCATGGGCTGCTCGTCCGCCGCTTTCGCGCCGGGGCCACCCGGACGCCAGGAGCCATTGCCGATGCCGCCAGTGCGGAAGGCGTAGCGCCCCGTCATGAGCACACAGCGCGAGGGGCCGCACAGCGGCGCGGAGTAGCACAACTCAAAGCGCGTGCCGGATGCTGCAAGCTTGTCGATGTGCGGTGTCTTGCGCACGTCCGAGCCGTAGCAGCTCAGGCCATCATGACCGAGATCGTCCGCGAGGATGAAGATGATGTTGGGTGGTGCCGCGTGAAGTGAAAGGCACAGCGCGAAAAGACAGAAGAAAGGAAGCAGAGTTTTCATGGCGTTCTGCGGTGAACGATTCGCACAGCACGATCATGCACACAATGTTTCATTCCTCCCCTTTGCCACTCGTTGAGTCTGGATGGCGCGACTCGTCATGCTCGGCAGGCCATGCGGCAGTTCGCTTTTGATCTTGGCAGACTCCGACTGGGTGGCGAGGTGCTGGAGCACAGCCGTTTCTTGCGCAGCACCCTCAAACGCTGGCGGGCCGAGTCTTTGTCTTTCGTGAAATAATCGCCGGGCTTCCGCCTCTCATGGGCATGAAGCCCGCTTATTTCGCCCTTATGCTCATGCTGACACCGTTGTCCTTCACCGCCGCCTCGACGACGCAGCCGGAGGAGGCAGGCAAGGTGAGCTGGGGGCGCATTTTGGAAACTGCGCTGACCTCTAGCGCCCAGACGGGCAAGCCTGTGTTTGCCTTGTTTCAGGAGATCCCCGGTTGCGCGGGCTGCAAGCAGTTCGGCCGCGATGTGATGTCCAATCCGCTGCTGGTGGAGGCGGTCGAGACAGAGTTCACTCCACTGCTCATCCACAACAACCAAGGGGGCAGAGACGCGGAAGTGCTGAAGCGCTTTGGTGAACCCACGTGGAACTACCAGGTGGTGCGCTTTCTCAATGCGCAGGGCGAAGACATCATCCCACGCAAAGACCAGGTGTGGGATACTGGCGGAATCGCGGCGCGCATGATCGCGACGCTGACGCAGACAAAGCGGCCCGTGCCCGCCTACCTGAAGCTGCTGGCCGCTGAGAACTCGCCGCAACTGAAGCAGGCCGTGTTTGCCATGTACTGCTTCTGGACCGGCGAGATGGCGCTGGGCCAAATCGACGGCGTGATCACCACCGAGGCCGGTTTCATGGCGGGCCGCGAGGTGACGATGGTCAGGTATGATCCGGCGGTGATTTCACTGCCACAGTTGATCGCCGCAGCAGAAAAGGTGGAATGTGCGAATGCCGTCTCTGTGCCTGCAGCGGATCTCGCCAGCGCCAAGACCTCGCGGCTCAAGATCGGCACGATCGCTGGTTACCGCGCGGCACCCGCGAGCGATCAGAAAAAACAGCTCGGCGGCACCGCCGCAGAAAAGCTGGCACTCTCACCCGCACAGGCGACGAAGGTGAATGCGTGGATCCGCACCAATGCCGCGAAGGCCGCAACATTTCTCACGCCCTCGCAGCTCGCAAGCCTCCAGAGATGACGAGTGGCGTCACCAAGGAATGACCATGAGGTCTTTGACGAACTTTCCGCGCAGTTCAGGCGGGGCTTCGAGGGCAAGCCAGGTCAGCGTTTCTGCACCTTCGTCAGGTGTGCGCGGGGCGTCGCTGCCGCCCATCTCCGTTTGGCACCAGCCGGGGCACATGCTGTTCACGATCACTTCAGGCAAAGCGGCGGTGAGCTGCTGGGTTAGCATGTTGAGCGCGGTCTTGCTGATGCAGTAGGCCGGGGCCCAGGCCTGCGGCTCGCCATCGAGCTGGCCTGCACTGCTGGAGACATTGATGATGCGCGGCGCATGGGATTTGGCGAGCAGCGGCGCAAACGCCTGACAGACTCGCAGCGTGCCCACGACATTCGTGTTCAGCGTTTCCAGCAGCACCTCGGGCTTGAGATCGAGCAGGCTCTGATAATGATCCAGCAGGATGGCGGAGTTGTTGGCCAGCACATCGAGCTGGCCATACTGCTGCTCGATCTGTTTCGCCGCTGCCGCCACGCTCGCCTGCTCCGTGATGTCGAGCGCCACGCTGCTCACACCACTGCCGATTTGCGCCGTAGCATCAGCGGCCCGCTTGCCATCACGACTGGCGATGATGACCTGCGCGCCACGAGTGGCGAGTTGTGTGGCGGCGGCGAAGCCAATGCCGCGCGTGGCTCCAGTGATGAGGATGACAGGATGCATGAAGACGGGTCAAGATGGCGGACCCTCAAGCCCGCTCCCAGCGGAATTTACGCTCCTCCTCGCGAATCGGTTGATCATTGATGCTGGCATAGCGTTTGGCCATGTAGCCATCCTCATCAAACTCCCAGTTCTCATTGCCATGGCTGCGCCACCACTGGTCGGCGGCGTCGTGCCACTCGTATTCAAAGCGCACGGCGATGCGGTTTCCCGTGAAGGCCCAGAGCGTTTTCTTGAGGCGGTAGTCATGCTCTCTGACCCACTTCTTTTTCAGGAACTCCACGACCTCCGCGCGGCCGTTGAGAAAAACATCGCGGTTGCGCCATTCGGTATCGGGAGTGTAGGCCAGCGAGACGCGCTCGGGATCGAGGCTGTTCCAGGCGTCTTCGGCGGCCTGGATTTTCTTGAGCGCCGTTTCTTCAGTGAAAGGTGGCAGGGGTGGACGTGGGTTCATGGTGTGTGGAGTTTGAGCTGGGATTCGAGTTCGGCAATGCGGGCCTTCAGCGGCGCGACGGCGTCCTGTACCTCGGCAGCGGTGAAGCGCGGGGTGATGAATTTGGGGCAGTTCCAGTCATAGGATAAAACGTCGATGACAAAGATGCGTTCGACCTTGGCCGCATGCCCGCCGGGCGGTGCGATCTTGGCCACGAGATCGGGATGCTCGCGTGCATCCAGCACCTGGGCATGGCCGAGAATCTTCAGCCGCTCACGCGCCGGGTAGTCCATGAGGAAGAGACTGACACGATCATTCTTCGCGAGACTGCCGACGCTGATCATCTGGCGATTGCCGCCGTGATCGGCGAACATGAGTTCGCTCGGTCCGGTGACACGGAGGAAGCCCTTCGCCCCACCGCGATGCTGGAGATACGGCCAGCCATTTTCCGTGATCGTGGCCATGTAAAACGAGTCACGCTCGGCGATGAACGCCGCCTCCGCTGCGGTGAGCGCATCACGCTCAGGCGTGGCGTCGAAGGGGGGATACGCCCGCCCATAGTAGTGTCGCTCCGCCTCGAACACGGCAGGCGTGAGCACGGTGTGC
This sequence comes from Verrucomicrobiota bacterium, assembly GCA_025360015.1. Taxonomy (GTDB): domain Bacteria; phylum Verrucomicrobiota; class Verrucomicrobiia; order Verrucomicrobiales; family Verrucomicrobiaceae; genus Prosthecobacter. Next base: position 32,396 of record JANYCZ010000049.1, on the reverse strand, counting down.
ATGAATCGGTCGGCCATAATCGAGGTGGAGCGGGGGGGTGTTGGGACGGCGTCTGCCGCACGGTTTGTTTTAGAATACGAGGGTCTGCCAGCCTTCAGCAAGGTAGCGGCGGATGCTTGCGAACCCAGGAGTGCCAGCCAGCGCGTAATCTTTGAGCTCAGGCAGGCCGCAGGCCTCCACTTCCTTCGTAGCGCCAAACACGGTCGCGCAGCCGCAAGAAGCGCCGGCGACGACCGGGCGCACGGCATTGTAGAGACCGTGTGCCGGATGCGTGGGCTTCGAGAATTCAGCGGGCCAGCGGACGCCGGTGCCAGCGAAGACGACATTAACTTCGTCGTTCTTGTCCTGGGCTTCCGCTGCGAGGGCAAGCCCATTGAAGGCGCGGCCGAGAGCTTCTTCGCCGTTTTTAGGATCTGAGGTGATGATGATTGCGAGTTTCATGGGATGGGAGGGTGTGTTTGGGTTGATGAGCTCTTCGTGGAGCAGGTGGACACTGCCGCACCGGCCAGCCTGCGGGTAATGCCGGTTCCCTGTTGCCGTTATGCCGGATGCGCATACCCTCGGCAGCATGATGGACCGCATCCGCGCCCTGCTCACCGTGATCGAAGAAGGCAGCGTCAACCGCGCTGCGGTGCGGCTGCGCATCACCCAGCCTGCGCTGAGCCGGCAGATGCAGGCTTTGGAAAATGAACTCGGCGGCAAGCTGCTGGAGCGCGAGACCAGCGGTGTGAAGCCCACCGGCCTTGGCCATGCTCTGGTGAAGGCCATGCGCCCGCTGGTCGGCAGCTATGACACCGCGCTGGCGGAGCTGCGCCGCCAGGCGCGTGGCGAGCGCTCCGAACTGCGCGTGGGCTATCTGCTTTCCGCCGCGCAGAGCATGCTCACTCCCGCGCTGGCAAAGCTGCGCAAGTCACAACCGGAGGTAAAACTCAAACTGCACGACATGTCCCCGCGTGAGCAGATCGACGGCCTGCGTGCAGGCGAGCTGGATCTTGCGCTCATCGGCCAGGAGGGCGTGATGGCGGCGCGCGAATTTCACAGCGCCAAACTCTGCTCGCTGCGTGTCTGCGTAGCGGTGGCCGACAGCGATCTGATCGCGGCACAGAAAAGCATCGCGCTCAAAGAGTTAAAGGGCCGTGATTTCATCGGTGTGGATGAAGCCCAGGTGCCGGGTCGCAATCGCTGGATGACCGCGCTGTGCAAACCGGCCGGGTTCAAGCCGCGCTTTGCCGTCGTCGTGGATGGCATCACGAACGTGCTCTCGCAGGTCGTCTCCGAGTCAGGTGTGACGCTGCTGCCCGGCTACTTTGAAAAGCTGCAGCATCCCGGCGTGACATTCGTGCCGGTCAGCGACGAGAAGGCCCGCTGGGACTTCATCGTCCTCTGGCAGAAAGGCCGCGCCTCCGCTGCCACACGTGCCTTGGTCGATGCGCTGAAGCAGGTCGCGGCGGCGCTGCGGTGATCAATGCAGCGGCAGGCCATGCTGCTGCCAGAACGATTGCAACGCCGCATGCGATCCATTGAACACATTGCGCTCCACCGGCCGGTCGAGATTGCCGAAGTAGAGGTTGTTGCGGTGGGCGCCGTGGTTGTACACCTTCGGCTGGGAGCGGCCATGCGACCAGTCCACGCCACCGTACTGCCACAGCGTCCAGTCAGACCACACCTGGTATTGGTTGAGCAGGCCGTGCGGATTGCCCGGTGCTGGATAATCCGGCCCCGCACCGCTGTCATGCGCATACAGCGCCAGCCAGTAGGGCATGCGGCGCAGCCTGGCTTTCGTGGCCGGATCGGCGCTGCTGAGCAGGCGCTTCATATGCGTGCTGTTTTCCAGATACGCCATGGGTACCACCCCCGTGCGTGACTCCACGCGGTCCATGAAACGCAGGATGTCGGAGAGCCGCGAGTTCGCATCAAAGTCAGCGCACAGCAGCAGCGCCGGAGCATTCCACGCCCGGCCACGCGCCAGCGAGTGCGCACGCGCGCTGAACTGATCTGCCTGCACCACGGCATCCACATGATTTTGCAGACGGTAGTAAACACCTGGCAGCATCCCCGCGCGGTCTGCTGCCGCGAGGAAGTTTCCGCACTTCTCATCCAAGTTCCCGCCCTTGCCCGCTCGCGCGATCAAAGCACTCGCCCCATTCGCACGCAGCGCAGACACATCATGCTCCGAGTAGCCCTGCCCCGCCCGTTGCTTCTCCTTCGGATCATAAGCCGAGACATTGATGATCTGCGGCATGCCCCAGGAAGATGCCTGCGGCGTGCTGCTCGGCATGCCAACAGATTGAGGAGTTTCACAACTGGCAAGGACGAGGAGGAGCGGCAGCAGCAAGTGTTTCATGGGGATGTAATCGGTTGTCGCACCAGTCATGGACTGCCGAGGGTTTGGCAATAAGCCTCATACTTTGTTCATGGCGCAGGTACCAGATGCTTCAAAAAGAACGCCACCGTCTGCTGATTGATCTCAGCAATCGTGGGCGAGATCGAGTCACCGCTGAAGCCATGGCCTGCTCCTTTGGAGATGATGCATTCTATGGGAACACCTTTGGCCTGTGCCGCATCACGCAGGGCGATGGCGTTGTGGACGGAGAGGACCGTGTCTGCATCGCCATGCGCCACGAGAATGGCCGGGCTGTCGGCGCGCAAGAGCTCGATGGGGCTGAGCTTCAGCGCGAGTTCACGCTTCTCCGTCAACAATCCGCCGAGCAGGGGGACCATGCGCTGCGGCCGCGCGAAATTGCCGCTCTTCATGCACTCCGCATCGACAAACGAAACCAGCGGATAGTAGGCGGCCACGCAGCGGATCTTCCGCGCCGGTCCATCGAGCACGGGATCGCAGGGATAGTCGCTGTCTTTGCCAGGTGCTGTCACCAGCGTGAGGTGCCCGCCGGCGGAGGACCCAAAGGTGCCGATGTGCTCCGGATCAACGGCGTACTCCTGCGCATGCTTCACCAAATAGCGCACGGCATCTTTGCAGTCGGTCACACTGTCGCTGGCCAGCGCGGGTTTGCCATCCGCCAGCCGGTACTCAATGCTCGCGCAGGTAAACCCTGCCTGATTGAGGCTGCGGATCACGCTGAGGATGTCGTTGCGCAGCACCTTGTACTTATCGCCGCCGCCCCAGCCGCCGCCATGGATGTAAAGGACCAACGGTGATTTCTCGAACTTCTTCACCAGCGGCTGAAACAGCATCAGATCGAGCTTCTGTTCGCCGACCTGTTTGAACACGATGCCATTGATGATCTTCAAATCGTCGGGCAGACGCGGAGCGACCTCCCGGTGTTTGTCAGCAGCGTGAACCGGGTGCGTGCTCAACAGCAGCGCGCAAAAAATCAGAAGGTTTTTCATGCAGTGAGTGCTGAAACGCGCGGAGCATCCGCATCTGGCGAAACATTTCGTGAGCGCTCAAAAACTCCTGCCACTTGGATGAACACAGCGGAAAGCTTACTGTTTGGCTTTCCTCCTCGGCTGCTCAGGCACGGCGGCTTCATGTCCCACCTGGCCCGGCACCACGGCGTCTCTGAGGAACTCGGCCAGCCGGGCGCGCATGGCGGCGACGCGCTCAGGCTCTACAAGCAGAAGGTTCTTCTTTTCGCCGATGTCCGTGGCGAGATTGTACAGCGCGAGAGTTTCGCCGAACTCAGCGGTGGTGGCGGCATCGACTTCACCTTGGGCTTTGCCCTTCCTGCCTTTGCCTTTTGCAGTTCCCTGCGGGGCTTCTTCGCTGTCGGCATCGCTGCCGTTCATGACGAGCTTCCAGTCCCCCATGCGCACAGCAGCGACTTTGGGGGATTGCACACACAGGATGGCGTCGTGCGGAGACGGCGCGCCTTGCGTGAGCATGGGCCAGACGTCTTTGCCATCCAGTACGGTCTTCTGCTCCAGCGATCCGCCGGCGATTTTCACGAGGGTGGGATACCAGTCCACAGTATGCATGGGTTCTTTGAGGCGCTTGCCTGCGGGAATGTGTCCGGGCCAGTTGGCAAAGGCGCAACCGCGCACGCCGCCTTCGTAGATGCTGCCTTTGAAGGCGCGCAGAGGTGCATTGCTGCCGGGAGGCGGGCCGCCGTTGTCGGTAGAGAAAATGATGAGCGTGTTGTCACGCTGACCGGTGCTTTCCAAGGCAGCGACGATCTGCCCGATGGCCTCGTCCACGGCAGCCAGCATGCCCGCGAGTTTTTGCCGGTTGCCCTTCAGCGCTCCATAGGGCTTGAGGTACTCATCCGGCACCTGATGCGGCGAATGCACACCATTGAACGGCACATAGAGAAAGAGCGGCTTGGCTTTGTCCTTCTCCGTAATGATGCGGCAGGCTTCATGCGCGATGAGATGCGTGGTGTAGCCTTCCTCCTTCACGGGCTGGCCATCGCGATACCAGTCGAGATCCTGGCCGCGCATATGGGTGAAGTAATCCAGCATGCCAAAGTAGTGGCCGTAATGATGGTCAAAGCCGCGTGCGGTGGGCAGGTAGGCGGGCTCAAACTCGCCGAGGTGCCATTTGCCGGTGATGGCAGTGGCGTAGCCCGCATCATGCAGCGCATTGGCCAGCGTGCGCTCGGTGAGCGGCAGGCCCCACGTGGCGTGCGGACGTACGATAGTGTAAACACCGGTATGCGTGGCGTAGCGACCAGTCATCAGAGCCGCACGTGTGGGCGAACAAACCGGCTGCACGTAGAGCGACTCCAGCACGGTGCCCGCAGCCGCCAGTTTGTCGATGCTGGGCGTGTGAATGTCTTTGCCACCATTGAAGCCGCAGTCCGCGTAGCCGAGATCGTCGATGAGCAGGAAGAGGATGTTGGGCTGTTTCTCGGCAGCGAAGGACGCCGCGGGAGTGAGGCAGGAGGCAAGCAGCAGAACGAATGCGAAGACGCAGCGGGTGGGGAGCGTGATGGGCTGGATGAGCATGTGCCGGTAACGCACGGTCCTGCAGCAACATCTCAGCAAATGCTGAGTCGAATTCAGCATCGAGGCTTGTCATTCACGGGGCGGTATTTTAATTTTCGACGCATGACTTCGAAATCGACCACCAACTCCTCGACTTCCGCGACCACCAAGCAGTCCGCCGAATACGCCATCTACAAGCCTAACGGTCGCGGCACTGGCGGCGTGATCCGTTTGGAGTTCAATCGCACCAAAGGCGCGGTCTTCGTAGATGCCGCCTCGCAGAGCGGAGAGAAGCAGTTCGACTGGGAGCAGAAGATCACCATGAAATGGGGCCTCTCGGATCTCGGTGCCGTGCTGGCGACGCTGCAAGGCCGCCAAGAGCAGGCGAAGCTCTTTCACCAATCTGAAAAAGCCAACAGCGCCTTTGAACTGACCTTTCGCGATGATCCGCAGAAGGCGCCGTACTTCATGAGCATGTCACGCCAGGACGCGGCTTCGAAATCTGTGAAGAAGGTCACGATTCCCGTCACGCATGCCGAGGCGGTGATTCTCGAAACCGCGCTGCGGGCTGCGATTACGCGGCTGATCGGGTGGTGAGGTTTCAGAGCGCCTCCAGCCTCACCATCAGCGAGTCATAGCCGAGTGTGCGATCAAACTTCGCCTCATGCTCCACGCGCTCTTCGGCCTTGAGAATCGTAATGCTCTTCACGCGCTCACAGCACAGGCGCAGCAGCGTGCGCAGGATGAGCCGCGCGTGCGGTGCCCCGAGGCAAAGGTGAGTGCCGAAGCCAAAGGAGAGATGCGGGTTCGGCTTGCGATCGAGGCGGACTTCCTCGGGCTGTTGGAAGGCGCTGGCGTCGAAATTGGCGGAGGCCCAGGCGAGGGAGATGCGCTCACCGGCTTTGACGGTGGTGCCGTGAACATCTGTGTCCGCCGGGCAGACGCGGCCGATATGTGTGAGCGGCATGAAGACGCGGAAAAACTCCTCGCTGGCGAGGGTGATGCGCTTGGGGTCTGCGCGCAGATACTCCAGAGCTTCAGGATGTTCGGCGAGATAACCTAGGGCGCAGGAAATCGTGTGGATGATCGTGTCACGCCCGCCCGCAAAGGCGAGATTGGCGAAGCCCATCATCTCCTCACGTGTGAGCTTGCGACCGCGATACTCCGCCTGCGTGAGCGCGCTGAAGAAGTCTGCGCCGGGATTGGCTGCGGCGTGATCGAACTGAGCATTGAGATAATCTTCCAGGACGTTGCCGCTTTTAAACTCGCCGCCGGTGACTTTGAACACGTGGATGCCCCAGCCGATCCAGGTTTCGCCTTCGGAGGCGGGAACGTTGAGCAGGCAGGTCAAAGCGCGTGATTGGATGGGCTGCGCAAACTCGTTGACGATTTCGATGGCGCTGCGGTTCAGCGCCTGTGTGAGCATGCTGTCGATCAATGCCTCCACCTGTGCGATCATCGCAGGGTCTTTAGCACGCTGGAAAAACGGCTCCACGATGGCGCGGTAGTCGCCGTGCTCCGGCGGATTCGTCTCGATGGGAAGCTGGCGCATCGTGCGCACCTCTTCCTCCGAAGGGATCGGCACGCGGAAGGGCGCATCTGAGCTGAAGGCCTGCCAGTCTTTGGCGGCCTTGCGCACATCTTCGTGGCGCAGGATCATGGTGATGTCTTCACCGTGGAACGGGCACTTCAGCACGCCAGTGGCGCTGCGGACTTCGAGGAAGGGGTCAGAGAAAGCGGGCATGGGAGGAGATGAATCAAACGCGGAATGCAGTCAGCTTACAGCGCAACGTTTGCTCTTTGTAGAATGATGCCCGCGGCCTGTGTTAAGGTTGTTTGCTCACTTCCCTTTCGCCTTGCCGGCCTTTGTCGCGGGCTTCTCAGGCGCGGTGGGGTCTTCGGTGGTGCCGCCATGCCACTGCGGGGCCATGTTTTTGGCGTTCCACTCGTCCCAGGCCTTGGAGAGTTGGGTGACGAGTTCGGGCTTCGCAGCGGCGAGGTCGTGTTGCTCGCCGACTTCGGTGCTCAAATCGTAGAGCTGCCAGCCGGACTGGGTTTTGGCTTCCATGTCGCGGACATCGACGAGTTTCCACTGGCCCTGGCGGATGGCTTTCTGCGGCCCGAAGCGCCACGCGAGGGTGTCGTGCGGTGCGGTGGTGATCTCACTTTTGAGATACGGCAGGAGATTCACGCCTTCGACGCCATCGGGTTGCGGAGCTCCAGTGGCGGCGCAGGCCGTGGGCAGGATGTCCATGGCGCTCACCGGCTGATCGTAGGTTTTGCCGGAGGGCAGCTTGCCGGGCCAGCTCACAAAAAACGGCACGCGGATGCCGCCTTCCAGCGTCTGCCCTTTGTCGCCACGCAATGGTGTGTTGAGGCCGGTGTTGTAGGCGAAGAAGGGTTTCCGGCCTGAGCCGCCGTTGTCGCTGAAGAAAAACACGAGGGTGTTGGGGTGTTTGGCTTTGAGTTCGGCAGTGATGCGGCCCACGGAATCGTCAAGCCCCAGTAGCAGCGCGAGGTAACCGCGGCGATTTGGGTCGGTGACGTCAGCAGGAATGCGGTCTTTGAGTTTTTCGGCAATCTCCAGCGGCGTGTGGACCGCATTGTAGGCGAGGTAGAGGAACCAGGGCTTGGCGGTGTTGCGGTTCATGAAACCGAGGGCTTCGTCGGTGAACAGATCCGTCGTGAAGCCGTCGAGGTGTTGCAGCTCACGACCCCGGTAGATCATGTTGTGCGAATGCGCGGAGCCGAACTCGGGCTCGGCATCCTTGTGCAGCAGGTAGTTGTGTCCGCCGACGAGGAAACCGAAGAACTCGTCGAAGCCACGCGACTGCGGATGATGCGCGACATCGAAGCCCTGATGCCATTTGCCGATGAGCGATGTCGCGTAGCCCGCATCGTGCAGCACATTCGCGATCGTCCGCTGATCCAGCGGCAGGCCGAGCTTGGCCTCGTCGCCGACATGCGGATTGAATTCATGGCCGAAGCGTGTCTGCGATTTGCCCGTGAGAAAACCCGCCCGCGAGGGGCTGCAATAGGGCGCGGTGACATAGCCGTTCGTGCAGCGCACGCCGCTGGCGGCGAGGGCATCGATGTTTGGCGTGGGCACCACTTTGCCACCATGCACGCCGATGTCCGCGTAACCTAGGTCGTCAGCGATGATGACGAGGATGTTCGGCTTGCTCTCCTGCGCTGAAGCTGTGGAAGACAGGACTGCGGCAAAGACGAAGCCACCGAGGGCATGGAAGATCGCAGGAAGGAATTTCATGGGGCAGTTGATAACGAAGGACGAAGCGCGATCTCCCAGCAAAAACCAATGAAGTGGGTTCCAGAGACGTGGATCGTGAGTTGAGATTTGGAGAGAGGCGTGTAGCATCATCCTCATGGTTTTAGAATCATCCAACACAGCAACGCCTCTCGGTCTTCCCCGAGCGCTGTTTTGGGATACGCAGGTGGAATCGCTCGACCTTGAGAGTCACGCCAAACAGATCATTGCCCGAGTCGTGGAACGTGGGGGGCTTGAAGGATGGCATAAGCTTCGCAGGCACTATGGCGATGAAAAACTGCGGCAGGTGGTGACCCGTCTGCGCACGCTGGAGCCGCGAACCGTCAATTTTCTCTGCCTGATGCTCAACCTCAAGAAAGATGATTTCCGATGCTGCACTTCGAGACCCTTCCCGTCGGCACCCTGGATCTCCTGAAGGATCTAACGGCGCATCCCGCTCTGCAACAGTTCTCGCTGGTGGGAGGCACGGCGCTTGCCCTGCGTTTCGGGCACCGTCGGTCCATTGATTTTGATTTCTTCACACCGGACAGCTTCGATGTCGAGGCACTTGCGGACACCCTGAGCCGTGAGCTGCCGGAGTTCACGACGACAGGTATGAACAACGTTGGATTCAATGCCGTCATCGGCGATCTCAAGGTGGATTTCGTGACCTACCGTTATCCGCTGCTCGCCCAACCCGAGACGCAGGATGGCATACGCATGTTTAGTCTGCCTGACATCGTGGGAATGAAACTCAGCGCCATCACGAATCGCGGAGCCAGGAAAGACTTCTATGACCTGCACGCGCTTATTCAGCACTTGGGTGTGGATGCCTTGATCGACATCTACAGGCAAAAATACCCCAGTCACGATCCCATGATTGTGCTGCGCAGCATGATCTACTTTGACGATGCAGAAGACGACAACGACCCCGACCTTCTCATCAACAAAAGCTGGGATGCGGTTAAAGAGGAGATCTGTGAGGCGGTGAAGTCATGCAAGACTCTCAAATTTTGAGAGTCTCTGTTTCCGTAAAAGCACCAAAAGAGTTCGCTGCTCACTTCCCAAACATCGCGTTCGTCTTGTCGCCGCCGCTGAGGACGTAGGCCATGAGGTCGAGGATTTCGTCTTTCTTGAGCATCGCGAGAAGCATCGGTGGCATCGGCGAAACCGTACTGAGTTCGATGCTCTTCACTTCCTTGCGGTCCACATTCACGCGCTGGTTCGGATCGGTGAGATCGGTGTTGAGGGTGACACCGTCGCCGCTGAGATTCACCACGACGCCGCTCATCACCGAGCCGTCGTTTTTGGTGACGATGATGGGGACGAACTGTTCGTTGATGACCTTGCTGGGGTTGATGATGTTGTCGAGCAGGTCGTGCGGGCTGTAGCGACCGCCGGCACCGGTGAGATCCGGGCCGGTCATGCCACCCGCATTGCCGAAGCGGTGGCAGGTGTAGCAGGCGGCGGCGGTGAACATTTTGCGACCATTTTCGAAGCTGCGTTTCTTCATGCCGGTCTTGGCGGCGGCGCTGAGTTCGTCGAGTGTCCACATCGTGGGCGTGCGGCCCACGAACATCATGCCGACGTTTTCGATGGCGCTCTTTGCTTCGGGCTTCTTGGCAATGAGTTCGGCGAGCTGCGTGTTTTCTTCGGGTGTGAAGGTGGCCAGCGAGTCTTTGCGGATGAAGTCGATGAAGATGGAGAAGCTGCTGCCGCCTTTGTAGTTCGCCGCCTTGAGGAAGAACTCGAGCTGCTGCGTGCGCAGTTCCTTGGTCCAGCCAGTCTTCAGGAAGCGCAGGCTGCGGGCGTATTCGATCTGCGGCTCCTGGCTTTCTGCGGCGGCAATGAGGGCCATGCCTTTGGCGGCAGCGTTCGGTGCCTGAAGATAAGCGAGGGTTTCGGTGAGCAGCCAGTTGAGCTCAAAGTTGTCTGCCGGATACGCGGGATCGAGCTTGGCGATGATCGCGGCCACCGTGGTGTCATCCGGATTGCCAAAGCGGTGCAGCACGATCTCGGTGAGGCGCACGTAGGCCATGCGTTGGTCGTTGGTGAGTTTCTTGAAATCGCGCTTGAGAAGCGCTGCCCACAGCTTGTCGCGCATGGCGGTGTTCACCACGTGATCAGGAGCACGATGCGTGGGGCACACGCCGGTCATACGGGTCAGCGCCAGCAGGGCTTCGAGCTGCGCCGTGGCGTTCTTTTCATTGAGCGCCTTGCTCTCCCATTCAGCGATGGGGTTGTGCTCCAGCACTGTGCGTGCGGCGCTGCGGACGAAGCGGTCCTTGTCACTGAGATGAGGCCAGGCAAATGCGACGGCCTTTAGGTCGGCTTTGCCGTGGAAGGCGGCAAGCTCACGACGTAGCTCCGCTGCGGGTGTGATCTTCGGCTTGGATGTCACTGGCGCGGTCGATTCCTTTCCCGTGTAAGTCACGCGATAAAGCCCGCTCTGCACGCGGCGGCCACCGATGGTGAAGTACATCGCGCCATCGTTGCCGATGATGGCATCGCTCACCGGCAGCGGACCGCCGGTGACGAATTCTTCCTTCGTGGCGGTGTAAGTGGAGCCGCTTGGTGTGAGGTGCACAGCGTAGATTTTCCCCCAGCTCCAGTCGAGCACGTAGAATGCGTCCTGGTATTTGGCGGGGAACTTCGCGCCATAGCCAAAGGTGGTGCCGGTGGGCGAACCCGGGCCGATGTTCAGCGTGGCGGGCAGGCTGTCATAGTAGAACTCAGGATACTTCCCCGCCCCGTTGCGCCAGCCGAACTCCGCACCGCTGACGACGTGATTGATGCGCGTGGGACGATACCACGAAGTATTGAAGTCATACTCCATGTCGGCGTCATAGACGAAGAGTTCGCCATCGCGGTTCACGCCACCGTCGAAGATGTTGCGGAAGCCGTTGGCGAACTGGATGAATTCTTTGCCATCGGGTGAGACGCGATAAACATTCCCCCCGGGGGCCATGACGTTGCGATTGTGACCGCGACCGTCCGGCATGCGCGGCAGCAGGTGGTCATCTCCCCACAGCTTCTGCACGGGCGAGGTCGGGACGGTTTCTGTGAGCACGGCATTGTTGCCCGTGATGAGATACAGGCCTTTGCCGTCGGGAGTGAGAAGCACCGCATGCACGCCGTGATCGCCGCCCGCTTCAATGGCGCGCAGCAGCTCGACCTTGTCGGGCATGTCGTCGTTGTCGCTGTCAGTGATCCGGTACAGGCCGCTGGGGATCTTCTTTTCGTAATCGTTCACGCCAACGTAGAGCGCGCCAAAGGCAAACAGCATGCCGTTCACTGCGCGGATGTCGGCGGGCACCTTTTGCACATCGGTCGGGCTCAGCGTCTGACCCGGGGCGGGCATCTTGAAGCGGTAGAGACCGCCATACTGATCGCTGGCATAGATACGGCCCTTGTCGTCTGTGCAAAGATTGACCCAAGAACCCTGGTCACCGCCGGGCACGGAGTAGAGCAGCTCCACTTTGAAATCCGGCAACGTTTTGATGTTGGTGACCGGCGTGGCCACATTCGCGCCGATGGCTGGACCGACCGCGTCAGCACGTTTGGGCTTCACTTTGGCAGCCTCTTTGGCGGGAGCAGGTGCCGGCACAGGAGCCGCAGGTGGCGGAGCTTTGGCAGCACCCTTGCCTTTCGCAGGTGCTTTGGCCTCGATGATCTGCGCATCGCTGGGGATGGCCGATTTCTCAAAGGAGATCACACCGCCGTCCGGCAGTTCCTTGAGCATCACATCCTTGATCTGCACATTCATGGCCGGACCACGATGAATCTGGAAGGCGAGCAGGCCCTCAAGCGCACGCTTCGATTCCTCGAAATCAAGCAGGTCGATGGTCACCTGGCCGTCCACTTTGTGGATGAGGTGGTTGCCCTGAGCGATGACGGTGTATTCGTGCCATGTGGCGATGTCCACCTTCACTGGCTCATGCTCGGAGGCGAGCCAGCGTTTCCCTGTGGGATCAATCACCACGCCCTGCCCGTTTTGTACGATGATTCCCCGCCCGCGTTCTTCATAGACCATGGCGTTGTTCGGTGTGGCCGGATGAATGTCGCACTGATACCCACCGATGGACCACTTGCCGTTCTCCGGCAGTTCTTTGCTGCGATACTGGATGCCCGTGTTGTTGCCGCTTTCCTTGATCTTTGCGTGCAACTCAAAGTTCTTCACCTTGCCTCCGCGCCAGATGAGAAACTGATTGTACGCGAGTTGTTCGGGGCCGGTCGTCTTGCCGGTGATGCAGCCATCTTCGACGCTCCAGAGTTCGGGATTTCCATCCCAGCCCGTGAGGTCTTTGCCGTTGAAGAGCGGTTTGAAACCATCCCGCGCGGAGGCGTAGGAGGTGAAGAGGAGGGAGAGAAGAAGGAGACGATTCATGATTGGGCGCGTGGTTAAACGCACCCACCTGTCTAAAAATACCAGCAAAGGATGTGTCGGATTCGGCAAAGGAGGGCGGGAATCTCAAGAAATGGGATGTGGCGTCTCATAAATTCATTTCTTGGAGGGGCCAAGCGAGGGCACGATTCGCAGATGTGGGGGCCCACCCACGGAAGTGGCACGGTTGTGTCAGCCCCCCTGCACTGGCGGCATGATGGCGACTTCGCCGCCGTCGTGCAGCGGCTCGTCGCGCTTCACGTAGGTTTGATCCTGGGCGAGGAGGAGGCTGTTCTGCCAGTCGCGCAGTTTGGGCCAGCGGGATTCGATTTGAGTGAGCAAGTCGCCCATCGTGGCACCGGCGGGGACTTCCAGCATGATTTCGTCCGTGCCGGTGATGTCGCGCAGGACGGAGAAGAAAAGGACGCGCAGTTTCATGAGGGCTGGCCCGGATTGAGGATGCCGATGCAAGGCAGATTGCGGAAGCGGCCCATGTAATCCATGCCGTAGCCGACGACGAATTCGTCGTCGATCTCGAAACCGGCGTCATCCAATGGGACTTCGCGCAGGCGGGTGCGGCGCTTGCTGAGAAGGACGCAGGTGCGCAGGGAGGCGGGCTGCTGCGCGAGCAGGCGCTCGGAGATGGCGCTGAGCGTGAGGCCGGTGTCGAGGATGTCATCGAGCAGGAGGACGTCTTGGCCGCGAAGGTCGAAATGGGCGGGCCAGTTGACCTTCACCTCGCCGGTGGTGGCGGTGCCGCCTTGATAACTGCTGGCGCTCAGGGTGTGCAGGCGGACGGGCATTTCCAGGCGGCGCAGCAGATCGGCCACAAAGAAGAGGCCGCCGTCCATCAAGGCGACGACGGTGACGACCCTGCCTGCGAGTTCGGCATTCAGCCGGGCGGCCATGGCGTCTACCCGGGCGCTGATTTGCGCGGGGGTGAGCAGGACGCGTTCAAGATCTTGGATGACGCCGGTGACGGGAGATGGCATGGAACAAAAGTATGTGTATAGGCCAAAGCTGACGTAGCGCAGGCCGCATGGCACGCGTTTCTTGTAACCTGCATGAACCCGACTGACAAACCGAACCTGCCCGACCTGCGCGTGAGTTACGACCAGGGCGAACTCGACGAAACCAGCGCCCCGGCCGATCCCGTGGAGCTGTTCACCCTCTGGATCAACGATGCGTTGGCGCACAAGCTGCCGGAACCGAATGCCATGAGCCTGGCCACGAATGGCCTGGATGGCACACCCACGGTGCGTACGGTGCTGCTCAAGGGCATTGACGAGCGCGGCTTTCATTTCTACACGAACTACGAGAGCCGGAAGGGCCATGAGATTGAAGCGGATGCACGGGCTGCCGCATCTTTCCTCTGGACGGATCGCCATCATCAGGTGTGCATCAAGGGCGCGATCTCCAAGCTGGAGCGTGCGGATGCGGAGAGGTACTTTGCCAGCCGCCCTTATGGGCATCAGATCGGTGCGTGGGCTTCGGCGCAAAGTGTGGAGATCCCTGGTCGTGAGTGGCTGGAGGAGCGCGATGCCGAACTGAAGGCGCAGTATCCCGAGGGCCAGGTCCCCTGCCCGCCGCATTGGGGTGGCTACACGCTGCTGGCGGGCGAGATCGAGTTCTGGCAGGGCCGTGTGAGCCGCCTGCATGACCGCATCCGCTACCGCCGGGAGCATGGGGTGTGGGTGAAGGTGCGGCTGAGCCCGTAGCCGGAAGAAAAAAGCAGACGCTGCTTGCCTTTCGGTATTTTCAGTTTTTAGTGAAATCGTGAGCAAGGAACTACCAGAATGGGAAAAGGCACGCGAGGAATTCGTGGTGCAGTGGGGTTCGCTCGGCACGCAGTGGGGCATCCCCCGCACGATGGCGCAGATCCATGCGCTGCTCATGACGGCACCGGAGCCGATGTGTACGGACGATGTCATGGAGCGGCTGGAGATCAGCCGTGGCAATGCGCACACCAATTTGAAGGATCTCGTGGGCTGGAATCTTGTGCGCATCATCACCAAGAAGGGCGACCGCAAGGAGTACTTCGAGGCGGAGAAGGATGTGTGGAAGATTTTCATCACCATCTCGAAGGAGCGGAAGCGCCGCGAGATCGAGCCTGCCATGCAGCTGCTGCGCGACTGCGCCGCCCGCACGAAGGAGGAAGCCGTGGGCCCTGGCCGTGACTTCCACCAGCAAATGAAGGACCTCGACGAATTCCTCAGCTTCGGCGTCAAAGTCGCCGATACCGTGATCTCCATGAAGCACGCCTCCGCCCTGCAATGGGCCATGCGCCTCCTTGGCTGATTTTTTCATGCCTACATGTTTCACAAATAACTGAAAATTCAGAATAAACAGTCGTCATGAACCCCGCACCACTCGAAGTCCGCCGCATCCGTCCGCTCAGTGATGAAACGAATCCGATCGAAGGAGAGGTTGTCTGGAGTCCGGTGAAGTCGCTGTGGTTCACCACGCATCTGGTCATCGCGATCATCGGTGGCTGGCTCACGATCAGCATCGGGGCTGTGCTGGTGACAGGCGTGTTCACGGTGCTCACCCTGTGCCTCGGCCACACGGTGGGTCTGCATCGTCTCATCATTCATCGCAGCTTCACCTGCCCGCGCTGGTTGGAGCATGCGCTGGTGCATCTCGGTACCGTCGTTGGCATGGGCGGGCCCTTTTCCATGCTCTACCTGCATGACATCCGCGACTGGGCGCAGCGGCATCCGGTCTGCCATCCATTCTTCATCGATCAGCGGCCCATCTGGCGAGATGCGCTGTGGCAGCTGCACTGCAGGCTGCGCTTGAAGCATCCGCCGCAGTTTGAGATCGAGCGCGAGGTGCGTGAGGACCGCTTTTACCAGATCCTGGAGCGCACCTGGATGCTGCAACAGCTGCCGTATGCCCTGCTGTTTTACCTGCTCGGCGGCATTGGCTGGGTCGTGTGGGGCATCTCGGTGCGCATTGTTGTTTCGCTGGTCGGTCACTGGCTCATCGGCTACTTCGCGCACAACACCGGTCAGCGTGACTGGCACCTGCAAGGGCATGCCGTGCAGGGTTACAACATCCCGCACCTCGGCCTGATCACGATGGGCGAGTGCTGGCACAACAACCATCATGCCTTTCCTGATTCGGCGCGGCTGGGGCTGACACAGGCGCAGGCTGATCCCGGCTGGTGGGCGCTGCGTGCGCTGAATTTCTTCGGCCTCATCAATGACGTGAAGCTGCCCGCGGACATGCCGGAGCGGCCTGAACTCATTTCTCTCAACCCAAACCCAAACCACACAACACTATGAACGAAACCGTCATCAGCTATACCCTCTACCTCATCCTCGCCGTCAGCATGACGATCTGGGTGGCGCGCACTCTGCACAAAAACGGCCGCATCTTTCTCGTCGATTGCTTCAACGGGAACACGGACCTCGCCGACAGCGTCAATCACCTGCTCGTCGTCGGCTTCTATCTCATGAACATCGGCTTCGTCTCGCTGTATTTGAAAAGCACGGAGGAAACCACCGGCGCACGTGGTGTCTTTGAGCTACTCAGCGGGAAGATGGGAGTCGTGCTGCTGATGCTCGGCGGCATGCACTTCTTCAACCTCTACGTCTTCACCCGCATGCGCCGCCGCGCGACGCTGGCGAACCTGCCACCACCGGTGCCGCCGATGCATCGCGTGAGCAAAGCGCATGATATTCTTGATACGCTGTGAAAACCTTCCTGCGCAAATTGAAGCTGTCGTTCCTCGCGATGTTGTGCGGCTGGATTGCGTGCAACATCGCCTGGTGGCTGCCCGAACTCGGGCGCAAAGAGCGGGTGTATCCCGTGGCACTGTACGGGATTGCCGCTGTGGGCGTCGGCTCCTTGATTGTCATCTTGGGCGCGTGGCTTTTGATCTTTCTACCCGTGGACGTGAGCGTCCCTGAGACATCGAAATTGAGAAGGCCTGCAACAGCGGCTCTCTGCGGATTCCTCGCGCCTCTTGCTCTTATGGCTCTTATCTTTGTGTGCAATGCGCATGACCGCATTGCAGCACAAGACCCGCTCAAAGCCATTCGCATGGCCTTGGATATGGATGGGCTGCGCTTTATTCTAGGAGCCTGTGCCACAGGAACGGTGGCTGCATGGAGTCGCGCTTCGAGAGACAAGCCCAAACCGGGACCAATGATATGACCACACTCACCATCTTTTACGATGCCCGCTGCGGGTTGTGCTCGCGCTTCCGGCGCTGGATGCTTGAACAGGCCGCGTATGTGCGGCTGGAGTTTCTGCCGTATGATTTGGCGGAGGCGCGCCTGCTATGCCCCGATCTGCCCGACCTGCGTGCGGATCAGGAAATTGTGGTCATGGGGGATGATTGTTCGCTGTGGCAGGGCGCGGGGGCGTGGGTGACGTGCCTGTGGGCGCTGCGTGAGTATCGGGAGTGGTCGTTGCGGCTGGCGAGTCCGGGGATGCAGCAGATCGCCAGGCGGGTGGTGCACTGGATTTCCAGCAACCGCATTGGGCTATCGCATTTGTTGCGCTTGCGCAGTGATGATGCGCTGCGGGCGCAGATCACGGAGACGGCTTGTGACAATGGGGCGTGTTCCATTGAAACACGAAACGTGGCTTGAATGATGGAGGCGGTCTGCGCTGTAATGGCTGGATGTCTTTCTTTCGCCGCTTTTTTATTGCATGCACCCTATCCGCCAGCCTTCATGCAGCAGAGGATAAGATGCGTCTCGTGCGGGAGACGGAGGCGCTGACGCCGGACCAGGAGCGAGCGGGGCTGCATGTGCCGCATGGTTTTACGGTGCAGCTGTTTGCCAGCGAGCCGATGATCAACAAGCCGATCAACATGGCTTTTGATGCGCGGGGGCGGCTGTGGGTGTCATCAACGGTGGAGTATCCCTACGCCGCCGACAAAAGCCGCTGGTCTGACGAGAAGGGCACGCGTGTGAAGGACAGCCGTGATGCGATCAAGATTCTTGAAGACACGGATGGCGACGGCAAGGCCGACAAAGTAACCGACTTCGCTGATGGGCTGAACATCCCGACGGGCGTGCTCCCCTGGCACAAACCGGAGCATAAGGCCGGCTGCATCGCCTGGAGCATTCCGAACATCTGGTACTTCGCCGACACCGATGGCGATGACAAAGCCGACCATCGCGAGATCCTCTTTGGTCCCTTGGGTTATGAAAAGGACACGCACGGCATGTGCAGCAGCTTTCGCATGGGGCTGGATGGCTGGGTGTATGCGACGCATGGGTTTAACAACACCAGCCATTTCAAAGCGAAGGACGGCAGCACGCTCGATCTTCAAAGCGGCAATGTCTTCCGCTTTCGTCCCGACGGCTCGCACGTCGAAAAATGGACCAGCGGCCAGGTGAATCCCTTTGGCCTCTGCTGGGATCGCTTTGGCAATCTCTACAGCGCCGACTGCCACAGTTCGCCGATTTATCAGCTCATTCGTGGGGCTTGTTATCCGAGCTTTGGCAAAGCCGACGATGGTCTCGGTTTTGCGCCGGTGATGTGTGAACACAGTCATGGCTCCACGGGCATCTGCGGTGTGGTTTATCTCGATGGCGGTGTGTGGGGAGCAGAGTGGGATGATCACATGCTGGTGGGCAACTGCGTCACCTCGCGGGTGAATCATGACAAGGTCAGCTTCAATGGCTCCACGCCGAAGGCGAACGAGCAGAATGATTTCATCAGCAGCGATGATCCGTGGTTCCGCCCGGTTGATCTCCAACTGGGGCCCGACAGCGCGCTCTACATCGCGGATTTTTATAACAAGATCATCGGCCACTATGAGGTGCCGCTGGATCATCCGGGGCGGGACAAGGAGCGGGGGAGGATCTGGCGGGTGGTGAAGGATGATCGCGCAAAGTCCCTGACCGACTGCCAGTTGGAAGCCATGACTGACAAAAAACTTGCGCAGCAATTGGAGTCGGGAAATATCCGCCGCCGATACCTGGCTGGAGAAGTGATCTATCAGCGAGGCGAGGTTGCGTATGAAGAGCTCGCCGCAGGGACCCCAAAACCGCAAAAAGGGCAAGTCGATGAAGGAACTGCTTTGCGCACGGCTCATGGAGTTTGGATCGGTGCACGGCTTGGAAAGGCAGGCGACAAACAGTTCAAGCAGGCGGAGTCTCTGGACTTTCTCAGTTCAACTCATGTTTTCAAAGCCTTGAGCGCATTGGCTGATCAACCTGGAGTGCCAGGATATTTTGCGCATACCTATGTAAAGATTGATGCACCGCCTTCCAGCCTGGGCACAAGCTATTCCAGCAAGGTAATCATTGGACCAATAACAAGTGAGGCAGTGGGGTACACTCAGTCCTCCGACGGCCGTCGGATCGAATCCCGCGCTTCGGCGGAAAATCGCAAGGCTCTGGTTGAATGCCTCGGTCTCAGCGAAGATCGAGCCGCGACTCTTGATCTCGTTAACGAACTCAGATCCTTAAAGGGTGACCCGACGCGGCTGCTCACGACTAAAATCGCCCTCCGTCATATCCTGAGCCACGCTGGAAATTTCAAAGCGCTGCCACCGGATGCGTATGCTGCGGCTGAAGTGGTGCTGGCCGTGCCGAACGCCGAAGCCAGTGCGTGGCTGTGGCGGATGGAAACGCTGGAAAAGAAAGCGTCTATGAGCCGGGCACAGATTCTCCAACATCTTGCGCGTTATGGAGACGCCGATCTGCTGCAATCTGCGATGCAAGAAACCCGCAAGGCGTACCGAGACAAACCTGCTGCTTCTCAACTCGATCTGGTTCAAGCCATGTACAATGGTCTCAGTGAGCGCGGAGCGCCTGCGAATCCGGAATTGCTGCAATGGGCGCAGGAACTTGCCACGCAGCTGCTGAACTCCGCTGACAAACAGTCTGCGCCTGTCTGGACTACGCTGGGTGATGCCAGGTGGTCATTGCAGACGCGGAAGTGTGCGGATGGCATGGAGGTGCAGGTGCTGCAGAGCATGGCCAAGGGAGGCGTGGATGAGGAGAAGCGCACAGGGGTGTTGAAATCCAAATCGTTTGCCGCGCCGGAGAAGCTTGTGCTTTGGGTGAATGGACATCGCGGACCGCCGACAGAGAAAGCGCATGACAAGAACTTGGTGCGGGTGGTGGATGCGCAGAGTGGTGAGACGCTGGCCAGTGTGTTTCCGCCGCGTCATGATGTGTGCAGGCGGGAGGAACTGGATCTCGCCAAACATGTGGGCAAGTCCGTGCGGCTTGAGATCGTGGATGGTGATGATGGGAAGGCGTATGCGTGGCTGGGAGTCACGCGCATTGAACCGGCGGTGGCCAGCGTGAATGATTTTCAGAATGAGGACAGCACGCGCAGCGCGCTGAAAACACTGGCCATGATGCTGCAGCACACGGCACCGGCGGCGCTGCGCGAGAAGCTGGTGGCGTATTTGCCGCCAAGGCCCGCGCCGCCGCCGCTGCCAGTGTCACCGGAGCAGCGGAAGCAGCTTGATGCTTTGATCTCCACGCGGTCTGCGGCGTTTGCCAAGGCGAAGCCGGATGTGGCGGCGGGGAAGACGGTGTTCACGACAAACTGCGCGGTGTGTCATCAGATCCGTGGAGTCGGTGGTTTGATCGGCCCGCAGCTCGATGGCATCGGTGCGCGTGGTGCGGAGCGGTTGAGCGAGGACATCCTGGATCCGAACCGCAATGTGGACGCCCATTTCCATCTGCACACGCTGACGCTGAAGGATGGCTCCAGTCTGAGCGGCTTTCTCAAAGGGGAAGCGGGTCAGGTCTTGATCCTGGCCGATGCGGCCGGGCAGGAGCAGCGAGTGTCGAAGAATGATCTGGCGAAGGATGTGACGACGCCGATGTCGCTTATGCCGCCGGTGTTTGGGCAGACGCTGGATGAGAAGGCGTTTATTAATCTGCTGGGGTATTTGATGAATGAGAAGGCGGGGAAATGAGGAAGTACAAAGTCAGAAAGAAGCTGACAAACACCCTAATTTGTGAATAAGTTGGAAAGCTTTATGACAGCTATGTCCTCCAAAGAAACCAACGGAAGTTCCTCGGCAGAAATGATGGAGGATTGGCTTCAATGGCCCGGTGATCCCTTTGGATGGCGAGAGTGCGACACTCCGATCGAAAACGATTTTTTCCACGAGATACACAAGTTCACAGGCGATCAGACCGATCTAAAAACACAATATGAGTTCTCAACAAGCTCAGGTCTCTATCGAGTAGATTTTCTGCTCACCCACCGCACTACAGGTCGAGCTATTGTGGTCGAGTGTGATGGCAAAAAGTTTCATTCTGTAGCAAAAGATAGTCACAGAGACGAGGCAATCATTCGGACAGGACGTGTCGCCGTGATTTATCGAGTCGCTGGGAAAGATCTTCACTATTGTTCCCTTGATGTCTTACAGCTCATCGCTCAGCGAGAACCTTGGTCAGTGAGTGATCGATTTTTGGAGCAAGCCGAATTTTATCCCCACCCAAGCCTCTACAGTGATGATGAAATCGGCCAATTAGAGGGTGGATACAAAGGCTTGGTGCGAACTTACTTCGAGTGCGTGGAAAAGGATGAGGATTACTATGTGGAATGCGGTTGTGAGGGTGATTGTGATTGTCGCTATAAGCCCAAGGTGGAGAAGAGCGATGTTCGCACGCCTACGATCATTCGATACATGTCAGGCTACGGCCATCCAAGTGCATTTGAACGTCCAGTAAGTCCTGTTCCAGTTCCGATGCCTGAGTGGAAGCGAGAGATGGCTAGCGTTTATCATCAAATAGTGAAAAAGCAGAAAGGCTAAGCTGCCTTTTACACATGCCAGTATTGTTCGACATACACATCGCTGAAGGCTTGCTCCGGAGAGCGGCCCTTCGTCGTATTCTGTTACCAACATTGCGGCTAGGCATGGTTCTTGGTTTCGCCTTGGCCGCTGACGTGCTCAAACCGCACCCCAAGGCCGTTGCGAACATTCATCCGCCCGGCGAGGTGGACCGGCCGGAGATGGTGAAGTTCATTGTGGCGGATGCGAAGACGCTGCCGGGCATTGTGGTGGATGAGATGGATGCTGAGTTGGTGGGCGAGTGGCAGTACTCCACGCACACGCCGCCGTATGTCGGACTGGGTTACCTGCATGACATAAAGGCAGGGAAAGGAAGCAAGTCCGTGACGTTCACGCCGGAACTACCCAAGGCGAGCTGGTATGAGGTGCGGCTGGCGCATTGCTCCAATGTGCGGCGTTCGACGAAGACGCCGGTGACCATTCATCATGCGGATGGCGATGCGAAGGTGGTGATCAATCAGCAGCAGGAGCCGGAGCATGGGCGGCTGTTTCGCACGCTGGGTACGTTTCGGTTTGAAGCGGGCCGCGCGGGGTGGGTGCGGGTATCGAATGAGGGTACCGAGGCGGACAAGGTGGTGATTGCGGATGCGGTGCAGTTTTTGCCGGTGGCAAAGTAGCCTTGTTGCTGCGCAACAAGGACTTCCTCCTGTTCCGCAGGAACGGGGCTACTTTACAAAAAAGCCGGGGGTCTTGCGACACCCGGCTTCGTGATTTGATGGGATCCTATTCGTCCTCGGCTTCGGCGGTAGCGGCTTTTTTGCGCTTCTTCTTGCCACCGGCATTGCGGAGAGCTTTTGGAATCGGGTCTTCCTTTTTCTGCAGGGCACGGCGGAGCTTGCGCAGGGCGATGTTTTGCAGCTGACGGATACGTTCGCGCGTGACGCCGAACTCCTGACCGACTTCTTCCAGCGTGCGGGGCTTCTGGCCGGCAAGGCCGAAGCGGGCATCGATGATCTTGCGTTCGCGTTCGTCGAGAACGGTCAGCAGGCCATCGAGCTGGCTGTGCATGTTCTTGTGCGAAAGCAGGTCGAAGGGGGTCTGGGCGTTTTCATCGCCGACGATTTCGCCGAACTCAGTGCTGTCGTCGTCGCTGATCGGGGCATCGAGCGAAGCTGGGCGCATGGAGGCGACCTTGAGCTGGCTGAGCTTGGCACGATCAATGCCGATTTCTTCGGAGAGTTCGTCGTCGGTGGGTTCGCGGCCGAGTTCTTCGGACATCGCCATGGCCACACGGCGCATCTTGCTGATCTTGTCCACCATGTGGACAGGAAGGCGGATGGTCTTGGACTGATTGGCGAGGGCGCGCTTGATGGACTGTTTGATCCACCAGGCGGCGTAGGTTGAAAGTTTGCCACCCTTGTTCGGGTCGAAGCGTTCCACGGCCTTCATGAGGCCGATGTTGCCTTCGGAAATGAGGTCGAGAAGTGGCAGACCGTAGTTGGCGTAATCCTGAGCGATCTTCACCACGAGGCGAAGGTTCGCACGAATCATGTGCGAACGGGCTTCGGGGTCGCCACGTTTGATGCGTTCAGCAAGCTCGACCTCCTGGTCGGGAGTCAGCAAGTCAGTCTTGCCGATCTCACGCAGGTAAATCTTAATGCCTCCGTCGAGTTCCATAGTGTGCGTTCTAAGTGGGTAATACGATACAAGGACCAACGTCCTTGCCCCCGGCCGAGACGCAGGGGGTGATCATTATATATGCAATTCTGCACTTCGCTCGTGTTATTTGAGCAAGTTTGCGGCCAGCATGGGAGGATGGACCGGAATAAAGTGGCACGAGCGAAGAATGAACTACCACCGTTCAACTAAACTTTCGAGTGATCGTCAACATCATTTCTAAAAAAAGTTAAGAAATGTTAATAAAATGACCTGCAAATCGGCCCTTTTTCAGCTTTGGGAGTGTCAGGGTCAAATTTTCGCTTTCATCCAGACAGGCAGTTTGTCCTTTCTCGATGCAGCCGCCCGCTTGACACCGCCCGCTCCTTCCCCGACTTACTGGTCCCCCTCAAACTGCCATGCCCCGCCAAATTTCCTACCGTGAAGCCATCCGTGAAGCCCTCGATGAAGAAATTGCCCGCGACCCGATGGTCGTGGTCATGGGCGAGGAAGTGGCCCAGTACAATGGTGCCTACAAGGTGACCGAAGGCCTCTGGGACAAGTGGGGCGACAAGCGGCTGGTGGACACCCCCATCAGCGAAGCCGGGTTCATCGGCATGGGCATCGGTGCCAGCATGCTCGGCGTGCGCCCGGTGATGGAGCTGATGTTTTGGAGCTTCTACACCGTGGCCTGGGACCAGATCGTCAACAACGGCGCGATGGTGCGCTACATGAGCGGCGGCAAGATCAATGTGCCCATTGTCATCCGCGGTCCTGCCAATGGCGGCACCAGCGTGGGTGCCACCCACTCCCATACGCCGGAAAACATCATGGCCAGCTTCCCCGGCATGAAGTGCGTCTGCCCCAGCAACGCCTACGATGCCAAGGGTCTCATGAAGGCTGCCATCCGCGACAATGACCCCGTCATGTTCATGGAGAGCACCAAGCTCTACGGCGAAAAGTGGGACGTCCCCTCCAATGACGAGCTGCCCAATGGCGAGCTTTTCATCCCCCTCGGCCTGGCTGATGTGAAGCGCGAAGGCACCGACATTTCCCTCATCGCCCACGGCAAGGCGGTCATCACCTGCCTGGAAGCCGCCAAGATCCTCGAAGAAGAACACGGCATCAGCGCCGAAGTCGTCGATCTGCGCACCATCCGCCCGCTGGATGAGGACACCATTCTTGCCTCCGTGGCCAAGACCCACCGCGCCATCTACGTTGAAGAAAACAAGCCCTACTGCGGCATCGGCGCCCAGATCGCCTACATGATTCAGGAGCGCATTTTTGATGAGCTCGACGCCCCCGTGCAGCGTGTGTGCAGCCTTGACTCCCCAGCGATTTACAGCCCGCCGCTTGAAGCCCTGCAGCTGCCGACGGCGGAAGTCGTGGTCGCCAAAGCGCTGAGTATTTTCTAAGCTGGAAACGTCATGAAATTCACCCAGGTCTTCAAAAAGGTGCCGGAAGGCTACGTCGGCTTTGTCGAAGAGCTGCCTGGAGCCAACACTCAAGGCGCAACTCTGGATGAAACCCGCACCAATCTGCGCGAAGCCATCGAGCTCGTCATGGAGGCCAACCGCGCGCTTGCCGAAGAGGAGATCGGCAGCGACGAGGTGTATCGTGAAACCATGCTCCTAGCTGCTGCTTGAAACTCCGTGACCTTCTCCAACATC
Organism: Verrucomicrobiota bacterium; assembly: GCA_025360015.1. Lineage (GTDB taxonomy): Bacteria > Verrucomicrobiota > Verrucomicrobiia > Verrucomicrobiales > Verrucomicrobiaceae > Prosthecobacter. The sequence goes on along the minus strand of JANYCZ010000049.1, from coordinate 7,806 downwards.
TGCATGACCACGGTTGCGAACTCTTGCGTGAAGGCGGCAATCATTCGATATACGTCAACCGCGCCACGCGCAAAAGCTCTTCCGTCCCGCGCCATCGCGAGATCAACGACTTCCTTGTGAACAAAATCTGCAAAGACCTCGAAATCCCCCGTCCTTAACTTTTTCCTGCCATGCCTAAATTCATCGAAATGCCCAAGCTCAGTGACACCATGACCGAGGGAACCCTCGCCAAGTGGACCGTCAAGGAAGGGGACAAAGTCACCGTCGGCAAGGCCATCGCCGACATCGAAACCGACAAGGCCACCATGGAATACGCCAGCCCGTTTGAAGGCGTGCTGCATAAGTTCATCGCCACGCCCGGCGGCAAAGTCCCCCTGGGTGCTCCGCTGGCGGTGATCCTGGAAGAGGATGAGGCCGTCCCGGCGAACCTCGACGAACTCATTGCCAAGGCAAAAGCGGATGCGGCCCCCGCACCTGCGGCTGAGAAAAAGCCTGCCGCATCTACCACCAAGGCGGCTTCGGCTGGCCCACGACTCCCGCAAGCTCCGCAGCACAAGAGCCGTGCGGTCGCTGGCGGTGCCGCCCTGCGCGTCAAAGCCTCTCCGCTGGCCAAGAAGGTCGCGGCGGAACGCGGCGTGGATCTCAATTCACTGGTGGGCACCGGCCCTGGCGGACGCATCGTGCGTGAAGACGTCGAAAACGCGCCTGTCGGCGGCGCTACTGCCGGTCGTGTGGCAGCCACCCCGGCCATCCGTCCTGTGATTGGTCCTGATGACGAACGCGTGCCGACCAGCAGCATGCGCAACATCATCGCCGAGCGCCTGCTGGCCTCGAAGACGCAAATCCCGCATTTCTACCTGCAGATGGAAGTGGATGCCGGCCCGCTCATGACCTTCCGCGCGCACCTGAACGCCTCTGCCGACAAGAGCGGTGGCAACAAGTACACCGTCAACGATTTCATCCTCAAGTCCGTCATCCGCGCCGCCCAGGCTCAGCCTGCGATCAATGCCGCGTGGGATGGCGATGCCATCGTGAAGTTCAAGTCCGTCGGTCTTAGCGTCGCCATCGCCATCGATGACGGCCTCGTCACCCCGGTGATCAAGCAGGCGGAAAAGAAGACGCTGCTGCAAATCAGCCAGGGCGTCAAAGATCTCGCCGCCAAGGCCAAGAACAAGAAGCTCAGCCCGGATGACTTCGCCGGTGGCACCATCACCGTCTCGAACCTCGGTGCTTTTGGCATCGACCAGTTCGCGGCTATCATCAATCCACCGCAGGCCGCCATCATTGCCATCGGCAGCATCCGTTCCGCACCGGTCGTCAATGACAAGGGGCAGATTGTTGTCGGTCAGCGCATGTGGGTTGGCCTCAGCGGTGACCACCGTGTGGTCGATGGCGCAGTCGCCGCGACCTTCCTGGCTGAAATGCGCAAGCTGCTGGAAAACCCAGCGCTGATGCTGGTGTAAGAGCAGTTCTCGCATGAGAACGGACCGAAAAATTGAGGATCTCCTTGAGGAGATACGTGCAAGGTTACCCAAAGGACCAAAGATCCGGCGCAATCCATACTTGGCAAAGACGTGGTTTCACCTCGAGCGCATCACTTCTGGAAAGATCGAAGGGATGTCTGTAAGATGCTACATTGAAAAAATCGCCGTAGAGGCAGGTCTTCCAGATAACGTGATGTCTGTAGCTAAACCTTACTATGAAGTGCTGAAGGCATTTGTGTTTGCTGAAAATGAACAACCCAAAAAAGACGGCATTCCAGAACACGTCTTTGATTTCCTGACGAGAGAAGAATGCCGTTCACTTGCGGCTTATGCATCAGACGCTTCTGCTGCTGCGGCGATGCATAGTTACTTTGCCAAATCCAAATTTTCCCCTGGATGGATAGATTTCGCCATTGCCAAAGCAAAGGCAGTCTGAAAATCCGGCACTGATGCTGGTGCAAGCGCCTTGGCTCAACCGCGCGCCTGCTTCGTTTTGCGTGGCAGGCGGCGCAGCAGCCAGTCGATGTCCTCCGGTTGCAGGAAGCTCAGGTAGAGCACCATCATCGAGAGGAAAAACAGGCCGAGATTGTACGAGGTCAGGCTGATGCCGGCGTGCAGGAGAATGCCTGTGACGAAGCCGTACCAGCGCCAGCGGCGGACCATGAGCAGAAAGGGAATCGCGAACTCGGCAAGCAGCGTCAGGTATGTGGCCGCTTTTAGCAGGAAGCCGTAGTTCAGCACCCAGAGGCCAGGCCAGCGCGCATTATGTGAAAGCAGGAAGAAGCTCATGAATTCACCGCTCAGCCAGTATTCGTTGTCCAGTCGTGCCAGCACGGCGTGCAGGTAGATGACCACGAGCTGCATCTGCATCAGCGTCAGGCCATAGCAGGGCACCAGCGGCTGCGGTGCTGTGCGTCTGCGTGCTCTGCGGGACCGCAAAGACCAGCAGGCAGTCTTGGGCGACACCAGCACCAGAAAGGAAGTGCAGCGCAGCACCTCATCCCAGCCCACCAGGATCAGGGGGGCACGCATGGCGTAGGACACATACCAGACATACACAATGCCAGCGGTGACGCGTGACCACACGCCGAGCAGCAGCAGCAGCATGGCGCAGCCGCTGAAGATCATGTAGGTGCTGACCGAGCTGACGTCACGGCACAGGTCAAACACGGAGAGATAGGCCCCCACGGTGTACTTCTGCACGACTTCCTGATCCACCATCCCCAGATCGGTGAAGAAGGTTTCGCGGTCCGGCCAGATTTGCATGAGGTTCAGCAGCGACACGAATGCGAACGCGATGCGCACACAGGCATAGATGCGGGCATCTGCCGGATCGAGAAACAGGCCGATGAAACGTGCTTTGAAACTCCTGGGGTCTGCCGTCATGGAGTGGAGGGAGCCGGGGTGTTTTTGGAACCGAGCGTGCCCAGCTCAAAAGGCCCCAGTACAGAAGGGCGCTCCACGGCGATCTCTTTGAGCGAGCGCACCCCCAGCAAACTGCGGGTGTAGGCCGGAACCACCTCCAGGCTCATCCGTGCTCGCGGGCTGTACCGCCCGGAGCGGAGCAGTGCCTGCGCCGCGCTGCGCATGTAGGATTCGCGGAAGACACCGCGGGAGGAGTCGAAGATCACATTGATCATCCAGTTGTTAAGCCGCACCTGATCGTGCTGTGAAAAGCGCCGCAGCCCAGGCAGCACCACGCCTTCCTCCCGCGCCTTTTTCGTACCATCCTGCACGACCAGCCGCGCCTCCATGCGATTGATGTTGGGGATGGTCTCAAACATGTTCCAGGCCTGGTGGCAGTGCGTGATGCGCTCGTACAGGTTAAAGGGCGATGACAGATGCATGTGATCGCGCCAGCGCCCTGGCAGCATGCCAAACACAAGAAAGACCAGATGGACCGCGGCAAAAACCACGGTCACATTTTTCCGGCTGAACAGGGGGGACGCATGCATGAGCTGTGCCGCCAAGAAAGAACCGTGATGCACCATTCATCAAACGAATAGAGCAGGCATTTGCCGAACCATTTGCACGGCCGGCCCCGCACCGCCTATCATGCCGCATGGAGCTGCCCGATGTCCTTGAACAATGTCTGAGCCTCCCCGGTGCGGAAGAAACGCAGCCGTTTGGGCCTGAAGCGCTGGTGTACAAAGTCGGCGGCAAGATGTTTGCCGTCACCTCGCCGGATGATTTTCCCGCGAGCATCAATCTCAAGTGCGATCCCGAACGCTCCATCGAGCTGCGTGATGAGTACAAGGGCATCAAGCCCGGCTGGCACATGAACAAGAAGCACTGGAACACCGTGATGCTGGATGGAACCGTCCCGCCCGCGCTGGTGCGGGAGCTGGTCAAGCATTCGTATCAGCTCGTGGTGGATGCGCTGCCGAAGAAGGTGCGGGAGGGGTTGAAGAAAAAGAGGTAGAAGCGAAGTCGCGTGGCGAATCACGAAACTCATTTCTATTTAGCTGGCTGTCTCTTGCTTGGAGATCGTGGGCTTCGAAGGCGGCTGGCTGAGGACAGCCAGCCCTACCTCACGCTGGGCGTGCGAGTGTCATGGCGTGAAGGTAGGGCGGTTGGTCCTCCAACCGCCGTCGAGCGTCTCCAAGTCGCTCTTTTTGGAAGTCGCTCGACCCGGCGAGAGCTTCACAGCAAACCGAGTTCCTGCATGCCTGCTTCGTCCAATGCTGCAAAAGATGCTGCGTTCCACCAAACGGGACCCGAAGTGCGCTCACCTACGCGCGGACGTGGCAGTTGCGCCGCTTATTTCACCGGGACGATGCGCGCCACAGCCACTGCTCCCTGGCGCAGCAGCACCTCCTCTCCCAGAGCTACTTGTTGCAGCAATTGGGAGAAGTGAGTCTCAGCGTAATCGAGGGTGGCTTCCATGGTCTGAGTGTCGCTTTCTGCCGTCATGGCGTCCAGATCACAAAATGGCGAGTAGCCCAGCCATCTCACCCCACGACCAACTCAACCGGGCAATGATCACTGCCGTGGATGTCATCGCGGATGGTGCATGACTTCAGCGCGGGGCGCAGTTTTTCCGAGGCGAGCCAGTAGTCGAGACGCCAGCCGATGTTCTTTGCCCGTGCATCGCCCGTGCGCTGGGTCCACCAGGTGTAGCGGCCGGGGTTGGGATCGAACTGGCGGAAGACGTCGAGGAAGCCGGCGTCGAGGTGCTTGGTGAAGCTGGCGCGTTCGTCATCGCTGAAGCCGGGGTTCATGCGGTTGGATTTCGGATTGGCGAGGTCGATCTCCTGATGCGCGCAGTTGAGGTCGCCGCAGGCGAGCACGGGCTTCTTTTTTTCCAGCGTCTTCAAATGCGTGCGATAGGCCTCGTCCCAGGAGAGGCGGTAGCTCAGGCGCGCGAGTTCGGCCTGTGAGTTGGGCGTGTACACATTCACGACGTAGAAATCCGGGAACTCGACGGTAATGAGGCGGCCTTCGCGATCATGCTCATCAATGCCGAAGCCGAGCGTGTTCGTCTTGAAGGGCACACGGCTGAGGATGAGCGTGCCGGAGTAGCCTTTCTTCACCGCGCTGTTCCATACGGCGCTGTAGCCGGGGAACCAAGCGAGATCCACCTGCTCCTGCTGCGCCTTGGTTTCCTGCAGGCAGATGACATCGGCATCGCCAGTGAGCATGTATTCGCGGAGGCCTTTGCCGAGGGAGGCACGGATGCCGTTGACGTTCCAGGAGGTGAGTTTCATGTGAAGGCGGATTGAAGCCGGAAACGGTGCGCAGGAAAGGAGGGAATGAGAGAAGCTTGCGAATCGCGGTCCGCAGCTTTGACTGCGGCATGAGTTTTGATCTGCTGGCACCGCATTACCGCTGGATGGAGGCGCTGTGTGCCGGCGGGCAGTTGCAGCGCTGCCGCACGGCGCTGCTGGGGAGCCTTCCAGCGTCGCAGCGGGTGCTGATCTTTGGGGAGGGCAACGGGCGTTTTCTGGTGGAATTGTGCCGCCGTTTTCCTGAGGCGCAGGTGACGGTGGTGGAGGCGAGCGGGGTGATGATCGACCTCGCACGTGCTCGGCTTTCGCGTGCTGGGCTCGCGGATGCGCAGGTGAAGTTCATCCACGCGGATGCGCTGACATGGCAGCCCCCAGCGGCGGCGTATGACCTCATCGTGACGTGCTTCTTCCTCGATTGTTTTCGGGAGGACCAGTTGCAGCGGCTGGTGCCTGCCATCGCCACTGCGGCGGCTGCAGAGGCGCAGTGGCTGTACGCGGATTTTCAAATCGCGCCCGCAGGCCTGCGGCGGATGTGCAGCCGGGTGATCGTGGGATTTTTGTATGCGTTCTTCCGCTGGGCGACACGGCTACCGGCGCGGGAGCTGGTGAATGCGGAGCCGTACCTGAGTGCGGCGGGTTTTGCGCGGCAGGAACGGCGGGAGTTCGTGCTGGGCCTGTTGTTTTGCGACTGGTGGAGCCGGGGAAAATGATCTAAGTTTGAGGCAAGGAACGCCGTTGCATCATGGCCTCCCTGACCAACCATGAAACGCCACGCCTTTTCCTCCACCGCCGGCGCGCTTGCGCTGATCCTTGCTCTCAACTCCTGTGGCAAGCAAGAGCAGTCCGCCGCGACGCCATCCCCTGCCCCTGCTCCTGCGCCCGTGGCGGCCAAGCCTGTGGCACCGGCTCCCGTTGCCACTCCTCCTCCGGCGCCGGTCAAACCGGCTGAGCCAGTGTTCGCCGCCACGCCGGTGGATCTGAACGGCTTCGGCAGTGACGAGCCCGCTCTGCGGGTCGATGAACCCACCCGTGGTGTGATCGTTATCGAGCCCAAGGACATCAAGCACACCTCCCAGCAGCATTGGGATCAATACGACTGCGAGAGCTTCAACGCCAAACGCTGGGGCCGCTACGAGGTGCGTGTGACCTACACGCTTCGGAATGCCACGCTCGGCACGCAGTTCCGCTTTGCGCAGCAGCCGCTGAAAAAGACGCTCGTGGCCTCCGCTCAGCCCAAGCGCGTGGTCTATGGGACGGTGTATGTGGACAAGACCACCATGTATCCCTTTTCGCTCTATGCCGCCGCCACTGGAACGGAGCCTGGGTTTGAAATTCATGAGGTGGCCTTTGTGCCTGCGCCTGAAGGTCCCCCGCCCGCGCAAGCTGCGGACGGCAGCATCGTGCTGGACGCCAGCACCGCCACTACGTGGTCTGAAAGCATGCGCTACGAACCGAAGTCCGAGAAAAATTGTCTCGGCTTCTGGACGAGCGAGGACGACTTCGCCGAGTGGGATTTCGAAGTCACCAAACCGGGCCGCTTCAAAGTGACCGTCGTTCACGGCTGCGCCACTGGCAATGAAGGCAGCGAAGTGGCGGTGAAACTCGCCGGGCAGGAGCTCAAATTTAAGGTCAAGGACACCGGTGGTTTCCAGAAGTGGTCCGAAGAGTCAGTCGGTGAAATTGAGATCAAAAATTCCGGCAAGATGCGCCTGGTGATTGATCCCGTGTCGAAAACCAAGAGCGCCGTGCTCGATGTCAGCAAAGTGGTGCTCACACCGGTGAGCTGAGTTTGCACATGCATGGACTGCGCGCGTACGACCACCCGTGATCCCGAGAGCTGGCTCGATCTTGCGCCGGAGTTTTCGCAGGCCATGGCGCGGCAGGTGCGCGGGTGGATTCAGCGCTGGGAGCCGGATCTGACGGAGTCCATCAAATGGAACGTGCTGTGCTTCAGCGGGCGGAAAAACATCTGCGGTCTCAGCGCGTGCAAGAAGCACCTGGGCATCACCTTCTTTCGTGGCACGGAGCTGCGTGAGATCACGAACTTGTTTGCCGGTGGTGAGGCGAACACCAGCATGCAGACCATCCGCGTCACCAAGCTGGAGAAACTAAACGCGAAGGCGTTTCAGCGCCTGCTGCACGCCGCCGTGGCGCTGGACGCCGATGAATCCGCCAAGCCACCGCCGATGAAGCAGCGCGCCGAATGGCCCATGCCTGCGGCGCTTGCCAAAGGTCTGAAGCAAAACGCGGCGGCTGCGGCGGGCTTCAAGGCCATGAGCATTTCCTGCCAGCGCGAATACAAAGTGTGGATCAGTACCGCGAAGCAGGAAGAGACGATTCAGCGCCGCCTAACTGAAACGCTGCGCGCGCTCGCATCTGGCAAAAGGTGGGCGCAGCGCAAAGAGGCTTGAGGTGAATGTTACCCGGTTAAGACACGGCTGGTGGAGAAGGGATTAACCCGAACGCCGCGATTGAAGAAGGACGTTTTGCGCGGCGGAGTCGGTGCGATGGGAGTTTGTGAACACAACCCATACTCCGCCCGCCGCACAAAACGGTGCCGTCGATTTTGCACCGCTTGCCGGTGGCCGCCAGCT
>JANYCZ010000010.1 GCA_025360015.1 Verrucomicrobiota bacterium | reverse complement strand
CCTGGCATCGGCGGTGGTCCAGCAACGGCCTTCCACAGCCTGATCTATTACGGCGTGACCCTCAGCGTCCGCTTCTAATCGTTCTCTGAACGGTTCAACCCTTCAAGGTTAAACCTCCCGGCTCACGCCGGGAGGTTTTTTTGTGCTGCGTTGCACGCACCGTCGTAGGATGGGGTGTGGCGATAGCTCGCCCGTCCATCAGCGTGAGGCAACGCCCTGGGCGCACAGCCACTCAGCGCCGGTAGCGCAGGCTGTCCTCAGCCCGCCGTCGAACGTCGCCAGATTTCCTTTCCGAAATCTGCCTCGTGCATCGCCATGGACACACTTTAGAAAATGTCCGGCTCAGGCACCGCAGGACCATGCTGCAGGAAGTCAAAGTCCGCCCCCTGATCCGCCTGCGTCACATGCTCCACGTAGAGCTTCGCATAGCCACGGTGATACCGCACCGGCGCTGGCTTCCACAAAGCACGGCGCACCTCCAGCTCCTCATCACTCACATGCAGGTGCAGTTTCCGGTTCGGCACATCGAGTTCAATCAGATCCCCCGTCTTCACCAGCGCCAGCGGCCCGCCAATCGCGCTCTCTGGGGCGATGTGTAGCACACACGCTCCGTAGCTCGTACCGCTCATGCGGCTGTCGCTCAGCCGCACCATGTCACGGATGCCCTGCATGATCAGCTTCTTCGGAATCGGCAGCTGCCCCCACTCCGGCATCCCCGGTGCACCCACCGGCCCTGCATTGCGCAAAATCAAGACCGTGTCCTTCGTCACATCCAGCTCCATGTCATCGATGTTCTTTTTCAGCTCGGCATAGCTGTCAAACACCAGCGCGGGACCGGTATGCGTGCACAGCTCCTTCGTGGCCGCAGCGTGTTTGATCACCGCCCCATCAGGACAAAGATTACCCCGCAGGATCGCAGTTCCCCCATCCGGCTGCAGCGCCGTGGCCGGCGTGCGGATGACATCTTCATTGTGAATGATCGCGTCCTCAATGTCTTCGCCCAAAGTCTTGCCCGTGATCGTCGGCACATCCGTGTGCAGCAGCTCACGCATGCCATTGAGCAGCGCCCGCAGACCACCCGCCAGAAAGAACTCCTCCATCAAGTACTTGCCAGCCGGGCGCATGTTCGCCAGCAGCGGAATTTTGCGGCTGATCTCGTCAAACTTCTCCAGCGGTAGCTTGATGCCCAGTCGCCCTGCCATCGCCACCAGATGCACAATCGCATTCGTGCTGCCGCCCAACGCCATATCCACCGCGATGGCATTCTCAAACGAACGCTCGCTGACGATGCCGGACGGCTTCCGGTCCAGCCACACATTCTCAACGATCTGCCGCCCCGCCGCCGCCGCGATGCGTGTATGCGCGCTGTCCACCGCAGGAATCGACGACGCACCAGGGATGCAAAGCCCCAGCGTTTCTGCCAAAGCCGTGAGCGTCGAAGCCGTCCCCATCGTCATGCAATGCCCCGGGCTGCGGGCGATGCCGTCTTCGATCTCGCACCACTGCTCCCAGCTCAGATTGCCCGCACGTTTTTCATCCCAGTACTTCCACACATCACTGCCGCTGCCCAGCGTCTCGCCGCGCCAGTTGCCCTTGATCATCGGCCCGCAGGGCATGTAGATCACCGGGATGTCCATGCTGAACGCCCCCATCAGCAGCCCCGGCGTGGACTTGTCACAGCCGCCCAACAGCACCGCGCCATCGATCGGATTCGCCCGCAGCATCTCCTCCGTCTCCATCGCCAAAAAATTGCGGTGAAACATCGCCGTCGGCTTCGTCAGCATCTCCCCCGCAGACATCACCGGGACTTCCATCGGATGCCCGCCCGCTTGAAGAATACCCCGCTTCACTGCATCCGCGGTCAGGCGCAAATGCATGTGGCACGAGTTCAGATCACTCCACGTGTTCAGAATCCCAATCACCGGCTTCCCCACAATATCCTCGCTTCCCCACCCCGCCTGCTTCGCCCGCGACCGATGCCCAAACGAGCGCAGTTCATCACGGCCATACCAGCGCCAGGATCGGAGTTGTTCAGGAGTTTTGCGAGTGGGAGTGTTTTCAGAGGCCATTGGGAAAAGGAATAACAAGATTCACCCGCATTAACAGGCCAGATTTCACCCGGTCAAATCGTCCGCACAGTTTCCTGCTGCTCTATTTCAAATCCTCCGGAGCCAACTCCGTTTGATTTAGAATTTTGCGTAGCATTCGGCGCGTATGACTTCTCCAGCATGCACTGGCACTACGGTCTGCCGTCCATCGGAATGTTGCATGACATAATGGCTGCCTTGGATTCTCGCGACAACAAAGCCATGCGCCTTCAGACACCTGATCAATTCTTTTCCAGTGAGTCGTGGCAGTCTAGGCATCGCGAGTCACAAGCATGCAGCACTCGTTAAATCACACCAATCGGAAAACATTGATGCGGGAATTACACCTTGACGCATTGAACACCTACAAACTCTGTCTTCTCCGGCTCCACGCCTTCAACGCCAAGGCAAACCTCAATGGCCTCGCGAATACGCTTCATCAGCGTGTCATAGCTCTTTGCCTGGGTGTGACAGCCGGGAATCTGCGGCACGCTCGCCACAAGCCAGTCATCCTCGTCTCGTTCGATGACGACATGAAAATCACGAAGCTTCTTTTTCATGTGGCCACTCTAGGGTGCCTTGTAGCCATATGCAAGCCCGCCCCCACCGTCCGATTCCACCCAAACCTCGTCCGTACAAGGTTCTTGTCCTCCCTTCGTTATTTCTGCTACAACCAATGCCAACCATGCGCCTGCTGCTTTCCCTCTCTCTCTGCTTCCTCACGCTCAACCTCCTGGCCGCAGGCAAAGAGCTCGAAGGCGAACGCGCCGCCGCCACCAGCGTCTGCCCCTCTCCCGAAGAAGCCCGCGCAAAAATGTCCGTGCCCGAAGGCTACGAGGTCCGCTGCTTTGCCCATGAGCCCATGGTACAAAATCCTGTCGCCATGAGCTGGGACCATCGCGGCCGCCTCTGGATCGTGGAAGCCTACGAATACCCGGAAGGCACCCCCCTCCCTGAAAACCAGCGCCCCTTCGGTGGCGAAGCCAAGGACGACAAGTACCACCCCATGCCGAAGCTCGGCGACAAGATCCCCCGCGACCGCGTCATCATCCTCGAAGACACCAACAACGACGGCGAAGCCGACAAGCGCACCGTCTTCGTCGAAGGCCTGAACCTCGCCAGCGCCATCATCTGCGGTGACAACGGCATCTACATCGGCCAGCAGCCCCACCTCCTCCACTTCCGCGATGACAATGGCGACGACAAACCCGACGCCTGGCGCGTCGTCCTCACCGGCTTCGGTCGCGAAGACACCCACGAACTCGTCAACAGCTTCACCTGGGGCCCCGACGGCTGGCTCTACATGACCCACGGCGTCTTCACCAACAGCAAAGTCCGCCGCCCCGGCCAGCCCGAAAGCGAAGGCTTCAAATTCGACGCCGGCATCGGCCGCGCTCGTCCCACATCCCGTGAAAAAGAAGGCGCATGGGAGTTCGAAGTCTTCGCCGACGGCACCAGCAATCCCTGGGGCTGCGACTACGACGCCGCAGGCAACTTCTTCGTCAGCGCCTGCGTCATCGACCACTTCTTCCACATGGCCCCCGGCGGCATCTACGTCCGTCAGGGCGGCGCACCCGAGAACCCCTACGCCTACGAACTCCTCCCCAGCATCGTCAAACACAAACACTTCCGCGCCGCCTACGCCGGCATCCAGATTTACCAAGGCGGCCGCTACCCCGCCGACACAAACGGCCACGCCTTCATCGGCAACATCCACGACAACGCCATCCACGAAGAAGTCCTCACCCCCGTCGGCGCCACCTTCAAATGCGAGCCCCGGCGCGACTTCCTCCGCGCCAACAACGGCTGGTTCCGTCCCGTAAGCACCCAGACCGGCCCCGACGGCTTCCTCTGGATCATGGACTGGTGCGACAAATACCCCTGCTACCAAAACGCCAAAGCCAACCCCGAAGGCGTCGACCGCGAACGCGGCCGCATCTGGCGCGTCGTTCATAATGAAGCGCACGCGTCCCGCGTGCCGAACTCCGCGTCCTCGCGGAGTTCCGTCCCCAAAGAAACCGACAAGCCCTCCGGCTCACTGTCACAAAAGGACACCGCAGGCACCACTCAAGACATCACCATCCCCACCCGCGACCATACCGACCTCGACCTCAAAAAACTCGCCACCCCCGATCTCGTCAAAACCCTGGAGCACCCCAACAACTGGATGCGCCGCATGGCGAGAAGAATGCTGGTGGAACGAGAAGATGCCAGCCTTGGCGAAAGCCTCGCTAAGTCAGCGACCAATGATGCCAATGCTCTTGCACATCGTTTGGAGGCTGTGTGGACCTTGGCAGGAAGAATGACTCCAACGTCGAGCTTGGTTGAGGCAATGACAAAGTCATCAGACTCATCCCTGCGTCTATGGGCGGCAAGACTCTCTGGAGAATTCCCCGACTCAACGCTGGTGGCAACTGCCGACCGCAAACAACAAGGAGGTAAAAAAGTGAAGCTCGTCGAGTGGCCATCATTGGTCCAGCTTTGCTCGGACCCATCACCCGCAGTTCGTCTCGCCGCTGCAGTTGCCTCGCGAACACACTTTGGCTTACGTCTGACCACGGATACATCGCGTGTTTCCGGGTTCATGGCCTCCGGCCAGTTCTACCAAAATTCAATGACCTTCTGGCGGCCATTGATGGAATCCAGTGCTCCGTCAGATGACAAGGTTCTACCGCAGGCAATTTGGATGTTAATCGAAGGCCGGTTTGAAACCTATGCTGAGAAGCATCTCGCAATCCTTGCGGAACTTGCGCCAACGACTCAGCCCCTCTCGCATGCAATCTCCCACAAATCCATGCGCCGCCTCTGCGACACCCGCAAGGCCGAGAACCTCAACCTCGCCGTCGACTTCTGCGACAAAATCGCCGCCCACGACATCCTCCTCGCCCACGCCCTCGAAGGCCTCGTCAAAGGCCAGGAAGGCGGCGTCATCAAGCCCACCAAAGATGTCTCCGCCTCTCTCACCAAGTGGCGCACGCACACAAACGCCGACGTCCGCAAGCACGGCCAAACCCTCGCCGTCCTCTGGGGCGATGAAGCCGCCGTAAAGGAAATGATCGTCGCCCTGCACGACGCCAAGAAGCCCGAAAAGGAACGCATCGCCATCCTGCAATCCTTGCGCAAGGTTCACACCGAAACCGTGAAGGAAGGCCTCAAACCCCTCCTCACTCCTCAGACCTCCACCGCTCTCGCCGTCGCCACCATCCGCGCCGCCGCAGACCTCGGCGGCGATGACTTCATCGCCCCGCTCCTTCAGCAGGCCGCCTCCAAAGACTTTAACATCCGCATCGCCGCACTCGAAGCACTCAGCGGTCGCACCACGTGGACTCAGGCCATGCTCAACGCCATCGCCGAAGGCAAAGTCAGCCCCTCCGGCTTCCCCGCTCCCGTGCGCCGAGCCCTCGCCACCAGCAAGGACAAAGCCATTCGCGATCAAGCCTTCAAGGTCTTGGGTGCCTGGCAGGATTCATCCGACGACGTGAAGTCCCTCATCGCCCAGAAGAAACAAGCCTGCCTCACCGGCGAACCCGATCTCGCCAACGGCAAACTCATCTTCACCGCCACCTGCATGGTCTGCCATGAGTTCCACGGCGGCGGCCAAAAAGTCGGCCCCGATCTCATCGGCAGCGGCCGCAGCAATCTAGATGCCATCCTCGCCAACGTCATCGATCCCAATCAGATCATCGGCAACGGCTACGAAAACTTCACCGTCACCACCAAAGACGGCCGCACCCTCGCCGGTCGCGTCGTCGAAGACACCCCCACCCACGTCAAACTCCTCGGCGCTGGCGGTGCAGCCCAGATCGTCCCGCGTGATCAAGTCGCCACCCTCACCAATACCAAGCAGAGCCTCATGCCCATGGGCTTCGGCAACCTGCCCGACACCGCCTTCCGCGATCTCGTCTGGTACGTCCTCGCCCCGCCCGAAGAAGGCCCGCTGACCAAGGAGAAAAAAGACCTCCTCATCAAAGGCGTCGAAGACACCGCCCCCGCAAAGCCCAAAGGCCCCAGCTCGCGCGCCATCGACTGGGAAAGCGTCAGCCTGTGGAATCCCGAGTGGAAAGTCAGCGCCCCCGACTTCGAACGCACCCCCGTCAAACTCGCCGAATACTACGGCCAGCGAAACGTGCTCCTCATGCACCCTTTCCCCGACAAGAAAACCCCCGCCAGCTTCGAGCGCAAACTCAAAGTCGAACCCGGCAAAACCCACCTCAAAGCCACCGTCGCCGCCGATGACCGCGGCGACTGGACCCTCAAAGCCGTGGTCAACGGTCAGGTGGTCAAAGAGATGACCGTGGACCACGAAAAACCTCGCTGGAAAACCCTGGAGATCGACCTCTCAAAATTCGCCGGCCAGGAAATCACCCTCCGCCTCGAAGCCCACGCCAACGGCTGGAACATGGAGTTCGCCTACTGGGCCGGCCTCACGCTTGAGTGAGCCTACGCAGGGATTTTCTTCTGTCGCAAGCGACTGATTCATGCACTGTGCCCCCATGCGTTGCGCCCCCGCACTCCTTTCTCTTCTGGCCGTCAGCGTGAGTCTTCACGCGGCCCCGCCGTCCCCTGCCCCCACCCCGGCTACACCCGCGGCGACTCCGGCCCCTAAGCCCGTGACCAAACCAGCGGAGCCAAAGCCTGCCTCCAAGTCAGATCCGAAGACACCGGCATCCCCACCCGTAAAGCCGCCACCAGAGGACGCCTACACGCAGATGGAGATGCTCACGCGGGCCATGGAAATGGTGCGCCAAAACTACGTGGATGATTCAAAGGTCACCTATGCAGAGCTGGTCGAAGGCGCACTGGAAGGCATGCTCCACAAGCTGGACCCCCATTGCGAGTACATGGGCAAATCGCTCTTTGAAGACATGCAGCGCGAGCAGAGCGACACCTCCGAAGGCATCGGCATCACCATCGCCCTGCGCCAGAGCATCCTCACCGTCATCACCGTGCGCGAAGACGGCCCCGCCAATGCCGCAGGCCTGCTCTCCGGCGATCAGCTGGTGCGCATCAATGACGTCCTGACAGACTCCGTCGGCATCGCCGAGGCCATGCAACTCCTCAAAGGCAAGGCCGGCGATGAAGTCCGCCTCACCGTCCGCCGCCCCGGCACCAAGCAATTTCTGGAGTTCAAGGTAAAGCATGAGACGCTGGCCGAGACTTCCCTGCATGATCCCATGCTGCTCTCGTCCAAGATGGCGGGCGCATACAAAATCGGCTACGCGCGCATCTCGCAGTACAACCAGCCCACAGCCCGCGAACTGAGCAAAGCCTTGGATGAACTCGAAAAAGGCGGCCTCCAGGCCTTCGTTCTGGATCTCCGCAACAACCCCGGCGGCCTCGTGGACAGCGCCGTCGCCGTGTGCGGCGAATTCCTGCCCGAAGGCACCGTCGTCGTGACCACAGAAGGCCGCGTCGCCTCGCAAAATCCCCCTCCCTTCCGCACCCCCTCACGCAATGGCAAGGAGCCCCGCAAGTACCCCATCGCGGTTCTCATCAATCAAGGCAGCGCCAGCGCCTCCGAAATCACCGCCGGCGCGCTCCAAGATCTGAAGCGCGCCATCATCGTCGGCACCACCAGCTTCGGCAAAGGCAGCGTGCAGACCATCCTCCCCATGAAAAACGGCGCCGCCATGCGCCTCACCACCGCGAAGTATTACACCCCCAGCCATCGCACCATCCACGAGGCCGGCGTCGAGCCCAACATCATCTCCGCCCTCACCTCCGAAGAAGAGCTGCGCATCGCCAAATGGCGCGCCTCCCACGGCACCGGCGAAGCCGCCGCACTGGAGCTCGCCAATCTCGGCGACAAACAGCTCGAACGCGCCGTGGACTCCCTCAAAGGCGTCCTCGTCTTCGATGCCTTCGTCGCCCCCGCCCTCGCACCCGCCGCCAAGCCCCTGGAAAGCCGCTAAGCCAAGGTGGCGGGGGTCTCCTGACCCCGTCGCTATCCGGCTTCTTGCTTCATACCAAACCTCCCAACCTCAACAAGCACCAAGGGACTGGCATCTCCCACTACTCCAGCAAGCCCCGCGCAATGATCGCATCCACCGGATTGTGATCATCCGTAAAAACATAGCTCGAGCGCGCCACCGTCCCCGCCGGCACATACGTGCGCAGCAGCAGTTCCTGCCACGACCCCTGCTTGGCATACCGGTCCACAATCAGCGGCTTCAAATCTTCACGAGAAGCCATCAAAATAACATTCTGCGTTTCATCCCGCCGATACCCGACCGCAAAGACCTCCACATACGGAAAAGCTTTCCGCACCGTCGCCAGCATCCCCGCTGTCAGCTCCGCCTTCGGTCCCGTGATCGCAGCGATCAGGTTCATGATGAAAACCCCCTTCGGCTCCAGATGATCCGCGATCTGCTGATAAAACTCCTGCGTGGCCAGGTGCGGCGGGATCTGGCGGATGCCGTTGTACGCATCCCCAAAAATGAGGTCCCATTTTTTGCCACCGTTTTGCAGCAGGTAGCGCCGCGCATCACCCGCGTTCGCCGTCACGTGAGGGTGCTCGTCCAGCTTGAAAAACTTGCGCCCCACCTCAATGACCTGCGGATCAATCTCCACCACATCGACCGCAGCTTCAGGAAATTCGCGCGACACATTCTCCGGCATGCCAAAGGCACCCGCCCCAATGAACAACGCGCTGCCGACCTTGGCAGGCTCGCGCAGCAGGGCCAGCTTCCAGTAGTGCTGGTACGGCAAAATCAAATCACCCGTGTTCGCGTCCATCCCACCTTCCATGGTCGAGTCAAGCTGCAGCACACGGCGTTTAACATTGCCCTCGCTCTGCTCGCTGACTTCGATGTGGTGATAAAACGACTCATGCTCAAAGATCACCCCCGGCTTCGGCTTCGGCTCCGTCATCCAGCTCATGCCAAAGGCAAAAAGCCCGCTTAAAATCACCGGCACCTGCTGCTTCAGCGTGTTTTTAGCCAGCAGAAAGGCAGCCACCGCCAGCACCAGCAGCAGCGCCGCTGTCCCAAAAAAGATGCTCCTCACGCCAAAGGTGGAAAGCAGGAAAAACCCAGAGAGGAAGGTGCCCACAAAACTACCCAGCGAGCCCAGCATGCTGATCGTCCCCGCCGCCGCACCGACATGCGAATCCTTCAGCGTGAGACTGTAAAACCTCACCGCCGCCGGTGACACAGCCCCCAGCAGGATGCCAGGAATCGCAAACAGCAGCAGCGAAATCATCACCGGCCCCGCAATCAGGCCATGCGCGCTCAGGCCCACGGCAAACACCGTGTGCAGCGCCGGGATAAAAAAAGTCAGCACCGCCGAGCCCGCCAGCAGCCAGCCCAGGAGATCCAGCGCCATCTTCCTATCAGCCAGATGTCCGCCCAAATAACCGCCCGCACTGAATGCGATCAGGATCACCCCGATCAGCGCAGTCCAAGTATAAACGCTGTTGCCAAAGAACGGTGCCAGCAGTCGGTACGCACAGATTTCGATGACCATCATCGCCGCTCCAGCCAGGAAACAGGACAGCCCCAGAAAGACGCGCGTGCTGCGTGTGGCGGCGGCATTTTCTGCCGAAGACTCAGGAGATTTGGAAGGAGTGCGGGACATACGTTGGCGCGGTCAGTCGTTGTAAAAAACAAGGCTCACGATCTTCCATCCATTGGATGTTTTGATGAGCGTAAAACAATCGGTGCCCAGGGTGATGTCGGCCCCCTTGGTCAGCTTCCAGCGTACGCTCGCCTGCGCGGTGCGGTCATCGCGGAGGATTTTCATATCCGTCGGCACCTCGGTCATCGCCACAGTCGCGGTGGCATGGCTAAGTTTCTGGCCATGTAAAAAGTCCGTCAGCCCCTGGCTCTGCGCCACGCCCTCATGCACAAAGGTGATGCGCGCCTGCTCATGAAAGCAGCCGCCATAGCCGTCCATGTCCTTGGCCGACCAGGTGGAAAAGTAATGCGTGAGGAACTTGCGCACATCGGCGCTGTCCGTTTTAGACTCGGCAGGCTGACAGCCCAGCAGCATGAACGCTAAAACAACGAAGGCCGCATGGCGCATGACAAACGCCATCTGCTTCAAACGCATGCTTGTTTCGCCATTCGTCATTCGGATTTCGTCTTTGGCGCGCAGCGCCGTTTATTCCTCCGCAAAGGCCTCTTCTTTAACTCCGATCACACCCAGGATGCGGTTCAAATCTTCGACACCATAGTAGTCGATCTCAATGCGCCCTTTCTTCTCGGCGTGATGGATGCTCACATTCGTCGTCAGATGCTGGATCAGCTTTTGCTCCACCGCCTGAATCGCGCGGATCAGATCCGTCTCGGTAGGCTTCGGCTTCGGCGGTGGCGGCGGGTGCAGGATCGCATCGATCGCCTTTTCCGTGGCGCGCACCGTCAGGCTCTTGGCCACGATCTGCTGTGCCAGACGCTCCTGCGCGTCATGCTGCTTCAGCATCAGCAGCACCTTCGCATGCCCTGTGGAAATCTTCGTCGCCACCAGCATGTCGCGGATGCCCACCGGCAGTTCCAGCAGGCGCATGGTATTGGCCACCGTCGCGCGGTTCTTGCCCACACGCTGCGCGATGTCCTCCTGCCGCATGTTGAAATCCTTCGCCAGTCGCGAGTAGGCCTGCGCCTCCTCGATGGGGTTCAACCCCTCGCGCTGCAGATTTTCGATCAGCGCCATCTCCAGCACGTCCTTGTCGCTGGCTTCGCGGACGATGACGGGAATTTCCTTCAGCCCCAGCTCGCGTGACGCGCGGAAGCGCCGCTCCCCGGCGATCAGTTCCAGCTTGCCGTTCACCCGGCGCACGATCAGCGGCTGGATGATCCCATGCTCGCGGATGGACTCCATCAGCTCCGTCAGCATTTCCGGCTGGAATTCTTTGCGCGGCTGCAGCGGGCTCGGGACGATCTGGTCCAGCGTCACACGATTCACCACGTCTCCCGGTGCTGGCTGTGCGAGCGCGGGCAGGCGTGACACTCCCGACACCGTGGAGGATGCCGAAATGAGTGCGCCGAGTCCTTTGCCGAGTGCCGCTTTTGCCATAGGGAGGGCGAAACTAGGGAGTACCAAGGGCGATGCAAACCAGAATCGCGCCGAATGTGCGGCGGCCCCATCCAAGACTTTACCAAAGTCAATTCTCGTTCCATCTGGATGCCTATGAAAAGCATGACAGGATTTGGCCGGGGCGAAGCACAGCGCTCGGGCGTGACGTGGAGCGTGGAATGCAGTTCCGTAAACCGCAAGCAGCTCGAAGTGGCCGTGAATCTGCCGCGTGAACTTTCCGAGCTGGAAAACGCCGTCCGCACCGAGGTTTCCGCTGCCGTTTCCCGCGGACGCGTGAACGTAGCCATCCGCAAAGAATCAGCAGCGGCAGCCACCGATGCCATCCGCGTCGATCAGGTGCTGGCTGAGCAATACTTTCACGCCATGCATGCACTGGCGCTGAAACTAAATATTCCCCCGGACATTTCCCTAACAGACATCACCCGCATGCCAGGCGTCATCAGTCAGGCCCAGGCGGAGCTGGTCACCGAAGACGCCTGGCCCTCCATCCATGAGGCGCTCACTGGCTCACTAAAGCAATTAAACGCCATGCGCAGCGCGGAAGGTGCCAGCCTGCGCGCCGACATCGAAGCCCGTCTCGCCATCATCGAGTCCCTGTTGGAGTCCATCCGCGCGAAAGCCGCCACCGTCCCCGAGCACCAGCGCAAAGTCCTCCGCCAGCGCCTGGAGGATGCTGGGCTGCCCCTCCCGCTGGATGACGAGCGCCTCGTCAAAGAAATCGCCCTCTTCGCAGATCGCACCGACATCTCCGAAGAGCTCACCCGCGCGGCCAGCCACGTGCAGCAATTCCGCGCCTACCTTGACAGCGGCGCCCCCGCCGGCCGCAGCCTCGATTTCCTGCTGCAAGAGTTCTTCCGCGAGTTCAACACCATGGGCTCCAAGTGCAACAACGCCGAGATCGCCCACCACGTCGTCACCGCCAAGACCGAGCTCGAAAAAATCCGCGAGCAGGTGCAAAACGCCGAATAAGGCAGCGCGCATCGCAAAAATTTTCCAAATCGAGCAAGCCAGACAGGCTTGATGATTTTCGAGTCATTCTGGTCTTGAAGGCCAACGGCCTTCCGTCATGCAGCCCACGGGTGCCGAGCTTTAGCGAATGCTCCCCTGGGTCCTCGCATCAGCACCGGCGGGAAGCAAACCCAGCACTCCGCCACACTCCAAGCCCACCAGCAGCGTCTAGCATGCGCCCCGCCGCGCATTCGCCGGTCGCCGCATTCAGATAATGCGCCCGCCTCCACCATGAATGAGAACGCTCTTCACGTCAGTTGATTGCTCAAGGCTCAAACGGAACAGCCCCCCAGACTTCAGATTCTGAAATTTTTCTACCCCTAATCTTTCTGCCCTTGTCCTTCCGTCTCTGACCAAGCAGGACAAAGCGCTCGCTATCACGTCGTCCCCGGCTTCGGCAGCCCCTTCGGCACCGATTTGGGCACCTCCGCTTTCGCCTTCCCATCCACCGGCAGCCACGCATCAGGCGCACCCGCCTTCACCATGACCTCCCGCAGCGTCACACGCGCACCGTCGCGGTGCTTGCTCTCCTCAGCCGCAGCCATGAAGGCGTAAATTTCCAGCGTCTCCTTCGGCGAAACCGGCATCTGCTTCGTCTGGAAAAATTTCACAATTTCCCGCAGCATCGGCGTGTAGTCGCCCTCGGATTTCTGCTCGGTGATCTGCTTGTCACCAAAGCGGATCAGCTTGTAACCCATCGCCCCTTCATGGATCGCCAGCAGCGTACCAGTCCGCCCCTCCGCCCAAACTCCCGTGACGATGGATTCAGACGGCGTCGTTGTGCGCGTCACGGAAAGGCAACCGTTCCCCATCACCGTAAAAAGCGCCTCCGTCGGATGCACCCCATAGAAAAACAGGTCGGGGTGGTGCGGCAGCACATGCGCCGGACCATAGGAAATGACGCTGCGCGCCGGAGTCGGCTCCGCATTCGCCACTTCGAGCACACCGGGATACCAGCGCACTGCGGAGGCGCTAAACACCGGCACCTGCGCCACTCCCGCCAGCTTGTAGATTTCCACCACGTCTTTGAGAGACGCCGCCACCGGTTTGTCCATGAAGACCGGTTTGCCCGCCGCAATGATCTCCTTCATCTGCTCCAGCCGCGGCCGCCCTTCCAGACTCAGCAGCAGCACAGCATCCACATCTTTGCAGGCCTCCGCCACACTGCCCACAATGCGCACACCAAACTTGTCCCGCACCGTCGCCGTGAAGCCCTCAATGCGTGACTTGCTCTCTTCAATGTCAGGGCTTCCGCCCGGAAAGGCCACCACCACCCGCGCCCCGGGAATGTGGTTGGGGTTCGCCGGATCATTCAGCCGCAGCGTGAACTGCTCTGAGTGCGAGGTGTCCAGCCCGATGATGCCAATGCGGAGGTCGTCTGCCATGAGAGGAGGGCTGAGCAGCACCGCCAGACATCCCATAGCGGGGACGAGCTGATCTCGGAGACGACGGAGGGAGCGCATGCCTCTAAAATGCAGGCGCGGGGCTGAAAGCGCAACTGTTGAGTCGCTTGACCGTCTCTCCCGCCCCGCTAGGCTCGCCCCCATGGAAACCGTCAGAATTGGCATCGTTGGGCTTGGAAACATGGGCAAGGCACACCTTGCAAACATTCGCGCAGGCAAGATCCCCGGCCTCCGCGTCACCGCCTTGTGTGAGAGCGTCGGCACCGTGCCAAACCTCATCGAAGGCGAAAAAGCCTTCACCGACGTCAATCTGATGATCACCAGCGGCGACATCGACGCCATCCTCATCTGCACCCCCCATTTCAGCCACACCACCATCGGCATCGCAGCCCTCCAGGCCGGCCTCCATGTGCTCGTGGAAAAGCCCATCTCCGTCCACAAAGCCGACTGCGAGCGCCTCATCGCCGCCCACACCGACAAGACCAAAATCTTCGCCGCCATGTTCAACATGCGCACCAATGCCTGCTTCAAAAAGGTCAAAGACCTCATCGACAGCGGCGAGCTCGGCGCCGTCCGCCGCGTCCACTGGGAAGTCACCAACTGGTTCCGCACCAATTACTACTACGCCACCGGCGGCTGGCGCGGCACCTGGAAGGGCGAAGGCGGCGGCGTGCTCATGAACCAGTGCCCGCACAATCTCGATCTCTTCCAGTGGCTCTTCGGCATGCCGCAGAAAGTACGCGGCTTCTGCCAGTTCGGCCGCTTCCATGAGATCGAAGTCGAGGACAACGTCACCGCCTTCATGCAGTATGACAACGGCACCACTGCCACCTTCATCACCAGCACCGGCGAAGCCCCCGGCATCAACAAGCTCGAAATCTCCGCCGAGCAGGGCCGCCTCACCGTCACCGACGGCACCAAAATTCACTTCCAGCGCAACCGCCAGCCCATGAGCAAATTCTGCATGGAAGCCGATGCCGCCTTCGCCATGCCCGAAAGCTGGCACATGGACATCACCATCGATCAAGCCGGCGGCCAGCACGTCGAGATCATGCAAAACTTCACCAACGCCATTTTGAAAGGCGAGCCCCTCCTCTCCCCTGCCGAGGAAGGCCTCCGCAGCGTTGAGCTCGCCAACTCCATCCTCCTCTCCACCTGGCAGGACAAAACCATCGAACTTCCCATGTCCTCCGCCGACTACGAACGCATCCTCATCGAAAAAGGCGAGCAATCCACCTTCCAAAAAACCAAAGTCGTCGCCAAAGCCACCTCCGACGACTTCGCCAAAAGCTTCCGCTAAAAAGCTCAGTCCAAAGTCACGAAAAACAAAACGCCGCCCGGGAAACCGCGCGGCGTTTTTTCTGCCAATCCTCCATCCGCCAATACCCACTCACATCCTCCTCTTACTCCCGGTTCCGGTGCTTTCGGGCTTCTGCGTTGTGTCTTTGGATGCATCATCCCCTTCTGTCCAGGCCTTCCTAGCAAGCTGCCGCAATCTTCCGCCACACGACTCCGCCACATGACTCCGCCACGCACCAGCTCCAACGGAGCTGCGTAATAAAGCCCAGGGATGCCGAGCCTTGACAAGCGCTTCCCTGAGTAATTGCCCACGGCAGTGAAGCAAACCCATCGTCCCGCAACACACAGCGGTCAGCAGCAGCTTCTACGATTAGCTCCGCCGCGCAAGGAGAGCGCCGCCATTCCAAACTCATCCCAGTGGCCGCACACGTAGATGCCTCAGAGTGTAAAAGGGCGCATCCGACTCCGCCATTCGTCGCGCCCCTTCCTTGCGCTTCGGCCCAAACAGCTCCCGCTGCGATTCAAAGACCCCTTCCACAAATTCCTTGCAGCCCAAAGCCAGTCCGTCACTGAAGTAGCGCACGCGTAGACGCACCAGTTCCCCAGAGCTGAGTTTCCCGCCTTTGGCCAGAACCGCGCGTGCAGATTCGGCCGTCACGCCGCGCCGCACCACCTGCTCATTCTGCGCGTCCTTCACCTCACGCCCCTCGTCATGCAGCAGGCAGCGATACGCCTCCGCCCCACCCGCGCTCTTCCACCCATCCACCGGCTTGTTCAGCGCCTTGCACAACCCACGCTGCGCCCTGCGGCTGCCACCCAACGCCTCCGCATACCCGCACCAGCGGTAGTCCTTCGGGTCCTTCACCACCCCAGCGCGCACCGGATTCAAATCAATGTACGCCGCCATCGTCCGCAGCGCCTCCCCCTTGCCCTCCACAATCACACTCTTGAAACGATCCATCCACAGCGTCCCTCTGCGTCCGCGCCGCTTGTTAAACCACCGGCTGAAGCGCTCTTTGATTTCTTTGACGAAGAGCGACAGATCACAAAAACGCTTCTTCAGCGCCTCCACCCGCTGCTCCGCCAGCACCGTCAGCCCACGCGCCCGCAGATCCGCCAGTTCATCCTGCAGCAGCCCCAGGTAAGCACGGCTGTACAGCGTGCGCAGATGCTCAAACAACTTCTCCTCACCCTCCGGTCCCGCAAACCGCTCCAGCCACGTCTCCCGGTGCGGCACCTCCGCTAGCAGATGAAAGTGATTCCCCATGACGCAGTAAGTCACCACCTTCACCCCCGAAAACTCCGCCATCCGCCAGATCACCCGCCGCAGCGCCTCTTTTTCCACCTCATCAAACAGTACCTCCCCGCCGCACGTCCGCGACATCACATGATAACAGTAAGACTCCAGCGCCCCCCTCCCAAGAATCCGGTGCCGCCCGCCTGACCAAGACCGCGCGCCAGGATAAAGCCCCGTCTTCGCATTCACACCGACAAGCTGCTCTTCGATCGGCAGCGCCTGGGACTCAAAGGTTTGGGCAAGTTTCATAATGGCGCAAAGTGAACAAAAAAGCGAAAGCGTCAACAATTAAATGCCTGGCATATATTATCTGCATCGTGACGCCGTCACTTACGACACACGCAAACACTTCGTCCAAAGCTTCCGCTGAGTTTCACACACCCGCGCACAAAATCGGCACGGTCATTGCCTGCAACCATTGAACATCCGTCCGCGTTCTATCATCTGACACCACATGATCTCTCGTCTCACAGCCTTGATCCTCACCCTCTGCATCGGCCTGCCGATGTGCTGGTGCAGTGCCATGGCTCCGCAGCGGGAAGAGAGGGCGGCGTGCTGCGCCATGCAGCATCACGGGGCCTCCGAACAAACCCCGGCTCATTCCAAAGATCAAAACTGCCCCTGCGCCAAACACGAGGCCTCGCGCGATGTCGCCGCCGCCTTCGTCACAGCCCCGGCACCCGCCTTGAAGCTGCTCGCCGGGCCCGTCTGGGCCACCCCATCACCAGCCAGCCTCGCTTCGGCCGTTTCTGAAATCTCCGCGCCCCGTCACGACAACGGGCCGCCCCTGCACGCGCCGCCGCTCTACACGCGGCATTGTGCCCTGTTGATTTGAAAGCGCACGCCACGCGTCTGGAAGCCAGACGCTCCGGGCAGTGACTCAATCACCTTCCGCGCGGCAACCGACTGTGTACGCCGCCACCGGACCAAGCCTGCCCGGCCGTCTGGCCTCACCGCCAGTTCAAACGCCACTCAATGGCAAACCCGGCCTGCGCATGCCTGCGCCGCACGCCAGAAACTCCAAAGCGGGCACTTCAAAACACCAACACATCCAATCCTATGAAAACCATCCTCATGCTCATCGCCGCAGCCTCCGTCGCCACCCTCTCCAGCACCGCCCTCGCCGCCGGCAAGGCCTGTGAAAAGTGCTGCAAGGACAACTGCGCCGCCTGCTGCAAAGACAAAGGCAAGGCCTGCGGCAAAGACTGCTGCAAAGCCGAATAACCCCCGCTAGAAACCACGCCGCCGCCTGGAAACGGGCGGCGGCTTTTTCATATCATCTCTCCGCCGCCTGCTTCAGCGCCTTCAACGACGGCGCGCCATGCAGCTTCATTAATTCCGCAGCCACGATCTCCGCACGCCGCGCCGCCTCCTGCCGGTCCTTCACCTTCGCCAGAACCACAGCATGCTGCGCCCCCCGCAGTTTTTCAGCCACCGGCGAATCCAGCTTTCTATCCGCACCCGTGGCCTTCCAGTCTTCCGCAAACGAATTCACCAGCCTGACCAGCTCCGCATCACTCTGCTCCAGCTTCTGCATCACCTGCTGGATTTCCTCCACCGTGGCCTCGGTGCCGGCAGACCCTGCACCGCCCTCACTCTTGGCAGATGGCCAGAAAATCAGCCCCACAAGTCCACCGATCACCACCGCCACCACGCCCACCATCAGCATGAGCTGCTGCGGCTGCGTCAATGGGACAGCTGCCTTTTTGGGCGGCGCAGGCTTCCGCTTCTCGACCACCGCCGGCGCTTCCTTCTCCGCAGCCTGCTTCATCGCCATGTTGATATGCGCGCGAAACTCCCCCGCGTCCTGATACCGCTTCTCAGGATTGGGATGCATGGCTTTGCCGATGATCTCGTCCCACCGCGTTGAGACCTTCGCAAACTCCGTGACCGAGCGCCGCGGCTCCTGCGGCACCGTGCCAGTCAGCATCTCGTAGAGCACCACACCGGCGGCGTAAATATCCACCCGCTGGTCCACCACGCTCCCGCCACGAATCTCCGGTGCCGCGTAATCCGGCGTGCCAAACGGATTCTCCTCCTCCGCTTCCCCAGTGTTCGGCCGCGCCAGCCCAAAGTCCGCCACCTTCACATGATCCGCGTCGTTGACCATGATGTTCCCCGGCTTCACGTCGCGATGAATGATCTGGTGCTCATGCGCAAACGTCAGCGCCTCGCACAGCTGCATGGCCAGGTTCGTCGCCTTGCGCAAAGACAGACTCCCCTTGTGAATCAGATCATGCAGCGACTGCCCTTCGATCCATTCCATCACCAGATACAAATGCCCGCCACCCGTGATGCCGAAGTCATACACGCCCACAATGTTCGTATGATTGAGCTTCGCCATCGCCCGCGCCTCCACCTTGAAACGGTCGGCAAATTCCTTTTCAGCCCCAAACTCCGGCGGCAAAATTTTCACCGCCACCCGGCGGTCAAGGCTCTCCTGATACGCCTGGTACACCGCCCCCATCCCGCCACACGCCGCCAGCTTTTCAAACTTGAACTGCGGCAGGTAGGCCGTCATGGCCTCGATGCTCGGGACATCAAACGACGGCGGCTCATCGGGCGCGGATTCTTCAGGCATGCACGCCTCATACCCTCCCACCTCTCCTGCCGCGAGGGAAAAATCCTAGCACTTCACCTTGGAATGCCAGCTCAACGCACCGGCTCCGCAACCGCAGCCGGTGGATTGCCCACGCCCGTCGCTCCAGCCACATTTTGTTTCAAGGCCTTCAGCGAGGGTGCTCCCCTCAGTTTCGCCAGCTGCGCCGCCACCGCCTCCGCACGCTTCGCGGCCTCTGCCTTGCCCGCCGCCGCACGTTCACGCGCCTTCTGCAAAACAAGCTCGCACTGCGCCGCACGCATTTTCTGCGCTGCATCATCCGCCCGGCTTTGAATCGCCCCACGTTGCGCCTCGTAGGCTTTGCGCAAAGTTTTCAGCACCGCCGGCCAGAGCAGATCGGGGTCACTCAAGGGCTCACGATTCGCAATGTGCGAGATCTCGCTGAGCACAAAGTCACGCTGCTGCAGCACCACACCACTCAGGCTCCGCTGCAGCGCCGGGATGTACTTGTCAGCCAGCCCCTTCATTTCCGTTTCAATCTGCACTTCCTCATTGGCCGCCCATTCCGCTCCGAAATCAGCAACCATCCGCGCCAGTTCCGGATCACTCTCTTCGAGCCGTTGAAGCGCCTCCTTCGGTGTTTCCGGCACCGCTGGTTTCACCGGCACATTCTGCGGCACAACCACAGGCGGCGCGGGCGCGGGCACCACCGCGATCATGCTTTGAGCAGGTGCCGCAGGCTCCTGCGCTTTCTTTTCCGGTTCAATGACAGGCGCCACCACGACAGGTGCCTTCTTCACACCCGGCTCCTTCTCAGTCACTTTTTCAGACTTCTTTTCAGGTTCGGCAGCAACGTCCCGCTTCTGCGGCGTCTCCACCGCAGGCCCGCCCTTGAACATCACTCCAAGAATAATGCCGATCACAATCACCGCGCCGATCAGCACCAGATGCAGCGGCTTCAGCAAAGTTTTCCCCTTGGCCCCATCCTCAACCACCTCCACCACACTCACAGCCTCTGAGGCCTGGTTGATCAGTTGCGCAATGCGCGCCCGAAATTCAGCCACATCCTGAAAGCGCTGCGTCGGATCCGCATGCGTCGCCTTGTCGATCAGTTCATCCCAGCGCGATGACAGCGGCGCAAACTCCTGCACCGAACGCCGTGGCTGCTGCGGCACACGTCCCGTCAGCATCTCGTACAACACCACGCCCGCAGCAAAAATATCCGCCCTCTGATCCACCGCCCCCTTGCCCAAAATTTCCGGTGCCGCGTAGTCCGGCGTGCCAAACGGATTCTCCTCCGCCTCACCCGTGATCGGTCGTGCAAGACCAAAGTCCGCCACCTTCACCTGATCATCCTCGCTGATCATGATGTTCCCCGGCTTGATGTCGCGATGCAGGATTTTGTGGTGATGCGCAAACGCCAGCGCCTCACACAGCTGCATCGCCAGATTCGCCGCTTTGCGTACCGGGAGGCTTCCTTTCTGAATCAGCGTGTGCAGCGTCTGCCCCTCCACCCATTCCATCACCAGATACAAATGCCCCTCAGTGGTGATGCCAAAATCATAAACCCCCACAATGTGCGTGTGGTTCAGCTTCGCCATCGCACGCGCCTCGGATTTAAAGCGATCCGCAAAGTCCTCCTGCATGCCAAATTCCGGCGGCAAAATTTTGATCGCCACCGGCCGGTCCAGGCTCACCTGCCGCCCACGGTATACCGCCCCCATGCCACCAAAGGCCGCCAGCTTTTCAAACGCATACTGCGGCAGCAGCGCGGCCATCTCCTCGACGTCAGGGACGTCAAACGGCGGCAGATGCTGGGCAAGAGGTTCCTCGGACATGGAAAAAGCGGCGGACTGTTACCGATACGCGCCTCAACAGCGAGTAAAATCACCAGCACGCCATCGCACAAAAAGAGACTCTGCATGAAAAGCGCCGGTCCATTGTGCCTCTGTCTGATACTTTTATCCCTCCCGCAGCCACCGGCCACGGTCTTGGCGCAGATTATGCATAGGAGGAAAGACGCATCAAATCACCCGGCACATGCCAGTCGCATGCGCCTCACATCCTTCGGTATCACCTTCTCATCTTATGCCACACTCACCCGTCTCTGAAGAAAAACTCGTCGGCTTTCCCGCTCGCTGTCTTTCTCTGCGTCAAAAGCTGCGCGTCTCCAAGCCCGAGCTCGCCCACTGGCTCGGCGTCGGCCGCAGCTACGTCACCGTCATGGAGAAAGGACGTCAGGCTCCCTCCAGACCAGTATTCCAACTAATCGAAAAACTCGAAGCTGCCGCCAATCTCAAACAGCTCGCCATGCACATGCCACAGCCAGACACCTCCCCCCTCCACACCGAAATGGCAGGACTCCCCCCCGCTGCCATCGAAGCCTTGGACCGCTTGGTGCAGCCGGAAGAAAAACCTGCACCCGCAGCCGCCCAGCCCATCGCGAAGCCATTACAGAAACCCGCCCTCCGCGAAAAAAATGCCTTCGCACTGCGCGTCGCCGCTCTGCGCGAAAAAATGGGCGTCTCCCGTCCCAAGCTCGCCCAGCGTCTCGGCGTCTCACGTCAATACGTGACCAAAATCGAAAACGGCGCCCACGCCTCCCTGCCCGTCATCAAGCTCATCGAAAAACTCGAAGCCGAGATTAACAACGCCTCAGCCGCCACTGCCCCTGCAACAGTGCATGACACCAGCCGCACGGCCCCCACAGCACCGCCGCCAGCACCCGCTCCCGTTGCCGCAGACATCCCCGCGTTCTCCATTCCTGCAGCCCCGGTACACAGCACACCACGCATCACCTCTCTACCCGTGCTCACCATACCCGCAGCACGCGAGCTCACCGCACCCGCGCAGGCCGCCTTCACCGCCGCCGAACACTTCGCCTTCAGCGTCAGCGATCCCGATGCCTTCGCCATGCGTCTCGCAGGAGACGCCATGCTGCCCCAGCACCACGATGGGGAACTCGCCGTCCTCTACCCCAACTGCCTCCCCCACACCGGCAATCGCGTCATCGCCCGCCTCAGCGACAGCCTCGGCGGCGATGTCCTCTTCCGCATCTACAGCACCGCAGATCACGGCCACTCCATCGTCCTCTCCAGCCTCAATCCCCTCTACCCACCCATCACCCTCAGCCCCGAGGAGATCGTCTGGATCTATCCCGTCGCCACCACCGTGCGCCAGATGCTGCTGTAGTAATCTGCCAAAGAACCATCTGAAAGGAATGGCACTTCGTGGAATCGGGCTGCCCTTTATCTCATGGACCTGCCCGCAGCGTCCAACGCTTCGTTACCGCGCACGCGAAACGTCTTGGACTGCGTATGGCTCAAAACATCGCGCAGGCAAAAAGCTAACCCCTCTCCCCACCGAGGATATGGCAACGCCCAAGTCGTCCTTGGGGGAGAGGTGAGGGTGAGGGGTAGCCCATGCTGGCAAAGGTTGCCCTTCGTCACATCGCCACCTGCGCATCCTCCGCCACTTCCCGCCCACGCCTCATTGCTCTTCAGCCTCAACGAGGCTGCGTCATGAAGCCCAGGGCCGCCGAGCCTCAGCGAGGTGCCCCTGGGTATGGCCCGTCCACCACGGAAAGCAAACCCATCGCTTCTCCACACCCCACGTCCACCAGCAGCGTCTGCAATGCGCACCGCCGCAGGCCCGCTCCGCGCCCACACAGCGCTCCGTGACAACTGATCCGCACTTTTAACGAAGCGCCAAAGACTTGTCTGCAAGAGACTGCTGGGCCAGTCTCCCTCCATGCTGTCCAGACTCCTCGCCCTTTCCCTCTCCGCGGCCTCGCTCTCCTCCGCCGCAGACATCCACCTCTCCCCCACCGGCCCCATCTC
The DNA here is from genome assembly GCA_025360015.1 of Verrucomicrobiota bacterium. Lineage (GTDB taxonomy): Bacteria > Verrucomicrobiota > Verrucomicrobiia > Verrucomicrobiales > Verrucomicrobiaceae > Prosthecobacter. The sequence goes on along the minus strand of JANYCZ010000010.1, from coordinate 4,872 downwards.
CACGCCTCTAGCAGCGCGTGACGCCGCCCGCACCGCCCCCAAGCCCGTCCGCATCGTCGTAGCCCCCGGCACCTATCCCCTCACCGAAACCATCACCCTCGGCAAAGACGACTCCCAGGTCACCTGGATCGCTACCGGCACCCACGCCACCTTCACCGCCGGCAAGCCCATCACCGGCTGGCAAAAAACCAACGACGACACCGGCCTCTGGAAAGCCCCCCTCCCAGACAAGGCCTGGAAGTTCGAGCAGCTCTGGATCAATGGCCGCCGTGCCACCCTCGCCCGCTCGCCCAACAAAGGCTACTACCACATCACCGAAGCCGTCGGTGCCGGCGTGTTCCCAGACCTCAAGGAGAACATGAACTTCCACGCCTTCTCCATCGCGCAGCCGCAGTACGACGTCCTCAAATCCATCCCGCCCGCCGAGCGCGATTCCGTCCTCCTCACCGTCACCCACGCCTGGGCCGTCGCCCAGTGCCGCATTCAGGACCTCAACGACGACACCCTCGCCGTCCGCATCAAAGGCCGCTCCCGCTATCCCTTCGTCGAGTTCGAGCCCGATCAACGCTGGTGGGCCGAAAACTTCCGCGCCGCACTCGATGCCCCCGGCGAGTGGTTCCTCGATAAAACCAACAACCAAGTCCTCTACCTCCCCCTCCCCGGCGAAGACATGACCACCGCCGAAGTCATCGCCCCCATCGTGGAAAAATTCCTCGTCATCAAAGGCGCCACCGACATCCACTTCGAAGGCATCTCCTTCCAGCACGGCCAGCACCTCTACCCCGCCGAAGGTCTCCAGGACATGCAGGCCGCCATGACCACCTCGGGCAGCATCGAACTCGAAGACAGCAGCAACATCCACTTCACCCGCTGCGACATCGCCCACACCGGCCTCCACGCCATTGCCTTCAAAAACGGCTGCTCAAACTCCACCGTCACCCACTGCCACCTGCACGACCTCGGCGGCGGCGGCGTCTACGTCGGCGAAACCGCACGCCCCGCCGATGAACGCGTCAATCATCACATCACCATCGACGACACCATCATCCACCACGGCGGCCGCCTCCACCCCAGCGCCTGCGGCGTCGTCTTCACCCACACCCAGTTCTGCGCCGTCACTCAGTGCGACATCGCCGACCTCTACTACACCGGCATCAGCGCCGGATGGAACTGGGGCTACGGCGACACCGCCTCCCGCGAGACTACCGTGGAAAACAATCACATCCACCACCTCGGCTGGGCCTACCTCAGCGACATGGGCGGCTACTACGGCCTCGGCACCTCCCCCGGCACCATCGTCCGTGGCAATCACGTCCACCACGTCGCCAGCCATCGCTACGGCGGCTGGGGCCTCTACAATGACGAAGGCAGCGCCGACACCCTCATGGAAAACAACCTCGTGCACGACACCTGGAACGCCGGCTTCCATCAGCACTACGGCTACTTCAACACCGTGCGAAACAACATCTTCGCCTTCGGCCACACCGCTCAAATACAGGCCTCCCGCAACGAAGCCCGCCTCCGCTTCCGCTACACCAACAACATCGTCGTCTGGGACCCCGCATCCCCCCTCCTCGATGGCGGCGAATGGAACTGGAAGCTCTTCGACAAACCCGAGCGCGGCGATCCCAAAGACAGCCTCGTCTTCCGCAAAAATCTCTACTGGCCCACCGACGGCAAAGTCCCCGCCACCCTCACCAAAACCCACTTCACCTGGGACGAGTGGCGCAAAATGGGCCGCGACAAAGACAGCCTCTTTGCCGATCCCCTCTTCGAAGACCTCGCCAAACGCGACTTCCGCCTCAAGCCCAACTCCCCCGCCGCAAAAATCGGCTTCAAGCCCTGGGACCTCACACTCGCCGGAGTCCGCAAAACCGACACCACATGGCGCACCCTCGCCGCAAAGGGCCACGACTACCCCACCTGGGACACCGACGCCAAGCCTTGGCCCGCACCCGCATACAAAATCAATCAAGACTTCGAGCACGCCGGCCTCGGCACCCTCGGCATTCGCGGCGCCAAATACACCCACGAAAACAAAGGCGAATCCATCGCCGTCACCGACGAAGTTTCCTCCCCCTTCACCCCCGGCTCCAAGCGCAGCCTCAAAATCCAGGACGCCCCCGACCTCAAGCACAGCTACGATCCCATCCTCGACATCTACCCCACCACCTGGGACACCGGCACCTTCCACATCGAGTTCGATGTCATGGCCCAGCCCGGTGCCGACTGGTTCTTCGAGATCCGCGGCAAAAACAGCGACTTCGGCAACGGCCCCTACCTCCGCTGGCAGAAAGGCCAGCTCTCCGCCAGCACCGACGGCAAAGTCCAATTGGTAAACATCCCCCCCGGCGAATGGTTCCGCGTCTCCCTCACCGCCACCACCGCCTCCAGCAAATGGACCCTCGACATCACCCGTCAAGACGGCACCAAAAACTCCTACCCCGACCTGAAGTGCAAACCCGCCTGGACCTCCGCCAGCTACCTCCTCTTCAGCGCCCTCGGCACCACCAAAACCGCCTTCTTCATCGACAACCTGAAACTGGAACAACAAGGCGTAGCCGAAACGAAGAAGGAGACGCCTTAAACCGCTCAAAAAGTAAATCAAAGCCACAAAGCATTCCTCCTCTCCCCGCCGAGAGCGTAGTCACTGCTGCATGACTACCTTCGGGGGAGAGGCCGGGTGAGGGGCCAATCTCCCTATCACGCCAGCCCTCCCTGCAACGAGCCATCATTAGCACCTCCACACCGCTAACAGAAGATAGCCATAAGAACACATCGCGATTTCGGAGACTCGCGTACCGGATAAACGCGACAGCGTCTTCGACTGCGGCAGCTCACATGCACGGCTCAAGCCTGCATGGACGACATCGTAAAAGTAAATCAAAGCCACAAGGCATTCCTCCTCTCCCCGCCGAGAGTAGTCACTGCTGCATGACTACCTTCGGGGAACCGTAGCGAAGCGAAGATAGACGAAGTCAAAGGCCGGGTGAGGGGTCAATATCACGGATACGCCAGCCCTCCCTCCATGGACCCGTCATCTGCATCTCCACACCGCTAATAGAGCCATAAGCACACACATCGTGGTTTCACAGATTGGCGTGCTGGAGAAACGCGACAGCGTCTTGGACTGCGGTGGCAGAGATGCACGGCCCAAGCCTGCATCGGCGACACCGCTTTCGCTGGGTATAGCGCGTTCGGTTGACCTCACCCCGCCGTTCGTCTTGCGAACATCCTTGACCGGATGCAATTCGCGAAAGGCATTCACCACTCCAAGCCGTGCGGCTTGGCGAAGCAAGTGCTGGTGATAATAACGCAGCATCAACATGCGTGAGAGAATCCGTTTCCGCTTCCCCACGCAAAACTTCACGGAAATCAGCGTGTTATTGACCACCCCCGCCACCTCCACATCGCCCCTTCCAATCGCATGCTCCGCAAAATCCTCTTCTGGTCCCACCTCATCATCGGCCTCATCACCGGCATCTTCATCGCCATCCTCTGCCTCACCGGCGCCATCCTCGCCTTCGAACTCCAGATCATCGACCTCGCCGAACGCGACACCCGCGCCCAGCCTCCCTCCCCCACCGCTGAACTCCTCTCCCCCCAGGCCCTCCTCACCAAACTCGACCGCCAGACCGCAGGCACCGTCCAATACGCCGAATGGTTCTCCGACTCCCAGATGCCCGTCCGCATCGTCACAAAAAACCGCAGCGTCGCCCTCCTCAACCCCTACACCGGCGCATCCCTCGGCCCCGGTGCCGTCAGCCTCCGCGCCTTCATGCGCTGGACCACCAATCTCCACACCGACCTCACTACTGGCCCCATCGGCCTCTGGCTCATCGCCATCTCAAACGCCGCCTTCGTCTTCATCATCCTCTCCGGCCTCTGGCTCTGGTGGCCCCGCCAGTGGCGTTGGAAAGCCCTGCGCAACTCCGTCGCCATCCGCCTCGATGTCACCGGCAAGGCCCGCGACTGGAATTGGCACAACGCCCTCGGCTTCTGGTTCCTCATCCCCCTCCTCTTCATCTGCCTCACCGGCATCGACATGTCATTTCATCCCGTCGATCAATGGTGGCGCAGCTTCGGCGGGACTCAGGTCATGGGCCCCGGAAAAGCCCCCACCAAATTCCCCGCTCAAACTGAATCCGCCCCCACCGAATGGCCAGGCTGGATGCATCGCATCCAGCAGCACTACCCCGGCTGGCGCTCCATCCAGCTTCAAAACGGAAGTAGCATGGGCACCCCCAACAAAGACGGCATCATCTCAGTCGCCGTCAAATTCGGCACCCAGCGCCAGACCACCCGCGCCCTCGACATCAAGTTCGACACCCGCAGCGGCCAGATCATCGAAGAACGCGGCTGGAGCAGCAACGAAGGCTCCCTCCGCGCCCGCTCCCTAGTCCGCCTCGGCCACACCGGCGAATTCTTCGGCAACTGGGGCCAGTTCCTCGGCCTCCTCACCTGCCTCGCCGGTCTCGTCCTCATCTACACCGGCTTCGCCCTCTCCTGGCGCCGCTTCTTCGGCGCAAAAGCCGGTTTGAGCAGCCCCTTCAGTTGACCCGCAATAAATAGAATAGCCAAAGAACCTCACAAGCCAGGCGGCAGCAACGTGGTCCGCACAGTCCCCTGTGCGGCGCTCCGCAATCCCCTGCCACTCCGAGCCAAGCTGATCAGGGAGTCGTACGAGCCATCTCAATATCACGCAGAACCATCATGTCATGGGCTTCCGGACAGGGCTTACGCACCAAAACCGTGGAAAATGCGAGAGGTGACCTGGGACCTGAAAGCGGGGTCCAGAGCACAGCGCTTGCGCCGGCTGCGAATGGAGCCTTTGACCTTGCTGCTCCTGAGCACTTTGGCCGAGAGTTCGCG
>JANYCZ010000070.1 GCA_025360015.1 Verrucomicrobiota bacterium | reverse complement strand
CGCACCCAAAGAAACAATCGCGCCGCTTTTGATACGAGACCGGCCACCAGCCCCCGATTGGGACATAGTGGCACCCGGCGGATGCATGATTTGAACCCGCTCAAGCGGCTTCATTCAAATGCCAAAAGCGGCGTTCGGGCTTAAAGATTTTCGGTTCTCATCTCCAGAGCTGGAGCTGTCGACATACTTTGTGGGGCCGAAACATCGCGGTGCTGGCGCCACGTCTGGCTTGGACTCTGTGGATGCTGACTTTATTGATGAGGTTCTTTCACGTTTTGGGCTGTATAGAGCGATCAGAGTTAATCACGAGCAACTCGGTCGTTCTCATGAGGCCTGGGTTCACGTCGTCATTGAAGCGGATGAATCTGCAGATGCTAGTCTAGCGGCGTTCGCGGCATTTGGCCCGTATCCTCGTCATGGAATATTGACGTGGGCCAACAGCGATTGAGCATTCATTGATTAACCTATGCGCCACCTGTTCCGCTGTAGTTATTGCAAACGCAACCGCAGCACAAAGAGGCTGCTTCCAAGCGAGGCGCTTTTGGAGTGCGGCTGCGGTAGCTGCCGCTTTCGGATGTCTCCTGGTATTCGTGAACTGACCGGCCTGCGAAAGCGGTAGCTCCGCTCGTTCCTCGCTGCGCAACCGCACTCCAAAAAACTCTGCGTCCTATTTCTATTTGGCCTCCACAGCAGCGCCCTTCAGCGGCTTCACCCGGAACAGCCGCAAAATGACCACAAAGTACAGCGGCACGAAAAATAGCCCCAACAACGTGGTCGTCAACGCACCACCCACAATCCCTGTCCCGATGGCATTCTGACTTCCAGAACCCGCACCAGTGTTCAGCGCAAGCGGCAGGACCCCAAGACCAAAAGCGATGGACGTCATCAAGATAGGACGCAGGCGCTGGCGAACGGCATGCAACGCGGCATCAATCAGCGTGGCTCCTTGATCAAAATGCTCCTTGGCAAATTCCACGACCAAGATCGCGTTCTTGGCGGAGAGGCCGATGATGGTGATGAGGCCGATCTGGAAATAGATGTCATTGGGCATGCCGCGCCATTGCGTGGCGGCGACGACGCCGAGGGCACCGAGGGGCATGTCCATCATGACGGAGAATGGGATGGCCCAGCTCTCATACAGCGCGGCGAGGCAGAGGAAGACCATGAGCAGGGCGATGATGTACAGCGACGTGGACTTGGAGCCGGAGAGCTGTTCCTCATACGAGAGGCCGGCCCACTCGACTCCGAAGCCGGGCGGCAGGGTCTTCGCCATCTTCATGATTTCATGAATGGCTTCGCCGGAACTATGGCCGGGGGCGGGCTCGCCGAGGATGGACAGCGATGGCGCGCCATTGAAGCGTTCGAGCTTGGGCGAGCCCATTTTCCAGGAGGCCTTGGTGAAGGCGGAGAACGGCACCATGCCGCCCTGAAGGTTGCGCACATACCAGCGGCTTATGTCTTCAGGCAGCATGCGAAAGGGGGCATCTCCCTGCATCATGACGCGCTTGACGCGGTTTTTGTCGATGAAGTCATTGACGTACGTCGAGCCGAGGATGGTGCTGAGGGAGGAGTTGATGTCGGCGAGTGAGAGGCCCAGGGCACTGGCTTTTTCCTGATCGACGTCGATCTGATAGACGGAGGTGTCGGCGAGGCCGTTGGGGCGGACGGAGGCGAGCACGGGATTTTTCATGGACATGCTAAGGAGCTGCCCTTGGGCGTCGATGAGCGCGTCGTGGCCGAGTCCCGCGAGATCCACCAGGCGAAGATCGAAGCCGGTGGCGGTGCCGAGCTCCAGCACGGCAGGCGGTGCGAAGGCGAAGGCGAGGGCTTCTTTGATCTGGCCAAACTTGGCTAGGGCGCGCATCTGAATGGCCTTCACTTTTTGCGAGGGCAGCTTACGCTCCTCCCACGGCCTGAGCTTCACAAACATGAGCACCTGGTTCTGCGCATTGCCACTGAAGCTGAAGCCGAGCACTCCGAAGCCACCTTCGACGACTTCCTTCTCCTCCTCGAAGAAATGCTTCTCCATTTTCTTCAGGACATCGTCCGACTGATCTCGTGTGGAGCCCGGCGGTAGCTGGGCCATGGCAAAGAGCACGCCGGTGTCTTCATCCGGCAGGAAGCCGGTGGGGGCGCGCTCGAAGAGAAAAACGACGGCGATAGCAATGGCGATGTAAGGAATGAGCGAGAGCACGTAGTGCTTCAGAAAGAGGCCCACGGCGTGGGTGTAGTGGTCTGCGGTGCGCTCAAAGGCACGGTTGAACCAGCCGAAGGGGCCGCGTTTATTGATGCCGTGGTCCTTGGCCACGGGCTTCAACAAGGTGGCACAAAGCGCGGGCGTGAGGATGAGCGCGACCAGCACGGAGAGCACCACGGAACTGACGATGGTGAGCGAGAACTGCCGGTAGATGACGCCGCTGGAGCCGGTGAAGAAGGCCATCGGCACAAAGGCCGCGCTAAGCACCAGCCCGATGCCGACGAGCGCACCACTGATCTGATCCATGGATTTGCGCGTGGCCTCCTTGGGCGAGAGTCCCTCCTCCTGCATCACGCGCTCGACGTTTTCGACGACGACGATGGCATCGTCCACCAGCAGGCCGATGGCGAGGACGAGGCCAAAGAGCGTGAGCGTATTGATGGAATAACCGGCCGCCGACATGACGCCGAAGGTGCCCAGCAGCACCACCGGCACGGCGATGGTGGGGATGAGCGTGGCGCGCCAGCTTTGCAAAAAAATGAACATTACCACGAAGACGAGAACGACGGCCTCGATGAGGGTCTTCACCACCTCCTCCACGGAGATGCGCACAAACTGCGTGGTGTCATAGGGATAGATGGCCTCCACACCGGGCGGGAAAAACTGCGAGAGCTCGGCCACCTTTTTCTTCACGATGTCCACGGTCTCCAGCGCATTGGCCCCGAGCGCGGGGCGGATGGCCATGCCGCTGGCGGGCAGGCCATTGTAGCGGGCCATGACGTTGTAGGATTCACTGCCGAGCTCTGTGCGTGCGACGTCCCGCAGGAAGACGCGCGAGCCATCTTGGCCGACACGCAGGAGGATGCCGCCAAATTGCTCCGGCGTCTGCAAACGGCTCTGCGCCATGACAGTGGCATTCAGGAGCTGGCCGTCCGTGGCAGGCAGCGCACCGAGCGCACCGGCGGAGACCTGCGCATTCTGGGCGCGCACGGCAAGGATGACGTCGTTGGTGGAAAGCTGGTACTTGGTGAGCTTGTCCGGGTCCAGCCAGATGCGCATGGCATACTGCGTGCCAAAGGCCTGGATCTCGCCCACGCCTTGCAGACGGCTGATGGGATCCCGCATCACGCTGGAGTTGTAATCCGCGAGGTCAGTGTTGGACATGCTGCCGTCGGTGGAGATGAGGCCGACGACGATGAGGAAATTGCGCACGGATTTGTTCACCTGCACGCCCTGCTGCTGCACCTCCAGCGGCAGCAGCGGGGTGGCCAGCGCCACTTTGTTCTGCACCTGCACCTGCGCGGTGTCGGCATTGGTACCACCTTCAAAGGTGACGGTGATGGTGGCGGTGCCGTCAGACGTGCTGGCGGACTCGATGTAGCGCAGATGGTCGATACCGTTGAGCTTCTGCTCAATGACCTGCGTGACGGTGTCCTCCAGCGTCTTCGCCGAAGCGCCGGGATAAGTCGCGATGATGGCGATGGTGGGTGGCGCGATGCTGGGATATTGCGCGATGGGCAGGCTCTCGATCGAGAGCGCGCCCGCCAGCATGATAAAGATGGCAATGACCCAGGCAAAGACAGGCCGGTCGATGAAGAAGCGTGACATCGTGGATTACTTGGCGGGGCCAGGGGTTGCAGCAGGCGGCGCAGGAGCTGGCGATGGAGGAGCCACCTTGACCTGCGCACCGGGACGGATCTTCTGCAGGTTGTTGATGATGAGCTGGTCTCCCGGCTTCAGCCCAGAGGTGACCAGCCACTGATTGCCGACGGCGCGCGGTGTCTCCAGCACGCGCAGCTCCACCTTGCTCTCCGCACCGACGATCAGCGCTGTCGGTTCTCCCTTGGAATTGCGACTGACGGCGAGCTGCGGGATGAGGATGGCATCCGGCGTGGTGCCTTCTTCCAGCCGTGCGCGCACAAACATGCCGGGCAGCAGGTCATTGCGCGGATTGGGAAATACAGCGCGCACGGTGACGGAATTGGTCAGCGTGTTCACCGTGACATCGGAAACTTCCAGCGCTCCCTCTTCGGAATAGATGTCGCCGTTTTCGTGCACCAGCTTCACTCGCGGCTGCCCCGAGGCATCCGCCTTAAGCCTGCCGCTGGCAAGCGCGCCCTTCAGACGCAGGAGATCGCTGCTGGGCTGGTTCACATCCACATACACGCGGTCGATCTGCTGCACGATGGTGAGCAGCGTGGCCTGATCCGTACGCACAAAGGCACCCTCCGTGACCTGCGAAAGGCCGATGCGGCCGGTGATGGGCGCGGTGACCTTGGTGTAGTCGAGATTGATCTTGGCCGTCTTTACCGCCGCTTTGCCGAGCAGCACCTCCGCCTGATTGACCTTCTGGCTGCCGGAGGCTTCGTCAAAGTCCTGCTTGCTGACCGCGTGGGAGTCGATGAGCGACTGCATGCGGTTGAGCTTGAGCTGGGCGGAGTTCAGGCTGGCCTCGGCGCGGGCCAGGGTGCCCATGGCGCTGTCGTAAGAAGCTTCATACTGCGAGGGGTCGATCTCATAGAGCACCTGGCCTTCTTTCACATCACTGCCCTCTTTAAAGAGGCGCTTCAGGACGATGCCGCTGACGCGTGCGCGCACCTCCGCCACACGAATGGCTGAAATACGCCCAGGCAAATCCTGCGTCAGCGTGACAGGCGCGGTGGCGATGGTGAGCACGCCTACCTCCATGGGTGGCGGGGGGCCGGGTGCTGCCGGTGGAGGCCCGGCTGGCTTGGGCCCGCAGCCCGCGAGGAGCAGCGCCAAAGCGATCAGAGGGTATTTAGAGAAGGTTTGCATGCACAAAGAGTTCGTTTCCTGCGCCCGTCCGGACGCCGCTGATGTCATGCAGCCGTCCATACAGGCAAGCAACGAATCTGCCAACTTTGAGCTGCGCATGATTTACAGGTGGCAGCCGCTACATGGAGATGAGCATCATTGCTTACGTTTGAGGATGGCAGACTGACCATGCTCCGGCGTGCATGGCTACGGGCTGCAACATCTGTGAGCGAGGCACGTTGTTTCCGCGTGTTTATTCCCCCCTTCCCCCGCATTGTTTCTTTAGCTGTTTTGATCTTCACGGCGGCGGGCGGCGTGCATGCGGCGGAGCCTTTGGCGCAGGCGCATGGGGTGGTGTGGCACAATACGGATCCGGAATACTATGTGGAAGGGCCGGGGCTGGTACGGATGGACGATGGCTCACTCATCGCGGCGGTACCAGTGGTGCCCCGGGAGCAGTGGAGCGAAGAACGCCGCGCGGAGCACAGCGTGATTCACCTCCTGCGCAGCGGGGATGGCGGCAAGACGTGGCAGCATCAATCCGATCTGCCATACTACTCCGCCGCGCCGTGGGTGGACCGTGGCAAACTCTACCTTTTCACCAACAAGCCGGGCGTGGGCAAGAAGCGCAATGCGGACCTGCTGCTGCTGCGCAGTGATGACGGCGGCAAGACCTGGACTCCTCCGGTGACGCTCTTCACGGGCTACTACTGGAACTGCCACACGGGCATGGTGCAAAACAAGGACCTCATCTACTGGGCCACGGATGACATGAGCTTTGGCATGCGGCGCGGCCCGCGTCTCGTCGCAGGAGATCTCACGGGCGACCCGCTGAACCCGAAGGCCTGGCGCATCTCCGAGGCGGTGACGTTTCCTGGCGCACCCGTGGGCACCTATGACCCTAAGTTTGCCAGCCAGCCGGATCAGTTTCTCGAAGCCAATGTGATAGAGGTGCAGGGCCGCCTGCGCCTGCTTGCCGCGACGAAGATCAAGCGCCCCACCGTGGCCGGTCTGTGCACCGTGTTTGATGCGACCGATGACGGCACCAAGCTGGACCTGAAGTTCACGCAGTTCAGCGCGATGCCAGGAGGACAGCTCAAATTTTGCGTGCTGCGCGACGAGCCCTCCCAGCTCTTCTGGGCCACGGCCAATCTATGCGCGGACAGCCAGGACATCTTCGGCTGGCAGGCAGAGGCGTTGAAGCAGGGGCACCTCAAACCGAGCGCGAATGACCGGCGCTTCCTCATGCTGCAGTACAGCCTTGATGGCTTGAACTGGTTCCCCGCAGGCTGCATCGCGCAGGCGGCGAAGATTTCGCAGTCGTTCATGTATGCGCGCCCTGTGGTGGACGGGGATGATCTGGCAATCATCGCGCGGTCCAGCATCAACGCGCCAAACCAGCATGATGCAGACACGGCGACGTTTCACCGCGTGAAGGATTTTCGGAAGCTGGCGCTGAAGCTGGTGCCTGAAAAGGATTGAAAGGCAAGGGCTACTCCTCCCCCGCGCAGCAGGCGCCGCAGGCGATATAGCATTCATCGCAGATGAACTCGTCACCAAACCTCATCGCCTCAGGCTGGCCGCAGCGTTCGCAGGCGGCTTGCGGCGGCTCGTTTGCTGCGCTGGTTGTCTCATCACTCATGCGTCATCTTCTTCTCGGCCTCTTCCTCGCGCAAATCGCCTGTGCGCAAAACACAGATCCTTTTCCCACGCCGCCGAATCAGAAGGGCCTCCAGGTGCAGATGGTGGAGGATGCGCTGGCGCTGGGCATTCACCATGCGGGGATCAATGTGAACCTCACGGCATTGTTTGATGCGAAGTCGAAGCCTGAATCCGGTGAGTTTGTTTTCAATCAGGGCTACCTCGCGTCGCTGGATCGCCAGATCAAACCGCTCTCTGACCATGGCGTGCTGGTATATCTCATCCTCATAGCCTATCCTTCCCAAAATGCGGTCATTGATGCCGTGGTGCTGCATCCGGGACATCGCAAAGATTACCAGTTCAGTGTCGGTGCGGTGAACACGACGAGTGGTTTTCTAGATGCGGTGATGAACCTGCTGCCGGAGCGCTGGAGCGGCGCGCATCCTGAGCATGGGCACGTGTGGGGCTGGATCATTGGCAACGAAGTAAACTCGCACTTCCTCTGGAACAACATGGGCCTCGTGCCGCTGGAGACCGCTGCCAGTGAATATGAGAAAGCCTTCCGCATCATGCACACCGCCGTTCGCAGGCATTCGCAGAATGCCCGCACGTATCTCTCCTCCGATCACCACTGGAGCAGCAGCATGCACAACGTGAGCGCTCAGGAAGCCACGCCGGGCCGCGACTTCCTCGACACCTTTGCGCGGCTGGTGCGTGAGCGTGGCAACTTTGATTGGAATGTGGCTTGGCACCCTTACCCCGAAGACCTCGGCAATCCGCGTGCGTGGGCGGACAAAACCGTGACACATGATGACAACACCAACAAAGTGACCTTCAAGAATCTGGAGGTGCTGCCCAAGCATCTGGAAAAACCGGAGATGCTCTTCAAAGGCAAGCCGCGCCGCATCATCCTCAGCGAGCAGGGCTTCCACACGCTGCTCACGCCGGATGGCGAGCAGCTTCAGGCTGCGGCTTATGCGTATGCCTGGGAGAAGATTCAAACTCTGCCCACCGTCGATGCCTTTATTTACCATCGGCAGGTGGATCATGCGCATGAGGGCGGACTACGACTTGGGCTCTGGCGTAATGCGCCAAACTCTGTGGCTGATCCGCACAGCAAGAAACTCATTTACGAACTCTTTCAAAAAGCCGGAACACCCGCGTGGCGCAGCGCCGCTGATGCGCTGCTGCCCGTCACGGGCCTGCAGACTTGGGGGCCGTAAACAGGGTGATACGAATGTCGCAGATGAACACGCATCTGTGCGGAACATAGGCGCAGTGCCCACAGATGGCACGCATGCTGCATTGCATGAGGGCATTCCACCCCCTCCCCTTTTGAATCTAAATTTGCACACCACCCCCGGCTTTTGCCGTCAATGTTTCCCATCAGAAATGAACTTCAGCACATACCTTTGACTCGTATTGGTTTGATGAACGATGCCACGCGTCTGCCATCTGAGATGGCAGGCAGCAAAACGTGCCTGTTCCGAAGCTGATGAAACCCATTGTTGAAATGCTCTCTCCGCTGGCCGCCGCCGAACCGGTGGTGTGCGAAGTCGTGCGTGGGCCGGACTTTGGCTGCGTGTGGCATTACCATTCGGAGTGTGAGATCACCTTGGTGGTAAAGGGCGGCACAGAGCGGCTGGTAGGCAACAACATCTCCACCCTGGTTGAAGGGGACATGGTCTTTCTGGGCTCGAATGTACCGCATGACTACCGCAACCACCACGCAGCGGGTGAGCCAGCCACGGAGGTAGAAGCCATCGTGGTGCAGTTCATGCCACAACTTCCCGGGCATGAGGATTGGATCCAGCGCTCCACCATGAAGCCCATCCGGCGCTTGTTTCAGCGTGCCGACCAGGGCTTGGAGATCACAGGCATCACGCGGCTGACGGCCACGCGCATCGTCAAACAAATGCTGCATGAGCATGGCATGAAGCGCGTCATCCTTCTGCTGCAGCTGCTTGATCTGCTTTCCAACTCGGAGGAGCTGCTGGAAATATCCTCCCCGGTGATGCCGCAACCGCGGCCTGGAGCATCCGACCGCGTCAGCATGGCGTGTGAATACATCGCGGCGCATCTGCCGGAGCCGATTTATGTGGCGGATCTCGCGGCGATCGTGGGCTTGGGCAAGAGCGCCTTCAGCCGTCTCTTCAAGAAAAGCACGGGCCGCACCGTGCCGCAGTATGTGAATGAACTGCGCATCGCGCGCGCATGTCTCCTGCTCTCAGAGACGGACCTCACGGTGAGCCAGATCGCCATGGACTGCGGCTTTGTTTCACCGGCGCATTTTCAGCGTCAGTTCCGGGAGCACCAGCACTGCGTGCCTCTGGTGTATCGCAGCCGGGTGGCGCAGACGAATTGAGCGGGCGGCATGGCATGTAAGGTAATGCACAAATAGCGTCTCCTTTGCCTGATTCAGGGTCTGCGCCATGCGCAGGGTGGTCTCGCACATGCTTAGATAGGGAGTGACAATAAGAACTCTGACTCAATCTCAAGCTCAAACCCCTCTGAAGCCATGAATCAAACCAAAGGACTGCTGATCGACATGGACGGTGTGATCTACCGTGAAAACCAACTGCTGCCCAAGGCGGCGGAGTTCATTCATCATCTCATCGAGAGTTCGACTCCCTTCCTCTTCGTCACCAATAACTCCGCGCCCACGCCGGAGGACCTCGTCGTAAAGCTCAATCATCTGGGCATCACCGGCATCTCCGCGCGGCACTTCTACACGGCAGCCATGAACACCGCCGAGTTCCTCGCAGAAAATCATCCCTGCTGCACCGCCTTTGTCATGGGTGACGCGGGACTGACACTGGCGCTGCAAAAGGCGGGAATCCCGAATGATTCCATCCGCCCCACCTACGTGGTCGTAGGCGAAGGCATGCAGTCCACGGAGAAACTCTCGAAGGCGCATGAGCTCATTGAGAAAGGCGCGCGGCTGGTGGCCACCAATCCAGACAACTGGTGCCCGGTGAAAAAGGAAGTGACCCGCCCCGGCGCAGGTGCATTGGCTGCGTATCTGGAGGCCAGCACGGGCCAGCGCGCTTACTTCATGGGCAAGCCCAATCCATACATGTTTCAGCGCGCGCGGCGCCTCCTGCAGCGCCACACGGAGGAAGTCATGATGGTGGGAGACACCATGGAAACGGACATCCGCGGTGCCATTGAGGTAGGCATGCAGGCCTGCCTGGTGCTCACGGGCTCCACGCGTCTCGAAGATCTGAGCAACTACGTGTATCAGCCCACCTGCGTGCTGGAGGGAGTGGATGAACTCCTGGAAGAACTGCGCGGAGCGGGCACCAGCAGCAGTCGTCTGCAGTTTCTCTCCGCCTCCACCACAGGTGCGCAGAAGAAACCTGGCGCGAAGCATCCAGACCAGCGCACCGCCATCGCCTATCCGCGCCCACGCCCGGCCATGACGAAGTAGCCGCGCGCAGGTCAGAGGCCTACGCGAAGAATGCAGCTTTTGGAGTGCGGTTGCGCAGGGAGGAACGAACGCAGCTACCGCTTTCGCAGGGTGGTGAACTCACGCATGCCATGAGACGCTCGAAAGCAGCAGCAAAGAATGCTCCATGAATAAAAGGCGCGCCTTGTGCGCTGCATCATGACTTCCACGCCTTGCACAAATAGCGTCTTCTTTGCGCGATTCGGGGTCGGCATGATCGGTGGCATGGTCATGCATGTGCTTTGGCAGAGGGCATGCATATTCAACCCCACACCTTTGTCAGCCGCTCCCTCGGCACCTGCTGGCTCACCGCAGCGCTCATCCTGCTGCTCTCCTTCACAGCCTCTGCCCAGTTGACCTGGGATGCCAACACCACGGTCACCGGCCCGCAGAATACGGACGGCACAGCAAACACCCTGATCTGGAACACCCTCCTCTCCAACTGGTGGAATGGCACGGCGGATACGACGTGGGTGAATTCGACCACGGCCATCGCCCAGTTTGGCACCAGCGTGCCGACGCCGGCCACGGCCAATGCGGTCAGCGTCACCGAAAACATGACCCTTCAGGAACTGCGATTTCTTGCGGTGACGACGGGTAGCATCGTTGCCGGACAGCAATATTCCCTGAATGGCAGCGTGGCTGGCATCACGCTGGACTTTGGGACCAATGGCATCGTCTCCATGGAAGACCGCTCTTCGGGCGGCTCTCAATTCATCGGACTGGGAGCCAACCTGCGCCTCAAGGGCAACAACCTGCGTTTCCAAAAATATGGCGCGGGGACGACCTTCATGTTTATGAACTTGAACATGCTCACCAGTCCGGAGCTCACCGGCACGCTGACCGTCGGCGGCAGCATTTACCTGGGGATTGTCGGCCCTGGTATCCTACAAACGGTGAGCCGCGTGGTGGTGGAGGCGGGCGGCTCCATCGTGACCGCCGGAACGGGCTCCAATTACTCAACACCGTTTACGCTGGCTGGTTTTGGCAACAGCCTGCTCAACACCAGCACCGCCTATGGGGCGATACGCCTGACTGCCAGCAATGTGACGCTTTCCGGCGGCATCCTGCTCAGCGCTGACGCCGGCATCAACAACTCCAGCAGCGGCAGCAATGCCACGGGCATCATCATCAATGCGCCCATCACCGATGGCGGGGGCAACTTTGGCTTCTCACACTTTGCCTTCAATGGCAACGGCACCGTCTCCCTGGCCGCCGCCAACACCTATGGCGGTACGACGACGTTGGGAAAGGCCTCCACCCTTTACACAGGCAGCATCACCATTCTTGATTTCACAGCGGTCACCTCGCCCCAGAACGATATTTTGTACAATGGACTGACGACGCCGGGAGCTCTGAGCCTCTTCGGCGGGGTGTCAGTTACGACGCTGCGCCTCGCAGGCAACAACGGGCAGACCAACAGCCAGCGCTTTGGCAATGTCACCGTCGCCGGCACTTACAATAGCATCGAAATGCTCGCGGGGGTGGGTGGCAATATCAATGTGTCACTGGGAACGGTGGCGCTGGCGGGTTCAGGTGCCACCAGCTCCACGCTGGCGGTTTACAATCCTCTGGCCAGCAACAGCCTCTCCACCACCTCGACCGGCTTTCTCGGCCCCTGGGCCAGCTACACCGGCGAGCTGGGGCGGCGGAGCTGGGCGCAGGGCATCGGTGGCCAGCTCAGCAGCGGCTACGCGGGCAGCGTGGTGTACACCACGGGAGGAAGCCTGAGCACGGCTCCATTCAGCACCACCGCAAACGCCAGCATCGACAACACCTCCACAGGCACCGTGGCGCTGGGCCCAGGCACGAGCAATTTGAACACGCTCTCCATGAACGACCTTTTGAACAGCCGTCAGATCGGTCTTGGCACGGGCCAGACGCTGCGCTTGAGCACCTTGGGCGGCATTCAGATCGTGAATGGCGCGCTCAATCTCACCGTCGGCATCAACGGGCAGACCAGCACGCTCTCCGCCGGCGGCACGGTGAACAACACGGCGGGCTCTTTGTATCTCAGCAATCAGTCCGACATCTCCACGCTGACGATCAACTCCGTCATCGCCAACAACGGCACCGGCGCGGTGACCTTGGTCATCAACGGCGCGCCAAATTCACATACGATCCTGACCGGGACCAACACGTACACCGGAGGCACGCGGGTGGACAGCGGCATCCTGGAGATCCGCAGCAGCGGCGCGCTGAGCACCAGTGGCACCGTCACCCTGACGGAGGCCAGCGGTGCCACGCTCGGCCTCTCCGGCGGCGTCACTCTGAACCGCGCCCTGGCGGGCATGGCCGGCCTGGGTGACAGCAACAATGGCGCGATCCGCAGCCTCAGCGGCAGCAATGTGATCTCAGCGCTCATCACTCAGGTGGCCCCCACCTTTATCAGCGCAGACGCCGGAGCGACGCTGCTCATCTCCGCCACCACCGCCTCCACGACGGCCATTGATGGAGGATTCGCTTTGACCTTGGGAGGAGCCGGGACCATCACCGTCAGCGGCCGCCTCAATATCGGAGCCAGCACCTCCGGCAGTCTGACCAAGACGGGCACGGGAACGGTCATACTGACCGGTGACAACACCTACGCCGCCGGGACCACGGTGAGCGCAGGCACTTTGAGGCTGGGCAGCACCACGGCGCTGGGCGCTTCCACCGGGGTGACCATCAGCTCCGGTGCCTCGGTGGATCTGAATGGACAGACCACAGATCGCATTTTCAGCGCCATCAATGGCACCGGTGTGGGCAGTCTCGGCGCGCTCATGAACAGCAGCGGCACCACGGCGACTCTCACCGGCACGACGGCCCTGGCGTCCGCCTCCAACATCGGCGGATCTGGCAGCATCACTATCAGCAACGCCACCGGCATCACCGGCAACGTCCTGCTGACCAAGATCGGCAGCGGCACGCTGACCGTGATTGACAGCACCACCACCAGCGCACGAACTGGCATCAACGAAATCGATGCCGGCACGCTGCGCATTCAGTCAGCACTCGCCATCACGCCCATCGGCTCCGGAGCTTATGCTTTAAACAGCGGCACGCTGAGCCTGGGCTTTGATCTGGCCAATACCATGACCAATCTGGTGAACGTGCTTTCCTCTTCCACCATCATAGTGGATCGCGCCAGCGCAGGCGCGGGCGGCATCGTGGACACCCTCGGTGCGCTGACCATCGGCGGCAGCACTTTGACGGTAACACCGGGGGCCAACGTGACCAGCAGCACCATCGGCCTGACCTTGGGCATCACCACCATCGGCGGCGCGCAGCTTGCGCCGGGGAATCCCACCTTTGATGTTCAAAGCACGGCGGCTGCGGCGCTGACGCTGACGCTGGGAGCCTTGAGCGATCAAGCCATCGGTCCGCGCACCATCACCTTCCAAAACAGCGGCGCTGCAGCCAGCACGGTCACACTCGCCACAGCAGCGACCAGTCTGGTGGACGGCACCGTGGTGAACATCAACAACGGCACCAATGCAGGCGTCACCGTCAACATGAATATAGCGGGTGCGCTGGGCAGCCTTTCCCAGGTGAATGTGAACGGCAACAGCACCCTGACCACAGGCATCACCAGCGTGGTGCTCGGCTCTCTGGGAGGCACTGGCACGGTCAATGCCAGCGGCGCGTTCACCCTCATCGTCGGCAATGCCGCCAACGCCACGCTGCTAAACAGCAACTTCAGCGGTGTGCTGGCCAACGGCACAGGCACCCTGGCGCTGACCAAGGCCGGACTCGGCACGCTGACTCTGAGCGGCAGCGCTTCAAACACCTTCACGGGGGCTACGACTGTCAACTCAGGCACTCTGATTCTGGGCAAGACGGGCGGGGCCACCGCAGTGACTACTGTCATGACCATCGGCTCTGCGGCTGCCAGCACCACGGGAAATGCCACCGTGCGCCTGGGCGCGGACGATCAGATGGCCTACGCGCTGGCCGGCCTGAACGACGCTCTTGTCATCAATGCGGGCGGCACGCTGGACATGAACGGCCACATGCTGACGGTGAATACTCTTGCCACCTTCTTCGGGGCCACAGTCACCGGCTCTGGCACACTGGCGATCAACCGCACCGCCGGCACCCTCGGCTTCTCCGGCATTAATACCATCAGCAGCACCTTTCAGCTCACCACGGTGGGCAGCGGCTCCGTGCTGCGCACGATTTCCGTCACCACTGCAACGGACCTGCTCACCATCAGCGGCTCCATCACCCAGGCCTCGGGAGTCGCGGGCCTTATTTCCAAGACAACTCTCGGCACTCTGGTCCTCAGCGGTGACAACAGCTACTCGGGCACCACCACCGTCAGCGCCGGCATCCTCAACATCCGCAGTGCAACCGCTCTTGGTACGACAGTCGGCAACACGGCCGTCTCCAGCGGAGCTACGCTGCAAATTCAGGGTGGCGTTACGACGACAGCGGAACCCCTGGCCCTCTCCGGCGGCGCGGGCTTCGTGGGTTCCAGTGGCATCAACATTCAAACCGGTGCCTTCGTCAACGTCAGCGGCGTGAACAACTACGCCGGTCTGGTGACCCTCGGCGCGGCCTCCACCATCTCCTCTGACAGTGGCACGCTCAATCTCACCAACGCCGGCACGCTCTCCGGAGCCACCTTTGCCCTGACATTGGCAGGCGCTGGCAATGGCAGCATCCTCAGCATCATTGGCACGACCACCGGCACTGTGACCAAAAACGGCACGGGCACCTGGACGCTCACAGGCGTGAACACCAGCACCGGCGCCATCGTCATCAATGCCGGCACCTTGAAGGTCGGAGACGGCACCACCGGCAAATGGAGCAGCGCGCCCGGCCTGACCTTTACCGGCAGCGGCACCTTTGAGTACGGCGGAGCCACTGTGGCCAGCACGCAGGCGCTTGGCGCACTCACCCTCACCTCCGGTAGCGGTGTCTTGAAGGTGGACGCGCCCGCCTCCGGCAGCAACGCCGTCACATTCACCTCGCTCGTCGCGCCCGCACAGGGCTCGGGCCTGAACATTGTTTCACCCACTGGCACCAGCGTGACCATCTCCGGCGCAGCCAACACCAATGGCATTGTCAATCCGCGCCTCTACTACAATGGCGTGGACTTCGCCGCAGCCACAGCCGGTGTCATCGGTGCGGCGGCCACCACCACGGCCACCAGCAGCATGGCGGCAGGAAACACCACGCCCTACCTGATCAGCGGCTCCTTTGCTCAAACGAGTTCGGTCATCGTCAATGCGGGTTTGAAATTCGCCGGTGGCGATACACTGACGATCAGCAACGGCACCCTGCTGACGATCAACAACGGCACGAACACCGCCGGGGGCATTTTGGTCACGGGTGGAGTCGCAGCCGTGATCGCCAATGAAGGCAGCGCCTCTGGCCTCACCACCGCTGGCACCGGCGATCTGGTGATCGGCACGAACGCCACGGGCGACAGCCTGAGCATTCAGGTTTCCATCACCAGCACCACCACCGGCGGCCTGACCAAAAATGGCGCGGGCACTTTGACTCTGACCGTCGCCAATGCCTACACCGGCGCCACCAGCATCAACGCCGGAACGCTGGTGGTAGGAAATACCAGCTCGCTGAGCACCTCCGCCGCCACGGTGCAGGTCGGTGGCGTGCTGGATCTCAATGGCAACATCACCATCAACACCGCCGTGCTGAATGGCACGGGCATCAGCAGCGGCGGCGCTTTGGTCAACAACAGCGGCACCGCCGCCGCCATCGGCGCGATCACCGTCGGTTCGGGCAATGGCACCGGCGGCATCGGCGCGAGCATTGGCGGCACGGGCGGCATCACCTCCACGGGAGTGCTGAGTGGCAACAACATCCTCGTCAAGACCGGCACCGGCACCTTGACTGTGGGCGACAATGCAGGCACCGCGCAGGCGAGCACCCGCACCGCCGCCACGCGCATTGACTCAGGCATTTTGCGCATCAGCAATTCCACTTCCGCCCTCGGCACCTCAGCCGCGGCCATCATCCTCAATGGCGGCACCCTGAGTCTCGGCAGCGCGGCCTCCGTGGTGGCTTATCCTGTTTCAATGACCGCGAGCTCCTCCATCATTTCCGATGTCTATGCCGCTGGTGCCGGCCTCACTCACACGCTCGGTGTGCTGGCCATCGGCACGCAGACCCTGACCATCCAGGCCGGCAGCAATGTCACCACCCCCAGCACCAATGCGGGCGTCACCTTCGGCGCCACCACCCTGCTTGGCAGCCCGACCTTTGATGTGCAAAGCCCCACCACGGCGACTGGCGGCACGACCACGCTGACCCTCGGCGCTTTGAGCGACCAAGGCGTGGCCAAAACCATCACCTTTGCCAACTCCGGCACCTCCACCACCAACAGCATTGTCACCCTGGCCACTGCCATGGCCAGCATGGTGGACGGCACGCTGGTCACCCTCAACAACGGCACGAAGGCCGGTGTGACTTTGAACCTGAACCTCGCCGCTGCGCTGGGGACGCTGACGCAGGTGACGGTGAATGGTAACAGCATCCTCAACATCGGCGCAGCGCAGACGCTCGGATCACTGACCGGCAGCGGCACCGTCACGGCCAGCGGCGTCTTCACCCTGACTGTGGGCAATGCCAGCAGCAGCACCCCGCTCAGCACGGCCTTCACCGGCAGCTTGAGCAACGGCACCGGAACTCTGGCCCTCACCAAGAACGGCCTCGGCACCCTCACGCTGAGCGGAGCGAGCAGCTACACCGGCTTGACAACCGTGAGCCTGGGCATCTTAAAGCTGAACAACGCCATCGCGCTGGGAGCCACCAGCGGCGTGACCATCAGCATCGGTGGCACAGTGGATCTCAATGGGCAAACCACTGACCGCAATTTCAGCTCCGTCAGCGGCACCGGCCACACCGGCCTCGGCGCCATCATCAACAGCAGCAGCACGCTGGCCACCCTGACCGGCACGCTGGTACAAGCGGCCGCCGCAAAGATTGGCGGCAGTGGTGACATCTTCGTCAACAACGTGGGCGGCATCACCGGTAGCTTCCTCCTCACCAAAGTCGGCAGCGGCATGCTGACCGTCACCAGCACCGCCAGCAGCGCGCGGACTGGCATCACTCAGATCGATGCAGGCACGCTGCGGCTGCAGGCCGCCACGGTCATCGCCCCCGTCGGCACCGGAGCCATGGCGCTGAACGGCGGCACACTCAGCCTGGGCTATGATGCAGGCGGCACACTGACCAACCTGGTGAATGTTTTGTCCGACTCGGGCATCACCGTGGATCGCGCCACCTCTGGTGCGGGCGGCTTTGCGATCACACTGGGGGCGCTCACCATCGGCAGCAACAAGCTGACGGTCACAGCGGGTGCCAATGTCACAGGCACCATCGGTTTGAGCCTGGGAGCCGTGAGCATCGGCGGCGCCTCCATGCAGGGCGGCAATCCGATCTTTGATGTGCAGAGCACCGCCACGGCCACCACCACCCTGACGCTGGCGGCATTGAATGATCAAGCCATCACTCCACGCACCCTCACCTTTCAAAACAGCGGCACCACACCCAGCGCGGTCACCCTCGCCACAGCAGCGACCAGTCTGGTGGACGGCACGGTGGTAAATCTCGCCAGCACCGGCGGCGCAGTGACCGTGAACCTGAACATCACGAACGCGCTCGGCGGCTTCGCGCAGGTGACCGTGGGCAGCGGCGACACACTTTCACTCGGTGCAGCGCAAACGATTGCCTCGCTGAACGGCGCAGGCACAGTGTCTGCCACGGTCGATTCCATCCTGACGATTGGCAATATTCTCAGTCCCACGGTGAGCAATTCCACCTTCAACGGCGTGCTCGCTGGCAGCAATCTCTCGATCACCAAATCAGGCACAGGCACTCTGACCCTGGGTGGCTCTGACTCCAACACCTTCGGCGGATCGACCGGAGCCGTCATCAACAGCGGCACCGTCATCCTCGCGAAAACGGGCGGCGCAGTCGCCATCTCCACCAATGTGACCGTGGGCTCCGTCAACGGTGCTGCGGGCACGGCGCTGCTACAGACCAATGGCAGCGGAGAAGTCGCCAGCACGGCCGCCGTCACCATCAATGAGGGATCCACCATGAATCTGAACGGCTACAACCAGGCCATCGGCAATCTCAACGGCACACCGAGCAGCACCGTACTCAACAACGCCACCGCCACCACCGCCACACTCACCGTCGGCTCCGGCAATGCCACCGGCGGCCAGTATCTGGGAAACATCACTGACAACACCAGCGGCACAGGCACGATGGCACTCACAAAGACGGGCACAGGCAGCGCCCTGCTGGGCGGCTGGAACACCTACACCGGGACCACAGTCGTCCAAGGCGGCACGCTGCAAGTGGGTGGCACAGGAGTGGGCTCCACCGGCACAGGCGCCGTCACCGTGCAGGGCAGTGCAACCATTCTCGGCACCGGCACCGTGCAAGGCTCCTCCTTCACCGCGCTCAGCGGCTCCACCATTCAAGCAGGCGACAGCAGTGCACAAGCCAGCTACGGCACGCTCAACTTCAAACCGGTGTCAGGATCTGGCACGCTCGATTTCCAATCTGGCAGCACCATCATCCTCGGCATCACTGCCAGTGGCACGGCCGATCTCCTCAACATCGTGGGCACCGGTACCAACACGCTTTTGTTCAACAGCAACCTCACCGTCGCAGCCCCAGGATTTGTCCCAACAGCGCCCATGATTTACAATCTTCTCGACTGGTCGGGGCTCTCCGCAGCGCCCACCTTTGACAGCCGCTTCACCTACACCGGCTCACTCCTTGGCAATGGCGATGAAGCCAGCGGCCTCGATCTTCCGGACATCTCCGGTTCAGGTTATTACTGGGACATCAGCAGCTTCACGACCAATGGCACCATCGCCGTGGTCATCGCACCCGAGCCTTCGCGTCTGCTGCTGCTGGTGCTCGCTCTGGGCATGCTGCTCATCCGCCGGAGGCGGTAACGAGCAACGCAAAAAAACGCAGCCGGATTGGGAACGCAAAGGAACCTGTGGAACTCCAAACAAATCAGCCGGGCTTGCGGCCCGGCTGATGCTAAGATTGGTCTGGACCGACCGATCAGGCCTTGGGCGTGTCGGCAGTGCTTTCTGGCAGCTTGGGAGCTTTAATATAGTCCATCGGAAGATCGCCCTTCAAAGCTTTTAGGAAGGAGACGATGGAGGCGATTTCTTCTCCGCTGAGCTCCTTGCCGAGCTGGTATTCGGCCATCTTCTTGACCATCTCATCAAGGGTTTTGACGGAGCCGTTATGAAGGTAAGGCCCGGTCTCGGTAACGTTGCGCAGGCTAGGGACTTTGAAGTGGAATTTTTCGCTGTCGTTCTTGGTGAAGTCCGAACGGCCGTTGTCGGTCAGCTCCGGCCAAGCTTTCAAGAGACCGAGCTTCTGATACATCATGCCGCCGACACCGACGCCATTGTGGCAGGTGACGCAGCCGGTTTTGACGAAGGTGGCAAAGCCTTTTTTCTCCTCGGCGTTGAGAGCCTCCTTGTTGCCTTTGAGATAAGCGTCCCACTTGGAGGGGGTGAGGAGCTTGCGCTCAAACGCGCCAACGGCCTTGCCGAAGTTGTTGTAGTTCACGGGGTCTGCCTCACCGGGAAAGGCGGCTTTGAAGGCGTCCACATAGCCGGGCATGCTTTTGAGTACTTGGATCACGAACTCCGCGCTCGGCGCGCCCATTTCGACCGGATTGAGCACGGGGCCTTTGGCCTGCTCCTCCACGCTCACCGCACGACCGTCCCAGAACTGCGCGACGTGCAGCGCGGCATTGTAAACCGAGGGCGAGCTGCGTCCACCGAGCTTGCCTTCATGCCCGGGCGAGAACGGCAGGTTGTCGTTGCCGTATCGGTCAAGCACATGGCAGGAGTTGCAGGACATCTTGCCTCCTTTGGAAATGCGGCTCTCAAAGTAAAGCTGACGACCGAGATTGATCTTCGCTTCCGTCAGTTCGTTGGAGGGGGAGGCTGCCTCGACAGGCAGCGGCATGAACATCGGCAGGAACTGGTCTGACAGATCCACCTGCGCGAATGCGGAGACAGTGCTCAAGCCGACAATAATAGCAACAATGCGTGCGGTGGTGTTCATGAAAGTGGTGGAATGGGAAGCAGCGATGTCGATACGTGGCGTGGAAGGCGCGGGTTTCAAGCGATTGCACCGCCACAGCGTCTGAGACGATTTCTCAACACCCTTGGCAGCTTCAAATTGACGAAATCCCCGGCAGGCGGCTAGGCTGGTCAAATGTTCTCAAAATCTTTTCTTCTGCTGCTGACCACAGCAAGTATCGCGCTGGCACAGGAACCCGTGGGTGATGGCAAGTCGGATGACACCGCGGCGATACAGCATCTGTTTGACACGGTCGGCAGCGTGAAGCTGCCGAAGGGCACCTACCTGCTCACGCAGACGGTGAAGATTGACCTCAAGAAGACGGGCTTTGCTGCGCTGAGCGGAGACGGCACGGTGCGGCTGATCATGGCGGGTGAAGGACCGGCGCTGCAGTTCGTGGGCACGCATGAAGGTTCGGCGGCGCCGGATTCGTTCAAGCCGGACGTTTGGGAAAGCCAGCGCACGCCGATGGTGGACGGCATCGAAATCGTGGGAGCGGATGATAAGGCGGATGGCATCGAGGCCACGGGCACGATGCAAATCACCCTGAGCCGCGTCGTCATTCGCGAATGCCGGCACGCCGTGCATTTGTCCACGCGCAACCGCAACGTGCTGATCTCAGCCTGTCACTTCTACCACAATACCGGCATCGGCGTGTTTTATGACAATGTGAATCTGCACCAGTCGAACATCGTGGGCAGCCACATCAGCTACAATGAGGGTGGCGGTGTCGTTTCCGTGGGAGGCAATGTGCGCAATCTCCACATCGGCACCTGCGACATCGAGGGCAATCACGGCAAGGACGGCCCGCCCAGCGCGAATGTGATGCTCGACTCACGCGGCGGCTCCATCGGCGAGGTGACGATCACCGGCTGCACGCTGCAGCACACGCACAAGTCGCCGGATTCCGCCAATGTACGCATCATCGGCTCCGGCACAGATGAGTCCCTGCTGCGGCGCGGCGGGCGTGAGCACACGCGTGAGGGGAATGTGACCATCACCGGCAATGTTTTCAGTGATGTGCAGGTGAATGTGGAGGTGCGCGACTCGCGTGGAGTGACCATCACCGGCAATACTTTTTGGGAAGGCTTTCAGCATGACCTCATCGTGACAGACAGCGGCAACGTCGTGGTCACCGGCAACAACTTTGACCGCAATCCACGCTACCTCGTCAATGGCAACGCCAACGCGGAGAACAACGGCGTCGTCTTCCAGCGCTGCGAAGACGGCATGTTCAGCAACAACGTGGTCAGCGGCGTGTGGAAGCAGCGCGCGGCGGTGGACATCGAGTCCTGTAACCGGATGCAGATCAGTCATAACAGCGTGCTGGATTCCGACGGCAGCGCCCTGCGCCTGGAGCAGGTGACGAATAGCATGATCGTGGGCAACATCCTCCGCGACGACCGTGAGGAAGCGAAGCGTAGCAAGGAACCATCCCTCAGCATCGTCGGCGGCAAGGACAACGTGATCGAGCAGAATGTGCTCGGCACCAAATAACAGGGACGCCGACGCATGACCACCGCATCCGCCACATGGCTGCTGGCCCGCTCACACGGGCGCATGCTGCGGCACAAGCTGCGCTTCGGCCTGCGTGAAAACCGCCTGCTCAGCGTGACGGTGGCAGGTTTTCTGGGGCTCTACAGTCTGGCGGCGTACCTGCTGGTGGCGCGGGGGCTGGAGTTCATGATGAAGCTGCCGCTCATCGGCCCGCTGCTCACGGAGCGGCTGGTGTTTCTGCTGTTCTTTTTCTTCTTCGTGATGCTGGTCATCTCCAATGCCACCATCACCGGCATGAGCCTCTTCCGGCGCAAGGACATGGAGTGGCAGATCGCGCTGCCGCTGCCACCACGCAGCCTGGTGCTGTGGAAGACGCTGGAGGGCATGCTGCTGGCAAGCTGGGGCCTGCTGCTGCTCAGTACGCCCATCCTGCTGGCCCTCGCGCAAGTCTATAAGGCAGATGGAAAATTCATGCTCGTAGTCCTGCCCGCGCTGCTGGCGCTGGTGATGATCGCCGCGAATGTTTCGACCTGGCTGCTGATCGCCCTCGTGCTCTGGGCACGGCGCTGGATGTGGAAGCCCTTGGCCGCAGGCCTGGCGGTGCTCCTCATCCAAACCCTGCCCTTCTGGCATACGAGCGTCGAGACCCTGAACTCGGGAGATCTGAGCGCGAGCCTGAACCAGATCCTGCAGCACACGGAAATCTGCATGCATCCGCTGCTGCCCAGCTCCTGGGTGGCAGAGACGATCCAGGCCGCCGGACGCGGCATCTTTGAGCGCACCGTGTTTTTCAACCTTGTGCTCCTGGCCCATGCTCTCAT
The DNA here is from genome assembly GCA_025360015.1 of Verrucomicrobiota bacterium. Taxonomy (GTDB): domain Bacteria; phylum Verrucomicrobiota; class Verrucomicrobiia; order Verrucomicrobiales; family Verrucomicrobiaceae; genus Prosthecobacter. The sequence goes on along the minus strand of JANYCZ010000070.1, from coordinate 79,523 downwards.
GAGCATCCTCATCACCACGCGGTTCGCGGGTGCTTTCTATTACACGGCGTGGAACCGCGTCATGAGCGCGGACCCGGGAGCTGGCCGAAAGAGCAAAACGCCCGCGCCTCGTGCTGCCAAACCCGCACGCTTCGGCCAATGGGTGCGCCGCATTCTGGCGCTGGATCGTCCTTCCTACGCACTGCTGGTTAAGGAGGTCCGCACCTTTGTGCGCGAGCCGGTGCAGTGGGGGCAGTCGGCCATCATCTTCGGCCTGCTGCTGATCTATTCCATGAACCTGCGCAAGCTGGGCTACGACCTGCAGAGTCCGTTTTGGATCACCGTGGTCAGCCATTTGAACCTGCTCGTCTGCTGCCTCGCGTTGTCCACGCTGACCACGCGATTCATCTATCCTCAGTTCAGCCTTGAGGGTCAGCGGATGTGGATTCTGGGATTGTCTCCCCTGCCCTTGCACCGTGTGCTGGCGCTGAAACTCCGCCTCAGCGCGAGTGTGCTGGCGCTCATCATGGTCACGCTGGTGGTGGTCTCGGGATTCTCCCTTGGCCTGCCGGGGAAACGCATTCTGTTTTTCAGCGCCTCCATTTTGATGATGAGCTATGGCCTCACCTCCCTTGCACTGTCTCTCGGGGCCTTGGTGCCGAACTTCCGCGAATCAAATCCCGCACGCATCGTCTCCGGCTTTGGCGGCACGGTCTGCCTGATCGCCAGCTTTGTTTACATCGTCGGCGGGATGGTGCTGCTGCTGATTCCCTCCTGGCAAAATCTCCGGCAGGATGCTCTGACCATGGGCTATAGCAGCCTGATGGAACTGGCAGCTCTGGGTGGAGTGGCTTTGCTGACCGTGGTTTTTGGAGGGATCCCTTACTTTTTTGCGAAACGACAGACGAAAAATCTGGAATACTTAAGGCATCTGTAGTATTTGGATGCTGGAAATAATTTCCAGTACTCCCATGATCACTCGCAAAGCACCCGCTCTCGCCCCTGTTAACGGTCACCATGAGGACAACCTCCTCGTCTTTGAAGATGCTCCCGAGTTCATGGATGGCCACGCCGTGGCCACCTCGCTGGAAAATGTGGACTCCAAGGTGAAAGCCGCGCAGGAGCAGTTGCTGGACCTGCGTCGGCAGCAGGAGGAGATCGAACGCCAGAAGCAGCACCTCGAAGCCCTGCGCATCAAGCAGGAGCGGTTCGTAGCTGGGAAGCGCGATCTCGTCGAAAAAATCGGCCGCTCCGCCAGCCTCGTTGAGCGTGAACTTTACGATGCACAGAAGCGTGTGGAAGAACTCGCCGCCATTCACGATGAATTCCGCCATCATCAGGAGATTTTGAAATCGCTGCAGCCCGAGAAGTGGCACCGCGCCCAGGTGAGTGAAGAACTCGACCGCGCACTGTCCGCCATCGACGATGCCGAAGGCGACTACGCCAAGGGCATCCGCCGTCTGCATGTCATGGGCCCTCAAGAAGGCGTGTCCGCCGGTGGCCAGGTCAATCTCGATGAAGCTCATTCGCCAGTGACGTCTGCTTTCACCGGCAATGCGGATGACCTGCAAACCTGGATGCGTCGCGGCTTTGCCTTCACCCTGCCGCTGATCGGCACGGTGATCGTCGCCATCGTTCTGATCCGTCTGATGTTCTGATCTCAATACCCTGCGTTCGCGAACCCCACACCTCTTGCTCTTATGGCTATGTTTTCTGGCAATCGCAAAGTCCGTTCATGCCGCCCCAAGCCCGTCCAAGCATTGAAGGAGGAGGCATCTCCCCAGCGTAAATCACGCCACCTGACCAAGCGCGCAGATGAGCTGAACAGCCAGATTCACCGTCTGGAGTGCTTCATCACCGACGCGCCCCGCATTCAGCGCCAGCACCGTCTCGCCAATGTCAACATGGTGCCGCCCATGGACCTCGCCTCTCCAGCCCAGCGCCCGCGCCGAGTCTCTATCGCCAAACGCCGCGCACAACGCAGCGAACGCCTGCGTCTCTTCACCGAAGGCCTCCTGGTCATCGGTTCCATCGCAGCCGTGGTAGGATGGCTCAACCAATGGTTCCACTTTTGGAGCTAATCCCAAAGAGCTTGCTCAGGCGGACTGCCACTGATTTGCCCCCTACTCAAGCATGGGCCATTCCCCTGACGGTGGAATGTGCGGCAGGAGACGATTTCTTGGTTGCCGTCACTAAGACGGTCAAACCACCAACCTCCTAACGTTATGACTGCAACCGAAACCAAGGGCAACTGGAACATCCTGAAGGGCAAGCTCAAGCAAAAGTGGGCCAATTTGACCGACGATGACCTCCAATTTGCGGAAGGCAAGGCGGACGAACTCATCGGCCGCATCCAGAAGCGCACCGGGGAATCTCAGGACGAGATCAAACGGTACATGAAGGACAACTGCGACAGCAAGTGCGACTGCCACTAACCGTCTTCCATGGCCTGGCAAGTGACCCTATACAGGTCGCATGCCAGGCTTTTTTGTGCTCCGATGCGAATGACAGGTTCCATTTGGATACACGCGGCTAGGCAGTTGCCCGCGATGAACCGGTGTTATGAAAACACATTCCATCATCCTCGGCGCCCTGGCGCTCCTCGCATCGCTGACTGTCTCGTCCTGCATCTCCATCGAGAGCCATCCCAAGCCTGCCAGCACCACCGTGACGCGTGAAACCGTGCCCACCACCACTGGCATGGCGCAAACGACGCAGACCACCACGCGTTCAAGTTACTAGTCCGCTCGCAGTGCATGTGAAATCATGCGCTGGCACCTGACATATACCCATGGAGCGCCATCTTTTGTCGCGCGCGGAAACATTGACGCATGCGAGCTGGTATGCGCGTGTTGAAAACACAGCCGGTTAAAAGCCCGCGCTCCATGGGAAGCCTTCCCACGGCCGCATTCATCAGTGTTTCTTCGACCTTTTCTGACTCCGCATGAACGTTGCAAACATCCGGGATTCCACCCAGGAATTCCATCTGCTGGTCTCTACAAGTCGAACGCAGACCGCCACGCTCACGCTGGCTCTTGGAGCCGCCACTTCGGAGGAACCGAACACGCATCCTCACAGCGATCAGGTGGTGCTCGTCCTCGAAGGCGAAGTCGTTGCGGAGATCGGCGAAGAGCGCATCACGCTGGTTAAAAACCAGTGCGTGACCATTCCCGCGAATGTGCCGCACCGCTTCATCAATGAGCAGAGCCAAACGGTTTTTGCCTTCACCGTGTACGGCCCGCCGGCCTACCCCACGGACGATCCGTCATAAGTTTTGCAACTGCCCGAAGCGTTGGCCCCACCTCCTTCGCTGCATGGACAACGGAAGACTGGCTGTTTCCCGCTGCGCAACCGCACTCCAATGGAAGGCGGTGCCACATCATACTAAACGACAGACAAGAGCGCCTGTCGTTCGATGCCAATCCGGCCTCAGATCATGCCTTGCCCCAGCGCTTCAGCAGCGTGGCGGCCATGTCCGCAGGAGAATCCGAAACGGCGATGCCGCATTCGGCAAGGATCTTCTTCTTGGCGGCGGCGGTGTCGTCTGCACCACCGATGATGGCTCCGGCGTGACCCATGCGGCGGCCGGGAGGCGCGGTGGCTCCGGCGATGAAAGCAGCGATGGGCTTCTTGCAATGGTCCTTGGCCCAGAGTCCGGCCTCGACTTCAGCGTTGCCGCCGATTTCACCAATCATGATGATGGCTTCCGTCTCAGGATCGTCGTTGAACATCTTGAGCACGTCGAGGTGGTTGGTTCCGTTCACCGGATCTCCGCCGATGCCGACGCAGGTGCTCTGGCCGTAACCACGGGTGGTGAGCTGCCAGACGGCCTCATAGGTGAGGGTGCCGGAGCGGCTGACGACGCCGACGTTGCCCCGCTTGTGAATGTAACCAGGGGCGATGCCGATGCGGCAGCCGCCATGGGATTTGTCGCCGTGGCCAGGGGTGACGAGGCCGGGGCAGTTCGGGCCGATGAGGCGTGTCTTGCTGCCTTTCATGGCGGCCTTGACCCGGATCATATCGTTGACGGGGATGCCTTCGGTAATGGCGACGACGAGATCGAGCCCGGCGTCCATGCCTTCAAGGATGGCGTCTGCGGCGAAGGGAGGCGGCACAAAGATCACGCTCACGGTTGCGCCGGTTTCACGGGCAGCTTCGGCGACGGTGTCAAACACCGGCACTTTTTTGCCATTGTGTTCGAAAATCTGACCGCCCTTGCCGGGGGTCACGCCCGCCACGAGCTGCGTGCCGTAGTCGATGGAAGCCTTCGCGTGGCGCGAGCCGAAATCTCCGGTGATGCCTTGAACAAGAATGCGAGTGTCGGTTTCAACGAGGATGGCCATCGGGAGTGATTCGGTAAAAGTTTTTTTTGAAGGGGAGCGAGAACGCGCCGCATCATAGGAGTGTGCTCCGCTGCGTCAAGGCGGCGGCGGAATATTCTCAAAGCAAACGCCAGAGTTTCGGCAGGAACACCACCAGCCCCACGCCCAGCGCGGCCAGCGCAGCCATGAGCACCGCTGCTGCCGCGGTGTCCTTCACCCGGCGGATGGGCTCCTCCCACTCTTTGCTGACGCGATCCGCCAGCACTTCCAGTGCGGTGTTCAGCAGTTCCGCACCCCACACCAGTCCCACGGCCAGCAGCACCACACACCACTCCCACTCTTCCAGCCGCAGCCAGAGGCCCAGGACACCCACCAGCACCGTAGCGATGGCGTGCGCTTGGAGATTGCGCTGCGTTTTCAGCGCCCATGCCAGCCCCGCCAGAGCGGGACTAAAGCTGCGGAGCACCGAGGCAAGCCAGCGGGACATGCGGGTGGATCCGGCTATTGCACGCCAGCGGGTTTTTCCACAGGTCCTGCCGTCCCCGGCTCGGAGACTTTTTGGATGAGATCGCGAAATTCCTTCAGCCAGCTGATGGCGTCCGGATGGCTGGGGTAGGTCTGGATCACTTTCAGCATGTCCGCCAGCGCTTTGACTGCCGTGACGTTATTGGCCACGAGGTAGTTGTTCTTTTCCCACAGCATTCGCGGACCGGCATCCTTGCTGTATTCACTGTACTCAGTCTCACTCATGAGCGCCTTGCGCATGGCCACCTCCGCATTGATGCGGGAATCCCACTGGGCGGGCAGTTCCGCTGGCTTTTCCGCGAGGTAGTAGGGGAAAATGAAGTTGGCGTAAATGCCCTTCACATTCAGCGGCTGGTACTCCCATTCCTCACGCTTCAGGAAATCTTCCAGCGAGTAGGCCTTGGCAAAATCAGAATCCGCCACGGACTGCCGCAGGGTGCCCAGAATGTCTCCCGCAGGCACGTTGCCGCCGCCTTTGCGCCCGCCTTTGGCATCCTTGTCCGTCACCGCGCCAGAGGCGGAGTGCACCGTGGTGCCTTGAATGGCGGTGACCGCCTTCCCTAGAAACGCCTGCAGAGCCGTCACGATCGGCCCCATCTTTTTAGGTTCATCGGCCTCTTGGGCCTGAATCGTCAGCACGAGGTACTCCAGTTGCAGCCACAGCGCCCGCTTGAAGTCTTCATCCTTCAGCTTCACCTCGTTTTTATTCTTCCAGTCCGTGAAATCCGCCATCTTCAGATTCTTGCGGTCAAAGTGCTCCAGCTTGTAGCACTCCAGATACAGGGACAGGGCAGCGGCCGGACTGGCCATGCCTTCACGAAATTTCGCCATGGCCGCGCTGAAGACGGAGCCCCTGCCCTTGCCGATCTGCGTCTCCACCTTGTCCAGTTCCTTGAGAATGTGCTCGGTTTGCGCCGGGGTGAGCACCACCTTGTACTCAGGTGCCACAGGTTCGGTGATGGGGGCGGCGGGAGTTTGCGCGCCAGCGGGTGATGCCAGCACCACGGCCAGCAGAGGCAGGAGTTGAGTCAATTTCATGGTTTGGGAAAAATACACACGGCAAAGCGCGAATGGGAGCAAGAAAACTCTTTATCCGCGAAAATCTTCCACTCAACGTTTCATCCGCGCATAAACTTGGACTTGGAAGCACAAAGTCAGCGTATATGTTTTTTACCCCATCGCTTCCCATGACACGCTCCGCTTTCTTTTTCGCCGTTCTCGCCCTGTTCACCGCGCCTGCCATGGCTGCAGACGCCCCCGTCAGCTACACCGCTGAAATGACCGGCATGGTCTGCGCTGCCTGCAAAGACCATGTGACCGCCTCCTTCACCAAGCTGGAAGGCGTCTCCCAGGTCAAGATCGCCCCCGGGGAAAAACCAGGCACGCAAAAAGTCACCGTCACCTCCACCTCCCCCACGCTGACGAAGGAGCAGGCCGTCGCCGCTCTGGGCACCTCCGCCTCCACGTACGTGGTGCATGCCTGGAAGAAGTCGGAGCAGCCGGTGAACTGAGTTGAAATGAGCGGGCAAAATCGCTTGCCTGTTTCTTCGCGCGCGCCACTTTCCGCGCTCTCCTTTCACGGAGCAAGAATTTGGACAGGTGTCAGAGTGGTCTAACGAGCACGCCTGGAAAGCGTGTGTACCTTAATCGGTACCGAGGGTTCGAATCCCTCCCTGTCCGCCATTCTTCGCCGCCTCAATCAGGCGAAGAATGCCCTCCGTAGCTCGCAGAGCGCAGGACGGGCCACGAATGGCACGCTGCGCTATTGCCATCAAAGCCACAGAATACCCACCGAAGAGCTAATAACGGGCTTTCCACGGCCTGCTAGCCAGCTCTTGTGCCACCATCACAGCCAACAAAGCACGAGTACGAGCGCCGAAACAAGAAGCCGTAGTGTTTGATTCAAGTGGCTCATCAGTTTGGAGAGGAGAGGGATCATCTTGATCCCTGCTTTGGAAAAAATGAAAACAGGATGTCCCCCTCCGGTTAAGCACTGAGACTGATGCCGTCTCTTGCCCTCAAATCATCCCCAGCTTCATCTTCCCCTCGATGCTGATCATCCCCTGATTCCACGCAGGGTCCCACACAAGCTCAACCGCCGCGTCGTCCATGTCTTCGATGGTCATGATGCGGCTTTGCGCATCCGCGGCAATCGTCGGCCCCATGCCGCAGCCGGGGGCGGTGAGGGTCATCTTCACCACGGCCTTGTTCTTGCCATCCGCACCGGCTTCCACCTTGCAGTCATACACGAGGCCGAGATCGACGATGTTGACCGGGATTTCCGGGTCATAGACGTTTTTAAGCTGGTTCCACACCTGGCCTTCGAGGTCGCTGACGTCGTCGGGGATGTTGGAAGAGGAGCTGTCCTGCTCCTTCTTGCTCGCTTCGGGGTCGATGCCCAGGGCATCCACATCTCCGGACTGAATGCGGGCCAGGCCGAAGTCCGTGGCCACCGTATAGGTGCCGCCGAGCGACTGCGTGATGATGACCTTCATGCCGAGTGGCAGTTTGATCAGATCACCACTGGGAATCTGGACGGCTTCGACTTCGCGTTTGAGTTCAAGGGAGGAGTGCATGTTTAAAAATGATGAATGAGTGAATGAAAAATGTTAAATGACCGGACTAGCTGGTGAGGACGATTTTGATTTTACCCTTCGTTTTACCAGCAGCACTAAGCGCATCCGCGAGGGTGCCGGACTGATCGGACACAATCGGAGCAGCAGAGCCGGCAGCAGGTTTATTTTCGGCTTCGAGCGCGGCACGCAGCGCGCCTTCCACCATCTGGCCACAATGGATCTTCATGGGCGGCAGCGCTCCGAGCGGCCTGCTGAATTCTTCCGCAGACATGGACAGCGCTTCCTCCTTCGTTTTGCCACGGATCAGTTCGGTGGCGATGCTCGCCACGGCGATGGCCGTCTGGCAGCCGAAGCTCTGAAAGCTGGCCTTGTCGATGACCTTCTTGCCGTCCTTCTCTTTGTATTTGATCCACAGGCGTACCATGTCCCCGCAGTCAGGACTGCCCACCGTGCCCACGGCATCGGCGTCGGGCATTTCGCCCAGGTTCTGGGTGTCCGTGAGGGCTTGCTGGAGTGCGGCTTCGTCCATGGTCGTGGTTCAATCTTCGATTTCGATACGATAGCGCGGCAGGCTTGGATCAATCTCACTGCTGAAGGCGTCGATCCCCCCCGTGAGACATTTCGTTTCACCAAAGCCGTGACCGATGAAGTAAGCAGCCGCATCCAGCGAGCGCGAGCCCGTATGGTCATAGAGCACCACCGTCTGCGTCTTGTCACCCCTGGTGAAAATTTCCTGCACCAGCTCCTGCGTCAGCAGGCGCGCGCCCGGCAGCTTCACCGCCTCATGCTCCTCCCGCGTGCGGACGTCCAGCAGCACGAGATCCGGCTTGTTGCGCAGCAGCACTTCCAGCTCCTGCGGGGAGATTTGCAGCGAGGAATCGCCTTGGTGGCTCTCCTGAATATGCCCCACCGCTTCAGCCACAGGAATGTTTTCATTCCGCTCACACACCTGCGCCAGCGTCTCCCCCGGTTGAAAGCCACAGCTCCGGCAACCGCCGATGTGGTAACGCGCAAACAACGCCCGCTGCGCCCCAGGGTAAGCCTGGAGCACCTGGCTCATGGTCATATCGCCAGAAAGCGGCGGAAGTTCAGCAGTGGGCATGGTGGGAAAACGGTCGGGCGGGAAAGAATGCCATAATGGTAAAACCATTCAATGCAAGCGGGACGCCCCGGCACCGTGCCAAAGCGTCTGGAAAACAGGGCCTGTGAGACCTATACGTTGTATAGGGTGCTCGCAGCTAACAGGAAACGGTCAAAGTCGAGCCTTGACCTTTCCCACACCCATTCCGGCATCCATCACTTGGCAATTGTCTGCCCTCCCCCAACTGCTTAGCATGCTACATGCCTCTCTCTCGCCGTGTTCTGTTTCGATGCCTATTTGGCCCAGTCTGGAAATACATGCTAACGGCGGGAAGGTGAACCGGAGCGCAGCGGAGGGGGAGCATGCCTGATAGGACACTCCGCGCATCCAGCTCCTTCCATTCCGTATTCGACATTCGCCATTCTGCATTCACCTTCCCGCATGTCTCAAGAACACGAGCCACGCATCCCAGTCCTGCCCACGCTAATGACGGCGGGGAACATTCTCTGCGGCTTCGTCGCGATCCTGCAGATCTTTGACGGACGCCATTTGGCGATGAACCAGCATTACCACTATGCCATCGTGTTCATCCTGCTGGCCTGCTTGTTTGATGCGCTGGACGGCCGTGTGGCGCGCATGGGTGGCACGGAGAGCCCCTTTGGGCGGGAGCTGGATTCGCTGGCGGACATCGTCTCCTTCGGCGTGGCCCCGGCGCTGCTGGTGCATGACATCGTGCTCAAGGAGATCGACACCCCAAAAGGTCTCGGCTGGCTGATCTCCTGCGTCTATCTGGTCTGCGGTGCCATGCGGCTGGCGCGGTTCAATTGCCTCGCGGCGGCGGATGTGAAGTGCAGCATGAAGGGCTTTCGCGGCTGCCCCATCCCGGCGGCGGCAGGCGTGATCTCTTCTTTGACGCTGCTCATCATCTGGCTGGACAGCACGGACCAGGAGATCGGCAACTGGAAGTATGTGCTCGCAGGCCTGATGGCGCTGCTCTCCTACCTGATGGTGAGCAGCCTGGAATACCCGAGCTTTAAGGCGGTAAATTGGCGCACCAAGCGCTCGTTTCACTGGGTGCTGGTGACGATCTTTGTCATCGCCTTCACCGTGATGAACTGGCACTGGATGCCGGCCGTGCTGTTTGTGAGCTACCTCATGTATGGCTTGGTGCGCCCGTGGGTCTCGCGCAAATGGCGGCAGGAGATCGAGATCGAGGCGGAGACGGTGGAGATTGACCCCGAGGTGGAGACGCTGGCGCTCAATGGCAATGAAGACGGGGAGGACGCGCAGAAGCAGCACCCGTCGCAGACGAATAGCGACAGCGCTGTGCAGATTTGAACATTTTCGTTTCGCGCTGTGCAGCGCCTGTGTAATTGAGAGCCTTCCAACCTCATGGCAGACTTTTATCAGCACGCGCGCGTGCCCACCCTCCACCACCTGGCCCATGTGGACAGTTCCGCACGCGAGGCAGAGATGCTTGACTGGGCACGGGACAAACCAGTCGCGCTGCTGCTGCCCGCGCTCTATGCCGAGTGCGAGCGCCCTGCCCTTCCCCGCATTTTGGAGGAGGTATCCCAGGCCGGACACATCTCCGAAGTCATCCTGACCATGAACGGCATGGACGCCGCCGAGCACGAGCGCGCGCTGCGGATGATCCGCAAAAATCTGCGCGGCAAAACCGCCCACGTCCTGTGGAATGACGGGCCGCAGCTCTCGCAGGTATACCAGCGCATGGACCAGGCCGGACTGGCCGGCCCCCACGCGGGCAAGGGCTCGAACATCTGGATGGGCATCGCCTACCTGCATGCGCGCGGCTTCAAGGGCATCATCGTCAGCCATGACACGGACATTTTGAACTACAGCCGGGACATGCTGTGGCGGCTCTGCTACCCGCTGCTGCACCCGCGCATGGGCTACTGCTTCGCCAAAGGCTACTACAGCCGCGTATCAGACCGCCTCTATGGCCGGGTGACGCGGCTGCTGATCTTTCCGCTGATCCAGGCCTGCCGGGATGTGCTGGGCGCAAAGCCGCTGCTGGAGCATCTGGACAGCTTCCGCTACCCTCTCTCGGGTGAATTTGCGGCGGACATGCAGTCGCTGGAGCGCTTCAGCCTGCCGGGTGGCTGGGGGCTGGAGATCGCGCTTCTGTGCGAGGCTTTCCGGCATCTCCCCAGCGGAGAGCAGTGCCAGGTGGACCTCGGCTTTCACTTTGAGCACCGCCACCGCAGTCTGGCGCATGACCAGATCGGTGTGAATGAGCCCGGGCTGATCAGCGCTGCGGCCGATGTCGCGCGCTGCCTTGCTTACCAGGTATTGCGAGAGTCCGAGCCCCGCTCTGCGGAAAGCCTGATGCGCAGAATCATCGAGCGCTACCGCCCGCGCGCCACGGAGTGGATGCAGCGCTATGAGCACGTGGCCCTGCTCAATGGCCTGCGGCATGATGTGGATGAGGAAACCGCCGCCGTCACCGCCTTTGGCCAGGCTCTCGACCGCCTGCTCCACACCATGGGTGAGGACACCCTCCACGTACCTGCACTCCGCGACACGCCCGCGCGGACGCTGGCCAAGATCCCCGGCCTCGCCGAGGAGATCGTGGCGAGCGCCGTCGCTGTGTGAGGCCCTGCATCTTGCTTGCTTCGCCCTTGAGGCATGGATAAGATCGGGCCAGCCAAAACCTGCGCCGGCTTTTCGTTGCATGAAAAAATCTCCCCAGACAGCAGCCGCCAGACGCAAGGCCAATGCCGTGGCTGCAACGCCCGCACGGAGAGATACTGCTGCCGCCACGGTCGCCCAGATGCCCCTGTTTTACGACTGCGTAGAGGTGCCGCTTTTCCGCCTCGCCGTGGAGCGCGGAGAGCACCTGCGCCTGCTCTTTGCCAACCGCTGCCTGCTCACCGCCGCTGGCCTGACTACCGCTGAAGTGACGGGCAAACGGATCGAACACCTCCTCCCGGATTCTGCCTGCGCGCGCGTCCTGAAGCACTGCCGTGAGGCCATCCGCAGCAAGAAGACCGCCCGCTGGGATGAAACGTATGCGCATTCCTCCCGCATCCAGTACGGCAGGATCTCCGTGACGCCGATCATGAATGCCAGAGGCCGCGTGACTCACCTGGCCGGCAGCATCCATGACAGCACCGAACGGCGCAGATCCGAGACGGCGCTGCATGAAAGCGAAGAGCGCGAGGAGCGCTTCCGCCGCATCGTGCAAAAGGCGGAGGAGGGCATCTGGACCATCGACGCCGCATCCCTCACCGACTACGTGAATCCGAAGATGGCCCGCATGATGGGCTATAAGGAGGAGGAGATGATCGGCAGGCCGATCAGCGACTTCCTGGATGATGAGGGGAAGACACTTCTAACCATGCACATCAAGAACCGGAAGGACGGGATCTCCGATGAGTTCGAGTTCAAATACATGCGCAAAGACGGCACACCGCTGTGGGCCTACGTTGCGACCAATGCCATCCACAACGGCAATGGCGTGTATGTCGGCGCCATGGCATTGCTGACGGACGTTTCCGCACGCCGGGCCGCCGAAGCCGCCATGCAAGAGAGCAATGCGCAGTTCCGCGCCATCTTTGAGCAGGCTGCGGTGGGCGTGGCCCTGCTCGACAGCAACACCGGCCGCTTCCTCAACGTCAATCAACGCGCCTGCGACATCACCCGGCTGACACGTCGGCAGATGATGACTACGACCTTCACTCACCTCACCCATCCAGAGGATCTGCCGGCCAAGCTGCAGTACATGGAAAAGCTCAAGTCCGGGAAGATCCAAACCTTCACCATGGAGAAACGCTACCTGCATGCCGATGGCAGCAGCACCTGGGTGAGCCTCACCGTTTCCGCCATGGGGAAAAAAGGCGAGCCCCCTTCCCGGCACATCGCCATTCTCCAGGACATCACGGAGCGCAAGCAGGTGGAGCAGTCGCTGGCACGCACGACGGATCTGCTGGAGCGCACCGGAGAGATGGCCCGCATCGGCGGCTGGGAACTGGATGTGGCCGCGCAGAAGCTGTTCTGGTCACTGGAGACCTGCCGGCTGTTTGACATTGAAACGACGGAAGCCCCATCGCTCGAAAAAGCCATCCTCTTCTATGCCCCGGCAGCGCAGCTCTTGATCCGCAATGCCGTGCGGGCGGCGATCGACCACGGCACTCCCTACGAGTTGGAGCTCGAGGCAGTCACCGCCAAAGGCCGCCATTTCTGGACACGCTCCCAAGGCACCGCCATTCGGAAGGACGGCAAGACGGTCAGGTTGGTCGGCACTTTTCAGGACATCACGGAACACAAGAAGGCGGAGCAGGATGTGATCGAAAGCGAGGTGCGTTTCCGCGCCGTATTTGAGCAGGCCGTTGTTGGCGTCGGGCTGCTGGATTTCACCACGGGGCGCTTCATGGATGTGAATCGGCGCTACTGCACCATCACCGGCAGATCCCGTCAGGAGATGCTGAAGATGTCTCCGGATGAAATGGTCCACCCGGATGACCGCGCCAGGAACCGTCTGCTGCATGCCCAGCTCAAAGCGGCTCAGTCCTCCGAATTTCAACTGGAGAAGCGCTACGTGCGCCCTGACGGCACCGTGGTGTGGGTGAACCTCAACGCCTCCCTGCTCAGCACCATGGGCGGCCGGCCAAATCAGTTGCTCGCCATGGTGGAGGACATCACCAGCCGCAAGCTGGCAGAGGCCAATTACCGCCGCGAGCAGGGCTTCAATGAAATCCTGGCCAGCCACACTTCGGCCATCATCATCCTGCTGGATCAGCACGGGCACCTCACCCACGCGAACGAGGCCACCCTCAACATGCTCGGCTTCAGCCGCAAGGATCTCATCGGCAAACCTCCCCCCTGGGAGACGGATTTCATGGACGCCGCAGAGAAGGTGCGCTCCCAAAAACGCTTCAAGGAAATGCTGGCCGGCAAAAACATCCCCACGCGGGAGGTCACCTTCATCGGCAAAGACGGCAAGCGCCATGTCGTCGCGCTTTCCAGCATCATCACCAAGACCCCCGAAGGCTCGGTGGACCGCATCATCGTCACCGGCACCGACCTGACCGAGCGCAACCGCCTGCAAAAAGAAGTCCTCAAAATCTCCGAGCAGGAGCAGGCGCGCATCGGCCACAATCTGCATGATGGCGTCGGTCAGACGATGACCGGCGTGTCCAGCCTCATCGAAGCCCTGGCATGCGAACTCAGCGGCGGGCAAAAGGAGAGCGCCGCCCGCATTCACCATCTCATGCAGGACGCCGTTCAGGAAGTCCGGCACATGTCCCACAGCATGTCACCAGCCTCCGTGAAAAATCGCGGCCTCGGCGGCGCGCTGCATCTGCTTGCCGAAACCATCCGCACCAATCACCGCACCACCTGCACGTGTGCGGTCAATCCTGACATCAAAATCGAAGATCAGGAAAAAGAGACGCACATCTACCGCATCGCCCAGGAGGCTGCCAACAACGCCCTGCGCCACGGTCACCCCTCCAGCATCCATCTTTCGCTCCAGCTCCACGGAAAGCACGAAGCCGTGCTCAAGATCGAAGACGACGGCTCCGGCCTCCTCAAACGCTCCCACCAGCAGGCAGGCATCGGCCTCCGCGTCATGGACTACCGCGCCAACCTTATCGACGGCAGCCTCAAGATCAAATCCCGCCCGCGCGGCGGCGTCAGCGTCGTGTGCCGCTTTCCCTATGGCAATGAGGGGTGAGGCGCTGCCCATCGTCAGCTCCTCGTCCTCGATTCCGCAACTCCGCTAACAACGACTGTTGCGAGAAACCGAAATGTCGCGGTCCTTTGAAGACAGCGTGAGCGTGGTGAGCTTTCGACCCACCATACATCCGCAGGCCGGCCCGTCATCTCTCCCTGCCTGCGGTTCACTTCTGAAGGCGTGAGGACGAATTTCACCGACAGCAACCACATCAAGGGCTGCCCCTTTGTTTCTCAGCCAACGGGTGAGTAAGAACTCACCCCCTTGCAACAAACAAATCAAGAGGTGGCTCGGGACGGAATCGAACCGCCGACACGGGGATTTTCAATCCCCTGCTCTACCGACTGAGCTACCGAGCCTCTGACTTGAAGGGCCGGTATAGGAGCAAGCTCCCACACTGGCGCAACGTGTTTTTCGCGCTCAATGCAGATTGCTCAGGCAGCCTGCTTTCCCTTGGCCGACATCGCGGTCAGCACCCACGCGATCATAAAGCTCAATCCGCCCAGTGGCGTGACCGCTCCCAGCCATTTCGTGCCCGTGTAGGCGAGCACGTAGAGCGACCCGCTGAACAGCACAATTCCCGTGAAAAACAAGCGCCAGGCCCAGACCAAAACCGGCTTGTTTCCAGCCACCAGCGTCAGCAGCAGCAGCACCACAGCATGCGGCAGTTGATACTGCACGGCCGTCTCCCAATGCGCCAGCTCACCGGCAGCCACCAGCTTGTCATGCACCGGCCCATGAGCCCCAGAAGCCCCCAGAGCGACGGCAAGAAAACCCATGAGGGCGGAAAGGCGGAGACGGAAGGGGTCGGGTTGCATAGGAAAACGAAGAATGACGAATGACGGGTGCTGCACAAGTGGTCTGTTGAAGGTTTGAAAAGGGCAAACCTGCCGTGCCGTCAAGAGAGTCGAGCAGTCAAAGCTAAGACGGGCCGCCACAGCTGATTCGAACTTGATCAAATTGCGGCGGATCACTCCACCGTACCAGCAGCAGCATCCCTCTTCCTCGATCTACCGCCCAGCATCCAGCATCCAGCATCCAGCATCCAGCATCCAGCATCCAGCATCCAGCATCCAGCATCCAGCATCCAGCATCCAGCTAACCACGCCTTTTGGCTACGTGACCTCGCTCTTCTCCACCGCCGCCCACCCATCCCGCGCCTCCGCAATAAACCGCGCCACCTGCACCAGATCCTTGCTCCCTGGCAAAAACTCCACCCCGCTGGCGACATCGACGGCCACAGGCAGAGTCTGCTCCACAGCGAGCCGCACATTGTCCGGCGTCAGCCCCCCTGAGAGCAGGAAGTGCTTGGCGGGAAACCTTTCTTTAGCACGCACGGCGAGTTCCCACGGGAAAGCATGCCCGCCGCCGCCGTAGGTGCCGGGATTGTAGGCGTCCAGCAGGATGGACTCGCACGGAAACTCACCGATCTGCGCCAGCGATGCCGCATCGCGCACCTGCAGCGCTTTGATGACATTGACGCCACGCTGCATGAGGCGCTCCACATCCGCCGGTGTTTCATCGCCATGGAGTTGCAGCGCCCGAAACAAGCCACTGGCGATGGTGGCATCCAGCAGGGCCGCATCCGGATTCACCAGCACAGCGACGAACGCGTGCTTCGCCGCCACCTCCTGCAATGCATTCACCGCCACCTCCAGCGGCATGTGGCGCTTTGACTTGGGCCAGAGATTGATGCCCACGGCATCCGCTCCCATCGCGAAAATCACCGCCGCCTGCTGGGGCTGCGTGATGCCACAAATCTTGACACTGCGGCGCTGGGGATCAGGAAACATGAGGAGGGGAAAACGGAGGAAAGGCCAGCCCCCCGCGCTCTGGCAGCAGGGAGGCCGTCACCGACAGTAGCACATCGAGCTTTGGCGGCAGCGGCATGCTGCCACGCACGCGCACATCCCGCTGCAGTTCCTGAAACCGCAGCGCATCCGAAGGCTGGATGAGGAAGATGACCGGCGGCGCGGTGTGCACCCCGGGATGCACCATGGGGTAGGCCTTGCTGAGCAGGCGGTCCAGCATGTCTCCCGTCATGTCCGGCAGCGGCAGTGAAAACAAAAACAGCGAGTACTGGCACCGCAGCGCCATTTCAAAGGCGCGCTCTCCGCTGGGCGCGTCATCCACCTCGCAGATGCGGAAGGCCATCAGCGCCTCACGGATCACGCGCCGGTAGGGCAGGCTCTCCTCAGCTAGCAGCACGCGTGGAATGGCTGGCGCAACCAGAGCCGCAGGAACGCTGGGGACAGGCTTCCTTACCGGAGCAGACTTGACGACCGGAGTGCGTTTCATGGAAAAAGCGCTCAGCTTTCGGGATACACCGCCACGGCCATGACGCCCTCAGTGGGCAGCCAGCCGACCACTTCCACCCGCTGCATCGGCTTCGCGGACGATCCCATGCCTTTGCGCACGGTTTCCAAAACTTTCTTCTGCGTGTCCTCGGTCACCGGGGAGCCAAACAACCCGGCGAGGTCGGAAAGCATCGGTGCAGGCGCGTTCACACCACCCGCCATGGTCACTGGCGTGCGGGTCTGCCCGCAGGCGAGGATCGTGTCACGGATGGCTTCCGGCGTCATCGTGCCAGACACCACCACCAGACGGCGCAGCCGCGTCTCCGCCGTCGGCGACTGCACGATGGCAGGCGCAGGGACAGCCACCACCGTGCTCACCGGGGGCTTGATCGACTTGGACGGCTTCAGAAAGCCACGCGGCCCGTCCGAATGAAACGAGGCACCACCCCCCAGAGCCAGCGGCAGCATGGGTTCTTCCCCGCTCAAAACAGCGGCAGAGACAAGAAAAACAGCGACCAATCGAAAGGCAGGGAAATTCACGAAGGCGCGTTTTTTATCATGTCGGCTCCAAAGTGACAATAACAAAAGTAAGAAAGGTTCATTATAAGACGAGGCGGAGTGCCCCATTTCAGGGCTCCAGCTTGAAGAACCCCGCTCCACGCAGCAAGCTCCCGCCACCATGAACCGCCGCCGCCTGCTCCAATCCGCCGCTGTCGCGCTTTGCCCGGCGGCATGTGGGCACAGGCACCGCGCTCCCCTGCCCTTTGCCACCCTCACCGAGCTCGCCGCCATGCTCAAAGCCGGGCACACCACCCCGCTGCTGATTGTGGAGCATTGCCTCGAACGCATCGCGCAGATCGACAAATCAGGCCCGCGAGTCAATGCCATCCTCGAATTGAATCCCGCTGCAAAAGCCCTTGCCACCACCTGCCATCCCGGCGCGCTGCACGGCCTCCCTATCCTGCTCAAGGACAACATCGAAACCGCAGACGCCATGCAGACCACTGCCGGTTCGCTGGCCCTGCACGATCATAAGCCGAAGACGGATGCCGCGCTCGTGACCCGCCTGCGCGCAGCCGGTGCCATCATCCTCGGCAAAACAAACCTGAGCGAATGGGCCAACATCCGCTCGCCCAATTCCACCAGTGGCTGGAGCGCACGCGGCGGCCTCACCCGCAATCCCCACCGCCTCACCCACAGCGCCAGCGGCTCCAGCTCAGGCTCCGCCGCCGCCGTCGCAGCAGGACTCGCCCCAGCCGCCATCGGCACCGAGACCAACGGCTCCATCGTCAGCCCGGCGAGCGCCTGCGGCATCGTGGGTTTCAAGCCCACCGTGGGACTCATCAGCGGCAGCGGCATCATCCCCATCACCCACTGGCAGGACACGGCGGGGCCCATGACGCTCACGGTGAAAGATGCGGCGCTGCTCATGCAGGTGCTCGCGGAAAATTTCACCACCGATTTAAAACCGGATGCGCTCAAAGGCGCACGCCTCGGTGTCGTGCGCGACCAGTGCGGTAAAAACCCACAAGTCCTCGCGCTGTTTGAAACCGCGCTGGAGAAGCTGCGCGCTGCCGGAGCCGTCATCGTGGATTCGGTGACGCTGCCCAACATAAGCGAAGCCGGCGCGCTTTCCTGGCAGGCCATGCTCATCGAACTGCGTCAGGATTTAAACACCTACCTCGAACAACGCGGTGGCGATGTCCGCTCCCTCGCAGACCTCATCGCCTTCAACGAACAGCATCGCGAAACCGAGATGCCCCACTTCGCCCAGGAGTTTTTTGAGCAGGCAGAGCAACTCAGCACCCCAGACATCATCGCCACCGGCACCGCAGCCCGCGAAACCGCCCGCCGCCTAGCCGGACCCGAAGGCATCGACGCCGCCCTGCAAGCCCACCACCTCGACGCCCTCATCTGCCCCACCAACGATCCCGTGGGCCGTATTGATCTCGTGCATGGCGACACCGACGAGCGCGTGGCCAGCACTCCCGCCGCCGTCGCCGGTTATCCGCATCTCACGGTTCCCCTCGGCTTCGTGGATGGCCTGCCTATCGGCTTTTCCTTCATGGTCACCGCACATGCGGATGCACGCATCCTCGCGCTGGGCCATGCGTTTGAAGAAATCACGCTGGCCAGACGCGCCCCCGAATTTCGCAACGCATAAAACATCAGCCTCTCGTCCTCGTCCTCCTACTCGAACTCGTCCTCGATCACAGCGCAGCGTTTCAAGCCTCAAGTTTCGAGTAACGAAACAGCCCCGCCCCTGCGTCAGCCTCTTCGCACGTAGTTCGGGGTTCGCTTCCCGGCTTCGCAGCAGCCCGTTCGGGCTCTGGCTCCTCCTCCCTCAACTCACGCCGGCAAAGCCAGATCCTCATCACTCCCCTTGCCAGGCATCGTCTGCCCAAAGAAAGCAGAACCCTTCTTCGCCTCCCGAATCACCACACGTTTGACCGACTGCTTGATCCACCAGCCAGCGAAGCACGCAAGCACCCCCTCCTTGCTCCGGTCAAATCGCACCACCGCCTTCATCAGCCCGATGTTCCCTGCGGAAATCAGATCCAGCAGCGGCACCCCCGAGCCACCCCGTAGCTCCTGCACGATCTCCACCACCAGCCGAAGATTCGCCCGGATCATCCCCGCTCGCACCTCGATCTCTCCTGGGTCGCCTTCCTGCGGAGGAGTCAGCAGCTTCGCCTTGTAGATCTCACCCAGATAACCTTTAAGCCATTCGTCTCGTTCCATGTTAAACATGAGGAGACAACGCAGGAAAGCCCGTCGTCCTTGCTTCACCACGGTGAGGCTGGCTATAATCTCTTCATCATCTTTCCCCAGCAGCCAGCAGTTTTGACTTCACCCCCCGGTGAGGCTGGCTATAATTTATGGAGACAGATACGGCCCTCCGCTACAGTTTTGACTTCACCCCCCGGTGAGGCTGGCTATAATAGGACTTGCTGAATCCCTTGGGATTCAGCATAATCCGCCCTGAAATTCGTTTTAATTGATCAGACCATTTCTCACCGGGGGGTGAAGTCTTAACTGATCAAGCACCCATCGGACCTCTGCCTGGCACGTCCGATGGGTGCTTCTTTTTCCTCAAGCCGCAGCCCAACTTTGAAAGCTGGGGCTTTGTCATTCCCAGAACTCGATCTGTTTGGGAATGTCAGGATCAACCGACCGCTTTCCCTGCTGATAGTTCCTGCCGATGACGGTGATGCTTTTCTTCCACTGTTCATCGGTCATGAACATTATCCGCACATTGCCCGCCTCCGGCACAAAGCCCTGCACCTTGGCCATGTGCTTTTCCAGATGCTCATGGCTCACACAGGGCCGCGCATAGACGGAAAACTGAATCATGAGGTAGCCGTCATCCAGCAGGTTGTTGCGGAATCGCGTCGCCTCCTTGCGCTCACGGTCGGTGATCACAGGCAGGTCAAACATGACGAGAATCCATCCCATTCGAAAAGGGCTTTGTTTCATGGCAGTTCTGTCGCGCCACGGCGAATTTCAATGACCAATCCGGTCGCCACGCGGCTGGGCTACTGCAATTCCGGCACCCAGAAGGCGTCCGCGTCCATCGTGGCATAGCTGCGGGTCAGGCTGGACGCGCAGGCATCGATGGCGTCCATCAGTTTGAGGGAATAGCGCTCGTGCTGCACGCGGCGCTCCCGCAGTTCTGTTCCCATCTTCTTGCACCAGAGCTTCATAGTCGGCTCCCGTTCCGTCATGAACTCCGCCAGCAGGCAATCGATCAGCGGGCGGAACGCCTCCATAATGTCGTAAACCAACGGATCGCTCTGATACCTTGTGGTATGGTGCACACCCAGGCTTGGCGTCAGGCCATGCACGATCAAGGAGCGGTGGCAAAGCGCCGCCAGCACCGTGTAGCCGTAGTTGAGCATCTGATTGGGTGCCGTGTTTTCCTTGCGGTCACGGCTTGTGGCGCTCCAGCCGATGCTGGGAAAGTAGAGCTGCCAGTAGCGCTTGGCGCAGTTCCCTTCATCGATGTCCTTCTGCTCCAGCGCCCGCTCCAGATGCGCGCTGCGGATGTCCCAGCGGTGCAGCACCTTCGTCTGGTTCACCGTCTTGCCGCGCAGCATCCGCGTCCACAGCTTCTCATTCAGCCGCCGGGGCCGGGCGCACTGGTTCATGAAGGCTTTCGAATCGATCACCCGTGCCAGCGGCGCGGTGATGCCGCAGGGATGGTAGCTCTCGTTGCAATGCAGGATGATCCCGTCCTGCTCCACAATGCTGGAGATGAAATTCGAACTCATCGTCACACCACGCGCAGCGATGACCACCGCCCGCAGATCCTCCAGCGGCATCCGCCGTGGCTGCAGATCATCAGCCCCTTTACAGGTAATGAAGCCGCGTTCCTTGCCAAGCAAGGCTCCGTGTTGGAAGACATGAAGGATGTGATAGCTCATAAAAGGGTTACTTTCAATCTGCGCGTTTTAAACCTGCATTAAGCATTTCCCCGAGATTAATCGCTTCGGAGACACGACCAATTTGGTTAGTAATCTTGGCGCGTCCGTCTGACCATATGCTGTTCAATAAATAACGACCAGGCACCAGCGGGGTCTTCGGATGAGCCACGGCCGCAGTCAGTTCCACGGCGCACCCCGACTCAAAGAATTGACCATCCTTGATGCCCTGACTTCGCAGCTCACGCTGAACTACTGCATCGGACTGAAAGGCATACACAGGCTTTACCACTGCACGCCTTTTATCCGGTTCTTTTTTGGTGGGCGCAGGTGCCCAGTACACAAAATAGCCTCGGTGCATTTCTCCTCGCCGCAACTGACGGGTGCCATCTTTGGACATATCTCGGTACTCATCCGTGGCATTGGCCTTGGTCTTCGTCATCAGAACCTTGATGACTTTGGGGCCATGATCGCCAACACGATAGTCGGCGCACCAGATTTTCCATTCTTCAATCGTCAATGCAGGCCTGCATGCGAGAAATGCCTCCACCTCTTTGCGAATGGCGTTTTCAACGATCCTATGCGTCTCAGCCTTGTCCACCGGCTTGAGAGATTCCTTCCCGTTGACCTCCTTGAGCAACAGCGAGACAAGCTTTTCACGCCCCACAGCAAACGTTGCGTGATGGATCACGCGTTCACCATACGCTGTGGCTTCCAGCCTTGGCGATGATAGATGCTCGTTACTTGGCTGGACCATAGCAAGTTGGGCGGCAAAGAAGCCGGGAGGATTGGCATCCACCGGCGAGGGAAAACGAAACCATTTTTGTTTACTGTCATTTTGCGCCCAGCCGGGAATAAAGGCCAGCACCATGGCGTCCAGCGCATGATGCCTGTCATCGTCACGATTCTTCTTCTCGGACTCCTCCTCACTTACGCCTTCTTCGGCTAGAAGGCTGTTGAGCTTGTACTTGCGGCGGATGCGGGCAGTGAGACCGCCAGAAATAACCGTCACACGTTTCTTTCCTTGTTCATCGTTGCCGTTTTTCCATCCAAAATGCAGACATGCCAAGGTCTGGGCCAATTTGGCAATCCAGGCCGTTTCGGCCAGCGCGGTGTATTTGTCCGCCAGTTCAGCCGCCTCAGGAAGCAGAAGCAGCCTGACCTTTTTATTCCGCAATGCGGTCTGTCGGCTCTTAACCCGGCCCACATAAGCATCCCAGCCCTCGGTGTCAGACAGCCACTCGAAGGGAGTGCGTTTACCCTTTTCGTCGTTGGTCGTTTTCGTCGTGAGAATGTAATTCACCGCTGCATCCGGCCCCCCTTGGCTGCGCGGCACGATGTGGTCGATCTCATAGTCATCGAGTGCGGTCTCGACGAGAGGTGTACCTTTGTAGAGACAAATGCCGCCTTGCAGGCGTAGCAGTTCCATTTTCAATCCCCCGCTTCGCTCGGTAGCCCCAGCCGCCTCCGCGTCGCTACGTGCCTGCTGTCGCTGCTTCTCCCGGTCTTTGAGGAACCTCCGATATTCGATCAGCGCCTTTTCTCCCATGAAATCCTCCCGTACAAATTCGATGGCGATCTCCTGCGGAGCACCAAACTGCTCTTCCATCCATTGCAGGCGTTTCCAGAACGCACCCAGACGATGTCTGACAATGGGATCATTTTGAGATCCGACCAGTTCCAGAATGGCGGCAGCAGAATCCTGCGTGCGCTGAGCCAGCGCCTCCAGCTTTTGATTCGGCACATGGATGCCTTCCCAAGTGCCACCCATGTCGAGCAAGAATTTCAAATCGGCAGCGACCAGCCCCTTGCGTGGATCGCTATTGCCGTTCAGGTGCTGGACCTCAGCAGCGTGGAATTCCTGCGGTGTCTGACCCGAAAGAATGAGGCGTTTCAAGACTTCCAAAGCCGGACGGCAGAAGCGGCTGCGCCCGGCCATTTTGGGCGCTGCCACTTCCAAACTTGGCGGCACAGGAACGGCACCCATGCTCACACAAAACTTCCCCCATTGAGTTTCAGTCAGCTTCCAGCCTTTGTCGCAAAATGCATTGAACACCTGGCCAATCTCCTCCGCCGTCAGCCCGGTCTGCTGCGTGGTGCCACGCTGCACACGCATGTTTTTGAGCTTCATGAGAAAGGTCACCTCCTGCGGCAGCGTGCCCCGCTCTCCTGCGGCCCGTTGTTCATCACTGCGCACCTTGCACACATTGAAGCGCGGCATGAGGGTGCATTTTTCGATGATTCGATTATCAAAGCGCGGAATCTTCTGCCCCAGCACTCCCTGCCAGTCCGAGTTCCCGCCTTCACGCAGCTTGAACTGTTCCCTCTCCACTTTGTAATACGAGGCGTAGGCTTTACCCGCAGGACCATAGAGGACATACCACGCCTTGTCGGCAAGCGCAGGCAACTGCTGTCCCGCCGCCTCAATGAGCAGTCGAATTTCACGCTCGACCACCTGACGCGGCAGGATGCGGTTGCGCGTGCTTTCCGCATGGTGGTCAATGCGGTCTTTCAGCTCATCCGGCTGTTTCGGATTCCACAGCCCCATTTTCCACGCGTCGAAGTAGCACGGCAGATGGTGTTCAGAATCAGCCGACATGACAGCAAGCTCCTTTTCAAAGTCACGCATGCGCTTCAGCGTGCCTGCCTCGTCATCATCCTTGTCCTCCTTGCGTGTGCGCCTGTTCTCGCGTGTCTTCCATGCAATATCTGGATCATACCCCCGCTTTTGAATCGCCGAATGCAGCGCCTTATAAATCTGCCACAGCTCCAGTTTCTCCCCGCGCAGAAGTTTGATCCGCAGCAGGCAGGAGGTGTAGCAGGTGTCATCTCCCTTAGCCGGGAACTCGCGCTCCAGTCTTTCATCACCTTCATGAATGAGCTTCCACTTTCCATCCACCTTCCCCACACGACGGCCCTCGAGAGGTTCCTGGCCCGCAGCCTTCCAGACTTCATCCAGCCAGGCTTCACGAGCCTTGTGAGCCTGCCGGGTACGCATCATGCGGCGACGGCTGGCAGCCTCCTTGGTGGAGGCAAACTCTGCTGGTATGAGCAGTGAGGCAACGTGGTCGAAACGTCTTTCGCCCACATTCCAAACCGCTTCCCCAATGCTCCCCTTGCCCAAGTCGAATGCCCAGATCGTACTCATATGAAAGCACAGATTATAGGGATGATAGGCAAATCACAAGCCGGTAGAATGCCTAAATCCAAACCTGCCCCTTTCCTCTTGTTCATTCCTCCGTGCCCTCTGTGGTGAATCCTTGGCCATTTCTGCCCTCATTTTTTGCGTCCCTTTGCGGCCATACCTCCGGCTCAGTACTTTTCAAAAACCACTGTCAACAACCGTCAACCATCGTCAACAACCGTCAACGGCTCCCCTCACCTCTTCGTCCCCTTCGGCACCCTCTCCTCCCGATACTCCGCCGGCGTCACCCCCATGATCCGCCGGAAGCACTGCGTGAAATGCGCGTGGTCATAAAACCCCAGCTCAACTGCCAGAGCGGCCACGGTTTCCTCCGTCTCCGCCAGTCTCCTACACGCCGCCTCCACCCGCACCCGCAATAGATACTGCCGCGCCGACGAGCCAAACACTCTCCTGAAGCTGCGGTCAAACTGGCTCTGCGAAAGTCCGCACAGGCGCGCCATGGCCGCGCTGCTCAGCGCGGCATCCGGATGCTCATGCATCTGCTCGATCACCTTCGCAAACCGCGCCTCTCCCGAACTCCGGCTGCGCACCTGCTCCACCTGGCGGGAGAATCCCGCGATGCCGATGATGTTTCCCTCCGCATCGCGCAGCGGGATCTTGCTGGACATCACCAGTCGCGGCGAGCCCTCCGCCTCCGGCGCGCTTTCCAGCCGGTTCACGATGGGCGTGCCGGTGCGCATCACCGTTTCATCATCCGCATGGTACTCAGCGGCACGACTGCGCGGAAAGAAGTCCGCGTCCGTCTTGCCGATGGCGTCCTTCTCATGCTTCACGCCGCAGTAGTCACAGCCGCGCCGGTTCACCGCCATGAAGCGCCCCTTCCTGTCCTTGATGAAAAACGACATGTCCGGCAGCAGGTCAAACAGCCGCACCAGCTCCGCACCGGTTACCCTGCGTAAAAATGCCTCTGGTGAAATAGCCGCCATAATGCGCGTATTTTACACAAGCAAGCCCTGCCCATGCAAGACGGCATTGCAGCTCATGGCGTATTCTCAGGCATGCAGCACGTCCTCCATTCCCTGCCCCAGCGCCGTGAGCGGCTCCAGCGCATCGCCGCCAGCCTCCACCGTGGCCACATGCGCGATCTTCCTCAGCTCGATGCCTTGATCGGCGACTTAAAGGTCGTCCGCTCGTTCAATGACGCGGAGTTGAAGGACCTCTTTCTCATCATCAAGCATCATCGTCCCGATCTCGCGCTCCTGCTTCTCACCCACGTAAAAACTCCAAAGGAGCGCCTCAGCCTCGGCAACTGCCTCGCCGCCATCTGGAGCCGCATCGACATCAATGCCGCCTGGCACGCCATCACCGCCAGCAGCCTCCCCGAATCCGAGCGCCTCGCACTGCGCAGCGCAATGGTCTGACCCAGCCCGCCTGCTCCGCCAAAGCTCAGCCCGAAAGACCGGTGCACGCAGCCGTAACGAATTCTCGCCACATGACGAATCGAACACACCGGTGAATTGTCGCAGCTTAAAGCCTCGAAACAGCCCCCGCCTCAGCCTCCCTTTCGCAATATTCCAACGGCACCCGCCGTAACACTTTCATACCAGTCAGCAACATTTTCATACAACCCGCAAAACCGCATGCGCATCGACCTTACACTGCTCCTCACGCTTCTCGCCTCCTCGGCAGTGGCGGCGCAGCCCATTGGATTTAACCAGGACATCCGCCCCATCCTCGCAGAGTCCTGCTTCCACTGCCACGGCCCCGATCCCGGCACCCGCAAGGCCGGACTGCGGCTGGACACCGAGGCGGGCTTTTTCACCGCCAAGGACGGCGAGCAGCCCACCGTCATCAAGAGCAAGCCGGAGGTCAGCAACCTCTTCCAGCGCCTCATCTCCAAAGATGCCGACGAGCTCATGCCCCCGCCTGATTCGCACAAGTCGCTGAAGCCCGCGCAGATCGCCCTCGTCAAAGAATGGATCGCTCAAGGCGCACCCTGGCAGCCCCATTGGTCCCTCATCCAGCCACAGCGCGCCGCAGAGCCACCGGTCAAAGACAGCGCCTGGGTCAAGACCCCCGTGGATCGCTTCATCCTTGCCAAGCTCGAAGCCGCCGGCCTCAAGCCCAATGCACAGGCAGACGCCCATGCGCTGATTCGCCGTGTCACGCTCGATCTCACCGGCCTGCCACCTTCGCCAGAGCTCGTCGCCCGCTACGCGCCCAAGGACCGCACCTCCATCTCCGACGCCGCCTATTCAGCGCTCGTCGATGAACTCCTCAAATCCCCCGCCTATGGCGAGCACCGCGCACGCTACTGGCTGGATGCCGCACGCTACGCCGACACCCACGGCCTGCACTTTGACAAAGAGCGCGAGATCTGGCCCTACCGCGACTGGGTCGTCAAATCCTTCAATCGCAACGAGCCCTTCGATCAGTTCACCGTCGAGCAGATCGCCGGTGACCTGCTGCCCAAGCCCACGGACGACCAGCTCATCGCCACCGGCTTCCAGCGCTGCAATATCACCACCAACGAAGGCGGCACCATCGACGACGAAAATCTGGCGAACTACGCCAGCGACCGCGTGCAGACCCTCGGCTGGGTGTACATGGGCCTCACCACGAACTGCTGTCAGTGCCACGATCACAAATTTGACCCCATCTCTCAGCGCGACTACTACTCTCTCGCCGCCTTCTTCCGCAACACCACGCAGAAGCCCAAGGACGGCAATGTGAAGGACGGCCTCGGCCCTATCCTCGTGCTGCCCACGGACAAAGACCGCCCACGCTGGAACGCCCTGCCCCCCGAAATCGCCGCCGCGAAAACCAAGCAGGACGCTTCACGCAAAACCGCGAGGCCACTGTTCGATCTCTGGCTCACCAGCGCCAAGCCCGAAGACCTGGACAAAGATGTTCCCACCAAGGGCATGACCGCGCACATCCCGCTCAATGAAGGCAGCGGCAATGAAGTGTCTGGCGACTGTGGCAGCAACAAGACCTTCAAGGCCGTGGGTGAAGTCCTCTGGAAACCCGATGGCAAACTCGGCCCCGCGCCCGTGATGAAACCCGGCAGCACCTTTGAGATCGGCGACGTGGGTGACTACGAAAAAGATCACGCCTTCAGCTACGGTGCCTGGATTCGTGCAGGCCGTGTGACCGGCATCGCCGGCGGCATCATCAGCCGCATGGATGAAAAGAACGCCTTCCGCGGCTGGGACCTCTTTCAGAGCGACAACAAGCTCTCCGTGCACATCGTCAGCAAATGGCCGGATGACGCCATCAAAGTCTCCACCGCCAAGCCCGCCCTGCGCCCCGGCATCTGGCAGCATGTGTTCGTCACCTACGACGGCAAAGGCAAGGCCGGCAGCGTGCGCATCTTTGTGGATGGCGTGGAAGCTCCGATCAAGCCCGATACCAACGCCCTCAAAGGCAGCATCAAGACTACCACGCCCACCCGCATCGGCCAGCGCAGCGACGGCTCCTACTTCATGGACGGTGGCGTGCAGGACCTGCGCATCTACGACCGCCAGCTCACCGCAGCGGAAGTGCTGACGCTTTCCAAAGTCGGCCCTCTGCGCACCATGCTCGCCGCGAAGAAACAAGGCCCCAAACAGCAGGAGGCGCTCTTTGAGCACTACCTCGTCACGCGAGACACGCCCTATCAGACTGCACTCGCCAGCACCACCAAGCTCACCGCCGAACAGGAGGCCATCAAGGTCCGCAGCCCCCTCACTCACATTCAGGAAGAACGCATGGATGCCAAGCCCATGGCCAACGTCCTCATGCGCGGCCAGTATGACAAAGTCGGCGATGCCGTGGACGCCGCAGTGCCCGTGGCCCTCGGCAAGCTTTCTGCCGATGCTCCCAAGAACCGCATGGGCCTCGCCAAGTGGCTCGTCAGTCCCGAGAACTCCCTCACCGCGCGCGTCACGGTCAATCGCTTCTGGCAGGAGATCTTCGGTGCGGGTCTGGTCAAGACCAGCGAAGACTTCGGCATCATGGGCAGCCCGCCCTCGCACCCCGAACTCCTCGACTGGCTCGCTGTGGAATTCCGCGCCAGCGGCTGGGACGTGAAGCGCCTCTTCAAGCTCTTCGTCACCTCCGCCGCCTATCGCCAGGCCGCCATCCTCACCCCCGAGAAGATCGAAAAAGATCGTGATGATTCCCTCCTCTCCCGCGGCCCACGCTTCCGCATGGATGCCGAAATGATCCGCGACTACGCCCTCGCCGTCAGCAGTTCCCTCTCCCCTAAAATGGGCGGCCCCGGCACCATGCCCTACCAGCCCGAAAACGTCTGGGAAGTCGTCGGCATGGGCACCGAAAAGTACAAGCAGGACAACGGCGAAAATCTCTACCGCCGCACCATCTACAACTTCTGGAAACGCACCGCCCCCTCCCCCAACATGGAGGTCTTCAACGCCCCTCCCCGCGAAGTGAGCTGCGTCCGCCGCGACCGCACCAACACGCCCTTGCAGGCCCTCGTCACCATGAACGATCCTCAGTTCATCGAAGCCGCCCGCAACCTCGCCCAGCACACCCTCGAAAACGTCCAAGGCGACGACACCACCAAGTTCACCACCATCGCCGAGCGCCTCCTCTGCCGACCGCTGAAGGCGCAGGAAACTCCCATCCTCACCACCAGCCTCGCCGACCTCCGCCAATTCTACACCACCCACCCCACCGACGCCGAAGCCCTCCTCAAAGTCGGCGAATCCAAAGCCGACGAAAAACTCCCCAAGCCCGAGTTCGCCGCCTGGACCATGCTCTGCAATCAACTCATGAATTTGGATGAGGTCCTCAATAAGTAAATTCGACCCCTTACCTTCCCTTTCATTCCCACCGTGCCCTCTGATGCGACATATCCCTTTCCGGGACTGAACCCCTACTTCGAGGAGCAGTGGTTTCAGGTGCATCCCTCCATGATCGTGTATGCGCGCAATCAACTGACTCGGCAACTTCCCGCCGACCTCTTGATCCTGATCGAACAGGGAGTCTCTATTTCTGCGCAGCTCCCGGAAGACGACAAGCGCTCACGACCCGACGCCTCGGACTGGAAAGTGTGGGAGGACACGCTGCTCTCATCCGCACCACCGAACTTCTCACCGCCACTGACGCGCAGCATCACCTCGCCCAAGCCCCGGCATCTTGCGATCCGTGAAAAAACCGGCGATCTCGTGACGGCCATCGAGTTGCTCAGTCCCACCAACAAACATTCCGGCGGCGCTCTCACTTACCTGCAAAAGCGCCAGCACATCATCAATCTGGGCGTCAATCTCGTGGAGGTGGATTTGGTCCGAAAGTGGGGGCTCGCTCTGGAGCAGTTTGAGAGTGAGGAGATGGCGGAATCCATCCGGCTGTCAGACGGCCGCATGCCCGCGCATTCCGCGAATGTCTTTCGCGCAGAAATCCCGCTCGACCGCGAAATCTATCCCATTACCTACTCGCACGTTCTTCCAGCCATTCGCGTCCCGCTCCGCCCCGATGACCACGACATCTGGCTCAATCTCCAAGAACTCGCCGAGCAGTGCCACGCCAACTGCGCCTTCGACAAGTCCACCAAGTATACCCGCGATCCCGAGCCCGCGCTCTCCCCCGAAGACACCACCTGGCTGGACGCCCATCTCAAATCCACCAAACTTCGCTGAACGCGAAGCCTTCCAACTTTAAACCTGAAATTTCTATGAGCATCTTAAACGAATGGGACACCTTTCAAACCCGCCGCCAGCTTTTCTCGCGCGGTAAAAACGTCCTCGGCGGTGCCGCCCTCGCATCTCTCCTCGGCGACTCATTCGCCAATGCCTCGAACGACCTCGCCATGGGCCCTCACTTCGCTCCAAAAGCGAAGCGCGTGATCTACCTCCACATGGTCGGCGGCCCATCGCAGATGGACCTCTTCGATTACAAGCCCGGCATGCAGGCCCACTTTGACAAAGACCTGCCGCCGAGCATCCGCAACGGCCAGCGCCTTACCACCATGACCAGCGGTCAGGCGCGCTTTCCCATCGCGCCCTCGAAGTTCAATTTCGCCCAGAACGGCCAGTGCGGCATGTGGATGAACTCCGATCTCCTGCCCTTCCTCAGCAAGAACGCCGACGACATCTGCTGGATGCGCTCGCTCCACACGGAGGCCATCAATCACGAGCCCGCCATCTGCGCCATGCAGACCGGCAATCAGATCACCGGCCGTCCCTGCCTCGGCTCCTGGGCCTCCTATGGCCTCGGCTCCATGAACTCCAATCTGCCCACCTTCGTCGTCCTCATCGCCACGCCGACGAACCGCGAGCAAGAGCAGGCCATCTCCTCACGCCTCTGGTCCAGCGGCTATCTTCCCGGCGAGCACGCCGGTGTTTCCTTCCGCAGCAAGGGCGACCCCATCCTCTTCATCAACAACCCTCCCGGCGTGCCCGACAGCGTGCGCAAGCGCACCATCGAAGGCCTCAACGCCCTCAACGAAATCAACTACAAGCAGGTCGGCGATCCCGAAACACACACGCGCATCCAGCAGTACGAAATGGCCTTCCGCATGCAGGCCAGCGTGCCCGAACTCACCGACATCAACAGCGAGCCCGAACACATCTTCAAAATGTACGGCGATGAAGCCAGGAAGCCCGGCACGTTTGCCAACAGCGTGCTCATGGCCCGCCGCCTCGCCGAGCGCGGCGTACGCTTCACCCAGATCTACCTCAACAACTGGGACCATCACAGCAACGTCGGTGGCCGCATGCCTAGCCAGTGCAAGGACGTTGACCAGCCCTGCCACGCCCTCATTGAAGACCTCAAGCAGCGCGGCATGTTTGACGACACCCTCATCATCTGGGGCGGCGAATTCGGCCGCACCATCTACAGCCAGGGCGGCCTCACCAAAGAAAACTACGGCCGCGACCACCACCCCCGCTGCTTCACCATGTGGATGGCCGGCGGCGGTGCCAAAGGCGGCACCATCTACGGTGAGACCGACGACTTCAGCTACAACATCGTCAAAGACCCGCTCCACATCAGCGACTTCCACGCCACCGTCCTGAAGCTCCTAGGCTACAACCACGAACGCTTCACCTACAAGTTCCAAGGCCTCGACCAAAAACTCACCGGCGTGGAGCACCGGAAGGTCATCAAGGAGTTGATCGCGTAATCACTTCCGATTCAATCCCCTGTACCTCCCCGGTGCCATCCCCGCATACCGGCTGAAGTGCCGCGTGAAGGCGCTTTGGTCACACCACCCCGTCTCGATGGCAATATCAGCCAGAGATTGATCCGTCTCACGCAGCAGCCGCGTCGCCTCATCCAGGCGCAGCTTGTGCAGCAGTTGCAGCGGGCTCATTTGAAACAGACGCTGCACCCGCTGCTCGAACTGATACACACTCAGTCCTGCCTTTTTCGCGATGTCCTCGATGCGCAGGCTCTCCGCAAAGTGCCGCTGCATATGCTTCAGCGCCGCCGCCAGCTCCGCGAAGCCACCCGCCTTGTCACTCGGCGCATTCAAATCACGCGAGATGCCCGTCACGCCAATGATCCGTCCCTTCCCATCGCGCAGCGCATGCTTCGTCGTCAGACACCAGCCCGCCTTATGCCCGGGGTAGATGTGCATTTCGAGCTGACGCTCCACCGGCTTGCCCGTCTTCAGCACCGCCTCATCCTGCCGCGCATAGCTCGCCGCCAGCGCCGCCGGAAACACCTCCTCCGGCCGTTTACCGATCAGCTTCATCTTGTCACCACCCGCACAGCGATCCGCCAGCGTCTGATTCACCCGCGCATACCGTCCCACGGCATCCTTGATAAAGAACACCACATCCGGCAACGCATCAAACAGCGCCTCGGTGGTCACATGCTCTGAGAAAAGGCCGGTGGATTCCATGGTTTTGACTGAATTGGCAGTCCCTCAGCCAAAAAGCAATCAAGACCCTCAGGCCTTCAAGCCTCATTATCTTCCACGACCTCGCTCCAACCAATTTTCAATTCCCAGTTTGCAGTTCTCAGTTTGCAGTCAGCCCCTTTTTTTCTCTTCTTTCCCCTCTTTCGGCCAATCATTTGTCATTCCTCATGTCCCAAACCTCCTCGATTCTCCCCCGCTGGACCGGCGTCTTCCCCGCCGTCGTCACCCAGCTCCACCAAGACCAGTCGCTCGATCTCCCCGCCTCCGCTCTCCACTTCGAGGCTCTGATCCAGTCCGGCATCTCCGGCCTCATCGTCTGCGGCTCCCTCGGCGAAAACCAGTGCCTGCAGCCCGATGAAAAGCGCGCAGTCCTCCAGTGTGCCATCGACACTGCACGCGGCCGCATCCCCGTCGTCAGCGGTGTGGCAGAGATGAGCACCTGCGCCGCCATCCAATACATGCAGGATGGCGAGCAGCTCGGTGCAGCCGGCTTCATGATCATGCCCCCCATGGTTTATAAGAGCGATCCCCGCGAGACCGAGCACTGGTTCCGCACCCTGGCCAAGGCCACCCCCCTGCCCTGGATGCTCTACAACAACCCCGTCGGCTACCACACCGACGTCACGCCCGAAATGTTCGCGCAGTTCGCCGACATCGAAAACCTCACCTCCATCAAAGAGAGCAGCGCCAATCCCCGCCGCATCACCGAGCTGCGCAATCTCGTCGGCGACCGCTACCAGCTCTTCACCGGCGTGGACGACCTCATCCTCGAATGCAGCATCCTCGGCATTGATGGCTGGGTCGCCGGCAGCGGCATCGCCTTCCCGCAGGAAAACCAAAAGCTCTGGGAACTCACCCGCGCAGGCCAGTGGGATGAGGCCCGCACTCTCTACCGCTGGATGCAGCCGCTCATGAAACTGGATACCCACATCCACTTTGTGCAATACATCAAGCTACTCTGCCAGGAGACCGGCCTCGGCAAAGAATGGTGCCGCGAGCCCCGCCTGCCCCTCGTCGGAGCCGAGCGCGAGCAAGTGCTCAAAATCATCCGCAACGCCCTGGCCAAGCGCCCTTCATGAAGCGCATCTCAATCATTGACTCCCACACTGGCGGTGAACCCACCCGCGTAGTACTCAGCGGCGTGAGTGCGGAAAAACTCGAAACCTACCGCCGCGCCATCCTCTGCGAACCACGCGGCCACGAGGTCATCGTCGGTGCCCTGCTCTTAGAGCCCAAAGACCCCACCTGTGCCGCAGGCGTCATCTTTTTCAACAACGTCGGCCTCCTCGGCATGTGCGGCCACGGCATGATCGGCCTCATCATCACCCTCCATCACCTTTGCCGCATCACACACGGAGAGCACCGCATCGAGACCCCCGTCGGCATCGTCACCGCCACCCTGCATGAAGATGGTCGCGTGAGCATCCGCAACGTCCCCTCTTACCGCAAAGCCAAAGCCGTGCAGGCAGGCGGCTTCACCGGAGACGTCGCTTATGGTGGCAACTGGTTTTTCCTGGTGTCCGATCACGGCTTCGAACTCACCCGCTCCAACATTCCCCACCTCACCCAGGCCTGCCTCGCCATGCGCACCGCCGTGCACGCCGCCGGCCATCCGGAGGTCGATCACATCGAACTCTTCGCCCCGCCGCACGATCCCGCTAATCACAGCCGCAGCTTCGTCCTCTGCCCCGGTGCTGAATACGACCGCTCCCCCTGCGGCACCGGCACCAGCGCCAAGCTCGCCTGCCTCGCCGCAGATGGAAAACTCGCCCCCGGTGAAATCTGGCGGCAGGAAAGCATCATCGGCAGCGTCTTCGAAGGCAGCTACACCCCCACGGAAAACGCCATCATTCCCACCATCACCGGCACCGCCTACATCATCGCCGAGGCCACCCTCATCCTTGATCCTGCTGATCCGTTTCAATTTGGCATCCCATGAAATCCATCCTGCTGCTCCTGCTCTCAACGAGCGCCATGGCTGCTGACTTTGATCAAGCCCTCACTCTCCCCAAGCGCACTGAAAACCTCGTCTTCCGCGATCACCTCAAAGCCAACTGGCTGCCAGACGGCAAATCGTTCTGGTACCGCGTCCAAACCGGGCCGCAGGCACACGAATTCGTCCTCATCCAGGCCGACACCGGCGAACGCAAAATCGCGCAGTCACTCAAAGCACTCGGCCTCCCCGACAGCGAAGCCCTCAAATCCTCCATCGCAGAAATCGAGCTTCGCAAAACTACCCGCACCGGCGAGGAGTCGGGCCTCAAGTTCATCAATCAACTCGACGCCGACGTCGATCTATTCTGGATCAATCAGCAAGGCGAGCACATCCGCTATGGCGGCATTCGCGCGGGGGCTGAGCGCGAACAGCACACCTTCGACGGCCACGTATGGCTCATCACCAGCCGCACCGGCGAACACCTCGCCATCATCGAGGCTGCCCCTCAGTCACAGACACTCATCATCGATGGCAAAGGCATCTCCAAAGAGACAATTGAACCAAAAACTTCTGAGAGCGATTTCAAATCACCTGATGGCAAATCTAAGGTTGAGGTCACACAAAATTTCGTCTTCCTCAATCAGCGTCCATTGAAGCTAGATTCCATGAGGGACTTTTCTGGACCAGCCCTATGGGCTCCAGATTCCTCCTCCTTTGTCGTGTCGCGCTGCAAACCTGTGTCGCAACGACAAATAACGACAGTGGACTCTTCACCGAAGGATCAGGTGCAACCGAAGCTCAAGACCATCAACTACACGAAGCCTGGTGATCCAGTGCCCAAGCCTGACCTTCTCATTGTCCGACCAGATGGACATTATTCCATGGTAGATGCTGCTCTATTCGAGAACCCGTTCACCGAATCACATCACATCGATGTCACTTGGTCCCCGGACAGCAGCGAGTTCTACTTCGACTACAACCAGCGCGGCCACCAGCTCTACCGCATCCTCGCCGCAGACTCGAAGACCGGCGCAGGGCGCATCGTCGTCGAGGAATCCTCCAAGACCTTCATCGATTACACCCATAAAACCTGGCGTCACTGGCTGCACGCCACGAACGAACTCCTCTGGATGAGCGAGCGCAACGGCTGGTGCCATCTCTACCTCTACGACATCAAAACCGGCAAAGTAAAAAACCAGATCACCCACGGTGCCTGGCCCCTGCGTGAAGTCCTGCACGTGGACGACGCGAAGCGCGAGATCTGGTTCCTCGCCAGCGGATTGCGCAAAGAGGAAGATCCCTACCACCTCCACCTCTGCCGTGTGAACTTCGACGGCGGCGGCTTCCAGCAGCTCACTCAAGGCGACGGCAATCACCACATCGAGTTCTCACCCCAGCGCGACTTCTTTACCGACTCCTATTCCCGTGCCGATCTTCCGCCCATCCACGAACTCCGCCGCAGCCAAGATGGCAGCCTCGTCTGCGAACTCGAAAAAGCCGATGCCTCCCAACTCCTCGCCGCAGGCTGGACCATGCCGGAACGTTTCGTCGCCAAAGGCCGCGATGGCCAGACCGACATCCATGGCATCCTCATCAAGCCCTCGCACTTCGATCCCGCAAAAAAATACCCCGTCATCGAAGATATCTATGCCGGACCTCACAGCGCATTCACACCCAAAGACTTCAGCAGGCTGCTCACCCATCACATCCTCGCCGAGCTCGGCTTCATCATCGTCAAGCTCGACGGCATGGGCACCAATCATCGCGGCAAAGCCTTCCACGATGTGTGCTGGAAAAACCTCAAAGACGCCGGCTTTCCAGACCGCATCGCCTGGATCACCGCCGCCGCGCAAACACGCCCGTGGATGGACCTCACCCGCGTCGGCATCTACGGCGGCAGCGCCGGTGGCCAGAACGCCATGCGTGCGCTGCTGGATCATCACGACTTCTACCGCGTCGCCGTCGCCGACTGCGGCTGCCATGACAACCGCATGGACAAAATCTGGTGGAACGAGCAGTGGATGGGCTGGCCCGTGGACGAAAGCTACGCGCGCAGCTCAAACAAGGACGACGCCCACAAACTCCAAGGCCGCCTGCTCCTCATCGTCGGCGAACTCGACACCAACGTCGACCCCGCCACCACCACGCAAGTCGTTGGTGCCTTGCAGAAAGCCGGCAAGACCTTCGACTTCATGCCCATCATCGGCACCGGCCATGGTGCCGCAGAAACACCCTACGGCTCCCGCCTCCGCATGGAGTTTCTGGTGCGCCATTTGCACCCATAAAGTAGCCTTGTTCCTGCGGAACAAGGAATCCCCTGTTGCACAGCGACAAGGCTACTTCCCCCCACGCCTCAACACCGGCTCACCCCACGCGCCCCACGCCCCATTGATGTCATCCTTCCCCGTGATTCGCAGCGTCAGTTTTTGCACACCTGTCACCTCGACCTTAAAAGCACCCGGATCACCCGCCTTGAGCGCGGCAGATTTCCACAGCACACGCCCATCTCCAAGGATCGTCGCCTCGACTTTTCCAAAGCCGCCTTGCAGCACACAGGCGCTGCCGCTGAAACTCTCCCAGCGCCCGCCCAGCTCGTATTCATAGACTGAGTTCGCATGCGCATAGAGCCCATGCTCAAACAAACCCTCCGGCCCTGGCAGCGGTCCGCCCTCCGGCATGCGGTCAAAATGCACCCCACCCCATCCCGTCTCCGCATGCAGCGGCATGGCATCTGACAGCGCCAGTTCGTTTGCAGTCACTTGATCAGGGGCGGCTTTTCCTTTCGCCTTATCCGGCGCTTGCAGACGATGCAGGATAGCCTGTACGCCCGGCGTCAGCTTCGCCCATTCCGCCTCGGAAAGCCTGCCTTCGTGAAACGCCGCCCAATGCTGGTCGAACTCAATCTTCTGCTCCGCCTTGCGCACATCGTAGGCCGCATCAGCGGTGATGCGCCCGTTCATTGTGAGAGCCTGCGAAGACCACACCCCAGCAGTCGCCGCACCATTCACGCACACCGCCACAAAGTGGAGGCTCATGCTCGTATTCCTCTTTTGCGGTGGCGGCAGTGTGAGCTTGAAACGACCATCGCTCTCCGGCACAGCGGCAGCGATCTCGCTGTCATAATCACCCCCACCTGAGGGATCCGCATAAGCCAGCACTGCATGCACCGGCAGCTTGGGCGTCACCACGCCACTCACCACGAGTCCGTCCGATGAAGGCTTGAACTGCCACCCAGAAAACTCCGCCTGCACGCGTGTCTCCATCTGTTTCACCGAGCCGGAAAACTGCGGATGCGCCGCCAGCTTCAAGGCGTGCGGCAGCGAAAGAAAAGAGCCGCGCCCCTCGCCGCGTAATTCATCGCCATACGTTCGATTGCCGCTGCCCATGAGCGCCGTGCCACGCACCGCGCGTGCCGCCGCGCACTCCTTGCAGTGCGGCAGCCCCAGCGCATGTCCGAGTTCATGACACACTCCACCGATGAAGATGCTGTTATACTTCCCCAGCGAGATCCGGCCATACTGCTTGTCCTGAATCATCTGATCTTTCACCGCCAGCAGATCCGCGTCCAGCAATGGTGAATCCACCTGCCACGCCGTGCCACTACGGCTGTCGCCACTCGCATAGTAGGGGCTGTGGTGCCCCATCGTGCGCGTCTCCGCATCCCAGTCCGCCAGATTGCAGAAGATGACCAGCGTCTCCGCCTCCCGATCAACGCCCGCCTCACGCAGCGCCTTCAGACAGTCCTTCCTGATCTCGCGCCCATCCTTCGGATCACCCTCGCTACACTCCTCAGACTTCAGTCGCCCCTGCACCATGTGCAGTTGCAGCAGCCCATCCTCCTCCAGCTCAAGCTGGATCGTGCGATTCGGAAATCCCCAGCCCGCCATCTCACGCCGGTAAAAATCCTG
The DNA here is from genome assembly GCA_025360015.1 of Verrucomicrobiota bacterium. Classification (GTDB taxonomy): domain Bacteria; phylum Verrucomicrobiota; class Verrucomicrobiia; order Verrucomicrobiales; family Verrucomicrobiaceae; genus Prosthecobacter. The sequence continues at coordinate 41,768 of JANYCZ010000070.1, read as the reverse complement.
CACATGCTGCATTACCCGCGTCAGCCGCGCGCGATACTCCGGCTGCGGGTCACGATCCGCCGGACTCCAGTAGAAGATGCGCATCACCCGCCGTGCCTTTTCAGGTGCCTCCTCCTCCCATCGCTTCAGTACACTGCGCGCACGTTCCAGCTCACCCTGCGTCGGTTCACCCGGCAGCAGTTCCTTCAAAACATCCGCCGCTGATACGGCGAGGCAAAACAGCAGAGGAAGCAAGAGTCGGAGGATGCGCATCGGCGCATGAAACGCAGCAGCCCTCTTCAGGCTTGGAAAAACCTTCGCCTTGTCGATAATCTGGTCCGGAAGACCAGATTCATTCAAGATGCGTCGCCCGGCGGAGTTTATCTGACACGATGCCCTCCCACATCACCATACTCGGAGCCGGTGTCATCGGCCTGAGCACGGCGCTCTACTGCGCCCGGCGCGGCATGCAGGTCACCATCATTGAGCGCAACTCCGCGCAACGGGACGGCTGCTCCTTTGGCAATGCGGGCATGATCGTCCCCAGCCACTTCATCCCTCTCGCCGCGCCCGGCATGGCCAAACTCGGCCTCAAGTGGATGTGGAATCCCGAGTCGCCTTTCTACATCAAACCTCGCCTGGATCTCGATCTCCTCGCCTGGGCCCTGCACTTCTGGAAAGCCGCCACGGCAAAGCGCGTCGCATCCGCAGCGCCCGTGCTGCGAGACCTGAGCTTGCTGAGCCGCCAGTGCTTTGAAGACATCGGCCTCGATTTCGGCCTCGTCAAAAACGGCCTCCTCATGCTCTGCAAACAGCAGCACACCCTCGATGAAGAAGCCCGCATGGCCGCGCAAGCAAACGCACTCGGCATTCCCACTCAAGTCCTCGACGCCAAAGCCACCGCCGCATTCGATCCCAACATCACCATGGATGTCTGCGGCAGCGTCTTCTTCCCCAAAGACTGCCATCTCTCACCCACCAGATTCATCGCCGCCCTCGAAACCGAGCTCTCCCGCCTCGGTGTTGAATTTTTGTGGAAAACAGAAGTGCAAGGCTTCGAAGTAGAAAACAGCACACTGCGCGCAGTCAAAACCTCAAAAGGCGAAATTGAAGGTCAGGAAGTCGTGCTATGCAGCGGTGTCTGGTCAGCGGCCCTGGCGAAGTCCCTGAAACTCAAACTGCCAATGCAGGCAGGCAAAGGCTACAGTCTCACATTGCCGAATCCGACACAACTTCCGGAGCTCTGCAGCATCTGCACAGAGGCCCGTCTCGCCGTCACACCCATGGATGGCGCGCTCCGTGTCGGCGGCACCATGGAGATGGCCGGCCTCAATGAATCCATCACCCAGCGCCGCGTGCGCGGCATCACGCGCTCCTTTGCCTCTTATTTCCCTGCTTTTCAGGAAAGTGATTTCGCCGAAGTAAAACCCTGGAGCGGTTTGCGGCCCGTTTCACCCGATGGCATGCCCTACATCGGCCGCACTCAACGCTGGAAAAATCTCACCCTCGCCACCGGCCACGCCATGATGGGCCTCAGCCTCGCCCCCGCGACAGGAAAGATCGTCAGCGATCTCCTTGCCGGAGAGAAACCACCCGTAGCGCTCGATCTGTTGTCCCCCGACCGCTTCTCATGAAAACCGTCCTTGCTGCCCTCTTATTCGTTTCCATGCCTGCACTGGCGCTGGACCAGCCCAAGCTGCAGATCATCAATGCCGCGCCGCATACCGTGGAAGTGTTCTGGGTCAGGCCGGATGGCGTGCATATTTCCAATGGCAAAATCGAGCCTGGTAAAGACCTCATCATTGGCACCACGCTGGGGCATCGCTTTGTCATTGTGGATGGAGGCAAAGACACTGAGGTAGTGAGCAAGGTTCCTGTGCAGGGCTTTCGATATGACCCTGCAGCGCAGAATGGCGCACCGCCATTCTACACGCTGCGAGCCAGTGCAGGTGGCTTTCCCATCGTGGCCTCGGCCAAGGTCAGTCCGTATGCGGTAAGGGAGGCGGTGTATCTGGTGGACATGATGCTTGCCAAGCGACCCGACGTGCGCACCGCGATGATCGCCAGCGGTGCGCGGCTGTGCATCCTTGCGCACAATGAATTCACTACAGACCAGCCCGAATTCGCCCACATGGAGCTCGTGAAGGGGTTTGAAACGGTGAGCGCGAAAGACTACTGGGACGCACGCGCGCGAGGGCTCGGCGGCAGCGAGACAGATCCGTTCTGTTCCTGCGCGGAGGAGAACCTGCTGGCCTACGAAGGCGATCCGTATGATACGGAAAACATTCTCATTCATGAGTTTGCGCACAACATTCACCTGCGTGGCATGACAAATGTGGATCCCACTTTCGACAAGCGTCTGAAAGCTTCATTTGATGCCGCGATGAAAGCCGGACTGTGGAAAGGTGCTTATGCCTCATCGAATCATCACGAATACTGGGCCGAAGGCGTGCAGAGCTGGTTTGACAACAACCGCGAGAACGACACGCAGCACAATCACGTCAACACCCGCGCTGAATTGATCGCGTATGATCCACAGCTTGCTGCGCTGTGCCGTAAGGTTTTTGGTGATACGGAGTTGAAATACACGAAGCCGCAGACACGCCTCACCGGCCACCTCACGGGCTATGATCCGGCGCAGGCACCGAAGTTTGTGTGGCCGGAACGGCTTTTGCAGGCGCGGGGGCTGATCAAACAGAAGCAGTTGAAGCAATATCAGGAAGCGACTGGCAAGACACCCTACACCCAGCGGCTCATTGCCGGATGGACACTTCATGTGAATGTGAAGCTGATCGAGGCAGACTCAACTGCGCTGGAGAAGGCAATGGAGCTCCTGAGGACGCAACTGGAGGAACTTGTGCGCGTGGTTCCGGCGGAGGCGGTGGCGGAGCTGCGCAAGGTGCCGCTGTACTTCAATCCCGAGTATCCAAAGTCACGTCCCCGTGCCGAATATCATCCCGGTGCGGCCTGGCTGAGAGACAATGGCCGGGACACCGTGATGGTTAAGTGTGTCGAATTCAGCAATGTGAGGACGTTCGAAGCCGAAATGCGGCGCATGCCAAATTTTGCACTGCATGAGCTGGCGCATGCCTATCATGACCGCGTGCTGGGTTTTGAGAATGCGGAGATCGAGGCTGCTTTTCAACATGCGAAAGCGACTGGCAAGTATGACCGGGTGCTGCGGCTGGACTCGGAGGGGCGGAAGCGGCTGGACAAGGCCTACGCCATGACCAACGCCAAGGAATACTTTGCCGAATGCTCGGAGGCGTTTTTCAGCCGTAATGACTTCTATCCATTCAACCGGGAAGAGCTGAAGCAGCATGATCCGGAAATATTTGTCTTGCTGGAGAAGCTTTGGGACGTCCAATCAAAGTAATCATGAAACTCATCCTTTTGCTCGTCTCGTTGCTTGCAACGACGCTTTCATCTGAGGCGAACCCGCTGAAGATCTTTATTCTTGCCGGGCAGTCGAACATGGAGGGGCATGCGAAGGTTGAGACGTTTGACTACATCGGCGATGATCCGGCCACGGCTCCGCTGCTGCGGCAGATGCGTGGAGCGGATGGCAAAGCGACCGCATGTGATCATGTGTGGATCTCGTATTTCACTGGAATTGGCGAAGCCAACGGCGAGGGCTTTGGCAAGCTCACGGCCGGCTACGGTTCAAGACAGAAGCCGGAGCAGGACGGTGGGAAGATCGGGCCTGAGTTCACCTTTGGCCTCACGCTGGACCAGGCGCTCAAGGAGCCGGTGCTTATCATCAAGACGGCATGGGGCGGGAAAAGCCTGCACACGGATTTTCGGCCACCCAGCGCCGGGCCTTATGAACTCAACGAGTACCAGCGCAAGCTCTACTACGGCCCCAAAGCTCATGGTGTGCCTGAGAACATGCCCCAATGGCTCGCGCAGAAGAAGCAGGAAACAGGGCACTACTACCGTCTCATGGTGGAGCATGTGAAACGTGTACTGGCCGACCCGAAGCGCGTGTGCCCCGCGTATGATGAAAAACAAGGCTATGAAATCGCGGGCTTCGTGTGGCTGCAAGGCTGGAACGACATGGTGGACGGTCACACCTATCCTGATCGCGGCAAGCCTGGGCGGTTTGTTGTCTACAGTGACTTGCTGGGCAAATTCATCTGCGATGTGCGCAAAGATCTGAGTGCACCGCAGATGCCGTTCGTCATCGGCGTGATGGGTGTCGGAGGCTCAAAAGCGAACCCGGACATCCTCGCCTTCCGCGAGGCGATGACCGCGCCGTCATTGCTCCCCGAGTTTAAAGGCAACGTCGTGGCCGTCCAGACCGCGCCGTTTTGGTCGGAGGAACTGGGAGTCATCGACGATAAAAGAGCCCAGGCACGCCAGATGGGCTTCTACCTGAACTCGAAGCACAAAGATCACGCCAATGCCACCGGCCAGATGACCGAGGCGGAGAAACGTGAGTATTTGAAGCAGTATGAGGCGAAGCTGATCTCTCCAGCGGAGGAGGCGCTGTGGAAGCGCGGTGCCTCGAATGCCGGTTATCACTATCTTGGCTGTGCCAAGACCTTTGCGCTGATGGGCCAAGCCTTTGCTGAGGCGAACCTTGCGCTGATGAAGCAGCAGGCACGTCCTTGAACATAACTCTCCATGAAACACATGCTTCACACTCTCGGCGCCGCACTGATCGCATTGCCAGCGCTTGTCTATTCCGCCGACCTGCGGCAGGGCGAAATGGCGGGTTATCTCTTTGGACCTGCGGAGAAAGTACCGGAGGAATTCAATGGGGGCTTTTCATTGTATGCGGCGGCGTGGCCGCTGGTGGGGACTTATCCGGGGCATGCGTTCCAAACCGGACTCTGCGGCACCTGGATGCATCCGCAGTATGAAGAAGGAAAGAAGCCGGAAGGCAAGTGCTACACGGATATTGAGGGCGGACTGGGGTGGTGGCGTGACACGCATTTCCCCACGATTACACCGAAGTTTATCATGGGCGGTGTAGGACCGAATTTTTCATTCATCGCGAACGGTCCTGGCTACGGCGCAGGCACCTGGGAAAAGCCGCGTGGCCAGTATGGCGTGGCACAGCTCAGCCCGTGGCTGTTGTTTCCGCTCGATGGTTTGAACCTCAAACAGGGAACCTGTGGTGAACTGTTTGGCTATGGCTATCTGCCGCTGCCGCTGACGAATCCGAAGACCACCACGGCGGGCAAGAATGTGCCCACGGGGAATCAATGCTGGACGCTGTTTCTCAGCACCGCGAACTTCAAGGGGCCTGCGGCTTTCTTTACGCCGTTCTTTTGGACGCAGGCGACGATTGACCATCCGGAGTGGGCGGGGATGCTGCTGGACTCGCGGCCCGCCGGACCTAACAAAGCGATTCAGATGGAGACGCAGCATGTGCCTGCAGTTCTCACCAAGGATGCCGGAGGCAAGGAGTATGCGCGTGTGGCACCGACGGCGTTTCCGATTGGGCCTGATGGCACGTCAACTGTACTGCATCGACTCACCGCTTATAAGAAAGCGGCGCTGTGGGATGAGGTGGAGAAGTGGTTGGACGGCGGCGCATCTGCGGATGGTGCGATCAAGGCGGAGGCATCTGCTGTGCATCGCTTCCGCGATGGCGGCGGATCGAACTGGAGCATTTATCCACCAGGAACCAAGCGGGAGGAGAAGGTGCCGCTGGCATGGAGGGACTTTGCCACTTCGTTCACGCCGAATCCGACCACCTTTGGCTACAAGTGGAGCGAGCAACTGACACGCAGCAGCGGGGGCCTCGTCACACTGCCGGAATATTACGCGCTTGGCACCGACGGTAAAAAGCCGCGGTGGAATGTGATGGCGCCCAAGGAGGTGCCTTCTGAGCTGGGTCTCACGCAGCATCGCTTTGAGACGCCCACGGAAAAACCGCAGGAGCCACGAACGACGCCGGAAGACGCGGCAAGCTGCTGGAAGAAGCCGGGGCCGGTGGCTGGCCCCTTCAAGGCCCACCTCGGCGATGGCAGCGTGGTGACGTATTATTGGTATCGCTTTGCCGACCAACCCGCGATGATGAATGCCGACCTCAGCGACGCGGAGCGCGAGCAGGTGCAGGCGCGGGTGGAGAAGCTGCACCGTGCGTGGACGAAGGATCGCGACTACCTAGCGCCGCCCGATGCCGGCACGCTGGCGCACATTGATCCCGCGTTGGTCCTCACACCGCCGAAGGGTTTTGAGATTGGCTATGTGCCCATCGCGACGCGGCAGGAGTTGGAAAAATAGCCGCAACAACAACCATGAGCGCCGTTTCCATTTTCAATGATGTTATTGGTCCGGTAATGCGCGGGCCATCGAGTTCGCACTGTGCGGCGGCGCTGAGGATCGGGCGGCTGGCGCGTGATCTGATGGAGGGAGAGATCGCGGAGGTGCTGGTGGAGTTTGACCGTGCGGGCTCGCTGCCGACCACGCATGAGAGCCAGGGATCGGACATGGGACTGTTTGGCGGATTGCTTGGCTGGGACGCGGATGATGAGCGGCTGCCGGATTCTGGAAGGGCGCTGGCGGATGCGGGAATCAAGCTGCGCATTGAAACGGTGGATGTGGGAGATCCGCATCCGAACACGTACCGGCTGACGCTGCGCAATGCGCGGGAGCAGCATGCGCTGATCGCCATTTCGACGGGTGGCGGCATGATGGAGGTGCTCAGTATTGATGGCGTGGCGCTGAGCATGGACGGTGGGTGTCATGAGACGCTGATCTGGTTTTGCGGAGACGCCAACCAAGCCTGGAGCCTGTTTGCATGCCCCCCCGCTGATGGATTCGTTCATCACGAGTTCGAGATGCTTTATGCGGCAGTCGGGTGGCTGATGCAGGTGAAATCAGACGCCTTTGTTCCAATTCCCATTTTGGACAAGCTGAGGTCTGAATTGAAGATCACGTCTGTGAAACGGCTGTCGCCGGTGCTGCCAGTTCATTCGAGAAGAGAGATTGAACTGCCCTTCACCAGCTGTGCGGAGATGCTCACGCATGATGGCGAACGCCACACGGCGCTGTGGCGGCTGGCGGTGGAGTATGAGATGGCGCGGGGGAATTTCACGGAGGGTGAAGTGGTGGAGAAGATGATCGCGATTGTGCGCATTTTGAGGAAGTCGGTCGCCAGCGGCATTGCGGGTACGCAGTATGAAGATCGCGTGTTGGGGCATCAAAGCGGGCGCTTTAACGAACTGATGCAGGCGGGCAGGCTGCTGGATGGCGGAGCGCTGAATCGCATCGTGCTTTACGTGACGGCTTTGATGGAGGTGAAGAGTTCCATGGGCGTCATCGTGGCTGCGCCGACGGCGGGGGCCTGTGCGGCGCTGCCGGGTGCGGTGATCGGCATGGCGGAGGCGCTGGGCAAGTCCGAGGAGGAAATGGCGCAGGCGATGCTGGCGAGTGGAGTCATCGGTGTGTTCATCGCCACGCGCTGGACGTTTGCGGCGGAGGTGGGCGGTTGTCAGGCGGAGGGTGGTGCGGCGGCGAGCATGGCTGCTGCGGCGCTGGTGACGCTGGCGGGTGGCACGCGGGATCAGGCCATCGCGGCGGCGTCGATGGCGTTTCAGAGCATGCTGGGTTTGATCTGTGATCCGATTGCGAATCGCGTCGAGGCGCCGTGCCTGGGCAAGAATGTGATGGCGGCGAGCAATGCGCTGTCTTGCGCGAACATGGCGCTGGCTGGCTTTGATCCACTTATCCCGCTGGATGAGGTGATTGATGCGGCGAAGGGCGTGGCAGCGATGATGCCGCGGGAGCACCGGTGCACATCACTCGGAGGACTGGCGGTGACGCCGACGTCGCTGGAGATCGAGAGGAAGCTGGGGGCGAGGAAGGCGAAGGGGTGTGGCGGGTGCGGGTGTCGTTGAATTTCCAAGCTCTCACCTTCACAGCGGTGCATTCATTGGACTTCTTTCATGGAGTTGAAGTAGGTGCGTGCGGCTGGCGAAAGCGGTGTCGTCGATGCAGGCTTGCACCGTGCATCTGTGCCACCGCACTCCAAGACGCTGGCGCGCCGGTTTTGCGCCTCAGCTTTTCGCTGGGCCGCAGGCCCTGCTTTCCAAACCGCACTCGGAGAGTGCGGACCACTTCACGCTGTGAGGAGCAAGTTTACGTGGCGGCATGCGGGAGCGCTGGGGCGTGGCAAGTAGATGGGTGCCGAAACTGAAAGGGTGTTCGTTGAAAGAGGGTTGTGATGAGGGTATTATTCTCTTCGCCAAGTTTACCCCCCCTTCATGGTCCGAAAATTCTCTTCCCCTCCCTTTGCCTGGCTCACGCTCTGGATGCTGACGGCGTACGCTTCTGCCGCCGAGCATCCTGGTGCCGTTATTTACAAACAGATGTGCCAGGAGTGCCACGGGGCCAAGGGCCAGGGGGTGAAGGACAAGTATGATGACCCGCTGACGGGCGACCTCACGCTGGAGGCGCTGGCGCGGAAGATCGAACGCACGATGCCGGAGGACAAGGAGGGTACGTGTGTGGGTGAGGATGCCAAGCAGGTGGCCGCATACATCTATGATTCCTTTTACTCCGGTGCAGCGCAGGCGCGCAGCCACCCGCCGGATCAGGATCTGAGCCGGCTGACCATCGCACAGTATCGCATGTCGGTAATGGACCTGATCGGGCGCTTTCGCATGGGACCTGGATTTGATCGGCCGGTGAATGCCGAGGCTGGGCTGAAGGCCAATTATCGCGGGACCGAACTGCCGAAACCCGGGGAGCCGGTGGTGGACACGACGCCGAAGAATGGCATCAAGGCGAAGCGGCCGAACTACAAGTTTGACCGGGTGGATCCTCAGGTGGCGTTTCACTTTGACGCGGGCAGCCCGGACAATGCGAAGATGGAGGCCGAGCAGTTTCAGGACACCTGGGAGGGCAGTGTGGTGGCGGAAGACACGGGTATGTATGAGTTCACCCTCAAGACCGAAAACGGCGCGCGCCTGTGGATCAATGACACCAGTGAAAACGATGCACTGATCGATGCTTGGGTAAGCGCGGGCCCCAAGGTGAGGGAGGAGAAGAAGAGCCTCTTCCTCGTGGGTGGCCGTGCCTACCGGCTGCGGCTGGATCATTTCAAATTCAAAGAGCAGTCCGCCTCCATCGAGCTGTGGTGGAAGACGCCGCATGGCGTGGCGGAGATCATCCCGCAGCATGCGCTGCGCACGGACCGCACACGCGAACTTATGATCGTGCGCACGAGTTTCCCTGCGGATGATCGCAGCGTGGGCTATGAGCGCGGCACCTCCATTTCCAAAGGCTGGGATCAGGCCGCCACGGACGCCGCCATCTCCACTGCAGAGCATGTGGAGGAGAATCTGAACGAACTGGCCGGCACCAAGGACGGCGCGCCAGATCGCGTGGAGAAGCTCAAGAAGTTTGCCTTCACCTTTGTGGAGGCCGCCTTCTGCCGCCCGCTGACGGAGGAACAAAAGCAGCTGCATGTGGAAAGGCTGTTTGCCTCTGCGAAGAGTCCGGAGCAGGCGGTGAAGCGTGTGGTGCTTTTCACGCTGAAGTCACCGCAGTTTCTGTACCCGGAACTGCGCGAGCTGGAAAAGCCGGATGACTTCGCCTTTGCCTCACGCCTGGCGCTGACGCTGTGGGACTCCATTCCTGACAAGAAGCTGATACAGGCCGCTACCTCGGGCAAGCTGCGCACGCCGGAGCAGATCCGCGCAGAGGCGCAGCGCATGCTGGTGGACCCGCGCACCAAGACCAAGCTGCACGGCTTTTTCCACCACTGGCTAGAACTTGAGCGCGCCGAGGGCAATGCCAAAGACATGAAGATCTTCCCGGGCTTTGATGACAGCGTGCTGGCGGATCTGCGCGAGTCGCTGTTCGCGTTTCTCGATCAAGTGGTGTGGAGCCCGCAGTCTGACTACCGCCAGCTTTTGCAGGCGGACTACCTGCTGCTCAATGACCGCCTCGGAAAATTTTACGGCAAGCCGATTCAGGGCGGCGACTTCCAGCAGGTGTCGTTTGATCCCAAGCAGCGTGCGGGTGTGGTGACACATCCATATCTGCTGGCGTCGCTGGCGTCCAGCCGCGCGACCTCACCGATCCATCGCGGTGTCTTCCTCACGCGCAACATCGTCGGCCTCTCGCTGCGGCCACCGCCGATGGCGGTGACGTTTGATGAGAGCCACTTCAATCCGAAGCTGACCATGCGCGAGAAAATCACGGAGCTGACCCGGAACAACTCCTGCATGTCCTGCCACTCCACCATCAATCCGCTGGGCTTCAGCCTGGAAAACTTTGATGCCATTGGCCGCTGGCGCACGCAGGACAACAACAAGCCGGTGAATGCCAGTGGTGAATTTGCCGATGACGAAGGCCGCGTGGTACACTTGAGCGGTCCGCGCGACATCGTGAACTACGTGGCCGGCAGCCCGTATGGGCACCGCGCCTTCATCCGTCAGCTCTTCAATCACTTCGTGAAGCAGCAGCCGCTGGCCTATGGCCCCCAGACGCTGGAGGATCTGCAGAAGAGCTTTGCGGCCTCAAGCTGCAATGTGCAGAAGCTGCTGGTGGATCTGACGCTGGTGGCAGTGCTAAATGGGCGTGAGATGGGCGTGGCGGCGAAGTGAAAGAGCAGAGCAAGCAGCGGGCGTGTCTTCATCCTACTCGTCCTCGATCATTGAGTTCGCGCTGGGTGAAGCGGGGCCGAAGAATTGCAAACTGAAAACTGGGCACTGCGAATTGGCCGGAGGCTTGGGCTTCGATGAAATGCTGCCAGTTTTCAGCCACGTATGGACAATCGTGCGCCTACGGCCAGAAGGAGCCTCACAAGGAGAGCTACCCATCCCACGGGCCGACGAGGAAGTGAAAGCAATGAGGATCGGGGATAACCGGGCTACATAATTGTAACAATTATTAATATGAGCATGAATATTATGTGAACCATATTTTTCTCCTCTCCACATTGTATGTCGCTGCTTCTGCTCACTCAACACCGCCGATGAATCGCTAGGCCCCTCGTCCATGCGTTGTTGTCCCACGATCTCCGAATCATCTGAATCCAGAGTGTCTGATGGCCCAGGCAAGCAAGCCTACGCCATGGTTCCGGTTCACTCTATTCCTGGTCTGTTTCGCATGAGATTCCCAAAGACTCTCGTTCATTCGCTCCTGGTCTTGGTGGCAACCGCTGTCCTGATGACTGGCTACCAGTTAATTAAGATGTGGTTTTTTCCCAAAATCACTCTTTGGCAGTCGCATGCCATGACGATTGCGGTCTCCAGCAGTCTGGCCGCGCTAGGCGCCTTCTACGTTTCCCGCGAGAATCAGCGGCTGCATCGCCGCGCTGGCGAGGAAATTTCCGCAAGGCAACAGGCCGAAGCCGAACGTGAACGCTTTTTCACCCTCTCGCTTGATCTGCTGTGCATCACAGGAACGGACGGCTTTTTCAAACAGGTCAACCCAGCCTTCACCTACACACTCGGATACACAACCGACGAGTTGCTGGCGCGGCCCATCCTGGATTTGGTCCACCCGGACGATCATGCCGGTACACTTGCCGAGATGGAAAAACTCAATTCTGGCGAACGAACCATTCATTTTGAAAACCGCTACCAGTGCAAAGATCGATCCTGGCGTTGCATCTTCTGGAAGGCCCAGCCGGAGGCCGGACGGGGGCTGACCTACGCCACCGGCCACGATATCACGGATCAAAAAGAGGCAGCAGCGAAGATTTCACGGCTCAACGCCAGCCTGCATCATCAAGCCGCCCAACTTCTCGAAGCCAACAAGGAGCTGGAATCTTTCTCCTACTCAGTGTCCCACGATCTACGTGCGCCATTGCGCCACATCCAGGGCTATGTGGAAATGCTGCAAAAACACATCGATGGGCAGTTGTCAGAAAAAGCCCGGCGCTATCTCAAAACCATCAACGAAGCGAGCGTGGACATGGGCCAGCTCATCGACGATCTGCTGGGTTTTTCCCGCATGGGCCGCATGGAAATGAGCGAAGGCTCGGTGGATTTAAACCACCTGCTGCAGGAAGCCCTCCACGGCCTGGAGTCAACGACTCAGCACCGGAACATCCAGTGGAAGATCGCACCGCTGCCGGTGGTCATCGGAGATGCGGCCGTTCTCAGGCAGGTGCTGGTCAATCTGGTGGGCAACGCAGTGAAGTACACCCGCCCACGCGATCCGGCGCACATCGAAATCGGCGCCGCCGGCGAGGAGGACGGACGGCTCATTCTGTTTGTGCGGGACAATGGCGTGGGCTTCGACATGCAGTACGCCCACAAGCTCTTTGGCGTTTTCCAGAGGCTTCATCGTGCAGATGAATTCGAAGGGACGGGCATCGGCCTGGCCAGCGTGCGCCGCATCATCGCCCGGCACAGTGGACGTGTCTGGGCTGAAAGCAAACTAGGCGAAGGCAGCACCTTCTTCTTCACGCTGAAACGATCAGCAAGCTCATTAAAAACCAACCCTGCCTGATTCATGCCTCACCTCCAACGCATCCTGCTCGTCGATGATAGTCCCCGGGACACTGAAATGGTGCTGGACGCCCTGGCCGCCTACAATCTGGCCAACGAGGTCGTCACCCTGCGCGACGGGGCCGAAGCGCTCGACTACCTGTATCGGCGTGGCCCATTCGCCGCCCGCACCACGGAACAACCTGCGGTCATCCTGCTCGACTTGAAGATGCCCAAGGTGGACGGACTGGAGGCACTGCGCCAGATCAAGGGTGACCCGGACCTCAAAGTCATCCCCGTGGTCATGATGACCTCGTCGCGCGAAGAGCAGGACTTGATCAAGAGCTACCATCTGGGAGTCAATGCCTACGTGGTGAAACCTGTGGGCTTCCATGAGTTCGTTGAGGCCGTGAAAATGGTGGGCGGGTTTTGGGCGATGATGAACGAACCACCTCCATGCAGCGTGCAGCCCAGCCACGAAATGAAAATGTAATCGCTGACCAAAGCCGACATCATGCACTCTCCACCCGCCCCCACCCGCATTCTGCACCTCGACGACAGCGCTCGCGATGCCATGCTGGTGGCTGATCTGCTGGATGCCAACGGCGTGTGTTGTGAGATCAGCCATGTCATGAGTCGCGAGCCCTTTGAACTGGCATTGGCGCAACGAGGCCATGATTTGATCCTCTGTGACTTCAATCTTCCTGACTTTGACGGCCTTGCCGCCTTGGAGCTGGCCAGAGCGAGCCGCCCCGACGTCCCGGTGATCATTGTTTCCGGAGCGATCGAGGCCGAAGAAGCGGTGAGGTGTCTGAAAGCAGGTGCCACCGACTACCTTCTCAAGCAGCGGCTGGAGCGGCTCCCTTCCGCTGTCCAGCGTGCCTTGGAAGAGTACCAGGCGTTGAAGCAGCGCAAGCAGGCGACGGAACACATCCGTCGGCAGGCCCGGCTCATTGACCAGGCCACGGACGCGATCTTTGTCTGCGATCAGGGCATGGCCCTTACCTTCTGGAATCCGGCAGCCACCAGGCTCTACGGCCACACACAGGTTGAGATCAGCGGGGATTCCGTGCTCCGCGTGATTTTTCGCGAACCCGAGGAGCGAATCAGTGCCATCCTTGAGGAAGTGCTGCGCGTCGGTCAGTGGCATGGCGAGACACGCCAAAAAAACAAAGAAGGGCGTGCGTTGGTCGTCTTTTCCCAGCTCACTTTGCTGACAGACGCACAAGGCATTCCTGACGGCATCCTCGCCGTCAATCATGACCTTACCGAAGCCAAGGCGCTGGAGCAGCAGCTGCTGCGCTCGCAGCGGCAGGAAGCCCTCGGTGCCCTGGCAGGAGGCATCGCCCACGACCTGAACAACGCCCTGGCCCCCATCATGATGGGAGTGGATCTGCTGAAAGCGAAGTATCCGGGCGCCCCCGGCATCGTGGACTTGTTCGACAGCAGCGTCAGGCGCGCTGCTGCCATGATCCGTCAACTGCTGACCTTTGCCAAGGGCTCGGAAGGGGAACGCAGCCAGATCCAGGTCAACTATCTCATCCAGGAAATGGGAGGCATTGTCGAGTGCACCTTCCCCAAAAATATCACCATCGAGGTGGAGCGTGAAAAAGACCTCCCCCCCGTACTGGCAGATGCCACGCAGCTGCACCAGGTGCTTTTGAATCTCTGCGTCAACGCCAGGGACGCCATGCCTTCCGGCGGCAGGCTCACTTTAGCGACCAAGAAGGTGGAAATCAGCAGCGTGCATCCTGGCATGCCCCCCAATGCCAGGGTGGGTCTCTTTGTTGCGCTCCAGGTGCATGACACTGGCACTGGCATCTCGGCGGAAATCCGCGACCGCATTTTCGATCCCTTTTTCAGCACCAAAACTCCAGACAAAGGCACCGGCCTGGGCCTGTCCACTGTGATGGGCATCATCAAGGGACACGACGGCTTCCTTGAGGTTTCCTCCGCACCCGGACAAGGAACGACTTTTACCGCTTTTCTGCCCGCCGACACTTCCGCCTTCGAGCCCGTTCCGACCGCTCCGAAGAAGATGACTTTCTACGGGCAGGGAGAAACCATTTTGTTCGTGGATGATGAAACGGCGGTGCGGGAGATCGCGCGTGAAGTTCTGGAGCGCATGAATTTCCAGGTCGTACTGGCCAGAGACGGGCTGGAAGCCCTGGTCTGGCTGGCCAAACATCCGTCTGTGCATGCCGTCGTGACCGATTTGCACATGCCCAATCAAGACGGACTTTCGTTTGTGGCCATGCTCAGAAAAATCCTGCCGGAAATTCCAATCATCGTTTCCAGCGGCCGCCTGGAAGAAGAGATCGAGAATCGTTTTAGAGCTTTAGGGGTGAGCAGCTTTCTGGACAAACCCTGTGATGAATACCAGCTTGCAGAAGCGCTCAGCCGCCTCTTTGCGCCAACGTCCGCTGCCGGTGTCTATCAGGTCTATCGGGCCCCGATGAAAAACGGATTTCATGAGAGCGCTGCTGCATTCATGCCCCTGACCGCGTAAGCGCCAACGGCCAGCAGATAACTCAGCAGCAGGAAAAATTCCATGCGGGCGGGAGGTCTTCAGGGTTAGGCAGAGGCGCGGATCGCAACGTCAGAACATCGAGCGCTGGAATGAAACGGAGCGCCGACCTCTCTCACCTGAACATCGGCAAGAGCACGCCTATGACGAGTATGAGCAGTAGCACGAGCGCCACCCACCACCAGAGGTGAGTGGTCAGAGGCTGCTTGGAGGATTTGCCGCCGAATTCGCGGGCCACGAAGTCATCGTAATCGAATTCGTCATCGGGGAGGTCCAAACCGTCGGCATGGGTGTCGCCGCTCCAGCCGGATTTGGCACAGGCACCGCAGTCATCGCAGGCGGCGGCACCTCGGGGCACCCATTCACCACACGCCGGGCACTGACCCGGCGGTTTGAAACGACCGCTCATGGGGCTGGCGCGGCGGAAGGTTGGCGGGAGAAAGGCTGGGCGCTCGCGGCAAAGTGAGCGGGAGTGGTGTGCACGCGGTGAAAGGCGGAGGTGTCCGCCATGCCGCCGAGATTGAGCAGCGGTGTCCAGCCCGCCTGTCGAGACTGATGTTCCACCGGCCCGCGTCGCAGGGGCGTGAGCATGATGAGCACCACCGCGAGTGTCACGGTGGCTGCAAGCGTCTGGCTGGTGGTTCTGGCGCGCTGCCTAGTCATGAATGAATCACGATTATTAACTTTCCCGAAATAATGTCAACCAACGAGTTTGAGTGCCCTTTTTGCTTGTTTTCACCTGTTTCTCAGCCAGCGATGCGCAGTGATTTTGATCCTAACCGCAGGTTTTGGCGATGGGCATAACACCGCCGCACGCTCTGTGGCGGAGGCTTTGACCCGTCTGTGCCCCGCAGAGAAGATCGAAACGAGCGATCTTATCAGCGAGGCGCTGCCGCTGGTTTCTGATGTGTGCAAGAGCCTGTATCAGTTTGCCATCACCCACTGGCCTGCGGCCTGGCGCATGACGTATGATCTGATGGGCAGGCCCTCGGTGACCGGGCCGGATGCGATGTGGCAGAACGCGATGGTGAATGCCTTGAAGGAGCGGATCGAGAAGCAGAAGCCGCGCCTGATCATCAGCACCTACCCCCTGTATTCCATCCTGCTGGAAGCGCTGGCAAAGCGCCAGCCGGTGCCGCCGCTGTGCACGGTCATCACGGATTCCATCAGCGTGAACCGCGTGTGGGTGATGTCTGGCAGCGATCTGTTTTGCGTGGCGGATGATGAGACGAAAAAGGTGGTGGTCGGCTTTGGCGTGCCGGAGGCCAAGATCCGCGTCACGGGCTTTCCGGTGGATCTGGCCTTCACGGAGCCGCTGCCGGAGCTGCCGCCCGTTTCCCATGCGCGCATCCTCTACCTGCCATCCACCACGGGGCGGCGTGTGGCCGCCACGCTGGAGGCGCTGAAGCCGCTCATTCGCAGCGGCGTCACCATGACCCTGCCGGTGGGCAAGCATGACAAGCGCCTGTATCATGTGCTGCGGCGGTTCATGGACTCGATGCCGCCGGACACCCTTGAAATCATCGGCTGGACCAAGCGCATTCCGGAATTTTTGCGCACGCATGACGTCGTGATCTGCAAGGCTGGCGGGGCGATCCTGCATGAGGTGCTGGCGGCCAAAATCCCCGCCGTGATCGACTACGTGGTGCCGGGCCAGGAGGAAGGCAATGCTGAGATGCTCACGACGCACGGGGGTGGCATCGTCACCCAGAGCGCAAAGGAAACGGCTGCGGCGGTGGAGAGCATCCTGACCAACAACAGCGCCGTGGGCCGCCGCATGCGCGCGAGCATGGCGAAGATCAGCATGCCGGATGCCGCCGTGCGCACCGCGAAGGCGGCGCTGACGGTGGCCACTGTCTGACCTGTGTTTATGGAACCCACTCCGCCCGTGCCCGTGGTCTGCGCCATCATCGTGCGTGATGGGCGCATACTGCTTGCGCAGCGTCCGCCGGACAAAAAGCTCGGTGGCCTGTGGGAGTTTCCCGGTGGCAAAGTCGAAGCCAGTGAATCTGCCGAGGCTGCGCTGCATCGTGAACTGCAGGAGGAACTGGGATGTACCGTGCGCATCACGCAGACGCTCGCGCCGTTGGTGCATGCGTATGACTGGGGCAGCATCGAGCTGATGCCGTTTGTGTGTGAACTAGCCGATGGAAGCACCGAGCCGCATCCGCATGAGCACACGGCGCTGGTGTGGGTGGAGCGTGCGGAGTTGCAGAGGTATGACCTGGCTCCGGCGGATGTGCCGCTGGTGGCTGGGCTGGTGTAGGGGCGCGGAATTTATTCCGCAGCAAGCAGCGCTCCGCGTTTTCATCCCTAGACTCCTCTTCAGGAGATCAGCGTGTTTGCGGCAGGAGGGTGCCACGTGAAATGCCGCCCGCTGGACGGAGCGGAGTGCTGCGGAATAAATTCCGCGCTCCAAAGACACTACTTGGGTTTCCCCCACGCGCCACGATGCGCGGCTTTGGCTTCATACTCCAGCGCGCGCAGGTGACTTTCGAAGTCGTACTCGCGTCGGCCATCGGGCATCCAGGTGCCTTTGGTGTGGATGCGGCAGAGACCGGCCTTCACCAGCTTTTCGGAGAGCTCTTCGCCATCGGCAAAAAAGACGAGGGCGTAGGAGCGGGCGCTGTCAAAGACACGCTCCCAGCGGGTTTGGATGGTGAAGGGCTGCTCATGCAGGAGCTGCTCGGTGAAGGCTTTGGCTTCGAGGCCGAGGCTCACGGTTTGTGGAATGGTGAGGCCGCCGAAGTAGGCAGCCTGATCTTTGAGTCGGTTCTTCACCAGGGCGTACTGCCGCTTTTCCGGGCAATCGACAAAGTACAGACGCAGCACGTGCTCGCTGCCGTCATGGGCCATCTTGAAGCTGTCGCCATCGTTGCTGGCATCCTCCACGAACTGGGCATTGGCGAGTGTGACGAAGCGAGTCTCAGTCTGCGGTGGCTTGGACGACGACGCGGGCTTGTCACGGTAATGATTCCACGCCTGCAGCAGCCCGAGGGACAACCACAGCAGCCACCACCAATAGCGCGCTGCGTTTGAGCGCCGTTTCATGTGCCGCGTTTGTTGCCAAAGAGATCAATGTGCAGGCGCGGGGAGTAGCGCCAGCCGGTGCGTTTGCACACGTCCACGAGCCAGGCCTGCCGTGGCCGCAGCGCCTCCTGCGTGGTGCCTTCGGGCATGAGCAAGATTTTTTCCGGCGGGACCGGCACGCCGATGGCTGCGACAACGGCACGCACCTCCTCCACATCCGCCTCCGTGGCGATGACGAACTTGAGCTGGTAGTCGTAGCTGGTGCACCAGGCGTGCAGCACGTCCGGTTGCAGGCGCAGGCGCTCATGCTTCTCCGCCCAGGCTTTGCCGGCCTTGGCTTCGCTCGGAGTCGAATGCGCGAGTTTCGGACTGATGGAGGCGAGATCACAGGCCACGCCCTGCGGCGCGATGGTGCCTGCAGTTTCGATGGTGATGTGTTTGCCCGCGGCGCGCAGTTGCGCGAGGAACTGCGGCATGCCCTTGGCGATCATGGGCTCGCCGCCGGTGACGACGACGTAGCGCGTGGGCTCGCGCTGCACGAGGGCGACGATTTCCTCTACGCTCATCTCGGTGCCTTCAGGATTCCAGGAGGCGTAGGGGGTATCGCACCAGGTGCAGCGCAGGTTGCAGCCAGAGGTTCGCACAAAGACGGAAGGCACGCCCACGAGCGAGCCTTCGCCCTGCACGGAATAGAAAGTCTCTGAGATCAGCATGGGGCTTTCCACTCCGCTGCATGACGGGCAAAGGCGGGGGCGGCGCGGGTGAGGGCTTCATCAATGTCTGCCTGGGTGTGGGCGAGGCTGATGAACCACAGGCCGCGCTCGATGGCACGCACGCCTTCTTCGAGGAGGCAGCGGCGGAGGTGGGCCCAGCGGGGGGCGTCCTGACGCAAGGCGTAGTCGCGGTAGTTGGTGATGGGTTCCGCAGGTGCACCGGGCTTGAGCATGGTGGCGTGGAAGACGAGGCCGGGGCCCTGTGGGTGCAGCGGGATGCTGTGCTGCGCGGCCAGTTTGCTGAGGCCTGCCATCAACTGCTCGCCGAGGGCGATGGAACTGGCGGGATGTTTGTCTCCCAGCGCGATGACTTCATCGAGGCACCACTTGGCGGCGGAAAGGCAGAGGGGATTCGCATTCAAAGTGCCTGCATGCACGACTTCGCCGCTGATGATTTTGGCGAACATCTTTTCTTTGCCCACGAGGGCCGCAAACGGCACACCGCCGCCGATGGCCTTGCCGAGGATGGTCAGGTCAGGCGTGAAGTCGTAGTAGGACTGCGCGCAGCCTGCGCCGAAGCGGAAGCCGGTGATGGTTTCATCGGCGATCATGACGATGCCATTTTCGTCGCACAGGTCGCGAATCGTATCGAGCATGCCGGGGGCGGCGGGCATGCAGCCGGTGTTGCACAGGACGGGCTCGAAGATGATCGCAGCGATCTGGTCGTGATGCTCGGCCACGCGCTGGCGCAGATGCGCGGGATCATTCCAGCGGGCGACGACGAAGGCGTTCAGCACTTCGGGGATGACGCCTTTGCTGGGGTGCAGGCGGGTGGGATCATCCTCCGTGCCCCACTGGTCCGGCGGCGGTGCGTAGCTGACGAGGCCTTCGTCTCCCCAGCCGTGGTAGTGACCTTCAAACTTCAAAACCAGCGGTCTGCCGGTGTGCGCACGCGCCAGGCGCAAGGCAGAGAGCACGACTTCGGTGGCGCTGTTGTTGAAGCGCACGCGTTCCGCGCCAGGGATCATTTTTTGCAGGCGCTCGGCCACATCGATCTCCAACTCGCTCTGCGCCGCCCAGTGGGTGCCTTTGTGCGCCTGGGTGGCGATGGCATCCGCCATGCCTGCCGGGGCGTGACCGTAGAGGATGGCCCCCTGCCCGATCTGGAAGTCGATGTACTCATTGCCATCGACATCAAAAAGCCGCGAGCCTTTGCCATGGTCGAAGTAGAGAGGCACGGGAGCCTCCATCTTGCGGATGCCGCTGTTCACGCCGCCTGCGATGCTGCGCTGCGCGCGGGCGAAGAGCTCGGCGGATTTGGGAAAGGTGTAGGACATGGCTGTGTGAGGAGAGAATTCAGTGAATCGGTGAACTGTCGTAGATCACCACCCGCTCCCAGAACGTCTTGCATGCGGCGACAAAGCGCAGGTGCTTCGGGCACTCCTTCTGGTAGAACACGTGGTCCTCCATGTTTTTGAAATGCAGCGTCAGCGAGTAGCTGAAGGAGTGATCGGTGACAGGCCGCCTCTCCGTGTCTGCGGGCTTGCCGACGAAGGCGTGTACGAGGTAGTCGATTTCGAGCAGGTGCATCACTTCCGTCTCGAAAGTGGCGCGCTGTTCCGCAGAAAGGTCGGGCTTGAGCCAGAAATAAACGTTGTGAATCATGGTGGAAGCATTGGTACGCGGAGAGGGTGCGTGTGCAATCGGCAAAGTCTGGTTCCCTCTCAAGACCAGTCGGGATGGGCTCTGCCGCGAACAAAATTCACTCTAAAGCGGGATTTTTGCTAACCTGAGCCCTGATGCGGCGTTAAAGAAGATAGAAGACATCACCATGGCGTTCCTGCCGGGTCGTTTTCCACTCCGCGCAAAGGACGATGGCCCCACTGGGAACGACTTCAAAGTCCGCGTTGCACGTCACCACGAACAATGCAAACCTAGTACCATCATGAACCCCTCATCCATCCTCGCTATCGGACCTCTCGGCACGCCCGAGATGATCATCATCGGCATTCTCATTCTCGTGCTGTTTGGCGCGAAGAAGCTCCCCACCTTTGCCCGCAGCCTGGGCAAGAGCATGGGCGAGTTCAAGAAGGCCCGCACGGAATTCGAAAACGAACTCCACAACGCCCAGGAAGAAGTCGAGCGCCCGAAAATCACACCGCCGCAGGAAAAACGCCAGCCGGTGGCCAACGTCGAAGATTCGTAGCCGAATCCCATCCGCCTGGCATGCAGCCACTTTTACAGTTCACGCGGCGGGTCATCGGACCCGCCGTTTTTTTTGCCCTGGCGGCGCTGCTTTCTGCCGCGGAGCCGGAGCGCCTGACGTTCTGCTCCTACAATTTGAAGAACTGGCTGACGATGGAGCGGGCGGTCAGACAGCCGCCCAGTTCCAAGCCTGAAAAGGAGCGCGCCCAGGTGGTGAAGATGCTGACCGACATCCACCCCGACATTCTCGGTGTCTGTGAGATCGGCACGGCGGATGATCTGGCGGAGCTGCAGCAGCGCCTGCAGGTGGCGGGTGTGGACCTGCCCTACACCGAGCTGGCACATGGAGGCGATCCGGTGCGCCGGCTGGCCCTGCTCTCACGACTGCCGATCAAGACGCGCAACTCGCAGACCACGCTGAAGTATCAGATCGGGGCGCAGACGCTGCCATTTCAGCGCGGGATTCTGGATGTAACGATCGCCATCACGCCTACCTTTGACCTGCACCTGCTGGGGGTGCATCTGAAGTCCATGCGCACGGTGTCAGAGGCGGATCAGGCGGAAATGCGGCGCAATGAGGCGCGGCTGCTGCGCCTGCACATGGACTCGGTCTTTGCCCAGGAGCCCGGCGCGTGCATCCTGGCCTACGGAGACTTCAATGCGCAGCGCAATGACCCCGCTGTGGCGGAGATCATGGGCGGACCGCGCACGGGTGACACCACCGTGCTGGATGTATTGCTGCGGGATGTGAATGGCGAAGTCTGGACGCATTTCTGGGATGCGGCGGACTCCTACTCACGCCTCGACTACTGCTTCACCAGCCGCCTGCTGCGCCCGCACATTGACACGCGGCAATCGGGCATTCACGCGGACAAGGATTTTTACAAGGCGAGCGATCATCGGCCGCTGGTGATCAAGATCAGCGCGGAGCCGATTTTGAAGTGATGAAGACCAAACGAGCCTAGGTTCTAAGCACGAACGAAGAACCGGATAGCCTACTGCTTCACAATTTTCAGCACGCGGTTGTTGTAGCTGTCTGTGATGTAAAGATCTCCACTGTCCGGCTTGATGGCGACGCCGTGGGGGCGGGAGAGCTGGCACTGGCGGGGATCTCCATTCACGCCTGCGCTGCCTGATTTGCCGGTGCCGGCGATGCGCTCGATCTTGCCGGTGGTGGGGATGTAACGGCGGACGAGGTGGGCCTCGGCGTCGGCGATGATGACGCTGTCGTCCACATCCACGCAGAGGTGCTTGGGGCCGTTCATGGTGGCTTCGAGAGCGGGGCCGCCGTCCCCTTCCCCGCCTTTTTTGCCGCTGGCATTAACTACGGTGCGGATGTGGCCGGTTTTATCGACCACGCGCAGGGCATTGCCGCCGCGCTCGAGGATATAAACGTTCCCCTGGCGGTCGGGGGCGACGGCGCGTGGGTCGGAGAGCGGTGCGTCGATGGCGACAACACCATCCTCGGGCTTGCCCTTCTTGCCGTTGCCGGCAATGACGCGGCTTTGGTGGGTGGCTAGATCGAGTTCATGCACCTGAAGCAGATCGGCGATGTAGAGCTTGGTGCCTTCAAAGTTTAGCGTGATGCAGTAGGGGCCGTTGCCTTTTTCTTTGCCTGCGGGGGCGCGCCAGCCTTCGAGGGTGGAGACGATGCGCGCCTTCACATCGACTACACGCACGCGGCCGTTCCAAGTGTCGGCGATCAACACATTGTCATTGGGAAGGATGGCGAGATTGTGCGGGCCATTGAACTGGGCGCGAATGGCCTGGCCGCCGTCGCCGCTGTCTCCGGGTGTCAATTGTCCGGCCACATGCTGGATGGTGCCGCCGCCATCCACCTGCAGCAGGCGGTTGCCGGAGACCATCTCGACGATCCACATGTGGCCGCCGGAGTCGAAAGCGGTGCCAAAGGGTTCCTTCAGCACCGCGTCCGTGGCGGCGATGTCCATGGCATCCTGAGTGCCGCCGCCGGCGACTAGAACGATTTGATCCGCGTGAGCGATGAAGGGCAGGCAGAGGGCGAGCAGGCTGGTGCGGAGTGAGATCATGGTGGGAGAGGGATCAATTGGCGAAGTGCGGTTTTTTCGGACGGGATCGAGCTGCGAAGCCGCGAAGCGAAATCCCGTCGCCTTGGCTATTTATGCTTCAGCAGACGCACGCGGTGGGCTTCGCTGTCGCCGATGTAGACGGTGCCGTCTGCATCGCAGAAGATGCCGTGGAGGCGGGCCATCTGGCATTGGAGGGGATTGCCGTCGGGGCCATCGCCTTTTTGGCCGGTGCCGACGATGAGTTCGAGGTGGCCGGTTTTGGCGTCGATCATGCGGACGCTGTGGCTTTCAGTGTCGGCGAGCCAGGCATTGCCTGCGGCATCGATGGCAATGCCTTTGGGGCCGCTCAGGGTGGCGAGTTTGGCCGGGCCGCCGTCGCCGGTGAAGCCTTTGGCTCCGGTGCCCGCCATGTGGTGAATCAGACCGGCTTTGAGATCGAATTTAAAGACCTGGTTTCCTTCGCGGGTGACGAGCCAGAGATTGCCCTCCCTGTCGAAATCCAGCGAGCGCGGGCCTTTGAGCGGGGTGCCGGAGATGGGTGCGCCATCGGGTGTCGCGCCGGGTTTGCCGGTGCCAGCAAAAGTGCTTATCGTACCGCTCTTCATGTCGATCTTGCGGATGAGGTTGTTGCCGATGTCACAGACGTAGAGGCTGCCATCGGGACCAAACTGAATGCTGTGGGGTTGTTTGAACTGCGCCTGCGCTGCCGGGCCGCCATCGCCACTATAGCCAGCGGTGCCCTTGCCTGCGAAGGTGGTGATGATCTTGGTTTTCATGTCGATCTTGCGCACGACGTGATTCGTCATATCGACGATGTAGAGATCGCCCTTGGCATCGAATCGCAGCTCGTGCGGGAGATTGAAGGTGGCCTGCAAGGCGGGGCCGCCATCACCGCTGTAGCCTTTTTTTCCTGTGCCCGCGACGGTGCTGATGGTGCCGTCTGGTGCCACCCGGCGGATACGCTGGCCGGTGTATTCGCAGAACCAGATCGCGCCATCCGGCCCGCGCGTGACGCCGAAAGGATTGTCGATCTGCGCTGCGGTAGCGGGTCCGCCATCGCCGCTGCCGCCTTGGGTGCCGTTGCCTGCAAAGGTGGAGATCGTCCACTCGGCTGCGGTGGCGGATTGAAGAAGCAGAGCGAGGATAAAGAGAAGGCGCATGGTTGGGAGTGGTGACGATGACGGGCGGCGCGGTGAATGCCAAGCAGGAAAAATGAGTACGCAATCATTCCACCGTTTGCAGTGGCGCGAATCCACAAGCCTGCCAGAATCGCGCACCACCCATGAAATCGCTGCTCCTCTGCGCCTGTCTCGCTGCTGCTCTGACCACCACCCACGCGGCAGTCCAGATGCCGTCCATCTTCACCGACCACATGGTGCTGCAGCGCGAACTGCCCGTGCCGGTGTGGGGCATGGCTGCGCCGGGAGAAGACGTCACGGTCGAGTTTGCCGGACAGAAAAAATCCACGAAGGCCGATGCGAGTGGCAAGTGGATGGTGAAGCTGGATCCGCTGACCGCGAATGCCGAACCACAGGTGCTGAAGGCGGGCAATGTGACGATTCAGGATGTGCTCGTCGGTGAGGTGTGGCTGGCCTCCGGTCAGTCCAACATGGAATGGGAAATGGGGATGAAGCCGGACAGCGCTGCGGACATCCCCAAAGCCACGCATCCGAATCTGCGCCTCATCGAAGTGCCAAAGACCGTGGCACTGAGTCCGCAGGACAACGTGCCGGCCGCCTGGGCGCGCTGCTCACCCGAGAGCGTGGCGTCGTTTTCGGCCATCGGCTATTACTTTGGCCTGCGGCTGCAGGAAGAGCTGAAAGTGCCCGTGGGCATCATTCTCAGCGCCTGGGGTGGCACGCGCATTGAGCCATGGACGAGTCTGGAGGGCTTTGATGCCGTGCCTGCGCTGAATGATTTCACCAAGGACGTCCGCTCCAAGCTTCCCGGAAGTGACACGTACCGCGCAGTGAACGAGAAGTATCTCGCCGACATCGCAACCTGGACGCAGGCCGGACGTGTGGCCCTGGCACAGAATCAGGCTCTGCCTGCCATGCCTGCGCAGCCCGCATCGCTGCCGCTCAATCAGGTCACGCCGACCACGCTGTACAATGCCATGATTCATCCGCTGGTGCCGTATGCCTTTCGCGGTGCCATCTGGTATCAGGGTGAATCCAATCACAACGAAGGTTTCAGTTACACCGAAAAAACGAAAGCTCTGCTCGCCTCCTGGCGCGGTGTGTTCCAGCAGCCGAATCTGCCGTTCTACTTTGTGCAGATCGCGCCGTGGCAATACGGCGCAGAGGACATCGAGACACTGCCGCAGTTCTGGCAGGCGCAGCGTGAATGCCTGAATATCCCGAATACGGGCATGGCCACCATCTCGGACATTGGCGAGGTGGTGGACATCCACCCTGCGCACAAGAAGGAAGTGGCGCGCCGCCTGTCTCTCTGGGCCCTGGCGAAGAACTACGGGCACAAGGAGATCGACCCCAATGGCCCGCTGTATGCCAGCCATGCCACGGAAGGCAGCGCGATCCGCGTGAAGTTTGATCACGCTGGCAGCGG
This sequence comes from Verrucomicrobiota bacterium, assembly GCA_025360015.1. Lineage (GTDB taxonomy): Bacteria > Verrucomicrobiota > Verrucomicrobiia > Verrucomicrobiales > Verrucomicrobiaceae > Prosthecobacter. Next base: position 16,297 of record JANYCZ010000070.1, on the reverse strand, counting down.
CCTCGCTACGCGGGATGGCAAACCGTTCACTTATTTCGAGATCGCCGGGAAGGACGGCATCTTCCATCCGGCAGAGGCGAAGATCGACGGCAGCAGCGTCCTCATCAGTGCCGCCGCCGTGCCGGAGCCACGCCGCGCCCGCTTTGCCTGGAGCAAGCTGGCCATCGCCAATCTCATGAACAAGGAAGGCTTGCCTGCCACCGCCTTCCACACACACTGGCCGGTAGACCCTGATCTCGGCGACAACCTCGCCCGTGGCTGCACCTGGGAAAGCAGCGACAAGAACACCTACGGCTGGGACACCGGCCTCACCGACGGCTCGCTGCTGGAGTTCCCACCTAACTGCTACGCCACCAGCAACACGGAAGCGTTTCCGAAGCACGTGACGATTGACCTCAAGCAGGCCAAAACCCTCAATCTTGTCCGTGTCAGCGTGCCGAATGTCGGCTCGACCAAAACCGTCGCCGTCTCCATCAGCACGGATGGCAAAACCTTCCGAGAAGTGGGCAAGCATGTGTTCTCACTCGCCAAGACTGAAACCGCCGGTGTGACCTTTCCGGATGCCGAGGCGCGCTATGTCCGCATCACTTACCTGGATCATCATGACAAGCTGTCTGGAGAATATCCGAATACTTTTGCCTTCACCACGGAAGTGGAGGCGTATCGGATGAAGTAACGTAATCCGGTTGCGCCGCAACCGGTCCTGCCAGCCCTCCAGTTGCGGCGCACTGGACTACTTTTCCAACCATGAAACTGTCCTTCTGCGGTGCTGCGGGCACCACCACCGGTTCGAAGCATCTCATCACGGTCAACGGCAAGCGCATCCTGCTGGACTGCGGCCTGTATCAAGGCAGACGCAGCGAGGCCTTTGATCGCAATCGCGACTTCCCCTTTGATCCGCAGCAGATCGATGTCGTGGTGCTTTCGCATGCGCACATCGACCACAGCGGCAGTCTGCCGCACCTGTGCAAGCGCGGCTTCAGCGGCAACATCTTCGCTACGCCCGCCACGCGGGATCTGTGCAGCGTCATGCTGCCAGACGCGGCTCACATCCATGAGAGCGACATCCACTACCTCAACCGCCACCGCGAGGAGGATCATCTGCCGCTGCTGGAACTGAGCTACACCATGGCGGACGCGGAGCGCTGCATGCGCCAGTTTGTTTCCGTAGGCTATCACCGCCCGATGATCGTCTCCGACGGCGTGACCATGACCTTCATCGATGCCGGACATGTGCTCGGCTCCGCGCAGGTGGTGCTGGATATTGACGACCGTGAGACCGGTAAAAAATCACGCCTTCTTTTCTCCGGCGACATCGGCCGGCCGAACAATGATCTGCTGAGTGATCCTGAGCCCTGCGAGAATGTGGATCACATCATCATGGAGAGCACCTACGGCGGGCGGCATCATGAGCTGGCCACGGATTCCACCGAACACATCTGCCAGATCATCCGCCGCATTTTGCAGCAGAAGGGCAAGCTCATCATCCCCGCCTTCGCGGTGGAGCGCACGCAGCAGCTCCTCTACACGCTGGATCAGCTGCGCCATGAAGGCTGTTTCCCGGTGATCCCAACCTTTGTGGACAGCCCGCTGGCGGTGAAGGCCACGGAGATCTTCCGCCTGCACGTGGATGAACTTAAACCCACGGTGCGCGAAGCCCTCTTCATGCGCAACGATCCCTTCGGCTTTGAGGGGCTGCAACTCGTCCGGGATGTGAATGAGTCCAAGAACCTCAACAAGCTCAAGGGCGCTGCGATCATCATCTCCGCCTCCGGCATGGCGGAGTCAGGCCGTATCCTGCACCACCTGCGCAACAACGTGGGCAACGACCACAACATCATCCTCTTCGTCGGCTACTGTGCGGAAAACACGCTCGGCTGGAAGCTGCGCGAAGGCCACAAGCACGTGAACATTCTCGGCGATGAATTTGAAGTGCATGCGGGGATTGAAATCCTCGACTCTTTTTCAGGTCACGCGGACCACGATGAACTGCTGGGCTGGTTTGATCGCGTGCAGGGGCCGAAGAGCAACATCTTCCTCGTCCACGGTGAACCTGAACGCTCCGGTGCCCTGAAGGCTGCGCTGGATGCGAAGCACGTGGAAGGCAGCGTGAAAATCGCGGTGATGAATCAGGCGGTTCAGCTGTGAATCGTAGAGCGGGGACCTTTGCGCAAGACGAAGACACTTGCGATAAGGCGGAAATTGAAACTGGAACTGGTAAATTGTCCGAAGGTCGTGGACCCGGACAAAGTAGTTATGAGCTTTAGCTCGTTCTGGAGGGGTCTGAGGCGTTTCCAGACCCTTCGCAGTCTTGCTCCGAAGAATGGATGAGTTCGCTCGGGAAGAGGCGCTACGTTTTCCGGAACGAGCTGAAGCACGAAAGCCCTTTCTCAATTCCCGCTCTTGAACAAACGCTTGAAGAAGTGGCCGACTTCGAGGCCGGTGTCGCCGGTCCATTGCCAGGCGTTGCGGGCGGCGCGGCGGACATCGTCGGCGGCCTTTTCGCCTTTGGAATTGGGTGCGCGAGAACCGGGAACATCGTCGGCCAAACCGTCCCCCCACTGCTGGTGGATGACGGCACCGGTCTCGGCGGAGACGACGATGAAACCAAGTTCATCACCATCGGTACCATTGAGCGCAAGGCCCCACTGGGGGGCTCCAGTGGTGGCATCAGCAGCGAGCTGATAGGAGGCGGTGACGAAGTTGACCTTGGCCAGCATGGCGCTTTGCTGCGCGACTTTGAGGGCGTCTGAGGAACGAAACTTGATGCGGTTAAAGTCGATCACCTGCGGCGGCACACGGGTGAGCAGGGTGCTGCCAGCACCGGCAGGCTGGGGTGCCCAGCCGCTGGGTCCGGCACTGAGGGCTGCACGCACGAGCTCGCCCGGACGAAAGGGATCCCGCGCATAGACGGCCCACTGCACCGGATCGATAGCGCTGGGTGGAGATTGCAGTAGCACGATGCCAAGGGAGGTGGCGGCACCGTATTCCTGAGCAATGATCGTGGCGATCTCAGGGTTCGCGTGGCTTAGAGAGGCGCTGGCGAGGAGGAGGCTGAAAAGGAGGGTGGTTTTCATAAGGGTGAACAGGTTGGAGTTCGCCGGACAAGGAGGTGTTCAAATCAATTGCGGCTGCGCAGCTTGCTCAGCAGGCGCAGGATTTCGAGGTAGAGCCATACCAGGGTGACGAGCAGGCCGAAGGCGGCGTACCATTCCATGTGCTTGGGCGCACCAGCGGCACAGCCATTTTCGATGAAATCGAAATCGAGCACGAGGTTCAGCGCGGCGATGACGACCACGAAGCCTGAGAAGGCGATGCCGACCCAGCCGTTGCCAAACAGGCCGGGAATGTGGATGCCAAACATGCCGAGCACCCAGGTGGCGAGATAAAAAATGGCGATGCCCCCGGTGGCGGCCATGATGCCGAGCTTGAAATTTTCGGTGGGCTTGATCATGCCGGTCGAGTAGGCGGCGAGCAGGGCAAAGAGAATGCCACAGGTCAGCATGACGGCGGTGAGGACGATCCCTCCATACGCCTGCTCATAAGAGGCGGAGATGATGCCGACGATGGCACCATTGCTCAGCGCATACACGGGCGCGAGAGCAGGAGCCGTCCTGGGTTTGAAGGAGATGATGAGCGCCAGCACGAAAGTACCGATGCAGCCGAAAGTGAGGGCGGAGCCAAACCAGGCCGGCGCACTGCCCGCCATGATGATCTTCCAGCTCCAACTGGCCGAAGTGACCAGCAGGAGTGTAAGGATGGCCGTTTTGAGCACGGTGCCATTGAGTGTCATCACACCATCGGCAGGACTGCCGGTGCGTGATTTTTCAAAGACATGGTCGCTAAGCGTGGGATTGGAGGAGCGCATAATGAGGGAGAGTGAGTTCACCGACATGCTACAAGATGCACCGGGTGGTGGTCAATAGGGGGCTTGGGGGCAATTTTGAGAGAGTCGTCCAGCTGCAGTTGTCGCAAAGCATGGGATTGAACGGATTCGGATAAGCGACGCATTGCGCTCGCGTAAATCAAAGCGCCTCCCAGTCTTTGATCATCTTTCGAACAATGACATCGTAGGAACCCGACTCAATTTCATGGAAAAAAACTTCCCTCGCAGGCAATTGGTAAAAGATGCAGTCGGACGCGATCTGAACTTCAGCCGAAGGAGAAAGGCGAACCGGCCAATGCCAGGCAACGCCGGGGATCCAGGTGGCGCAGTCCCAGCAATGCAAACATCTGCCCCTCCGGGGTGCCGTGCTCAAAGGCCCAGGCAAACAATTCTGCCGCCTTCGGGCTGAAAAGGACATATTCAAACATGATGTCGGTCGGGGATGATGCCGCTGCAATGCCCGTGCCGCCAAAACAGAAGGTATGCGCCTGGGCGATGCGGACCATGGCGTGGATTTCATCTGTGCTGGCAGTCGCATGCCTGGACTTGATCCAAGAAGGAATGGTCTGAACGCCTGCAATCGTCATGCCGAGAATCAGACACAGCAGGGCGATGAACGTTTTGGAGGGCATGGTCATGGCGCGTCTTGCGGTGGGATGAAAAAAACGTGGAAAGCTAAGGGTCTCGCCTCCTCTCTGCCAAGTTGTTTATGCAGGCTGGCTGAGACAGCCTGCACTGGCTTGCTGCTCTCAGCACACCGGATCCGGCACCGCATGGTGCTGCATGGCGGCTCTGACGAAGCCCCAGAACAGCGGATGCGGGTGTTGGGCTTGAAGAGGAACTCGGGATGGAACTGGCAGCCGACGAAGTAGGGATGCAATGGCAGTTCGATGATTTCCGCGAGGTCGCCTTTCGGAAAGGTGCCGGAGATGAGCATGCCCTTCCCATCCATGGGTACCTTGTAGTCGGAGTTGAACTCGAAGCGGTGGCGGTTTCGCTCGGTGATTGGGACCATTGGCGCGAGTTCAAAGAGGGGCCTTGGGGATTTCCGGGTTCACGGGATGCTTTATTTGATTGCTCCGCACCCCGTATCTCAGTGAACTCTTGGCTTCTTTCCCTGGAAATTAACTATAAATTCTATATTATTCATCATATACTCAAACCTTTTCTTACTTGGAGCATGTGGCAACAATCCCGAAACTACACCGACCTTTTCCCGGCCCCTGTCCGAGCCTGTTCCTGTCTTTGATCCCACTCCATCCTTGAACCGGACATGACTCTCTTTGACGCCTTGCGCATTCTTGAGCTTGCCACCCCCATCACACCGGAAGGGCTGGACAGGGCTGGGCATACGGCTATGCAGAGGTTGGAGGACATCGTACGCCGTTCCCCTGCGGATACGGACCTGACTGCCCGCGCGCTGGCTTGTGCAGACGAGGTCCGCGCAGCGTACGCTTTTCTGCGCGAGCGCCCCGCGCACCTGTATCCCTACCACACAGTGGCCCCGTCTGCGGAACAGCATGTACCGCCCGCTTTAGGCGCGAGCACGCCGCCCCTGGCATTTCAGGCTCCGACCCCGGTGCCTGCGGCATCACCGACGGAGGCTGCACAGGCAGACGGGCTGCTCGGCCCGGCCCCTGCTATGCTGCCAGGCTGGGGGACTGCAACTCAAGCACGCAGCACACCGCCGCCTTTACCGAGGCATCCGGCGCCGATCGCACCCTTTCCCGCAGAGTCGTCCCGGTGTTTTCCAAGCTGGCAGATGATCATGGTGTGGTCGGCGCTCATCATCGCCTGTGGCGTCGGCATTGGGTATGGCGTCCTGCATTTTCACCCCTCGGGCAAACCCGCGCCTGGTGGGAGGAGCGGTCTTTCCGCCAAACAGCCAGAGCCAGCAGTGTCGGCACCCAGTGGCGGTCTGGGGGTGAAGCCTGCCATCACCGCTGAGGCAGCAGCCCTCAGGGGCATCTCCACCAGCGACGCCCCTCCCGGAACTGCGTCCGATGGCGGTTCTTCGCGCCGTCTGGTCGTGAAAACGGCTCCCGACGGCACCGTAGTTGCCAACACGCCGGATGGTTCCACCTTCCGCCAAAGCCCCGGCGGCAACCGTGTTTACAGCTATGGGCCGAAGGGCAGCCCCTTTGGGAACAATGCCCCTGCTGACCGCGCCCGGGGGGCCCCCGCCACAGGCGCATCCGTGCTCCGCAAGGCCACCAAGCAGGGAGGTGCCGAGGCCCAATACCTCCAGGCCAAGACCCTTATCTTCCCACCCAGTCCCCCGTCCGACGCCCCTGAGGGCCTCCGTCTGCTGGAAAAAGCCGCCTCTCAGAATCACCTCATGGCCGGCTACACGCTGGCCTGCACTTACCTCGACGGCATTGGCCGCCCCGCCGCCCCCGAGAAAGGCGTGAGCATGCTGCGAAGCCTGACCGCAAACCGCACCTTCCCCCTGGCCGCCATCCGGCTGGCCGATTGCCATCGTGACGGACTAGGCGTGCCATGCGACTACGACCATGCCCTCTCCGTTTACCGTCACTGGGAGACCCTGCCCTGCGCGCAATACCGCATCAGCCTCATGTACCAGTATGGCTGCGGCGTGGACAAGGACGATGTCGAAGCCCTGAAATGGCTACAGGTAGCCGTCGCCGCCAGCCATTCGCCCGCCCTCTATCAGATGGGCCTGCGCTATGCGAAAGGCAAGGGCGTACCGCAGGACGAAGAAAAGGCCGCCGAAGCCTACGGGCTGGCCGCCAGGCTGGGCTACGCTCCGGCCCAGGCAGCGCTGGGCCGCTGCTACCAGGGCGCCCGCGGCGTGCCGTTCGAGTCCGGCCTGGCCATCCACTACTTTCAGCAGGCCGCCTTGCAGGGCTTTCCCCATGCGCAAGACTACCTGGGCAGTTCCTACGCCGAGGGCAACTGCATCTGGAAGGACCCAGTGCAGGCCTCCGGTTGGTATGCCAAAGCCGCCGCCCAAGGCTACGGCCCCGCGCAGATGCATCTTGGCCGGTTCCTGCTGGAGGATCACCCCGGCCTGCCAGCAGATCCCGTACGTGCCCTGGCATGGTTCATCCGCGCCGAATCCCAAGAGGTGGAAGACGCCGCCGAGATGGTGCATAAGACCCGCAAGCAGCTCTCCCGGCAGGACATCGCCGCCGCCGAGCGCGCCGCCTCCCAGCTGCCCCGTACGCCCGCCTGGAATCACTGGCAGCCTTTTTCACCCTAGGAAATTTCAAAACAGCGCTCAGCCGAGCCACCGCTCTGTGATGGCGGACCCATTCTTCGCGCTGCGTGCTACGAAGGGCAAGCTGAGCAAGAGTAGGAGGACGAAGACGATGTGCCCTCCTCCCTCTTCAGCACACCGGATCGGCCACGGCATGGTGCGCCATGGCAGCGCGGACAAAGCCCCAGAACAGCGGATGCGGGTTGTTCGGCTTGGAGAGGAATTCGGGATGAAACTGGCAGCCGACGAAGTAGGGATGCGCGGGGAGTTCGATGATTTCCGCCAGATCGCCCTTGGGGGAGGTGCCGGAGATGAGCATGCCCTTCCCTTCCATGAGCTCCTTGTAGTCGGAATTGAACTCGAAGCGGTGGCGGTGGCGCTCGGTGATGGTGGCGCTGCGGTAGAGCTCGAAGGCCTTGCTGTTGGGGACGAGGTCGGTGACCCAGGAGCCGAGGCGCATGGTGCCGCCAAGCTGCTTCACCTTTTTCTGCTCCTCCATAAGGCTGATGACCGGATGCGGAGTGGTCTTGTCAAACTCGGTGCTGGTGGCTCCCTGCAGGCCGCAGACATTGCGCGCAAAATCAATAACGGCGATCTGCATGCCGAGACAGATGCCGAAGAACGGGATGCCCTTCTCGCGGGCGTAGCGGGCAGCCGCCACCTTCCCTTCCGTGCCACGATCGCCAAAGCCACCGGGGATGAGGATGCCCTGCAGGCCGGTGAGGTAGAGCTCAGGTCCGGCCTTCTCAATGCTTTCGGCATCGACGCGGATGATGTCCACCTTGCAGTCGTGCGAGGCACCGGAATGCGTGAGGGATTCGTAGATGCTCTTGTAGGCGTCCTGCAGTTCGATGTATTTGCCGACGACGCCGATGCGCACGTGGTGCGTGGGGTGGATGACGCGCTGGACGAAGTTGCGCCAGCGGCTGAGATCCGGCTGCGGGGTGTTGAGATTGAGCAGGCGGCAGACGTTGTCGTCGAGCCGCTCCTCATGCAGCTTTAAGGGCACCTCATAGATGGTGTGCTTCACATCGCGCACTTCGACGACGGCTTCGATGGGCACGTTGCCGAAGAGGGAGATTTTCTCACGCACATCGAGGTCCAGCGGGTGCTCGGTGCGGCAGAGGATGATGTGCGGGGCGATGCCGATCTCCCGCAGCTTGGCGATGCTCTGCTGCGTGGGCTTGGTCTTCAGCTCCTGCGCGGCCTTGATGTAGGGCACCAGGGTGGCGTGAATGTAGAGCACGTTGCCAGCGCCGACTTCATGGCCGAACTGACGAATGGCCTCCAGGAAGGGCAGCCCTTCGATGTCACCGACGGTGCCGCCGATTTCGGTGATGATGACGTCGCCGCCCATCTTCTCCGCGACATCGTGCATGCGCGCCTTGATCTCATTGGTGACGTGCGGGATCACCTGCACCGTGCGCCCCTGATATTTGCCGGCGCGTTCCTTGTCGAGCACGCTCTGGTACACCTGGCCGGAGGTGAGGTTGTTGAGGCGGGAGAGATTCGTGTGGGTGAAGCGCTCGTAGTGGCCGAGGTCGAGGTCGGTCTCCGCGCCGTCATCAAGCACATAGACTTCCCCGTGCTCGTACGGATTCATCGTGCCGGGGTCGATGTTAAGGTACGGGTCAAACTTTTGCATGATGACCCGCAGGCCGCGGAGTTCGAGCAGCGTGCCCAGAGAGGAGGCGGCAAGGCCCTTGCCAAGTGAACTGACGACGCCGCCGGTGACAAAAATGTATTTCATGATGCTTCTCGCTTGGAGGTTGTCGGGGTGCAGTTCAAGAAGATTGTTTTTGAAGCTGTTTTTCAATGGCGTCCGCCTGCTCCGGCGTGTCCACGCCGGGAGAGAGTTCGTCCGTCAACACCACGCGGATGCGCGAGCCGTTTTCCAGGGCGCGGAGCTGCTCCAGCGACTCGGTCTGCTCCAGCCGTGAGGGCGGCCACGCGACAAACTGAAAGAGGAAGCTGCGCTGAAAGCCGTAGATGCCCAGGTGGCGGTAGCTGCGCGGCCAGGCCTCCGGATTGCGCAGGTAGGGCAGCGGTGAGCGGGAGAAATAGAGCGCATCTCCATGGGTGTCGAAGATGACTTTGACCACATTTGGGTCGCTGATCTGCGCAGCGTCGTGGATGGGCGCGGCGGCGGTGATCATTCGCACGCTGAGGTCCTCGCGGAGAGTGCGGGCGAGCTCATCGATGAGTGCGGGCGAGATCAGCGGCTCATCGCCCTGGACATTGATGATGACGCGGTGGTCGGGGAAAGAATTCGCCGCCTCGGCGATGCGGTCCGTGCCGCTGGGATGCTCGGGGGCGGTAAGGACGAATTTGGCCCCGAAAGCGGCGGCGGCCTCCGCGATGCGGACGTCATCCGTGGCGATGATCACATCGTCGATCTGCTGGCACTCCTGGCAGCGCTCCCAGACGTGCTGGACGAGCGGTTTCCCGGCGATGAGGTGGAGCGGCTTGCCTGGGAAGCGGGTGGAACCCCAGCGGGCAGGAATGGCTACAAGGGTACGGGAGGAGGAGTCGGTGGCCAAGGTGGGGGGTGACGGGCAGGTTCCCCTGAGATGACGCGGAAGAGCGGGCGATGCAAGGGCGAATTGACCGCCCATTTGCGGGAATGCGGTCTATCGACTCGTCCTCGATCCTGCCGTGCGGTTGCGCGGCTAAAGTTTCACCTGACTTCACCCTGCGAATATCTTCGGCAATGCGAAGCGACAGGGCGGCAGAATTGAAAAACTAAAAACTGAAAAGGGCCGGAGCCCGCAGGCGATAGTCGCAGGATTCCCCTGAGGAGTCAGGGGAACCTGCGAAAGGAAGGAGGGAACCTTACTTGACGTGTGCAGAGACGAGCTTGGTCATCTCAAACATGGTCACCTGGCTCTTGCCACCAAAGACGGCCTTCAGCGCTTCATCAGCGTTGATGTTGGTCTTCTTGGCCTGGTCCTGCAGACCATTCTTCTTGATGTATTCCCACAGTTTCTTGGTCATTTCGCCGCGGGAGAGCGGAGTGGAACCGATCACCTTCGCAAGAATCTCATCCGGTTGGACGGGTTTGCTAAGGGCTGGGTTCAGTTTGCGGACGGGTTTTGGATTGGTTGAGTCAGGCATGGGGGGCAGAGGCTGACAGAATCTAGCCCCGTGGTCAACCCCCGTGATGGATCGGATTGATTCGGAGTGCTAAAAAGTAAACACCTAGAAATTATTATAAAAACAAGAGAGGCAATCTACTCACCGGTCGCCTTTCGCCGCTGCATCTCCGCCCGCTTCCAGCATGCGCACACTCTTCTCCACCAGCGGCAGCCACAGGCTCACCCGCGTGCCCAGGCCCTCGCGGCTCTCAATATCGATCTCCCCGCCGTGCTCACGGATGATGCGGCGGACAATGAGCAGGCCCAGGCCGGTGCCGGTGGTGCGTGTGGTGGAAAAGGGCTGGAAGAGCTTGCCCATCTGCTCGGCATTGATCCCCTTCCCTGTGTCCTCAAAGCTCAGGCGCACCTCGAAGTCGGTGAAGGTGCCGTTGATGGTCAGGGTGCCGCCTTGGGGCATGGCCTGGCAAGCGTTGCGGATGAGATTGTACACCGCCTGCTTCATCTGGCCGGGATCCAGCGGCATCGCAGGCAGATCGGAGCGGAGGTCGAGCTTGAGCTTTACCTTGGAGGCCTCGATCTCGGGCTGGAGGAAGCGCACGCACTCGTCCAGCAGCTCGCGCAACTGCACGCGCTGGAGCTGCGGCTTGGTGGGGCGGATGGCGGCGAGGAACTGGCCGATGATGAAGTCGAGCCGTTTGATCTCGCCGGTGGCCACGTCCAGGTGCTCGCGCATGCTGGCGCCTTTGGCCCCCATCTTCTTGATGCGGCGTTCGAGGAGCTGGAGGTGAATCGTCAAAGAATTGAGCGGATTACCCAGTTCATGCGCCACCCCGGCGGCCAGCAGGGTGAAGGCATTGAGGCGCTCGCTTTCGAGCTGCTCCTCGGTGCGCTTGCGCGTCTCCGTGACATCGCGGATGAGCATGACAAAACCCAGCGCCGAGTCGTCGTCGATGCTGGTGATGTAGAAATTGAGGTAGCGGTTTTCGGGATAAAACACCTCCAGATCCCGGCTGACCACCGTGCCGGGCTTGAGCAGTTCATTCCAATCCAGCCCGCGCACCCCCTGCGCGAGGCCCTGGCCCAGCACCTGGTCTTTCTCCAGCCCAAAGAAGGTGCAGGCAGAGCGGTTCACGTAGCTGACCTTGCCCTCGGTATCCAGCAGGATGACGCCCTCCTGTAGAGCCTCGAAAACCTTCTCCTGAAACTTTTTTTCGCGCACCAGCTCCAGCACAATGCCCTGAACTTCCCCCGGTTCGAGGCGGTCCATGCGTTTGATAAGCTTGTCAATGAAGGCAGATCTCATAGAGTGGCGGTCATGAACGACCTACTGATCGTCTTTTGCACGTTCCCCGATCTCGGGAAAGCCCGCGAGACTGCCACGTTGATGGTGGAATCGCAACTCGCCGCCTGCGTGAATCTCATTCCCGCCGTGGAATCCATCTACCGCTGGGAGGGAAAAGTGGAAACCGCGCCCGAAGTGCTGGCCATCTTCAAGACCACGCCCGGCGCCTGGCCCCGCCTTGAGTCACGCCTGCGTGAACTGCACCCCTACGATGTGCCAGGCATTCTCGCCCTGAAGCCGGACCAAGTGGCGGAATGCTACGGCCGCTGGGTGGGTGAGAATGTGGGTATTTGAGCGGTCAAAGCGATGCGCTACAATTCCACTTCCTCATAGCCACCACCCAGCACTCGATTGACGGCGGCGAGAATTTCCGGGATATGCTTCTGCCCACGTGGCTAGGAGGTCGCCATCAACACCACGGTACCGATACGTCTTCCCGTGGTTCGGCTGATAGCGGAGGTTCTGGTCAGTCGTGATGAAGACTTCGCAGCCACTTTCTTCCGCGCACTTCAACAGCTAACCATTGGAGATCGTGGACCAGCCGCGCTCTGCAGTCGTGTCCACAGAATGGACGATCAGATGCTTGCGCATGTTGTCGCCTTCTGGTCTCTATCAATGATCTCCTGACTGCTCGGGTGGGCACCCAGATAGCTGGGAATCGTCGTCTCAATGTACACCGTCTGCATCGGACAGAGAATAAGCGATCGAGATGCAAACGTAAAGTCATCATGAGGAACAACGAGTTTGAGTCTTGCCGATGGCAGCAGCAGGCTGACGGCAGGACGGCCATGCTTAGCAAGTTGGCGATTCAAGCCACGCGACAGCGTCGTGGAGTGCGGTGACAGAGATGCGGGGCGTAGGCCTGCATCGGCGGCACCGCTTTCGCGGGGTGATGGGCGTTCTTCGACTTAATGCGCCGTCCGGCCTGCGGAAAGCGGTGCCGCGCTAACGCTTGTCACCGCACTCCAAGACGCTCCGCGCTCGCGGGGGCGCTGGGCTTTCGAGTGCGTCATGCTCAGCGAGCCTATTCTACGTAAAACCGAATAAACGTCGGACAAGCTCGACCTGTTCGCACCAATTGGGTGGCGCAAAACTCCTCCTCCCTAAATTCTGACAAAAATTTGGGCCCACGAATTAAGCGTGCTTCAGGAAATGATCGAACGATTTCGCACAAGCGCTCTCGCCCCATGTTTTTAATCTCAAAGGCGAAAACACGACCTCCTTGATCTTTGAGATCATAGATTTTCATGACATGGGTGGGCTGAAATTCAGTGGTGCATCTCACAAACAACCACAGGTGCTCCATCTCGTCCGCTCCACTCGGAAGCAAAATAGCAATAGCTGTCCGGGACATCATTCAAAGAAACTCTTGATTCTGGCGCTGCCAAATGTGGCTGTGCCTCTCGTTTCCAGAAGTCGTAGCAATCAGCGAGCGGAATCCAGCATGGTGCAGTTCCAAGTTCAGCAACCACAAAATGAACGCATCCGAAGCGTAGCAAGCATGTGATGTCATCTGCGGTGAGCGCTCTGCCACGCAATGTCGTCGTGAATCCGTCGTCACTCCACAACTCTGTGAGTGGTAACCGGGTTACAACTTTGAATGTGACAACCATGCGGAGTGACTGCTTAATGTGAACTACGCGCCCAACACCTCACTCAGCGCCCGCTGAATCCTCGCCAGCGTCTTCTCCTTGCCGATGAGGTGAGCGATGGTCGTCACACCCGGGCCGCGTGACTGACCGCTCAGTGCAAAGCGCAGCAGTGGCATCATCGCACCGGGTTTCACGCTCAGCGCTTTAGCGGCGGCTTCGACGGCGTCATGCACACTCTGCTCAGTCCATTCGGTGGATTGGGCGAGGTGCTCGGCAGCAGCTTTGAGCAGACCGGCGTTCTCCGGCTTGGCTTTGAGTTTGGTGACGACGTCGGCTTCGAAGGGGTAGTCTTCGCGGAAGAAGTAATGCACCCACTCGGGGAGTTCGGTGAGGAGGCTGACTTTTTCGCGCACGCTGTGCACGGCGGCAGCGGCCAAAGTGTCGTCGGTCCAGATGAGGCCTTTGGCGGTGAGGAAGGGGCGGGCGTGCTGGAGGAGGTCGGCGGGGCTGAGTTCGCGCAGATATTGAGCGTTGAACCACAGGGCTTTCTTGAGATCAAACTTGGCGTTGCTGCTGTGGATGGCGTCGGCGTCAAACAGCGCGGTGAGTTCTTCGCGGGAAAGTTTTTCGCTCTCGGACTTCGGCGTCCAGCCGAGCATGCAAAGGTAGTTGAACACAGCGGCGGGGAGGAAGCCGGCGTTCATGTAGCTGTGCTCGATGGCGCTGCCTTCATCGCGCTTGCTCATCTTGGTGCCGTCCGGATTCAGGATCAGCGGGATGTGCACGTAGGTGGGCGGCGTGGCGCCGAAGGCGTTGAAGAGATCGATGTGCTTCCAGGTGTTGGAGAGGTGGTCCTCACCGCGAATGACGTGGGTCATGCGCATCTCGATGTCGTCCACCACATTAACAAAATGGAAGATGTAGCTGCCGTCCGGGCGGCGGATGGTCATGTCCGGCTCTTCGGTGGGGGCGAACGTGACATCTCCGCAGACGAGATCATGCACGGTGATGGCGGTGCGGCTGAATTTGAAACGCATCGCGCCATCGGCCTCGGCATAGGTGCGGCCGACGTCTTCGAGCTTTTTGAAATAAGCGTCGTAGATGTCCTTGCGCTGACTTTGGAAATAGGGGCCGCAGTCGCCACCGGCTTCCGGGCCTTCGTCCCAGTCCAGGCCGAGCCAGCGCATGCCTTTGATGATGCCGGCGGCGGCTTCGGCGGTGTTGCGTGCGCCGTCGGTGTCTTCCACGCGCAGGATGAAGGTGCCGCCGCTCTTGCGGGCCATGAGCCAGTTGAACAAGGCCGTGCGTGCGCCTCCGACGTGAAGATCACCAGTGGGGGAAGGAGCAAAGCGGACGCGGATGGACATGGGAAAGAGGCGGCGGGGGTTGAAATGGGGGCGCGACAATAGCCGGGATTCGGCAATGCAAATTTCAAATCTCAAATTTCAAATCGCGCAGGACTGCTTATGCTCGCCGCCATGAAGATCACCCGCATCATTCTTATCCTTCTGGGCCTAGGGCTGCTGGTCGCCGTGGCGGCACCGCTGGGCGGCGTCTGGTGGCTGCGCCGGTACATCAACAAAGAACGCCTCACGCTGGAGACGGAGAAGAACATCAATGCCCGCGTGCAACTGGATGAGGTGAATCTTTCGATCCTTTCCTGGCCGCCGAGCCTGCGGCTGTCGGGGATCCAAATCGGCCCGCGCGACCAGTACTCCGGCACGCCACTGGAAGCGCGCCCGCCGCTGCAGCATGCGCCGGTGAAGATTGAAATGGCCTATCTGGAACTGGTGCCCGAGGGGCTGTGGCAGCGGCATTTTTATCCACGCGTGCTGCGCCTCATCGGTGTGGACGTCAATGAAATCATCAGCCCGCAGGAGGGCAGCTCTTTGCAAAAAATGTTTCAGCCGCCGCCGGAGAAACTGGCGCTGATGCAGCAGGAGGAAGTGCCGCACGCGATCCCGGTGCAGCCCGCGCCGCCCCTGGCCACCACGCCGCCCGCACAGCAGGCCCCTCCCACGTCTGCGGTACCGCCGCCGGGAGCGCCAGCGCCCGCTTTGACGACTCCGCCCGTCCCGCCCTCAGCCGACGCCCCGCCGCCCAGCGCCGAGCGGCTGTCCTTGCAGGAGATCAGCATCGAGCAGGGGCATTTCCACATCACCAATCAGGGCGTGGATTCGCAGTTCAATGCGGACATCAGCAACTTCAGCTTTGCGCTGACGGACATCGACATTGATCCCACAGACCTGACGGCACATAACCGGCTGCACGTCCGCCTCGCCGCCAAGGCGGTGGTGGATGGCGTGGCAAAGATCGGCGGACAGATGCGGCAGGTGCGCTTTGCGGACATGACGCTGCATGGCGAGGGGGATGTGAATCCGGTGGACCCCACCACGCGACTGTGGTCGCCCGCAGCGGATCTGAACCTCATCATCGACCGTGGCTCCTCCATCGGCGGCAACATGACCATTGGTGAAACCGCAGAAGCGAATCTGGAGAAGCTCGCGAAGTATGGCATCGACCTCAGCGCCATCCGCATCGGCGGCATGCTGGCGCAGGATGTGCATGCCCACATCCTCTACCGCGAGCAGTCGATGCGTTTCATGGACGACACCCAGTTTGTGCTGCCGGACTACGAGTACACCATCAAGCGCGACTCGTGGATGGACTTTGCCAAGGATCAGCAGGGCCTGCTCACACGCCTGTCCTGTGGCGATGCGCTGAAGCAAAGCCTGATGCAGGGCATCGCCAGCCGTGGCATCAACCGGGCACTCTCTCAGCTCGCGGTGGAAGCCCTGTCCGACAGCCGGGGCCGCCTCACCTTTGATCTCACCGTGACTGGATCGCTGTCGCATCCCGAGGTGAAGCCGGACATCCAGATCAAGCTGGAACACCTGCTGGGCAATGACCTTGAGGACAAGGCCAAGGGGCTGATCAATTCCTTCAAGGGGCTGAAAGGGCTGTTCAAATAACGCAGCTCCGGCAGGTGCCGGTCGTCTCGTTTTCGCCAATGTTTAGCGCTCACAGGCATCCCATAGGCCGTGCCGAATGAGGGGCAAGCCTTGAAGTAACAAGGGAGAGAGGCGCGAAAGGGGTGGGGGGCGAGTTGAGGTTTTGGCGTGCTTGCCCGGCAAATCAGGCGGATGCTGTCCCATGCGATGC
>JANYCZ010000021.1 GCA_025360015.1 Verrucomicrobiota bacterium | reverse complement strand
GCCTGAAGAGAGGGTTCAAAATCTGCGGGCTGAGAATCATGGATGGATGCTGTGTGCATCCACCTTCAGTTAACCGTGCAGTTCATTTGTACAGCGCTCTTTTTCAACGCCTCCTCTTTTGCTTAGCGGCATTACGTCTAGGCTTAATTTGATTGCCTCTTTTTCCTTTTGCTCAAAAAAATTATTTTGGTCTGAATCCATTGTTAAAATCACAATTCTTCGTTTATCGCTATAAATAATCTTCTTGGCTGCCACAATGCTCTTGATGCGATCTTGCTGATCAGGTCGAAGAAATGTGAATTCGTTCCGCTGACTCGCCATCTGGCAATCGCTCACTAGCCGAAAAGTTTCGGTGCTGTGGTACAATTGCGTCATGAGCGTGCGCGATCCGCTGGGGTCGTTGATCAGCATATGATCCTTTGAGCTTCCTGAGAAGCAGTCTGACATCTGGCCGTTCCAAGCATAAAATGGGGCAAGATAACCATCCTGCTCCAAGTAAACGGCGAGCCGCAAGCTCATGTTTGGCTTTAGCCGAGTGCGAAAAAGCTCATGCAGGACCGTTAAAGTGAGTTTGATTTGCGCTTGTGGATCCAGCTCTCTAAGAAACTCATCAACAGTGACAGATTCGCGTTTTCCAAGTTCGCGCAATTTTTTGCATTTGGATTCAACAAGCCCCCCAATCACTGCGCTAAGCCAAGTTCGCCACTCTCGTTCTTCGGTGATTTTTTCTAAATCGAGGTTTGCGGCCTCAATGTCCTTCTCCAGTGCGATAATTTTAGCCTTGTCTTTTTCTTTGATGATCCAAAGGGCTGATTTCACGGAGCAAATGAGCCCCAATGACAATACGAGGAAAAACATTCCGCCAGGAAGAGATTTGGATTCCTCCTGCCAAGCGGTCAGCTTGTAAAGATCGAAAACTCCGATACTTGCCCCCACTGCTAATGTGAAAATCGATTCCGAACCGGCCAACCAAGCCCGAAAGGTTGAGTTCTCCTCCAGCTTCTGCAGCAGTTTCCGAAAACCTAACCAAAAGAAGAGCCCAAGAAGAAGAAGTGCCCCCAAGCAATTTCCTATAATGAGTTTTGCGAAGGGAGCAATGAAGGGTATTTCCATCAGGTTATACTCCTAGCATTTTAGCTGAAAAGTGTCGAACCAAAAATTCAACCTCCTTTCCAGCGCGATGGAGTGCATGAATGAGATCAGCAAATTCCATCCAATGGAAATACTGAGGAGGTTGAATGGATAGAATAAATATCTGCGCGTAGGCTTCAGGCAAAGATGTATTCAAATAATCAGTCAGCCGAAAGCGAGTAGATTTGCGCAGGGAGCGCGAATGCAAAGAGAATAGAAACGGTGTATTCTTTTTTTCATTTGTTTTTTTGAATACACTCGGCATTGTGGAACAACCACGAACCAAACGCCATGAAAACGATTCCTGCCGCCATCCTTGTCCGCGTCTCCACCAACAAGCAGGAGACACAGCGCCAAAAGCATGAACTCAGCGCCGTGGCGGAGTCGAAGGGCTGGGAGGTGGTGGAAGTCTGCGAGGAAACGGTTTCAGGCAGTGCGGACAGAGACGAGCGCCCCGGCCTTGCGCGAATCGAGGAATTAGCACGGGCGGGCAAAATCAAGAAGGTGCTGGTGCATGAGATTTCCCGCGTGGCGCGTCGGCCAAGTGTGGCGCATGCCTTCGTGGAGACTTTGGAGCAGTGCGGCGTTTCGCTCTACTGGCACGCTCACAGCATTGAAACCCTGATGGCGAGCGGGAAGCGCAATCCCGCAGCGGCTATCATGCTGGCCTTGCTGGCTGAAATGGCGAGGGCGGAGAAGGAAACGCTCGTGGAGCGCATCAAGAGCGGGCTGGACGAAGCACGGCGCAAAGGCGTGAAACTGGGCAGGCCGGAAGGAACGGCGCTGGGATCCAAGGAACTCGTGGCAAAGCACCCGGACATTGCCCGCGCCTTGAAGGCAGGCCAGAGCGTGCGCAATGCGGCCAAGATCACTGGCAAGGGGGGCAGCACGGTTCAACGAGTGAAGGCGGCGCTGAAAGTTGCTTAGCAGCGATAACGCACATCCATGTGCCCTGCCTTCGATCTTGACATCCACCTTGCATCCATAATCATCTTCGGGTCGTAGGCATCTCTACGCGCATTTAATTACACAACATGAGTTCACTCGTTCTGGAGTTACAGTCGGAGGCTATGGACGCCGAGACAGATCTCGGCAGCCTACTTCGCAAGTCCCTTGCCGTAGCAACGAAGCTCAAACTCACAGACTGGATTTCGTGGTGCAGACACGAACTATATGGATACTCCGGTGATGTTAAAATTCCCGAATACCGCGTTCTCTACGGCGAACTCAAAATGTTCAATCCCTATAATAATATCTGGATGCAGTTTCCAAATGTGCGTCACATCCAAAGTACCTGCAAACAATCCATTGCCGAGGTTCAGGAGATGTCGCGTTCTAAAGGCATGATAGGCCAAGCCGTTTCGCCTGAGGTTTGCGCATCGATAGAAAGAGTCATCACCCCTCCAATGTTAATTCTACAGAAGACCAGCCTAGTCGGAATTCTGGATGCCGTCCGTAATACCATCCTGGACTGGACTTTAAGGTTAGAGGCCGATGGAGTCTTGGGTGAGGGAATGACATTTAGCCAACACGAGAAGACAACTGTCATGAAAAACGAAACAAACTACCACATCGGAACTTTTAGCGGAGTCCTCGGAAATGTCTCTGGTGGCAATGTTCAGATTGGCGATTACAACCAAATTGAAGCGCAACTGAAGTCAGCGAAGATACCCAGCAAAGAGCGTAAAGTATTAAGGGAATTAATGGACGAGTTACCAAAAGCGAGTCCTGACAAACGGCCGGGTATTGTTGCGAGGGGAGTCGCCTGGACAGTCCACAATGCAGTTCGTCTTGGTGCTCTTTCGGATTCAATTCGGGAATGGTTTCAGAGTTGAACACGAGAGTGGCACTGATTCTGAGCGGCGGGCGCGAGGGATGGAAAGAGTCTCTGCGCTCATGGCCGGGAAGATGTGAAGGGCGGCAATCGGCAGCGGGCGGGCTGTAGTATCAAAAAGTGGCAACACTACGGCAACGCAAAAAGTAGGAACAGCAGCGGCGGCTATACGAGAGTTGCGCCAAGATCATGAACGCCATCACACCTTGAAAAAAGGTGCTGCGTGTTTCTGTGGAGCAGTTTTGGAGGGGTAGCAGGAAGGCGGTGCATCAAAGACAGCAAGCCAAGAGCGGAACCCCTGTGGAATGGTTTCTGAGCCGGGAAAAAATCCCGCAATGGCCGCGAGGATCACAGCACGGGAAACGCGGCGGCAGCCTTCACGAGTGATTCCTCGCCCACCGTTGTGTAAAGTTCGGACATTTGCGCAGACTCGTGGCCGATGAGCTTTTGCACAACAGCGTGAGGAATGCCCGCCTCTTTGAGCACAGTAACGGCAGTATGACGCAGGCTGTGGAAAGACAGCATCTCCGACTCTCGGCGACCGTCACGGCCTTCGCCTGATGTGACGCGATGTGGCTTCTTCTCACGAAGGCCAGCGGCAGCAAGAAGGTCGGCGAACTGATTGGACAGCGTTCCACTCCTGCCCTGCTCAGTGACAATGGCGAATGCGCGAGAGTGCAAGGGAGCGAGTTCGGGGCGAACGTCCGGCGTGGGCAAGGTTTCCAAATGTGCCTTGAGCGGTGCGGCAATTGGAATCGCAAGAACAGCGCCAGTTTTGCGGGTGACCAGTCTGATTTGCTCCTTATCAAGATCGACGTTTGCCCATGTAAGGCGGGAAATGTCTCCAATACGCTGGCCTGTATAGAGGCCGAACAAAATCATGGAGCGCCATTCCTCATCTGCCACGGCATGCACTGCGCGGATTTGATCGAGTGTGAAGGGACGGCGGCGCTTCCTATCGTGGCCTTTGTCCTTCACCGTTTCGACAAATTCCGAAGGGTCATCCACAAGGTATCCGTCACGTTTGGCAGCACGGAAAAGCATCTTCACGACCTTGAGATAATGATTCGTGGCCTTCGGAGAAAGGCGGGCCATAAGGGCATTACGAAAGGCAACCAAATGATCCTTGGAGATCATTGAAAGCTCATCATCGGCAAGCGGGCCAAGGTGGGCGAGAAACCTTGACGTGCTGCTGGTGTAGAAAGCTTGTGTGGCCTTGGCTGTGCCAGCTTTCTCGTTGAGCCAGTTCGCAACGAATGCACGAACGGAAGAACTCGGAAGGACCTCGCCCGTTATCTCGGCATGCAGGCGGGCGATTACTCGGCGGCATTGCGTGGCTGTGCGCCTGGCATTGGCAACCGCCTCGAATTCTTCCGCCAACTTGAGAGCTTCCTTCCGATTCGTGCTCCTAGTGGAAGCGTTACGATAGCGCCCGTCCTTGTCGCGAAACTTGGCGAAGAAGTATTTGCTTTCGGGGTGTTTCCAAATGCTGGCCATAAAGTCTAAGACAGAAACTAAGACAAGCGCGGATGGCAGTCAATGACATTGAAGTTGCTCTTTGCCTAGTGAATCGCGAAATGTACAGCCACAAGAAGGGGGAGTTTCCGAATCGGGGGTTCGAATCCCTCTCCGCGCACCATTTTGAAGTGACTACTTTGTGGTGACGCGCATCCACTTCCGCGCCTCCATCCCGCTCGCCAGTTCCTTCACCCGCACTTCCCATGTGCCCGGATCCTCATTAGGCGCAAGGTCCAGTTTGATTTCAACGATGCCATTCTCAGCGGCATAAAACCCGCTCCCTTCCGTGGCTTTCCCGCTCGCATCACGGATGTCCACGCGCACCGGAATCACCGCCTTGGTCGGCACCTCTTGAGTGGTGGTGATGCCGACGGCAATCTTCGCGCTGTTGCCCGCCACCGCGTTCTCCGGCACCTCCAGCTTCAAGCCAAGCAGCGGCTTCGGCAGCACCATGAAGATGCGCCCATCACAAGGCCCCAGCTCCACCGGCCAGCTCATCACACCGTCTGCGCCACGCTTCGGCACAATGAACTGCGTGCCCGTCAGTTCATACACATTCGCCGCTTCCGCCTTCAAACTCACCACTCCGCTCGATGGCAGCCCATTTTCCATTACAAGCCCATGCTGGCCCACGTAGCTGCCGAACTCGCGTTTGTCGTTGATGACAAAGACGTAGGTGGCATCGCCAAATTTACGCGTGCGCACGATGATCTCTGGATTGTCGCACATGGCTTTCTGCGGCAGCGCAAAGCCCCCCACGGTCTGCGCCATGGCGAGCACCCTGGCTTTGTCTTCGTCGGCCTTCTTCACACGCTTGTAGCTCGGCAGGGTGAAGTCGGCTTTGAGCCCGGGGCAGAGGAATTCGTCTGCTACAATCTTGCCGCCTTTCTTCTGCCAGTCCTGAATGCGAGTGACCAAGGACTTCGTGAGCACATCGCAAAATGGCATCACCAGCACCTTGCGACCACTCAATCCACTTTTGAGCAGGGTTTCTTCATAGATAATGTCCGTCTGCACGTGTGCATGCTGCAGCGCCAGCCACACATCTGCCGCCCAGTCGGTGTTGCTGCCGTAGCTGCCGCGATGCGCGAACATCTGCGAGGTGAAGCTCTCCAGAAACGCCACTTCACTGCGTTCATCGGGGATCGCCATGAGTGTGGGCCCCAGCGGCTCGATCACGTCGTGCAGGAGCTGTTTGAGCACCGGCGCGGTGTTTGAATTCGTGAAGCGATAGCCGCCGGGGCTGTCCGTGGGAACGAGCGACTGCCATCCGTGATACATGATCCCTTGAATCGGCCGGGAGATCTTCGTCCACAGCGCCTCCTTCAAATGCATCGGCGCAATCGTGATGTAAGCCGCCTCAGGATCATGGTCCTGCCACGCCACCACATCGCCCGGAGCCTTGCTCCCCATCGGTGCAGTCTGAGAACGATACCAGATGAGCTGCGTCATCTTCATCACCCGCTGGTTCCTGCCACTCGCCGCGCTCATGGCGAAAAGTTGATCCGCGCACATTCCTATCTTTTGCGGATCAGGATAAGTGTAGGTCCAGTGCGAGATCACATCCACACCCCCGCCCGCGCCGCCAATGCTCGGCTGCCGCACCGCCGGATCGAAAAACGTCCACACCTTGCTGCTCTTCACCCCCTTGTGCAGCGCCGTATGCAAACCATTCCACCCATCCCCCACGGTCCAGAACCAGCGCAGGTATTTCAAAATGGGATGGTCGTCCGCGATCACGCGATCCGCCGGAAAGTCCTTCAGCTTCGTCCAGTCCACGCCCCACTTCGCAGTCACTTCGGTGGGGATGTCCGCATTCGCAAATTTACGATACGCCTCCACATCCACCGCATTGAAGCTCACCTGGCTGTTATCGCGCACTTCCGAATCAATCAACGCCGTGGTGAAGGCGGGATGATCGCCATAGGCCTTTGTCACGCTCATACCCACCACCTGGAAAAAGGATGGGAAATCTGGCAGCGATGCGCAGATGTCTGGCCGTGCGTAAGGTTTGCCGTCACGGCCTACGCGCAGATTTTTCGGCTCCGCCTCCAGTGCATGCGCGGGCGAGAGACTGGCGATGACTTCAAGGCCATTGGCCAGCGCTTGGTCCAGCATCGCGCGGTTCTTCGCGATCACCTCCGGCTTGGCCGGAGGAACGATCTTCTTTTGATGCCACATCTCACTGTAGTCCGCTCCCAGACCAATGAAATGCGTGAACCCAATGTCCTTCACGCGGGCAATGTCATTGCCGCTCGCACCCCACATGATCACCGGCATGCGTTCCGGCACACGCGCCACCAGTTTCAGTGTGGTGGACTGTTCGGTGGCGTAATCGCCCGTCTCAAACCGTGCCCTTAATTCATACTCATCCGCCTTGAGCGCCGTGTTCAGCATGTATTTGGCCGTGAAGCTCTTCCCCGCCGCCAGATCAGGCACGATGAAGTCCTCCGTCCTGCCACCGAGGCTCACTTTGAGCTTCGCCGCCTTCAGTGTGTCACGTTGCAGATTGGTGCAGACGATTTCCAGCGGCTTGGCAGACTCCATGCGCCGCCACACGCTGCGACCTGAAACGATCTGCATGGACACACGTTCAAAGCTCAGCATGCCTTCACAGATGCGCACTTCGTCGATCAATCCGGGGAAGCCGCCGTAATTGCTGCCCAGCCGGTCGCCGATGCTCAGCGGCTTCGTCCCCGGAGTCACGGGCCCATATCCTGCCAGCTTCGCACCACCTGAAGCCACGCCATTGCGATAAAACCTTCCGTCCCCCGCGCCATCGTACGTGAAGGCCACATGCTGCCATACATCCGGCTCCAGCTTGAATGGCATCGAGTAGATCGTCTTCGACTCCGCGCCAAAACCCAGCGTCATCCACATGCGCCGCAGCCCCCCTTTGTCCGCATCGCCAATCTGCCACTGGTAGTCCGTGTGATCGACATACTTCTTATCCAGCAGGAAGCAGCGCAGCTTCGGTTCAAACACCGCTTTCGGCTTGATCCACATCTCGAGTGTGAACCCACCTTTGACAGGCTTCACCGCCACCACGGCAGCATGCCGTTTGTCATCGACCGGAAACCCTGGAAACGACTCCAAAGCCCCGCCAAATTTTCCTTTCGAATTCAAGACCGCCCCATGCAGCGTCACGTCCTTCGATTCGCCATCAAACTTCCAATACCCCAGCACCTGCGGCCCGGTGGCATCTTCTTTCACATAGCCCGTCTCCCATGTTTCCTGCAGGGCGGCAAAAGAGGTCCAGGGAAAACAGAGAACACCTAAAAGAATGATGCGAGCGGGGGAAAACATGGCTCACTCATACGATAACCAGCCACCTGTTTGCGCAACGAACGCAGCTCAATTCACGCCTTCACCGCCCACCTCAGCTTCGCTGGTGCCGCGCGTGGATTGTCGCGGGTTTCCTGCGAAGACGGGCGGATGACTTCGTCGTTGGTGGCGCTGAAGACGCCGCTGCGCAGGCCTTCGCGGAAGAGATGCTTCACGCGGCGATCTTCACCGGAATGGAACGTGAGAATGGCGACACGGGCACCGGGGCGCAGGCAAGCGGGGAGTTGACGCAGGAAGGTGTCGAGTGCGGTGAACTCCTCATTCACGGCGATGCGCAGGGCCTGGAAGACGCGGCGCACGGTGATCTCACGATCTTCTTCACTCACCCGGTGAGGCAGCGCGCGCCGCACGGCTTCAGCCAGCGAACGCGTGGTTGCGTGATCCGTCTCTGCCAACGCCTGCGCGATCAGTTTCGCATGCGGCTCGTCGGCATTGTCATTGAGGATAGCGGTGAATTTATCGGCGCTGAGTTTCTGCAGCAGTTCACGTGCGGAGACGCCGCGCTGTGGATTCATGCGCATGTCCAGCGGACCGTCGTGCTTGAAGCTGAAACCACGGGCGGGATTGTCGAACTGCATCGAAGAGCAGCCGAGATCGGCGAGCAGCACATCGGCACCGTTGCTCCAGCCGAGTTCGCCGAGGGCGCGGGGCAGTCCGGCAAAGTTCATGCGCTTCACCACAAGCGCCGATTCCTCACAGCCACCGGAGCGAAGCCGTGCCTCCGTGCGCACGATCTCGATGGGGTCCTGATCAAGCGCGAGCAGTGTGCCGCCCGGTTGCACGGCATTGAGCAGCGCACCAGCGTGGCCGCCGTAGCCGAGTGTGCAATCCACGGCGCGTTCACCGGGCTGCGGGGCGAGGATTTGCAGGATCTTGCTCAGCAAGATGGGCACATGCTGCCCGGCGGGCGTTTTGCCGGAGGCGCGCACCTTGGCGATAGTCTCGGCGTAGCGCTCTGGATTCAGCTCCTTGTACTTGTGCTCGAAGCGCTGCGGATTTTTACCGGAATAACGCGCGCGGCGGCGATGCGGTGTTGGAACTTCGGCCTCGCTCACAGCTCGTTGTATTTGGCGTTTGATCCGCGTGCCTTGGCCACGGGATAGCGCGTTTCATTGCGCTCGACCTTGTCCAGCATCGCCTGACCGAGATCGACGCCAAGATTGTGCGCGAGTTCAAAAAGCAGGATGCCCACATCGGCCATTTCATCCTTCAGTTCGGGCAGCTTGTCCTTCACTCGCTGCTCGATCTGCCCAGGCTGCTGCCAGACAAAATGCTGCAGCAGCTCCCCTGCCTCCGCCGTGATGGCGATGGCGAGTTCCTTCGGACTGTGAAACTGCATCCAGTCCCGGGCGTCACGAAACGCACAGATACGGGCGGTAATTTGTTCAATGCTCATGCGGCATGATGCAGGCGTGCGTTCGAAGGAGCAACCAGGAAGGCGACAAGATGACGCTGTGCAGGCGCGGCCCCCTTCCCTGCTTGAATCCTGCAGAACCGGAGGTAGGTGCGCTTCCACCATGAAACGACTGAGCTTCCTGACCGTTCTCTTTTTCATCACGCTCTGCCGGCTGCATGCGCTGGAGATTCCGCGAGGAGGGACGGATGTACGTGGTGAAGGTGCCCTGGAGGTATCTGTATTCGCGACAGCCGGGAAGGCGGAGGACCTGACGCCCGGGAAGCGGATTACCATCACGCAGCCGGATGCCGCCAAGGCTTACACGGCCCAGTTCACAGCTTCCGTAGCCGAGGGCATCGCGAAGAATGAGCGGGTACTGGGGATCATCAAGGCACGGGTTGTCGGCAGTGCGGAGTCAGGCGAGGTGCTGGCAAAGTTGCAGCTGCGCACCGCGCCTTACACCTCGTTTAGCAATACTATCGGAGTGGACATTCATCCCGAGTGGATGGAGCAACCGGTGACCTTCGTCGCCAGCGAGGACATTCCGGCGGGCAAGGCCGCCGTCGTGCTGCTGTGCGGACAGAAGGAGCAGAGCATCGAGGTCGAAAGCATTCGCGTGCTCAAGTATCCGGCCACCACGGACGTCAGCAGCTTTCCACGCGCCAAGTTGACCAAACGCAGCTATCCAGGCCGTGAGCTGGATGCGCCCTGGCGCAAGGCGGCACTGGAACGCATCGAGCAGTATCGCAAGGCGGACCTCTCCATGATCGTGATGGGTGATGACGGCAAACCGGTGGCCAACACCGAGGTGAAACTCACCCTGCACCGTCATGCGTTCGAGTTTGGCTCCGCCGTAGTGGCCAAGCGCTTCAGCAGTGAGAGCGAGGACGACAAACGCTATCGCGAGATCATTGACCGCCTCTTCAGCATCGTGGTGTTTGAGAATGATTTGAAGGATGGCAACTGGTCGCCGGATTTTGATGAAAAGCGCAAGGCCCAGCGGAATGCGGAGCTGGACCAGGCTTTTGCCTGGCTCGCGGAGCGCCACATTCCTGTGCGCGGTCACTACCTCATGCAGGTGGCCACGCCGTTCAATCTGCACGATGTCAAAGACAGCACGGTCATTCGCGAGCGAACGCTCGCCAGTGTGAAAGAGCGGCTGGAGTTTGTGAAAGACCGCGTCATCGAGTGGGATGTGATCAATCACCCCATTGCCTGGAACGGTGCGGACATGCTGAACAAGCGCCCGCGTCTGGAGCAGCTCGACCGCGAGGTCTTCACGCTGGCAAGATCGCTGACTCAACTGCCTTTCTGCGTCAACGAGGACCAGGTGTTCCGTCCCGGCCCGCAATGTGACGACACGCTCAAGTACATTCAGGCGCTCAATGAAGCGGGACTCACTGTGTACGGCCTCGGCAATCAGGCGCACTTTCATGAGAGCTACCTGCCTTCGCCGGAGCATCTGCTCGCGGTGACGGATCGTTTTGCCGAGGTGGTGCCGCATCAGTGCATCACCGAATATGACATCATGACCACGGAGGATGAGGAACTCGCGGCAGACTACACGCGCGATGTGCTCATCGCGGCCTTCAGTCATCCGGCTTACACCAGCTTTCTGCTCTGGGGCTTTTGGGAAGGCTCGCACTGGAAACCCGAAGCAGCGTCCTGGAACAAGGACTGGAGCATCCGCAAGCGCGGCGAGGTGTTGGAAGAGTGGATCGGCCGCCGCTGGCACACTGAGGTCACTTTAAAAACGAATGCCAAAGGCAGGGTGAAATGGCGCGGCTTTCCCGGCTGGTATGAAGTGCAGGCGACAGGCCAGAAGCCGGTCATTGCCAAGCCTGCTTGGTGAACCTCGCAGCTTGCTCCATGCCGCTCCCTCCCACATCACTTTACAAGGCCATGACACCCACCGCCTCAGCCCCTGTCTCACACATCTTCTTCTGGTCCTTTGTCTCGGCTTTGGCTGGATTTTTGTTTGGCTTTGATACGGTCGTCATCTCCGGTGCGGAGAAGACCATCCAGTCGCTATGGGGACTGAGCGACACGCTGCACGGTGTCGCCATGGCATCGGCGCTGTACGGCACTGTGCTTGGGTCAGTGGTCGGCGGTTGGCCGACCGACCGCTGGGGACGCAAGGCAACGCTCATCTGCGTGGGCGTGCTTTACTTCATTTCGGCGGTGTGGTCGGGGCTCGCGCCGGAGGTTTGGTCGCTTATCATCGCGCGTTTCATTGGTGGACTCGGCATTGGCATCTCCACCATCGCTGCGCCGCTGTACATCGCTGAGATTGCGCCGCCGGAGTATCGCGGACGACTCGCGGGCATGTTCCAGTTCAACATCGTCTTTGGCATCGTCGTTGCGTTTTTGTCGAATTACCTGCTTGGTGGTATCGGCGAAAATGCCTGGCGCTGGATGCTTGGGGTCGCGGCCATCCCTTCACTGGTCTATCTGCTGCTATGCTTCGCCATTCCCGAAAGCCCGCGCTGGCTGCTCACGCGGAAGAAGGACCGTGCACGAGGCATTGCCGTGCTGAAGCTCATTCAACCCGGCGCGAGTGAGGCGCAAATCCAAGCCACCGCCGATCACATCGTGGCCGCTGCCACGGAGAGTCATGTGGCTGGGCATGGCTTCTGGAGCAGACGGCTGCGCGTACCCATCTTGCTGGCGTTCTTCATCGCGTTTTTCAACCAGCTCTCCGGCATCAATGCCATCCTCTACTTTGCCCCGCGCATCTTTGAACTGACCGGGCTCGGTGCCAAGGCGGCGCTGCTGCAGTCCGTGGGCATTGGCATCACCAATCTCGTCTTCACCTTCGTCGGCCTGTGGCTCATCGACCGCCTCGGACGGCGCACGCTGCTTTACATCGGCTCGTTCGGCTACATCGCATCGCTCGGGCTGTGCGCCTGGGCGTTTTTCACCCAGCACTACGCCATCGTCCCCGTGTGCATCTTTACCTTCATCGCCGCGCATGCCATTGGTCAGGGCGCGGTCATCTGGGTGTTCATCGCGGAGATTTTTCCGAACCAATACCGTGCCGAAGGCCAGTCACTGGGCAGCTTCACGCACTGGATTTTCGCCGCGCTGCTGACGACGTTTTTCCCCAAGATGGTTTCGGCCTTTGCGCCCGGCTGGGTCTTCGTCTTTTTCTGCGGCATGATGGTTCTGCAACTCGTGTGGGTGCGCCTCATGGTGCCGGAGACCAAGGGCCTGCCGCTGGAGGACATCGAAAAGAAACTCGGCATCGTTTAGACGCAACCAATGCGGAATCGCTGTGTTTGACAGGCACCACGCCCCACTCATGAGCATCCCGATTCACCCCTTTCACATTCCGCTCAGCCGTCGCAGGCTGCTTCACAGCCTGCTCCTGACCACCGGCGGGATCATCACCGGCAGCGTGTATGCCGAGGCGCTTGCACTCACTCCCCGTGCGACGGAAGGACCGTATTATCCCGACCATCTGCCGCTCGATCAGGACAACGATCTCACCCTGATCACCGGCGGGAAAGCCCCCGCAAGCGGGGTCATCACCGAGTTCGGCGGCCGCCTGCTCAACGTGGATGGCAAGCCCATTCAAAACGCCGTGGTCGAACTCTGGCAATCGGACAACAACGGCTGCTACATCCACAGCCGAGGCACGCAGCCGGGCAAGGAACGCGATCCGCAGTTTCAGGGCTATGGCAAAATCGAAACCAATGCGAAAGGCGAATACCGCTTCCGCACCATCAAACCGGGCCTCTACACCGGGCGCACCATTCACTGGCATGTGCGCGTGAAGCAGAACGAAAAGAGCATGCTCACCACTCAGTTGTTCATCGCCGGCGTGCCGCAGAATGACCGCGACGGCATCCTGCGCAGCATGGGCACGGAGCAGCAGCGCCTCTCCGTCATTCGTGAGTTCAAACCCATGAGCGCGGAGAGCAAGGAACTCGTTGGCACTTGGGACATCGTGATCGGCAGCACACCGGAAGAGCCGGGACAACGTGGACGTGGCCCCGGAGGTCCGGGCGGACCACCACCGCGCCGTCGTGACAGCGCGGAAGTGAACGATCAGGACATCAAGGACGCGCTCTTTGGGCCTGGGCCGTTTTGAAGAGCCTCACTCCATCAGCGATTTCTCCACAAGTACAGGCAGTTCAACGGACACCGGGCCGACAATGTGCTCATGGAAGTGCCGGGAGATCTCAGTGCGCTCGATGTTCATCTCGATGAGACGGCAGTCCGGGCGACTCGCGGCCTGCCGCGCAAATCCAGCCGCCGGATAAACGACACCGGAGGTGCCGATGCAGAGAAAGATGTCCGCGCTCTTCAGCGCGGTCATGATGGTCTCCAGCTCGAAAGGAATCTCACCAAACCAGACAATGTGCGGACGCATGCCGCCGACCTCACCACACGCAAGGCAGCGCGTGACGGATGATAGTTCCTTGGTCCAAGATGAAACCTCGCCGCAGCATTCGCAACGTGCTTTGCGCAGTTCGCCGTGCATGTGAATGAGCCTTTCACTGCCGGCGCGTTCATGCAGATCGTCCACGTTTTGCGTGACCAGCAGAAATCTGCCACGCCATTCACGCTCCAGTCTCGCCAGCGCGAGATGCCCCGCATTGGGCTCCACGGTCTTCAACGCCGCTCGACGCAAATTGTAAAAGCGATGCACCAGCTCCGGATCGCGGGCGAAGCCCTCCGGCGAGGCGACCATCTCAATGTGATGACCTTCCCACAGACCGTCCACGCCGCGAAACGTGGGGACGCCGGATTCGGCGGACATGCCCGCGCCGGTGAGCACAACGATGTTTCGTTCCGCACTCACTTCTTCGGCTGCCGCTGCCTGACGCATTCAAACAAACACACACCGGTGGCCACGGAGACATTGAGGCAATCCACTTTGCCCCCCATGGGAATCTTGACGAGGAAATCGCAGTGCTCGCCCGTGAGGCGGCGCATGCCGTCACCTTCCGCCCCCATGACGATGCCAATGCCGCCTTTGAGATCGAGATCGTAGAGGCTCTGCGTGGCTTCATCGGCGGTGCCGACGAGCCAGATGCCGAGCTCCTTGAGCTTGTCCATGGCGCGTACCAGATTGGTGACACGGATGAGCGGGATGTTTTCCGCCCCGCCACAGGCCACGCGCACGACGGTCTCGGTGATGGGCGCGGTCTTGTCCTTTGGCATGATCACGGCGCAAACCCCTGCGGCATCCGCCGTGCGCAGGCAGGCACCCAGATTGTGCGGGTCCTGCACGCAGTCGAGGATCAGGACGAGCGGGCTGGTCTTGCCTTCGAGAACTGCGGTGATGTCTCCCTCTTCATAGACACGCACGTGGTTGTCAGAGCGGGAGTGGCGGTTCTGTCGGGCGGTGGGCTGGTCTGGACGGTTGGGGCGCATGTGTTCCCAGACAGTGCGCCGCGAATGCGATTTGGCAAAATGATAGAAGCACCGGCTTGCAGGCTGTGTGAACTGGCGGGAGGAGTTTGGCATGAAAACAACCCGCAAGCGCTGGTGGCTGGGCCTCGCCGTTTTGGCCGCACTGGGTCTGGGTGCCATGTTTGGCTGCGAGTGGTGGACCGCGCGGGCTGCCACAGGCCGCAGTTTTGAGGCGGTGGAAGCCGTGCCCTCTGCTCCTGTGGCGGTGGTGCTGGGCACTTCGCCACGAGCCACAGACGGCAGGCCAAATCTCTTCTTTCTCCCACGCATGGAGGCTGCGGCGGCGCTTTTTAAAGCAGGCCGGGTCAAGGCGCTGATCGTCAGCGGTGACAACGGCACGCAAGGCTACGACGAACCCACCGAGATGAAACGCGCGCTGATGCAGATGGGCGTGCCGGTGGAGAAGATCGTCTGCGACTACGCTGGATTTCGCACGCTGGACTCAGTGGTGCGGGCTCGGGAGGTCTTTGGCCAGCAGCGCGTGATTTTCGTTTCACAGCGATTTCACAATGCGCGCGCCATTTATCTGGCGCAGGCGTTTGGAATGGAAGCATTCGGCCTGGATGCCCGGGACGTGCCGGCGGCACTTTCGGTGAAGACGTTTCTGCGGGAGAAACTGGCCTGCGCCAAAGCGGTGCTGGATGCGAACGTGCTGGGAACCAAACCCAAATTTCTCGGCGAGAAGGTGAACGTACCGCTGGAGTAAATCACAGCCAGACCGTCAGCGCACGGCGAAGATCGGGGCCGGGAGTGACGTGGAAACTTTCATCGAGTTCCAGCCGGGCTTTGTGGCCGTTCTGGGAGATTTCGAGGAAAACCGGGAGGGTGCCGGGATAGGCGAGCAGCACCTCTTGAATACGCTCAAGATCCGTTACGTCGTGCTGTTTGGTGTTGAGCCTCAAAACGTACGGTTTGGGCGGAGCAGTCGGCTTCGGCGGTGGTGGCTCGGAAGGATCCGGATCGCCGGCATTCCGCGGTTTGGCAGCCTTGGGCTTGAGCGCCACGGCACCATTGAGAGTAATGCGGTTGCCGTCGGTCTTCTGATCCTTGCTCACGCGTACTCGCAGGGCCAGCACCGCACCGTCAGCCAGGACATCCTTGAGCTTCTCGTAGTCGTCGCTCCAGCACATCATCTCGACCTGGCCGGTGAAGTCTTCGAACTTGCAGGTGGCAAAAGCCCGGTTGTCGCGCTTGGAGTAGCGCACCTCAAGCTGGCTCATGATGCCGGCGATGGAGATGGTGTGCGCCTTTTCCTTGGTGTCGATCTCCTCGATGGCTCCGATCTTCGTAAGCTTCGGCGAGTCAAAATGACCCCGGTAACTGTCCAGTGGGTGGCCGCTTACATAGAAGCCCAGCAATTCCTTTTCAAAAGCGAGCACCTCATCCGTCGTCCACACGATCGAGGGCGCTGCAGCGTCGTTTTTCTTGGACTTGGGCTGCGCCAGATCGAAGTCATCAAAGAGTCCGCCCTGCCCTGCTTTTTTATCCTTCTGCATCGACGTCGCTGACGCGAGCACCTGCTCAAGCTTGGCGAACATCACGGCGCGCAGCTCACCGGTGTAGTCAAAGGCCCCCGCTTTGACGAGGGACTCCATGAGCTTCTTGTTCACCGCACGGTTGTCGAGCCGTGCAGCGAAATCTTCGAGGCTGGTGAAGGGGCCGTTTTTTTCACGCTCGGCGATGGCCGCCTCCATGGCGCCCTCACCCACGTTTTTAATGGCGCTGAGACCGTAGCGGATAGCGTTCGGCACGGCCTCTTCCGTTTCAAACCGTTCAGGGGCGAACTTCAGCGATGATTTGTTGACGTCCGGCGGCAGCACTTTGATGCCCATCTCGAAACACTCGCTGACGAAATTGGCGATCTTGTCGGGATTGCTGATTTCAAAGCTGAGCACCGCCCCCATGAACTCCACGGGGTAGTTCGCCTTCAGGTAGGCGGTGCGATACGTCACAATCCCATAGGCGGCAGAGTGTGATTTGTTGAAGCCGTATTGCGCGAATTTTTCGAGCAAGTCGAAGATCGAGTTCGCGAGCTTGGCGTGGATCTCGTTCGTCTTGAGACAGCCTTCCACGAAGATGAGACGCTGGCGGGCCATTTCGGCGGCGTCCTTCTTGCCCATCGCCCGGCGGAGCAAGTCGGCTTGTCCGAGGGAGAAGCCGGCGAGCAAGTTCGCCGCCTGCATGACCTGCTCCTGATAGACCAGGATGCCGTAGGTCTCCTTGGAGATCTTCTCCAGCAGTGGGTGCGGGTAGTCCACCTTCTCCTCACCCTTCTTACGCTTGATGTAGTCGGGAATGAACTGCATCGGACCGGGACGATACAGCGCCAGAATAGCGATGATTTCCTCGATGGTGTCGGGCCCGAGCTGCTTGCACGTATTGACCATGCCACCCGATTCCATCTGGAACACAGCGACCGTTTCGCCGCGCTTGATGAGATCGAAGGTCTTGGTGTCTTCGAGTGGCGCATCCGCCACTTTGAAACCGGGGACGCGCTTGTTGATCCAGAACTCGGCTTCGTGGATCACCGTCAGCGTTTTGAGGCCGAGGAAGTCCATCTTGAGCATGCCCAGCTCGGTGAGCGGCTTCATCGCGTATTGCGAGAGGATGGCTTCTTCCTTGTCGCGCGTGAGGGCGATGAAGTTGTCGAGGCGGCGATCCCCGATGACTACACCGGCAGCGTGGACGCCCGTGCCGCGCGTGAGGCCTTCGAGGAAGGTGGCATGCCGCCAGAGTTCCTGCGCATTGCCATCGGCCTCCAGCTTCGCGGCGAGATCAGGGTTTTTCTTCACCGCCTCCTCCAGGTCGATGTTCAGCTCGTTCGGAATCATCTTCGAC
This sequence comes from Verrucomicrobiota bacterium, assembly GCA_025360015.1. Classification (GTDB taxonomy): domain Bacteria; phylum Verrucomicrobiota; class Verrucomicrobiia; order Verrucomicrobiales; family Verrucomicrobiaceae; genus Prosthecobacter. The sequence continues at coordinate 185,469 of JANYCZ010000021.1, read as the reverse complement.
AGCGCGTCGCTGTCGCCGTAGCTCCAGCCCATCACGCGACCCACGTCACGGATGACCGATTTGGCCCCCATCGTACCAAAGGTGATGATATGGCAGACGCTGAGGTCGCCGTATTTTTCGCGGACGTACTGGATGACCTCCGGCCGCCTCGTCTGGCAGAAGTCGATGTCGATATCGGGCGGGCTGACACGCTCGGGATTGAGAAATCGCTCGAACACGAGTTCAAATCGCAGCGGGTCAATGTCCGTGATGCCGAGGCAGAAGGCGACGAGCGATCCGGCGGCAGAACCACGACCCGGGCCCACCGGGATGTCATGCTCACGCGCCCAGTTGATGAAGTCCCAGACGATGAGGAAGTAGCTGGTGAAGTTCTTGTCTTTCAGCAGGGCCAGTTCCACCTCCATGCGCTCATGCAGCGTCTCGTCATTGAGCGCACGGTCGCGGCCATAGCGCCGCTCAAGGCCATCCATCGTCAGCTTGCGCAGGTATTCATTTCGATCTCCGCCATCCGGCATCGGATACTGCGGGTAGCGCTCGATGCTGGTTGAATCGAGATGGATCTTCAAATCGCAGCGTTCGGCGATTTCCAGCGTGGCATCGCAGGCCTCCGGCACCTCGGAGAAAAGCGCGCGCATTTCCTCGGCGGTCTTGAAATAGACCTCCGGGGAGTAGGTCATGCGGTTCTGATCGTAGATGCTCGCGCCCGTCCCGATGCAGATCATGATGTCGTGGGACTCGTGATCGCTGCGGTTGAGGAAATGCACGTCGTTGGTGGCGACGGTCTTAAGGTCGTACTGCTTCCCCCACTCGATCATCTGCCGGGCGCTTTTGCGCTGGGCCTCCATGTTGTGGTCCTGGATTTCGAGGTAGAAATTTTCAGGGCCAAAGATGTCGCGAAACTCCAGCAGGCTTTTTTCCGCCTCATCTTTGCGGTCGGAGAGGAGGAACTCGTTGATTTCGCCATTGATGCAGCCGCTGAGGCAGATCAGGCCCTTCGCATGCTCGCGCAGGGCGTCCTTGTCCACGCGGGGCTTGTACCACTGACCGTCGAGGTGCCCCTTGGTGATCAGCTTGGAGAGATTTTCAAAGCCTTCATTGCTGGAGGCCAGCAGCGTGAGGTGCGATGAGCGCTTGCGGCCCGCCACCTCGTTTTTGTCCGCCATGGAGCCGGGGGCCAGGTAGGCCTCGCAGCCGATGATGCTCTTCACCTTGGCCTTTTTCGCGGCCATGTAGAAGTCGATGGCGCCGTAAAGGTTGCCGTGGTCGGTCATCGCCACGGCGGGCATTTCCAGCTCCTTCACGCGTTTCATGAGCGCATCAATGCGCACCGCCCCGTCTAGCAACGAGTATTCGGTATGGAGATGGAGATGGACGAAGGAATCTGACATGCGGCGGGGGGACAGGATTAACCCCTTTAGCAACTAATGAACAAGTCCGAGTTGTTCACATTTGTCCGTCACCGGGTTTGCGATGCGCACGATGGTGATGCCGATAGCGGCCAAGCAGCCCCCAGCCGGTGATCACCACGATGCAGGCCACGGAGATTGCGACGATGAGATAAATTCCATTCTTCTTGGCTGCCGGAGAATCCGCGCGGGCCTTGGCGGCGGTCACTGCGAGCTGAAACGGGCGGCTGGTCTCTCCGGGAAAAACCACCTGCGGACGCATTTCTGGCTTTCCCGCCTGGGTGTGCAGCAGGATCAGGCTGGTGTTGGCATCCTTGGCAAAATCGATCTGAAAAGTGGCCGCATTCGCGGGCAGCAGGCCGCTGGCTGTGGCGAGCAGGTGCACTTCCTGCGTGTCGGCTTTTAGGGGAGTGTTGTCAGCACCGTCCATGGGCCGGATTCTGCAGGCAGGCAGCGGCGTCTTTTGCCCGTTGAACAGCACTCCCAAGGCATTGGCGAGGTATTCCTGCGCTTTTTCATGGGTCGCTGCGACCTGCCCGGGAGTCTGCTCCCGATACCATGAGGCTGGCACCGGCGGTAGCGAGGTGGGATCTGTAGCTAAAAAGGTGCGAGGATCGACATTGATGCGCAGCGAGTAGCCACCAGCGGAGTCAAAATCCGCCTCGACCGTCATATTCGGCACCACGTGGGCCTGCGTCATGCCCGCGACAGCCAGGAACGCCGGAAACACGGCGCTCAAAACTCGTCTGCGAAAAAACCAAAGCATCATGGCACATGGTGGAGATGCCCATGCCAATGGCAAATATATCGTCGCTGCCAACCATAAACCCGGTCGAATGATAAGACTTGATTTTCAGGTTGAATCACGGCTTTCGAAAGAACCTGCGAAAAACCTTGTAGCTGGAAGACGACCGCGCTTGACTTGCGGTATGTAAATTGCTTCAAAAGGAGCATTCCGTTTAACTACCTGCATGGGCGCCTCACTCAAATCACTGGAGAAAGAACTCGAGATCGCTCTCGAAGACTTCAATCTGGTCGGGCGCAGCCCTGACGCCAGCATCCGGCTGGTGGACGGCGGTGTGTCGCGTCAGCATGCCACCATCCGGCGTGACGGGCAGCTGTTTTGGGTTTCCGATCTGGGCAGCGCCAACGGCAGCTTTGTCAACGATGTGGCCGTGACCACGGCCCGCGCGCTAAGGCATGGGGATCGCGTGCAGTTCGGCACCAGCACCTTTATTTTTGACAGCCAGGACGAAGAACGCCCTGCCAGCGAGTCCAGCAACGTCAGCACGCAGTCGCTTCACACCATCGCGCTGCCGGTGAAAACCGTGCGCGCCACCCTGCTCGTCGGCGATTTGCGCAACTTTACCACCATCTCCTCCCAGCTCAGCGCTGAAGAAGTGGCCGCCATGCTGCGTGAATGGTATGCGCAGTGTGAAAAAGTTCTGAAAACTCGTGATGCCATCATCGACAAATTCATCGGTGACGGCGTCTTTGCCTACTGGCCTGGAGATGACATCTCCTCCCGCGTGAAGGCCACCGAAGCCGCCAAAATTCTGAGCAGTCCCGAGTCCAGTGAATCCCCCAAGCGCAAATGGCTGAAGGAAAACATGAACCTGGAAGTTCATTGCCACGTCGGCCTAAATATTGGTGATGTCGCTCTGGGTGCCATGGGCCGTGGAGTGAACACCGCCGTGGGCGAAGCCGTGAACGTGACATTCCGTATCGAAAGCCTGACCCGCAAACTTCAGGTGCCGGTGCTGGCCGGTGCGCCGTTTCTCAAAGGCTGGGCGGAAGGCCTGCAGTTCTACCAAAACGCCGGTGTCCATCCGGTGAAGGGGCAGCCTGATCCCGTCGAAGTATATTCGCTGATCGACGTGCCGACGATGTCGTTTTAAGGCGTTTCGCCGTCCAGCAGCCGCTGCATGTCTTCGCACGTCATGCGATAGAGCAGCCACTCGCTCATTCGTTTGGCACCGATGCGCCGCTCATAGACCTGCTGCGCATTCACATTCCAGTCGAGAGCTGTCCACTCCACCCGGCCGCAGCCCCGCGCATGCGCGAGGCTCACCACCTTTTTGAGCAAAGCACCGCCCACACCTGCTTTCCGCCGCTCCGGCAGGACAAACAAGTCTTCGAGGTACAAGGTCGGCAGCGCCAGGAAGCTCGAATACGTCTCCACCAGGATCATGTAGCCGCAGGGCTCTGTGTCCTCGTTTACAAACGCCAGCCAGACCTCAATGCGCGGCTTTTCACCCAGGGCATCCTCGACCAAGCGCGCCTGCGCGGCTTCATCCGGCGGCAACAATTTCTCGAACTCCGCCAGCGCTATGACCAACCGGCAAAACGCCGCTGCATGCTCGCGCACCAGCGGTCGCAGCTCGATTGGCAGCGCTGCACTCATGCATGCAGGACAGGATCGCCAAACAACGTGAAGTGTCCCGCCTCAGCGATGCGCACCTTGAAAATCTCCCCTGTGTGCCGTTCGGGATTGCCATCGAAAACCACGATGCGGTTCGACCCCGTGCGGCCGGTGAGGCGCTGGTCGTTCGTCTTGCTCGGTCCTTCGCAAAGGATTTCGACCTCCTTGCCAACGAGGGCAGTGTACATCGGCAGTGCGATACGATTCACCAGCCCCAGCAGATCCTGGTTCCGCTCTTCCTTGACGCGTTCCGGCACCTGAATGGCCTCCTCCATCTCCGCCGCAGGCGTGCCACGGCGTTTGGAATAACGAAACACGAAGGCGTTGTCGAAACCGATGCTTTCAAACATCTGCCGCGTCTCCAGGTAGTTCTCTTCCGTCTCGCCGGGAAAGCCCACGATCACATCCGTCGTCACCGCGATGTCCGGCCGTGCAGTGCGGATGCGCTCGACGAGTTCCGTGAATTTGGCCGCCGTGTAAGGCCGGTGCATGCGCTTCAAAATGGCATCGCTGCCGCTTTGCACGGGCAGATGCACGTGTTCGGCGAGTTTCGGCAGATAAGTAAAAGCTTCGATAAGATCCTTCTTGTAGCCAATGGGATGCGGGCTGGTGAAGCGGATGCGCTTGATGCCAGGCACCTCATGCACCGCCTCAAGGAGTTGCACGAAGGGACTCTTGCCATCCACTGCCGGAAATTCATGTCTGCCGTAGAGATTCACGATCTGCCCTAGCAAGGTGACTTCTTTCACACCCCGATCAGCGAGGCGTTTCACCTCTTCGACAATGTCCGCGATGGGCCGGCCCCGCTCGCCGCCGCGTGTGTAGGGCACGATGCAAAAGGTGCACTTCATGTTGCAGCCCTGCATGATGCTCACAAAGGCACTCGCCTGTTTTTCCTTCAGCGTGTGATCACGGATGGTGTTTTGCGAGGCTGCTTCCTCCTCCACATCGACGATGGAAAAACGCTCGTCATCCATCTGCTTCGCTTCTTTGGCGCGGATGATCTCGTCCACATAATCCACCACGCGGTGGTACTTCTGCGTGCCGACCACCAGATCCACGTTCGCCTTGTTCACCAGTTCGCTGCCACGGCTCTGCGCCATGCAGCCCATGAAACCGGTGACCAGCGGTGTGCGGCGGCGGCGCACCATGCCCATCTTTCCTAGAGCCTTCTGCTCCGCCTGATCGCGCACGGAGCAGGTGTTGATCAGCACCACGTCCGCGTCCTCATCACGTGCCGTCATGGTGTAGCCGCGCTCGACGAACATCTGCGACACCTGTTCGGTGTCGCGCTCGTTCATCTGGCAGCCGTAGGTTTTGATGTGGACAAGTGGCATTGGGGGCGGGAATCATACCCACTCCCGCCCAAAAGACAACCCCGAGGCGCTGGGCCCTGTGCGGGTCAGGCCTTGACCTCAAAGATCGCCTCGACCTCCACCGCCGCTCCGGTCGGGAGCTGCGCGAAGCCCAGGGCGCTGCGGGCGTGGTAGCCGTCGCCTTCCTTACCGAAAATCTCATGCAGCAGGTCGGAGCAGCCGTTGATGACCAGATGCTGGTCCGTGTATTCCAGCGTGGAGTTCACGCAGCCGAGCACTTTGAGGACTTTGAGACCGTCCAGCGTGCCGTGCGTGTCCCAGACAGAGCGCAGGACCTTTTCCGCGCAATTCTTGGCCGCCTTGTAGCCGTCTTCCGTCGAGACACCCGCTCCCAGCTTGCCCTTCAAATCACTCACATGGCCGGAGGTGAGGAGCTGATTGCCGCTGCGGATGCAGAGGTTCAGGTAGGCGGGGGGTTGCTTCGTGAAAACGAGGCCGAGGGATTCTGCTTTTTGCTGGGGTGTCATGGTATGGGGGGAAAGGAGCACAAAATACGGACAGAAAAATGAAAACTGACAGATCACTCACATTCCCCATGCCTTCACCACGCCACCCATCTGCCACATCAGCTTGTCCAAGGCGAGTCCAATTCCCTCGCTGCGGCCATTGAGCAACCCAGCCCAGCACATCCCCTTGGCAGTGTGAACCATGATCGTGGAGGTGCCCGGCAGCGATCCGCCGTGCCACCAGTTCGGCACCCGGTTCACGTTCCAGCCGCGCGCGTAGCTCTCGCTGACACCGTGCGTGGTCATGGCATGAATCGAATCCTGATTGAGCAACGCCGGGAGCTGTGAGGCAAAGCGCACCAGATCCCCCGCCGTGGCGATCCAGCCGCCGTGCGAGTCCATGCGTGCCACATTCATGCCATAGGCCGCACCCGGTTTGGCCGTGAGATACATCACCTCCTGCGGCCGCCGCTCCGCCAGCGTGTTGCCCCCGATCTGCATGCTCGTGATGCCGCATTTCGACAGCACCTCCTGTGTGATCACCTTGTCGTACGGCAGCTTCATCACTTTCTCCAGCACGCGGCCCAGGACGCAGTAGCCGAAGTTCGAATACGCGAAGTGTTCTCCCGGCTTGTGAGTCTGCTTCTGGTTCGCCAGCGCCCAGGCGATGAGCTCCGCGTGATCCATTCGCGGTTTTTTAAACATGGGATCATCCTTGTCGTTCGCCCAGCCGCCGCTGCTGTGGGTGAGGAAATGATCCACGGTGACTGCCGCCACATCCCCGCTGTAGTCGCCGCCCAGGATACCCTGCGGGCCAAACACGACACTGTCCGGCTTTAGCAAACCTCGTTCAATGCACATCATCACCGCCGTGGCCGTGATCGGTTTGGAGACGCTGGCGATGCGAAAGCGATGCTGCGGCCTGACGGCCTCGGTCCCATCCGCATCGGCAAAGCCATAGCCCGCCTCGAAGTCGATTTTCCCCGTTCTGCCATACGCCATGCTCATGCCCTGAATGCCCTGCTCGCGCAGGAACCCTTCGGCGATGCCGCGAAGCTTTCCCAGCTCAGACGTAGGCACTGCAGCAGCCACCACCGGCCATGCAGCCAGCGAACTCACAAAGGCGCGTCGTTTCATGCGAGCCACATCACACCTTGACGCCCTGCCGCCGTCAATGAAAACATCCCCATGCTCCGGTTTCTCCTCCTGCCAGCCCTACTCACACTCAGCGTCCACGCCCAGACCGTGGATACCAGTACGCTCACCGGCAAAGTGGTCTGTGGTTATCAAGGCTGGTTTCGTTGCGAGAGCGATGGCAGCAATAACGGCTGGCACCACTACGCCGCCGGCAAAACTTTCGAGCCGGGGCACGCGCACATCGAGATGTGGCCGGACGTGAGTGAACTGCCGCAGCAGGCCCGGGTGGGGACGCCCTTTAAACATGCCGATGGCAGCCCCGCCGAAGTCTTCAGCTCCGTCCATCCAGCCGTCGTGCAGCTTCATTTCAAATGGATGCGCGACTACGGCATCGACGGTGCCTTTGTGCAGCGTTTTGCCGCCACCACCCGCGACCAACGCTTCCGCGAACCGATGGATCAGGTATTGGCCCACTGTCAGGCTGCCGCCACCGCCAACGGACGCGGCCTGACGCTGATGTATGATCTCAGCGGCATCAAGGAAGACGGCATCCAACTGGTGATCGACGACTGGAAGCGCCTCATCACCGAGAAACGCCTCGACCGCACCGGTGCATCTTATTTCAAACATCACGGCAAACCGCTCATCGCCCTCTGGGGCCTCGGCTTCAATGACCGCGCGCCCATGCTCGAAGAGTGGTCCCGCCTCATCACCTTCCTGCGTGATGATCCCGAATTCGGCGGCTGCGCCATCATGCTGGGCGTGCCCTACTACTGGCGCACGCTGGATCATGACTGCATCAAAGACCCCCAACTGCATGCACTCATCGCCCGTGCGGACATCGTCAGCCCCTGGGCCGTCGGACGCTATGGCACGCCGAAGGACGCCGCCAGCCGTGGCGAAAAATTCCAAAAGCCCGACATCGCCTGGTGTGCGGAGCACAAGCTCGACTACCTGCCGGTCATCTTCCCCGGCTTCAGCTGGACCAACCTTTCCAAATCGCGCAATCAGGAGGCGAAGTTTGACGCCATTCCCCGTCGTGGGGGCGAGTTCCTCTGGTCCCAGGCGCTGGCGGCCAAACAAGCGGGCGCGCAGATGCTCTATATCGCCATGTTTGACGAACTGGACGAAGGCACCGCCATTTTCAAAACCGACAACCATCCGCCTGTCGGTGAAAGCCGCTTCCTCGCCGAGCCAGATCTACCCAATGATCACTACCTCTGGCTCACGGGCATGCTGGGCAAACTGCTGCGGGGAGAAACGCCGGAAACGATGCCCGTTCGCAAACCTTGATTTAAGACAAATCGGACGCCAGCACCGAATTCGCAGCGCGCAGCGCCAGCTCCTTGGCCTGCGCAATCACGCGCACAGAAGTGGCGTCAAACAGGTAGGCATGGCAGCTTGGGCAGGTGATGGCGCGCGTCACCACGATGGAGCCACAGCCTTCGCAGACTTTGTACTGCTCCGGATGGGTGGCGATCTTCTCGGCCTGCTTCAGACGTGAGTCTGGTTTGTGCTCATGCGCGCTCATTAAGTAACAGTACGATGCTACGACGACATTGGACGAGTGCAACGTCGGCTGTGAACAACTTGCGCTGATTTTTACCCTTGCTTTGCGCATGTTAAGCAAACATCAGCCCAGGCCAGCAACACTCCAGCCATCGCGGTATTTTCGCGTGAGCTGGGCGTTGAGCTCCGGCTGGTTTGTCACCTGGCCTGCGACGGCGTCCCATTCGATCCAGCCGCCGGGATTCCGCTCCGCAAGGACGCCTAGCAGCACCGCCTCCGTCACCGGGCAGCCGTAGGTGGGCAGGTCAGCGGCAGCTTTCTCCCCCTTCATGCAGGCGTCCACCCAGTCGGTATAATGGTTCGCGATGCGTGTCTTCGGATACGCGAAGCCGGTGAATTTTTCCTCCGGCATCAGCCACGGGCGCTGGCTGTGCGGTTTAAAGATGCTGCCGTTCTCGCCGATGAAGAAGATGCCGCTCGGTGTGTCTTTCGTGAGCACGCTGGGCTTGATGACCCGAGCGTCATACGGATAGCCGCCGTCCGTCCAGGTCATTTTGATCTTGTCGCCCGCTGTGAGCGCTGTGCCGGGGAACTCCAGCTCAAGGTGGCGTTTCTGCGCGTAGAGATCGCCCTTGCTGCCTGCATCCAGGCAACGTACGCGGGAGGGGGCTGCGAGGCCGAGGCAGGCAAAGACCACATCGAAGTAATGGCAGCCCATGTCCCCCATCATGCCGACGCCAAAATCCACCCACGAGCGCCACATCGACGGATGGTAGGCTCCCTCAAGAAACGGCACCTCATTCGCGACGCCCAGCCACAGATTCCAATCCAGATTCTCCGGCACCGGATCGGCCTGCGCTTTGCGTTCAGTAACTTTCGGCCACCAGCTCGCCGCCTTGTTCTCCCAGCAGATGACCTCCTTCACCTTGCCGATGGCACCGCTCTTGATGAGATCCACCGCGAGCAAGGTTTCGATGCTGGAATGCCCCTGGGTACCCATCTGCGTCGTCACCCCCGCCTTTACCGCCTCCGCACCGAGAATCCGCGCCTCGTGGATGTGATGCGTCAGCGGCTTCTGCAGATAGACATGCTTCTTCGCCCGCAGCGTCGTCACCGCCATCGCCGCATGCATGTGATCCGGCGTGCCAATCGTCACCGCGTCGATGCTATCTCCCAGCTTGGCCAGCATCTCACGGTAATCACGAAACGCTGCCGCGCCCTCCAGCCGCGTCGCCGCATCCGGGTCCTGCAGCTCCTTCCGCCGAGTCGCATTGCCACCGCGTGCAAGTTCGAGCGTCTTCGCATCCACATCGCACATGCCCACTAGCCGCACCTTGGAGTGCTGCAGCACGCTCATCATCGTCACCGCCCCCATTCCTCCCACTCCGATCGATGCCACCTGAAACATCGAATTCGGCGACCGCGCGCTCAGAATGGCTGGGGCAGAAATGGACGCGGAAGCTGCGAGAGATTGCTTGAGGAAATGGCGGCGGTTCATGAGGAGGTAGGAACGCGAATGCACGGCTTTTTGTAGCGTGTAAATATAATTCCGCGCTACCCCGCGACAGCGTCCTCACCTCCCCGCCACACCCGCCGGCCTGCGGATCTTCAGCAGTATCGGAAAGCTCGTCTGCAATCCAGCGCTATCATGTTCATTCCGGGCGGAGCTGAGGGCGGCGTGAATGAGTTTGTCCTGATCCTTCACCCAGTTGGCGGCACGGAAGAAGATGGGGCGCTCGTTTTCTTTCTCGCGGATCTGCACGCCGTTGAGGCCGATGTCATCGACGATGACGCCGTGGGGCATGCCATGCACATCAAGGCTGAGGATGCCGTCATTGCCCATGCGCACGGCGCGAATCCAAGCTTTCACCGTTTGACCGGGAGCCAGGGTGATTTCGAGCGGCTTGGTTTCGTTTTTGACCTCACGCATCACCGGTTTGCCACCAACATCCGGCTCCATGACGATGATGAACTTCGGCGCGGCACCCAGCGTGACTTTGCCGAAAGTTCCAGCGTCATGCGTGAGCGCCTTGCCCTTTGCGGTGATCTTGAGCTTGCTCCAGTCAGCATTCGCAGCCGCATCCGGCGCGGCGTGCAGGCTGCCGCTGATCAAATCATGCCCGGCTTCGATGAGGATCGGTGAGGAGGCATAATAACCGACGGGCAGCCCGGTGATCTCGACCTGGATGGGATCATCAAAGCCATCCACACGCTCGGCGCGGAAGGAGAATCCGATGGAAGCACCGGGCATGACAGTGGGATTCATGCCAGCGAGCTTCACGCTGAAATCGGGCATTGGCTGACGGAGGGTAAGCGCATAGACATAGCGCTCACCACCCCAGTCACGGGTGTCGGTAACTTTGATAATGTAACGACCATCCGCAGGGGCGGTGAAGGTCAGGCGCGAGTCGCTGCCCAGCTTGCGGTCACCGCTGTCGTCATTGGTGTAGTTCAAGGTGAAGACGGGCAGGCCATTCGGTACGATCTGGCTGCCGACGGGTTTGGGCTCGACGATGTAGCAGGGCTCATCGAGCGAGTGCGAATTTGCCGTGGTGTCAAAGTAAGCCCGGCGCTTGCCGCCGGAGGTGTAGAAAAAGCAGCCGCCATCCGGGCCGCGCGGCATGCGGATGATCTTCATCACGTCGCCATTGAAGTAGGCGAACTCGTTCAGCTCCATCTCGTCCCAGTTTTGCAGGCGGATGTCAGGATTGTTGGCATCCACACTGCGGAAGTTGTTATAGCTGTCGCGCACAGCCTGCAGCAGCATCCGCTGCACAGGTTTGCCATCGGCATGCACGACTTCAACCTTCGTATCAGCAGGCGAGCCCGCCAAGTCGGCCAGCGTCTCAATGATCCACACCTCCCCTTTTTTAGCATCGAAGGCGAAGCAATCGATGTCATGCGCCTGCGCAAGACGCGCATTCACCGTCACAGGCGCGGTGACGTTCTGCGCCTTGGCGATGTCGTCATTGCTTTCCACTTCTTCGACCTGCGCCAGCCCGCTCACGCGCAGCGCGGGCATGGAGCGGAACCGCAGCCCCTTGGCAGCGAGCGGCACGTTCATCATGCCTTCCTTCTCAGGCTTCATCATCACAGTGTTCTTGTTGCCGAGATGATGCCCGATGAGCGTGACTTTCGTCTCCTTGCCGATCTGCGCGACGAGCGGCGACCAGGCGGTGACGTAGGGCAGTGCGCCCAAGGTAAGCCGGTAGGCGTGGTCAGCGCTGCCATCCATCGTGGTGTTGCTCACGATCACAACGTAATCGCCATCCGCCGGTGCCTTCCACGCAAGGAAAGGATCGCTGCCGCTGTCGAGGCCGCGATTCACCGCGAGCACGGCGTGGTTCGCATTCATGATCTCCAGCGTGGGTGCTTTCGCCATGCTGCCGATTTGCGCCACGGCAAGATCGAGCACGAGTTCCTCGCCTGCCTTGGCTTTAAAACGATACGCGTCATGCTGGCCGGTCTCCGTGAGAGTACCCCAAAGGCTGGCGGGCAATGCCGCGATGCTCACAGGTGCCGTTTTGAAATCAGCCGCCTGCGTGACGGTAGAAGCAAGATCATCAGCATAAATCTTCATCCGCGCAGATTCGCCTGCAGTGCTCTTCAGCCAGACTTCGTGTACACCACGCGGCACTTCAGCGCTGGCAGTGATTTTGACACGGGCCATGGTGGGCTTCACCGAGCCTTTGACGAGCTCGACCTTCAGTCCAGGATGCGAAGCCATCGCCTGCGTGTCTTCCGTGAATCCTTTGCCTGTTAGAGTCACCATCAACTCGCCGCCGATGTGCGCCGCACGTGGAGTGAGTCGTGTGAGTTCGAGCTTCGCCACCATGGCTGGCTTTGCAGGCACAGGAGCCATCACGGCCTTGCCGGTGGTCGATTCATAGACGCTGAGGCTGCCATCCACGCGACCAGCCACGAGTTGTACTTTCTCGGTGAAAGCGAGTGCGGAGGACCAGTCAGGCTGTTTCTCCAGCGGGATTTTTTCCGTGAGGTCAGCGGTGTTCCAAAGCTTGAGCGATTTGTCGGTCGAAGTGGAAGCGAGCAACTGACCATCGATGGACAGCGCGAGATTCAGAATGCCGCCTTCATGCGCGAAACGACTCGTGATGATCTTGTTCGTGCCCTCCTTGGCATCGGCACTGATCTGCCACAGGCGGATGCGGTTGTCGCCTCCAGCAGCGAAGAGCTGTTTACCGTCAGCGCTGAAGACCACGCTCGTCTGCTCCTTCGTCGGCTGTGAAAGCGTGTCGAGCCGTTGGCCACCCGGGATGCTCCAGAGCTTCACCGTGCGATCAGCGCTGGCGCTCGCGAGCACCTTGCCATCCGGGCGGAATGAGAGGCCGTTGACCACCCCGTTGTGACCTTTGAGCAGGGCGAGTTCCTTGCCCGTGGCCACGTCCCACAGGCGAATTTTTTGATCATAGGCTCCCGTGGCGATCATCTTGCCATCGGGAGAAACAGCGAGCGCATACGCGGCATCCAGATGTCCTTCAAACGATTGCAGCGGCGCGCCATCGCTCGTCTTCCAACTCTTCACGATACCCACAATGCCCGCCTCGCCGCCAGCGGCATAGACCGTCGCGCCATCCGGTGAAAACGCGACTGCATTGGCCTTGCCCTTGAAGCCCGTGAGCTTGCGCACTGCGGCCCGCGTGACCGGATTGAGCAGCTCGACCTCGCCATAGCGCCCCACCGCAATGAGCTGCACCTTCGGCGAAAACGCCACGGCCTGAATCGCATGCTTCGGCGGCACCGTCGGCATGATCTGCGGCGTGATGACCTCCCGCGGCATCGGTTTCGCCTCAGCGAGCACCGGACCCTTCGCACCCGCATCGATCCATGTCTTGATCAGCGCGATCTCCTCAGCCTTGAGCTTTTCGCGCTTGCCCGGCGGCATGAATTCATTCTTCCCACCTCGACCTGAATGCCCCTCAAGAAACTTCACCAGCATGCTCTCCCCCGCTTTGCCCGCAACAACCGCCACGCCCTCCTTGCCGCCCTTCATCAGGTTCGCAAAGGTGTCCAGGCGGAACTCGCCGTCTGCATCGGTGTCGTCATGGCAGTCGATACAGTAGGTATCGAAGAGCGGCACGATCTGCTGGGTGTAGTCCACGCTCTGGGCGTGGGCGACGACCGTGAAAATCGAGAGGAGAAAAAGCTGCCGAATGATGCTCATGGCGTGATATCAATGGGGTAAGAGAGGTGTTGCAAAAAGGCCGACGACCCGGATAATTCGGCAATGAACGCGAGCGATCTCCTCAAACTCCAGGCACTGCCTGTGAGCGAGAAACTGCTGCTGGTGGACGTGCTTTGGCAATCCATCGGAGAATCCACGGATGAGCCAAAAGTCAGCGAGGCGGAAAAACGCGAACTGGATTCTCGCTGGGCCAGATTCGAACGTGATCCTTCGCGAGCACTGACGCTGGAACAATTCCGGGCGCTTGTTAAAGCCAAACGAGGATGAAGCGGCTTAGAGTGCTTCCTGAAGTCTGGGACGACCTTGATGAGGCCACCGCATGGTATGACCAGCAAGGAGGCAAAGAGCTCGGTGACAAGCTGGCTGCCGCTTTCGATGCCCAATTGGAACCCATTGCAGCACTCGCAGGAACCCACCGGCTGCTTTACAAACAATTCAGCCGCGTTTTCGCCATGCCCTTTCCCTATGCGATCTACTTCCGCATCGCGGGTGACTGGGTAGTGGTGACGTTGCTTTGGCATACTGCAAAGAATCCTGCGGATTTAAAAGTCACACTCGACGAGCGTGATTAGGCGATCAGTGATTGAACAAAAATTCCTTCGATCCCATCAAGCTCCAGAAGATGTCTTCCAGTGTGGTGCGGCGATCTTCGGGTTTGGCGGAGGCGAGCATTGCCGTGGCCTTGGTGGTTTCGCGCTCAGTGGGCAGACGGGCGAGAGCTGTAAGATAGGCCTCCTCAATGATCTTCTCGTTGCCGAGCTTGCTGGTGAGCAGCGCATCCAGCCGGTTGTCTTTCTGCGCCAGTTTCAAATTGAGCGTGTCCCCGTTGGCGATGTGGAGGGCCTGGGCCATGCTGGGTTCATTGGTGCGTTCGCATTCGCAGGTGGCCACGCGGTCGGCGCGGCCGAAGCTCTTCAAGAAGTAGCTGGCAATATTGCTGTCGGGCAATTGCAGGGCGCGGAAGCCCATGGGGTAGCTTTCGCTGGTGCCTTTGTTGGCGTTGCGCTTGTCGATCTTGAAGGTGGTGGGTGCGGCGGTGACCTGGGACACGGTGTCGAGCAGGACTTCGGCCTTCAATCGACGCGGCACATAGTGCGAACCGTAGCGGAGATCGGTGATGTTTTCAGGCAGGGTGATGCTGCTGCGCTGGTAGGTCTCGCTTTGCAGGATGGTGCGCATCAGAGCCTTCAGATCAAATTTCTGTTTCACCAGATGCTCGCAGGCTGCGGCAAAGAGCGGCTCGTTGCTGGCGGGATTCGTCACGCGCAGATCATCGACGGCTTCGACAAGACCAGCGCCGAAAAAGTTGGCCCACACGCGGTTCACGATGGCCCGCTGGAAGAGTTTGTTGTCGGCACCTGTGAGCCATTTCGCCAGCGGCACCCGGCGGTCCTCAGTGGAAGTCATGGAGACGGCCGTGGTGACATTGAGCGGGTGCGGCGGCTGCGGCTTGCCAGTGAGCGGCTGCACCAGCTCGCCATCAGCGGCGGAGAACAGCACGCGCTCCTCGGCCTGCGCACCGTTTTTCGTGCGCACGCGGGAGAGCATGTTGGCAAAGGCGAAGTACTCGTTGTTCGTCCACTTTTCCATCGGGTGGTTGTGGCACTTCGCGCAGGCGATGGAGGTGCCGAGGAAGGCGACGCTGATGGTTTCGGCGCACTTGGTGGGCTCGTCGTTCAGGATGAAGAAATTGCCCGCACCGTTTTCCAGCGTGCTGCCGGTGGCGGTGAGGAGATCACGCACCATGACATCCCAGGGTGTGTTCGCAGCGACGTTGCGGCGGATCCAGTTGTAGTAGGACCACATGGCCTGCGGCATCAGCTTGTCACCATTGACGAGAAGCAGATCGCTCCAGCGATGCGACCAGTAATCGACGAACTCAGGCCGCTGCAGCAGCGTCTCAATCAGGCGGTCACGTTTGTCAGCGGCTTTATCGGCGAGAAAGGCACGCGTCTCTTCCAGAGAGGGCAACACACCAATCGTATCCAGAAAAGCACGGCGCAGAAATTCGTGATCGTCCGTGCGCACCGAAGGCGGAATGTTCAGCTCACGCAATTTCGTCAGCACCTGTTCGTCGATGAAGTTGCGCGGCTTCATCTGTGCAAACGCCGGTTCATCCACAACACCATCACTCGGCACCACCAGCGTGGAAACGGCAAGGCGGCTGAGATACCACGCGCTGATGACCGTTTCCCCGCGCCCCGTCGTTTTGACCACTCCCAGCTCGTCCACAGTGGCCACGCTGGCATTCACGCCATTGTACTTGGTCCAGCGCGTCACATCCTCACTGTGGCCGTCGCTAAATTTCGCAGTGACTTTGAGGTGCAGCGTGACCCCGGGCCTTGTCACCAGTTGCTTCGGCTCCACATCCAGCGCGACAATAAGCGGATCACTCGCCTTCGGCCCCGGCGCACCCGCAGCGATCCAGCCGACGATGGCCTTGTACTCTGGAGAGTTCACCTCAAAGCGCTTGTCACCCTTGTGCGGCACCGCCTTGACGGCCTTGAGCAAAAACAAACTCCGCGCCGGATCTTCCATCGTCAGCCGCCGCCCATTCGCACTGCGCGTGACGGAGATCCAATCCCCCTCGTCATCAAACCCGCGCAAAGAAAGCTTGAAGCCCCCCTGCCCTGCGGCGGCACCATGACACGCCCCCATCGCGCAGCCATAGCGTGTGAGGATCGGCTGGATGGTATTGCGGAAGGATGGGGCCTCGTCGGCCTTGAGAGACGAAGTGAGAGCCGCTAAGGCGATGAAGTAACGAAACATCATGAATGAAGCGCGATGAGGGTTGGCGGGAGGCGGACTCCCGTTCTCCAGTGAACTACGCAAACAGCTCCTTGATCGCCTGGGTGCCGAAATCCACGACAGGATACGGCCGCCCCTGCGGTCCGGGGAGTTCGGTGGTGAGATCAATGCCAAGAGCCTGGTAAATGGTCGCGACGATTTCTTTCGGTGCCACGGGGCGCTCGGTTGGATAGCCGCCGATGTCGTCGCTCTTACCGATGACTTCGCCACCTTTGATGCCGCCACCGGCAAAATTGACCGTCCAGCAGTTCGGCCAATGGTCACGACCACCGGCGGGATTGATCTTGGGCGTACGGCCAAATTCGGCAAGGCAGGTCACCATGGTGTCGTCGAGCATGCCGCGCTGAAACAGGTCCTCGATGAGGGCGCTGTAGCCCTGATCATACATCGGGGCGACGATGTCGCGCATGCCTTCGATGCTGGTGAAGGGCTTGGAGCCGTGGATGTCCCAGGTGATCTCGCCAAACACGGTAATGAAGGTGTTCACGGTGACGAAGCGCACACCACGCTCGACGAGGCGGCGCGCGAGCAGGCAGCTCTGGCCGAAGCGGTTCATGCCATAGCGTTCGCGGACTTTGAGCGGCTCCTTGGTGAGGTCAAAGGCCTCGCGGGCCTGCGAACTCGTCATGATGCGGTAGGCAGATTCAAAGTTCGAATCCATCAGCTTCGCCTGCTCGCTGTATTCAAAATTGCGCACGCTACTGTCCACCAGCTCACGCATTTCGCGGCGGCGCTCGAGACGTACCTCGCCTATTTCCTTCGGCGGCAGGAGATCGGGTACTTTGAAATCTTTGACCGAAGGGTCAGCATTCAGCACAAAGGGATCGTAGGCTTTGCCGAGGAATCCGGCATCCTGGCCGTGCGGCATGTTGCCACCCGTGGGGCCCATCGACTCCGGCAGAATCACATGCGCGGGCAGGTCGCTGCGGCGGCCTTGGAGGAATTCCAGAGCACTGCCGACGTGCGGTGTGTTCACGCCCCCGGTAAAAAGCCGGCCCGTCTGCATCATCTGATGCCCCGTGTCATGCACTGCGGCAGCGGTGTGGTAGCAGGAGCGGACGAGGCTGAATTTGTCCGCAATTTTGGCGTGCAGCGGCAGGATCTCGGAAATCTCAAAGGCATTGCTCTTGGTGCGGATGGGCTTGAAGGGGCCGCGAATTTCACTCGGAGCATCCGGCTTCATGTCCCACAGGTCCTGCTGGCTCGGCGCACCGAGGTTGAAGATCATGATGCAGGCCTTGTTGCTTTTCTTGGAGTCCACTTTGCCCTCGGCCTTCAATTTGGCGAAGCCGGGCATCGTCAGCCCGATGGCGCCGAGGGCGCCTGCCTGCAGGAAATCACGACGCGAAATGCCGTCGCAATTGGTGATGGAACCTTGACCGGAGAACTTGAACATGGTGCGCGCTGGGTTTTGAACTGCTTATTAATACGCCGTCCGAGAAGGAATCTGAATGGATGATGCCGCTTTCGAAGATGGGCCTTTCCGGCCCCCGGCTGCGTTCGGCAGACACATTCCGGCAAAGAAAGGGTTGTTCTTTCGTGCCGCCATCGTGCTACTCTCCCACCCCTTCCATCCTCATGAAAGCACTCCTCATCACCCTCTCGCTGCTTCTGACCGTTTCCCTCCAGGCGCAAAGCACCACCGGTCAGACGACGGGCCAGACGCCCGGTCAAACTCCCACCGGCCAGACTCCGCAGCCGGACACAGTGACCCAGGATGGCCTGTGGCAGGGGAAATTCAATGGGGGCAACTACATCGTCCGCGCCAATTCCATCATCGCCCTTTCCAAACATGAGTACATCTCCGACGGCGTGGCCCGTGTGGTGGAGATCAATCTGACGCTGAACTCCGCGCAGATCGTGCGCTTTTACTTTCTGGAGCCTTACAAGCCGGAGTCTGGCAGCAGCACCCTGGGTGCCGGCTCTCAGGCCTTGGACAAGGCGAAGGGGCTGTTCGAACAGGCGGCAGGCCGCGTCTCTCCAGATCTGGCCACCCCGAAAGTGGTGAAGAATTACCCATCATCCACGCATGCACACACCATCGAGTTCGTCCTGAAAGACGAGGCCAGGCTCAATACGCTCTACGGCAGTCTGGAACGCTCGTTCCGTACCGGTCAGGGACGGGCTTGGACAGAGTAAGGGGCGACAGCGGGCAGCTCCTGCCCACAGAAAAGAAAGCCATGCTGCAGGCAAGGGTGCCCGCATCACCTCAGACGTTGAAGCGCCACTCGACGACGTCGCCGTCGCGCATGACGTATTCCTTGCCTTCGATGCGCCATTTGCCCTTTTCCTTCGCCTTCGCGTTGGAGCCGAGTTCCACGAGGTCGTTGTAATGCACGATCTCCCCGGCGATGAAGCCGCGCTCGAAGTCGCCATGGATGACGCCTGCCGCCTGCGGGGCCTTCATGCCCTTCACGATGGTCCATGCGCGGGTTTCTTTCTCGCCCGTGGTCAGGTAGGTCTGCAGACCGAGGAGGTCATAGACGCCCTTGATGAAAAGTGAGACGCCGCTGTCTTCCACACCGATGTCCTTGAGATAGGCCTTCGCATCTTCATCGGAAAGGTCGGTGAGTTCGCTTTCGATCGCCGCGCTGACGACGACGGCACTAGCTTCATGCGCGTGCTTCACATACTCGCGCACTTTGCCGACGAAGGCATGCGCATCCGGGTTCTTCGTGGCGGCGGAAAGGTCGGACTCGGAGACGTTGCAGGCGAAGATGCAGGGCTTGGAGCTGAGAAGGAAGAATCCCTTGAGAAGCTTCCGCTCCTCTTCGGTGCATTCGAGCGTGACGGCGGGCTTTCCGGCGTCGAAATGCGGGATCAGCCTTTCGCAGAGGGCGAGTTCGGCCTTCGCGTCTTTTTCGCCTCTTTTCGCATTCTTTTCGGCCTTGTCCTTGCGCCGCTGGATGGCGTCCATGTCCGCGAGGATCAGCTCGGTGTTGATGACTTCAATGTCCCTCACGGGGTCAATCGTGCCGCTGACGTGGGTGATGTCCCCATCTTCAAAGCAGCGCACCACATGCACGATGGCATCCACCTCGCGGAT
Source organism: Verrucomicrobiota bacterium (assembly GCA_025360015.1). Taxonomy (GTDB): domain Bacteria; phylum Verrucomicrobiota; class Verrucomicrobiia; order Verrucomicrobiales; family Verrucomicrobiaceae; genus Prosthecobacter. The sequence goes on along the minus strand of JANYCZ010000021.1, from coordinate 166,116 downwards.
GTGGCTGAGGAATTTGTTGCCCAGGCCTTCGCCTTGGCTCGCACCTTTGACGAGACCGGCGATGTCCACGAACTCGATGGCGGCTGGCACCAGTTTCGAGGACCCGGAGAGTTTCGAAAGAACGGCAAGCCGCTCATCCGGCACCGTCACGACGCCGGTGTTCGGCTCGATGGTGCAGAAGGGATAGTTGGCTGCCTCCGCCTTGCGGGTGCGGGTGACAGCGTTAAAAAGGGTGGATTTGCCAACGTTAGGAAGGCCTACAATACCGGCTCTGAGCATAAGGGCGGCGAGATTAGGGCGGATTGAGAAATGAGCAAGGCGACGTTGCGTCGGATGCGCACATCGGCGAGACTTCGTGCCCTTTTTCAGGCCCCGCCATGTCTTTTGAGCTCCTTGCCACCGATCCCTCGTCCCACGCCCGCCGTGGCCGGCTGACGACGCCCCATGGCGTGGTGGAGACGCCGGTCTTCATGCCGGTGGGCACTCAGGGAACGGTGAAGGCCATGCACCCGGAGGAATTGCGGGCGCTCAATTCCCAGATCATCCTGGGCAACACCTACCACCTCTTTGTACGGCCCGGCATGGAGATCATGCAGGCGGCAGGTGGCCTGCATAAATTCGCCAACTGGGACCGGCCTATTTTGACGGACAGCGGCGGCTTCCAGGTCTTCTCACTGGCCAAACTGCGGAAAATTAAAGAGGAAGGCTGCCACTTCCAAAACCACCTCGACGGCACCCCGATGTTCATCGGCCCGGAGACCTCGATGGAAATCCAGGCGATTCTAGGCTCGGACGTCGCGATGCTCTTTGACGAGTGCACGCCCTATCCCTGCGAGGCCAAAGAGGCCGAGAAGAGCCTCGATTTGACCCTGCGCTGGGCCAAACGCTGCCGGACCTGGATCGATGAACACCGGCCGCAGACCGGCGGCGGGGCGCAGCAGCACTTCGGCATCGTGCAGGGCAGTGTCTATAAAGAGCTGCGTGAAAAATCCGCCCGCGAGCTGGTGGCCATGGGTTTTGACGGCTACGCCATCGGCGGCCTCAGCGTGGGCGAGCCGGAGGAGGACATGATGCGCATCGCCGAATGGGTGACGCCCCACCTCCCTGCGAATCAAGCCCGCTACGCCATGGGCCTGGGCACGCCACCACAGGTGATCGAGCTGATCGCGCGCGGCATCGACATGTTTGACTGCGTACTGCCCACACGCCTCGCGCGGAACGGCACCGCCTTCACCCACGAGGGCATGATGAACCTGCGCAATGCCTGCTACGCGAAGGATTTCCGCCCCATTGCCGAAGACACCCACCCGCTCTGCCAAGGCTTTTCCAGGGCCTACATCCGCCATTTGGTGCAGGCACAGGAGATTCTGGGTTTGCGGTTGATTTCTCTGCATAACCTGCATTTCTACGCGTCCCTCACGTCCAGGGCACGTCAAGCGATCGAACAAGGTTGTTTCGCCGAGTTCCGGGCTGAGGTCGTCGCGAAATACAAGTCCCCTACTTCAGCATCCGAATCATGACCTTCCTCTCTCTCGAAAACACCCTTCTTCTGGCCCAGGCCGCACCTGCCGGAGCACCAGGCGGCCTCCTTGGCAGCCCGATGATGCTGCCGATCCTCATGATCGTGGTGATGTACTTCGTCATCTTCCGCCCGCAGCAGAAGCGCATGAAGGAGCACAAGAAGCTCATCGAAAGCGTCGGCGTCAGCGACCACGTCATCATGGAAAGCGGTGTGCATGGCATCATCACCAGCGTGAAGGACCGCACCGTCATGGTTAAAATCGCCGACAATGTCAAAGTCGAGTTCGAGCGCGCCAAGATCGCCGCCGTGACGAAAAAGTCCGACATCGTCGAAGCCACTGAAGCCTAAACAGCTCCCCTTCTGATTCTCCCAACCCACCCGCCAACCTGTCCATGAATCCCTTCGCCACCTTCCTTGTCGGTGCCTCCCTTCTGATGATGCTGCTCCTTTATGTGGGCACCGCCGTTCATAAGACCAAGCGCATCGTCGGCACCCTGCTCGTCGCCCTGACAGCCTTTGCTTCCGTGTACACCGCACGAACGATGGGCCTTGAACTCGGCATCGATCTCCAGGGGGGCAGCGAGTTCATCGTTCAGCTTTCCCCCGGCAAGAATGACGACGGCAGTCCCAAGGCAGTGACCAGCAGCGATGTGCAGCAGGCGATTGCGATTCTTGAAAAGCGCCTCAACGCGGATGCTTCGAAAGATCTCACCATGCAGCCAGAAGGCGGCGACCGGATCGTGATCCAGATGCCCGGCATCACCGAAGAGCAGATCAAAGAGGTTCGGAAAACCATCCAGACCGTCGCCCACCTGGAGTTCCGCCGGGTGCATCCTGACAGTCAGGCCAAGCTGGAGCAGATCAAGGCTCGTGGCGGCATCAAGGAGCCGGGCTGGATCGAAATGCCCTACAGCAAACCCATTGTCGCCAAAGACGGCACCGAAACCGAGAGGTCCGAACTCGTCCGCGATTCAGCAGACATCGAAGGCAAATACGTCTCCAAGGCCTTCCGCACCGTCGATGCCGAAGGCAACAAAGTGGCGCTCCAGTTCGACAGCGAAGGTGCCAAGCTTTTTGATGACCTGGCCTCCGTGCATTACCAGAAAGAAATGGCCATCATTGTGGACGGCCAGATTCACTCCGCTCCACGCCTGCAGGCCAAACAGTACGGTGGTCGGGCAGAAATTTCCGGCGGTGGCGGCAAAGGTTTTTCCCAGCAAGAGGCCGACGGTCTGGCCACCCTGTTGAGCAATCCCTTGCAGAATCCGATGAAAATCCTGTCTGAAAGCTCGGTGTCCTCGGCCTACGGCCAGTCCTCCATTGACCAGGGCAAGTGGATCGGCATCGCCGCCCTGCTCATCACCACCTGCTTCATGATGTTCATCTACCGTCTCGCCGGTTTGGTGGCGATTGTCGGCCTGATCATCAACATCGCGATCCTCTTCGGTGCCATGGCCCTGTTTGGCTTCACACTCACCATGCCCGGCATCGCCGGTGTCGTGCTCACCATCGGCATGGCGGTGGATGCCAACGTGCTGATCTATGAGCGTTTGCGGGAAGAAATGGAGGCGGGCAAGACCCTCGCCGCCGCCCTGGAGGCCGCGTATGAAAAGGCCTTCTCCGCCATTGCTGACTCCAACATCACCACGCTCATCTCCGCCCTGATTTTGTTCCTCATCTCCGGCGGTCTGGTCAAAGGTTTCGCCGTCACGCTGATGATCGGTTTGCTCTCCTCGATGGTTGGCGCTCTGATCGTCACCCGCGTGATCTTCATGTGGGTCGTGGACAAGAACATCCTGCACAGGATTCACACCACCAAGATCATCCCGGACAAGATTTTCGACATCCTGTCCTCCGCCCCCAAATTCATCATCGCCTCGCTCGTCGTCACCGCGATCTCCTTTGGCACACTTGCTTACAAGGGTGCCGCAGGATTTGGTATCGACTTCCGCGGTGGCAGCCGCGTGGACGTGACGCTGGTGAAAGGCAAGGACATCCCTGACGCCGAACTCGAGGCTCTGTTCAAAGGCCTCAAAAAAGATGACGGCACAGCCGTTGGCACCGCCTACATCCAGCGCAAAAGCGCCTCCGGCACAGAAAACCTGAGCATCCGCTGCGAAGAGCAAAGCGGGGCGGCGATCCAGCACGCGATCACCAGCAAATGGAACAAGGACACCGTTGCCGGCACCAGCATCGCCACCGTGGGTTCCGTCATCGGCTCCGAACTCGCCAAGCAGTCCATGTGGGCCATGTTCGCTGCTCTGATCGCGATCTTCCTTTATCTGCTGATGCGCTATGAGTTTGCCTTCGCCCTCGGAGCCATCATCGCCCTCTTCCATGACGTGCTCATGGTGCCCGGCTTGTGCGTGCTGTTTGGCCAGGAGCTCAGCATCATCCACGTCGGCGCGCTGCTCACCATCGCCGGTTACTCCATCAATGACACCATCGTCGTGTTTGACCGTATCCGTGAAACCATTCAGAAGGGCACCGGCGGCAGCATGCGCGACATGATGAACGAAGCCATCTGCAAAACCCTCTCCCGTACGCTCCTCACCGGCCCCACCGCCCTCGCGCCGATGATCGTGTTGCTCTTCCTCGGCAATCCTGCCATGCTCGAGTTCGCCATGCCGATCACCATCGGCGTGCTCCTCGGCACCTACTCCTCCATCTTCATCGCCTCCCCGCTCGTGCTCTGGTACGCCAAGAAGAGCGGCACCAGCCTCAAGCGCCAGGTCCTGGATGCTCAGCTCGAGAAGATCAAAGCCGATCAATCAGTCGCCGCAGCAGTGGTGGCATCCGGTGGCAAAAAGTAAACGCAAGCCCTGCAGGTCTTCGATTATAACTTCTCTCCTCTGGCTTGGTGACTTTAAACTCACCAAGCCAGTGAAGTAATCCGGTTGGTTTGGCGCGCCGCCTCTTCGCCAAGCCGCTCCGCGAATGCTCTCCTTTGGAGTGCGGTTGCGCAGCGAGGAACGAGCACAGCTACCGCTTTCGCAGCCCGGTCAGCTCCCGCATATTAGGAGACGTTCGAAAGCGGCAGCTCATCGCAGCCGCACTCCAACGCTCTGTTGCCTTCCCAAGCGCCACAGGAACGCGGAATTTATTCCGCAGCACTCCGCAAGCACCCAGGCCTCCGCTTTACCCCGCCGCTCCAGCAAGCGCGCGTGTCACGTTGAATGCCGCAGCCAAGCCGATCCTCGATTTCATGGGAGATGATTCGGATAAGAGCCTGACGCTTCGGCGGAGAGCTGCGGAATAAATTCCGCGCTCCTGCCCGATCTTTGCTCGCAGAGCAAAGGTGGAAGCTCAGCAAACCGCCGCACAGCATCAAAAAAAAAGAGGGCGGCATCGCAGCCGCCCCCTCTCGTCTTGGTAATAATCTTGCCGCTCGCTCAGTTGTTCCCTGGCGGTGCCGGATTGGCTGGCTCCGCAGCCTTCACTTCGATCGGCGGTGAATCAGGGGTGCCAGGAGGCGCTCCCAGCGGAGGCGTCGTCACGCCACCCTTCGGACCGTTGGGATCATCAGGAGCCAGCGTGGTCGCTGCGGTGGCCGCTGCCGCAGCTTCCCCGGCTTTCCTTTTGGAAGCCGCCAGTTTTGCAGAATTCGCCTTCGCCTTCTCGGCGGATTGTTTGAGATACGTTGGATAATCTGGACCGCTGCCCGTCACCGTCACCGGTGTGCCCACCGCCGTGTGCTCAAAGAGAATCGGTGCCATCTTGGCAGGCAGGCGCACGCAACCATGCGATGCCCGGCGTCCCGGCTTGGGAATCGGCCCGATGTGCATGCCCACACCGTCGCCGGTGAGACGCATGAAGTACGTCATCTTGGCCGCTTCAAAGTGGCCGCCTTCCGGCAGCAGATCCCGGCCCTGCTTGAAGTCCGAGTTCACCAGCTTGCCATTCTTGTCGAAGCCCTTGCCGTAGAGATTGGAGACCTTGTCTTTGATCTTCTCCAAGATCTTGAAATCACCGGTGGGCGTGGGGAAGCTGGGGATGCCGCTGGCAAAATAGGTCCAGCCGACGATGTCGTTGCCGCTGTACAGCGTGGCGCGTTGCACGTCCACGTTGGCGAGTATCCGTGTGATGGGTTTGTTTCCACCGGTCCATTCGCCTGGATACTTCCACTCCGCTCTCACGGCTTCTGGCGGTGCCGCCGGTGGCTTTTTGCGGAAGAGCTGGCACGAGGTCAGCACCATCGCGCCGAGGACGAGCACGGCACGCATCAGAGACAGGGAGGTTTCGAATTTCACAGCCCCAACACTAAGGGGCCTGATTCCCGCTCTCAAGTACCAGCGAAAACAATATTTTCAGCGAAGATCGAACAATTCCGCAGGACGTGAAATGAGCAGGTCCGCGCCGCACTCGATCAGCTCTGCCTCGCTGCGAAATCCCCACCTCACTCCCACGGCACGCATGCCGCTGTTCTTCGCAAACTGCATGTCGATGCCCGAATCTCCCACGTAGGCCATCTCATCAGTCTGCAACCCGAGGAAGGCCGCCATCTCGTGCGCTCCGTCCGCATCCGGCTTGCGCGGCACCTCGGCACGCTGACCCAGGATGTGGTCAAACACCCCCGCACCAAAAAAATGCTCCGTCATCGGCACGGTAAAGCGGTGCGCTTTGTTGGAAATCACGCCCAGTTTCACCCCCCGGCTCTTCAGTTCCGCCAGCATCTCCACGATTCCCTCGTAGGGCCGGGTTTCCGCCTGCCAGAGCAGATCGTACTGCGCTCGATACTCCTCCACGCAGACCTTGATCAGCTCCTCGCTCCGGGCCGCCTCCGGCAGCGCGCGCTCCACCAGCTTTTCCATGCCATCCCCCACCATCTGCTTGAACACTTCCTTCTCACAGCGCGGATACCCCCGCGCATCCAGCATCCGGTTGATCGACTCCGCGATGTCCGCCAGCGAGTCAATCAAGGTGCCGTCGAGGTCGAAAATGTAGGCTTTGAGGGTGGGCATGCTTCCTTCATGCCGCGAAATGAGGCCGCGATCAACTTGCCAGCGCGCCCAATGCAGCGAAAAACTCCCATGCTCACCGATTACCACACGCACACGCCGCTTTGCCTGCATGCCGAGGGGAATCCCGTCGATTACGCCCGGCACGCCCAGAGCATCGGCCTCGCGGAGATCGGCCTGTCGGATCACAACCCCATGCCGGAGAAGTTCGACGACTGGCGCATGCTCCTCTCCGACCTGCCGCGCTACTTTGAGCTGGTCAACGAAGCCCGCACCGCACTGCCAGATTTCCCCATTCGCCTCGCGCTCGAGTGCGACCACATCGAAGGCTACCAAAAGTGGATCGACGAGACTGCAGGAATGGCAGACTGGGACTACCTCATCGGCAGCGTCCACTACATCCACGACGGCATCGCCGTGGATGACCCGAAGCACGTCTCCCGCTGGAAAACCGCCTCCGACATCGAGCACATGTGGGGCATGTACTGGAAGCTCTACGAGCAGATGATCCGCACCAAGCAGTTCGACTTCCACGCGCACCCCGACCTGGCCAAGCGCTTCGGCCTGCGGCCTGCGGGTGATTTGCGCCCCTACTACGAGCCCGTGATCCAGGCCCTCGTCGATACCAACGGCATCCTCGAAGTCAGCACCGCCGGCCTGCGCAAGGACGTGCGCGAGATCTATCCCGCCCGCGAGATGCTGGAACTGGCCTTCGCCGCGAAAGTGCCCATCGTCATCAATTCAGACGCACATCTGCCCACGGATGTCGGCGTCGATTTCAGCCTGGCGCTCGATCTCGTGCGCAGCGTCGGTTACACCACCACCGTGCGCTTTGAGAAACGTCAGCGGAAGGTGGTTCCGCTTCCAGAAAGGTGGCCGCTATGATCTGGCAGGCACGACAGCACCGCATCGAGTTTCCCCGCCGCCCGCTGGTGATGGGGATTGTGAACATCAATGATGACTCCTTCTGCGGAGACGGCACGCTGGACCCCGGCAAGGCGCTGGCTCAGGCGAAGCAGCAGCTTCAGGATGGTGCAGACATCATCGACATCGGCGCGGAAAGCGCCCGCACCAATCGTGAGGCCATCAGCGTGTCGGAGGAGATCGACCGCCTGCTGCCCTTCCTCGAAAAATGGCCGGAGCTCAGTTCCCGCTTCCACGCCCCGCTGCTTTCCATCAACACTTGGCGCAGCGATGTCATCGCCGAAGTGCTGCCGCACGGCGGCGATCTCATCAACGACATCAGCGGCCTGCCGACCGCCTTCAATGCGAAACTCTGCGCCGAGCACAACGCCGGCCTGCTCATCATGCACAGCGTCGGCCAGCCGAAGGTCCCTCACACACACGTGAAATATGAGAGCATCATGGACACGCTCGAACACTTTTTTGAGCAGCGCCTCGTCCTGGCGGAGAGCGTCGGCCTGCCACGTGAAAACATCGTGCTCGATCCCGGCATCGACTTCGCCAAACAGAAGGACGACAACCTCACCATCTATCGCGAACTGCAGCGCCTCCACCGCTTCGGACGCCCCATCCTGCTGCCCGTTTCACGCAAAACCGTCATCGGCGACGTACTAGGCATTCCCGCCTTGGAGCGTGATGCAGGGACCCAGGCCTGCATCGCCGCAGGCATGCACCGTGGCGCACAGATCTTCCGCGTGCACCACGTCAAAGCCGCCGTGCAGACCGTGAAGATGCTCTCAGCCATCGAAGGCAGCCGCTGAAAGCAGTCATGAGCTTTAGCTCGCTCTGGGAAATCGAACCTACGCCCCAAAGCGAACTGCTACTCTCAACTACTTTGCTAGCGCCGGGGGGCGCAGCGAATCTGATGAAGGATCAAAGTCAGGCAGCTCCTTCTTCCGCCGGAGCAACCTCAGGAGCCTTAGCCGGAATTTCCGCCGAAGATTCAGCCAGCGTTTCTTCAGCCTTCTCTGCCAGCGCCTCTTCCACCGGCGGCTCTGTCAGCACCGGTTCAGCCTTCGCTTCTTCTGCGGGTTCTTCTTCAACAGCTTCTTGAGCCGCCGCTTCCTCCGCCGCCGGCTCTTCAACCTCTTCTTCCGTCGCAGATTCAGCCAGCGCAGTTTCAGCCTCCTCGGCCAGCTCTGCTTCCGCCATGGACTCTTCTACCGGAGCTTCTGTCAGCCCTGGCTCCGCTTGCCCTGCTTCAGCCGTGGCCTCAGCAGGAGCCGCAGATTTTTTAGCAGCAGGGGCTTCCTTCTTCGCCGCAGGTTCACCCTGCACTCCGAGGAAGACCATGCCGTCGCTATACTCAATGACGTAACCTTCGTTCGCCAGCCACCGGATGTCCTTGATCACCGCAATCTGCTCCTCCGTGGGCTGCTTGGGCGCATCTGGAGCGGTGCCTGCGGGGGCTTCAGGGGAGGGCACAATCGCCTCCACCAGCTTCTGCATTGGCAAGCCATGGCTTGTCTTGAGCTGCTCCACCACTAGGGCGAGACGGTCTGAAAACACCATGCCAGGCTCGACAGCACGCGGCTTCACGCGGCAGACAAATTGTTTGCCCGCGCGACGCTTGAACAATTTCATGCCACGGCGCTCCAGGCCAGCGCCGAGCTTCTGCGAGATTTCAAACAGGTGCTTCCGCGCTGCATCCACGGACTGGCGCATCATGATGAAAAACACATGCGCCAGCTTCTGCTTGTCGATGTTGCCCGGCACGGTGGCGTCACGCACTTCGATGACGGCGTCGTTGCCAAAGGTGCGGCGGAAATGCGCCTCCATGTCAGCACGGGAGCTGAGTGAGAGCGGCTCTCCGCCCTCCGGCACTTCGCCCTTCAGGCACACCCAGCGGCGGCCCTTGCTCATGTTTTCTTTCCACTTCGCGACGAGTTCCGGATTCGCCTCCACACGGATGCGGCGTTTGAAATCCTCGATCGGCATGTTCGAAAAGCGCTCGCGATGCAGCCGGATGACACCCGTCTGATAGCTGTGATGGCTCGGCGGAGCGATGATCTCACCGCTCATACCGCACACCGCCACAGAGGCAAACTCGCCCTTCGGTGCTTCGAGTTCGATCTCTTCCACACGGTAAAATTCATTCAAGGCAGCGCTGTGCAGCACATGCGCGAGCGCTTCATCACGTGAGAGGAACAGGCTGCCGTCCGCAGGCACATGGTAGAAGCCCGTGGCACGCTCTTCCGCGCAGCGGAAGCGCACCATGAAGCGGTCACCACCAGCCAGCACCAGACGTGAGGCATCAAACATGCTGAACGCATGGCCGGTCTGGCGCACGTGCGCAGCCAGGGCATCCACCGCCTTGTCTTCCGGAAAGATGATGATCTGCACATCCTTCGGAATCTCCACCCACTCACGCTGCGGCGGACCATCGCGATCACCAAAACGGCGCGGCGGACCACGGCGGTCATCGCCATCACGGCGCGGGCCGCCTTGTCCTGGTCCACCAGGACGAAACCCACCACCACCAGGAGGACCATCACGGCGCGGCGGAGGGCCACCGCCAGGACCGTCACGGCGTGGAGGAGGACCACGGCGATCATCACGACCACCAAATCCGCCGCCGCCACCACCGCCACGGCGGTCATCACGGCCACCACGTTGCGGGCGGTCTTCGGAATCGGCGTAGCGTTGTTTGATTTTGTCTTCCTTGCCAAACTCGCCCACCCACGCAGGCATCAGTTTCAAATCGGAAAGGTCAATCAGTCCGCTTGTCTTCGGCGGCTGGTTGTCGGTGCTGGCTTCGGGTTCGGTCATACGTTTCAGGCTTAAAGGGGGGCCGCGACTATGCCTCGAATCGGATTTGTCGCCACTTTTGTTCGTGTGGCGTTTTATTGGCTTGGCATTATGTGAATAAGTCCCATGCCAGCCGCACCCATCACTTTTTTCAATCGCCTCACCCGCCGCCTCGAAACGGAGGCCGTGTATGGGGGTGGTTTTCTGCGCTTCACCTATGAGAACCCGCTGGGCGCCCTGCCCCTGCATGCACTGGTGAAACGGGCCGCTTTTTCGCGCTGGTACGGCAGCCGCATGGATACCCCGGCCAGCCGGGAAAAAATCGCCCCCTTCCTGGCCACCTACGGCCTGGACACCAGCGAATTCGCCGATGCCCCCGACACCTTCCGCACCTTCAACGAATTTTTCTACCGCAAGCTCAAGCCCCTGGCACGCCCCATTGCCCCCGGCGACGACGTCATCACCTTCCCCGCAGACGGCCGCCACCTCGTGCTGCCGGACATCGCCGCCTGCACCGACTTTTTCATCAAAGGCACCCGATTTAACCTGGCCGCCCTGCTGCGCGATGACTCACTCGCCGCACGCTACGCTCACGGCAGCATGCTCATTTCGCGCCTCTGCCCCGTGGACTACCATCGCTTTCATTTCCCCTGCGCAGGCGTTCCCGGAGTCCCCCGCTTCATCAACGGCCCGCTTTATTCCGTAAGCCCCATCGCCCTGCGCCGCCGCGCCAGCATTCACTGGGAAAACAAACGCGAGATCACCGTCCTGCGCACCGCAGCCCTCGGCGACGTCCTCCTTCTCGAAGTCGGCGCCACTTGCGTCGGCTCCATCGTGCAAACCTACATACCGGGCGCGCCCATCGAAAAAGGCGACGAAAAAGGCTACTTCCGCTTCGGCGGCTCCTGCTTCATCACGATCTTCGAACCAGGCAAAATCCAGTTCTCAGACGACTTGATTGAGCACAGCCGCGCCGGCCACGAAGTCTATGCCCGCATGGGCGATGTGGCTGCTCACGCCCGCGGGTGAAATTTCCGGTGCACCTCCTTGAGCCGCGCCTGATCCACATGAGTATAAATCTGCGTCGTCGAAATGTCCGCATGCCCGAGCATCTCCTGGATCACCCTTAAATCAGCGCCGTTGTTCAGCAGATGCGTGGCAAAGCTGTGCCGCAGCAGATGCGGATGCACACGGGCGGGATCCATTCCGCACAGCGCGGCTCGTTCCTTCACGATCTGCTGGATGCGTGCCGTGGTCAGCCGCGTGCCGTTGCGTGAGATGAAGATGTGGCTCTGCGATTTTGGTCCCACCAGCTCCGGCCGCGCATGATCCACATACGCAGTGATCGCCTCCCGCGCCGCGCCACCCACCGGCGCGAGCCGCGTCTTCGATCCCTTGCCAGTCACGCGAATCCAGCCCTCTTCGAGACTGAGGTTTTCCAGCCGCGCATCTGCCAGTTCCGACAACCGCACCCCGCTGGCATAAAACAGCTCCAAAATCGCCCGGTCACGCCTGTCCAGCGGCTTCGTGCCATTCACAGACTCGATGAGCTTACGCGCGTCCTGCTCGTTCAAAGAATCTGGAAGATGCTTTTCCTGCCTGGGCGGCAGAATCGGGTCCGCAGGATCGGCCGGGATGTGTTTGCGTGCCGTGAGCCAGCGAAAAAAAATTTTAACCGCAATGAGTTCCACCCGCGCCGAGGACGCCGCGATGCCGTCTTTTTTCCGCTGGGAGAGATACCCGCTCACATGCTCCGTCGTCACAGCCGCCACGCTGGCGGAGTCGTGCTTCGTTTTGAACCACGAAGCAAACGCCTCCAGCACCCGGCGCACCAGGAGCTGATAGTTTGTGGACAGACCCCGCTCGGTCGCCAGGTGGAGGATGAAGCCATCAATGAGTTCCAGCATCGGCGTCCAGCATGGCACGGGGAGGGTTTGAGCGCCACGAATGACAAAATTCTTGCCCTCAGGCACGGGGGGCGGCAAAGATGCCCCATTATGGCCTCCTACAACAAAGTCATGCTCATCGGCAATCTGACCCGCGACCCTGAAGTGCGCTACACGCCCAAAGGCAGCGCGGTCTGCGACATCGGACTCGCCGTGAACCGCGTGTACACCTCCGACAGCGGCGAAAAGGTGGAGGAAGTCACCTTCGTGGACGTCGTCCTCTGGGCCAAGATGGCCGAGCTCGCCGGCAAGTACCTGCACAAAGGCCGCCCAGTCTTCATTGAAGGCCGCCTGCAGATGGATTCCTGGGAGGACAAGCAAACCGGCCAGAAGCGCACCCGCATGCGCGTCGTTGGTGAGCAGATGCAGTTCCTCGGCAGCCCTGGCGGCGACCGCGCCCCAGCCGGTGGTGGTGGTGGCAACGATGAAGAAGGTGGCTACTCCGGCGGTGGCGGTAGTGGTGGTGGTGGCCAAGGAGGAGGAGGAGGCGGCGGCGGCGGTTACAATCGCCCGCAGCAAGCCCGTCCGGCCCAGCGCCCAGCAGCGCCTGCCCAGCAGCGCCCCCCGGCCCAACGTCCCGCTCCGGCGCAGCAAAACGACGACTTCGGTGAAGGCCCGATCACCGAGGGCATGGAAGACGACGACATTCCGTTTTGAGATCTGCCGCAGGCGATTTGCCCTGCCTGATTGGAAGAGAACCTGCTTTTCAGCCGTTATCTGCGGCCCAGTGAATTGCTACTTCCCCAGCTTGGTTAGTGCGCTCAGCGCCGTCGCTTTGTCGTCGGCGTCTGCCGCCGAGGCTGTGTCCTTCCGCACCGACGTAATGGCCGCCATCTCCAAGGCCGGCTGCAACCTCGGCACCTGCCACGGTAATGCCACGGGCAAAGGCGGCTTCAAACTGTCCCTGCGCGGCCAGGATGCAGATCTCGATTTCAAAGCGCTCGCCCGTGATGCTTCCGGCCGCCGTGTGGATCTCTTCGCTCCGGAGAGCAGCCTGATTCTGGTCAAAGGCTCAAACCAAATCGCCCACGAAGGCGGCAAAAAACTCGATCCGAAAAACTGGGAATATCAGGTGCTGCGGGACTGGATCGCCGCCGGTCTGCCGCGCGATGACAGCACAGCACCGAAGGTCACCAAGCTCACCGTCACACCCACCGAACTCGTCTTGGACGAGCCGCAGGACAAGGTGCAGATCACCGTGCAGGCCACCTTTGCCGACGGCACGCAGCGCGACATCACCGACCGCGCCATCTACGAGCCGCTGCAAAACGGCCTCGTCGAAGTCAGCCGCAGCGGCCTTGTCAAACGCCTGCAATTCGGCGAGCCCGGCGTCCTCGTGCGTTTCCTGAATCAGTCCGTCCCCGTGCGGCTCACATTTGTGAAAGCCAACCCGGCCTTTGTGTGGAGCAAGCCCCGCCGCGACAACTACATCGACTCCCACGTCTTCACCAAGCTCAAGACCCTGCGCATGAACCCCAGCGCGGTGTGCAGTGGCGCCGTCTTCGCACGCCGTGCCTGGCTCGATCTCTGCGGCATGATCCCGCCTGCGGATGAAGCCCGCGCCTTTGAAGCCGACACCCACCGCGACAAACGCGGCCGCTTGATTGACCGCCTCATGGTTCGCCCCGAGTTCGCAGACTACTGGACCCTGAAATGGTCCGATGTCCTCAAGGTCGAATCCCGCACGCTCGACAAAACCGGCGTCCAAGCATTCCACGACTGGATCCGCAACTGCCTCACGCAAAACCGCCCCATCAATGAAATGGTGCGCGCCATGCTCGCCTCACGCGGCAGCACCTACCACGAGCCCGAGACGAATTTCTACCGCGCCAATCGCACTCCTGAACTCCGCGCCACTACGGCGGCACAGGTGTTTCTCGGCACCCGCCTCCAGTGCGCGCAGTGCCACAATCACCCCTTTGACCGCTGGACGCAGGACGACTACTACAACTGGTCCGCCGTCTTTGCCCAGGTGGACTACAAGATCATCGGGGACATCAAACCCCGCGATAAAAACGACAAGCATGAGTTCAACGGCGAGCAGGTCGTCTTTCTCAATGCCAAGCTGAACATCGAAAACCCACGCACCGGAGACAAAGCCAAGGCCCGCTTCCTCGGCGCTGACATGCCCAAGCTTGCCGAAAAGCAGGACGAGCTCCAAGCCGCCGCCGTATGGCTCACCAGCCCACAGCATCCGCTCTTCGCCAAAGCGCAGGCCAACCGCATCTGGTACCACCTCATGGGCCGTGGCCTCGTCGATCCCGTGGATGACATGCGCCTCACCAATCCCGCCAGCCATCCCCAGCTTCTCGAAGAACTCGCCCAGGATTTCATCCGCAGCGGCTTTGATCTCCGCCATCTCATTCGCACCATCATGCTGAGCCGCACCTACCAGCTCGACAGCACGCCAAACGAGACCAACGCCACCGATCTCATCAACTACTCCCACCACCTGCCCCGCCGCCTCAGCGCCGAGCAGCTCATTGATTCCCTTTACTCCGCACTGCGCGTCACCCCAGATTTCAACGGCTGGAGCCGCGGCACCCGCGCCAGCCAGATCCCCGGCCCCGCCAATGGCCGTGGCAGCCCTGACCCCATGTCCCCCGAAGCCTTCCTTGCCCAGTTTGGCCGACCCAAACGCGAGCTAAGCTGCGAATGCGAACGCGCTGCGGACACCTCCATCGGCCAGATCTTCCAGTTCATCAGCGGCCCCATCGTCAGCAACGTCGTCGCCCAGAAATACAACCGCCTCTACTCGCTGCTCAAGAACCCCGACAACGCCGCCGTCATCCACGATCTCTACTGGGCCCTCCTCACCCGCGCCCCCACCGCCGACGAAGCCAAAGTCCTCGAATCCCTCCTCGCCTCCGCCAAAGACCGCCGCCTCGCCCTCGAAGATATCACCTGGAGCCTCGTGAACGCGAAAGAGTTTTTGCTGGCGCGATAACCATGCACAACGCGCCAGTGTCACATCTTAACTCAGGCTTGAGGATGAAAGCGAAAATGGCATAGTGAGCAGCATGAAGATCATCCCACTCACCGTGGAGGTGGAAGGCAGTTCGTCGGTGCTTCAGTCCGCCTGGGATCTGGTAGATTCGAAGCCTTTGCGCGAAGGCAGTGTCGGGCCGCTAAACCGCGACGAACTTTACGAACGCGGAGCTTCTCCATACGGACGTTTCTGTGCATGCCCTTTCACATGAACTTCCTTGGAGGAATCACATAATCTTTCGTCTCCGCGCCCCCGCAGCACACCAACCCCAACGGGGTTGTATAACGTAGCCCAGGGTCAGCCGAGCCTTGGCGAGGCGACCCTGGGTATCGCTGCATACGACCGGCAAGCAAACCCAGCACCCCGCCACACGCCATGGCCACCAGCAGCGTCCGCATAGAGCCCCGCCAAGCGCACACACGCTCCATGATCGCTCCACGTTCCAAATCTCCCACCACAGGGGCTCACTGAAAAACAACGCTGCTTACATCTGCTCGAAGGCCCTGACTCGATCCCCTTACCGCATGACAAAACCACGCCTCCGTGGCATAAACACTCCATGCACACGCTCCTTCAACGCCTCCCCCTCTTCCTCGCCAGCCTGCTCACCGCAGCCGCTCTATCCTCCTGCGCAGAGGGCAATCTCAGCCGTCTCCACAATGCGCGCACCGGTGCCATCGGCATCGGCCCCACCGGTGAGTTTCCACATGGTCATGCTCTGTCCCATTCGAAGCCGGGTTCCCCCGAGGAACTTCGCGTGCATGCGGCCGTCCAGCGCGGCGTGGAGCGCGCCCTGGATGACAGCCGCGCCTTCAACTATGTGCCCTTCGCAAAGATGGAGCAGGTTCCCTCGCACCTGAACCCTTTCATCGAACGCGCCGAGGTCAAAAAATTCGCCGCCGCCAACCGCCTCGGCGCCGTGGTCCGAGTGTGGGTCACTCCAAACTTACATCATCAGAGTGTCAGCGTCGGCTTCCTCGCCCATGTGAGCAGCGGCAAGGTGGTCGCCAGCGACCTCGCCACCGCTCATGGCCCTGTCCCACCACTGAAAAATCCCACCGCCCGCGCCTCCCTCCCCACCTGGGAAAAGATCGCCTACGAGGCCACGAAAAAAGCCCTCGCCAAAGTGCGCGGCTGATGCGGCTTTGAATTGAAATCCGCGTACGGTGAATTTCACAGGCCCGCATACCGCTCTCTTTTTTGCCAGCCTGTTCATCGTGGCTGCCATGTCCTCCTGTACACAGGGCGGACACGATCATCGTCACGAAATGAGGGCCGGTGCCATTGGCATCGGCCCAACCGGCGGCTATTCCTCGGAAGGCATGCTCGCAGACTTAAAGACAGCTACGCCTGAGGAGAGGCGCGTGCATCTCGCGGCAAGGCGTGGCACTGAACAAGCCCTTGCCGGCTATCCCAAGTTCCAATACATCCCCTTCGTGAAGATGAAGCAGGTCCCGCCTCATCTGCCCGCCGGAGAGTCGTACGCAGCCCATGTGAAAAAATTCGCTGCCGTCAACGACCTCGACACCATCATGCGAATCTGGATCATCCCCCACCTCCATCAACAGGAGGTCAGTGTTAGTTTCACCACTTACGGTCGCGACGGCGAGTTCATCACCCGTGGTGTCGCCACCGTTCCCTCCCTCGTCCAGTCCCTGGATGACCCCACTGCTCGCTCATCTCTCAGCAGCTGGGAAGAGACAGCCTACGCGGCTGCCGAAGCAGCCCTCGCCAATAGAATCATTGTGGGACCGCCCGTGAATATCGTGCCTTGAGGTCCCCCTCACGAGTCGGACAATTCCATGCCTTTTGCGCAATCGATAGTGTCTCCAGGCTAATGACAGCGAGAAGAGCCCGGCCCACTCCGTACTGATGCGCTCTCATGAAACCAGCCATCCTCCTCGCCCTCTTTGTCAGCACTTCGGTGTTCGCTCAAACTGCCGCCCCCAAAGCACCCGCGCCTGCCCCAGCGGCCAAACCCAAGGGCCCCGCCATTCCCGCCAACGCGGAGTGGCATGATGTGACGACCTGGGGCGTCGAAGGCCGCGGCTGGGGCGATCAGCAGCGCCTGCGCTGGTTTGACCGCCTGCCAGCCAAGGCAGAAAAAACCGTCACACCCGCCGTGTGGAGCCTCAGCCGCGACAGCACCGGCATGATGGTGCGCTTCAAAACAGACGCGAAGGCCATTTACACCCGCTATCAATTGTCGAAAGCCAATCTGGCCCTGCCTGCGATGCCGGCAACCGGCGTGAGCGGACTCGATCTCTATGCCCGTGATGAAAAGGGCCAATGGAAATGGGTCACCTGCACCAAACCAGCCAGTCAGCATGTGGAGGTCGTGATGATCAGTGACCTCGCGCCCGGCGAGCACGAATTCGCCGCCTACCTGCCGCTCTACAACGGCATCGAAAAGCTGGAGATCGGCGTGCCTACAGGCGCGAATTTCGAAGGCCTGGCCCCACGCGAAAAGCCCATCGTTTTCTACGGCACCTCCATCACGCACGGCGCCAATGCCTCGCGCCCTGGCATGGTTCACACCGCCATCCTCGGCCGTCATCTGGATCGTCCAGTCATCAACATCGGCTTCTCGGGCAATGGTCGCATGGACGCCGCTGTGGGCGACCTCATCAACGAACTCGATCCCGCCGTCATCGTCATCGACTGCCTTCCCAACATGGGCCCCGCTGACGTCACCGCCAAATGCGTGCCGCTGGTAAAACAACTGCGCTCCAAGCACACCACCACGCCCATCATCCTCGTCGAAGACCGCCGCTACACCAATTCCTGGATCACCCCCGCCAAGGCCAAATTCCATGACGACAACCACGCCGCCCTCAAAGCCGCATACGAGCAGCTCAAGTCCGAGAAAGTCGCCAACCTCCACTACATCAGCGGTGATGCCCTCTACGGCACCGACACCGAAGGCTCCAACGACGCCTCCCACGGCACCGATCTCGGATTCCTCCGTCAGGCAGAGATTTTCGAACCCGTGCTGCGTGCAGCGCTGAAGTAGCCCACCTCACTCTGACCCCGGCGATTCCAGCAATCGCCGGGGCAGGTCACGCACGCCTTGCAGCACGCGGAAAACGACCAGCGTGTCGTCCTCTACGCGGTAGAAAATGAGGTGCTTTTGAAACGATCCTTGAAGGTGAAAAGAGCGGAGCTTGGCCAGTCTGCGGTGTTGGAACCGGCGAATTCGACCCAAATCGGGCAGGCGGCAAAGTTGCTCTTTTGATTCATGAAACGCGGCCAGATACCGTCCTGCCACATCTTCATCGGCAACATCTGCATACTATTCAAATTGCAGATCAAGGTCCAGCAATGCATCTGCGCCAATATCGGCTGTCAGCATGGCTGCAATGTCGTCTGAGTTGCCTCCGCACGTTTCTTATCACGCCAGCGCTGACGAATGCCCTCATAAAGCGCTTCATTGATGGGCTGCCGCGGACTGTCCAATGCCTTGAGCATTGCGGCTTCGAGCTCTGGCGACTCATAGCCGTCTTCGCCAAGAACCTCATCATTGCGACGTTCCATCCAGTTCATCAATTCCATAAAGCTGTCCGCTGGCAGCGCGCTGATCGCATCCTCTATTTGGGCAACAGTCGTCATATCGTAAAGCTATGCATGACCAAGCACGATGCAAGTCTCGTGTGGAGGACTCACTTCCCGATCTTATACAGCGCCTTGTCCGTGCGAATAAACAGAGCACCGCCATCCGCAATAGGACTCGCCATGATCGGACCATCCAGAGTGTTCTGGGCGATGATCTTGAATTCCTTCGCCGCGTTGATGATCGTCACAACACCCTCCCGGCTGCAGAAGTAAAGTTTGCCATCTGCAACAATCGGCGAGGCGCTGTACTTGCCGCCGATGCGTTCGCGGTAAAAAGCCTCACCGGTCTTCGTGTCCACGCAGCTCACGATGCCGCCATCATCGACGTAAAAGAGCAGCCCATTGTGCAGCACCGGCGAGCACATCTTGGGCGCGTTCTTGTTGTTTCGCCATGCAACTTCGGGCGTTTTCAACCCGGCGTATTTGAGCGCAATCACCGCGGATTTGCCAAAGGCGGTGCTGAAATAAATCTGCTGGCCATCGGCCACGGGTACCGTGGACATGGAGAAGCCAAGTTCACCATAGTGGACCTTCCACAGTTCTGCGCCCGTATGGGGATCGTAGCTATACACGTTGTTCGCAGCGGAGCTGACCACCTGCGGCGCGCCATTGATCGTCACCACCAGCGGCGTACCATACGCTTTGCGTTGCTGCGGACGCGGATCCATCTCCCCACTGCGGGCTGTCTTCCACGCAACCTTGCCGGTGTTTGTGTCAAAGGCCGCGATGAACTGCTGATCGCTCCCGTCAAAATGCGCGATCAATCGGTCGCCATGCAGCACAGCAGTGGAGCCGGGACCATTTTCGTGCATGACGTGCAGCTCTTCATTTTTCCACAGCACTTTCAAGGTCTTCGTATCAAGGGCGACGGTGCCAAACGAACCAAAGTGCGCGTAGAGCCGGCCCTCCGCCAGCACCGGCGAAGGTGACGCATAGCTGTTGAGCTGATGCGCCCACTGCGGCTCCTTCACGTCGAGCAGTTCGATGTCATGAAGAATCTTGCCGCTGCTGCGATCCACGCACAAAGCATGCAGACTCACGGAGCCGAGCACGGTCAGCGGCTGGTCGCCCGTGTTGGATTCGAGACGACGCTTCGCCTCTTCAGGCGTCGCTGCTTTTTCAATGGCAGTGGTGATCCAGATGCGCTCTCCCCACATCACGGGAGTCGAGTGCCCGCGCCCCGGCAGCTCCGTCTTCCACGCGATGTTGCTCGTCTCGCTCCACGTTTCTGGCAGGCCGGAGGCCTGGGCTTGCCCCTGCGCAGAAGGGCCGCGCCATTCAGGCCAGTTTCCGGCGTGGGAGGCGGAGGCAAGAACCAGGAGCGGGAGTAGGATGCGGTGAATCATGAGTGAGAAAAAACGTGGCAGGAAGTGGAGAACTGTCTTTCACTGGGAGCTGCCATGCGCATCCTGTTTTTTCTCTTTGTTTTTGCCACCACCTTGCAGTCGCAGACGGCGGAACTCGAAACGTACATCGAGGTGCGCTCCGGCACCCTGCCCATCATCCTCACGGTGCCTCATGGCGGCAGTTTGAGACCGGCCAATGTGCTCGCACGCCGCTATGGCGTCACCGGCACCGATTCCAACACCATCCCTCTCGCCGAGATGATCATCGAAGAGCTGGCGGCACGCTATGGCGGCAAACCACACGCCATCATCTCCCGCCTGCACCGCTCGAAACTCGACCCGAACCGCGACATCGAAGAAGCCGCGCAGGGCGACATGACCTCCATCGCCGCCTGGCACCGCTTTCATGACAGCGCGCAAAAAGCCTGTGACAGCGTGATGAAAAAGAGCGGCATGGGCCTGCTGCTGGACATTCATGGCCACCACCATCTCGATCAGCGTGTGGAACTCGGCTATCTGGTTAAAGGCGACGTCCTCAAACACTCCGATGCGGAACTGAACGCGGATGCCGCGCTGATCGCCTCCACCTGCATCCGTGATCTCGACAAGCGCTCGCCCCAGAGCTTCGCAGAACTCGTGCGCGGGCGGCAGAGCTTGGGAGGATTGCTGGAGTTCAACGGCTTTCGCTGCCTGCCGAGTCCATCAAAACCCAGCCCAGCCTTCATGGCCGGCTACTTCAGCGGCGTGTATGACGTTGCCGCACATGGCTCCCGCAGCGGCGGCACAGTGAGCGCCATCCAGGTAGAGTGTCCATGGAACAATGTTCGCGACGTTCCAGAGAATCAGCGCCGCTTTGCCAGAGCACTGGCGGAATCACTCGGCGTTTACTTTGAAGTTCACTTTGGCCGGAAGCTGAAGTGAGCGTTCCGTCTGCGGTCGTGGCTGCTCAGGGTCTGCTTTCTTGAGTTTGTCCCAGCAGACATCGGCCACCTCTTTTTGCGCGATGAAGACGCGGATCTGCGCCGGCGTGCTGGAGGCCCAGTCAATGGGTATGCGCTCATCACGCAGCCCCCGGCGCTGCAGCCATCCAAAGAACGCGATGCTGCCAAAAAGAGCCATGTTGAACGGCAGGCAAAGCGGCAGCAGCGCCAGACGCAGAAGTGCTTCTGAGAGTGGCTCCCACACCACCGCCAGCCCCAGCGTGACCAGCAGCATCCACGCGACGGTCCTCACATTCAGCCGCAGGTAATGACCGCCCAGAGCCAGAGCAAGCACGATCACATTCATCGCAAAGGCTGGATCACCAAAGACCGGCTTCCACAAAGAACCTGCAAAACAGACAAGCACAGCACACAGAGCCACAAGAGCACTGGTGCGTGAATGCCAGAGAATGCCGATGAAGAACCACACCCAGCACAGCAGCACACGCGTGGAGGTGAACTGCGCCGTCTGGCTGAGATGATTGGAGAGAAACCCGCTCCATGACTTCGCATGCTCATGCGCTGTGCCTCCCGACAAGGTTGCCGCGAAGCCAGTATAAGCATCGGCAAACAGGGGCGCGCACAGCGCCGCTGTGGTGAAGTGATGTCGCGCTTCATCCGGGTGGCCGGTTTGCAGGGCGCACCAGCCCAGGCCATCCCAGGAGTCCGCAAAAAAAGAATCCAGCGCCACAGCCCGCCGAAACGCCAGCGTAGCATCGTCATAGCGCCCTTGGCGAAAGCGGCTCCAGCCTAGGCCGTCATAGGCATCTGCGACGCCCGTTTTGAGCGTGAGCACGCGCGAGAAGGCCGTTTGCGCGCCGGTTTGATCTCCACGCCGATACAAACTCCAGCCGAGCCCCGCGCAGCGGTAGGCCTCCGCCATGTCGGTGCTGACTTCCGTATTGAGGAAATGTTTCTCAGCTTTCTCAAAGCGGTTGGTCAGCAGCGCACGCCAGCCGCGCGTGAGCTCGGCATCATGCACGCCAAAGAAAATCAGCGCCGTCAGCGCCGCCCACGCCACTGCGACATAAGGCAGGCTGAAGAGTACATAAGGCGATTTCCTCTCATGCATGCGCTCGGCCACAGGCACGAAGAAAAAGGCCATGGCCGCACAACCCAGCGCCGTGGTCAGCCCCTGCGCCCACAGCGGCACCTGCGGAAATAAATACCACAAAGCACCGAGCAGCGCGCCATTCACGCTGAAGAGTCCGGTCTTGAGCACGCCATCATCCTGCGCGCGCCATTGCGCCAGCGCGGATATCAGCAGCGCTCCACCCAGGCTCATCAGCGCGGCTTCCACCGAAAGGACAAGCAGGCCGATGAGGACGCACACACCAGTGATGCGGCTGTTCGCCACGAGCATCTGCCCGTAACCACGCAGGGTGTGGTCCAGCAGGCGTTTCATGCGGCGAGGGGCAGTTCAGAAATCACAAGCGGCACCTTATGCGATCCTGGCGGCGCAGCAATCTTTGAGACGAAAGTGATCTGTAAATCGGCCGCACTGTCCAGCGCAGTTTCAAGCGCACTCTGCACCTCTTTTTCGACGCGATTGCGCGATGCGCTGCTTTCGACCACGACACGGACCTCAAACATGCCCGCCTGCTTTTGCACCACCTGATACTGCGCCAGTCCAGCCACCTCCTCAATGGCGTTGGTGATGACATAAGGTGAGATCAAAGCGCCATCACGCGCACGCAGCATGGCGGCGCTGCGGCCTTCAATCTGCCGGATGCTTCGCGCAGTGCTGCCGCATGGGCACGGCTCCGGCTCCCAGCGGGCCAGATCTCCAAGTCCGCGATAACGCAGGATCGGCGTGGCGGTGTTGGTGAGATCGGTAATGACAATGTGCCCGAGCCCGGTCGTGGGCAGTCCGTTTTCATCCACGATTTCACAGAGTACATTCGTCTCAGCGGTGTGCCAGCGCGCGCCGTGCATGCACTGCCAGCCCATAAGCCCGCCTTCGGTGCTGCTGTAGGTCTCGATGAGCCGTGCGTTCGGAAAGATCTGCCCCAGCAGATGCCGCGTATGCGCATCCAGCATCTCGGAGGTGAGATGAATGAGCCGCGTTTGGTTCATCACGCGCTTCTGCGCACGCAGTTCCAGCGCGATGGCACGTAGCGTGGAGGGGTAGGACGAAATGAATTCAGGCCTGCAGCTCAGAAGTTCCCTCGTGAGCCTGACCACAGGATCGTGGACGGAAAAGATGCGCGAATCCGGCACCGTCATGCGCAGGAGATCAGCCACCGCAAAGTCGATGCTGTCGGGAGCCATATCGACCAGATAAAGCCCGTTGCTGAGCGGCTTCCCCTGGCACCAATCATAGTACAGCGCCGTGTTGCAGGCCATGTAGTGCCACAGCGAATCCTCCGTACGTGCCATGCTGGCTGGAATTCCGGTGGAGCCCGAAGACGCCAGCCATCGGATGTCATCACGGTTGTCTTTGGCCAGCAAATCCGCCCGCGTGGCCGTGCGCAGATCGTGCTTGGTGAGAAACGGGATCTTCGGCAGATCATCCCAGTCATCCAGCATTGCAGGGGTGAATCCCGCCTGCTCAAACAGCCTTTGATAAAGAGGAATATGAGCATGCGCATGCTGCACCAGCGCACGCAATGTACGCCACTGGTGTGCCCGGCGCTTCGGCATGCTCCACCCACGTTGTTCGATCACTTGATCCAGCGCAGCATGGAGATGCCTCCCGCCCGTGCGTATCTGAGATGGCGGGTGCATGCCGTCCTCCTTAAAATCAGCGTTGGTCCGGCGGCGGTGGTGGTGGCATCAGGCCGGGATGCGTGATGCCGAACCCCTCATGCACCATGTAGCCCTGCGGATTGATCTGCATGAGCTTTTCAAACAAGGGCGCCGCCATCCGCGCCTGCCCCTGATTGATCTGCGCCCAGCCAAACCAGCTCATGCCCAGCGGATCTTCCGGCATCAGCTTGTAGGCACGCTCAAAGAACACCTCCGCTTTGCGGTAGTCCTGCTGATTGAAAAGAATTTCCCCGGCAATGAGCAGCGTTGAACGGTGATACTGGTCGATCTTCAAAACCTCGCGCGCTGCACGCAGGACGTCCTCGGGCTTGGTCTGCGCCTGATACACGTTCATCATGCCGAGGTGGGGCGTGATGGCGCGCGGCTCCTGTTTGGCAGCAGTGGTGTAATATTGAATGGCCTTGGGGTAGTCCTTGCTGAGATAAGAAAGCCAGCCTGCGCGCACCGCCGCCAGATACGTTTCACCACCGGCGCTTTTGAAGGCGAGCACGCTGTCCAGCGCCCCGGCGTAATCGCTGTTGGCTTCAGCAGTGAGAGATTTCTGCCACGCTTCAGAAATGGCGTGGAGTTTTTCGGCGGCATTCGCAGCAGTGACGCAGGCGAAGGCGAGAATGAGGATGTGTGTTTTCATGGATGGATGGGAGAGTGGTTTATTCCGCATCGCCGTTGGGCAGCGTGGGGGTGAAGCTGGTCTGCGTGAAGAGGCAGTCGTGGTCTTGGAAATGTGCGGCGAGTTGCGCGAGGCCGCAGATCGGCTTGAGGGTGAATTCGATTTCTCCCGGAAGTTCCTCACCGCCGTTCACGATGGCGGTCGTGAGGTGCAGCCTCTGCGGGGTGGGATGCAGCGAGTGGCGGGTGGCGACGCGCTGCATGCCGTGGCCCGCATAAGGCGCAAAAACGCTCGCCAATGCCCACCCGTGCGGCTTTGACCGCAAAGCGACACTATCCTCCCAGATCATGCCGCTTTGATAAGCGAAAGGCACGGTGGGCATGGCGAACGAAAGGAACCGCAGAAGCTGCGAATGACCACTCAGGTTGCTCTGCGTGATCTGCAGCGCGTGCAGTCCAAGAACCGCCGTGAGCGACTCTTTGCCGCAGCGGAAAAGGTAGCGGCCGGATTCATCCAGGGTGGTGGTGATCGTCTCGAACCAGACCGATTCCTCATCGCACCCACGATACGTCGCCATCCCGGGGGCAAAATGGGCCAGCGTGCCCAGCACGGTGGTGGAGACCGTCGCCGGGGCGATGCGGTCTCCCACTTCGGGCACACTGGCAAAGTTCCACCGCACCCCTTCAGCGGTGCGCGTAAAATAATTCGTGAGGCAGAAAGGTGCCGTGGGTGCGCCGGTTTCATTGCTGATCTGATTGTGCAGATGAATGTGCGGCACCGGGCTGCGACCCGAGTTGCCGCAGTAGCCCAGAAGCTCACCCGCACCCACACGCTGCCCGGTTTTCACGACGATGCCGTTCTTCATGAAGTGCGCCAGCTTCACCGTGCCACCGTAATCAAGACGCAGGATGAGGTGGTTGCCCCAGTTGTTCGCAAAGTTGCAGCCGCCGGGGGCATTGTCGGCCACACCGTCAATGACGCGGATGATTTCACCGGTGCCAGGAGCACGCACTTCGAGCCCCTGCGTGTAGTAGCGGCTCAAGTCGTCATCATAGCCCGGCGGGCAGGCATTGTCGGCAGCGTCATGCACTTCAAAGTCGAGCGCATGCTGCCACTCTCCGCGATGGCTGAGCTTGCCATCAAAGCCCTGCGTCACCGTGACTTCGCGCGCGGTGGGCATCAGCACATGAGTTTCATGACGATGCGGAAAGCGGGCGTTCGCCAGAGCCAGCGAAGCAGCGGCGGCTTCAGGATTGTCAGAAACACCCGTGGCTGGCAGCAGCGAACCGGATTTTTCACGCAGGCGCAGGCAGCACAGCAGACTCCAGATCGTAAGCAAATACGGCAGCGGCAGATACTCCCAGCCCGAGCCACGCAGAAAATGCTGCACCGCCGCCACGTGCAGTGCGGCAACAGCCCCCGCCACAAACGCCAGCGCCAGACTGCTCCAAGACGGCACGAAATACACCGCGCCCAGCGCCATGCCCGCCAGCAGATAATTGTGCCCCGCAAACCAGCCAAGCCACTCCAGCCCGCAGGCCTCAAGCATCTTCACAATGAGAATGCCCCCCGCGTAACCCGCAACGGCATTGATCATGGCGACGCGTGACCACACCAGAATCGCCAGCGTCACCGCCATGCCCGCCCACACATTCGGCAGAAATAATATCGTCCCCATGCTGCGCAGAAAGGCAGCGACAACAAACGGCAGGGCAGGCTCAGCCGGCAGCCCCATGTCCAGCAGAACCGTGCCCGCCGCCCAGTGCGGGAAAAACGTCAGCAGCGTGCCAAAGACCACGACAAACGCGACGCTCAGCGGCGGCAGCCCGGCGCGCAGTGGAAACCAGTGCCACAACGCTGCGGACAGCAGCAGCGTGTAAACTGTGACCACGCCTAGCATGCCCCAGATCGCCGGAGGCCCGAGCACGGATCCACGCGTGATCCATGCAACCGCAAGCGCGCTCAGGAAAACATTGTACAGCAGCGTACCATCCTTTCGCATCGCCGCAGGCAGGTGCAGCAGCTTCGCGATCAAGCCCCCGAGCAGGCAGGCGCTGACCGCGAAGGCAAAGTAGCGCGGCATGAACAGCAGCGTGGCACACAGCAGCGCACCTGTTTTCCAACTGCCACAAAGAAAGATGGAGCTCGCAGCACGCGCGACTTCTAACAGCGGCGTCGCGAAAATTTCAAGGTGAGGACGCAGCGTTTTGGCGAAGGCAGCCGTCCTCTTCCAAAAAGAGTGAGCTTCGTTCTCTTCAAGAAGAGCCATCACAGGGAGGGTAGATGGGGCTTCCGAGTTCATGAGCGCGATGGGGTGAGCAGACGTTCCGGCACGCGTTCCAGGCGCTGCACGTAGTCGAGGTCTTCGCGTTCGCGAATGACATCCACGCGGCCATCCAGGCCGATCATGACCACCGCCGGCCGATAAGTGATGAACTGCATGCTCTGCGTGATGTTGTAAGCCCCCACCGGATGCATGACGAGATGATCGCCCGTGGTCATCGCCGGCAGGGAGACCTGCTCGCGAATGACGTCGATGTTCATGCACAGACAGCCGTACAGCTTGATAGGCTGCTGGGCGCTTTCACGCTGTGCTTTGGCGGGCTTCACATTGAAACGATACCAGTTGCCGCTGTAGAGGATGTTGATGCCCGCATCAATGACATAGGCGACTCCCGTTGATTCAGGCATGTAAGCAGGCGCCTTCGCCACCTTGCCTGCCAGCGTGATCGGCCCGGACGCGCCGATTTGCTTTACGGCCACGATGCTGGTGATGAGATACCCCCCCTCATCCACCAGCGCCCGTCCGCTTTCCAAATACAGGCGCGGACGGCGATCTCGCGGCAGCGTGTTCAGCGCACTGGCAATGGCCTCGGCGTATTTTTCGATCGGCGGCACCACCTGCTCCGCAGGCTGATACGAGTAATGCAGCGAACTGAGCGATGGGAAACCGCCACCCAGGTTCAGGTAGCGCAAGGACCAGCCATAACTCTCACGGCAGCGCTCCATGAGCGTGATGAGTTTCTCCGCCGCCACCTTGTAGGCATTCGGCTCCAAAATATACGTGCCGATATGCGTGTGCAGCCCCTGCAAACGGAGGCGGCCCTTGCTTTCAGCAATGCGTCGGATCGCCCGCCAGGCTTCGCCGTTTTCGACGCCAAAGCCAAACTTGCTCCACACCGGCTGAATGCCCGCATCCAGCCAGCAGCGGATGGCGATGTCGATGCTGCGATTTTGCTCTTTCGCAAGGGTGTCCAGCAGCAGGAGTTCATCCCAGTTATCCACCTGAATCATCGCGCCTTCGCTGATGGCAAGCTCCAGCCCTGCGCGTGTTTTATGCGGCCCGTTGAAAATGATGTCGCGTCCGGCCACACCATTGTGGCGCGCTTTTTCATACTCAAACTCGCTCACCACCTCAGCGATGGAGCCTTCGCTGTGAAAGACACGGCAGATGGCGTTGAGGTAGTTCGTCTTGTAGCTCCAGGCGAAACGTGTGTTCGGATAGCGGCTCTCGAATGCCTCACGCGCACGCTGGATTTTCTCTCGCAGCGTACGCTCGGAGAAAACGAAAAGCGGCGAGCCGAAGCGTGCGGCGAGATCCGCCACAGGCACGCCGTCGATGCGTTCGCACACGTTGCTGTTCAGGCCATGCGCATGGCGGTTGCGGTTGGCGGCGCTGTTCTGGCCGCTGAGGTGACGCGTGATCGTCGGTGGGGAATATGGCAGAAGGGGTTGCATGGGAGGATGCGGTGAAGGGTTGGAATTACAGACCTCGCGAGGCGGCCGGGTGCGGGATGATCTCGCGCGGCTGGCGGAAGAACTGGCCGGTCGTGGTGAGGGCGGCGAGATCACGGATGTCGCCGGTCATGTCGATGGCATGCCGGATGAAAAACTTGCCAGGAGTCGCATGACGCAGCGGCTCGCGCGGCTGCCAGCCCAGGGCCAGCTCCATCGCGGCAGCAGGCAGATTGCAGTTCAGCGCGGAGGGAAAATCACACCACGCGGGGAAACGCGGATTGATCTCGATGAGGCAGTACTCGCCTTTGGCCCCTTCAGATTTGACGAACTCAAGTTCAAACGGCCCGTTCCAGCGCAGCTCGGCGATCAGTGATTGCGCGATGGCATCCAGTTGCGGATCACGCACGATCATCCCGCCAAAACCTTTGCCGCTGGCCGTACGGAGCATCTTGCGGATGGAGCAGCAGCCCAGCATGTGGCCGCACCCATCGCCCAGACCGACCACGTTGTATTCCTCCCCCTGCACATTTTCCTGCACCAGCACCGGCGCGCCCCATTGCTCCAGCATGTGCCAGTACGCGGCTTCACGTGCGGCCGGTGTGATGGCGTGCCGGGCCTCATAAAAGCGGCCTTTGACAAACACATTCCCACCAAGCGTCATCGCCGCCTGATGCAGCGAGTTCACATCGCTCACAGCGAGGGTCTGCGGCGTGCGGCAGTGCGTGCGCTCGCACAGTTCGGCCAGCCTCGATTTGTCACGGCATTTAAAACTCTCCACCGTCGGCAGGCACGTGTGAATGCCACGCTCGCGCAACTTTTCGGGCGCATCCACCAGCGGCCCCATCTCAGCATCGAGACAGGGAATCAAAACGTCAAAGCGCTCAATTTCACGGATCGCATCAAGGCGCTGCCAGAAAGCCTCTTCCCCTGCGCCGGGGTAGGACATCGTGAAGGCGGCATCCGGCGCGTCCTCTTCGCTGAAGAGACCGCTCTCCAGCGAATCATAAACAAGACCAATGATGCGCAGTTCCGGATAAACGCGGCGCAGGCTGCGGATGACCGCAGACCCCGGCTGGGGATTTTCACCGCGATGAAGCCCGGTGACGGCGATGACTGGAGAAGCATTCATGAGAGGATGAAATTCAGTTCGATTCCTCGATCAGTCCGATGTGGACAAGCTCAGCGAAAAAGGATTCCAGATCCCGCTCCGCAGTACTGCGGGCGACCTCAAAGTGCGCCGTAACGCGGTCCAGAATCTGCGGGCGTGCCACGCCCTCGCTCAGCGCCTGCATGACGATAAGCGCCGTCGGGCTGGCGGTGAAAAATTCACCGCTGGTGGCATCAAACCCAAAACCATCCGCCTGCCAGGTGACGGTATGAAAATCAAAAGTGGCTGTGGCGGTGCTCGGGGCCACAGCAGGGGCCAGGTCATGCGGCTGACTGTTGTGCCGCATCAGGGTGGAAAAGGGGGCGAGTTTCATGGTGGTGGTTGATTGAATCACACCACATAGAAACCCGGCCGGTTAACACCACCGCAGCGGCAAAGATGAATTTGCGTTTATTTTTGCCGTTACCGGGCCGGGATTTGGCGAGAAGGGGGAGCACCATAGCCGGTGCTCAGCGCGGGCAGGCCCTGCTTCACCAGCATGACATTTGCCCGGAGACGCTGGTCGTGCCACACACTGTCCGGATCAGTCTGGCCGTTCCAGGAAGTGCGCAAGACCTGCACTGGCGCAAATTCGACAGAGCTTGGATCCAGCCTCCTGGAAGGGGCTTCCCGCTGCGATTTTGACCCGTCATACTGCCGTTGCGCCTTGTTCTCCGCAGCGGCAGGTCTCGCCGCTTGATTGCGCGCCTGATAGTAGCGCAAACTCGCCCACCACGTCGTGCCGGGCACCAGCAGGGCGGCGATCACCATCACCCCCCTGAATAATTTTGAGGATGTCGTTTTCATAGGGAAAATGAATTCCTTTTTTCGTGTCCCGCAAGCCCTCCTTTGGGAAGCCCAGTTGACGCCTCGCCGCCAAGCGCGTAGCCATCGCCCCCTATGAGCACCACACGCACGCAGGGCATTTCGCTGATCACGGCCACGGCGGTGGTGGTGGCAAACATGATCGGCACCGGGGTCTTCACCTCGCTGGGCTTTCAGGTCGGCTCCCTGCCCTCCGGCTTTGTCATCATGATGCTCTGGATCGTCGGTGGCGTGTGCGCCTTCTGCGGCGCGGTCTGCTATGGCGAGCTGGCGGCGGCGCTGCCACGCTCCGGCGGCGAGTATCACTTCCTCTCAAAGATTTTTCACCCAGCCGTCGGCTTTCTCTCCGGCTGGCTCTCGGTGACGGTGGGGTTTGCCGCACCCATCGCCTTAGCCGCCATGGCCTTCGGCAAATACTTCTCCGGCATCTTCCCCACGGCACCAGCCACCACCTGGTCCCTCGTCATGGTCTGGATCGTGACCTTGATCCACGTCGGCGGCATCAACATGGCCGCCAAGTTTCAAAACACCGCCACCTGGCTCAAGGTCGCGCTGGTCCTCGTCTTCATCGGCGCTGGATTCTGGTTCGGCAAAGCCCAGCCCATCAACTTCCTGCCCGTGTCAGGCGATTTGAATTTGCTCGGCAGCACCCCCTTCGCCGTGAGCCTCGTCTATGTGATGTATGCCTACGCAGGCTGGAATGCCGCCACCTACATCGTCGGAGACATCCGCGATCCGCAGAAAAACGTCCCCCTCGCCATCGCATTCGGCACGCTGCTCGTGGCGGGCCTCTATCTCGCGCTCAATGCCGTCTTCCTCCACGTCGCCCCCATGAGCGAACTGGATGGCAAGCTCGATGTTGGCCACATCGCCGCCGTCCACATCTTCGGCGAGACCGGCGGAAAGATCATGTCCGGCCTGATCTGCCTCGGCCTCGTCTCCAGCATCAGCGCCATGACCTGGGTGGGCCCGCGCGTGATGAAAACCATGGGCCAGGACCTCCGCATCCTTGCTCCCCTCGCCGTGAGCGATGATCGCGGCGTGCCTGTGACCGGCTTGTTTGTGCAGCTTGCCATCGTCGTGACCTTGCTGCTCACCGCCAGTTTTGAAACGGTCCTCACCTGCGTGCAGTTCAGCATCCAGCTCGGTTCCTTTGCCACCGTGGTGGGTTTGATCGTGCTGCGCATTCGTCAGCCGGACCTTCCCCGCCCGTACCGCTGCTGGGGCTATCCGATCACGCCCATCCTGTTTCTCGTCATCAGTGCATGGATGATGGTTTTCGTCGCCAAAAAGCATCCAGAAGAAACACTGGCTGGCATGGCGCTAATTTTGCTCGGTTGGATCATTTATTTCATCTCACCGCGTACTCCACGCACCCCATGAAGAAAACACTCGTTCTGCTGCTTGTTCTGGCTCACTCCGCCTTCGCTGAGCCACCCACTCCCAATGAACAGGCGCGCTTCCTCGCAGGCATGCCTCAGGAAGGCTCCTCATTGGTCGGGCTCGCCCAGCATGGCGATTTTAATTCGCATGCCAAGGACCTCGACGCCACCTGGGCGGATGCAGAGCAGCGCCAGCTTAACCCGATGCGCGAATGGGCGCCCCTGGGCCTCCCCGAGGCCGTCAGCGACCCCTCGCCGCTGCTCTACGTTTTCAGCGGCCCCGACTTTCTGCACGCTTACACTTTCTTCCCCAATGCCTCCTCCTACGTCCTCGCCGCCGTGGAGCCCGTGGGCCTGCCGCCAGATGTGACCAAACTCAGCGAAGGCGAGCTCGGCTCCTCCCTGCGCAATCTGCGCAACACCCTCAACGCCTCGCTCAGCTTCAGCTTCTTCATCACCGCAGACATGAAGAAAGACCTGCAGGCCACCAAGCTCACCGGCACCCTGCCCGTCCTCTACGTCTTCCTCGCCCGCTGCGGCTGCTACATTCAAAACGTCGAAAACATCTGGCTCGATGCCGAGGGAAAAATCGTCACCGACAAGCCCACAAAAACCGCCGGTGCCCGCATCACCTTCCTCGGAACCAAAGGCAAGCAGCAGACGCTCTACTACTTCTCCACCAACATCGCTGGCTGGGCGCTCAAGCAGGACGCTTCCTTCCTCCGCTTCTGCGATGGACTCGGCACCATGAACGGCTTCACCAAGTCCGCCTCCTACCTCATGCACATGAGTGAGTTTCACACCATCCGCGACTACCTCCTCACCCACTGCCACACCATGACCCAGGACGACTCCGGCATCATGTGGAAGGACTTCCCCCGTGAATCCTGGGACGTCAAAGCCTTCGGCTGGTACCCCGGCCCCATCCCCCTGTTCAAACAGCACTACCAGGCCGATCTCGCCGAATACTATCGCAACAACGAAGTCCCCGTGATCCCCTTCGGCATCGGCTACCAATGGCGCCCCAAACAAAGCACCCTCATCTACGGCGTCTCCAAAAACATGGTCCGCAAAGCGATCCCGGTGGTGGAGTAGCAGCCGGCTGAGCATCGATTGATGCAATCGATGTTTGGCAGCTTTTGATTACTTTTTTGTGATCGTAAGCTCGTTGCCCCAGACATTGATACCTTTCATCTGTCCATTTTTGATCGGCAGATAAAACTTGTCAGCCTTGGAATCATCAAGGCCGACGAACAGCATTGCGCCAACGATTCGCCACTGGAATTTCTCAGCGCTTGAATGAGCGCCCGTGCCGTCTCCTCGAAAAGTTACTTCCGCAGTGTAGCCAGTCGAAGCACGCAGAGTCCAGGGTCCCACAAGCTGCTTTGCCGCTTCTTTAGGAAGGGTTGAAATCGCTTCCTGGACCTTTACCGAGCCTTCAAGATCTTTGGCTTGGAGGGCGCGGCGCAACATCTGCTCCAATGACTCTTGATAGCGCCGCTCAATCGGCTCGATGGCTGTCGCGACGGCTTTCTCACGTTGCTGCTTCAGCAGCGTAAGTTCCTGATCCACTGCCGTTCCCGCGTGCAATAACGCAAAAGGAAGACACAAAACAAAGCGCACGTAACGGACTATCATAAAGTGTTTCGTTGGATTGAGTGGGATGGATGAACATTGAAGCCATCACACTCTTTACGGTTTTTTCTGTTTGTCAGCGTCTTTCTGGCATCGCCAAAAAGCAGTTCCGGCATTTGCCATCAAACATCGCAGTGGATTTTGACGGGATCTTGGGGATGATGCTGGTATGAGCACCGTGAATGAAATCGTACATGCGGCCATGGGCCTCGGGAGATCCGAGCGCACTGCCATTGCGATGATGATGCTGGACAGCTTGCCCGATGACGCAGAAGAGCCAGAAGACATCTTGGCCGAAGCTCTACGACGAGATGCGGAAATGGAGGCAGGGCTGGTGAAGCCATTGTCTTATGAGGAGTTCATGGCGAGGATTCAGCGGCCAGGGCAGGCGGCGTGAATCTCACCTTTCATCCGGCGGTGGAGCGGGATGTGAAGGCCATCCTCGCCTACTATCACAAGGAAGGTGGAGAACGACTGGCGGACCGCTTCTTCAGTGAGTTGCGGGCGCGATTCGTCGAGATCGCGGAGCAGCCCACGCGATTTCCATATTATCTGGGCAATCAGATTCTGCGGCGGACAACGCTGAACAAGTTTCCCTACTTGATTCTATTCCGCATTCTGCCGGACAGCGTTCGTGTGTCGGTGGTGAAGCATGAGAAACGGCACCCGAATTACGGCTTGTGGCGAAACTGAAGCACGCAAAGCGTCATTTATTTCCCAAACAACAGCCTCAGCATCTCCGCATCATTCGGCTTCGAATCCTTCGCCATCCGCACGATGACCAGCTTCAGCGACGGCACGATGTAAAGCCTCTGCCCAAAAGACCCAATGCACGCAATGAGATCCGCAGGTGCAGCCCGGCAAAGGCATGCATTGCGCCAGGACTGCTGGCTCCATTTTTTGTCCAGCATCGCCTCCGCATCCACCTCACGCGCCGCTGGGCTGGCCGCAGCATGGTTGTTCCAGAAGCCAAAAGAAAAAGCCGCGTTGGCGCTGCTGCCCTGCAGCTTCATCAGCACATCCTCATGCTTGAGCATCCACGTGCCCAGCTCCGACCACTGGCGTGCCGTCTGCATAAATCCGGCTGCCAGCAACGGCGCTCCCTGCTGATCCGGCAGATAGCGCTGCGAGCCAAGTCCGAGCGGACCGAGCACCTTGCGCTCCATATACCACGTGGGCGTCTGCTTTCGCCGCAGCTTGCGCGCCAGCAGTTCATGAAACACCTGCAACGCCGCAGGACCATAGATGAATGACCGGCCCGGTGTTCCCACTGTCTTAGCTTTCAGCGCTGCGGCGGTGCGGTCCTTAAACGTGTTCTCATGCAGGCCAAACATCGGCTCAAGCCCATGGCTGAAATCCAGCAGTTGCCGCACCGTGATCTGGCTCTTGCGCGGATCGCCCTGCCATTCCGTGATGGTGTTGGCCACACGCTCATCCATAGAAAACAGCCCATCCTTCTCCGCCGCGAAGGCCGTCAGCCCCCAGAAGGCCTTCGTGCCGCTGTAAATGCGGTGCGGCTCGTACTTCGTGTGCCCGTTCGTGTAGGACTCGTGCAGGATTTTGCCATTCTGCTTCACCAGAAAGGCATGCCCACCATGCGCGGCGGAATACGCTGCAGCCGCCTGAATCCCCTGCGCTGGCACCGTGTGCGCCGCAGGCGAAAACGAGAAAAAATGCAGAAATGCCAGCAGAGGCGTCATGACGGATGAGTAACAGAAAAGGGCGGATTGTCATTCTGCCTTCGTCATTCATTCGCCATTCGGATTCACTCATTCGTCATTTCAAAGCTGCCTGTGGACAAGCGTTCATCTCGCCGCATCGTCCGCCACATGCGCATTCTCCTTGTCGAAGACCAGGCCAAACTGCTTTCCTTTGCCAAGAAGGGGCTGGAGGAGCAGGGTATCCAAGTGGATGCCGTGACCGATGGCGATGAAGCCTGGGAAATGGCCACCACCGTGCCCTATGACGCCCTGGTGCTGGACATCATGGTACCCGGTCGTGATGGCCTCAGCATCCTGCGCGGCCTGCGTGAAAAGCGCAACAACGTGCCCGTCATCCTCCTCACCGCACGTTCCACGCTGCCAGAAAAAATCGAAGGGCTGAACCTCGGCGCGGACGATTACATGACCAAGCCGTTCTTCGTCGAAGAGCTCGCCGCCCGCCTCCACACCGTGGTGCGCCGCAAGGCCGGCGACTCCAGCCACCTGCTGCGTGTCGAGGATCTCTGCATCAATCTCCTCGAACGCAAAGTCAGCCGCAATGGTGCGGACGTCGAACTGAGCACACGCGAGTTTGAACTGCTGGAGCACCTCATGCGCAGCCCCGGCCGCGTCTTTGGCCGCATGCAAATTTATGAGCATGTCTGGGGCTACAACATGGACCCCGAAACCAATCTCGTGGAGGTCTACATCCAGCGCCTGCGCGCAAAGATCGACAAAGACCACGAAAAAAAGCTCATCCGCACCGTCCGTGGCGTGGGTTATGCGCTCGGTGGCGGTTGATCCGGCCCTGGAACCTGGCCGGGTGACATCCCGTGATTACCAACCACCGCTCGCCCCCTCTAACCTGCCACCCATGACAAGCGCTTCGACCACTTCCGGCCCGGTTCCCCAAGGCGGCGCCATTCGCCATGGCCGGATGCTCGTGCCGCCGCTCCGGACAAGCTGGCCTACTGCCTCAAAAACTGGATCAATCTCGTCGTCATCCTCCTGCCCCTCGTCGCATTCATCCGCGTGCTGAAGATTTTCCGCTTCACCCGCATGCTCCGCGCCGGCAAGCTCCTCCGCGCCTGCTGCCTTCGCGGTCTCTGGACCGCCTCTCGCGCCTCGCCCTCCTCTTCAATCTCCTCGACCGCCTCCAGCAGCGCGACCCCCGCCCAGCACTGCGCCATCCTAAAGAAAAAGATCTCCGATCTCGAAGGAGAACTGGCCAAACTCCGCGCCAAACTGGCCGCACAGCGCGAAAAACTCCCTCAGGAATAATATTCTAAGACGCCTCCCGTTTGACACCCCTGCCGTCCGAGCATTATAATTACTATAATGCTCGCTCCTGCCGTCTCCCCTGCCCTGTCCTTCATCCTGACACGCTCATGGCTGCTTCTCACCCTCTGCGCAGCATCGCCAGCTTACGCCCAGCAGCTTCCTCCCCAAGTCATTGAGCAGGCCCTCCGTGAATCCCAGTCGGTGGAGAAACGCGCCAAGCACGACAACCTCCAAGCCGCCGCCAAATACTGGTACGCCAGTCGCAATCCCAAGCAGTTGGAAGACATGGACGAAGCGCTGGCAGACATTCTGCCCGCCGCCAAACCTCTCTCCTCCGTCGTCAAAAATTTTCAGACCTGGGACGTCGCACAGAAATACAAGGCCTACCACGATGCCGGCGCCGTCCTTCTGGCAAAAGCCTACACCTGTCTCTACTACGGAGACGTCAAGAAAGCCGCTCCAGCCATCGAGCTCATCGAAACCAAATTCCCCTACGCCATGCTCCTGGCGGACGACCGCACCGTGACTTGGGTGCGCGACAACCTCCGCTACCATGAGCACTGCTGCATGCTCTACGCCGCCATGAGCCTGAAGGTGATCGGCAAGATCCACTTCCCCCATGAGCGCGACGAATTCGACGGCCCCCGCCAGCGCAAAGCCATCGAGCACATGGCCGTGCTCCGCCTGCGTGAGGGCAACATCGAACGGCTGGAGCATTTCTTCAATGCCATCAACGCTAGCGAGTTGCAGACCTCCGGCGGTGATTGGGCACTCGACATCATCATGGATGCCATGCGCCCGCTCGATCAGGATTTCCAGACCGAAAGCGCCTGGCGTGAAATCCACAGCGCCATCAAGATCTGGCAGAAGCAGAAGCCCACCTCCATCTTCGCCCGCCTCGCCGAAGCCCGCTACCTCTTCCACTACGCCGCCTTCATCGCCAAGCGCGGTGGCTCCTTTTCGGTCATCCGTCTCGCATCGGACCGTGGCCTCGAGCTGATGCAGGAAATCCCCAAGACCAGCCCCGCCTGGTATGATACCATGCTCCGCCTGCAGTCCATCACCGGCCGCCCACCGGCCGAAATCGCACCGGTGTTCCAGGAGGCATTGCGCAAATACCCGGACTACACCCCGCTCGCCATCACCCTCGGCCGCTGCTTCGTCAAAGGCGGTGAAACGGGCCGCCAGATCTACGCCGAAATTCTTGAAGAACTGCAAAGCAGCTCGAAAGGTGCCCTCGCCGCACAGATGCTGCGTAAAACCTACTTCGACGGCGACTTCCCCGACATCCAGCCGCGCCTGAATCTGGAAACCGTCGAACGCGCCATCCGAGCCGCCGTCACCCAATGGCCGGACAGCTACGAACTCCGCAGCGATCTCGGCCTCCTCGCCGTCACCATCGGCCGCCGCGAGCTCGCCGCCGACATCATGCGTGGCATGCAAAACAAATGGTGCCGCGATGCCTGGCGCGGCCGCGAAGACATCGCCATCATGCTCACCACCTCTCCCATCCCTCCAAGAAGCGAACCCACCAAGACCACCTCCCTGTAGGCAGGCAGGCTACTGCCCCAGGCTCAGGTACTCGCGCACTGTGTGGTTCAGCGCCCGGCGCGCCGGTGGAAAGCACTCCGCCACTTTCTCAAAGGTCTCCTCCATCGCAAACTCGTCCGCCAGCACATGCTTGCGGGCTGCGTCGAGATGGCTGACGACCACCTGCTCGTAATAGTCCACATCCGGCGCTCCACGCCGCGCCGCACGGCGGTGTAAAAAGTCAGGATACAAGCAGGTCAGCACCAGAAACTGGTTCGCGCACTGCACGTGCAGGAAAAACTTGTGATGCCGGCTCGCGTTCTCGATCGCCTCCAGATAATCCACACTGTACAGGCTGTCGATGCTGTGATTGATATCCTGCGGCCCCTTCGTCGGCGAGCAGCCAAAGTCCGCGCACACCACGGCCATGTAGTCCGCCACCGCCATCTCCTTGATGCCAAATTCCTTCAGTGAATGGCGGATCACGATGAAGAAGAACAGTTCTGGTGAGAGAATGGCCGCCTTGCGAGAAACGATCGCCGCGTCAAAGAGCTTGTCGTTGTCGAGGATGATCGGCACCGCGTCCGGGTCATCCATCATCGCCTTAAAGCCCTCCTTGCCGCGCTCCGTCACCGCCAGGGTGTCGCGAATGAAATTCCAATCCGTTGGGGTAAAACGGAACCAGCAACCCGGGCGAGGAAAGCGCGTCATGGAGATTAAGTTTGAACTGTCAGCTACCTTAAGCATAACGAATGCCAATTTTGAGTTACCAGTTTCGACGGAGGGTCTCGGGTGTTTGTTCAAAGGCTTGATTACATCTTTATAAAAGGCTTTGGCGCACCCGCGCTTCGTGCTAAGCACCGCCATGCCCAGAACCGACGGCCGCACTCCAGACCAACTCCGCAAAATCGAATACGTCCTCGACGTCGCCCCGCATGCCGCGGGCTCCGTCCTCATCGCCTTTGGCAACACCCGCGTCATCTGCACCGCCTGCATCAATGAAGAGGTGCCACGCTGGATGAAGGTGCAGAACATCAAAGGCGGCTGGCTCACCGCGGAGTACTCCATGCTTCCCTATTCCACGCTTGAGCGCAAAGACCGCGAAAGCTCACGCGGCAGGCCCGATGGCCGCAGCACCGAGATCCAGCGCCTCATCGGCCGCAGCCTGCGCGCCGTCGTTGATCTGGAAAAACTCGGCCCCCGCACCCTCTGCGTAGACTGCGATGTCCTCCAGGCCGACGGCGGCACTCGCACCGCCGCCATCACCGGTGCCTGCATCGCCGTCTCCATCGCCTTCAACCGCCTGCTCGAAAAGGGCAAGATCACGCGCCAGCCGCTCAAAAAGAAACTCGCCGCCGTCAGCGTCGGCATCGTCAACGGAGAGACCCTCCTCGACCTCTGCTACAAGGAAGACGCCGCCGCCGATGTGGACAGCAATATCGTCCTCACCGAAGACGGTGAATTCGTCGAAATCCAGGGCAGCGGTGAAGAAGCCACCTTCACCGAGGCCCAGCTTCACTCCATGCTCGAATACGGTCGCAAAGGCATCAAGGAACTCCTCGTCATCCAAGAAGAAGCCATCACCAGCGCCATGAAGCCCGCTGAAGGCAAAGACCTCCAAAAGCTCGCCGAATTCTTCGGCAAACGCTGAGGAAGAGTTGACGGTAGTTTACAGTTGTTGACCGTGGTTGACGATGGTTTGGCCAAACCATTGCCAACAATCGTAAACAACAGTCAACCACCGTAAACTCATGCGAACGGCTCTGCTTCTCGATCCCATCTACCAACAGCACGACCCAGGCCCCGGTCATCCGGAAAGCGTCAAGCGCCACATCGCGATCACGCAGGCGCTCACAACTTCCGGCCTCGTCACCAAAACGCAATCCATCGCGCCGCGTGCGGCCACCCTCGATGAACTCGCCCTCTGCCATGATCGCGGCTACATCGCCACGGCCAAAGAAGACGTCGAATCCGGCCTCGACGACCTCAGCACCGGCGACACCGCCATCTGCTCCAAGTCCTATGCCGTGGCCATCCAAGCCGTCGGCGGCGTCTTAAACGCCGTCGATGCCGTCTTCACCGGCAAGGCCACGAACGCCTTCTGCGCCGTGCGCCCGCCCGGCCACCACGCACGCCCAGCCCAAGGCATGGGCTTCTGCCTCTTCAACAACATCGCCATCGCCGCCCGCCATGCGCAGCAGCATCACGGTGCGCAAAAAGTCGCCATCATCGACTGGGACGTGCACCACGGCAACGGCACCCAGGACATCTTTTATGAAGACGGCAGCGTGCTCTTTTGCAGCACGCATCAGAGCCCGCTCTACCCCTTCACCGGCCACGCCAATGAAACCGGCAGCGGCAAAGGCCACGGCACCACACTGAATCTCCCCTTCCCGGCCCGCACCGGCATGAGCACCCTCGGTGCCGCCTTCACCGACCGCCTGCTGCCCGCCATCGACGCCTTCAAACCCGACCTCATTCTCATCTCCGCCGGCTTCGACTCCCGCATCGACGATCCCCTCGGCCAGTTCCGCCTCACCGACGACGATTTCGTCGCGTTAACAAAACTCCTCCTCGAATCCGCGCACACCCACTGCCAAAGCCGCCTCGTCTCCATCCTCGAAGGCGGCTACAATCTTCAGGGCCTCGCCAGCGCCGTCACCCATCACGTGCGAACACTCGCTGGATAAACAAACCCAAGTTCCAGCGGCGTTGACAGTTTATTTACATACACCGCCCTTGTCAGAACACCTGTTTTCTGGTGGCATGTCTCAGCATTCCAAAAAATACCATGTCCAACTCTCCGCTTCCGCAAGACGACGTCGCCGCCATTGATGAGCTCCGCCAGGTTTACGTCCAGCTCTGCGACGAATTGAAGAAGATCATCGTCGGCCAGCAGAAGGTCGTCGAGCAACTCGCCATCTGCCTCTTTGCACGCGGTCATGCCCTGCTCATGGGCGTGCCCGGTCTGGCCAAAACGCTGCTCATCTCACGACTCGCTGAAACGATGTCGCTCAGCTTCAGCCGCATTCAGTTCACCCCCGATCTGATGCCCATGGACATCACCGGCACTGACATCTTGCAGGAACTCCCCGGTGGCAAACGCGCCTTCGAGTTCGCCAAAGGCCCCGTGTTTGCGAACATCGTTCTCGCCGACGAAATCAACCGCGCCCCCGCCAAAACTCAGGCCGCCATGCTTGAGGCCATGCAGGAGCACAAAGTCACCGTCGCCGGCCGCACCTACACGCTCGACAGCCCCTTCTTCGTTCTAGCCACCCAGAACCCCATCGAGCAGGAAGGCACCTACCCTCTGCCCGAAGCCCAGCTCGATCGCTTCATGTTCATGATCGGCGTCGACTACCCCAGCCGCGCCGAAGAGATCGCCATCGCCCGCACCACCACCGGTGCCAGCCTGCCAAAACTTGAACACATCCTCCACGGCCCCAAAGTCATCGCCTTTCAAGAACTCGTCCGCCGCGTGCCTGTGCCGGACCACATCTACGAATTCGCCGTCGATCTCGTCCGCAAGACCCGCCCCGCCAGCAGCGAAGCCCCCGCATGGCTCAAGCCCCTCGTCAGCTGGGGTGCCGGCCCCCGTGCCGTGCAATATTTGATTCTCGGTGCCAAAGCCCGCGCCGCCCTGCACGGCAGCTACATGGTGCGCATGGAAGACATCATGGAAGTCGCCGAGCCCGTTCTCCGCCATCGCGTGATGACCACCTTCACCGCCGAAAGCGATGGCATCAGCAGCCGCGATGTAGCGAAGAGACTCGTCGAAGAACTCGCCAAGTCCTAGGCGCTCTCGATTCCGGCTCGTCCTCGTCCTCGTCCTCGTCCTCCTACTCGAACTCGAACTCGTCCTCGATCAAACCGCTACCGCCATGCCCACCGTCCTCTTCGACCACGAAAAGCTCGATGTTTACAAGCTCGAACTCGAGTTCATCTCGTGGCTCACCGACTTGTTCGAGGACCTGCGCGAAATCAAAGGTGCACGCCTTGCAGAGACTCTAGACCAACTTGACCGCGCCAGCATCTCGCAGCTTCTCAACACGGCCGAAGGAAACGGCAAACGTGTGAGCCAGCTACGCGCACGTTTCTTCGACGATGCTCGTGGCTCTGCGACAGAGTGCGCAGCGTGTCTCGATGCCTTGGTCGCCAAACGGGCTTGCTCGATGAAGCGAGTCGAGCAAGGAAAGGCCATGCTGGTACGAATCGTGAGCATGCTGACGAAACTGGTGGATCGGTTCGACGACACTTCTGGTATAACGAGAGCGCAAGAATCGAGGACGAGTTCGAGTAGGAGGACGAGGACGAGGACGAACCACGGAGGGGCCCACGATGCCATCTGACACCCGCTCCTTCCTCGACCCCACGGTCCTCTCCCGTCTCATGGCGCTCCCCCTCAACGCCCGTCACGCCATGCTCGGCGGCGTCTCCGGCAAGCACCGCAGCCCCGTCCGCGGCTCCTCCCTCGAATTCGCGCAATACCGCAAGTACGTTCCCGGCGATGACACCCGCCGCCTCGACTGGCGCACCTGGGGCCGCAGCGACCGCTTCTACATCAAGGAGTTCGAAGCCGACACCAATCTCCGCCTCTGCCTCCTCATCGACACCAGCGGCAGCATGAACTACGGTCCCGTCGGCAGCACCCGCTTCGACTACGCCCGCAAGCTCGCCGGCACCCTCGGCTACGTCGCCGCTCAGCAGGGCGATGCCGTGGGCCTGTGGAGCCTCGCAGAAAAGCCCGTCGAAATCCCCGCCAAACGCGGCGCCTCACACCTCGGCCTCGTGCTCGATCAAATGTCTGGCATCCAGCCCATCGGTGGCACCACCCTCCTCACCTCCCTGCACGACGCCGCCGAAAAAATCCGCCAGCGCGCCCTCGTCATCATCTTCTCAGATCTCTTCGTGCCACCCGCCGAACTGAAGTCCGCCATCCAGCATCTCCGCTTCCGCAAGCACGACGTCGCTATCTTCCACCTCCTCGACCAGCAGGAGCTCGACTTCGACTTCGACCGCCCCGCACGCTTCATCGACATGGAAGGCGGCGAAGCCATCCTCGCCGACCCCAGCCTCATCGCCCGCAACTACCGCGAAGCCGTGCGCCTCTACATGCACGAGATCGACGAACTCGTCCGCACCACCGCCATCGACTACCACCGCGTCAAGCTCCACGAAAAATACGACGACGTCCTCGCCAAGTTCCTCCTGTCGCGAATTCAGAAGAAAGGAGGCCGCTGATCATGCAGAAAACATTTCCAATGACCTTGCAAAATTGACGATGGCGCGCCTCCTCCCCCCAACGTTCAGGCAAATCAAAACAGCAACGCTTTCCTGTCCGGTAAACCTCAAATGACCTTCCTGGCCCAAGCGTCCCCACAGACGGACATCATCTTGTCTTTATCTTCTCAAAGCTTAACATTTCTCCATGTCCTCTATCACCATTCCCATTCCCGATGATGACCTTAAGTTTCTTGAGGCCTGGACTCGTGAGCAAGGTACGACGGTCGAAGAATTTTTCACCCGTGAGGCCAGCAACCTGCGCAAGCATCTCCAGGCTCCATTGCACCCCGCCGTGCTGCGGGCCACGGGAATCATTCGGAGCGATATTGATGCCAGGAAAGAATACCTCGAATACCTGGAGCGCAAACACGCATGACCGTCGTCGTTGATATCAATGTGATGCTTGACGTGTTTCTACGTCGGCAGCCCCATTACATGGCCTCGGCGGCTGTCATGTCAGCCGTGGCGTCAGGCACGCTACAAGGTGTCTGCCCCGCTCACGCGCTAACCACTTTGTACTATCTCGCCAGCAAGTTTGGCTCCCGTGGCGACGCCGAATCAGCGGTTGATGAAGTGCTGCAAAATTTTGAGATTGTGTCACTTGATAAAGCGGGATGGAAGCGGGTGCGTGGCCTGCCGATGACGGATTTCGAAGATGCGGCCATTGCCCTTAGTGCGGAGGAAAACGGTGCCGCCTTTGTCATCACCCGCAACGAAGCTGACTTCGTAAACTCGCCAGTTCCCGCGATCAACCCTGCGAGCTTTCTTGGTCGTTTCATGCCCAAACCCTAATTTTGGATGAACCGTAGCGCATGACCTTCCTCGCCCCAGCGCT
The DNA here is from genome assembly GCA_025360015.1 of Verrucomicrobiota bacterium. Taxonomy (GTDB): domain Bacteria; phylum Verrucomicrobiota; class Verrucomicrobiia; order Verrucomicrobiales; family Verrucomicrobiaceae; genus Prosthecobacter. The sequence continues at coordinate 122,317 of JANYCZ010000021.1, read as the reverse complement.
CCTCTTCGCCCTGCCGCTCGCGCTGCTGCCGGTGATCATTCACTTGATCCACCTCTACCGCCGGCGTCAGGTGAAGTGGGCCGCGATGATGTTCCTGCAAATGGCGCAGCGTATGAACAAAGGCCTGTCGCGCCTGCGGCAAATCCTCATCCTCGCCTTCCGCGTCCTCGCTGTAGCCGCCATCCTCTTCGTCATCACCCGCCCCATGGCAGGCGGCCTGCTCGGCCTCACCGGCGGCGTGCCAGATACAGTGATCGTCCTCCTCGACCGCTCCGCCAGCATGGAGCAGCAAAACCTCGCCACCGGCACCAGCAAACGCGCAGCAGGCATCTCCAAACTCGCACAGGCCCTGCGCGACACCGTGGGCACACGCTCAAAACTCGTGCTCATCGAAAACGCCCACCTGCAGCCGCAGTTGCTCGAAAAGCCAGAGTCACTCATCGACCTTCCTATCACCGGCCCCACCGACACCACGGCGGACATCCCCGCGCTGCTGCAAGGTGCGCTCGATTACATCACCACCAATCAAACCGGCCGCACCGACGTCTGGGTGCTCAGCGACCTCCGCCAAAGCGACTGGGATGCAGCCAGCGGCCGCTGGCAGGCCCTGCGCAGCGCCTTCACCACCCTGAAGGGCCTGCGCCTGCATCTGCTCAGCTACGCGCAGCCTGCATCCCAAAACCTCTCCGTGTCCGTCCAGCGCGTCGTGCGCAATGAAACCGCCGCCAAAGCCGAACTGCTGCTCGATCTGCGTATCACTCGTGAAGCCTCCTCCCACGATCCGATGGAACTCCCGCTGCGCTTCGTCATCAACGACGTCAGCACCACGATCAAGGTGGAGATGAAAGACTCCCAGCTCGTGCTGCAAGGCCACGCCATCCCTATCGACAAAACCACCAAACGCGGCTCAGGCCGCATCGAACTCCCCGCCGACGCCTCGCCATCCGACAACGTTTTCTACTTCGTCTTTGATGAACCCGCCGTGTTGGAGTCTGTGATCGTGAGCGATGACGAAGCCGAAGCCGGCCCCATGCAGGCCGCACTCGAAGCCGCCGCTGATCCCAGCCGCAAATACGCATCCACCGTGCTTCCTCCCTCGCGCGCCGCAGAGATTCCCTGGGACGACGTCGCCCTCATCATCTGGCATGCAGCATTGCCAAAGGCAGACGACTTGATCTCCAAGCAGCTCACCAATCATCTCAGCTCCGGCCGCAGCCTTCTCTTTCTGCCCACCGAGTCCGCGAACGCAGAAGCCTTCGGCGGCCTGCACTGGGGCGCATGGAGCACCGAGAGCAAGCCCGCCAGCGTCGAGTGGTGGCGCAATGATTCCGGCCTCCTCGCCAACACCCGCAGCGGCACCGCACTCCCCGTAGGCGATCTCGAAGTCACCCGCCGCTGCGACATCCTCGGCGAAGGCACGCCCTTGGCCCGCCTCACCGGCAATCTTCCTCTCCTCATGCGCGCCGACATCCCCGGCGATGGCAATGCCTGGTTCCTCGGCACGCTCCCCGGCTCCGGCTCCTCCAGCCTCGCCCGCGATGGCGTCGTCATGTTCGCCATGCTGCATCGCGCGCTCAATGAAGGCGCACGCAGTCTCGGCAAAGCCCAGCAGCGCGAAGCCAGCCCCACCGCCCTCGGCACCGGCGATCTCAGCGCCTGGAAACGCCACGGCCAAACCATCCTCAGCTCCGAACAACCCCTCCGCGCTGGCGTCGTCGAAAACGGCGATCGGCTCATCGCCCTCAATCGCCCCCTGCGCGAAGATCATCCCGAGACGCTTGGCAAAACCGCCCTTGCCGAACTCTTCGCCGGTCTCGACTACCACCTCATCGAAGACCAGGTCGAAAACGACGCCAGCCTCGCCAGCGAAGTCTGGCGCACCTTCCTCTTCATCATGGCCCTCGCCCTCCTGGGCGAAGCCCTTCTCTGCATGCCAGCGCGAAGAGAACGTGTCCCAACCACTGTTTAACCGAAAAAGAGGAAAGAATTAAAAAATCTGAAAACAACCCTCACACCGCCGCCATTCCTATGAAAGACCGCGCCTTTGAACTTGCTGACATTGTTCGTGAAACAGGCTATCAGGTCCGCCGTTATTTCGGTCCGGGACATCTGGAGAAAGTCTATGAAAACTCCCTCGCGCACCGGTTGCGCAAACTAGGCCTCAAAGTCGAGCAGCAGAAACAGCTCATCGTTCGTGATGAAGATGGCACCCTTGTTGGTGAGTACTACGCAGACATCGTCGTCGGAGACTTGCTCATCCTTGAACTGAAAGCCGCCAAAGCCATCGCCAACGAGCACATCGCCCAGATCCTCGGCTACATTCGCGCTTCCGGCATGGAGCATGGCGCCATCGTCAACTTCGGCGCACCCAAATTCCAAATCCGCAAACTCGGCAAACAAGACCTCACCCAGTCCTCACCATTTCAACGCTTCGCCCAATTCGTCTGCGCCCTTTTCTAAGCCTCTTATTTTTCTCCTTCTTTCCCCTTTTTCGGCCATCCCCATTCAAGAATCTCAAGATCTCCCACAGGCTCCTCCAGTTCCTCTGCTCCTTTTTCTAAATCCCTCCTTTTTTCTCCTCTTTCCTTTTTTTCGGCCAACTCAATTCATGACCTCCACCACCTCCCAGCTCGTCTTCAACCCCACACCCGCCTCCTTCGGCGTCGGTGTGGCGTTTGTCGTCGCCATGGGTGGCCTCGCCTTCATGGCCTGGCGTCGCAGCGGCTATCGCACCATCATCGGCTGGCTGGAGCTTCTGCGCTTCATCATCGCCCTCGGCATCGCCATCACCCTCTTGCAGCCGGAGTGGCTCGAAACCTTCAAGCCCGAAACCAAGCCCGTCCTCGCCGTGCTGCACGATGTCTCCGGCAGCATGACCACCAAGGATGTCATCGACAAAACGCAGCCGAATGCAGAGCCCAAGTCGCGCGAAGCAATCGCCAAGCCCTTGATCGACCCCAAGCTCTGGGAGCCGCTGAAGCAGCGCATGGACGTAGTCATCGAGCCCTTCTCCTCCGCGCAGACACCTCCCACCGAAGGCACAGACATCCACGCAGCACTCGCAGACGTGCTGGAAAAACAACCCAACCTCAAAGCCATCGTCCTCATCAGCGATGGCGACTGGAACACCGGTGCCGCACCCTCCCAGGCCACCACCCGGCTGCGCATGCGCGAGGTTCCCGTCTTTGCCGTGCCCACCGGCGCGGAGACGCGTCTGCCAGACGTCGAGCTCAGCAGCTTCGACGTCCCCACCTTCGCCGTCGCAGGCAAGCCCCTGCGCATTCCCTTCACCATCGAAAGCTCCCTCCCACGCGATGAAGTCGTCACGCTGGAAATGAAATCCTCCAGCGGCGAGATCATCACCAAAGAAGTCACGCTCCCCGCCATGGGCCGCTTGCAGGACGCCATCGCCTGGAAGCCCGACAAACCCGGCGAGGTCAAGCTCACCCTCACCATCCCAAAGTCACCCAGCGAGCGTTATCCCGAAAACAATTCCCAAGAGGCCCCCCTTTCCATCCGCAAGGAGCAGCTCCGCGTCCTGGTCATCGAATCCTTCCCGCGCTGGGAATACCGCTACCTGCGCAATGCCCTGGAGCGTGACCCCGGCGTGGACGTCAGTTGCCTGCTCCTGCAGCCCGGCCTCGGCAAAATGGGCGATGGCCGCGGCTACCTGAAAGCCTTCCCAAAGGATGATGAACTCACCAAATACGATGTCGTCTTCCTCGGCGATGTCGGTCTCGCCAAAGGCCAGCTCACCGCAGCTCAGTGTACCGCATTGCAAAAACTCGTGCGCGATCAAGCCACCGGCCTCGTCTTCATGCCCGGCTTCCACGGCTTTCAATCAACCCTGCAGGAGACACCGCTCGCCGATCTCCTGCCCGTGATCTGGGACGCCGCGCAGCCACGCGGCTGGGGCTCTTCCTCACCGGGCAAGTTCGCCCTCACCGAAGCCGGCACCCACAGCCTCCTGACCAAGCTCGAAGACAGCGACGAAGCCAGCGCCCGCGTCTGGAGCAATCTGCCCGGCTTCCAGTGGTACGCCCCCGCGCTGCGAGTCAAAGCCGGCAGCGAGGTGCTGGCCACGCACGGCACCGAGTCCAATCAGTTTGGCCGCGTGCCGCTCATCGTCACCAAGACCTACGGTGCGGGTAAAATCCTCTTCATGGGCACCGACGGTGCCTGGCGCTGGCGCAAAGGCGTCGAGGACAAATACCACTACCGCTTCTGGGGCCAGGTCGTGCGCTGGATGGCCTACCAGCGCAACATGAGCAGCGGCGAAAAAATGCGCCTCTTCTACTCTCCCGACCGCCCCCGCACCGGCGATGTCCTCACTCTAAACGCCAACGTCATGAGCCTCACCGGCGAGCCCCTGCGCGATGGCGTCGTCATCGCCCAAATCGCCGCCCCCAGCGGCAAGGTCAGCAGCGTCCGCCTTTTGCCCGCCGGTGAAGAAGCCTGGGGCCTCTTCAGCGGTATCTTCAGCCCCGTGGAACCCGGCGAGCACATCGTGCAGCTCAGTTGCGCAGAAGCAGGCTCCTCACTGGAAACGAAAATCTCCATCCAAGGCACCAGCCGCGAAAAACGCGGCCAGCCAGCACGGCTCGATGTCATGCGCGAAATCGCCCGCTTCACCAAAGGCGAAATCCTCGATGCCAGTACCCCCGCAGCCATCCTCGCCGCCATCTCCGCCATCCCAGAGCCCGCCGTGCAGGAGCACCGCCTGCAGCTCTGGTCCCACCCCGCCTGGGCCGGCCTGCTCGTGCTCCTCCTCAGCCTTTTCTGGGTCGGCAGAAAAGCCGCCGGTACGTTCTAATCCCCAATCAAAAGCTCGTCAGAAACGTTTCATCAGGATAACATTCACCCATTATGAAAACAGCACTGCCGGTCATCCTCGAATCAAAGCTCGCGGATTTTCGCAAGCGCGTCTGGATCGTCAAGCTCACCGAGGGGCTGCTCGCGGCGGCCTTCGGCATCGTGTTCTCCTACCTCCTGGTCTTCGCGCTGGATCGCGTCATGGAGACGCCGGCATGGCTGCGTGCCACGCTGTTGATCTCTGGTGCGGCCGTCCTGGGTCTCGGCCTGCCACTGAAGTGGCACCGCTGGGTCTGGCGTCAGCGCAGTCTGGAAGACGCCGCACGTCTGCTGAAGCGCACCTTCCCCCGCCTCGGCGATCAACTGCTCGGCATCGTCGAGCTGGCCCACGTCGAAGCAGGTTCCGCAGGTCGCAGCGAACGCCTCGTCCAGGCAGCGATGGACCAGGCGGCAGAAGCCGTGAAGGACAAGGACTTCACCCACGCCGTCCCAGAGGCGAAACATTTCCAGTGGGGCTGGGCCGCCGGAGTGACAGCACTCCTCGCCGTAGCCGCGCTGACCCTCGTTCCAGACGCCGCGTGGAATGCCCTCGCACGCTGGGCCACGCCATGGCGTGATGTGGAGCGCTTCACCTTCGCGCAGATCGAGACCCTGCCAAACCGCCTCGTCGTGCCCTACGCGGAGCCGTTTGATTTAAAGGTCCAGCTCAATAAGGACACCCGCTGGTACCCTGCCTCCGCCAAAGCCCAGATCAACGATCAGCCCGCCGTGGTCAGCAGCCTGCACGAAGGCGCATATCCACTGGCTTTCCCGCCTCAAAAGGAAGATGCCGCACTGTCCCTGTCACTCGGAGATGTGCGCAAGACGGTGAACGTCTTGCCCCGCACCCGCCCAGAACTGACCGCCTTGTCCGTGCGCACCCGTCTGCCACAGTATTTGCAATACAAGACAGAGCCGATGACCGAAGTGCGCGGCGGCTCGGTCAGCGTGCTCAAAGGAGCACAAGCTTCACTCGAAGCCACCGCCTCCCGTGAACTCGCCTCATCACAGGTGGACGGCGAAGCAGAAAAAGTTTCCGGCGCGAAAGTCACCACTCCCTTCCATCCCGTCACCGCAGACACCGAAAAGCACGTGATGTGGCAGGACCGCGATGGCCTCACCCCACGCGAGCCGCTGGTTCTGAAAATCAACGCCATCGAAGACGAAGCCCCACGCCTCGCGGCACGCCGCGAGACACAGGAGCAGGTCGTGCTCGACTCCGAAGTCGTCGCCTTCGATCTGGATGTGCAGGACGACTTCGGCATCCAGCGCGCCGGCCTCGAATGGCGCAGCGTGAATGATGACAAAACCAAGGGCGACAAAATCGCCGCAGCAGGCGAACCCGAAAAAAAGACTCTTTCGTCCAAGGCTACCTTCTGCGCCAGCCGCGACGGCGTCGCACCGCAGACCCTGGAGGTTCGCGCCTGGGCCGAGGATTACCTGCCCAAACGCAAACGCGCCTACTCCACAGCCTTCCTCCTCCACGTGTTGAACAAAACAGACCACGCGCTGTGGCTGACAGAGCAGTTTGGCAAATGGCTCGAATCGGCACGCGAGAGCTATGAGCGCGAGCAGCAGCTGCACGCCACGAACAAGGAACTGCGCGCCCTCACTCCAGCCGAGCTGGACCGCCCTGAGAACCGCCGCAAGATCGCGCAGCAGGCCAGCGCTGAAAACGCGAACGCCGCGCGCCTGGGCATGCTGAATCAAAGCGGCCGCAGTCTGGTGGAACAGGCCACACGCAATGATGAGTTCGACGCCAGGCGCCTCGAATCCTGGGCCACGATGCTAAAATCACTCCAGGACATCTCCGCCAAACGCATGCCCAGCGTGGCAGACTTGCTGAAGCAAAGCTCGAATGCACAAAGCGGCAAACCCGGCCAGTCCACCCCCGCCACTCCACCCTCGAAGACAAGCAAGCCGGGTGAAGGCAAAGCCGGCCAGAGCAAACCCGGCGCGCCCCAGATTGCGAATGGCCCGGACATTCCCAGCGCACCCAAGGGTGGCAAGGCCTCCACAGAGGAACAGAAGAAGGACAACATGCCCAGCATCACCGACAAGGAAGGTTCGATGAGCAAGGCCGAGCCGCAGCCAGCCGACCCCAATGCCAAGCCTTCGCCGCCCAAACCGAGTTCGATGAAACTGCCGACAACGCAGATGGCAGCAGCTCCAGGCACCAAGAAGAAAGACGACAAAGCAGAAGAGAAGCCGCAGGAGCCGCCAGCCACCCAGGCACAGAAGAAAATGCAGGATGCCCTCGACGAGCAAAAGCTGCTGCTGGCCGAGTTCGCCCGCGTCTCCGATGAACTGGGCGCGATCCTCGCAAGCCTGGAGGCCAGCACCTTTGTCAAGCGCTTCAAAGCTGCCTCACGCCAGCAGCTGGTCGTGTCGAAAGATCTGAACACGAAGACCCTCAGCGCCTTCGGTTTGGAGCGCAAGCCGGTCAAAGATGCCGCAGCGATTGCCGAAAATGAAAAGACCCAGAGCGAAACCGTGCGCGTGATCCAGAGCGATCTCGAGGCCTACTTCGCCCGCAAGCCCGACATGCACTTCAAGAACATCATCGGTCAGATGAAGGACACCCAGGTGGTGAAAATGCTCACCCATCTGGGAGATCAGGCCGCAGTGAATCTCAGCGGCAACAGCATGGCTGGCGCGGAGTTTTGGGCGGACACGCTGGACCGTTGGGCGGAGGAAATGGTCGCTGCCAGCGAGTGCAAATCATGCAGCAGTTGCAGCGCAGACAGCCTGCCACCGGAGATCGTCCTTAAGGTCATGAAATCCCTGCGCGACGAGATGAAGCTGCGCGACGAAACCCGCGAACTGGAAAATGCGAAAGCCGCGCTCAAAGAGGGAGAGCACGGCAAGAAGTCCGCCACGCTTGCCTCCAAGCAGTTTGGCGTCCAGGCCAACACACGCGGTGCATTCGATGACATCCTGCGCTTGCCGCAGGGAAACGTGAAGTTTGGCAAAGAACTCAAACTGCTCGATGCAGTGATGCATGTGATGGATGAGTCGGCGGGCATCCTCGACAAACCCGACACCGGCGCACCGGCGATTGCCGCCGAGACAGAGGCGATTGAACTGCTGCTACAGGCCAAGCGCCAGGGCAAAGGCGGCGGCGGTGGCGGCTCCAATCCGGGCGGAGGCAGCGGCGGCGCAGCTACAGGCGATGCAGCACTCTCAGATTTGGGACCCGGCCAGGATGCGGATACCAATGTGAACGCACGCCCCGTGGGCCAGTCCACCGGCAAGACAGGCCGTGAGCTTCCCGAAGAATTCAAGACCGGTCTGGATGCCTATTTCAACAAACTGGAAGCAGGAGGCGGCTCCAAATGATCAAGCTGATGCTGCTGGCAGTGATGCTGACCAGTTCCGGTGGAACGCAGGCACAGACACCCTCGCGTGCCGAATCAAAGAAGCCGCTTTCAGAAGCGGTCGAAAAGACACTGGCAGACTTTGTACAATCATGCGTGCCGGAAAAACAGAAGCAGCTCACGGCGCATATGGAGGAGGTTGTCAAAACCATCGACTCTGCTGTGAAACTCTCGCCTGAAGAAAAAACCAAGCTCCACGAGGAGTCCGCCAAAGCCGTCGAATCAACGCTGAAAACCTGGCAGCCGCTGGCCGTGGTGATGATGCGCACCTACCTCTCACGCAACTCCGACTCGGCGGCCATCCGCCACATCGGCATGTGGAAGCCGGATGTCGCAGGTCCCAATGAACCCGTCGAAGACTGGACTCCGCCAGACGAAGACGCCGCGTGGGTTGCCGCTTTGAAAGCCACCCTCGGCGAGGCGCGCTACGCCACCTGGCATGCGGCGGATGAGAAGGCAAAACAGCAGACGGACAAGGACATCTCCTCACATCTCGAACGCTGGGTGCGTGAATCACGCGGGCCCATGAATGAAGACCTCCAGGCTAGGATCGAGCTGATGCAGAAGAAGCTCGCACTTTCAGACGCTCAGGTCACCGCCTTGAACAAAGCGGCGGAGGATCTGCTCGATCAGCTCAGCAACGCGGAGAAAAAACGCGCCACCAGCATGCTGCGCACCCTGCCGCCCGCTGCCCGTGAGAACATCATGGGCCGCAATTCTTTCTACATCCGCTTCGATCGTCCACGCGGTGAGGTGTGGGACAAAACCTGGGATGCAGCGGCGGCCAAGATCCTGCCTGCGGAGCTTCTCACCCAGTGGCACAAGGCCGACAAGGAAGAACGCGGCAAGGCGGCGGCCGAACTGGCCGATATGATCAAGCCCTCCGAGCAGCAGGCGGAGCAGCAGATGGAGGCGGCGATGAGAACGGAGATCGACGGCATGGTCCTGTCGCTGAATTTGAACAAGGAGCGGCAGTTGGCGCTGGAAAAGCTGTCGAAACAAGCGGTCCAGGAATCACTAAAGCAGGCGCGCAAAGGCTGGCTGCAGCAGGCGGCAAATTATTCGGTCACGGAGCGCAAGCGCATCCGCAGCAACGTCTATTTTGGCATCAACGAAGACCTCCATGCCAGCAAACTCCCGGTCTGGACCGAAGGGATCAAGAAGCTGCTGTCTGAAGACGAACGCACGCGCATGGCGGCCGAAAACAAACAGCGCGAGCAGCGCTCCACCATGGCGATCTCACGCGCCTGTCTCGCGGAAATGGACAAGATCCTCGTCCTTTCCCAAGATCAGCGCATCAAGCTGGAACCGCTGCTGATGGAAACGATGCAGCCGCTCCTCGATCAGAGACGCCAGCAGTACTGGAACTACAATGCCGCGCAGTTGTTTCAAAACGCAGGCAAGGTGAAGGAGGAGAAGTTGCGCCCCATTCTTGATGAGGTGCAGTGGAAACATTGGAAGGAATTGATCGTCTCAAACAACAGCTCTTCGCGCACCTCCCTGCCCGACATGAACACCACCTTTGCCGAGGTCCCGGACATGGAGGCGGCGATCTCGCAGCACCTTTACAAGATGTTTCTCACCGAGCGGAGCAGGACACTCGCGGCGATGATGCCCCAGGTCGAGGAAGCCTCACGCCTGCTCTCCCTGCCTGAGCCCGCCATCGCCCGGCTCACCACGGCGGCGAAGGGGGCCGTGGAGACCAGTCTGGAATACTGGCGTCAGTTCACCGAAAACTTCGTTCGCCAGAGCGTGCAGACTGCCACACCGAAGAACCTCCTGCAGGCGCTGGCAGGCACGGAGCGCGCGAGTTTCAACCGCACCGAAAATCAGCCGCAAAACACGGACCTGTGGAAAACAACGCTGCAGAAAACGCTGAGTGAATCCCAGCAGAAAACGCTCCAGCAGGCGAAGGATCAGCGGCAGGACTACCGGCTCAAGGCCATGGCCGGCATGAGCACCTCGGAACTCGACCGCCGCCGCAAGCTTTCAGCCAGTCAATGCGCCAAGATCGAAACCGCCATCCAGCAGGTGCTCTCCGACTACCTCCCGGACATCGAGCGCTACATGTCCTTCCAGTGGTACATGCAGTACTACTACGCCTTGGTTCCTGTGGCAGGCGTGGCGGACAAGGAGATGCAGGCCATCCTCACCCCGGAGCAGTGGAAGCTCTGCAAGGAACGCGATCTGCCCGACGCGATGCAATATTGGGAGGGCATCAAGAACAATCACGAGCAGCGCATGAAGCAGGGCGCACGCGCCAACGGCAACCAGATCATCAATGGCGGAATCCTCATCGATCAATGACCAATGAATGACCCAACATCCATCACGAAGCCTCTGCAGACCGCCAGCTATGGCGTCATTCTGATTTCGTCATTCCTCCTTCTATCCTCACACATCTCAGCCCAAGACCCTTCATTGCGCTTCGGCGGCGCGATCCCTCAAGAGGTCGAAACCGTGTACGAGCGCGGCCTCGCCTGGCTCGCCTCAAAGCAAAGCGACACCGGCAGCTGGCAGGGCGGCCATGATGGCGCCGGCCTCGACGGCATCTGCCTCATGGCCTTTCTCGCCAGCGGTGAAGACCCAAACTTCGGCCGCTATGCGCCGAATATCCGCCGCGCTCTGCGTGCCATCATTCGCAGCCAGGATGCCACCAGCGGCTACCTGCCCAACAGCATGTACCACCACGGCTTTGCCATGCTCTCCCTCTCAGAAGCCTACGGCGCGGTGGACGAGTCCCTCCTGTGGGAAGGTGGCAAGCCCGTGCGCTCCATCGGCCAGGCGCTCGATCTCGCCATCCGCTGCGCCAGCAGCGCGCAAAAGGTTAATCGCTGGGGTGGCTGGCGCTACATGCCAAACTCCACCGACGCTGACACCTCCGTGACCGGTGCCGTCCTCATGGGCCTCCTTGCCGCGCGCAATGCCGGCATGGCAGTCCCCGATGAAGTCATCGACACCGCACTCGAATATATGAAACGCAGCACCGGCAAGGACGGCAGCGTGGCCTATTCGGGCGGCTTCGGCGGCTTTGGCGAATCCATGAACCGCAGCGCCATCGCCACCTTGGTGGCCGCCGTGTCAAAGCACAAGGACAGCGAGGAATTCAAAGCCACGCTCAAGCACATCACCGACCGCCTTGAGCACAGCGAAGGCAGCTACAAGGAATACTTCCGCTACTACATGGCCCAGGCCTTGTTCCAGGGCGACTATGCCTCCTGGCAAAAGTGGAATGCCGCCACGGCACGCGCGCTCGGCGAGAGCCAGGCTGCGGACGGCAGCTTTGGCAATGGCGCTTATTATGAGACCGGCATGTCGCTGCTGGCCCTGGCTTTAAACTACCGCTTCCTGCCCATCTATGAACGCTAGACACCTCATCACCGCGCTGATGCTGGCAGGCATCACCGGCCATGCCTCTGAGCTGCACTGGCTGAATGGCGAGTGGCTCGGCGGTCATTTCGTGGGGGCCGAAAACGGTCATGTCATCTGGCGCAATCCCATGTTCAGCGAAGACTTCCAGGTGAGCATGGACGTGCTGCAGCGCGTAAACCGCTTCAAGACGGACGCCAAAACAGAGGAGCCCTTCAGCATTCGCCTCGCCGACGGCAGCCTCCTCTATGGCTCCGTCACCGGGCTGGACGCGAAGACACTGAGCGTGAAATCCGCGCGCTTTGGCAGCATCCAGGTGCTGCGTGAGGCAGTGGTCAGCGTGCAGCGCCTCAAAGCGGAAGGCATGCCCCTTCCCACGCTGGCGGGCACCCACGGCTGGGCCGAATCCACCCCTGCAAACATTACACCCTCCAAAGAAAAACTCTGGCGTATGGTGCCAGGCGCGGCCTTGCAGCAGGTGGGCTGGAATCGCCGTGCAAGTCTTCCCATCGAAGCGCCGGAGCAGCTGGAAATGCAGTTCACCCTGAGCTCCTCCGTCAGGCCGGAGTTCAAAATCGAACTCAAGGCTGCGGATGACGAGCGCGTGATCGTCGAGACCTGGGTGGATGACGTCGTGCTCCAGGGCCGCGTCTTTGAAAGTGTCCAAAAACTCGGCGACGATGCACGGCGCGTCACACTCACATTGTTCTGGAACCGCAAAACCGGCCTGTGCTCCATCTATGGCGCGGATGGCCGGAAGCTGGCGGAAACAAGCAAGGAGCCGGTGGAGGCCCCGGAGCCGGCACCCGAACCGAAAGCCGAAGAAAAAAAACCAGCCCCGAAAGCTGGCGGCGGCCTTTTTGGTGCCCTGCTTGGCGTAGTGCAGGGTGCGGTCCAGGTCCGGGCTGAAGCTGTGGCACAGGCACAGGCTCAGGCGCTCAATTCCAACGTCGTCAGAGACACCTCCCCCACCGGCCTGAGCTTGTTAAACAAAGGGCCCGACCTCACGCTGGAGGCCCTGCGCATCCGTGCCTGGGACGGCAAACTGCCCACGGAAATCACCGATGTGCGCCCACGCATCGAGCTCACAGACGGCCGCTATCTCAAAGCCAAAGCCCTGCGCGCAGATGCCACCTCTCTCACAGCACGCACTCAAGATGGCAAAGAAACCACCCTCCCATGGGACAAGGTGCTGGCGGTGGAGCTGACCCCCACCGCCTCGCCGTTTACCCAGGCCGCGCCGCCGCTCACAGAGATGTGGTTCACCGATGGCGAATGGATCAATGGCACGCTGCAGCAGGTGCGCAATGAAGTGGCCACCTTCAAAACCACGTTCGCCGTGGCACCGGTGAATTTCAAAATCACCACCCTTCATCACCTGGAATTCAAAGGCTCCGAAACCACTCCAAAAAACATCGACCTCGCGAAATTCGACACCCTCACCCTCAACAAAAACGTCCTCCACGGCACCCTGGATGCCGGCGGCGAGGCCCAGCCACGCTGGAAGCCGGTCGGCGCTCTCAAGCCAGTCGCCATGGTCAGCACCGGCGAGATGGAAATCACCCGCGCCATGGCAGAGCAGCCTCCGGGCCTCCGCAGCGAGGCCTTGTTTTATCTTCAGGACGGTGATGTCGTCCCCGGCAGACTGCGTGCCATTGACGCCAAACAAATCGATCTGGAATCCGACGTGTCTGCGGTGAAGCACCTCTCCGCCGACAAGCTCCAGGCGATCCAGTTCGGCGGCGCCGCTTTGAATCTCGACGGTTTCGAAGATCCAGGCTGGCAGCGCGTGCGTGGTGGCGCCGCGCTGGTGAAACGCAATGGCAAGGCAGGGCTCGAATTGGATGCCGGCGGTTCATGGGGCCATCCTTCTTTCATGCAGGTGAATGAAATCAACTTCACCCTGTTCAACAACAACGGCTTCTCCGCCATGCGCATGCGTTTGTTTTGCGATGGTGTCAATCCAGCAGCGCCCTGCATGAATCTGCTGTTCGGCCACATGGGCAGCGAGGTGTGCTTCGGCCTCGAAACCAGCGGCGATCAGATGGACCGCCAGTTCCGCCTGCGCACAAACGGATCCATGCCCGTCCGCATCGCCATCACCGAGACCACGGTCGAAGTCTTCTTCAACGGCGTCTCCGCGCGTAAGATCCTGCTCAATTCGAAGATGCGCTCCGGCAGCGGCATCATCATCGAGCCCTTCAGCCTGTGGGGAAATGGCGAGCGCACGGCGAAGATCACTTCCTTCAGCGCACGCATCGCCCCTGGCCGGGTGGCCGTGCCGGTCGTGGATGCGCGCGCCAGGGAGAATGCCCTCACCGTCCCGCGCTTCCGCAAAGAAGATCCCCCCCGCCATGCGCTGCTCGCCGCGAATGGCGATTTGCTGCGTGGCGTGATCGAAGCCGCCACCGCGGAGCATTTTGCCATCCGCTCCGGTTTGGAGACCATTCAGGTGCCGCGTGATCGCGTGAAAGCAGCCGTGTGGCTCATCAAGCCTGCGGACGCCGTCAGCGCCGCCTTCGAGGCCCTCGACAAAGAAAGTGAGCGGCCCGTCATCACCCACTGGCTGCTGCTCAACAACGGTGGACGCCTCGGTTTGAACGTGAACCGCTTCTCTGAAGACGCGGTATTCGGCACTCATCCGCTCCTCGGTGACTGCCGCGTGCCACTGCCGCAGATTCATGTCATTCGCACCACCACACCACCGGACAACGCCGCCATGCTCGCCCTCCGTGAGTGGAAGCTGAAGTTTGCCCCCGAGCCCGTGCTTCCCGCATCCGGCGGGCAAAGCTCGCCTCTGCTCAATCAGGACGCGAAGCCCTTCAAGCTGCCGCTGCTCGCCGGTGACGACTTCGATCTCGCCAATGAAAAAGGCAAAGTCATCGTCCTCGACTTCTGGGCCACCTGGTGCGGCCCCTGCATCAAAGCGCTGCCCCAGATGATCGATGAAATGTCCGCCTTCGATCCGAAAAAAGTTCGCTTCATCGGCATCAATCAGGCCGAAGACAAAGAGACCGTGAAAACCTTCCTCGAAACCCGCGGCTGGAAGTTCGAAGTCGCGCTCGATGCCAATCAGCGCGTCGGCCAGAACTTCGGTGTCGAAGGCATCCCCCACACCGTCGTCATCGGCCCCGATGGCAAGGTGGCGTATGTAAAGACAGGTTACGAATCCGATGGCGCAAAACAGGTCGCCGAGGCAGTGAAAAAGCTTCTGGAAAAGTAACTGCCTGCTCGTCGCAGTATGGCGAGCTCCAATAAACTTGTTCCCGAATAGCGGGACTGCTCTTAACGTAGGTTGGGCGTGTTTGGCGTCGAGTGCGGCGCATGCTCCAACGTACGCTCCGCCAAACCGCCCGACTGCGAGGGCGTCCGTACGCCCTGGTATTTGCAGCACGCCCACAGACGGACGGGCTGTCGCCACCTCTTTTCACAAGCCGGTCCGTTATTTCAAGACATGAAACAGGCGCGACCCCCATGAAAAGATCGCGCCTGCTGATTTTTTAAGCTGTCTGAGACACTCCCCGCCGCCGGGTGGATGATTGGCGTATCATCCACCCAAACGGTGGAGAGGCTCCAAACCGCTTAGAAGTTGACCCGGATGCCCGCTTTCGCGTACTGCGTCGTCTGGTTGCCGAAGTGGCCTTCGTAGCCCAGATAGCTGGTGATGGAATTGGTGATGGAGAAGCCCGCGTTCACCTGGATCACCGCCTGCGTGTTGCCCGTCTTGGCAAAGTTCACGCCGTAGCTGGCTGATGGCACCGAGGCGACGTTCACCGCCATCGTGCTCTTCGTGTTCAGGAAATACTGCTGCACCGATGCCGCAACTTCCAGATTGAACCCATGCCCTGCCAGCTCCGTGCTCCACAGTGCGGACAGACCCGCTTCTCCCATGAACCGGGTGTTGTTGTAGCCGCTCACGTTGAGCGCATCGATCGCTCCGCTTTCATTGAACCCTTTCACCTTCGAGTTCGAGTAGCTGAACGACATGCGTGGAGCAATGGACACTCCGCCCACGCGCCAGCCTTTGTACTGCACCCCGAGGAAGCCCACGTAGCTGGTCACATCCGTCGAGCCATTCACCATCCCGTTCACCGTCTGACGGCGCAGGTCCATGGTTTGCTGGTTGAACCCAAAGCTGCCGAAGAACGTGAAGCTCTTCGCCACCGTGTAGCGGCCAAAGGTCATCGCTCCCCAGCCGTCTGACTTCGCACTGCCCAGCGCGGAGCTGATGCTCCCCTGGCTGGCGCTGCCGGCGATGCCGAAGACATAGTCCTCGGAGGCCAGCAGGTTCATCCCCATGTAGTAGTCGTTGCGGGTCGCACGTGCGGCGTCCGCCGAGTTCAGGTTGGCGTAGGTGTAGCCCATGAACACCGACATCGTCTCTGGCACCTGGCTCAGGCTGTCTTCACTCACCTGGCTGGGGATGTAGTTCATCGGCGAGACCCGGTCCTGGACGCTGCGCACCAGCGACTGGTTGCCCATGAAGGCATAGTCGGCCAGTGAGCCGTAATAAGACGGCGTGTACTTGGCAAGGTCCGAGGAGGAATTGCCATTGGCATCCGTGATCTGCAGCGCGAGCTGACCGGCGATGGTGGACGAATCGATCTGATTCGGATGTCCCGCCGTTGCGACGCTGAAGAGTGCATTGGCTGCACCCCGCTGGTTGGAGTTAGAGCCCAGATCAGCGTAAGTGCTGGTGGCGCCGTTGAGGCCCGTGGTGGTGATTTTGCCAGTGTGCAGGTCGAAGACGAAGCCTGCGGCGTTCGGATTCACCACACCGGTTCCCGTCGGATCATACGTGACGGTCGCAAAACTGCCCGTAAGAGCGATCGAGCCGAAGTGGCCGCCCACGGAGGTGTTCGTGGAGATCACTTGGAACGAGTTGCCCTGCACAGGTTGGAAGGCAGGACCGGGAACTGGGCTGGTGCCAGACACATTCAAGGTACCACCGACCTGGAGCGTTCCAGGAACGCGCTTCTGGTCGAAATCGACGCCATCGACGCCGGTGTTCGCAGCCAGCTGCACATTGAAGATACTGCCGGGGTTGTCAGCCTGCGCACCGCCTGCAAGCACCGTGAACCCCGGAGAGAAACCAGGAGAGATCGTGCCGTTGTTGATCACATGACCGGTGCCGATGAAGATGATATTGCCCGCCAGCGTGGAGCCGAAGGGGATGATGAAGTCATGCGTGCCGATGTTGATGATCCCCGGAGCACCGCCTTTAAGGCTGCTCAGTGTGGTGAAGTTGACCGTGCCACCTCCGCTCAGGTCCAGCGTGCTGCCGTTGGCGATGATGATCGTGGTGCTGTCCAGCGTGGCGCCGCCGCCAACAGTGAGACCACTGTCGATTTCAGTGCTTTTGGTGGTGGTCGTGCCGCCGCCAAGAGTCAATCCGCCGCCACCACCGCTGCCGCTGCTGCCACCACCCGTGGTGAGGCTTGCACCTGCCGCGTCTAGCGTGCCGGTGAAGCTGCCGCCGTCTGCCACGATGAGCGCATTGCCCAAGGTATGGATGGTGCCAGAGCCCATGAGCTTCTGGAAAGTCTCTGTGCCAGCTGGGGTGTAGTCCAGGTTGAGTGTGCCGTTCACTGTCACCGTAGCAGTATTCAGGATCAGTTCGGGGCCCTTCAGGTTCAGAACACTCGCGGCATTGACGACGATCGTCGCCGCTGCGCTGGTGCCGTACAGATCCACGTTGCCGTTGGTGGTGATGGTGCCCGCGCCGAGATTGGCGTGGACAACCGACCCACCGTTGAGGTTGTAGGTCGCTGCTGTCAGCGTGCCAGGCCCGTTGAGTGTGCCGGTGCTGGTGTAGGAGCTGACGGTGTCGTTGGTGGAGCCCAGATTGATCGTGCCGTCATTGTTGACCGCCGCCAAGGAAGAGAGACCACCCGTCTTGCTGTCCAGCGTGACGCCGGAAGCCACATTGACCGACTTGCTCTCCAGGCTGCCGGTGAGATCCGCACTGCCGCCATTGAAGTTGACGGTGCCAGTGGAGGTGTTCGCGCCGGAAAGTGTCAGCTTGCCGGTGCCGGTCTTCGTCAGAACCGAGGAATCCGTGCCGCTGATGACGCCGGAGAATGTGGTGTCCACATTCGCATTGGAGACCAGGGTGTTGGACTGCAGGTTGATGCTGCCTGCGCCCGAGATGCTGCTGATCGATTCATATCCCCCGAGTTGGAAGGCGGCGCCGGCGGCCACGATGAGGTCCGATGCGTTGGCAATGCGTTCATCACCGGAGGTGATCAATGTTCCTGCGTTCACCGTCGTGTCACCCGTGTAGGTGTTCGCGCCGGAGAGCGTCAGATTGCCGGTTCCCTGCTTGGTCAATGAGCCGCCGGTTCCAGCAACGATGCCGCCATCGCTGATGACTCCTGCCATCGTTGTGTCGCTGGAATCTCCAGCCGTGAGGTTCTTCGCGCCCAGGAACACCTGGGAGCCCGCCACACCCGCGATGGATGCGATGGTTTCGCTGCTGGCCGTGATGCCCGAGATGTCAAACACGCCCGTGCCGCTGTTGATGTTCACCGCGCTGAGATCGGAAAGAGAGCCGCCAGCGGAGAGCGCCAAAGTGCCGCCGCTGATGGTGGTGGCGCCCGTGTAGGTGTCTGCTCCGGTGAAGGTCGTCGTGCCGCTGCCGGTCTTGGTGTAGGAACCGCCGGTGCCGCTGATCGTGCCTGCCACGGTGGTGTCATTGGAGTCACCGGCCGTGAGGTTTTTCGCACCCAGGATCACGGAAGAACCCGCGACGCTGGAGAGTGATGCCACCGTCTCGCTGCTGCCTGTTTTGGCCGAGATGTCGAGTGTGCTGGTGGCGTCCGTGATTTTCACCGCCGAAGTATCGGCGATTGAGCCTGCTCCAGAAAGAGCGAGCGTGCCTGCAGCGACAGTCGTGTCACTCGTATACGTGTTGGCCGCCGTCAGAGTCAGCTTGCCGCTGCCGGTTTTGGTCAGTGAACCGCCCGTGCCGCTGATGACACCTGCCATCGTGGTGTCGGCAGAACCGCCTGCTGTCAGATTCTTCGCACCCAGAACTGCCTGGGAGCCAGCCACGCCGGCGATGGAGCCGATCGTTTCGCCGCTGGCGCTGATGGCCGAGATGTCGAATGTGCCGCTCCCACCGGTGATGTTCACCGGGGAAGTGTCAGCCAGGGACCCGGCTCCCGACAGGGCCACTGTGCCGTTGGTGATGGTGGTGGCACCCGTGTAGGTGTTGACCGCCGTCAGCGTGAGCGTGCCCGTGCCCTGCTTGGTCACGGAGCCGCCGTCACCGCTGATGACGCCTGCCACCGTGGTGCTGGTGGCGTCGCCCACCGTGAGGTTTTTCGCACCCAGAATCACGGACGTACCCGTGTCAGCGGCGAGTGAGGCCACCGTCTGGCTTGTGGCCGTGATGCCCGAGATGTCGAGGCTCGTACCGCTGACCATGGTCACCGCAGTCGAGCTTGTCAGCGCACCTTTGCCAGTCAGTGCAAGGCCGCCACCGTTGATCGTCGTGGCACCTGCGAAGGTGTTTGCCGCCGTAAGGACAAGGATGCCGCTGTGATTGGCGTCATTCACCGTGAGGGAGCCATTCGAGATGACTCCGTTCATGATGGCCTGGTCGGTGTTGGCAGCCACTTTACTCAGATCGGCATCATTGGCCGTCACAAGGATCGTGCGGTTGGCACCGTTGAGATCAATGTTGTTTTGGAAGTTCACATTGTTGGTGGCATAGAGCGAGCCGAGCACCAGCGCGCTGCCCGTCGGGACAAAGCTGTTGGTCGCCCACTTCATGGTCTGGCCATTGCTCAGCCTCACCGTCAAATCACCGCCGCTCGCTGCAAATCCGCCGCTGCCATTCCATTGCACGCGATTGCTCTGCGCGCCGACGTAGCGGGTAAAGTTGCCGCTCGACAGCAGGACAGCATCCGAAGTCAGGCTGCCCTTGAAGGTGATGTTGCTGTCCCAGTAAATCCCCGCACCGTCCTGGGCTTGAAGAGTACCACCTTCAATGTAGGTATGGCCGGAGTACACATTGTTGCCATTGAACTGCACCAAGCCGCTCTTAATATGAATGTCCGCCCCTGCGCCAGGAGCGATGGGCGATGCGCCACCTCCCGCAATCATGGATGCAGCACTATCGTCCGCAATGGACGTATTGTAAGCGTTGCCATTGAAGGTGATGGTGTTTCCAGCCCCAGGGTCGAGGTTAACTGTGGAGCCTGTCATCATGAATAAGTCAGTCCCGACTCCAATGCCACTGGCTCCCTGCGTCGTGTTGGCGTCTGCGGCTTGACCGCTGCCACCGTGGATACCGTTGCCATCAAACAAGGCATTGCCCGTAATGGTCAGTGTGGCTCCTGAGCGCACAAAAATGCCCCCACCAAAAGCGTTACCACCCGAACCACCTACAGCAAGCGCACCAAAACCATCGCCTGAGGCTCCACTGCCTCCGCCAAAGCCACTCAAACCACCTGCACCGCCGCCGCCTTGGACGCCATTTTCACCCGAGGCTGAAGTACCGCCAGCACCACCAGAGCCACCGGCACCACCACCGGCACCAAAGCCGCCGGTGCCGCCGTAGCCACCATTGCCACCAGCCCCCCCTTGGGCTGCTGAAGAAGCATAGGCATTGCCACCGCCTCCGCCTGCGCCGCCCGCACCGCCTCCAAAGAAATCGCTGCCCTTGCCACCCATCGCTCCATTGCCACCAGCGCCGCCATTTCCGGCAACACCCACGGCAAGATTGGTCACTGTGATGGCCGTCAAATAGGCGGCATCAAAGACCGCTTTAGCGGTGTCTTTGGTGAGCTTCCCTGTCGAGGCCTCTGTGGCCTTCGTGGTAAACTCGACTGCCAGTGCATCAAAGGCCGCCGTCAGGTTGATGGTGGTAGGTCCGCCAGCATTGGCTCCCGCCGCGGCTGCAATCGACTGGGCTGTCATCGTCGCCGCAATGCTGGTAAAAATCCCAGCCTCGGTGAGATCATCACCTGATGTCAGTCCATCATAGGTCACATCCAGAGCCGTTTTTACAGTGTCTGCCGTGACGGATGAACCGTCCGAACCGCCACCACCAGTGCCGCCTTTGCCACCAAAGCCATTGACTGCATTGCCACCGATGCCGCCATTGTAGCCGTTACCACCGTTGCCGCCGTTGACATAAGCCGCGCCGCCGGGTGCATTGGCTCCATTGCCACCATTGGAACCACTGCTGACAGCGTTGACCAAGTTGTTGATGATGCCGCCCGTGCTTCCAATACCGCCCGTACCGCCAGTGGCATTGTTGGAAAGAAAGTTCACATTGTTCAGTGTGACCGTGGCCCCGTTGTTGATGAACAAAGCTCCGCCAAACCCTGCCCCCCCGCCGCTGCCCGAACCACCCGTGGTGGAAAAATTCTGCAGAGTGACGTTACTAATGCTCAGGCTGCCTGATTTCACAAAATAACCAGTGCTGCTGCTGCCATCAATGATTCCATCACTGTTGGCATTGGCACTGGTTACGGCATTGCTGCCAGTCAGAACGACCCCAGGAAGAGCGGCATAAGCCGGCCTGAGAACAAGTGACAGCGACAAGATCGCTGCGAGCGCCGCCTGCGGCACTTTTCGGAATAGGATATGGTGTGTTTTCATGGGTATGCACGGAGTCGTGCATCCGGCATCCACAACTTCCCGGCAGGCGTGTTACCTCATGATCGAAATTATTTTCACTACCCGGCAGTTTTTTGCGCCACCAGCGCCTGCTCCGCCTCTGCCAGCCTCTTTTTAGCCAGGGGCAGAGCCTTCGCCGTCAGTGCTGCCCCAGTCTCCCCACGCTCTTCAAAGACTTGAATCACCTCCTTCAGCAGCGGCAGAGCCTCGGCCGCCCGTTGCTGATGGATCAACGTTTCCGCCAGATGGGACAAGTCGGCAAAGCGCCGGAGCGTGTCCGGTTTCTCCTTGTCCATCATGGCCACCAGCTCTCGCAATGCCGCCTCCGCCTTCGCGTGCTCGTTGAGGCGGCGCAGCGTCAGGGCCTGCTCTCGCAGCAGTTCTTCGGCGACAAGGGGCAGCATGCCGTCCCGCTGCCTCACCCGTTCCAGCCACGAACCACCCAGAGCCGCAGCTTCCTTCTCCCGATCCATGTCGTTCAGTGCGACGACGCAGGCCTCCACCCTGAACAGCGTCAATGCATGCAGCGGGCCCAGCTGTTGATCGCACACCCGGAGCACATCACGCATCAGAGCCAGCCGCCCTTCGAGCGCGCCCTTTTGCAGCAGCATTTCAGACTGCCTGCGGAGGCAGCCCTTGGCATAGCTGTTCTCGGGCCCGACTGAAGACCAGTAACTCTCCAATGCAGCGGCGCTGACGGCGATCGCTTCATCCAGCAATCCAGCTTCCCGGCAGTTTTTACCGTGCCTGTCAAAGGTCAGTGCCGCCCGCAAATGGGCCTTGCCCAGTTCCGCCACAGCCCGCTGGCAGTTTTCACGCCCCATCTTCAGTCCTTCCTCCTGCCGGCCCGCACGGAAGACAGCGGCGGCATGCAAAAACCGGCATCTCACAGGATAGCTGGCCTCAATATCCTCACAGCTTTCCGCCGCTGCACGGGCCTCGGCCAGCAGCCCCACCGCTTCCTTCGCCCCGTCCACTCCAGAAGCCGTCAGGCATTGGCCAAGATCCGCCATGGTAAAGATGGTTTCCGCAGCCCCGGAACCATAATACCGCCGCTTCCACGCCAGCACCGCCCGGAACTCGGCGATGGTCTCCGCGGAATCCAGGTCCAGCAGCGCTGTCTTTGAGGCGATGGTGGAGCGGATCATCCACACCGTCGGATCATTCGCCCCCAGTAGCTTCTCGACCTGAACCAGCGCCTCACGACAGGCATCGATGGAATCCTTGTCCGCATACACCAGATAAATCCCATGCAGCAGATTGGCTTTGCGCATCGGATCGCCCTGAAACTCGTTGATCCGCGTCAGCAGTTGCTTCCGCATCTCCTGCATGTCAATGCGCCGGCCATTGCTCAGCGTGTCCAGGTCATTGACCGTGTCCAAAATCATCTGCGAAACCGCATTCGCCTCCGCCGAGTTTTTCACCGCCACTCTCTCCGCATCCCGCGCCTTCACCACCTGCCACAGCGACACCCATATACCGACCACCATGGAAAGCGAGACGCCGAGGATGGCCGAAGCGGCCGCCTTGTGCCGCAGCCCGAGCTTCCACAGCCGCTCACGCGTACCCACCGCCCTTGAGTGGATCGGCTCCCCATTCAGGAAGCGATCCAGCTCATCCGCCAGGAATCCCGCGCTGGGCAAACGCCTCGCCGGCTGTTTTTCCAGACAGCGCAGGATCAGTGTCGCCAAGTCCGGCTGCACACGCCGCAGCGGGCCCGCAGATAAACTTTCCGGCTTCACCGCCTCCGGCTTCAGATTCTTGCGCACGGTCAGCTTTCCAGAGGAGCTGATCTCCGGCTCCTCCTGCGTGATGCGCCGCATCACCTCCACCGCACTGCCCCCTGTAAAGGGCAGCTTGTCAGTCAGCATTTGAAACAGCATGACCCCCAGCGCCCACACATCGCTCACCATGGTGACTTCCTTGGATTTCCCCGCCGCCTGCTCCGGACTCATGTAGTGCGGCGTTCCCACATAGGCGTTGCTGCGTGTGAGCTGAAACTCCGCGTCCAGCAGCTTCGCCAGCCCAAAGTCAGACAGCATCGGCTTCCCTGCCACATCCAGCAGGATGTTCGCCGGCTTCAGATCCCGGTGCAGCACGCCATGCTCATGCGCATACTGCACCGCGCGCGCTATCCGGGCCATGAACGTCGCCGCCTCCCGGTCAGCCATGACCCCACGTCTTTTCAAACGGTCCGCCAGTGATCCTCCCTCCGCCAGACGCATGGTGAAGTAGGGCATGCCATCCTCCTCGCCGCTCTCGTAAATCGGCACGATGTCCGGGTGGTCCAGTTGCGCGATGGCCTGCGTCTCCCCTCGGAACCGCGCCGCCTCCTCCCGCGTGGCGAAGTGTGCATTGCGCACCACCTTCAGCGCCACCACTCGCTTCAGCTTCACATCCTCCGCTTCGTACACGATCCCCATCCCCCCGCTGGCGATCTCACGCACCAGCCGGTAGCCCGCAAACTCACACGGCAAGGTCAATGCCCGCGTTGAACACTCAGGCGCGGCGCCCTCCTGCCCAGCCACCTGCTCCG
The DNA here is from genome assembly GCA_025360015.1 of Verrucomicrobiota bacterium. Taxonomy (GTDB): domain Bacteria; phylum Verrucomicrobiota; class Verrucomicrobiia; order Verrucomicrobiales; family Verrucomicrobiaceae; genus Prosthecobacter. The sequence continues at coordinate 98,554 of JANYCZ010000021.1, read as the reverse complement.
CCTCCAGGCCTTCCTGTAGCAGGCACATCAGACACACTCCATCGCGCTCCAGCCGTCCGGAGCAGACGGGGCAGTGATGCGGCTCGGTGGGGGGGGCGCTCATGGAAGAAACGAATACGCTACTCGGGTGCTCATCATGCGGCCATGGAGAGCAGGCTCACCAGGTACCGCAGTTCTTCGTCCACCTCTTCATCTTTCGAAACGACGCTCCTCACCTCTTCGCGCAGCAGGAGGCCAAACCGCCGGCGCAAATCAGTGGCCGCCTTCCGCACCGCACCGTGGGACATCCCATGGCGCCCGGCCATCTCCTCCCAGTCAGGACCCGCCCCATGGCTGGCAAAGGTGCGCTGCCGCAGTTCCAGCAGAAACTCGCTGCGCTCACGCTGCTCCAGCTCCCCCTCCAGCCGCTTCATCGCATGGTCCACCAGCGCCCGCGCCCAGCCGTGGTCAAACGCCTTGTCCGGGGACTGCCCCTCAATCAAGGCCGGATCCTCGATCTTCAAACTCATGTCATCCAGCGGCAGCAAGACCGCACCGCCGCCGCGCTTCACCGCCTGATTGCGGTGATGTTCATTGAGGAGCCAGTTCGTGAAGCAGCGCAGCAGAAAGCTGCGGAACCTCACTTCCCCGCGCTGCACATTCCTCAGCATGTCGGACGACAGCAGATGCTCAAAAAATCCCTGCACCTCGTCCGAGGCCGCATCGTGCGTGGATCCACGCTGCCGCGCAAACACATACAACGGCCGCCAGTAGGCCCTGGCCAGCCGCTCCAGCCCGGTCAGCACATCCGCCTCTTCTTTAGCCGCCTGGATCATCGACCACAGCGTGGCAGGAAACAACCCGCTGTTCCCTGCGGGAAGGCTGGCTGAGTCGGCAAAGTTTTGGGCGGGCCTGTGGCTATCCATTCTTAAGAAATAGGTGATACTAAGGGCTTTAAAAAATTAAACAACGTCAGTTCATGACGAAAGACCGTTAATGTGAGAAAAACGCAAGCTCCATGCCATCTCTTCCGGCTCTCACCATCCTCGACCAGCGGCATCTCTGGCACCCTTTCACCCCCATGCGCCAGTGGTGCGCCCCAGATCACACCCCGCTGATGCTCGTCGCGGGCCAAGGCTGCACCCTGCGCGACCAGTCCGGCCACGAGTACCTCGACGGCAACGCCTCCATCTGGACCAACATCCACGGCCACGCTCATCCCGTCATCAATGCCGCCATCATCGACCAGCTCGGCAAGGTGGCCCACACCTCCTTCCTCGGCTTCACCCATGAACCCGCGATCCGGCTGGCCAAAGAACTCGTCGATCTGCTGCCCGGCGGCAAAATCACCCGCGCCTTTTTCACCGACAACGGCTCCACCGCCATCGAGTCCGCCGTCCGCATGGCCCTGCAGTACTGGAAGCAAAACGGCAGGCCGGAGCGCGACACCCTCGTCTCCTTCGACCGCGCCTACCATGGCGACACCCTCGGCGCCGCCAGCCTCGGCGGCATCCCTCTCTTCAAAGGCAGCGGCAACGACTTCGGCTACCGAGTCATCACCGTCCCGACTCTTGACGCTCTTGACTCCTTGACCCTTGACGAAAAAAGCCGTATCGCCGCCGTCGTCATCGAACCCCTCATCCAAGGCGCCGCCGGCATGCGCCTCTGGCCGCAGGGCATGCTCAAAAAGCTGGACGCCTGGTGCACAGAGCAGGACATTTTTTTGATCCTCGACGAAGTGATGACCGGCTTTGGCCGCACCGGGAAAATGTTTGCCTGTCAGCACGAAGGCGTCGTACCCGATTTCCTCTGCCTCGCCAAAGGCCTCACCGGCGGCTATCTCCCCTTGGCCGTCACCCTGACCACGGAGCGCGTCTTTGCAGGCTTCCTGGGCGAGCCTCACGAAGGCCGCACCTTCTTCTACGGCCATAGCTACGCCGGCAGCCAGCTCGGCTGCGCCGCCGCCCTCGCCAGCCTGCAGGTCTTCCGTGACGAACACGTTCTGGAACAGCTCCCCGCCAAAATCGCCCGTCTCGGTGAATTAATGTCCCCTCTCCCCGGCTACCGCCAGTGCGGCATGATCGCCGCCATGACCATCGCCTCCCCCGACCTCACCCTCGGTTCCAAAGTCTGCCTCGCCGCCCGCAAACACGGCCTCCTCACTCGCCCCATCGGCAACACCCTCGTGCTCATGCCCCCGCTCTGCGTCACGCTGGACGAAATCGAGCACATGGTCGCTGCGCTAAAAGCAGCCTTGGACGAGATCACGCCACTGGCGTGCCAAACAGCTTGAAGAGCATGTAACCCATCAGCCCAGTAGCCGGGATGGTGAGAACCCATGCCCACAGAATGCGCGTCACGACTCCCCACTTGATCGCATTGAGTCGCTTGGCTGTGCCCACTCCCATGATGCTCGTGGTTATGGCGTGCGTGGTGGAAACCGGCATGCCAAAATGCGCCGCTGTCAGCAGCACGGTGGCGGCAGTCGTCTCAGCCGCAAAACCATGCACGGGCTGCAGTTTCACCAGCTTGTGGCCCAGCGTCTTGATGATGCGCCACCCACCTGCAGCCGTCCCGGCTGCCATCGTAAAGGCGCAGGCGACTTTGATCCAGACCGGGATCTGATCACTCTTCTCCCCCAGCGACTCGATCCGCAGGAAGCTGAGCCAGTCGGGAATCTGCGCCAGATCGCCGGACTTTGTCCCTGCCAGCAAGGCAAGAGCGATGATGCCCATCGTTTTCTGCGCATCGTTCGAACCATGGCTGAAACCCATGATGCCCGCGCTGACGATCTGCAATTTGCCGAAAAGGGTGCTGACCATGTGCGGTTTGAGAATGCCAAACAGATGGTTTAAGGTCGATATCAGCAGATAGAGAAACGACATCACCAGGAATCCGAGCAGCAATCCCGCGATCGGTGAACTGATCATCGGCACGACGACTTTGTACAGCAGGCCGCCACCTTCGAACCACGGCTTCCCGGCTGCGGGAGCCTTGGACCAGATAAGCACCGACCAGTTGCCACTGGCTGTGGCCAGCGTGGCCCCCGTGAGCCCGCCGATCAAGGCGTGACTCGAACTCGATGGCAGACCAAACCACCAGGTGATCAGATTCCAGATGATGCCGCCCAGCAGCGCACAAATAATCGTCTGCGTGGTGACGAACGCTGAATCCACCAACCCCGAAGAGATGGTCTTCGCCACCGCCGTACCCATAAACGCGCCGGCCAGATTCGTCACGGCCGCCAGAATGATCGCCATGCGCGGCGTCAGCACCTTCGTGGATACCACCGTCGCGATAGAATTGGCGGTATCGTGGAAGCCGTTGATGTACTCAAAGATCAACGCCACCAGCACCACGGTAAGAACGAGGGTCATTCGCGGCGGGCGGTCAGGAGTTCTTCAAAACAATGTTGGCCACCACGTTCCCCGCGTCACGGCACCGGTCCACGACCTTTTCCATCAGGTCATAGAGATCCTTGAGGATCACCACCATCACCGCGTCCTTCTCAGTGGTGTAAAGCGCCCGCAGGCATTCGACCACCAGCTTGTCCGCCTCCCCCTCGACCTGCTGAATCTTGTCATTCAAATCCTTCACCCGTTCGAGATGCATCTTCTTGCGCAGCTCCACCACCATGATCAGCACGACCTCAGCGGCCGAATCCATCAGTTTGATCTGGCGGGAAAAATCCACTCCGGTCAGGCGCGCGCTGCAAATCAGCAGGCGCTCGGCGATTTTTTCGACCGTCTTCGGAATCTTGTACAGCGCATTCGCCAGCGCCTCGATGTCCTCCCGCTCCAGCTCGGTCACAAAGGTCTTGCACAGCGCCTCGTCGATCTGCTGCGTGATCTTCTTGTCCTCACGGCGTAGAGCCGTGAAGGCGTCGAGGTTCTGCGGTGCGGCAGGATCAGAAAGCAGCTGGTGCAAAGTCTGCACGCTCTGCCGCGCATGGCTGGCGCTGGATTCCAGCAGATCATAAAAAATGTCTGATTTGCCGAAGATTTTTTGGAAGGAAATCATGGAGAGAGGCCCGCCCGAGGACGGGGGGCCGCCAGTTAGAGCGAGCACCCATGGGGCTGTCAAGACAACCGCATCACCCTGATGTGACGAAACGGTCACAATTTCGCCGGGCCCGGACAGCAAAAACCCACCCGCAGCAGCCCGCGAATGGGTTTTGTAGATTGGTTTTTTGGGGGTGAAACTAGCTGCTGGACACAGCATCGGCACCACGCTCGCCAGTGCGGATGCGGATCGCATCCAGCACAGCGCTGACGAAGACCTTGCCGTCACCGATCTTGCCGGTGTTGGCCGCCTTGACGATGGCATCCACCACAGCGTCAGAACGGCTGTCGTCAACGACGACCTCAATCTTCACCTTCGGCAGGAAATCGACGGTGTATTCACTGCCACGGTAGATCTCGGTATGACCCTTTTGGCGGCCAAATCCCTTGACCTCCACAACAGTCATCCCTTCGACTCCGACTTCGGACAGGGCTTCTTTGACATCCTCCAGTTTGAACGGCTTGATGATCGCTTCGACTTTTTTCATGGTTAACGGCAATTAGTAGTGTGGTTCACGAATTGCAACGATCAGAACCGTGGGAAGATGATTTTCCTGGCCCAATCTTTTGCGAAAATAGGTCTAAGCCAGAATCGTGCCAACTTCTCCAATTGATTTTCCCCTACGCCAAAACCCCCCGTCCAAACCCTCTGGCCCCCATTTTGCACGCTGCCCGCTCACGCCCCGGCGCGTGTGGCGTTCCCTCCCTCATTCTTGAGCGTACACTGGGTTTGCTGATACCACCGCATAGTTAAAATAGCGCCTTCAGTCGATTGAAAATCAATACTCTGAATCGGTGTCCTCAGCATAAAGCCCGGCAAAAACAGCACTCGGATAAGACGCGGATCGTGCCTTGTGCGACTCCCGCCGCATCACCCCCCTGAACTTCCTTGCCTGCCTGACGGCCCATCTTCAAGCGATGCTTGCCCTTCGAAGCTTCAGCGAACAATGGGCCACCTCCCACGCCCAAGTGAAGCTTGCCCCTCGAGGCTTCAGCGAAGAATGGGCCACCTCCCACGCCCAAGCGAAGCTTGCCCGTCGAAGCTTCAGCGAAGAATGCGCACCCCTTTTATCATTCATCATTCATCATTCATCATTCATCATTCATCATTCATCATTCCCCCGCCATCGCGGCCTGAAGGGCCGCCGGACTCAGCCCAGGCCGCAGCGCAGCAAGCCCTGGGTCACCCCATCACGCGTCCCCTTTTCACCCGAAGGTCGCACCCTGAAGGGGTGCGGGAGATCACCCGCCAGCCCCAGCGAAGGCATCCACGCCGGCAACGTCACACGTCACATAAAAGCTCTTCCCCCCGCCCCCCTTTCCCCCGCATCACCCCAGATCTGAAACCAGCCAACGTACGTTTTGTAGTCCCGGCTTTAGCCGGAATCTGGAAGCTTAATTCGTGCAAACGGCTTCCGAATAAACTCCCTCCTGGCACCCTCCGTCCACAATCTAGCCGCCTTGAGTTCAGTTGCTTCGAAGCTTCAGCGAAGAATGCGCGCCCCTTTCATCCTTCATCATTCATCATTCCCCCGCCATCGCGGCCTGAAGGGCCGCCGGACTCAGCCCAGGGCGCAGCGCAGCAAGCCCTGGGTCAACACCTCACGCCTCCCTTTTTCACCAAAGATCGCACCCTGAAGGAGTGCGGGAGATCACCCGCCAGCCCCAGCGGCGTCTCTCCCACGCCTCGGCTCCGCTCCAAACTTTATCTTTGCCACCCCTAGCCGCCTCAGCTTTGTTAGCGACTCTGCACTAGATATTTTCCCCAACACATGCCGCCCCCCAACCAAAACCCGGAACAAATCGCGCGTGATCGTATCGACGCGATGCTGGAGGCTGCAGGATGGAAGGTGCAGGGCATGAAGAATATCAACTTCAATGCGAGTCCCGGCATCGCCGTGCGGGAGTACACCACGGATACCGGACCGGCGGACTATGTGCTCTTTGTGGACCAGAAGGCCTGCGGCGTCATTGAGGCCAAAAAGGAGGAGATGGGCCAAAACATCACCACCGTAGAAGATCAGACCTCCGAATACGCCACCGCCAAGCTCAAGTGGGTCAGCAACAAGCAGCCGCTGCGCTTCCTCTACCAGAGCACAGGAGTGCTCACCCGCTTCACCGACATGGCCGATCCCAAGCCACGCTCCCGCGAGGTCTTCAGCTTTCACCGGCCCGAGATGCTGCAGCGCTGGATTGAAGACGGCGCCTCCCTGCGCACGCGTCTCACCACCATCCCACTCCTGAATTCCACCAAGCGCCCCGCTGCCGAACTCGGCCTGCGAGACTGCAAGGAAATCGCCGTGACGAATCTCGAAGACTCGCTAAAAAGGGCCAAGCTCTGCGCTCTAATCCAAATGGCCACAGGTTCAGGCAAGACCTTCACCGCCATCACGGAGGTCTATCGACTGCTGAAGTTTGGCAAGGCTCGGCGCATCCTGTTTCTGGTCGATACCAAGAACCTTCGCGAGCAGGCGGACGCCTCGCGCGGCTGAACAAGCAGCTCGACAAGCACGACCACGCCCGCATCGCCGAGAAGTCCGGCGGCGTCACGCTCAGCAGCATCGTCAGCGGCCTCATCGCCGCCATTGATGGGGACAACGTGGAGGCCAAGGCGCTGGAACTCGCCGGACAGACCCCAGGTGACCCCGGTGACACGAACCGCGAGAAGGCACAAGAGCAACTCGTCAAAGCCGCCGCCAATCTCTTCACCGGAGATCTCATCGAGCTCATTGACAGCATCCGCCGGGACAAGGAGCAGAAGATCAACCACGACCACCAAGACACCCTCGTCTCCGCTGGCTGGGCGCAGGACAAGCAGGCTCAGGCGGCGGCACTCGCCCAGGAATTTGCCGCATGGATGGAGGCGCACAAGGACGCCCTCACTGCGCTGACCATCTTCTATGACCAGCCCTTCCGGCGGCGGGAGATCACCTTTGCCATGCTGGAGCAGGTCATGACCGCGCTGCGTGCCGATGCGCCACGTCTGGCCCCGCTGCGGGTGTATCAGGCCTACCAGCATCTGGATGAGTCAAAGGCCAAAGCCCCGCTCAATGAACTCACCGCCCTCGTCGCCCTCATCCGCCGCGCCTGCGGGGTGGATGCGAAGCTGACCGCCTTTGACGATGTGGTCCGCAGGAATTTCCAAACCTGGATCATGGCCAAGCACAACGAACCCGGCCCCAAATTCACCGAAGCGCAGACCACCTGGCTGCAGATGATCCGCGACCACATGATGACCTCCTTCCACACCGACCGCGACGATCTCGAACTCGTCCCCTTTGATTCCCAAGGCGGATTGGGGACGATGCATCAGCTCTTTGGGGAGCGGATGGATGGCGTCTTGAGTGAACTCAATAAGGCGCTGGTGGCATGAGAAAACCTGCTCAAATCCGCCGTCTTGCCCACCGGCTGCGAAGCTGTTAATATCGGCTCATGAAACAACTGACCCTTACCCTTGATGATGCGACCTTCGCCTCTGCGGAAAGTCAGGCCAGGAAAGCAGGCAAGCCGCTGCCGACGTTTGTCGTCGCCTGGTTGAAGAGCTTTTCATCAGGTGCAGAAACAAACTTGGACCGCCTCTCCCGTGAGGAGGAAAAGACGTGCCTGCAAGCTCAGCCTCGTTCCTGGATCGACGCCTTCAGCGGTGATGCCAACGACGAGTTTCTGGCGCGTGACTTCCCCTTGGAAGATCGGAAGACCATGCCGATCCGCGATTTTTCCTTCGAGCCTGACGAAGAATGAGCCGCTACCTGCTCGATACCGTCACTCTCTCTGAGCTGCGGAAGAAAACCAAAGCAGACGCCGCCGTACTCCGCTGGCAATACGCCGCTCAGGGCCAGCAGGCAGGGGTCAGCGTCGTCACCATGAATGAGATCTGGTATGGCTGCCGCAAAGTGGCGGCGAAAGATCCCGCTTTGCTCAGCGGCTGGATCTGGTTTGGCGAAATCCTGGCCGCTCCCGCTCTTTACACGCTTCTGCCCATCACCCTCGACATAGCGAAACAAGCCGCCGAAATCCGCGCAGCCCACGGCACCTCCTACAACGACGCCCTCATCGCCGCCACCGCGCTCGTGCACGACCTCACCCTTGCCACTCGCAACGAAGCCGACTTCGCCGGCACGTGTGTCACCGTCGTGAATCCTTGGAAGCATGAGCCGGCCGTTTGATCTGAAACGTACCAACCTCTGCGGTGCCCACATGCTGACCTTCTGCGCGCGGAGGATCTGGCCGACTTCATCACCTGCTACCACCCTGCGGACCGCCACAAGCGCAAAGAAACCTGGCACCCCGAGAAGAACCCCGAAGGCCGCTGGCGCAAAGCTCCCTTCCTGCCTGCAAGGAGAGCTGGATTGCAAAGCACCCGGGCTGCGCTTACTTCGCGCCATGTCCCGCTCCGCCGCGCTTCTGGCCTCTTTCCTCCTCTGCCTCTCTCTCTCCTGCCCCGCCCAGGATTCCCCGGTGGCATTGAAGCTGCACTGGGAGCCCGGCATGACTTACCTCCAGGAGTCAGACACCGACACCACCAACTTCCTCACCGCCCTCGGCAAGTCCACCGACCAAAAACTGCGCCTGCACCAGACCACTTCCATCGCGGTCAAAAAAACACCCACCGGCCAGACCGCCGCCACTGTCCTGATCGAGTCCCTGATCGGCGAAATGACCTTCGAGGGTAAAAGCTATGCCTTTGATTCGAAGAACCCCGCCTCCTCCAGCCCCCAGCTTCAGCAGACCCTCGGCGGTGCCGCAGGCAAAGGCTTCACCCTCGTCTATGATGAAAAGGGCGAATTCCTCGACGCCAAAGACCTCGGCTCCATGGTCACCGGCGGCATCGAGCCCGACCTGGCCTCCATCGCCACCGCCCGCCAGCTCGCCGCGCTCTACCGCCGCTCCCTCGAAATGGGCCTGCCCAAAATACCCGTCCGCCCGGGCGACAAATGGATCACCGACGAACTCGTCACCTTCCCCCAGGCCGGCACGGTCCAGGTCAAGCTCAACGCCAAATTCGACGGCATCGTGGACCGCGAAGGCCACCGCCAAGCCCAGATCGCCTTCGAAGGCACCATGAAATCCAGGCCCGACAAAGACAGCACCGGCCGCGATCTCACCACCGAGCGCTCTGTGACCCTCGGCGACAATTCCAAAGCCAACGGCCACGTCTTCTTTGACCTCGAGACCAAAACCATCTCCCTCGCCGTCTTCGCCGCCTCCATTCAGCTCAAAGTCGAGGGCAGGCCCATGCCCGTGCACCAGCAAGTCACCACACGCCTCGTCTCCATGAAGCCCACCGCAGCTCCCTGAGGGGGAAGTTAGCAGTTGTTTGCGAGGGTTGGCAGTCGTTCCATCCCAGCGGCAAAGCCTCTTCAACGGATCGGAAACATCGTCGTCAACAGCCGTAAACTCCGCCTCGGCCCCTCACACCGTCACCATCTCGCCGGTGTGGCTCGCGTCATACCCCGGCAGTTCATCAATCAAACGCCGATACACACGGCTGCGCAGCAATCGGATGAGCGCCTGAACACGCGGGTCACGCTCCATCGCGGCGGAGAAACATAGATCGAGCGACTCAGTGCGCACAGGAAGGAAGCGCAGCCCGGCCTCCTCGGCACAAAGCCGCACGCACACACCCGCCTCCGCCCAGCCCCCGCGCACAGCTTCCACCACGGCCTGATGGCTCAACAGGATGTGCTTCGATGCCTGGGGTTTCCCGAGCAGGTCATCCAGACATTCCCGCGCGGCCGATCCCGGCTCACGCATGGCCCACTGACGCACCTGTCGCGCGCAGGCCGAGACGCTGCGCGTATGATCCTGCGCCGCCAGCGCGATGCCCTCCACCCAGTCCGCGCTGCGGAGCAGACAGTGGCCACCACCCAGCTTCTCGCGCACCGTCTGTTCATTTCGGTGCGGCTGCTCCGCTGTGGAGCGGTGCAGCGCCGCCACATGCACCAGCCCCTGCTGCAACAGTTCCAGTGCAACTCCGCCCCCGCGCGTGAAAGCCAGCAGCCGAAAGCCCGACGCCGCCGCATATTCCGCCGCCAGCAGTCCCGCCGCCGGATCACAGCCTGCCAGCACAAGCGTCTGCGTTGGCTCCCAGTCACCGCGCTCATGCAGCACCTTCTCACGGCAGAAGCCGTCGTGCGCCCACGCGCTGCCGGGCAGCGCTTCCACAGGATACAGCCATTTGCATCCACCGACCTCGGCCTCCCAATAACGATCCCTGTCCAACAGCGGTTCCCAAGCCCATGCCACGTCTGCCCCCGTCTTCTTGTCGCCCGAGCCAAACAGCTCCTCCACACTGCATTCCAGCGCCTGCGCCACCGCCAGGGCCGCCGTGACCGAAGGCGTGAGCCGCCCGGCCTCAATCGCGCTCACCGAGCTGCGCGGAACGCCTGCGCGCACCGAAAGCTCGTCCTGCGACCATTCACGCGCTTTGCGCCGTGATGCCACCGGATGCTGTTGTGACCTGGCTCGTGACATGATGCTGCCATGATGTGTCCGAATCGCAGCAGAGTCAATGCAGCACCAGTCCCCTTGATTCTCTGTTGTGCAGCCTCGTGCGTATCGTTTAAAAGCAGCCACACCCTATGAACGTTCACATTCTTCAGCATGTCCCCTTTGAAGGCATTGGCAGCATGGAGCACTGGCTGCGCGCACGGTCTGCGAACATCAGCAGCACTCGATTCTTCGAGCCTTGGACGTTGCCAGATGTCAGCAGCATGGATCTCATCATCGCCATGGGCGGTCCCATGAGTGTCAACGACGAAGCCGAATTGCCCTGGCTGGTGGCCGAAAAAGAGTTCATCCGCGCGGCCATTCAGCAAGGGGTCCCCGTGCTCGGGATCTGCCTCGGCGCACAACTGATCGCCAGCGCGCTCGGTGCCTGTGTTTATGCAGGCAGACAGCGCGAAATCGGTTGGTTCGACATCACCGCAGTTCCCAACACTGGCCACACGTTCCACTTCCCACCTGCAACCACCGTCTTCCACTGGCACGGCGAGACCTTTGATCTGCCTGCGGGTGCGGTGCATCTCGCACGCAGCGCCGCCTGCGAGCACCAGGCCTTTCAAATCGGCGCCAACGTCATCGGTCTGCAGTTTCATCTGGAGACCTCGCCAGCAAGCGCCGACGCCATCATCACCCATTGTCGTAACGAGTTGATTGAGGACACCTTCGTTCAATCCGAAGCCACTCTCCGCTCTATGGCACCCGCTGCGTATGCCCGCATCAATGCCCTGATGGGCGATGTGCTCGACTATCTCACGCTACCTGGCCTGAATCGTGGTCGGCGCGCCCTGATGACGCCAGCGCTTCCAGAAACCACCGCAGGCTAAGGTATTGACCCTGACTCCGCAGCAGCCAGCTGCAACAGGGAATAGCTTTCATCGAAAGCATAAACTCTTTGAAAGGTGCCGCCTGTTTTCGACTTTGACATGATACTGTCTCTTCACGACATAATACCGTCATGACTGTCATGAACTCATCCGCTTCGCTTTTTTGCAGCCTCATTGCGGGGGTGTCTTTCATATTGCTGGCGGCGACGGTCAGCAAAGCCTCCGTGACGCTCAGTGCTGTGGCTGACACTTTTGGCGACAGCGCGGGAACAACGGGCAATTTCGGCGGTGCTGGTGCTCTGGGGGTGACCGCCGCCCTGGCCACTGGCCAGTTCAGCAGTGTCATGAGCTTTAATGTCTCCAGTGCCATCACCAGTTTCAACACTCAGTATGGCGCGGGCAACTGGACTCTGAGCGGCGTTCAATTGTCCCTGGCTTCCAGGGCTCCGAACAATGCCATTTTCAACGGCGGAGCCAGCAATGCGAATATCGCGGGAAGCTTCGATGTCAGCTGGATCGGCAATGATGGCTGGACGGAAGGCACGGGAACACCTGCTGGATCGGCGGTCGCAGGATTGAACTGGAACACCCTTGGCAAGTACACGTCCGGCGCGAAATCACAGGGCACGTTCAACTACAATCCGGGAATGATCATCCGACGCCGACAAGCTTGATTCGCCGCCATGTCGAACCACCGCCATACCCTCTTGTGGGCCTCTTTGCTCATGCTGGGCACAGCCCAAGCAGCGACCACGGTCACTCTCCGTCCTGACAGCACGGGGACGAGCAATGGCGACGCCTTTGTGACCACCGGTTCCGCATCAACCGACCTTTCTGGCAACAACTACGGTGCGGCAGGTGCATTGGCCGTCTCGGCCGCTCTTTCGAGCGGCACGTTTGCGAGCCTGCTGCGGTTTGAGGTTTCCAGTGTGAAGTCCACTTTTGACAGCACTTACGGCGTCGGGGGCTGGAGCATTGACAGCGTAGGCCTGCAATTGACGACGACGACGACGATGAATCCAATTTTCAATGCCAGCCAGGCAGGCACGTTTGATGTGAAATGGATTCCCTCGGACTCGTGGGTGGAAGGCTCCGGGAATCCGATGACCCCGGGCACGACGGGGGTGAAATGGACGGACTTTGCGGGTCTGAGCAGCGGGGCGGAGGCGCAAGGTGCCTTCACCGTTGCCAATGTAGGGGACGGTGTCACGGCCACCTACACGCTGACGCCTTCGAGCAGCCTGCTGTACGACATTCTTAGCGGCAGCCCAGTCAGCCTGACGATGACCGCCGACGCTTTGGACAATGCTGTCGCTGTGCTGTTTAACTCGCGCAATTTCGGCACTTCAGCACGACGCCCGGGTTTGATCATCACGGCCTCGGCTGCCGTTGCCGCGCCTGAGCCCAGCCGGGCGCTGCTGCTGATGACTGGCCTGGTTTGCACCCTGCGCCGTCGGCGGATCCGATCTATTTTATGAACCTACGTCTTACTTTCATCGCGGGCCTGCTGTGCCCTTTCGTGGCTCTGGCAGCCGATGCCGCCAAAAAGGAACCGGTGCGGGTCGCAGTGATCGGCGGCATGACGCTGGGTGGCATGTGGCCGGAGCTGGAGGAGAAATTCACCCAGGACACGGGCTGGCCGGTGGAACTGGTGGCAACGGGGCCGAAGGCCATCCTCACTCAGGCGCTCAAAGCCGGGCTGGTGGATCTCATCACGCTGCATGCGAGTGATGAGGCGACGGAGATGATCGCGAACGGTTTTGCCAAAGACTCGCTGCCCTGGGCGCGCAATGAACACTGCATCATGGGGCCTGCGGATGATCCAGCGGGCATTCGAGGGATGAATGATGGCGCAGCGGCTTTGAAAAAGATCGCGCTGAGCAAGTCGCCCTTCATTGACTTCATGGGGCCGGGCAGCCGGGAGGTGTCCCACCGGCTGTGGCAGGCGGCAGGAGTGGAACCGAAAGGCGACTGGGTGCTCAAAGATGAAAGCAGCGTGCCGCAGGCGGTGGTGGAGTTTGCCGCGACGAAGAAGGCGTATGTCATCGTGGGCCGCATTCCGATTCTGAAGGGCAAGATCCCCTCCGCCGGGATGGAGGTCATGGTGCAGGGAGATCCCGTGATGCGGAGGCCGTATGTGGTGATGATCGCCAGTGAAAAGAAATTTCCGCAGAGCAATCAGGCCGGAGGCAAAGCGCTGCACACCTGGATGACGGGAGAGCCGGGGCAGGCCTTTCTGCGCGAGTACTTCACGCGCAAGCCGGATGAGCCGCATCTGTTTTACCCGGCAATGAGCGAAGTGGTGAAACCCTAGCCGCCGCAATCATGAGGACGCGCGGGCATTGCAGACGGAACGGCAGCGCCATCGTGATCGTGCTGGTGTTTGTGGCGATGATCATGGTGCTGGTGCTCGCGGTGCTGGGCACGGGAATGCAGAGCCGGAAGCAGAGCGCGGCAGTGGCCAAAATTCAGGAAGTGGAGGCACTGGAGCGCCTGCCCGCGCAAATCATCATCACCCAGCTGCAGCGTGCCACGCTGCCCAGCACCACGGCAGATGGAGAGCACCTGCTCTGGGCATCCCAGCCGGGCATGATCCGCGTGTTTGGCACCAACAGCAGGGCGGCGCGCATGCATTACCGGCTCTATTCCGCGCCGGTGATGAACTCCGCCACGCTCGACCTCACGCAGGAGGCGGCTGCGCTGAATCCGTGGAACACGCAGACAGCGGGCTACACGGATCTGAATGAGCCCGTAGCCGGTAATCGGGATGGCACGCTGGAAAAAAGATTCCCGATTGCTGATCCGGCGGCTGTGGGCCGGGTGGATGGTTTTGCGCTGCGCTCTGCTGCACCTGGAGTGGACACACTGCATCCCCTGCCCATGCCTGCCGCGTGGATCTATGTGCTGCGCGATGGGCGGCTGGTGGTGCCTGCCAGTGTCAGCGGCAGCCGGGCCGTTTTTTCAGCAGACACCGTCACGGCGGACAACCCCATCGTCGGCCGCATCGCGTTCTGGACGGATGATGAAAGCTGCAAGCTGAACCTGAACACGGCCAGCGAGGCCGCCGCTTGGGACATGCCCGCCGCCAACACGCAGGTGGAGCGTGGCCATGCAATGAAGGCACCGTCATCCGTGGAACGGCACCGCATCAGCGGGCATCCGGCTTTCACCTCGCTGAGTCCGGTTTTGAAAAACTTCGGCGGTGCTGCAGCAGGCAGCACGCAATGGCCAAAACCCGACGTTGTGAATCCGCTGACGGCGGACAGCTCCACGCCGTGGCAGAGGTATGTGAATGGTTATCAGGCGCTGGTGCCGCATGGTGTCAGCAGCGATTTGATCGTGCGGCAGGACCGGCACTTCGCCACGGTGGATGAGTTTTACTACAACAACCAACGCCAGCCCAATGGAGGCAGCACGAGCTTTCTGATGGAGCCGGTGGATTTGAACATGGCGCGGTTCTTCGTCACCACGTGCTCTGCTGCACCGGAGCTGAACCCCTTTGGCGGGCCCAAGATCTCTCTCTGGATGGTGCCGCAGGATGCCACCCAGCGCAGCGCGGTGGACCGCAGGGTGATGGCGGGCTGCACCCTCAATGGAGGAACCGCTCAGCCGTATGAGTTTGCCTTCCAACGTGCTGCAAACTGGAGCAGCGCGACGAACCCGGGGTCTTCCCAAAGCATCAGCGATGACTGGATGCTGGTGAAGCGCAATGGCCAGCTCTACGCGTGGCTGCAGCAACTCAGTAGCACGGCCCTGCCCGGCTGGGGTGGCAAGTTTCTCGACAAATACGGTGCGCACAGCCGAGACCAACTGCTTACCTCCATGCTGGACATGCTGCGCTGGACGGCCAACACCAGCGCCTATCTGCCACCTGCGCCCGGCACGTCGAATCCTCTCGGCCTGGCAGAACAAAGCGCCGTGCCGCTGAGCATTGGCATTGATCCGGCCAGCTCCACGCATGGCTTTGGCCGCTTTCCCACCGTGAGTGAAGTGGCGGTGGTCTTTGCTTTCACGGATGTTGAGCGCGGCTCCGACGGCAAGCCCCTGGATACCAACAGCGATGGCATCTGTGATCGCGCGACGAAGCTGCGTGTTTTCCTGGTGGTCAATACCTTCGTGCCCGCAGGTGGCCCGCCCGCTGTCAGCCCTGCGTGGAGCGTGCGCATCCGGAGGTTGCAGCATCTCACGCTGGGTCAGGGGATTGGTTTGCTGTTCCCGGGTGGCACGGCGCGGAATCGTTGTTCGCTTTCCAGTTCGCTGCCGCTGAGCGGGGGAACGGCCTGGGGTGGGAATACGAGTGCGTATGCGTGCTTTGCGTCGCAATTTACGCAGCCAGATGGCACGCCGAAGCAGATGGGGGTGGTCAATGATCCGGCGCGTGGGTTTCCTTTCATGAGCAGCGGGGATGTGAGCCTGCAGAGCGGGATGGGCATGGCGGGCAGCACGCTGCGCTTCAGCGGCGGCGCGATCGTGGTGGATCTGATGGATGCGAACTCGCCGATGACCTCGCCTAAAGACCATGATTCGATTCATTCGGTGGAGATGGAATTTCCGGATCAGATCATCCCCATGCCGTCATTGCTTGTGTCGGATTTCGCAAGTGGGCCGCGTTCAATCGCCAATCGGTTCACTCCGGCGATGGTGGGCAATGAAATGCGGCTGCCGATCATTCAGCGCGGCGACATCGTGCGGTCGATGGTTTTGAATGCCAACGGGCCTTCCAATGGCGATGCACGGCTGGTGGCGGCACGGCGGGAGCTGTTTCTGCCGGAGGCCACCAACTGGTACTGCACCCATCCTGACTATGGCACCGCTGACACGCCAGCGGGTCAGTTCAAGCCTCAGGCGCAGAGCCTGCGCGATGGTGCCTTTATGAGCACTGGTCAGTTTGGCAGCAGCCTTCAGCCGACACGCAGTACGGCGGGGACATTGCTGGCGAATGTCCGGTTTGCTGACAATGCCATTCCGGCGGTGCCGGTGGGGATGAATGGGGCTCCTGGAGATTGGGAAAGCGGCATGGGTGTGCTGGAAGACGGGCCGTTGGTGAATCGCAGCCGACTGCTGCCCTCTGCTGCGTTTACGCGTGGCAGCAGCGCCATGAACAGCACTGCGACGACTGAACCGCTGGGTGAGATCTCTTCGGCCATCTGCTTTGGGGCACTGCCTTCTGGTGTGTATGGGGACAGCAGCAGCAGCACGCCGCGACCGTGGCAGACGCTGTTGTTTTGCCCGAATCCCGCAGGCCGCAGCACGCCTGCGGACCAACCGGGGCAGAGTGCCACCGACCACCCTGGCTTTGGCTCGCCGCCCGATCATCTTTGGCTGGAGTTTTTCTGGACACCGGTGACGGAACCGTGGCCGATGAGCTCGGACTTTGCCACGGAGGGGAAGGTTAATCTCAATCACCAGCTCATGCCTTTCACGTGGGTGCAGCGAGCCACCGCGCTGCATGGGGCGCTCAAGGGGGTGCGCATTCCCGCCATCCCAACGGCGGCGCTGGATGACCAGGGGGACTCGGCCAAAGGCCGCAGTGATGGCAGCCCGCTGGATGCGACGTTTCGCTATGAAGTCGATGCGGAGAAGACGGTGAACGGGCTCAATCAGCGGCTGGACAATGGCGATGTCTTCCGTACGGCCTCGGAAATTTGTGAGCAGTTCCTCGTGCCCCGCCGCATCACGGGTCATGCTTATGACGGCAATGGCTTCAGTCCGGCCGATCCCGCCAATGTGCAGGCTGGGGGCATGACCACGTGGTGGAATGGCGCGGCCGGCAATGCCGCCGATGCGTTTGAAGCAACGGGTGACAACCTGCGCGAGTCCCCCTATGCGCAGCTTTATCCGCGCCTTTGCACGCAGTCGAATGTCTATTGTGTGCACTACCGTGTGCAGTCGCTGAAGCAGGCGCGGGGCAGCAAGCCGAACGAGTGGGACAACACGCGTGATCATGTGCAGACTGAGCGGCGTGGGAGCCATATGATCGAGCGGCGTCTCGGGCATCAGAGTACACCCTTGCCTGATTCTGCCACGAGCAGCACGGCGCGTTCACTGCACGAGGCGCAGACGTTTGGTATTCTTTCGCAGACACCTTTTGGACCATGATTCAGCGTCGCACGGCCTTCACGCTCATCGAAAGCCTGCTGGCCATCAGCATCGCTGCCACGGGGCTGCTCACACTTCTCGCGCTGCTGCCAGCGGGACTGGATGCTTCGCGGGATGCGGCCCAGCGTACAGTGCAGACGCGCATTCTTGCGCACGTGCGCGAGCAGTGCGGGGTGGCTGCGCTGGCGGGGGATTTTTACTTTGATGTGATGGGTCGGCCGCTGACGAGCCGGACCGCCGATGCTGCTTTTGCGGTGCGTGTGGCAGCCGCTGCGGCTGTGGCTCTGCCAGGAGATACCAGCGGGACTTTGCGCAGCATCCGTGTGGCGCTGAGTGATCGCATGGTGAATGATGATCCGTTTGCTGATCCGCAGCAGGTGCGGGTGCAGACGTTGGTGCTGGCACCGGTCACGAATGGAGGGACGCGATGAAGAGGCGGCAGCAAGGGTGGACACTGGTGGAGGTGCTGGTCTCGATTTCCATTCTCGCCATGCTGGTGGTGGTGATGGCGGAGGCGCTGAACACGACACAGCGTTCCTGGCTGTCGAGCCAGTCTGCGGTGGACCGGCAGCAGACCCTGGACTCTGCGACGCGCATGCTGAGCCAAGCATTGAAGCAGGCGACGCTGCAATCGCGCGCGGGCTACGATACCACCCTCAACCAGCTTGTGCCGGCCTCCGACCTGCACTTTGTCTGCGGCCCGGCGGGGGAGCTGCTGATGGGAGTGGCCGGAGCGTGTGGTGACGCCGTGTTTTTTCAGCGGCCTGTGGCGGAGGGCGGTCTGCAGCGGGCGCTGCAAGCCTGCGGGTTCTTTGTTCAATATGGAGGTGATGAGGCGTGGCGGCCGACTTTTCTGACTGCCGTGCCGGTGCGCCGACGCTTTCGGCTGCTGCAGTTTCATCAGCCAGCGAGCAGTCTCACGCTGTTTCAGCCGACGTCAGTGATGGGCGAGCCTTCGCGTCTTTCGCAGTTTACGAACCGCGCTGATTTGTATGGGTGGTTTGCGCAGCCGATCGGCGACAGCACGCTGTTTAAAAGCAGTGTCTCGATTGTGGCGGAGAATGTGGTGGCGATGATTGTGCAGACTTCTCCTTCGGCACAGCGGTGTTATGATACACGGCGCTATCAATGGGAGGCGGGCTCCAATGATGCAACGGTTTCACGGCATCGGCTGCCGGAGATGGTGGATGTGACGCTGGTGATGGTGGATGAGACGGGGTGGGCGCGGCTGGCGGCTGATGAGGGGGATTCGCTGGCGGTGGTGCTCATGAGTTTTGTGCAAGGGCAGTCGTGGCAGCCTGATGCGGTGCCACAGGGGCTGGATGCGCTGCGGGTGCTGCTGCAAGGGCATCGGT
The DNA here is from genome assembly GCA_025360015.1 of Verrucomicrobiota bacterium. GTDB lineage: Bacteria > Verrucomicrobiota > Verrucomicrobiia > Verrucomicrobiales > Verrucomicrobiaceae > Prosthecobacter. The sequence continues at coordinate 79,732 of JANYCZ010000021.1, read as the reverse complement.
TGACGGCGCGCGTTGCGGTGATTGGTGTGGCGAGTGATGGGGGGTAGGAGATGATGGACGAGGACGGCAGAGCGATGGTGTGTGGCTGCATGCAGAACAGCGGAAGCATGAGGACTTCGAGGACGATAGAGCGATGGCGGCAGGGTGGCTGCGGAGCCGAGCGTGCTCGCGGAGTGCTGCGGGCTCGGAGGCCCGCGCGCCGGGGTTCTTTCTGACTCGGGCGCTTAATTCCGTCATGCACGGCTTTATCTGAATGCCGTCCATGGCAGTCGTTTATTGGGCAAGGCCCATCAACGCAAACAGCGCCGGCACTTGGAGGTGACGGCGCTGTTCTCAACCTAACCTAACGAAAATTACTTCGATCCGGCGGCATCGCCGCCGGTTTCGGCGGGGAGGGATTTGTTTTTGAGCCAGACGTATTCCTTCCAGGCGCCTTCGTAGAGGCGGACGTTGGGATAACCGGCGACGTGCTTGAGGTAAAAGAGCAGCAGGCTGCCTTCGCGGGAGGTGCCACAGTAGGCGATGATGTTTTTGTCCGGGGTGATGCCGGCTTTTTCGAGCTCGGCCTTCACTTCGGTGAAGGGCTTGAACTTGTGGGTGTTGTCCTTCTCCACCAGGCGTGCCCAGTGGAAGCTGATGGCGCCGGGGATGTGGCCTTTGCGCAGCCAGACTTCGTCTTCGCCACGGAATTCATTGATGGGACGGGCATCGACGAGGACGTTGCCGGGCTTGCCGACATGGGCCTGCACATCGGTGATGGTGACGGCGGTACCGGGATTGCGTTTTTCAGGAAGGGTGCCGGTGGGATTGCCAAAGTATTCCTGGGTGGGCGCAAATCCCTGCTTCTTCCATTCGGCGAGGCCGCCATCGACAATGCGGATGTTTTGGACGCCGAATTTTTCGAGGACATGAACCACCATGGTGGAACTGAGAATCTCGTCGTTCGGCAGGGCATCGCCAGTGGCATAGATGAGATGGAGGCGGTCTTTGTCCACGCCGGCACGGATGAGGAGGGCGCTGGTCAGGTCATCGGGCAGGTACTGCACGGGCACGGCTTCGTTGGTGCCGCGCAGGGTGTCGAAATTGATGTGATGTGCGGTGGGGAGGTGGCCGCGGAAGTAGTCTTTGTAACCGCCGCGGGTGTCGAGAACGATGGGGCGCTTGGAGGCGTCCGGGTGTTCGATGAGAGCTTTCGCATCAGCGCAGGTGATGAGGGCGATCTCGGCATGCGCAGCTGTGCTGAGCAGGGCGATGGTGAGGAGTGAGAGAATGGATTTCATGAGGTTGGCTGGTTGGTAGCGGGGATTAAAAGGTGAAGACGTAGTTGATCTTGGCGATGGCGCTCACGCGGTCGCGATCCGGGAAGTTGGCCCAGGCTTCGAGCACGATGTGCTTGCTGAGGAAGTACTTGGCGCCCACCGAGGCGATGTGGCCCTGCTGGTTGCGCGATTGCACGAGGTCGGCGTTCAGATTGAAGTCGTGGTTAAAGAGCTTCCAAGTGCGGTCCACGCCGAAGAGGTAGCTGTCGCCATGGGTTTGCAGGCCGTAACCTGCGTGCAGACGCAGCACATGGAAATCATGATACAGCATCGCATAGGTGAAGGGGTCTTTCGCGCGCCGGGTGTCGGTGAGAGCGACGCCGGCGACGCCGAGGGCGAACATGCCGTCTTCCCAGGGCTTGATGCGGGCCTTGGTCTGGAAGAGCAGCGGGCCGGAGTAGCCGGTGCCGAGGATGCTGTCGAGACCCCACTCAAGGTGCACGGGTTTGAAGTCCCAGCCGGTCTTGAAACCGACCCAGTCGGACGTTTTGCCGGGGCTGCTGGTGGCGAACTGATTTGAGCCGCCGAAGCTGCTGAAGAACTGCACCGCGACGGTGCGATGATCAATGGTGTCAGCCGTGGGGATGTTGTTGAGACCGGTCGGAGTCCCGAAGGCGGAGGTGACTGCCGCGAAAGCGGCAAGCGTGAGGATGCGGGTGCGGGTGCGTTTTTTTGTCATGTTTGAGAGATCCCTGGGGAGGGAAAATTTAGAAAAGATGGCGGCCGAGGGTGAAGAGGCAGCCTGCCACCACGGCCGAGAGCGGGAGAGTGATGACCCAGGCCGCGAGCACGGGGATGACGGTGCGCCATTTTGCCTGCCGGGTGGTGATGCCGATGCCGAGCAGCGCACCGACGGAGACGTGAGTGGTCGAAACCGGCAGGCCGTGAATGCTGGCCGTGGTGACCAGCACGGCGGTGGCGAGATTTGCCGCGAAGCCCTGGCCTGGATTCATGCCGGTGATCTTGTGCGCCAATGTCTCGGCGACCTGGCGTGCGCTGACCAAACCGCCTGCGGCCATGGCCACCGCGATCAAGATCATGCCGGTGCTGCCGTGCAGCCAGCCGACGCCGAGCAGCAGCGCCGCCATCTTGGGCGTGTCATTCACGCCGCGCGCGAAGCAGACTGCGCCTGCGCTGAGGAAGTGCAGGGCATCCAGCGTGCGGGTGCGGTGAGCTGGTGCGAGGCGCAGGGTCTTTAAAACGAGATAAATCACGGAGCCCGCCAGCACGGCTAGCACCGGGCTGAGGAGGAGGGGTTTGATGAAGCTGTCCCACAGCTTGTCGAGGTCCACCCCGCCCGCGATCCAGCCTGCGCCAAGCAGAGCGCCGGTGAGCATGTGGGTGGTGGAGACGGGAAAACCGATGCGCGTGGCCAGCAGGCCCGTGGCTCCTGCGCCTGCCGCCACGGCGAATAAAAACAGGGGCTGCGCGATCAGCGCGTCTGGCACGAGGCCTTTGCCGGAAAAAGCCTTCAGCAAGCCGACCGTCATGGACATCGCCGCGACACAGCCTGCAGCGGTCGTGAGCGCGGCCCAGTTTACCGCTGTGCGGTAGCTGGTGGTGCCGCTGCCAAAGAGGGACGCCACGCCTTTGAAATTGGCGTTCGCCCCATTGGCATAAGCCACGACGATGACGGCCAAAGTGATGAGTAAAAGCATGCAGAGAGAGAGGCGCGTCTATTTGCGCACATCTGCAACTAAGCAATGAAAACCAACCGCGTTGACAACATTTTCACGGGCGAAAACTGCCCGTTTTTCAAAATGGGTACAAGTCACCCGGCTGCGATGAGCTTTCGCGCACGCGCCTGGCAGAAGTGGAAGGCCAGGCCTAGGCCGGCACCAAGACCTAGGCCATAGAAGACGCCCCAGCTTAGCTGGCCGTAAATTTTGTATGCCGGATAGTGCTTGATGATGGCGGCCTCCGAAATACCACCGACGAAGTAGCCGATGGAGTTCAAGATGAACAACGCGAGGGCGACTTTGACGATGGAACGCAAAGCGTCAAAGGCCGCCACCAGCATGCAGGCCATCACTGCGGTACCGACAAACAGTCCGGCGAGGCTGCCGGGATGGCCGCGCAGCAGCATCCAGCCCGCGATCCACGCGATGGAATAGGCGGTGAAGGAAATGCCAAAGAGCTTGTAGAAACGTGACAACGAACCGGGGCCGATGATGAGACGGTGCAGCAGCGGTGAGGTGAGGGAGATGAAGACCACCGCGCAGGCTGCATACATGCCCACCTCTCCGGACTTTCCCAGGTGCAGGCGGAACCAATGGCCGAACACGGCCCAGGGCACAAAGCCGGCGACGCTGACGACGGTAAAGCCGAGCGTGCCGCGCATGAGCGAAGAGCCGAGGGAAGGCACGGGGGAGCCTGCCGTGCGGGCGCGGGTGGCGATGCTTTGGGGGTCGAGTTGGAACCAGCTCATGGGATGCGGGGAGTGGAGATGAAAGTGGAGTGTGACCGTGGTGACGGCTGCCCGAAGCAGAACGCGGCGACGAATAGTCTTCGTTCTTTTGGAATGCACGTGGCATCTCGCTTCGTTCTTTGATTTCACCCCTCACGCGATCCTCTCATGAATTACTCCCGCTTTGCCTGCTTTTATGCCGCCCTGGTCTTGTCCGCTGCTGGTGCCGAACCGGCAACGCCGGTGCAGACCACGCCGAAGCTGGAGATCCTGAACAAGCAGATCGAGGCGAATGCTGAAGATGCGCAGGCTTATTCCAACCGTGGGTATGTGCTGGCGCTGCTGGGACGGAAGGAGGAGGCGCGGGCGGACGTGAAGAAATCGGTGGAGCTGCGTGACAAGGCACCGATGCATAACCGCGCGGGCTGGGCGTATTTTAACATGGGCGACTACACGGATGCGGTGCGCGAATTTGAGCTGGCAGGCAAACTGAGCGACCACCAGGCGCACTACGACTATTACTCGCTGGTGCTGGGCTACTGGGGCACGGGGGACACGCAGAAGGCGCTGGAGAATTATCAGATCGCTGCGGAGAAAGATCCACGGCTTGCCAGCTACAAGACCCTGTTTGAACGCACGCTGGAATGGACGCCGCTGGAGCAGCGGGCGATGCATGAGATCTATGTGCTGTGGAACAAGACGTGGAAGCCGTAGGGTGTGTGTCTGAAAACCTTTTTTGAATGAGGAAGGCAGGAAGAGAGCAGAGGAGATGCTGTGCACGGAATGAAGAGAACTCCCGTTGCGGCGCAACGGGGCTGCTTGGCTGGGCGCAAAGCGGCGGCGTGATCTTTTTCTGCATCGTGTACATGGCAGGACTGTGAGGGTGGCGTATGTTTGAGGCTCCTCATGCTGCTGCCTCGTTTTATCGTTTTTCTGCTGATCGTTTCACCGCGTGCCTTTGGTGCAGCGGTGGATGCTGTGAACCAGGCGCTGGAGCGTGATTTGCTGCCGCTGCTGGAGCAGCGCTGCATGGACTGCCATGATGCGGATGCAAAGAAGGGCGACATCAGTTTTGAGTTTCTGCGCCAGCCTGGTGAGGGGCGGCATGACATCCGACTGTGGGGCAAGGTGAGGGAGCAGATCCGTGCGGGGACGATGCCGCCGAAGGCGAAGCCGCCGCTGGAAGGCGCGCAGCGTGAGGTGCTGCTGAAGTGGGTCCAGAGCAATGAGAACGCGGTGCTGGAAATGCCTGCTACGCGGCCGGGAGTGGCGCGGTCGCGGCGGCTGAATCGTGAAGAGTATAACAACACGCTGCGAGATTTGCTGGGCATCGCGAAACGGCCGGGGGACAAGTTTCCTGCGGATGGCGCGGGTGGTGAGGGCTTTGCGAATAATCCGGACACGCTGAGTCTTTCGCCTTTGCTGGTGGAGAAGTATCTGGGCGCGGCGGAGGAGGCCATCGCGGAAGCGTGGCAACGGGGAGAGCTGCGGCAACGGCTGATCGCGCCGGTGACGAGCGACAAGCTGCCGCCGGACACGGGCGCAGAGCTGGCGCTGAGGCCTTTTTTGGTGCGGGCGTTTCGGCGTCCGCCTGCGGAGCCGGAAGTGCAGGCTTTGCTGAATGTTTTCCGTCAGGCGTGGCAGCGGCGGCAGAACTGGGATGACGCGATGAAGGTGATGTTCAAGGCGGTGCTGGTTTCGCCGGGGTTTCTTTTCATGGAAGAGACGGCGCGGGAGGGAGCGAAGGAGCCACGGCGGCTGGGGGCGTATGAGATGGCTTCGCGGCTGTCGTATTTCCTGTGGTCGTCGATGCCGGATGAGGAGCTCATGAGGCTGGCGGCGGAGAACAAGCTGCAGGAGGATGCGGTGCTGGAGGGGCAAGTGCGGCGCATGCTGGCGCATGAGAAGGGACTGGCCTTCACGAAAAACTTCGCGGGGCAGTGGCTGCGCTTTGACCAGATTTTCAACAACGTGGATCCCGATCCGCGCAAGTTTCCTGGCTTCAACGGCGAACTGCGGCAGGCCATGTACGATGAGATTTTCAGTTTCTGCGATCATCTGCTGCGGCACAACGGGCGCGTGCTGGATTTCCTGGACAGCGACTACAGCTTTCTCAATGAGGCGCTGGCCAAGGTGTATGAAGTGCCGGGGGTGAAGGGCAAGGAGATGCGGCAGGTGAAGTTTAACAACGCACGGCGCGGAGGTCTCACGGGCATGGCGGCGATTTTGGCCACTACGGCGTATCCGCAGCGGACGAGCCCGGTACTGCGGGGGAAGTGGGTGCTGGAGCAACTGCTGGGCACGCCACCACCGCCGCCACCAGCCAATGTGGGACAGCTTCCGGAGGATGATCGTGCGCTGAAGGAGACGACGCTGCGCAAGAGCCTGGAGGCGCACCGCAACAAGCCGGCGTGCGCGGGGTGTCACACGCGGCTGGATCCGCCGGGGTTTGCGCTGGAGAATTTTGATCCGATCGGCCAATGGCGGGACACCGAGAATGGGAAGCCGCTGGATGCGACGGGGGTGATGCCGGGCGGGCGGGCGTTTGCGACGCCGGCGGAGTTTCGGCGGCTGCTGATGGAGGAGAAGGGTTTGTTTGTGCGGTCGCTGTGCACGCGACTGCTGGGGTATGCGACGGGGCGGACGGTGGAGCTGCATGACCAGCCGACGCTGCTGAGGCTGGAGAAGGTGCTGCGGGATGGGGACTACCGGAGTGAGGCGCTGATCATCGCGGTAGTGAAGAGTGAGGCGTTTCGGGGGAGGTGGTGAAGGGGCGGGCTGGGATGATTCGAAGCGCTGTCCGATGAAGGCGCAAATGCGTGGCGGAGCTCGTTGCAGGCGCTGCTGGTGGGCGATGGATGTGGCGGAGTGCCGGGTTTGCTTTCCGGTCGGACTATGCCTGTCCCAGGGCGGCGCTCGCTGAGGCTCGCTTGCCCTGGGCTACGTTATGTCGCCCCTTTGGGGCTGGGGAGCTTGCAGGACGGGGGCTTGGAGGTTTTTGAAGGTCTGGAGACGTTCGCGGCGGCTGGGGGACCAGCTGCCCTACCTCTGAGCCGACCGCGGAGGTTTCTACCACGCTATACCAGGCTTCGCCCCTTTGGGGCTGGGGAGCCTGCGGGAGGGAAGCTTGGAGGTTTCTGAAGGTGTGGAGACGTTCGCGGCTGCTGGGGGACCAGCCGCCCTACCTTTGAGCCGACCGCGGAGGTTTCTACCATGCTATACCAGGTGTCGCCCCTTGGGGGGCTGGGGAGCTTGCAGGACGGGGGCTTGGAGGTTTTTGAAGGTCTAGAGACGTTCGCGGCGGCTGGGGGACCAGCCGCCCTACCTCTGAGCCGACCGCGGAGGTTTCTACCACGCTATACCAGGCCTTTGAGGGGACCGGTGCTGTCGCCGAAGTGGTCGGTTTTTAGGCCGCCGAGCTGGTGCATGCTGAGGAAGAGATTGCAGAGGGGGGTGTCGGTGGGGCTGACGAGGTGGCGGCCGCCGGTGAGACCGCCGCCGTGACCGGCGAGGACGAGGGGGAGATTCTTGGGGCTGTGGGCATTGCCGTCGCGCATGCTGGAGCCGAAGAGGAGGAGGGTGTGATCGAGCAGGGTGCCGTCGCCTTCCTTGATGGATTTCATGCGGTCGAGCAGGTGGGCGAACTGCTCGGTGTGCCAGGTGTTGATCTTTTGATATTGCTCCAGTTTCTCGGGCTTCTTTTCGTGATGGGAGCATTCGTGGTGGCCGTGCTTCACGCCGTCGAGAAAGGTGAAGCTCTTGCCGCTGACAGCCCAGCCAAACATGAAGGTGCTGACGCGGGTGGAGTCGTTCCAGAAGGCGAGGGTCATGAGCTCCATCATGAGGCGTGAGTGCTCAGTGTGATCCAAGCGAAGACTGCTGCCGGGGTCTTTCTGCTGGGCCATGGAGTTCGTGATGCGCTGGTCGAGCTGGGTGATGGCGTCTTTGGCGGCAGGATCGAGATTTTCACCGCTGGCAACGCGGGCGATGTCGGCCTCGATGCGCTGCTCGACGCTGCGGATGCTTTCGAGGTACTCGTCGAGTCTATGCTGGTCATCTGCGCCAACGCGACCGCGCAGGGCTTTGGCGTCTGACATGACGAGGTCGAGGACGCTTTTGTTTTCGAGGGCGGAGGCTTTGCGCTCTTCGGGATTGCCACGGAAGAGACGGTCGAAAACGAAACGCGGATTGATCTCCGGCGGTAGTGGGGTGGTGGGGGTGCGCCAGGCCACGTGGGAGCCGTATAGCATGGTGTAGTTGACGTTGAAATCGACGCCGGTCATGACGGGCTCGGTGCCGAGTTCGAGGGAGGGAAAGCGTGCGAGGCTGCCGGCCTGCTGGGCGAAGACCTGGTCCATGCTGACGCCGCAGCGGAGGTTCTTGCCGGTGGTTTTTTCGATCTCGGTGCCGGTGAGCCAGTTGGCGGTTTTGGCGTAGTGACCATCCCCGCCCTGGCAGTTGGCGTGGCCGAGCTGGGTGAGGATGTTGATGTCCGCGCGATGCCGCTCCAGAGGCTGCAGGATGGGAGAGAACTTGAAGTCTTTGCCTTCGCCTTCGGGGGTCCAGCGGTCTTGGTGCACGCCGTTTGGCATGAAGAGCACGCCGATGCGGGTGGGGAAGGCTTTCCCTGCTCCCTGGGAGGCGCGGGCGGTGGGAGCCATGGCATCCAGAAACGGCAACGCAATGGTGGCGCCGAGTCCGCGCAGAGCAGCACGGCGGGACATGGGAGCGCGGGGCGTGGAGATGTGGCTCATCAGGTTTTGAGGGAAGCAGAGGCTACGCCAGGGTCTGGGGTTTGCTTGCGGAATTCAGGGAGGGGAGGGATGGCCGAAAAAGGAGAAAAAGGAGAAAAAGGGAGTGGTCGGTGGTTCTTTCGACACGCTCGCGGACCGAGGGCTGCAAGCTGGCGCACCCAAGAGGGCTGACAGTCTTTGTGAGATTTCAACGTGAGCGACCGCCCAGAACCGCACAGAGGACTGTGCGGGCCACTTGGGAGCGCGGGGCGTGGAGATGTGGATCATCAGGTTTTGAGGGGAGCAGAGGCTACGCCAAGGTGTGGGATTTGCTTGCGGAATTCAGGGAGGGGGGGGATGGCCGAAAAAGGGGAAAAAGGAAGTGGTCGGTGGTGCTTTCGACACGCTCGCGGACCGAGGGCTGCAAGCTGGCGCACCCAAGAGGGCTGACAGTCTTTGTGAGATTTCAACGTGAGCGACCGCCCAGAACCGCACAGAGGACTGTGCGGGCCACTTGGAGGCAGAGGGAGCAGAGATTTTAACCGCCGATGTGACGCTGATATAGGCATTATGAAATGCCGGATTGGACTCGGAGGATCGAGGTGTTTTTCATGCGCTGGTGGACGGGCGGGCTGTCGCCACGCCCATCCTACGAATGCGCATGCCTCCGCTGTTGTGCTTTGAAAACCTATTCAACGCGCGCAGCGATGCTATGCGGCACGCGGAGCGGGGGATGTTTGCGGAGTGTTGCGGAATGAATTCCGCGCTCCGGTTTAGCAGCAGCCGCTGCCGGGTTTGCAGCCGCCTTTGGTTTCCATGACGACTTCGCCATCGCGATGGGTGGGGGTGGGTTTGCCGGGGCGGAAGTGTTCTTCGTGATCGGTGGTGGCTTTGAGACCGAAGAAGTTCAGGGTGGCTTCATCGAGGCCGTCTTTGACGGCGGTCATGAGTGACGCGGGGTCGGCTTCGGCGCGAAGATTGATGATGAGCTGGCCGCCGGTGGTGGGCTCGTCGAGTTCCATGCCGAGTTCGGCGACGTAGTCGCTGCGGACGAGATTGATGCTGGCAAGTTCGCCGGCGATGCCATCGTCGGGACTGAAGGTCATTTTGAAATGGGCGATCTCGGTGCCTTCACGCTGCAACTGGGCCTGCACGATCAAGGCGAGCTGTTTGAGGAACTCATTTGCATCAAACTCATCGTCTGCCTTGAGCGTCACCGTGGCATTGAGCCAGCCGAGGAGGGCTTCGCCATCGGCATAGACTTCGTAATCGACGGACATGGGATTGCGGCGGGCCTGCTCGTCGGTCATGAGGCTGGCGAAGAGTTCATCGAGGCCAGTTTCCTGGCGCGGTGAGGCGGTGACGATCTTTGCCAGGGGGAACTCCTTGGCGAGAACGGAGCGGAGTTCTTCGCGCGAGGCGTCTTCAATGAGATCGCTTTTGCTGATGACGATGATGTCGGCTTCTTCGAGCTGCTTCTTGAAGATGTAGGCGACCTTGGCGGAGAAGGTGCCGCCTTGATCGAGGCCGAAGACACGGCGTGCGCGGATGGGGTCCACAAGGACGCTGAGGGGGGCGACGGTGAAGGCGTCGCCGTACATGCGGCGGAGCGGGTAGGTGACGGTGGCAACGAGATCGGTGCAACTGCCGACGGGCTCGGCGATGAAGACGTCCGGCTTGGCGTCATTGGCGAGCTTGCTGGCGGCGTCAACGAGGGTGTTGAAGCGGCAGCAGAAGCAGCCGCCAGCGATTTCCTCGGTGGCATAGCCCTGGCCGCGCAGGAGTTTGGTATCGACGAGGCCACCGGCCTGATCGTTGGTGATGAGGCCGACGCGGAGTCCTTGGTCGGTGAGATGTTTGGCGAGGCGGCCGACGGTGGTGGTTTTGCCAGCGCCGAGGAAACCGCCGATCATGATGTAACGTGCTTTGGAAGGCATGGGGGTGGCTGGCAGGTTGGGCGTTTCGACCTGCGGCTGCAACAAGGCAAATGATGAGGCGGCGGTGTTTTTCAGGGACTGCCAGTCGTGTGTGTTGAGGGCCACCGGGCTGCCTTTGATGAAACGATTGCCGAAGTCGTCTTCGATGGCGTGTTGCGGGCCGAGATAGACGACGGTTTGATCTTGTTTGGAGGCGCGGAAGCCGGGCTTGGTGGCGCTGAGGAGCACCTCGCGCAGAGGGACGCCTTCGGCTTCGAACCAACCTTTTTCGGAGAGCTTGGTGAAGCGGGCGTTGCGAAATCCGGCAGCGTGCAGCAGGGGCGCGAGACTGGGGAAATCTGGGACGTGCTGCACGGCGGCGGCGGGGCCGGGCAAGGGTGGCGCGGGATCTGCCAGAGGGCGATCGGCGACGAGGCCGTGGAGTGAGATGGTGCCGCCGGGTTTGAGGATGCGGAGGGCATCTTTGAGCAGAGCGGGGAGATCAATGCCGGTGGCGTTGAGGGTGCCTTCGAGCACGACTTCCTGTACGCTGAAGGCATCTTGCGCGAGCGGTAGCGCGATGGATTCGCCGAGATGATGGGTCCACGTTACCGCAGGGGCGGGGGCTTCGGCATCACGGCCCATGAGGGTGGGGGGATCGGACTCGGGTACGTGGTGGTCGCCGTGATCGTCGAGGTCTTCGTGGAAGATATAGAGTTCGAGGAGGACGCCGTCGGGATCGCGCACCCAGAACTTGGTCTGGCGTGAGTAGCAGCAGGCGACGCCGTCTTCACGCAGGGTTTTGTGGCCGGCTTGTTCCAGACGCATCTGGATGGCGACGAGTTCTTCGGAGTCGAGCAGGCAGAGGCCGACGTGATTGAGCGAGCCGCCGCCACCAGCGCGGCCGGGGATGAGGGAGAAGACGGTGGGGGGTGATTCGACTTCGAACTTGGCGTAGTCGGGGTGATGCTTGGCGGGATCGAGTCCGAACAACACGCGGTAGAAGGCGACCGAGCGGGTGAGATCGGAGACGTTGAGGGAGAGATGGAATTTGCGGGCGGGGGCGCTCATGCGTGGCAACGGGGGGGAACAAGGAACGCAGTGAACGGAGCTGGGGAGGCGGATATTTGCGCGGATGGGCAAAAATCAGGGCTTATGTGAGGCCCGATTTGATCAACCACGGAATACTCGGAATACACGGAAGTGGACCAGACTGCGGCTTCTGAGGCTGAAGGACAGAAAAGACGTGGAGGGGGCGCAAAGAGGCCCCTGATTTTGCACCGTAAGAGATTGGAAAGCCGCAGAGACTTTTCAGAATGGACCTGTGGTCTCCGCAGATGCTTGCGGGGGTGTTGTCCCGAAATGTTTCTCGAGTAATGGGGCGTGGGTGTTGGTGGCGCGCTCGGAGACGGGCGGGCTGACGCCACACCCATCCCACGGGAGAGGGCATGGGGAGATGCGGAGCGGCGGGTGCTTGCGGGGTGCTGCGGAATGAATTCCGCGCTCCTTAAGCGATGGGTGACTTGGGGCGGAGCCAGAGGGTGAGGAGGCCGAGGAGCAGAGAGAGGGGTGCGACGAGGAGGAGGCTGCGGGTGAAGGTGCCGGTGAGGGCGGCACCGCGCTCCAAGAGGAGGGGGCCGAGGGCGGAGGCGAGAACGGTGAGCATCTGGGCGGCGCCCATGATGCGGCCGAGGTGGCGCTTGCCAAACACCTCCGGCCAGATGGCGAAGAAGGCGACGGTGATGATGCCGGCGGAGATGCCCATGATGGAGGCCAGGCCCCAGAGCTGGCCGGTGCCGGAGATGAGGGAGAAGGCTGCAAGACCGCCGGCTTGGACGATGAGAGCGAGTCCCAGCCAGTGGCGGAGGGGCATCCAGCGCGTGCCGCCACCCAGACCCTGGCCGATGAGGGAGATGATGGCGGTGCCAGCGAGGAAGTGGTGATAGGTTTCACGATCAAAACCGCGCTCGGCGAGCAGGGCTTCATTGAACAGGCCGATGCCTGCCTGCACTCCGGCGAAGAGAGCGATGCCGGCGCTGTAAAGCCAGAAGGCGGGCTGGCGCAGGGATTGCGCGAGGGTGAAGCCTTCAGCGGAGCTGATGGTGGATTTCTCTTTGTGGATCTTCTTTGGCAGCATGAACGCGAGGGGTGCGAGCACGAGGAGAGCCAGGGCGACGTCTGCCCATGCGCTGCGCCAGCCTGCACTGCGAATGAGGCCGCCGAGGATGCCGAATGCCACCATGAAGAAGACGGAGAGCAGGACGGTGTAGGCTGCTGCGGCACCGCTGCGCCCCTGGCGAAAGGCCGCGCCAGCGACGCCGATGCTGACGACAGACAAGGCACTCTGGCCGAGCGCGCGTGTGAGCAAGATGAGGGCGAAAAGCTGCATCATGACGGATTGAGGGGGCGGCGAAGGAAGGGCGCTGATGGCCCAGACCACTGCGGCCAGCCCTACCAGTAACACGCCGGTGGCGAGACGGGGGCCACGGCGGTCCAGCCACAGGCCGACAGGGAGGCAAACGAGGGAGCCGAGGAGGGTGGCCCAGAGATTGATGTGGGCGTAGCTGGCCTTGGTGAGCCGCAGGTCCTCAAGCAGGGGCTCGGTGATGAGGCCGAGGCCCTGGGTGCGGCCGGGCAGCGTGGCGAGCATGAGCAGGGCACCGGCGATGACCTGTGTCCACACGGCGGGGATGTCGCAGTGTTTTGAGTCGTTCATCGGAAGTAGGTTTCGGTTTTGCCGTACTCGGCGTAGCGCTCCTGGAGCCAGTTGTGGAAGAACTCGTAATGCGCGGTGCGGACGTCGCCGCCATCGCGTGCGGCATTGAAGCTGAGGTAAAGCAGGCGGCGGGAGTGGGCGGACTGGTTTGGCGCGGAGCGGTGGGGGGTGAAGCCGCTGAAGAAGGCGACGTCGCCGGGCTGGAGCTCGAGCACGACGCCTTGAGTGAGGTCCACCTGATCGACTTTCAGGGTGTGGTACATGCCGTCACGTGGGCTCATGCAGCCTCGCTGGTGATAGCCGGGGAAGACTTCGGTGGCGCCGCTGGAGGTGTCAGAGGGATCGATGGCGACGATGACGGTGAGGAAGGACTCGGGGAAGCTGTCCCAGGAGATGTAGTCCTGGTGCATGTCGTAACCTTTGGCACCCCGCGGCTTGAAGATGAGCTTGTCTTTGAAGAGGAAGGCGGGCTCGCCGTAGAGCTGGGCGGCCATGTCGCGCAAGATGGGCGAGCGGGCGATGCGCTCGCAGACGGGGCTGATGTCGATCACGGGATCAAAGCAGTCAAAGCGGCACTCGCCGGTCTCTGCATGGTCCTGCCAGCGGCAGCGGATGTTGTTGACGTCGATGAGCGGCGTGAGGCCGGTGAGGCGCACGGCTTCGTCCTGCAGCGCAGCGGCGTCGGCGGCAAAGACACCGTGAGCCGTGACGAAGCCATCGCGATGGTAGGCGGCGATTTGATCAGGAGTGAGTGGCATGGAAGAGAAGTGGACACGCAACGGCGGCTGACAGCGTGTTATCGCCATCAACCGCCGCTGACCAAGCTTTGACGACTAAAATTTGATGCCGGCGCGCACGCCGCAGGTCAGCGGCGCACCGCTTTCGCCGACGTAGCCGGAAGCGGCGAGGCCGGGGAATGGAATGGCGGTGGGGATGTAGCGGGTGTTGAAGGCGTTGTTCACGAAGAACTCCGAGTACCAAGTCGCGCGGCGCACGCCGAGGCGGAAGTTTGCCAGGGTGTAAGCGTTCTGGCCGGCCTGATTGGTGCTGTCATAGACGAAGCCGCCGAGGAACTGCACATCCGCACGCGCGTAGAGGGTCCAGCCGTGGGTCAGCTCCCAGTTGTACTGGGTGCCGACGGCCGCGGTGTAGTTCGGCGTGTAGGGGACTTTGTTGCCACCAATGTTCGCCCCGTTGTCCATGCTGCCGGAGAGGAAACGGGCGGTTTGCAGGCCGGCGCTGCCGAAGAGCGTCCAGCTCGAGGTGGCCTGGTAGTTGAGGGAGAGCTCGATGCCCTTGGAGGCCGCGTTGCCAGCATTGACGATGTCATAGGTGGCGAGGGAAGCGCCGTTGGGGGTATTGAGCTGGAGGTTTCTCCAGTCGGTGTAGAAGAGGGCGAGCTGGAAGCCGAGCTTGTCCTGCAAGGCGCGGCCCTTGAGACCGACTTCGTAGTTCCAGGTGCGCTCCTGATCGTAGTTCGTGCGGCCAGTGACGGAGGCAGTGTTGAAGCCACCGGCTTTGTAACCACCGGCGAAGCCGAAGTAGCCCATGAGGCCCGGCGTGAAACGATAGGCGACGGATGTCTGGGGCGTCACCTGGCTGAACGAACGCGACGTGCGTGAGGAGGCGTCCAGTGATGGCAGGAACGGCGGGGCAACAGGCCCACGGCTGGCGGACAGATCCGCCTGCTTGTGCTCAAGGTCCCAGCGCAGACCAGCAGTGACGTCCAGTTTCTTCCAGGCGGTCAGGGTGGCCTGAGCATACGTGCCAATGCCCTGGTCATGGAGATGGGCGGCAGTGTTGGTGGTGTTGGCCGGAATGAAGACCGGGAAGAAGACATTGTCCTGATTCTGGAAGGTGGTCTGCTGGAATGTCTGGTCAAAGAAGAACGTGCCCGCCTGCCAGGTGAGGAAGGCCGAGTCGCTGATGGTGACCGGCACGCCCTTCGGATTGGAGAAGCGGAACTCCTGGCTCCAGGTGGTCTGCTGCTGGCGGTTGTTGCGCAGCAGGAAGGTGCCGCCAGGGACGAAGTTGAACGTGGAGTAGTCGAGGTCTGTGGTGTCCTGGGTTTTCCACCACACCAGGCCGGTGGTGGAGGTGAAATCGAACGAGTCGCCGTGCCATGTCACCTGGAGGGTGGGCATGAGCACGTCACGCTTGGTGAAGCCGGCGAAGTCACGGGCGGAACGCCGTGGGTTGGCGCGCAACTGCCCCACATCATTCAGCGCGTAGTCGCCGTCACGGGCGCTTTCACCGGCGATGATCAGGCGCACTTCCAACTGCTTGTCCGGGGTCCAGAGGAACTGGGTTTTGCCGAACCAGGAGCCGCGATTGTCGATCGGCTGGCCGTTCACGGTGTTTTTGGTGTAGCCGTCGCGCTGATTGTAGCCGCCCATGAAGCTGAAGCCGAGGACGTCTTCAATGAGAGCGCCGCTGACGCGTGCGCGGTAGTCCTGCAGGTTGTAGTTGCCGATCATGGTCTGCGCCTCGCCTTCCCAGCCCTTCATGGTGGGACGGCGGCTGGTGATGTTGACCAGACCACCCGCAGTGTTACGGCCAAACAGAGCGCCGATGGGCCCGCGCACGAAATCGATCTGCTCCACATCGAGCAGCATGATGCTGGAGGAGTTGCCATTGGTCTGAGGCACGCCGTCCATGTAAGTGGTGACGCCGGGATTGGTCGGCGAGCCACCGATGCCACGCATGCGAGGGGTGCTGATGGCGCGGGCGCTGAATTCGGTGAAGGTGGTGTTCGGCGCGTACATGGCGGCGTCCTTCACGGTGTACATCCCCGCATCCTGCAGAGTCTTCCTGGTCGTCACGCTGGCGCTGATCGGCAGTTCGAGCAGGGTCTTGTCTGAGAGCTTCGGCGCGGAGATGATGATCTCATTGAGATTCACCGGCGTGGCTTGTTCGTCTTTTTTCACGTCTGCCTGCTGAGCCAAAGCGGAGCAGGTGGACAGGAGGGCGGTCGCGGCGAGAAGACGCGGCAGGGCACGGTGAAGGGAATGAGTCGGGAGAGTCATGGCGGCGCGTGCTTTATCTTATATGCGCATATTGGCAAATATTATTTCACCCCCAGCCCCGGGCGTTCTTGCGATGACATGGCCTCTCTGCTAAACATCCCGCCATGCCACCACGCACCGTGACACGTTCGTTCGACTGCCTCACCGCCATGCGTGCGCTGGGAGAGCCGACGCGTCTCCGTCTGGTGCGCGCGCTGATCGGTGGCGCGAAGCCCGTCACCGAGCTGTGTGAAGCTCTCCATGTCACGCCTTACAACGTCTCAAAGCACCTGCGGGTGCTTAAAGAGGCCGGGCTGCTGGAAGTGGAGAAGCAGGGGCAGCAGCGCATCTATGCGCTGGCGGAGGCGTTTCGCGAAAAGCTCGCGCGTGACACCAACACGCTTGATCTGGGCTGCTGCCAGTTCCATTTCGACCAACTGCCGGAGTGAGGGGAAAGTGAAGTCAAGAGGGTCAAGTATTGTCAAGAAGTGTCAAGTGTCGCGCGTTTGAGCGTGACGTCATCTGCTTGACGCCTTGGCCTTTGACTTCTTGACTGTCCGCTTCACCCCCTATGCTCCGCGTTCTCACACTCCTGCTCCTTTGCGGCAACTCGCTGTTTGCCGCCGCAAAACCGAATGTTCTTCTCATCTGTGTGGATGATTTGAAGCCGCTGCTGGGGTGCTATGGGGACAAGGTGGTGAAATCGCCGAACATTGACCGGCTGGCGGCACGGGGGGTGGTGTTTGAGAAGGCGTTTTGCAATCAGGCGGTGTGCTCGCCTTCGCGCAATGCGCTGCTGACGGGGCTGCGGCCACAAACGCTGGGGATCTATGAGCTGAGCACGAACTTCCGCAAAGCGGTGCCGAATGCGGTGACGCTGCCGCAGCACTTCAAGGCGAATGGTTACCGGGCGGAAGGGCTGGGCAAGATTTTCCATGTGGGTCATGGCAATGTGAATGATGTGGCGTCCTGGAGCGTGCCGCACTTCACGCCGAAGACGATTAGCTACGCGCTGAAGGAGAACAACCTGCCGGACTCCACGCGGGAGCAGGCGCTGTTTGAAAACAAGACGGAGGCCTGGAAGCTGCCGCGCGGTGCGCCCACGGAGTCCGCCGACGTGCCGGACAATCGCTATGGGGATGGCATGATCGCTGACGAGGCGGTCAAGCGGCTGGAGGCTGCGAAGCAAAAGCCGGAGGAGCCGTTTTTTCTGGCGGTCGGTTTTTTGAAACCTCACCTGCCCTTTGTGGCGCCGAAGAAGTACTGGGATCTCTATGATCCGGCGGTCTTCACCGTGCCTGCGCTGCAAACGGCTCCTGCTGGCGCGCCTGAGTTCGCGCCGACGACCTGGGGTGAGCTGCGCCAGTACCGGGACATGCCGGAGCAAGGGCCGCTGACGCAGGCGCAGGCCATCCACCTCATCCATGGCTACCACGCGGCGACGAGCTACATGGATGCGCAGCTTGGCAGGGTGCTGGACGCCCTGGATGCGAGCGGTCTGGCAGGGAATACGATCATCGTTTTCTGGGGCGACCATGGCTGGCATCTCGGGGACCATGGCATGTGGTGCAAGCATACGAACTATGAGCAGGCGACGCGCATTCCGGTGATCGTCGCGGCACCGGGCGTACCGCCAGCGCGCACGCAGGCGCTGGCTGAGTCGTGTGACATCTATCCCACGCTGGCGGAGCTGGCACAGCTCCCTGCCCCGCCGCAGGGCGATGGACGCAGCTTTGCCAGCGTGCTGCAAAATCCTGCGACGACCGTGCGCGATCACGCCATCCATGTTTATCCGCGCGGGGGTGGCTTGATCGGGCGCGCGATCCGCACGCAGCGGCATCGCCTGGTGGAATGGAAGAAGCCGGGGGATGCGCCGGAGACGGCTGTGCTTGAATTGTATGACTATGAGGCCGACCCTGATGAGACGAAGAACCTTGCGGTGGAGCAGCCTGCGGTTGTCACGGTTCTACGCCAATTTCTCACCCGACATGCCGAGGCGAAGCCGCAGATCTCCAGCAAGCCGGAGGCTCCGCCCAAAAAACCTGGGCAGGATCGGGGCAAGAGTTTTGATCAACGAGACAAGGACCAAAACGGCCAGCTTACGAAGGAGGAGTTTTTGCTCAATCAGCCTGATCCTGATGAGGCACCGAAACGCTTTCCCAAATTTGACACGGATGGCAACGGCGTGCTGAGCCGTGACGAGTTCATCAAGGGTGGGAGGAAGTAGCTGAGGGGTTCTGGGCGAAACGCACGCCTGGATGCGCGCGCTGGCATCGCTACGCGATGCACGTGCTTTGATAAGTGATGTGCGCGTGTTCGAGGGGTGTCGCTTCGCTCAACCCCTCGCTACAGGCTTTGATGGCTCCGCCATCGTGCCAGCGGGCCAGCGTTCCCAAAGGAGGCCTGGAGCCGTTCGGCGGCGGTTGGAGGACCACCGCCCTACCTTCGCAGCCAGCGAAACGGAAATGAGTTTTGGAAATCGTTGCAGCAGCGCTCAGCTCTGCGGGTTTTGGCGCTTCCAGATGTGGCAGAGGTACCAGGCTTTGAGAGTCGCGGCCACTTCACGGTAGTTGGAGCAGCTCTTGAACATCATGCCGGCAAAGCCTGCGGCCAAAAACTCGGCGGCAAACTGGCTGCGGTGGGCGCGGGTGACGTTGCCTTTGCGCATGAGGCCGAGGAAGTGGCCCATTTCACGCAGGATCTGTTTTTGCAGGGCTTTGCGCAGGGCGGGCGGCTGGCCGTCGGAAAGGGTTTTCAGGAGCGCGGCGACCTTGAGGTAGCTGGCGATGCGGTGATGGACTTTGTCGGCGCTGCGCGACTGCGTCAGCGAAGCCGGATTGCGCCGGTAGCCGTAGCGAGGGGACTGCGAGAAGGCCAGGCGTTTGACGGCGAGTGCGAGCTGTACGGTCCACGGGATGTCTTCGTGAATCATGTCGCGCCGGAAGCGCAGGTGCGCTGCTTCAATGACACTGCGGCGGCAGAACTGCAGCCAGACGTAGTGCGGCCATTCGCGGAGCTGGACGCCCTGCACGATCCAGTCGGCTCCGGTGAGGGTGCTGTCCCAGGGCTGCTTTCTGAGGATGGCGAGGGGCTTTGAAGCGAGGAAGGCCTGGGGGTCTGATTTGAAGCTGAAGCCGTTGCAGAGGAGGCAGTCAAGAGTCCCCTGCTCTGCCTGCTGATGCCATGCGGCGAGGGAGCCGGGGGCGAGCCAGTCATCGCCATCCAGAAAGGCGAGCCATTTGCCTGAGGCGCGGTCCAGCCCGGCGTTGCGCGCGGCGGAGACGCCCTGATTGGCCTGGGCGATGACGATGATCCTGGGATCATTTTCTGCATGGGCTTTGATCTTGCTGAGCGAGGCGTCTGTGGAGCCGTCGTCGATGATGATGATCTCCAGTGACAGACCTTCCTGCGCACGCGCTGACGAGAGGGATTCATCCAAGTACAGCTCGTTGTTAAAAACGGGGATGATGAGGGAGACGTCGGGTGGCATGAAGGATGGGCGGGCACTAAAGGAGGCCAAGGGGGCCTGTCCAGCAATCGACTTTACGGCTCATGCGGCCTGCTCCACCCCGCTCATGCGGTACTCGGATGGCGAGAGGCCGGTGTGGCGGCGGAACCAGGCGGTGAAGTGGGAGGCATGACGAAAGCCGAGGGCAAAGGCGATTTCTTTGAGCGTGGCCTGATCTGCCAGAATGCGCTCGCGTGCGACATCGAGGCGGCGTTTCTCCATGAACAGGCGCAGACCGATGCCGAACTGCTGCTGCAGGAGCTGCTCCGCACGGCGGGCTCCGATGGGGAAATCGGGCGGGAGGCTCGGGGTGGTTTGATCGAGGGGCAGCGCCCGCAGCCAGGCGACGAGCTGATCCACACGGCGGTGGCGCGTGCGGACTGGAAGCTGGGGTTGCACGCTGAGCTCTTGCAGCGTTTGCATCCACGTGGAAAACCAGGTGTTGAATGCGGCCTCGCGCGCGGCCCAGTCGCTGTAGGAATGCGTGGCGGGCGCGATGGCTTGACGGTAGGTGACGAGTTTCTGAGTGCCGTGGATGCGGGTGAAGAGCTGCTGGGTCGCTGTGCACAAGGCGGAAGCCTCGGCGGCGAAATTGAGGGCATCGCGGAATAACGATGTGCCATCCGGCCACTGACTGCGAAAGCCGACGGAGAGCAGGCGGGTGCCGGGCGCGAACCAATGCCGACGCAAGCGGGGGGAGGAGAAGAAGGCCTGACCGCGCGGCACGAGGGTTTCTTTGCCATCTGACTGGATGCGCACTTCACCGCGCTCCACAAAGAAGACGCCGGCGGGCACGGGGATCTCGGCGGACCAGACGCCGCACTGCGGGACGGGGCTGCGATACACCCAGAGCCACTCCTGGCGCAGAGTGCGCCAGACATCGGCGGGGAGCTGGATGGCCTGCGGTTTGGGCATGCGCCAGCTATGCCGGGGGATGTAAGCGATTTCAATCCGGCATAATTCACCCGTGTTGCGAGCGGAGGTGGCATGGCTTTGATCTGTGCATGAAATCCAACCTCTTGTTACTTGCGGCATTCACGGGCTTGCTCGCCGCCGAAGAGCCGCGCCATGTCAGTGGCATCTACCCGAGCTTGGCGATGTTTAACAACGAAGGCGAGTGCGGCACAGGCGCGGTGGTGCCGTGGGCAGACCGGCTGTGGGTCATCACGTATGGGCCGCATCTGCCGTTTGGTTCGAGCGACAAGCTCTATGAGATCACGGCGGATTTGAAGCAGATCGTACGGCCGGAGAGCGTGGGCGGCACGCCGGCGAACCGGATGATTCACAAAGAGTCGCAGCAGCTTTTCATCGGGCCGTATGTGATCGATGCAAAGCGCAAGGTGCGGGTGATCCCGCCGAGCATTATGCCAGGCAGACTCACGGGGAATGCGCGGCATTTGAATGATCCGGCGGGGAAAATTTATTATGCGACGATGGAGGAGGGGCTCTATGAGGTGGATGTGAAGTCGCTGGCGGTGACTTCGCTGATCCGTGACGGCAATCCTTTGAAGAAGGGTTTCGAAGTCACAACACCGCTGACGAAACTGGAATCAGAACTGCCGGGTTATCATGGCAAGGGATTGTACTCGACCCAGGGGCGCGTGATTTATGCGAACAATGGCGACCGCGACAAACGGGTGCTGACAGACCCCACGACACCGAGCGGTGCGCTGGGGGAATGGCGCAAGGCGGGTGAGGACTGGCAGCTCGTGCGGCGGAATCAATTCACCGAAGTGACGGGGCCCGGCGGCATCCAAGGCAGTGCGGTGGACGCACCGGTGTGGAGCATCGGCTGGGATGCGAAGTCGCTGATTTTGATGCTGCTGGATGGCGGCAAGTGGCAGGCGTTTCGTCTGCCAAAGGTGAGCCATAGCTACGATGGCGCGCATGGCTGGAACACGGAGTGGCCGCGCATCCGTGACATCGGCGAAGATGACCTGCTGATGACGATGCACGGGGCGTTCTGGCGCTTTCCGCGCACCTTTTCTGCGGCCAACACCAAGGGCATTCGTGTGCGCAGCGCGTACATGAAGGTGATCGGTGATTTTTGCCGCTGGAATGACCGCATTGTTTTCGGCTGCGATGATTCGGCGAAGTCGGAGTTTCTCAACAAGCGCAAGGTCAAAGGGGGGATCGACAGCGTGGGACAGTCGCAGTCGAACCTGTGGTTTGTGAGTGCGGAGACGCCCGACAAGCTTGGGCCTACGCATGCCAGCGGTGCGGTGTGGCAGCATGAGAGTGTGAAGGCTGGCGATGTGGCAGACCCGTTTCTCGTGGCAGGCTGGAAGCACCGGAGTCTGTGGCGGATCGATCATGCGGCAGGCACGGCGAAACGTGAGGACATCGGCGGTGATGAAGAGTGGCTGACGGTGAAAGCGGACAAAGGTGGGAGGGATGTGAGCGTGGTCATCACGCTGACGAATGGTGAGTCACGTGGGATTGAAGCGGATGCGATGTTTGATGGCGTGGCGCGTGGGGATGATGCGAAAGTGCAGACGGGGGTCTTCCGTGCTCGCGGGGAGAACAAGCGCACGCTGAGCTTTGCGGCGGACGCGGGTTATTACGAACTCGATGCTGAGCTGAAGCTAAAGCGGGTGGAAGACCCGAAGGCGGAGCAGTTTGTGAAGACGAAGGTGGCGATTCCGCGGAACGTCATCACGCTGGATGAGGCCAGTGTGCTAGTTGTGGATGATCGTGGTCGGCGCTGGCGTCTGCCACGGGCCAACGCGGCTTTGGATGCTGCGACGAACGCTGGTGAGCTGCGGGTGTGCCGAGAGGCGGCAACGGAACGCGACATGCTGAGCGCGTGCGGGACGTTCTTTGAGCTGCCTGCGGAGAATGCGGATGGCTTTGCGAAGATGCGGCCGGTGGCTTCGCACGATCTGCGGGTGACGGACTTTGGCGGGTATCGCGGTTTGTTTCTGATGAGCGGTGTGAAAGCAGATGCGCCTGCCGGGGAACACATCCTGCGCAGTGACGATGGCAAGGCAGCGCTGTGGGCGGGGGCGATTGATGATCTGTGGAAGCTGGGCAAGCCGCGCGGTGAAGGCGGGCCGTGGAAGAACTCGAAGATCAAGGCGGGGCAAGCGAGTGATCCCTACCTCATGTGGGGGTATGACAAACGCACGCTGACGCTGAGCCATGATGCGAAGCAGGCGGTGAGGGTGAAGGTGGAGCTGGACCTGACTGGGACGGGACTGTGGGTGACTTACCAGGAGGCCACTGTGAAGGCGGGTGCGGTGCTCAGCCTTGAGTTTGAGCCTGCGGTGCAGGCGCGTTGGCTGCGGGTTACGGCCGATGCGGCGTGTGCGGCGACGGCGCAGTTGAAGTATGAGTGATTGGGTTTGTTGTCAGAAGGCACAGGCTGCTGAGCCAAACCAACCACCGCTGGGAAGGCTGCGCATCATGGGCGATGCCACACGCTCAAGGACGGGCGGGCTGTCGCCACACCCATCCTACGCCCAGACATGCTACACGTGGTTCAAGTCGATTACTTTTTCTTCCGGCGGAAGGGATGGAGGAACTGCTGCCAGTAGCCTTTGGGCACTGGATGGCCGCCGATGCCGTAGGCTTCGGGCCAGCGGCCGTTTTCGGGCATGTGGTGGGTGCCGAAGAGTTTGTCGAACAAGGGGAAGTGAATGGAGAAGTTGACGTCGATGGCTTCTTTCTCAATGCCGTGATGCCAGTGATGGAAGCGGGGGGTAACGAAGATTTTTTCGAAGAGGCGGAGCTTCCAGCCGAGATTGGAATGAGCGAAGGTGGCGAAGAGATAGACGACGAGCACGTAGGAGTTCACCGCCGTCTGGCTGAAGCCGAGCAGGATCATGGGAAAGACGGTGGTGCCGCGCAGCACGAGGATCTCGAAGAAGTGCATCCGCGCTCCGGCCATCCAGTCCATGCTTTGTGCGGAGTGATGCACGGCGTGAAAGCGCCACAGAGCGGGGATGCGATGGAACAGGCGGTGCACCCAGTACTGCACCAAATCCGTGAGGAACATGATGGCGATGA
Organism: Verrucomicrobiota bacterium; assembly: GCA_025360015.1. GTDB lineage: Bacteria > Verrucomicrobiota > Verrucomicrobiia > Verrucomicrobiales > Verrucomicrobiaceae > Prosthecobacter. Next base: position 56,120 of record JANYCZ010000021.1, on the reverse strand, counting down.
GCTGGACGAGGAAGGGCAGAGCGGCGACCCAGGCGCGCATGTCCGTCCATGTCGTGTGTTTGAACAAGGTCTGCGCCGGCATGAAGCTGAGCCAGGTGAGCACCTGCACCATCATGCTGCTGACGAGGTAGTAGAAGAGGTCCTCACGCCATTCCTGGCGGAAGATCCCCTGCTCTGTCCGGTGCGGAAAAATCGTCTCCAGCGGGATGAAAAGGAAGCCGGTGAAGAGCAGGCGCAGGATGAAGAAATCGAGACCGAAGTAGAGCGGGGTCATATCCGGGGCCACGGCCGTGGCCGAAGTGCCGCCGAAGGTCACAGCCAGCAGCGTCGCCACCATGCCGGTGATGCCGAGAGTCTTGCCCGGGCGCAGCAGGAGGTTGAGGAATGAGAACCCGAACGCCAGCACCATCAGAACGAACATGCCGGTGCGGAAGGCCGGGGAGCCGATGAATGCCGCGTCTTCCTTCATGACGAACACTCCCGGAAAGCGCATCATCACCACGCAGGCGAGCGCAGCGAGGCCGAACATCATGCCCAGGACGCCACTGATCCAGCCGCTGCCGAATTTTCTCAAGGCCGGAGGAGCCTCCAGTTCACGACGAATCTTCATGCGGGTCTCGTGGAGGGTGCTCATGGCGTGATTTTAGTACTCCTTGCTTTGATTACAAGAGGACTGGGGATGACCCTCAGATGTTTTTCCGAAAATATCTGCCTGCGGAACCCAAAAAAATTCATCGCTTCCACATCCGGCGATGTCACATTTGACGTATTCCAATCAGACATGACTGCTTCCTTTGGCCAGATGCTCCTCGCAGCACGTGAAAAACGTGGCCTTTCCATCGAAGACGCCGCGCATGAGACGCGCATCCCCGCGCAGCGTCTGCGGTATCTGGAGTCTGGCAACATCGCCGCGTTTGGCAGCCTGACGTATGCGCGTTCGTTCATCCGGCAGTACAGCGATTTTTTGGGTGTGGACGCCTCGTCCATGCTGGAGGAACTGCCTGAAGGAGCGCTGGGTGGAGAGCGTGATTATCGCTACCTGACCCAGTCTCATGGCCCCTGGCTGCGTGAGCGCGCCACGCGTCTGGAGAGCGTGGCTGCACCTGCGACGGGGCAGGTGCGGTCCATTAAATCTCCGCTACCGGCGGCCATCGCCATCTTTGTGTTTGTCCTGGCCGGTACGGCCATGTGGGGAAAGCATGTGGCTGAGATGCACAGCCAGGTGGAGCCTGCCGCTCTGAAGGCGCTGCCGGTCGATGACGATGAAGCGCCTATTCCCGCTCCGGTGGTGGCCGCTCCAGCCAAGGTCGGTGCGGGGAATGGGAAGACAAAACAGGTGGATTTTCCGGTCACCCTCCATAAAGCTACCCCTGTGGACTGAGACACGAAAAAATGCCTGCGCCTGCAACCACTCCCCAAAAATCCCCCTGGTGGCTCGAATCGCTGCTGTGGTCCCTTGCGTTCATCACTGCGGCGGCTGTCGCCGCGTATGTGAATGAAACCGCGCGTGAAATCCTGGCGCAGGGGCTGGCCTATGTGTTCACGTTTTTCTCCACGCCGTTTGTGCTGGAAGCCAGCACGGCGTTTGTCGGTTTCTGCGTCGTGATGTTCATCAACAACCGTCGTCTTGATCGCGAAGGCGATGGGTGGGTGGAGATGGAGATTGAGGATCCCGTGACTGCGGAAGACCTCAGCGTAGGCAAAAGGCCCAGCGACAAAGCTTCCGAGATCTGAAGTCTGACTGGCCTTCAGCACGTACCTGTTTCACCCTTCGGACCCCGCCGAATGTGAACCTGACGCCTGCATGATTTCCGCCACTCCTTCTGACACCCCTCCGCCCATGAGCCATGGGCCGCGCGTGGTGACGGCGGGAAAATTTCTGCAACTGGCGGATGGCACAGCGCACTTCATCCGTGGGGTCAGTTACGGCCCGTTCAAGCCGAACTCGCGTGGGGAACCCTTCCCCGAAAACGACCGGCTGACGGCCGATCTGCGCCACATCGCCGAGCTGGGTTTCAACACCGTGCGGCTGTATGAACCGCCGACTGAAACGGTGCTGCATGAAGTGGAAGCTCTGGGCCTGCGGCTGATCGCGGGCATCCCGTGGAGCGAGCATGTGGATTTCCTGGCGAACGGCGCGCTTTGCCGGGAGATCGAAGCCCAGGTGGCCGCCATCAGCGGCAGGCTGCGGGATCACGCCTGCATCACGGCATTCCTGGTGGGAAATGAGATCGAGAAGACGCTGGTGCGCTGGATGAAGCCGCGGCGGGTGCGGGCATTCATCGAAAAGCTGATCAGCATCGCCCGCCATCATGCGCCGCAGACGCTGGTGAGCTACGCGACGTATCCGTCCACGGGGTATCTGGTGCCGCGCAATGCGGACTTCATCGCGGTGAATGTGTACCTGGAATCACCGGCTGCTTTCAACGCCTGCCTGGCGCAGTGGCAAAATCTGGCGGGGAACCAGCCGCTGCTCATCACGGAATTTGGTCTGGACGTGGCCACGCACGGGGAGGAGCGGCAGGGGGAGGTGATGCGCTGGCAGCATGAGGGCCTGCTGAGCGGCGGCTGCGCGGGCGGGGTGTGGTTTGCCTACACGGACGAATGGCACCGGGGCGGCAGAGAAGTGACGGACTGGGAGTTTGGCCTGGTGGACCGCGAGAGAAAGGAGCGTGCTGCATGTGCTGTGCAGCGTGAGCTGCCTGCCGCCTGGCAGCCGCCCGTCGCAGCGCCGCGCATCTCCGTGGTGGTCTGCACGCACAATGGCGCAGCCACGCTGGGGCAGTGCCTGGAATCACTGGTGGCGCTGCGCTATCCTGACTTTGAAATCCTGCTGATCGACGACGGCTCACGCCAGCGCATTGCCGAGATTGCCAAAGGTTATCCGCAGGTGCGCTACCAGTTTCAGGAGCACGCGGGGCTCAGTGCGGCGCGCAACCTGGGTGTGCAACTCGCCACCGGCACCCTCATTGCGTACACGGATGATGACTGCATCGCCCACCCTGGCTGGCTGCTGCACTTGAGCCATGCCTTCGCGAATGAGGACATCGCTGCGGCAGGAGGGCCCAACATTCCGCCGCCGCCGCGAAACCAGATCGAGCGGGTGGTGGCGGCGGCTCCCGGCGCACCGGCGCATGTGCTGCTCAATGACACGGAGGCCGAGCATCTGCCGGGCTGCAATCTGGCCATCCGGAAGGAAGCGCTGGAACTCATCGGCGGCTTCCGAGTGGAATTCAGAACGGCGGGTGATGACGTGGACATCTGCTGGCGGCTGCGAGAGACCGGCAAACGGCTGCTGTTTGTGCCAGGAGCGATGGTCTGGCACCACCGGCGCTTCAGCATCCGCGCGTATCTGACACAGCAGTTTGGCTACGGGCAGGCGGAGGCGCTTTTGATGAAGGAGCATCCCGAGCGCTTCGGCTTTCTCGGCGGGGCGCGCTGGCGCGGCGGCATTTATGGGGATCAGCATCCGGCGGATCATCCCGTGGAAGGCAGCATCTTCCACGGCCCGCTGGGGCTGGGGGCTTTTCAGGTGATCTACTCCTCCTCCAGCTTTCGCTGGTGGGAATGGTTCACGGGCCTGCTGTGGCTGGCGCTGCTGGTGCTGGCCCTTCTATGTCATCAGCCATGGGTGGCGCTGGGGCTGCTGGGTTTTGCGCTGTGGTCTGCATGGCGTGTCAGCTCACGCAATGCGACCGCTGCCGGCATTCAAGGCATGGCGAACCGCCTGCTGCTGTGGTGGCTGAGCTTTCTACAGCCGATGGTGCGCGAGTGGGCGCGGCTACGTGGCATGCTGACTCTGGGCGCACGGCCCAGCCGCCATCCGATGCTGCCGGACATCATCCCGCCCGTGCGGCCGCACAAAGTCACTCTGAGCCTGGGAACGCTGTGCTTCTGGAGTGAGACCGGCACCACGCGTGATGCCTGGCTGCAGGAATTGCGCAAGGTGCTCCGGGCCGAGCACATCGTCTTTCGCGAGGATGACGGCTGGCGCTGGTTTGATGTGGAGGCCTGGCCGTGGTCGGAGGTTTCGCGCGCATTTTTGAGCGTCACTGAATTTCATGCGGATGGTCGCTGCCTTACCCGGGTGCGGCTGCTGCTGCGCATCCGCCGCAGCCTGGGGTGGAATGTGCTGCTGTGGCTGATCGTCACCGCGATTTTACTGGCAGCCGGTTTGCACACTCTGCTGGTGCTAGGGCTGGTGGCGGTCATTGGCACTGTATTGCTGGTGCCGCTGGGAGTGTGGCCGATGCGCCGTGAGATGCGGCGGCTTGCACGTGCGGCGGCGGTGAGTGCGGGACTGATGGAGATGCGTTAACGCTTCAGCACACGCGCGGCAGCAAGCCATAGCAGGACGGGAACGATGGCGCTCAAGGCGAAGGCCCAGGCGGGTTCACTTTGGCCGAGGTGGCCGATGGCGGCGAAGACAAAACCCGTGGGAATGGAGCCGCAGGCAAGGGCGGGCAGGAAGACGCGCCAGCGCATGCTGGAAAGCCCGGCAAGGCAGGCGACGGCCTCTGGCAGCACGGGCATCCAGCGTGAAAGCGCGACGAGCCAGCCGCCGCGCCGCTCGAAGATTTCCTCGCCTTTGCGCAGGCCCTCGGTGCCTGCGATCCAGCGTGCGGCACCGCGCCCGAGCCAGCGGCAGGTGGCGTAGGCGATGATGCCGGAGAGCATGGACCCACCGGCGCAGATGAGACCGCCCAGCCACCAGCCGTACATCCAGCCCAGCGCGGACATGACGACCGTGGAGGGCACCGGCAGCACGATGTCTGCAATGAGGAGAGCAATGCCCGCCGCCCAGGCCCAGGAGCCGTAGCTTTCCATCCACTGGCGCGCGCCTGAGAGGCTCAAGGTTTGGTCAAACTGCGCGCCCCAGATCATGAACGGGATGATGATCCCGGCGAGGATGATGAGGATCAGGATGAGGAGTGAACGGCTGCCGGGGGTCATGCGGCAACACAGCAGGCAATGCGGGTCAGGGCAAGAGCGGTGCGGCCTTGGTACAGCAGCAGGTGAGGCGTGACCTTCTTTCCTTTTCTCTTTCTCCCATGAAGAAGGGTAGCGGATGGAAATGCCAAGGGGAGGAAAAGCGGCGCAGGATGCTTCGGTACGCAGCACTGCCAACAAAAACTAGACGGCGCACATTATTACGGATGCTCGGCCACCATGAGGCGGGTGAAGGGGCCATCGCTGACGTTGTAGTAGATGCGTTTGCCATCGGCGCTGAAGACGGGGTGCGGGTGATTGCGCCGCCAGGACTTGGCACCGCCGTTTTGTGCGAAACTTTGAAGCAGCACCCATTTGCCGCCGTGCATGTCCGCCACCTGGATGCCCCATTCATCGCCTTTACCGCCGACGTTGCGGCTCATGCCATCGGTGACCATGAGGGTGCCGTCCGGGCTGACGGAGGGATGGGTGCCGCTGAGGACGGGCACGTCTTTGAGGCGGGTGTATTTGGCGGGATTTTCGGCGATGTCGAAGCTGATGTTTCCGGCTTCGAAGATGTGGTGGGAGTCGGGCGTCCAGGCGGGGTGGCCCCACTGATTGCGCTGCCAGACGCAGGATGCTTTTTCAAAGTCATACACCACGGTGCCCTGGCGATGGCTGGCGCTGCTGGACATGTAATTATCACCGCCATTGCCGGCGGCGATTTTGAAGAAGACGCGCTTCATATCGGGGCTGAGCACGGGGAAGAAAATGGAGCAGGGCTTGCCAGCGAACTCCTTTTGCAGCCAGTCGCCATACTTGGATTCCACCTCGGAGATCTTTGCCATAGTGGTGGTCTTGCCGGTGGAAGCGTCCCAGACTTCGAGATCGCGATACGGGCCTGGATTCCAATGGCAGCCGTACATGGGCAGGAGGTCGCCTTCGGGTCTGCCGAAGCCGACTTGATGATTTTCGGCGACGATGGTCTTTGCGAGGGTGGCGACGTCCACGACGACGACGCGCCATTTTTTGTCGATGACTTCATGATACGCTACGCGCTTGCCGCCGGAGAGCCACTGCTGGCACGCGACGCGGTGGGCATCCTCGGTGTGAATGTTGTCAGCGAGCACGGTTTCCTTGCCTGTGGCACGCTCGATCATGCGGACTTCGCCGAGATGGCCTCGGGGATCGGTGGAGGTGAAGAAGAGCACGCGCGTGCCGTCCGGGCTTTCGGGATTGGTGAGGTAGTAGCTGTGGGTGGTGTGGCGCCCTGCGACGGAGGAGACGGGCTTGATGGTGACATCTTTGGACCATGCGGCGACGGGATCATCCGCCAGGCAGCGGACCGTGAGCAGGGCGATCAAAGTGAAAAAGCGTTGCATGGCTGCCTTAAACGCATGGGCGGGACCTGACTGTACACAGCGGAATCATGAAATGGCATTGAACTGCGCCTGCTTCCTGCTCTTGGTGACACCGATGGTTCATTCTCTGCGTCGCCTCCTGCTGGGCATCTTCCTGATCATGGCCGCTGCGGCTGTGCTGCTGCTGTCTGACCTGGGCTCGCGCGTCAGAAGAACTGCGGCTCCGAAGCCGGGGCGCACGATGCGGGTGGCGCTGCTGCAGCATGCCTCGCAGCCGATTCTGGATCAGGGGCGTGAGGGGATGATCGCAGGACTGAGGGAGAAAAGCTGGGAGCAGGGCCGGAATCTGGAACTCAAGCTGTACAATGCGGAGGGTGACAATGCGGTGTCGCAGACGATTGCGAAGGAAATGGCGGGAGGTGGCTACGATTTGCTCATGACGATCAGCACGGTGTCACTGCAGGCGGTGGCGAATGCGAACAAGACCGGGGGCACGCCGCATGTGTTTGCGCTGGTGTCGGACCCTTCGGTGGCGGGTGTTGGTGTGAGCATGACAAAACCGCTCGACCATCCCCCGCATCTCGCGGGCTTTGGTACGATGCAGCCGATCCTGCAGGCCTTCAAAATCGCGCGTGAGATGAATCCGGCGCTGAAGAAAGTGGGCGTGGTATGGAATGCAGCGGAGGCGAATTCCGAGGCGCAGGTGAAAGTGGCGCGGAAGGTGTCGGCGGATCTCGGCATCGAGCTGATGGAATCGACCGTGGACAATTCCTCCGGTGTTGCCGAAGCGGCAGGGGCGCTGGTGGCACGCGGTGCAGAGGCGCTGTGGATGGGTGGTGATGTGACGGTGATGACGGCGGCGGACAGTTTGATTTCTACTGCGAAGAAGGGCCGCATTCCAGTCTTCACGGTCATCCCACCGAATGTGAAGAAAGGGGCGCTCTTTGATCTGGGTGCGGATTACACCGAAGTGGGCCGTCTCACGGGGAATCTCGCGGGTGAAATTCTCAACGGCCGCAAACCGGCGGATGTACCGATCACCAATGTGATGCCGGAGATGCTCGCGGTGAATCTGCGGGCGACGAAGGATCTGCAAACGCCATGGCAGGTCTCTGATGACGTGCGGAAGCGGGCGAATCTTTTGATTGATGACAGCGGGGCGGAGCAGACGAGGGCTTTGGCGGCAGCACCGAATCCCACGGGGAAGAAATGGAAGATTGCGATTGTGAACTACATCGAGTCCGGGCCTTCGGAGGATACGCTGGCAGGCATGAAGGTGGCGTGGAAGCGCAGCAAACTCGTCGAGGGTACGGACTACACGATCAGCTATCGCAGCGCGCAGGGAGACATCGCCTCGCTCAATGGCATCTTTGATGCGGTGCTCACGGAGAACGCGGACATCGTGGTGCCGCTCTCCACGCCGACGCTGCAGTCGGCGCTGCAAAAGATTCGTGACCGGCCGATTGTGTTTTCGGTCATCGCCAATCCTGTGGTCGCGGGCGCGGGTAAGAGTTACACAGATCATAAGCCGAACGTGACCGGTGTGTCTGTACTGGCCCCGGTGGGTGAAGCGCTGACGATGATCCAAAAGTACTTCCCTCAATATAAACGACTCGGCACTTTGTTCTGCCCGGCGGAGGCGAACTCGGTGGATTTGAAGGAGTCGTTTGAGAAACTTTGCAAGGAGCGCGGACTCACGTTGGAGTGTGTCGCGGTGAATACTTCGAGCGATCTGTCTGATGCTTCGCTATCGCTCGTCTCGCGACCGATTGACGCCATCGTGCAGATTTCGGACAACCTCAGCAGCACGGGATTCAATGCGATTACGAAGGCCGCGAGGCAGACGCAGAAGCCGCTGATCAGTCTGAACAGCACCACGGTCGCATTGGGTGCGCCGATCTCGCTCGGACGCGATTACCACAACTGCGGGGAGGTGACGACGGAGATGATCGAGCGTGTCATCCGTGGCGAAGACCCCTCTAAGATGCCCTTTGTGCTGCCGCCGCGTTTGTTTTACAGCGCCAGTCCGGCGAATGCCGCAGCGGTGGGCATGACGCTGCCGCCTGAACTGCTCAAGGAAGTGGACAAAGTGATCAAGTGACTCATGGAAATCTCCCGCCAAACCTCTGGTGATCTCATCATCCTGCACCTCGCGGGGCGGCTGGACGCAAACTGGTGTGGCCACGTCGAATCCGCGCTCTCTGCGGCAGTGCGCGATGGCGAGCACCGGCTGCATCTCGACATGAGCGCGGTGAGCTACATCAGCTCCGCAGGCATCCGCGTGCTGCTGACCTGCTACAAGCAGCTGCGTGCCATCAACGGGCTTTTTGGTGTGATCCGTCCGTCTGAAGCGGTGCGCTCTGTGCTGGAGCTTTCGGGTTTGCAGATGCTCATCACGTCTGAGATCGCTGCGACAACAACGACTGAAGGTGATGGCAAAAAGCTCTCATCGCCCAGCGCTGCGTATGAACTGTTTTCGCTGGGCGCTGGTGGCATGAAAATCGAGGCTGTGGGTGATCCCGCGTTGCTTGCTCAAGGCAGCAGCGTGCAGCCGGTGACGCGACGCTTTGATGCGAACACGGTCGCGCTGGGCATTGGTGCGCTCGGTGGCAATTTCGCGGAAAGCACCGCGCGCTGTGGTGAGTTGCTCGCCGTGGAGGGAGTGGCGGCATTTCAACCGGCGGATGGCTCCAGCAGGCCGGACTTCATGCTCAGCGAAGGCGCGCTGGTGCCTGAAGGCCATCTCGTGCTCGGCTTGTCGGCGCAAGGTTCTTTTACATCTCTGCTGCGCTTTGAAGCGAACGATGAAGACCGGCGGATCGGCATCACTGAGCTGATGCAGACGGCGCTGGAGGCCAGTGGCGCGAATGCGGCTGTTGTTGTTGCCGTTACTGAGACGGCGGGACTTGTCGGGGCGACGTTGCGGCGATCTCCGACGTCCGACACGCATGAAGAACGTTTCCGCTTTCCGCAGATTCGGGAGTGGCTGTCGTTCACCAGTGAGCGGTCGTTTCGTGATACGACCTCGCTGATTGTGGGCGTCATTGCAAAACCGGGCACGGCGTTTGATGCGCTGCTGCGTCCGCTCGCAAGCGGCACGGCTTTGATCGGTCATCTGCACGCGGCGGTGTTTCCGTATCGTCCGTTGCGCAAAGGGCGCATTGATTTGAAGCCTGCCGTCACCAGCTTGTTCGACGGCCAGTCCCTGCAAAGCGTGCTGCACCTGATCTGTGACCCGCGCGGCTTCAATGGCGCGGGCGAGAGCGAACTCTATCGCGGCGCGGTCTGGATCGCACCCATCACTAACTGACGCATGACCCTTCTCATTGGCGCATTGATCATCGGCCTCATCCTCTCGCTCTTGGCGCTGGGGGTGCTGGTGTCGTTCCGCATCTTTTCGATGCCGGACATCACCACGGACGGCTCCATCACGCTTGGGGCATCCATCGCGGCGGTGCTGCTGGTCAAAGGTGTGAACCCGGTCTTCGCGACGGCGGCGGGCGCGATGGGTGGTGCGGCGGCGGGTGCTGTCACGGGCATCCTGCACACGAAATTCAAAATCAATTCGCTGCTCGCCGGCATCCTGGTGATGACCGCGCTGTATTCGGTGAATCTGCACGTCATGGGGCGCAGCAATGTGCCGCTGATGCAGGCCACCACGGTCGCGAGCTACGGTGAAAATTTGGGCGAATGGTTCGCGGGCGGCAAAACGATCCATATTTTTGGCTGGCCAGTAGGAGCCGCAGATGCGGCGGTGCTGGTCCTCGCGCTCCTCTTCACTGCTCTGGCTGGAGCGGCGATGTTTGCCTTCTTCCGCACGCAGCTCGGCACCGCGATGCGTGCCACGGGGGACAATCCGCAGATGATTCGCGCGCTGGGTGCGAATGTGGAGCTCAACATCATCCTGGGACTCGCGCTTTCGAACGGCTTCGTGGCTTTGGCGGGGGCCTTGCTCGCGCAATACCAAGGCTTCGCTGATGCACAGATGGGCATTGGCATGGTGGTGTGGGGGCTGGCGAGTGTAATCATTGGCGAGGCCCTGACCGGCACGCGAAGCCTCGGCCTGACCATCGTCGGCACCATCATGGGGTCGGTGCTGTTTCGCCTGCTCGTAGCCATCGCGCTGCGCTGGGGGTTGAATCCGAACGATCTCAAGCTCATCACCGCGCTCTTCGTTTTCGCGGCCCTCGTGCTGCCTGGTTTCATTGATCGCTTCAAACCCCGGCCCACATCCGCCACCTGACCTGCCATGCTTGCGCTCTCCGGCATCCGCAAAACTTTCAATCCCGGCACGGTCAATGAGGTTCGTGCTTTACAGGGCGTCGATCTCACCATCGAGCCGGGTTCATTCGTCATTGTGCTCGGCATGAACGGCTCCGGCAAATCCACGCTGTTGAATGCGGTCGCGGGTTCGTTCTATGTCGATGAAGGGACTATCCGGCTCGCCAACCATGACGTCACGAAATGGCCGGAGCACAAGCGCGCGAAGCTCATCGGTCGCGTGTTTCAAAATCCCTTCAGCGGCACCGCGCCTACCATGTCCATTGCGGAAAACTTTGCGCTCGCCAGCAGGCGCGGCCATGCGCGGGGGTTCGGCTGGGCCTTGTCGCCGCATTTGATGAAGCCGCTACAGGAACGCATCGCCACGCTCAAGATGGGACTCGAAGGCCGCCTCGACAACGCCATCGGCTCGCTCTCCGGCGGCCAGCGTCAGGCGCTGACGCTGCTGATGGCCACGTGGTTGAAGCCCGAGCTGCTGCTGCTGGATGAGCACACGGCGGCGCTCGATCCGAAGAGCGCCGATCAGGTCATCCAGCTCAGCGATGAGGTCATTCAGCGTGACAAACTCACCACGCTCATGGTCACGCATTCGATGCAGCAGGCTGTGAGCCTGGGGGATCGTATCATCATGATGCACCGGGGTCGTGTGCTGCATGACATTCGCGGTGCGGAAAAGAAACGACTGCGCCCCGAGGATCTGCTGGACCGCTTTGACGAAGTGCGCCGCCGTGAACTGCTGGACGAAAGCGCCGCCGCCATGCTCAACGAGCTCTACATCTGATCCGCCGTGTCAGCGAAATCGCAAACCCTTACCATCGCCGCAGACCTCGCCGAACTGGCGCGGATGATGCAGACGATTGATGAGTTTTGCGCAGGGATGGCCACCAGCGCGGCAGATGTGTCCGCGCTGCATCTCGCGCTGGAGGAGATCGTGACCAATGTCATCACGCATGGTTATCAAAGCGATTCGTCGCGCTCCTTCACAGTGCGGCTTGAAACGATTGCGGCGGATCGCATTCGCGCGGTCGTTAGTGACGATGCACCTGCCTACAATCCTCTCGCCCGACCTGAGGTGAACACCACACTAGCGCTCGAAGCACGCCCCATCGGAGGACTCGGCGTGCATCTGGTGAAGAAGCTCATGGATGTCTGTCTGTATGAGCAGCGCGATGGGCACAACATTTTCTCCGTTGAGCGCAGGCTCAGCCGCGTGGCCGGAGCCGCCGCGAGCATCAACATCGCCACTTCCAGACTCGCCTCCTCGGCGACGCTCTCGCTTGCCGGACGTCTTGACGGACTATCGAGTCCCGAGTTGGAACAGCAGGTCAACGCGCTGATCGGCTCCGGAGTGCGGACGCTCATCTTCGACCTTTCCGGCCTCGACTACGTGAGCAGCGCCGGATTACGTGTCTTCATCATCGCCGCGAAGAAACTCAAAGCCTCCGGGGGATCTGCGCAGTTCACCGCACTCACGCCCGCCGTGCGGGATGTCTTCCACATCTCGGGTTTGCTCACGGCATTCGGCGTAACGCCACCAGCGTGATGTCGTCTGCCTGCGGAGCGTCTGCTTGATGCGCCAGCACTGCCGCGACTACACGCTCCACGGTTTGGGCACTGTCAGTTATGGTGCCACCTGCCAGGCATTCCTGAATGCGCTCGCTACCAAACAAGGTGGATTGCGCATCCATCGACTCTGATACGCCGTCTGAATACACCAGCAAAGTCTCATGCGAAGCGAGCACATGACGCTGCGTGACAAACTGCGTTTCTTCAAAGACGCCCAATGGTGCTGCACGCGGTCCTTCAAGCCAGGTGAGACTGCCCGTGGCTGAAATCACTGCCGCGAGGGGATGGCCCGCATTGGCCCAAGTCAGTTCGCCGTTTGCGGGATCAAAGAAGACCGCGCAGGCCGTGACAAACTGCAGGGTCTCGTTGCGCTCACACAGCAGGAGGTTCACCTGCGCCAGCAGTTCGCCGGGATCGCTCAGCTTGCGCGCGAGTGTGCGCACCGCCATGGCAGCTAGGGCCATGAACACGGCTGCGGACACGCCTTTGCCGGAGACATCGCCCACCAGGGTGAAGAAGCGGCCGTCTGGGAGGAAGAAGCCGTCGTAAAGATCGCCGCCTGCCTCGCGTGCTGGTTTGATGAAGGCGGAGAAATCCACGCGCTGCCGTTCTGCGGCACTGAGTGGTGGTGGCAGCAGGCTGGACTGGATTTCTCCGGCGATGCGCAGTTCGCTTTCGATGGCCTCCCGCGCGGCGGTCTGCTGCCGCAGCGCCGCGATGTGCTCCTGCAAGTGGGTGGCCAAAAACTCCATGGCCTGCGCCACCGCGCCCACTTCATCGCTGCGCCGCGCCTCCTGCGCGACGCCGGAACGATCCCAGCCAGTGCCAGAGAAATCGCTCGTCGCCAGTCCGCGCAGCGCATGCGCGAGGCGCGCCAGCGGCTGCTTCAATTCCACATTGCTGAATGACACACGCTCGGCCAGCAGGGACGCCACATGCCGGTGCAGGGCGATGGCGAGGTGCGGATGGCGGGCTTCGACCTCGCGCAGTTTCGCCGCTGTCAGCCGCCACAGCTTCACCTCTCCCACGGCCTCCACGGTTGCTGTGCGCGGTTCGGAGCGGTACAGGGCCATCTCGCCCAAGGACTGCCCGGCTCCGAGCCTGCGCAATTCCGAACGGCCTGCGCCTTCGACCTCCAGCACCACGGCCAGCACGCCGGACTCGATCAGAAACATCGCATCCGCCGCATCGCTCTCACGAAACAGCACCTCTCCAGGTGTCAGTGAGACAGCCTCCAAAGATTCCATCCATGCGCGCTGTGCTGCTTCATCCGGCGCGAACGCCGTCAATGAAGCCGATGAAAACTGAGGCTGCGAAGGTAAGGCTGAATCCACAGGGTTGTTTCCCATGCCAATGAAGCCGCTGCAACTCACGAAGCAGCAATTTGAGGCCGAGGACCAAGCAAGAACTGTGTTGCAGCTCTCGGGCGGCCTATTGGCATCCGCGTGCGCGAAGCGTCCTGGAGTGATCGAGCCCTCTGGAGCTTTCCGCACTCCAGGGGACATTCGAAAGCGCCAGAGGACTGGCGCACTCCAAAACGCTGGCGCGACCTGCACGCACTCCACGGTTTGCTGCGGCTTGGAAGGCGTTCAAATGGACCGATCATCAAGCCAGCAGCTCATCCACCACCTTCGCGCCCTGATTGTCCGTGAGGGAGGCGGCAAGGCCGTTGCGCTTGTAGGTGAGCTTGGTGTGGTCGAGGCCGAAGGTCTTCAGCAGCGTGGCGTGGTAGTCGTAGTGCTTCACTTCGTCGATGACGGCCTTGTGGCCGAATTCATCCGTCTCGCCGTGGATGTGGCCTTTCTTGAAGCCGCCACCGGCCATCCACATGCTGAAGCCGTAGGTGTTGTGGTCGCGACCCCACTTCTCACGGCCGGCGTCATTTTGCAGCACGGGGAGACGGCCCATTTCACCGCCCCAGTGGACGACGGTGCTGTCGAGCAGACCACGCTGCTTGAGATCGATGAGGAGCGCGGCGCTGGGCTGATCGGTGGCCTGGCAATTTTGAGGGAGCGCGGTGATGAGCGAGCTGTGCTGATCCCATGACTGGCCCGCATTGAGCACCTGCACGTAGCGCACGCCGCGCTCGACGAGACGGCGCGCGATGATGCAGCGCGTGGCGTAGTCTTTGGTGATGGGGTTATCGACGCCGTAGAGTTTTTTGACGTACTCAGGCTCCTTCGAAATATCGAGCGCCTCCTTCGCGGCGACCTGCATCTTGGCCGCGAGTTCGTAGCTGGAGATGCGCGCCTGGAGGTCGAGCTCGCCGGGGTGCAGGGAGAGGTGGTCTTCGTTGAAGGCTTTCAGCAGATCGAGCTGGCGCTGCTGCGGTGCGCCGGAGAGGGAGGCTGGCGGGTCAAGATTGAGAATGCGCGGCTCGGTGGCGCGCACCAGCGTGCCCTGAAACAGCGAGGGCAGCCAGCCATTGGTGAAATGCTCGCCACTGAAGGTGGGCAGGCCACGAGGATGAGAGAGCACCATGTAGGAGGGCAGTTCATCCGTCTCGCTGCCCAAGCCGTAAGTGAGCCAGGAGCCGAGGGCAGGACGCCCGGCGGTGATGCGGCCGCCATTCATCGCGTAGAGGCCCTGCGCGTGATTGCTCACGCCGGAGGTCATGGAGCGGATCAGCGTGATCTCATCCACCACCTTGCTCAGGTTTGGCAGCAGCTCGCTGATCTCCATGCCGCACTCGCCATGTTTTTCGAACTTCCAGGGCGAGCCGAAGCACTTCGCCGAGGCCTGGGCAAGATTATCGTACTTGATCTCCCCGGGGAATTTCTGCCCGTCGTACTTGGTGAGCATGGGCTTCGGATCGAAGAGATCCATCTGCGAGGGGCCGCCCATCATAAACAGCGAGATCATCGCCTTCGCGGTGGGCTCGAAGTGCGGCTTCTTCGCAGTCAGATCGTAGCGAATTTCGCCCGTGACGCTCTCAGGCTTCACCGGGGCGGCGAGCAGGCCATCGCGCTGAAGCAAGGAGGCGAGCGCCAACGTACCGAGGCTGTAGCCATTGGCGTGCAGGAAGTGACGGCGTGAGCAGAGCTGGGGGCGGTTCATTCGACGTAGAGGAAACGGTTCGAGCTGCAAAGGATCTGGCAGAGGCTGGCCATGGCCTCCTGCGGCGGATTGGGCACGACGCCTTTTGCATGCTGGATGCCGTGGTGGTAGTCGGCGAGGGCCTTGGTCTGCTGATCGAGATAGGCGATGCCACGGGCGACGTCAGGCTGAGTGGCAGGTTTGCCGAAGAGCAGTTCCCAGGCGCGCTTGATCTGCTCGACGCGATTGCCGGGAGCTGCTGCTTCCAAGCGGTCTGCAAGGCGGCTTGAGCTGTCGAGCACGAAGGTGTCGTTCATGAGCAGCAGGGACTGCGGAGCGACGGTGGTTTGCGCGCGCAGTTCGCAGTTGGGCGTCATGATGGGCGCGTCAAAGGTGTCGAGCACGGTGACGGGCTTGCTGCGGCGCACCTGCACGTAGATGGAGCGGCGGAAATCGTCCGCACCGCCGGGATCGACCTTGTTCAGCGTGATCGTGCCTTTGTCGATGCCGGTGACGACTCGGCCCTGGGGATCGCGACCGATGCCGCTGGGTGGGCCGTAGCTGGTCTGCACCAGCGTGCCGGTGACGGCGAGCAGGGAATCGCGCAACGTTTCGGCATCGATGCGGCGCAGCTTGAAGCGGGCGTAGAGCTTGTTCTCGGGATCGGCGTGCAATGAGGCGTCGTTTACTGAGGACTGGCGATAGGCGCTGCTCAGCATGATGAGGCGATGCAGGGACTTCAGCTTCCAGCCGCTCTTCACGAACTCATCCGCGAGGTAGTCGAGCAGTGCTGGGTGTGTGGGCAGCTCGCCCTGACGGCCAAAATCTCCCGGGGTATTCACGATGCCACGGCCCATGTGATTCAGCCAGAAGCGGTTCACTAGAACGCGAGCGGTGAGCGGGTGCTGGCCGCTGGTGAGCCACTGGGCATAGGCAAGGCGACGGCCGCTGGAGCCGCTGCTCAAGGGCACTGGTTTGAAAGGCTCGATCTGCGGACTGGCGAGGATGCTCAGTTCACCGGGGGTCAGGGTCTGCTTGGGCTGATCGTGGTCACCGCGATTGAAGAGCTTGGTCGCGGGAGCAGTGCCCTTCACTTCCATGAGAGCCATCACAAAGCCTTCCTTCGGCTTCGTCTCACGCAGCTTGTTGGCCTCCGCCACTTTCGCATCCACGAGGTCCTGCTTCTTCTGGTCGTAGAGATTTAGCGAGTAGGTCGCGAGTGCGGAGGGATACTTCTTGATCAGCACCTTCTGCTCCGGGGTGTGCTTGTCCTTCGGTGTGTCACGGGCGATGCGGAAGGCCGCCTGCTCGGCCTCGGGCACCTTCTTGATTTCGACCTCGAAGATTTCATCGAGGAACTTTTTGCTCATCGTCGTGGCCTCGGCGCGGATCACCTGCGCCTGCTTCTCGATCTCAGCGGCCTTTGCGCGCTCTTCCGGGGTGTAAAGTGAATACAGGCGCTGCGCCGGCGTGCGCCAGGTTTCCCAATTGTAGGCGGGATCAAACACGGCGCGCAGGCGGTAGTAGTCCGCCTGCGTGATGGGGTCGTAGCGATGGTCGTGGCACTGCGCGCAGGCGACCGTCATGGCCATAAGCGACGAGGTCATGACTTTCATCTGCTCGGCAATGACCTGGTTTTTTGCGAGCTTTTCATCGTCAGGCTTGTCCCCAGTACCATCGGGGGCCATGCGCAGGAAGGCGGTGGCGATGAGTTGATCGGTGCGATGCGGATCAAGCACGGCCTGCTGGAAATCTGCGTGCGTGGCACCGGCGAGCTCGTCTCCCGCCAGCTGCTCCTGGATGAATTCATCCCAGGGTTTGTCCGAGTTCATCGCGCGGATGACGTAATCACGAAAACGCCAGGCCTGGGGGCGCACGGAGTCGGCCTCTGAGTAGCCGTTGGAGTCCGCGTAGCCGACCACATCCAGCCAGTGGCGTGCCCAGCGCTCGCCATAGTTTTTCGAGGCCAGCAGGCGCTCCACGAGCTGCTCATAGGCCAGCGGTGATTTGTCATTCACAAAGGATTCTACGTCCTCCGGCGTGGGCAGCAGGCCGGTGAGATCGAGCGTCACGCGGCGGATGAGAGTGCGGCGGTCGGCCTCGGGTGCAAAGCTGAGACCCTTGTCCGCCATCGACTTGAGCAGGAAGGCATCCACCGGGGTGCGAACCTGCTTCGTGTTCACATTCGAAGGCACTGCGGGACGCTTCACCGGCTGAAAGGCCCAGTACTCGCGGTCATCGTCCGAAATGAGAGGTCCGGGTGCGAGAGCCAGCGGCTCGGGCCGTGCGGTCTTTGCTCCCTGCGCGATCCATTGCTCAATGATGGCCAGTTCTTCCTCGGACATCGGTTTGCCCTTCTTCGGCATTTCCCCGCTTTTGATCAGGCGCACCAGTTCGCTTTGCGAGGGCTTTCCGGCCACGATGACATGCTTGCCACCGTCGAGTTTGAGATCCATGAAGCGCCGCAGGCGGAGATCCACGCCGCCCTTCGGCTTCTCTTCCTCCCCATGGCAGTGCGTGCAGTGCGTCTTCAAAAGCGGCCGCACATCCTTCTCAAACGTGAGCATGCGCTCCGCGCCATGAACGGTC
Source organism: Verrucomicrobiota bacterium (assembly GCA_025360015.1). Lineage (GTDB taxonomy): Bacteria > Verrucomicrobiota > Verrucomicrobiia > Verrucomicrobiales > Verrucomicrobiaceae > Prosthecobacter. The sequence continues at coordinate 38,358 of JANYCZ010000021.1, read as the reverse complement.
ACGGCGAAGGAGCAAAAGAGAACAGCAGGCGTCAGCTTCATCAGGGGGGAAGCAAACCTACGCCCTCAGTACGCCCGTTTTTGCGGGGGATTCGTTCAAGGCATCGTCACTCGCAGCCGGATGAAGCGCCGGGAAGTCCCCGTGGAGGCTACATTGTCGCGCATGACCTTCAATCCGGGGGCGCTTCCTTGTGGCGTTACATCGGTGGTGCCGGCAGTCCAGTTGACGAGGTCACCGGACACCTCGGGGGTGCAGGTCACACCACTTTGGAGGCTCGTGTAGGTCATTTCAAGATAGGTGCCGTTCAGCCTGAAGGTCGGTGGATTCGCGGAAGCGGCATTCGCAGGCAGGCTGCCGAGGGCGTACTCGATGAGGTTGGGCAGCCCGTCATTGTCGGCGTCCGCAGCGGGTGCCGCCGCGGGTGTGTTGGCTCCCGCTCCCAAGTTGGTAAAAAGCCAGGAGTTGAAGGGTGTTTCGTTGATCGTCAGGGTCGCGCTGGTGGTGCCACCGAGGCTGGCGTAGAGCGGACTGCTGAGCGTGACCGCCAGATTTTTACTGGCACCAATGGATGGCGTATTGATCACGGGAATGCTGATGGTTTTCGGCGCGCTGTCGCCGTCCAGCCAGCTCAGCAGACCGGTCACGGCGGTGTAGTCGGCACCCGCGCTCGCGCTGCCATTGGCCGTTGCATAGCTCACGCTCACGGGGCCGGTGCTGCCGCCGGTGCGGGTGACATTCAGTGACGCAGTGCCAGCATTTTTCACTGCTGCGGCGGTCGGACTCGCATGCTGCACGACGCCGGGGGGATTGCTGCCCTTCCAGAAATTGAGCAAATCGGTAAGAGCCAGCGGAGGATTGGTCGGTACACCGAGATTGTTTGCCTGATCCTTGGTGTTCACACCGTGGCAGACTGCGCAGGTGCGCACCTCGCCAGGAGCGAAGTTGACCCAGTAGCGCTCCTTGATCACGCTCTTGCTGCCCGTGTTGTCGGTGAGGTGCCAGCTCACGCCGCGCCGTGCCGGCACCACTGCGGCCCAGGAGCCGTCGGTGCCGAGTTTCACCGCACCGCTCGGCACGCCCGACACCGTGGGCATTTCACTGAGGTTTTGATGCAGCGGCATGGGCATGACACGCCGGCCCGGCCAGCCGCCCGCGGGGAGGCTGGCAGGCTGGTAGCCGCGGACCGCATCTGACTGCAGGAGCTGGAGAAAGCCGACGTCGTAGATTTTGTCACCGGTCTGAAACGTCGAAGCCAGGGTCTGCGTGCTCGACCATGAGACCTTCAGGTTGAAAGGCTGCTGCTTGTCAGCGGCATCGCGGCGGGTGGAGTTGCGATTCACCACCACGGCCAGATTGCGTGTCTTGAGATAGTTTTGAAACGTCGGCGAATGCACCCCGACGGTGTCAAACACGCCCTGCTCGACGCTGGCGATGGCGCTGTTGAGCTGGGCAGGCTTGGACGCGCTGCGGTTCAGCACCTCGACTGGATCCAGCTCCCAGAGCGGCGCCCCTGTGTAGGTCAGCGTTTGGCCGTTGGCGATGTAGCTGAGGCTCACATTGGCCGGTGTCGTCGGATTGTTCGAAGTGTCTGCAACGTACGTCGCGCCGGAGAGAATCAGCATGCGCAGTCGAAAGCTGTAGCGTGACTTTGGACTCGTGGCTGTGCCGCTGTTGTTGTCGAATTGATCGGCCAACGTGTGAACGGCCAGCAGCGTGCCATCGCTCAGCGGCGTGGCATTGCGATAGATGCTGATCGGTGTGCCGAGCGGGGACTGGCCGAGACCTGGATTGGGCAGGCTGGCGACCGGCGTGACGAGTGTCAGTGACAACGAGTCAGGATTCACATTGAGACCCAGGTTGTAGCTCAACAGCGAGCCTGCGGAGTGGGTGCCGAGCTCGGGAATGTTTGTGGCGAAGAACCTGCCCGGCGTGGTGGGGTCCTCGACCACATTGAACATGTGCACCGTGCGATTGCCGGTGGGGGTGGAGTTCACCAGCGCCGCATCATCCGTGAAGCTCTTGGTGAACGACGGGCTGATCTCGTGGCGGCCGGCATGATTTTGCACTTCGTGGCTGGAACCGTCCTCGCGGCACTCCCAGGGAAAGAACTGGTTGAAGGCGAGTCCGTTGATGTTCACTCCAGCAGCCAGTGCGGTCTTGTCAAAATTGCGCGGCTCAGGGTAGTTGTTGTAGGTCGCGTAGTTCGCCGTGGTGCCAGCCGTGAAGCCGGAGTTTGCCGCCTCGGTGTCGTAGGTGAGATTGCCGTTGGTCGTCTGCGTCCACGTCTCGCCGATGCCTGAGTTTGGCACCCGGTCATACGTGGCGGACACATCACGCGAGAGATGATCCCACTGCACAAAGATCACGCGCCCCGCGCTGTCGATGAATGGCGAGAAAGCTCCCGACGGTGTGTGCAGGATCTGCACCAGTTCGTTCGAGCTGGCACGATCCAGCCGCCACAGGCCGGTGTTCGTCGGCTGTGACAAGTATTCGTCCAGCTGCGGATACAGTGCTGCATCCATGCCGCGCGGTGCATCCGAGACGAAGATGATGCGGTCCTGCGTGTCATAGCAGGCATAGATGTTGTTGTAGCTCGTCGGCTGCCCGTTCACGAGCGCAATAACCGGCGTCTGGCCGGAGGCGAAGTTGGTGATCTCGTAGAGCTGCCAGTGAAACACGGTGGTGTCGCTGGTGGAAGTGGGAGCGCCGACGATCATGGCAAAGATCGCTTTCGTCCCGCTCCAATGCATGAAGGGATGCGCCACCGCGATGCTGCTGGAACCCTGAAAGCCGGTCGCGTTGAAATTCGCATCCACAGCACCGCCAAAGCCTGCGGCATTGGTCAGATTGCGCCGCGTGCCATTCGCATACCGGATCCACAGCGCGCCGCCACGCGGTGCGTTGACCGGCGTGGCCTGGGGATTCTGCATCGCGCTGGCAATGCTCATGTGCGTCTGTGTGATGTCGTGGCTCGTGTTGCTCAGGATTTCATCCGGCACCGGCGTCTGCGTGACGTAGAGGAGGTCTTTGTTCAGGGTCCCAGCCGTGGCGGTGGCGCTCAACATGACCGTTACGGCTAGGAATATTTTCATGGTCAATTCCTGATAATGGCATGCTTCCTCCCGCCTGTCACGCCTCCAATTGGCCACGCCTGGCAGGGAGATGCCTCACTCCACCGCTACTTTGACGACAACCTTGAACACCTGCTCCGGTTTGTCCCACTCGATGCAGGGCCCATGGGCGTCCTGCGGATACAGAATGGCGAAATGGCCGCCGCTGAGATGCAGCGGTGTCACATCGGGGATCAGCTTCCACAGCGCGGCTTCTTTTTCCTCGTTGTAGGCCAGGGTCTCCTCCCGCATGGCCGCGAGCGGTGCCCAGAGGATGGTTTCACGGCCGCTGTAGATGAACTGCACGTCGATGTATTTGCGGTGCGCCTCAAACTTGGCCTTCTCCATCGGCCTCGTCTCATAGGTCTGCACCAGTGCGAAGCAGTGATCGCCATCGAGATCAAAACGACCCAGAGGCTGCGTGCCGTCCACCGTGCGTAGATAGGCAAAGGCCCTGGCGAAACGCGAGTTTAGAGATTCGTAGCGGGCGGAGTTTTCGAGGGTGTCGAGGATCATGGCGGAAGGCGTTAAATCGACACCATGCCCCAGCGGAGTGCAACGCACAAAGGCGGACGGGGATCATCGCGCATTGCGTTGTCATCGGTCTCGCTGAATGTGCCGGGCCTTCATCTGTGCTGTTTATGAATGACTCGTTTTTGTTTCCTGATGTGCCCGCCGCCCTTAAAGAGCAGCCGGTCACCAGCGTGTTTTTGGCCATCCTTCCTGATCAGGCTGCGGCAGAGCGGATCGCCCGGTGCGCGGGCGAGGTGCGGGCCAGGCATGGCTTGAAAGGCGCGCCTCGGCCCACGGGCCGTTTCCATGTCACCCTGCATGCTTTTGATCACGCGCCCCATGCGCTGGAGCGGTCTGTCCAAATGGCTCAAATGGTCGCGGCAAAAATGGTGAAGGGAGTCAGTCCGTTTGAGGTCCGGTTTGACCGGGTGAAAAGCTTCTCGGAAAAGAAATCCAATCACCCCTGTGTCCTCGTGGACCACGAAGGCAATGAAGCGCTGAGGACTTTCGCCTCACGATTGAAAAGCGAAATGGGCAAGGCCCGCGGACACTTTGCGCCTCATGTCACGCTGCTGTACGATGATGCCGTCGTTGAAGAGGAAATCGTGGAATCCGTCGGCTGGAGGGTCCACGAAATCGTCCTGCTGAAAGCGATCATGAATCAAAAGACCTTTCAAGAGCTTGGTCGCTGGGCGTTTGAGGTCTGAACCCCTTACTGTGTCCGCTTGAGCGTGATGGCCCCGCCACCGGGCAGCGCATCGTATTGCGCCACGCCATCGTGCACTTTCACCGTGGTGGAGTTTGCACCTTGCGTCATAGTGCAGCTTTTCCAATCAGCAGGCACTTTCGTCGAAAGGGTCAGCGGCAAGTCGTAGAGTGCGGGGTCGGCCTTGCAGGTGAGTTCGAGGCTGATGGCGTCCTTGTCGGACTTGAGGTTCTTGATCTCCGCGCTACCGCGCTCGGTCACATACTGATGCCACGAAACCACATCCGTGATCCACACCTGGTCGCGAACGGCCTCCAGCTTGTCGAGCAAGGCGGTGAACCATTCCACCGGTGTTACGAGCCAGTCTTCGCCGACGCCGTGGAAATCGAGATGGCCCATCTCGCCTTTGGCGATGGCGGTGTCCACGGCGGCAACGGTGGCCTCGGCGGATTTGTAGTTGATAGGGGGACCTGCGAAAGGCGGGCGATCGCAGAGCTGATGCTTGGCCAAGGCTTCTGCCTGTTCCTGCGGCGTGACATTCCATGGCACGCCACCCGGCCTGCCGAAGCCGAAGAGGCGCGGCTGTTTGCCTTCGGGCTTCAGCTTGTAAAGCACCTCGTTGCACTGCGCCAGCTCGGGCTCCAGCTCCGCCGCATTGTTCACGCCCTTGTGCGTGAAGGTGTGATTGGCGACTGCCACATACGGACTCTTCGCCGCGTCTTCCCAGCGCCGTTTCAGGGCGGCATACAGTTTGTTGCCGGTGACCAGATAAAAATTCCCGACGATCTTCCGCTTCTCCAGCTCGGGCACCACGTTCTTGAGCTGGCTCGGGGCGCTGTCGTCGAAGGCCAGCATGAAGGCGGCTTTCTTGCCGTCTTTCCATTTGAGGATCTGGGTTTCTCCCTCAGCAGCTCGCGCGCTCTGAAGGAGAGTTAACGTCAAAGCCCAGGATATTAGTGCAGAACGAAGACAGGCAAGTTTCATCGCATAGCCCTATCCGGCCAGAGGCTCATGGCAACACCGACGCCTTATTTCTCTCAAGTTCCGCAAAGGATAATCTGCAATTCTCTCTCGTCCCAATCAAATCCCGCATCATCCGTCCACGATCTCAGCTCCGTTCCACAAGCTCCTGCGCCTTTTGGAGAACAGGCCAAATTTCACGATGCACCACAGCGCACGCACACCATCGCGCCAGCCGACTTTTTTGCCTTCGGCGTAGGTGCGGCCGTGGTAGGAGATGGGGACTTCATAGACGCGCACTTTGAGGGCGGCGACTTTGGCGGCGAGCTCGGGCTCGACACCGAAACGCTTTTCTTCAATGGTCATGCCTGCGGTGATTTCCCGGCGGAACAGTTTCAGGCCGACTTCGACATCGCTCAGATTCAAGCCGGTGAAGCAGTTGGAGAAAAAGGTGATCAGGGCATTGCCCACCGAGTGCCAGAAGTACAGCACGCGATGTGCGCCGCCGCCAAGGAAACGGGAGCCGAAGACCACGTCTGCACGGCCCTGCAGCAGCGGGCGCAGCAGCGCCCCGTAATCTTCCGGATCGTATTCGAGATCTGCGTCCTGCACGATGACAATGTCCCCCGTGGCGCGGGCGAAACCGGTGCGCAGAGACGCACCTTTGCCGGTGTTGCGCACATGCCGCTCCAGACGCAGGCGAGGTTCGCCTGCCATCATGGCCTCCACCACCGCAACCGTGCCGTCGGTGGAGCCGTCGTCGATCACGATCACCTCAGTCACACAGGTCTGGCGCAGTACTCGCTGCAGGCAGATGCCGATGTGCGGAGCCTCGTTGTAAGCGGGCATCACCACGCTGACCGTTTGAGAGGCAGGTTCCAGAGCAGGGTTCACACTTGGCTGATGCATTGGGAGAAGCGTTCCCCTACTGGTGATGCACGAGAAGTCAAATCAGCGCCCATGACCCTGCGGTTGCCTTCTTCACCTGCCGGTTCCATGATCTGCGCCCCTTCTCCCAAGACGTTTTGCCGATGAAATGCAACCTCCGCATCCCGAGCCACGAACGCGCCGCGCTCTGGCCCTGGCTGGCGGTTTGGTTTGCGGCCGTGCTGATCCGTCTGGTCTATTTCTGGCAGATTCACGACACCGATCTAGCCCGTGTGCTCCTCGGCGATGCTGATGCCTATGACGCCTGGGCACAGCGCATTGCAGCGGGAGACTGGCTGGGAGACAAGGTCTTCTATCAGGCGCCGCTTTATCCCTGCTTCCTCGGCATCATCTACAAGCTGGGAGGGCATAGCCTGGCACTCGTGCGCCTCGTTCAAATCGTGGCCGGCGCATGCTCCTGCGTGTTCCTTGGGAAAGCCACGGAGCATTTCATCTCACGTCGTGCGGGCCATGTCGCCGGAGTGCTGATGGCATTGTGCCCCACGCTGGTTTTTTTCGACTGCCTGATTCAAAAGTCGGTGCTGGATGTGTTTTTCCTGACGTTGGTCTTCCTGCTGGCCGCCATGGTGGCGCGCAAAGAACGCGCGGTTCCATGGTGGCTCGCGCTCGGTGCAGGGTTTGGGCTCCTGACCCTGACGCGTGAGAATGCGCTGATCATGCTGCCGCTCCTTCTCCTGTGGGCGTGGCAGCACGGTCGACGGCGTGCGGTGCTGCTGGTGGTGGCCGGGACCACGTGCGTGCTGCTGCCGGTGGCTTTGCGGAACAAGCTGGTGGGCGGCGAATTTCATCTGACCACATCCCAGATGGGTCCCAATTTTTACATTGGCAACAACGCCAATGCCAACGGCACCTACCAGCCGCTGCTGCCGCGGCGTGGTGACGCAGCCTATGAGCAGAAGGATGCGGTGGATCTCGCCGAGCGCGAGCTTGGCCGCAAACTCACGCCGGGTGAAGTGTCCGCCTTCTGGATGGACAAGAGCCTCGCCTTCATCCGTGCTGAGCCATGGCGGTGGACGAAGCTCATGGCCCGCAAAGGGTTCCTGGTCTGGAATGCGCAGGAACTGGGCGACACGGAAGAACAGAGTGCCTACGCAGCGTATTCGCCCCTGCTGAGATGGCTCTCTGCCGTTTTGCATTTCGGTGTGCTGTGTCCGCTGGCATTCATGGGCGCGGTCTGGATGTGGGACCGCCGCCGTGAGCTATGGATCGTGGCGGCCATGATGCTGACCTATGCGGCGAGCGTGGCCGCCTTCTATGTCTTTGCGCGCTACCGGCTGCCGCTCTTTCCCATGGCCATCCTGCTCGCCGCCGGAGGAGTGGCCGAGCTCCGCGACCGCCTGCGGTGGCCGCTCTCCCCTTCCACCTGGAAGGGGATGGCGGCGCTGATAATAACCGCAGTGGTGGTGAACTGGCCTGCTTCGTCAGGCCAGCTCGATGGCATGATCACGCTGCAAAATCTGGGCGTTTATTTTTCCAAGCAGCGGGAGTACGAGCGCGCCATCGCCTGCTATGACCAGGTGCTGGAACGTCTTCCTGCCTCGGCCGAGGCGCACGCCGGCAAAGGCAGAGCACTGCTCGAGCTAAACCGTTTTGATGACTCGATCCCCCATTTCGAAACTGCGCTGCGCTTGAACCCGGAGTTCCCCGATGCGGAGAACAACCTGGGGAACGCGCTCACCGGCAAAGGCAGCGCGGCCGCCGCACTGCCGCACTATGAGAGGGCACTGCAACTCAAGCCGCAGTCCGCCGAGATCTGCTACAATTTCGGGAACGCCCTGCTGCAGATGGGAAACAGAACCGCCGCGATCGAACTCTATGAGAAGTCGGTGAAACTTCAGCCCGATTTCGCCGACTCACACAACAACCTCGGTTCTCTGCTCTTCCAAATGGGGCGCACCGAAGAGGCGCTGGAGCATTTCCGCAAGTATGCCGCCCTGCGGCCCAACGCTGCCGGTGCTCATGCCAATCTCGGCGTCGCTCTATCCCAAGCCGGACACACAGCGGAAGCTGTGCAGGAATATGAGAGCACCCTGGAGGCTGATCCCGGCCAGGTGCCCGCATTGAACAACCTCGCATGGATTCTGGCCACCTGTCCGGATGCATCCCTGCGAGACGGTACCCGTGCCGTCGCACTCGCCTCCAAAGCCGATGAGCTCACGCAGCAGTCCAATCCTAGCGTGCTGCGCACACTGGCTGCGGCACTGGCCGAGAGCGGTCGTTTTCCTGAAGCCAGACAAGCCGCCACGACTGCCATCCGCATGCTTGAATCCCAGGGCAACCACGATCTCGCAGAGACGGTCAAAAACGAACGTGACTGCTACCAGGCAGGACGGCCTTTCCGCGAGCAGCGGTAAGAGGCCTGCGTCCGGTCTATGCGACAAGCCCACGAATCACCTGCCCATGCACATCGGTCAGTCGGCGGTCAATGCCGTTGTGGCGGACAGTGAGCTGGGTGTGGTCGATGCCGAGGAGGTGCATCATCGTGGCGTGGATGTCGTAGCAGGTGGTGGGGTTGGCGCGGTCGAGGGGCTTGTAGCCCCACGGGTCGCTCTCGCCAGCGGTGACGCCGCCCTGGATGCCGCCGCCGCAGAGCCAGTTGGTGAAGACGTAGGGGTTGTGATCGCGGCCTTTGCCGCCCTGGGTGCTGGGCATGCGCCCGAATTCGGTGGTCCAGAGGATGATGGTGTCATCAAGAAGGCCGCGCTGTTTGAGATCGAGGATCAGTGCGGAGACGGCCTTGGCCATGCCCCAGGCGAGCGGGCCGTGATCGCGCTCGACGTCTTCGTGGCTGTCCCAGTTGCGGCGCGGGAAGCCGTTGTCGTTGCCGCTCCAGATTTGCACGAAGCGCACGCCACGTTCGAGGAGACGGCGCGCGGTGAGGCACTTGCGACCCATGTAATCAGCTTCTTCTTCAGGATTGATCTCGGTGGGCCAGACTTTGCGATGTTCTTGGATGCCATACATCGCTTTCATCGCGGCGGATTCCTTGGAGATGTCCAGCGCCTCCGGTGCGGCAAGCTGCATCTTGGCCGCAAGTTCGTAGCTCTGGATGCGGCTTTCCAGACGTGAGTCCTCTGGATGCGCGGCCATGTGTTTGCGATTGAGCTGCTCCAGCAGCGCGAATCCCTCCCGATCGGATTTTGCGCTGATGTAGCGCCCGGATTTGTGAGGAAAGAGGTCGGCGATGGGCGTCTCGGCACCGGGATAGATGATGGTGCCTGCATGCTGCGAGGGCAGAAAGGCGCTGTCCCAGTTCTTGGGCCCGTTCGAGGCGAAGCCGCGATGATCTGGCAGCACGACGAAGGTGGGCAGATTGTCGCTGAGGGAGCCGAGTCCGTAGCTCACCCAGCAGCCTACGCCGGGAAAGCCGGGCAGATTGAAGCCGGTGGCCTGCAGCAGCGTTCCCTGGGAATGCACCCCGGTCTTGCCGACCATGTTGTGCACGAAGGCCATGTCATCCGCACAGGCACCGAGGGGCGCGACGGCTTCGCTGAGCATGCGGCCGCTCTTGCCGTAGGGCTTGAAGTCCCACACGGGTTTCTTCCAGGGGCCGAGCCCGTTTTGAAAGGCTTCCACCTTTTCGCCGAAGTCGGCGTCCTCGCCGTGGTGCTTGATCAGCGCCGGCTTGTAATCAAACAGGTCCACGTGGCTGGCCGCGCCGCCCATGAAGAGCTGCACCACGCGTTTGGCCTTGGGTACCACGACCTGGGAGCGGTGCGCCGTCTCCGCGCTGGCCAGCGAATGGAATGCGAGCGCGCCGAAGCCTTGTCCGGCGGTTTGCAGAAGCTGGCGGCGGGTGAACATGGTGGAAGAGTAGATGTTCATACGCCGCTGGCGAGCGCGGCCTTGTCACGCAATCGCGCGAGGTCTGGCGGGAAGCGATTTGCACAGTCGCGGAGGCGGGCATAATCGTTATGCTCGTACCCATGTCAGCCTGGTCCCCGCTCCGCAATTCTGTCTATCGTGCCATGTGGCTGGGGAGCATCGGGTCAAACATCGGCACGACGATGAATGACACGGCGGCGGTGTGGACGATGACGACGATGACGAGCTCGCCCTTGCTCGTTTCGTTGATGCAGACGATGTCGAGCCTGCCGCTCTTCCTGCTGGCCCTGCCGGCCGGAGCGCTGGCAGATCTGGTGGACCGGCGGCGGTTGATCTTGATCGCGCAGACAGGGGCGCTGCTCACAGCGACCGGCATGGCCCTGCTCGCGTGGTACGGTGGCCTGACGCAGACTCTGCTACTGCTGGCCACCTTTCAGCTCGGCGTCGCCGCAGCTTTCACCATGCCCGCCTGGCAGGCCCTGATCCCGGAGGTGGTGGGCCGTGAGCAACTGTCGCCCGCGATTGCGCTCAATGGCGTGGGGTTCAACATCGCGCGCTCGCTGGGCCCCATCCTCGGCGGACTGCTGCTCGCGGCACTGGGGCCAGCGCCGGTGTTTGCGCTGAATGCGCTGTCCTTCCTGGCAGTGATCGGGGTGATGTGCACGGGCAGCTACATCGCCACGCCACGCAGCGCGCAGCAGGAGCAGATGCTCGGGGCCATGGCGGCCGCCATCCGCTACGCGCGCCATGCCCCTGCCATGCAGGCGGTGCTCTGCCGTGGCGGCATCCACATGTTTGCCGCTGTGGCCCCGGTGGTGCTGCTGCCGGTCATCGTGCATTCGCGGCAATGGGCCGCCGCAGATTTCGGCATCCTCATGGGCTGCTACGGCGGCGGTGCCATCCTGATGGCGCTGATCTGGCTGCCACGGCTGCGTGAGCGCTTTTCGTTCGATCACGTCTTGTTCGGTGCCAGCGTGGTGTCGGCTGCGATGACGGGAATCCTCGCGCTGGTGCCAGGCAAGATCGCCATGGGGCTCGTGCTGATGGTCACGGGCGCGGCATGGATCAGCGGCATGAACACCTTCAGCGTCGCCTCGCAGAGCGTGTTTCCGAACTGGGTTCGGGCGCGCAGCTCCGCGATTTATCTGGTCGTCATGCAGGGCGCTTTCGCCATCGGGGCGCTGACCTGGGGGCAGCTCACCAGCCACCTCAATGCGCCGGTCACACTCGGCATTGCTGCGGGCTGCCTGCTTGTCAGTGCCCTGCTCGCACGGGTGCTGCCCATCAGCCATGTGGAAAATCTGGATCTCTCGCCTTCCGGCCACATGCTGCCGCACGGCTCCCTGACCACCGAGCCAGCACCTAGCGACGGGCCGGTGCTCATCACGCTTGAGTACCACATCGATCCCAAAGAGGCCCCCGCCTTCCGCGCCGCCATGCTGCACCTGCGCGAGGTGCGGCTGCGCGACGGTGCATTCCGTTGTTCGCTCTTTGCGGACCTGGAGGACCCCACGCACTACCGCGAGACTTTTCTTGTTGGCTCCTGGGCCGAGCATCTGCGGCAGCATGAGCGTGCCACCATGGAGGACCAGCACATTGAGCAGGCTGTGCAGAACTTTCACCGTGGCACTGAACCGCCGCGCGTGAGGCATCTGCTCATGGTCAATCTGCGGGACATGAAGCCCTGAGGCTGCGGGGCTGAGCTGTCATGCCGTCCGCCACTCGCAGACGCTGTTCCAGGCCCGGCTTGGTTTAAGATAAATGCGAATTTATCCCTGGTCCCGGGGTTCGTTCATGTGGCAGTCTCTAAATCGGGTGTCACCCACCACCCAGCCATGACCACGCGCATTCTCCCGCTCCTGCTGATTTCTGCCACCGTGCTCCACGCCGACCCGCAGCTCACCTCATGGTTCACCACGAACTCCGGCAAATACGCCCGCATCTACCAGAGCACCGCGAATGAAACGGCAGGCACGGCCTCCACCACGTGGACGCGCGGCTCAGGGACGCAGTCCAGCCCGACTTACGCGGATGTGAGCGAGGTCAACTCTTCGGCAAACTGGGTGTACATCCGCACCACAGGGCTGGCCTCCCACATCATGGGGCCCTGGTATCTCGATGCAGCGAAGACCACCAACTTCCCCAATTTCCCCTCCAACACCGCGACGGTGTACCGCATCCCCCGCGTGCCGGTGATTCCCGGAACGAAGACGTCCACCGGACTCGGTGCGACGGGGCGCATGGTCAATGGCGTGTCGATGTTTGATTCACGCGACGCCTTCTCCTATGTGAACGCGAGCGCGACGGATGCGACGCCCATCAACGGCCTAACCGGGGACGGCATCTGGAATCGCGACGGCTGGTTCAATGAAGGCGTGTCTTTTGACCCAGCGCTCGCGCATCAGGCAGGGAACAACTACCACTACCACGCCCAGCCGATCGCGCTGCGGTACCAGCTGGGAGATCATGTGGACTACAATGCCACCACGAATCGCTACACCGAGAGTGCCACGACGGTGAGCAAGCATTCGCCCATCCTCGCCTGGGCAGCGGACGGGCTGCCGGTGTACGGCCCCTACGGCTACTCGGACCCCAACAATGCCAGCAGCGGCGTGCGCCGCATGGTTTCCGGGTTCACCCTGCGGGACGGCACCAATGGCACCACGGCCATGACCGTCCGCCAGGTGCTCCCGCTCTGGGGGCAGCGCATCCAGGGGAAGACCACGCTCACGTCGGCTCAATACGGCCCGGCGGTCAATACCACCTACGCGCTGGGCCATTACATCGAAGATTTCGACTACCGCGGCGACTTGGGCCAGACGCAGACGACCAGCTCCACACTGCGTGACTTTGACCTCAATGAGCAGAACGTGCGCTTTTGCGTGACGCCTGAGTATCCCTCCGGCACCTGGGCCTACTTCACCCCCCTCTACGCCGATGGCACGCCATTGTATCCCTACACGACCGGGCGTCAGTACTATGGCAGCCCCACCGGCGGTGCCAGCACGGCGGCGGTGATGACGGCGGACACGCCCCTGACGCAGCAGTTCCTCGGCGGAGCCAATGCGGCGCTCACGATCAACACCCCCGCCGTCTCTGGCACTGCGGTGACGCTGGTATGGAATGCCACCGAAGGCGGCACGTACACGGTGGAGGCTTCGCCGAATCAATCCACCTGGACCACGAAGACCACCGGCCTTGTCGCCTCGACCAATTCCGCCACTTCCGGCTACACCGCGCTGGGCACCACCGGAACGGAGTATGGCCGTGTCAGCCGCACCGCGCTGGCCACCTATGATGCCACCGGCCAGACTGCGGCGACCGTGGCGCAGAGCACTGTGACCAGCTACTCGCTCACGCCCAACACCGCACCCACGATCAGCAGCATCTCAGCCCAGTCCACGCCGATGAACCTCGCCACGAGTGCCATCGCCTTCACCGTTGGGGATGCGGAAACCGCCGCCTCCAGCCTCACGGTCAGCGGCACTTCATCCAACACCACGCTGGTGCCGAATGCGAACCTTGCCTTTGGCGGCAGCGGCGCAAGCCGCACGGTGACGGTCACCCCGGCAGCCAGCCAGACGGGCACGTCCACCCTCACCGTGACCGTGAATGACGGCACGACGACCACCAGCACCACCTTTACGCTGACGGTCACCGGCACCAACACAGCGCCCACGATCAGCGCCATCGCGAATCAAACCACCACGCAGAACACGGCCACCAGCGCCATCGCCTTCACCGTGGGAGATGTGGACACCGGCGGCGCGAGCCTGACACTCAGCGGCAGTTCCTCAAACACCACGCTGGCGCCAAACGCGAACCTGGTCTTCGGCGGCAGCGGCTCCAGCCGCACGGTGACGATCACACCAGCGACGAATCAAACCGGCACCTCAACCATCACCGTGACGGCCAATGACGGCGCGGCGACTGCGAGCTCCAGCTTCACCCTCACGGTCAACGCCAGCACTCCAACGATTACCTCGATCACCGCGACACCCTCTTCGCCAGCAAACACGGACACGGTCGCCATCACCGCCAGCATCACGCCGCCCGCCGGTCGCACCCTTTCGACGGCGCAGCTCACTTACAACACGGGATCAGGAGCGACCACGGTCTTCAATGAAACGATGGCCTCGGCTGCGGTCGCAAACTGGACCGGCACCGGCACCGTTTATCCATGGACCATCTCTTTCGCCGGTCCGCCATCGTCACCCTTCGCTCAGGACGCCACCGCCAATCATACGGCGGTGGGGCAAGGAAATCAGTTTGGCATGGATATCACCAGCAATCCGCCGAACATCGCCAACGCCACCCTAACGACGACCAATGCCATCAACGCTGCGGGAACCTCTGCCACCGCGACATTCTGGATCGGCACCACCGGACTTACCGGTGCTCAGGGCTGGGATTTCCAAACCAGCACGGATGGCACCACCTACACCACCCGTGCCAGCGAACTCACCGGGCTCAACCACTCCTTCCAGCAGTTCAGCTACACGCTGAGCGCGGCCGAGCGTGTGAGCACGCTGAAGCTTCGTTTCCGTTTCGTCGGCAACGGGGCCAGCGCGGTGCCTCACGTCTATCTCGATGATATCGCCGTCACCGTCGGTGGCGCGAGTTCTCCGGTCACGGTCAGCATGACCAACACCAGCGGCTCCACTTACAGCACCAGCATTCCGGCGCAGGCCACGGGGACGACGGTGAGCTATACCATTACCGCGACCGACAGCGCGACAGCTTCGACCACCAGTTCGAGCAATTCCTACACCGTGGTCGCGGGGGCACCCGTGATGAGCGTGACGCCGGCCACGGGCCTCACATCCAGCGGCAACGCGGGCGGGGCATTTTCGCCTTCGAGCACAGTTTACACGATCAGCAACACCGGCAACGCCTCCATGAGCTGGACGGCCGCCAATGCTGCCACATGGCTCACGCTGAGCAGCGCCAGCGGCACTCTCGCCGCAGGGACAAACACAACGGTGACGGCAAGCATCAACACCAATGCGAACAGCCTCACCGCAGGTGCTTACAGCGACACGATTACTTTCACCAACAGCACCAATGGCTCGGGCAGCACGACACGTGCCGCGAGCCTCACGGTCAATGCATCCACTGCGCCAGCCGTCCCCGTCGTCGCAGCGCTGCCTGCATTCAGCCAAGGTACGACAAAGACCGTCACCTGGCCTGCCGTCGCATCCGCGACCAGCTACACATTGCAGGTGTCGGCAACAGCCGATTTCAGCACGGTGCTTTCTTCGCAAACGGTCACGAGCCCCTCTGCTTCGTTCACCAATCTCACGAGTGGCGTGACGTATTACTATCGCGTCCTGGCCACGAACAACATCGGCTCGTCGAGTTACAGCAGCGTCGTGTCCTCCTTGCAGGATAACATCAGCCCAACGGTCGCGATTACCTCGCCGTCCAGCAGCACCTCGACTGCCACGGCCTCCATCACCGTCAGCGGCACCAGCTCGGACACACTCTCGGGCATCGGCAGCGTGACCGTGAACGGCGTCACGGCGACGACTTCGAACAGCTTCGCCACGTGGAGCATCACCGTGTCGCTGGGTTACGGCACCAATGGCATCACCGCCGTGGCCACGGATGGCGCGGGCAACACCACCACGACCGCGCCAGTGAACGTCACGCTGACCACCACGCAGACCTACAATCCGCTCATCATTCCCGAGGTGATGACCGGCACCACCTTCAATCTGAACCTGCACCAGACCACCAAGCGCTTTGGCAACACGGCCTTCCAGAACACGGCGGACACCACCACCTACGCCTACAACAACATGCTGTTCTGGGGGCCCACGCTCATCATGAACAAAGGCGACTGGGTGCAGATGAACGTGACCAACAACCTCACCGACACGACGACCACGCACTGGCACGGCTTTCACATCCCTGCGATCATGGATGGCGGCCCGCACCAGACGATCCCTGCGGGCACCACCTGGACTCCCAGCTTTCAGATCCAGAACAATGCCGGCACCTACTGGTATCATCCGCACCTGCACCAGTTCACCCAGCAGCAGCTCACACGCGGCGGCGGCGGCATGATCATCATTCGTGATCCCGTCGAGGCCGCACTGAATCTGCCGCGCACCTATGGCGTGGATGACATCCCGCTCGCGATGACCAGCCGGCGCTGGGCCGCCAACGAATTTGTTTACACCAACATCGCCTACGGTGACTACATGATGGTCAACGGCACGCTCAGTCCGCAGACCACCCTGCCAAAACAGTACGTGCGCCTGCGCCTCCTGAACGCCGAGATCGAACGCGCGTACAATCTGGGCTTTAGCGATGGCAGAACCTTCTATCTCATCGGCACGGATGGCGGACTCGTGAGCGCACCCGTGGCCCTGACACGCATCGTGCTCGGCGTGGGCGAGCGCGCCGAGATCCTCGTCGATCTCAGCGGAGACACAGTGGGCACCAGCATCGACTTGCAGAGCTACAACTCCGGCCAGGCCACCGATTATCCTGGAGGCGAACCTCAGTCCTCGGGAGCTGTCGGCAGCCTGCTGAACAACACAACGTTCAACGTCCTGCACATCAACATCGGCGCAGCAACCGCCAATGCCGTGACCACCCGGCCCACGACGCTGACGACCAACACCTTCTGGACGAACACGGATGTGACCAACAGCCGCACGGTGACCATTACCGGTGGCACTGCGGGGTCGGCGTTCACCTTCGACAACCTGTCTTACAGCCCCACGGTCTTCAATCAGACGCTGAACCTGAACGCCGTGGAGAAATGGACCGTCACGAACACATCCGCTTTCACGCATTCATTCCACATCCACGACATCGAGTTCATCCTCACCTCGCGGACTGGAGGCAACAACGCAGGCGTCAAGACCTATGAGCAGGGCTGGAAGGATGTGTTCTACATCAGCCAAAACCAAACCGTGACCTTCATCGCCAAGTATGACGGCTTCGCCAGCAACACGAACCCCTTCATGTACCACTGCCACTTCTCCAATCATGAGGACGAGGGCCTGATGGGGCAGTTTCTGGTGGTGAACAATGCGGTGGAGGATCTCGCCGTGGCCAGCTTCACCCGCTATGGCAGCAACAACCTCATCCAGCTTTCTTTCAAGGCCACCCCTGGCACCACTTACGCACTGCAGTGGTCGCCCGATCTCAGCACCTGGAGCACGGTCGGCTCCGTGACGAGCAATGGCACCAGCGCCACCTTCACGGAGACGGACGCCACGCGCCTGAGCGGGACACGCGGCTTCTACCGTGTGACTGTGCCGACGATTCCATAAGTCACCGGAAAGATCCGCGACTGGACGCAGGAAGCTTTCTTCGACACGCGCCGTCTTCATCGCTTATTCATCTTCATCGTTTATAGATGACGCCTTCCCGCATGAAATTCCGCCCCTTCATCATCGCCATCCTTGCCGCCACAGCAGGATGGTTTGCGGCACGGCATGCCCCTCCAGGCCATGGCACGCAGGTGGTGCAGAGTGATGCGACGCAGCAGTGCCCGATGCACCCGTGGGTGAAGTCCGCGCAGCCCGGGAAATGCAGCATCTGCGGCATGGATCTGGTAGCGGGTTCTTCCTCGGCAGCCGCCACCAGCGTGGTGATGCTGCCGCCGGGCAGCGTGCAGGTGCTCGGCGTGCAGACGGCGGAGGTGAAGCAGCAGCCGCTGGTGCGCACGCTGCGGGTGGCGGGGATGATCGAAGAAGATGGGTCACGCCATGGCTTGATCAGTGCGCCGGTCGAAGGCCGCATCGATGGCCTCTCTATGAATCATGTGGGGCAGCAGGTCACGCGGCGGCAACCGCTGGCCACCATCTTCAGCCGCACGCTGCTGAAGGCGGCGGACGAATACAAACTGGCGCTGCCGCAAGGCGACCTGGCGGTGGCTGCCGCCAAGCGAAAGCTGGAGCAGTATGGGCTGGTGTGGGAGCAGATCCAGACGATCCCCAGCCGGCAGCCGGAGGATCTCTATTTTGGTGTGCTGTCACCACGCACGGGCGTGATCGTGAAAAGCTATGTCGCCGAGGGCCAGTACGTGAAGGAAGGCCAGCGGCTGTTTGAGATCGCGGACTTCAAGACGCTGTGGTTCATGTTCACCGCGTATGAGCAGGACATTCCGCTGCTCAAAGTGCGGCAGGAGGTGCGGGTGAGCATCGCCTCGCTGCCGGGGCAGGTGATCCGGGCACGCATCGACAGCATCAGCCCGGTCCTGGATGATGCCACGCACTCCGCCATGGTGCGGGTGGTTATTGAGAACCCAGATCGCAAGATCATGAACAACACCACCGCCACGGCAGTGGTGGAACTGGAGGCACCGACAGTGCTGACCGTGCCACGCTCAGCGGTGCTGTGGTCTGGCGCGGTGCCGCGTGTCTATGTGGAGCAGACGCCGGGCTCCTACCAGCCGCGCAGTGTGAAGCTCGGAATTATGGGCGATGCGCTGGCGGAAGTGCTCGACGGATTGAAGGAAGGTGAACGCGTCGTGACGCATGGCGGCATGCTGATCGACAGCCAGGCGCAGATGGATGAGATGGCAGTCTCCGAAACAGCGCCGGCCACTGCCGAGGTATCGCCTGCGCTCATGAGCTACCTGCAGGCCGCCGCCGCAGTGAGTGCCGCGCTGGCGAGCGATGACCTCCCTGCCTCCAACGCCGCGTTGCAAAAGCTGCCCCCTGCACCTGAGGCTTTCATCACCACGGCAGCTCCAGCGCAGGCCGGCGATCTGCTGACTCTGCGCAAAGCCTTCCTGCCTTGGAGCCAGGAGCTCGCAGCGCAGGGACTGAAGCTGAAAGCGCGGCTGCCCGGGCTGCATGTGTTTCGCTGCCCCATGACGAATTCACTCTGGCAGGACGCACCGAAAAATGCGGCGTGGATTCAGTTCAGCGGCACGCTGCAAAACCCCTACTGGGGTGAAAAAATGCGGGACTGCGGAGTGGAAGTGATGCCATGATTAATGCGCTGATCACCTGGTCATTGCAAAACCGCTTCCTCGTGGTGTGCGCCACGCTGTGCGCCTGCGCTCTGGGTTTCAAAGCGGTGCGCGAGACCCCGGTGGACGCGATTCCGGACCTGAGCGAAAACCAGGTGATCGTGTTTGCCGACTGGCCGGGCCGGAGTCCGCAGGAGATCGAGGACCAGGTGACGCAGCCGCTCAGCACCGGCCTGCAAGGACTCGCCGGGGTGCAGAGCGTGCGCGGCACCAGCATGTTTGGCGCATCACTTCTCACGGTGGTGTTTGCAGATGAAGTGACCTCCGCCGCTGCGCGCCAGAGCATCCTGGAACGTCTCAATTTTCTCGATGATCGCCTCCCAACGGGCGTCCAAGCAAAGCTCGGCCCGGATGCCACCGGGCTCGGCTGGGTCTATCAATACTATCTCGAAGTGGACCCCGCTCTTGCTCCGAACGGCCGGGGCTATGATCTGGGCGAGCTGCGTTCGCTGCAGGACTATCACCTCCGCCAGCAGTTGCAGGCAGTGCCGGGCGTGGCCGAGGTGGCAAGCGTGGGTGGTTTTGTGCGGCAGTATCAAATCGAAGTCGATTCGCTTCAGATGCGCTCGCGTGGTGTGACTCTGAGCATGGTAATGATGGCGGTGGAGCAGTCGAACTTGAACGTGGGCGGCAAGACCATCGAGGAAAACGGCATGGAGTTTGTGGTGCGCGGCGTGGGTTTGATCCGAAACACGGCTGATCTGGAAAAGACCGTGCTGATGGAAAAGGACGGCGTGCCGGTTTATCTCAAAGATGTGGCGCGCATCGACGTCGGTGGTGACTTCCGCCGCGGCACTCTGGATGCCAACGGCCACGAAGTCGTGGGTGGCACGGTGGTGATGCGCACTGGCGAAAACGCCCGCGCGGTGATCGGCAGGGTCAAAGCGAAGATCGCGCAGCTTGCCACCAGCCTGCCGCCCGGTGTCACGCTCAAGTCCGCCTATGACCGGGGTGAACTCATCGACCGTGCCATCGACACGCTCAAGACCGCGCTCACTGAGGAGATCCTTCTCGTCATCCTCGTGCACATCATTTTCCTGTTTCACTTTCGCAGCATTCTCATCGTCACCCTGCCGCTGCCGATGGCCATCCTGCTTTCGTTTCTGGGCATGCGGTATCTGGGCTTCACCTCCAACATCATGAGCCTCTCCGGCATCGCCATTGCCATCGGCGTGCTGGTGGATGCCGCCATCGTCATCACGGAAAATGTCATCCGCCGATGTGAGCAAGCGGGCAGCACCAGCCCCGCAGTGATCCTGGCGGCGGTCGAGCAGGTGGGGCGGCCGGTCGTGTTTGCGCTGGGCATCATCATCCTGGCCTTCCTGCCGGTGTTTGCCCTGAGTGGCGAAGAGGGAAAGCTTTTCCATCCACTGGCCTTTGCGAAGACCTTGGCACTGCTGGGTGCGGCGCTGCTTTCCGTCACGCTGGTCCCAGTGCTCTGCACCGTTTTCGTGCGCGGCCCGTTCCATGCAGAAGATCGCAACATCGTGATGCGCTTCCTGCTGCGGCTGTATGAGCCCGTGCTCGACTTTGCCCTGAGCCACCGCCGCACCGTGCTGGCCGCAGCAGCATGCATCCTCGCCGTTGCTCTTGTTCTTGTGCCGCGCATGGGCAGCGAATTCATGCCGCCGCTGAATGAGGGAAGCCTGCTCTTCATGCCGAGCTTTGTGCCCGCCACTTCATTGAGCGAGGTGAAGCGCGCCATGGCCTGGCAGGACCAGGTGCTCGCCAGTTTCCCCGAAGTGCGCAGCGCCGTCGGCAAGCTGGGACGTGCCGACACCGCCACGGATCCCGCGCCGACGGAGATGATCGAGACGACGATCATGCTGAAGTCAGAGAGTGAGTGGCGTGTAGGAATGACGCGGGAAAAGCTCATCGCCGAAATGACCGCAGCACTGCGCAATGTTCCCGGCTCGGTGCCTGGCTTTCTGCAACCTATTGAAGGCCGCGTGCTCATGCTGGCTACCGGCATCCGCTCGCAGCTGGGCGTGAAAATCTTTGGCCCCGACCTCGGCAAACTCCAGCAGGCGGCACTGGAGGTGCAGCGAATTGTTCAGCTAGTGCCGGGTGCTACTGGCGTCACCCCCAGCCGCAGCCTGGGCAAGCCCTGCATCAACATCGAGGTGAATCGCGATGCCATCGCCCGCTTTGGCATGCGGGCGCAGGATGTGCTTGAAGTGGTCGAAGTCGGACTGGGCGGCAGAACGGTCACCACTGCCATTGAGGGCCGCCAGCGCGTGCCCGTGCAGGTGCGCCTGCAACGCAGCGAGCGCGAGGATATCAACCGCCTCAAGGACGTGCTCGTCACCTCACCTAGCGGCACCGTCATTCCACTCGGCCAGCTTGCGGACATCACCCGCAACGAAGGACCCAACGAAATCGCCAGCGAAAACGGCCAGCTCCGCGCCTACGTGCAGGCAAACGTCAGCGGTCGCGATCTCGGCGGCTTCGTGGCCGAAGTACAGTCGCGTTTGCAAACCGAGCTGGCACCCAAGCTCGCCGCGCAAGGCATGACACTCGAATACAGCGGCGACTACGAACATCAGTTGCACGCGGCGCACACGCTGCGGCTCATCGTTCCCGCCGTGCTGCTCATCATTTTCTTGCTGCTGTTCCAGCTTTATCGCAGCGCCCGTGAGGCTGCACATGTCCTCCTCGCTGTGCCCTTTGCCCTCAGCGGTGGGGTGCTGCTGCAATACGCCCTCGGTTTGCATTTCAGCGTCGCCGTCCGGGTGGGCTACATCGCACTGTTTGGCACCGCCATCCAGACCGCCGTCGTGATGGTGGTGTATCTCGAAGACGCGGTGCAAAGAAAGCGTCTGGCACTGGGCGACGCCTTCGCTCACATCGACCTCGTCGCTGCGATCAAAGAAGGCGCGCGGCTGCGCCTGCGCCCGAAGATCATGACCGTGGCCACCATCATCGCCAGCCTGCTGCCCATCTTCTGGAGCCACCGCAGCGGCAGCGAAGTCATGCAGCCCATCGCCGCGCCCATCATCGGCGGGATGATCAGCAGTCTCGCGCACATCCTGATTCTCACGCCGGTGATTTTTCTCTGGCTGCGCGAGCGTGATCTGCGGCGCTAGCAGAAAATGCTTTCTCCATTACCTTGTCACGTCATGCGCGTCTTTGCCCTTCGTCTGCTCGCTGCGGCCCTCCTCCTCGCCACCAGCGCCTGCGCCTCCACGCTTCGTATCGACGTCAGTCTGACGGCGGGTGCAGAGACTCTGCTGCTCGACTCCCTGCGTTATTCCAATCCAGCCGGTGAAACCTTTTCCATCACGCGCTGCAGTTTCCTCCTCAGCGGTTTCGCTTTGCAAAAAGCCGACGGCACCTGGCTGGAGTTCCCCAATCACATCGCCTGGATGGATGCCGAGCGCCGTCGCCTCGACACCGCGCTGCCAAACATCCCCGCAGGCAAGTACCAGGCCCTGCGCTTTCACCTCGGCTTGGACGTCGCCACCAATGCCGCAGCGCCCGCGCAGTATGCGCCCGAGCATCCGCTCAACCCGAACTTGAACGGCCTGCACTGGAGCTGGCAGGGCGGCTACGTCTTTCTCGCGCTCGAAGGCAGCTTCCGTGCTGCGGGGCAGCCCCCCGGCGGCTTCTCCTACCACCTCGCACGCGATCCCAACCGCACCGCACTCACCTTCACGGGCGACTTTGATCTCACCGCGGATGCCGGTGCTGCGTTCACCTTCGATCTGTACCTGCTGCTGGCTGGCCCAAAGCCTCTCTCCTTCGCCAGAGACGGCCTCTCCACACACTCGCACGAAGGCGATCCCGTGGTGGCTGCGCTGAAGGAGAATCTGCCTGCGGCCTTCACGCTCCAGCAGATTTCCAGCAGCATTCCCGAGATCGCGCGTCCTTCGCCCATCAAGCCTCTCTATCTGCCTGCCAAACACACGGCGTACCGCTTCACGATGAGCCGCTACTTTCCCATCCCGCCCCTGCCACGCGACAATCCGCTGCTGGAAGAACGTGTCGCACTCGGTGAGCGTCTGTTCAACGACACCGCTTTCTCACGCGATGGCACGCTCTCCTGTACGAGTTGCCACACACGCGGCAATGCCTTCACCGATGCGCGTCGTTTCAGCATCGGTGTGGAAGACCGCACCGGCACACGCAATGGCATGCCGCTCTTTAATCTCGCCTGGAAGACCAGCTTCTTCTGGGATGGCCGCGCACCCTCGCTGCGCGCCCAGGCGCTCATGCCCGTGCAGGATCATCTCGAAATGGATGAGAAGCTGGAGAACGTGGTAGCGAAGCTGCAAAGGACCTCCAAGGCGGATTTCGCCCGCGCTTTTGACAGCGCTGAGATCACTCCCGAGCGCATCGGCCTCGCCATTGAAAACTACCTTCTCACTCTCACTTCCTACGACTCCAAATTTGACCGCAGCATGCAGGGGAAGGAACAGCTCACGGCGGAGGAGAAGCGCGGCTTTGAACTCTTCATGACCGAGTACGAGCCCCGCATGGGGCAGCGTGGTGCCGATTGCTTCCACTGCCACGGCGGCCCGCTTTTCACCGACCACCAGTTTCACAACAACGGCCTCAGTCCCGTGGAGTCAGACACGGGCCGCCACCGAGTGACGCAGAATGAGCGGGATCTCTACAAGTTCTCCACGCCCAGCCTGCGCAATGTCGCCCTCACCGCACCCTACATGCATGACGGCCGCTTTCAGACGCTCGAAGAAGTCATCGCGCATTACGATCACAATCTCCGCCGCACAGACACGCTGGACCCAAACCTCGCCAAACATCCGCAGACCGGCATCCGCCTCAGCGCTTCCGACAAAGCCGCGCTCGTCGCCTTCCTGAAGACGCTGACGGATGAGAAGTTCACGAAGTAACTGCCGTTTACCTGGCACTGGCGACCGTCCACGGCAGCCAGTACGCCTGCACCATCACCAGCACGCCCATGAGCACTGCCAGCGCGATGCTGTGCCAGAAGACGCTGCGCAGCACGGTGCCTGCATCCGGACTGTCCGGCTGACCACCCGTCGCCACGGAGGCCACGACGATGCTCTGCGCATCAATCATCTTGCCCATCACGCCACCGGAGCTGTTGGACGCGACCATCAGCGAGGGTGACAGGTGCAACTGCTGCGCGGTGACCTGCTGAAGATTGCCGAAGAGTACATTCGACGAGGTGTCGCTGCCTGTGAGCGCGACACCCAGCCAGCCGATGAGCGGTGAGAAAAACGGAAACAGCACCCCAGTGTGGGCCAGCATGAGGCCCATCGTTGTGTCCGTACCGGAATAGCGCGTGGTATAACCCAGCGCGAGCATGAGCGAGATGGTGAGCATGGAGGTGCGCACGCGCCACAGGCAGCGCAGATAGATGCCGACCAGTGACGCAGAGCTTGTGCCGAGAAGCATTCCAGCCGTGATGCCCGCCAGCAAAAGCGCGGTGCCTGTGGCCGAAAGGTAGTTGAAGGTGAAGTTGGCTTTTTCAGGCTCGGGACTCTTCGCGACCGGCGGCATCTTCTGCACGGCGAGATGCAGCGGCGCCAGAGGAATAATCGGCGCCTGCCAGGTACTGACTGCCTTGGTGCCGGGCTTATAACCATTGAGCACCTCCTTGACAAAGGGTGTGGTCCAGAGTCCCACAAACAGGGACAGCATCACCCATGGAATCCAGGCGCGGAACGGGCGTTCGATTTTCACCTTCGGGCCCTTCTTCTCTTCAGCGCTGCGTGGTTTCCAGAAACGCAGCAGAATCACCATCGAGGCCAGCGAGATCAATCCCGCAGCGATGTCCACCAGCCAGGGCCCGTGGAAGTTTGAAACCAAAAACTGCACCAGCCCAAAGCTGCCGCCGCAGACCAGGCATGCGGGCCAGACCTCCACCATGCCACGCCAGCCGGCCTGCGCCACCACCAGCCAGAACGGCACGATGAACGAGAAGATCGTGAGGTGGAAACCCACAATGGCGCTGAGCACATGCACATCCTGTCCCGTGACATCCGCGAGAGTCGTGAGCGGAATGCCGAGCGAGCCAAACGCCACCGGCGCGGTGTTGCCGATGAGCGCGAGCTTCGCGGCTTCGAGCGGTTTGAAACCCAGACCGATCAACATCGCGCCCGTGATGGCCACGGGCGCGCCAAATCCCGCACAGCCTTCAATGAATGCGCCGAAGGCAAAGGCGATCAGGAGCGCCTGAATACGGCGGTCACCCGCCAGCCCGGCGATCTGCTTCTTCAAGGACTCAAACTGACCGGTCTCGACGGAGATTTGATAAATGAAGATCGCGTTCAGTACGATCCACCCGATGGGAAACAAGCCGAACACCGCTCCAAGGCCGCTCGCCGTGAGCGCAAGCTGGGCCGGCATGTGAAACACCGTGACCGCTATGACCAGCGCCACCACCAGTCCGGCGAATGCTGCGATGTGCGCCCGCACATGCCAGAAGGCCAGCAGACCCAGCAGTACCACCACGGGTATGGCCGCGACGCAGGAAGAGAGAACAAGATTGCCGAGGGGATCGTAGTTTTGGGACCAAGTCATGGAGTTAAGGGATGTGCATCACGGAGAATCTGCGTCGTATGTTTCACTTCGATGCCCGATCCGAGTTTTTTCAAATGCATCTGCAACTGCGTCAGGCAGCCCATATTGCCGATGAAGATGATCTCCTCTCCCGTGGCAACAAGCGCCATCTCCTCCTGCTTTCGTTGTTATTCTTCGGCTAGCGACCGCTGCTTCATGGTTTCTTGAGGTGCGCGTCCAGATGCAGGTGAAACCAGTCCGCTGCCAGCTTGGTGGCCTCCTCGAACTTCTCCTGGTACACGCCGTAGTGGCCGATGCCTGCGAGAACATGATACTCGCTCTTCACGAAGTTCTTCTGCAGCGCCTGAAAAGCGCGCAGGCCGTTTTCAGCGTTGCTCATGAGGTCTTCTTTTTCCGCCACCAAGATCATCGTCGGCGCGGTGATTTTGGAAGCAGCCTCAATGGGATTGTAACCGAGACCCTTGGCCGGATTGGCGCGCATCTGCGCATACGCGGCCATCTTGCCGCCGAGCTTGCCCGTTTCGATGGGCACAGGTTCGGTCTCGCCGCGCGCCTGCTTCACCGCGAGGTCGGTTGCATACTTCAATGCTGCGGGCGGGCGACCACCCCCCATGCCAGGCACTTGCGAGACGACACACTTCACGCGTGGGTCATTCCCCGCGACCCACACCACCAGCCCGCCGCCGTAGCTGGTGCCAAACAGGCCGATGCGCTCCGCATCCACACAGGGCTCGCCCATGAGAAAACTGAGCGCGCAGCGGATGTCGAGAGTTTGATCTGCCATGTCCATTTGCCAGCGCACCGGTCTGGCTTTCACGGTGACCGTGCCGTCGGCATCCGCTTTCGGCATCGGCTCAGGCAGGGTGAGCTTGCAGTCGCTCTCTCCCCAGCCGCGATAGTCGAAGGCGAGCACGACGAAGCCCTCCTTCACAAAACGCTTCGCATACTGCGCCCCATTGCCTTTCTTCACCCCGCCGGTCCCGGCACAAAATAACACCGTGGCACGCTTTTCGCCCTCTTTCAGATCATGCGGCAGATACAAGTCTCCCGCCATGCGCGTGCCATCGCTCCAAAGGGTGACATGGCGGATTTCAGCCTCCGGTTGCTGCGCGGAGAGCAGCGTGGCATAGGTGAAGATCAGATAGGCGAGGTGGGAAGCTCTCATGCGATGGTTGCTGCATGGAACGTCCGCAGCGCGGCGAGCTATCAGTCCACGAAGCTGAATTCGTTCAGATTGAGAATCACCCTGCAGGTATTCTCGAGGCCTTCGCGCTGCGCGTATTCGAGCAGAGGATCGATTTCATCCGCAGTAGGACTGCGCGAGAGCGCCAGCACAAAGGCGTGCCGTGTCTGGGCCTCAATCCCTTGCCTTTCTTTCGCCACACGCTCAGCAAAATGCTTCGCCATGGTGACGACGAGGCCGTTGTTCATCATGGCCAGCGCTTGCAGCGGGCTGAGCGATTCATTGCGCTTCTCCACCCGCATGGAGGGGTCCGCGCAATCGAGTACGGTCATGAAGGGCTGCTGCTGCGAACGCACGATGAAGCGGTAGATGCTGCGCCGCCAGGACTTCGGATCTTCGGGGTCGTGAAGCTGGTATTCGTAATGCGGGCTGTGCTGCGGCTTTTCGATGACGAAGTCCTGAAAGCTCGGCCCGCCCATTCTGAGATCCAGCTTGCCGCTCACGGCAAGGATGGAATCGCGTATCGACTCCGCATCCAGTTTGCGGCGGTTTTGGTGGGAGAGGAAGACGTTGTTCGCATCCGCCGGTTCCGCTTTGTCTGACGACTGGCGGTACGTTTCGCTCAGCACGATCAGCTTGTGCAGCCGCTTCAAACTGCCGCCGAGCTCGTCACGAAACGTGACGGCCAGCCAGTCGAGCAGTGCAGGATGACTCGGCCTGCCGCCCATGCGTCCAAAATCATTCGCGGTATCGACCAGACCACGCCCAAAGTGGTGCTGCCACACGCGGTTTACGATGCTGCGCCAGGTGATCACGTTGTTCGTATCAGTGATCCAGCGAGCCAAGGCGGCACGGCGGGCAGACTCGCCGTCACCAGCAAGTTGATACACATCATGAAAGGCTTCGCTCAGCGCAGTTATGCCCTCCGGCCCGACTTCCTTCGCAGGCTGTTTAATGTCACCGCGCTTGAGCACCTGGATCACCCGCGGCTTCCCGCCTTCGTTGCCCGTGCCTCGAAAATTTCCCGTACCGGTGTGAATGGCTCCCGCATACACCTTGCCCGGCTTCGGCAGTTTGCCGATCTCCGCATCAATGACCGCGCGCTGGTTGCGAGCGTCGATGAGTTGCTGACGCTTCGCAGCATCGGCTTGGGCAAGCATGAGGGCATCGCGTTCGGCGATGAGCCGCTGTTTGTCCTCCAGAGTGCGTGCCTCGGGCGCGATGCCGTCCGTGAGGTTGTCCTTCTGCCAGCGGGGCGCGGCTTCGATGCTGTCGAGTGCCGTGACCGGCCGACCTGCGGCGAGATTTGGGCCGTTTTTGTCCGCAAAGACCTCCATCTCGGACAGCGCGAGGATGTAGTCGTTCTTCCGCTCCGCGAGCTTCACAGCGGTAATGCGCACGTATCTGCCCATGGCACCGTCATCATCTGCAGTGCCCGTCTCAAAAGGCATGAGACCAGGATTTTTGAAGTCGTTCATGAACGTCATGTCATGCTTTTTCCAGATGAGTGTCACGCCGGTTTTGAACGCAGGATCATCACTCGCCTCGACCTTGAAACGCACTGGAAAGCCGAAGCCACCACCGATGCCGCCAAAGTCATCGTAGCAGGGCTTCAACACGATGCGCTGGATCTCCACACTCCTGCCGAGATCCACCTGCACCCACTTCACCGTGTCTTGCTCCATCGCGATGGCGCTGTGATAGCCAAAGTCCGGCTTCACATTCGGATTCGTGCCCGAGGCTTTTTCAGCAGCGCCGTCGATGCGCTTGCTGAGTGCCGTGTAGGCTTCGCCTGCTTTCTGCTTCAGTGGCTCTTCCAGCGCCTTGATGCTGGCGGCGATGTTCTGACGCTGCTGTTCCAAACCTGTGAACCGCTGCATCGACGCATCATCGGGGTAGTAGTTCACATCCGTGCGGTCGATAGCCGCAAACACAGCCTGCAATGAATAATAATCCTCCTGCGAGATGGGGTCGAACTTGTGGTAGTGGCATTGCGCACAGCCGACCGTGAGCGAGCAGAACGCACCCATCGTGTTTTGCACCATGTCATCGCGATCCAGATGCCGCGCGATTTTGCCATCCAGCTTTGTTTCCGGCACTTCCGCGTGGCCAATCAAATCCCATGGCCCGGCAGAGATAAAGCCGAGAGCGGTGATGCCGTCCGTCGTGCCAGGATAGAGTGCGTCCCCTGCGACTTGTTCCTCGATGAAGCGCGCATAGGGCTTGTCGCTGTTCAGCGCACGGATGACGTAGTCACGGTACGGCCACGCGTTCATTCGCGGCTTGTCTTTGTCATAGCCATGCGTTTCACCGTAGTGCACAAGGTCCAGCCAGTGCCGCGCCCAGCGCTCGCCATAGCGTGGCGAGGCCAGCAGATCATCCACCAGCTTTTCGTATGGCTGCGCTGCATAACGCTCCACCTCCGCCGGAGAAGGCGGCAGGCCGGTGAGATCAAAGTACAACCGGCGAATCAACGTGCGCGCGTCGGCCTGTGGCGCGGGCTTGAGGCCATGCTCGGTGAGCTTCGCACGAATGAAATCATCAATGCCCCCCTCCCTTTTCGCCAGCGGCTTAAAGCTCCACCAGTCGAGCCGGTCCTCCACTTTGGCCACGTCCGCGTTCTCCGGCCACACAGCTCCTTCATCAATCCAACGTTTGATCACATCGATTTCCGCACTGCTGAGCTTTGTCTTCGGTGGCATCGTGATCTTCTCATCCGCACCGCTCACGAAGCGAATCAGCGGACTCTCAGCACTCTTGCCTGGAACGATGTTCGGCGCGTGATCCTCGCCACCCGTCAGAGCGATGGTCTTGATGTCGAGCCGGTAGTCGTTCTTCTGCTTTTTCGCGCCGTGGCACTCATAGCAGTGCTTTGCGAAAATCGGCTGCACCTCACGCACAAAATCCACCGCAAAGGCAGGCACAGCCGCGAAGATGATGAGTACAGATAGGCGCATGGATCACTCATACGGCGTTCACCCAACCTTTTCATGCCACGCGAGCGCGGGACATCATACCAGCCCCTCCTTTATAGCCTTGGCCACGGCCCCCGTGCGCGTGTTTACCGCCAGTTTCTCGTAGATGCGTCGAAGGTAGGTATCGACGGTGTGGACGCTGAGCGTGAGTTTGTCGGCGATCTCCTTTTTGATTAGACCGGTGGTCATGAGCTGGAGGATTTCTTTTTCGCGCTCGCTGAGACCGTAATCGTTCTGCTTCGGGGCGAATTTGGAAAACATGTCGAGCACGCGGCGGGCGATACGCGGATTCATCGGCGATCCTCCGGCCAGCGCATCCCGCACGGCCTGGGTGATGTCGGCACCGCTGCTGGTCTTGAGCAGGTAACCCGCAGCTCCGGCGCAGATGGCCTGGAAGACTTTGTCATCGTCCTCGAAGACGGTGAGGATGACGACGAGCGTCTTGGGTGCTCGCTCTTTGATCAGCCGAATGCCGTCGATTCCACTCATGCCGGGCAGGCCGACATCGAGGAGGATCAAATCGGGCGCGTCGGGCTTGGCGAGGGAGGCGAGCAGCTTTTCGCAGGAATCGAAATCGCGAGTGCACTTCAGGTCGGTTTCGGCGTTCAAAACGCGCACGAGAGTGCGCCGGAAGGCAGCGTGGTCTTCTACGATCCAGAGCGTGTTCATGAGAAATCGACCTCCAAGGTGATGCAGGTGCCGCTGCCGGGGCTGCTGTTGATCTGCAGTGCACCGCAGAGCACGGTGGCACGGTGCTGGAGATTGGCGAGGCCATTGCCAGCAGTGATCGCGGCGACATCGAAGCCGCAGCCGTTGTCTTCGATGCGAAGATGGAAGTGTTTTGCTTTCCAGTACACTTCGATGCGCACCTTTGCAGCATGTGCGTGACGAGCGATGTTATGCGCGGCTTCGCGGAAGAGGAGGAAGACCTGGCGATGAAATTCGAGAGAGGCGGTGGCGGTTTCGCTGCTGCTCGGTGCCTCCATTTGCCAGTCGATGTCTTTCAACAACGAAGCTGCGCTTTGGCGCATGGCTTCGACGAGGCTGGTCAGGGGTGGGGCATCGCCCTCGCGCACGAGCCAGATGATGCCGCGCATGGACTCGGCGGCTTCACCGGCGAGGCGATGGATTTCTTCGAGGGAATCGGATGCGGAGCCGTCGCGCAAAGCGAGCTCGGACATGAGGCGGATGCTGCCGAGGTGGCTGCCGATGTCGTCATGGAGATCACGTGAAATGCGGTGGCGGAGGGATTCGATCTCGCGACGGCGGGAGCGGCGGGAACGCAATACCAGCAGCGAGGCGATGACGATGGCGAGGCAAAACACTGCGCCTGCCAGCCATGCCGCGCGCTTTTGTGCGATGCTAAGCGCGGTAATGCGCTGAGTTTCCAAAGCGGCGAGTTCTTCTGTGATCCGGCGATTTTTGGCGAGATCTGCGAGCCATGAGGCTTCATCAAGCAGCAGGCCGGAACTGCTGCGGCCGTCGATCAGGCCGGCGCGGCTCCAGGAGGGGGTGAGGGTGTCGTCGGAACTTGTGATGACGGCATCCCGGGCGATGTTTTTTCCGGCGTCGAAAGCCTGCAGTTCTGCGAGGGCAAAGACGAAGTCGCCGCTGCGTTCCCAGAGATGGGTGGCGGTGCAACGGAGCGTCTGAGCGCGCAGGCGGGGGAAGGAAAAGGCAACGGGGGTGTCGCCGGGATTGGGGAAGTCTGCGGTGGTGGTGTCGAAG
Organism: Verrucomicrobiota bacterium; assembly: GCA_025360015.1. Lineage (GTDB taxonomy): Bacteria > Verrucomicrobiota > Verrucomicrobiia > Verrucomicrobiales > Verrucomicrobiaceae > Prosthecobacter. Next base: position 6,902 of record JANYCZ010000021.1, on the reverse strand, counting down.
ATGGTGCGGCCATCGGCTTCCACTTTGAACCGGTGGGGGAAACCGAAGCCGGAGCGCTCGGGGTAGTCGCGAGGGTGGGCGGGGATGAGGCGGATTTCCTGGATGTCGCGCGGTGCGCCCAGATCGGCCTGCACCCATTTCGTGGCATCGGCGGTGGTGGAGATGCCGCTGTGCCAGCCGTTGCCGTTTATTTCGTCTGGATGCACTGGGAGGCCAAGTGCGTAAGCGCCATCGACGAGGTGACGGGGGGACCAGGTGGGGAGGGTTTCGACGGAATTGGGGGCCAGCACCTGGGCGTGCAGGGCTACGTTGCGACCGTGGCTGAAGACGAGGAGTTCGCCGAGGCAGAAGATGAAGCGCTGGGTTTGGTGGGGCTGGGCGGCGAGTTTGGTGGCGGTGAAGCGGACGTGGCGGGCTTTGACGCCTTTTGCGATGACGCACCATGGCGCAAGGGAGGGAAGCGCATCGGAGACAGTTTGATCGAGCAGTGTGTCGGATTCAGCAAAAAGAGGGTCGTTGGAGGCATCAATGCGGAAGCGTTTTGGGAAGCCGTAGGCTTCGGCTACGCCGAGCATGGCGGGGATGATGACAACGGCATCCAGCGGGTATTTGGCTCCGAGGTCGATCTGGACCCAGCGGACGGAATCGGCGTGGGGTGCGAGACCGCTGTGGAAGCCGGCGTGCTCTTGGGGTTGTGGTGCGGGCAATGACGGAAGCTCTGCCAGCTTTGAATGGAGTTCATGCTGGCGGTGGTCCAGGCTGGAGAGCTGGGGATTCAACCACGTCCATGAGATTGACGCGAGGATGAGCAGGGCTGGTTTCAAAAGGGGAACCATTCCTGACAATGTGACGAGTGCAACCCACGCGAAGGCGGGACACGGGCAGGGGGCTATGCATGAACGGGCCGGAAACTTCAGTGGTTACAAAGCGGATTTCCAGATCCAGATTCCGGCTAAAGCCGGTACTACAAACGTGCGCTGGATCGTTTGATGACTTCTGACTATGAGAGAGTCATTCGGCCCAAACTTTGTTCGTCCATGGCGATTCTTACGTGAGGCCTAACACGGTGCCGGTGCTGGAGCCGAAGTTGTCGGACTCGACGCCGAGGCGTTGGAGGAGGGAGACGAAGAGGTTGCTGAGGGGGAGGTTGTTGTCGCGTTTGAAGGCGAGGTGCTGGCCGTGTTTGAAACCGCCACCGGCGAGGAGGATGGGGAGGTTGTAATTGTCGTGAGTGTTGGCGTCGCCCATGTTGCTGCCGAAGAGGACCATGGTGCGGTCGAGGAGGCGGGCTTCGTCTTCGCGCTTGGAGGCGAGCGTTTGAATGAGTTTTTTGTAGAGGCGCATTTGTTCGCGGTCTGCTTCGGCGAGCTGGCGTACTTTTTCTTCGGACTGACCGTGATGGCTGAGGCCGTGATAGCCTTCGGTGGTGTTGTCAGCGCCGGGGAGATGGAAGGCGGGTGTTGCAAAGGCATCGACCATGAGGGTGACGATGCGGGTGGAGTCGGACTCGAAGGCGAGCTGTGCCATGGAGAGCATGAGATCGAATTTTTCGAAGATGAGTTTTTTGTCCTGAATGTCTTTGGGCTCGGGCTGGGTGGCGACGGGCTTGGGTTTCAGTTCCCATTCGCGCGCAGTGAGCAGGCGCTCTTCGACTTCGCGGACGGAGGTGAGGTATTGATCCAGGCGTGCGCGGTCGGTGCTGCCGAGGTCGCGGCTGAGGCGTTTGGTTTGGTCTAGGAGTGTGTCGAGGATGCTGCCGCGCTCGTCGAGCTGCTGGAGTTGCTTTTTGACTGCGGCGGGATCGCCTTGGACGAACATGCGGCGGAAGAGGGCGGGTGCGCTGTCTTCTGCGGGAAGGAGGACGCCATCGCGGGTCCAGGAGAGGCTGCGGTTGGCTCTGTCGATGTTGACGCCGAGGTTGAGCGTGGTGTGGCGGGTCTGCTGGCCGAGTTTTTCGGCGATGTATTGATCGAGGGAAATTTGATTGCGGAAGCCGCTCTTGGTGGGGCCGCGTGCGGCGGTGAGGAAGCAGTTTTCGGCGCTGTGGCCGCCGTTGACGTCGGGGTGAGACATGCCGCTGAAGAGGGTGAACTCGTTGCGGACTTCGGCGAGGGGCGCGAGGGTTGGAGAGAGTTCGTAATCGCGGCCAGAGTTTTTGGGGAAGAAGGGTTTGGGGAGGAAGCCGAGGTTGTTGGAGATGATGAGGAGGCGTTGGGGTGGCTTCACTTGTGCGGCGCGTCCGAAGACGGGACGTAGGCATTCCAGCAACGGGAGAGCCAGCGTCACCCCTGCGCTATGCAAGAAGCGACGACGAGAAAAGGGTTTGGCGATGTAAGGAGCGTTCATGGGACAATCAGAGTACAGTGAGTTGGCGGCGCGCGGGCAGATGCGTGGCGGGGCGTTTTGCAGACGCTGCTGGTGATCGTTGGGTGCAAAGGAGCGGTGGGTTTGCTTCCCGGTCGTGTGTTGCTATACCCAGGGTCGCCTCGCTTAGGCTCGGCTGACCCTGGGCTGTATTACGCAGCCCCTTTGGGGCTGGTGTAGGGCGGAGTGTTGTGTCGAAGGATAGCGTCGGGAAGATACGCGACGTTGGGATCGCGTAGGGAGGGTGCGAGGCGTGGGTAAGAGGTTTCGCGATGTAAGGGACGTTCATTGGAGTTTTGACTTTGAATGTCCAAACGGCCAACCCTGCTGCATGACTCTCAGTGAAATCCTGCCACTGGCGCGGTTGCTGTCGGTGGCTGACAAGCTTCGTTTGATTCGCTCCTTGGCGGTCGATATTGATAACGAAGACATTGGCGGGCCTCTGGAGCATGGTCGCACTTATACGCTTCAGTCTCCTCAGTTTGAGGATGGGGCGGCAGAGGCTTTGCTGGGAGTTCTTGAAGGCAGAGGAGGTCATAACTAGTTACTCTTCATAGCTTCTTCCCATTTGCTGAGCAAAGTCGCCAAAGTTCGCGGCCACGGGCATGGCCTCAGCGGGCGCCAAGCTGATGCATGGAAGTGCAACGACTGGCCAAGGAGGCGCACTGCGGCAGTCAAATGCAAGGATTTCGCCGCCTCCATTTGTGCCGAATGCGAAGAAGCCTGGCGCGTATTCAGGCACTTGGTAATCGGTCGCAGCCTGGATGACTTCTTCACCTCTCCAAATACGAAACCACCCTGGCTGAATTCCAAGCTCTCCTTCACCACCATTTGAGAGGCGGAGGAAATCCAAATAGTCGGTTGGAAGTTCCAATGAAGATGCGGCGACCAAACTGGCGATCGCTGACTCAGACGCTGGGGCTTCCCGCAGCCAGTCGGCGGAGGGGTCGTCAATGACCTTGGTGATAGACATTGTCTGAGGAGAGTTGAGAAGCTTCGATCATTTTTCTGACTGTCCGAGGAAGATGGGGCTTTGGATGAGGGCGTGGAGGAGGTCGCGGATGGGGTAGTTGTTTTTGGCGCAGGTGTTGAGGAGGGATTCGATTTCGGGGCGGTCGGAGAAGCGGACGGGGGTGCCGGTGGCGTAGATGGTGAACTGGTGGAGGAGGTTGCGGGCGAGCTGGCGGGGGTCGGCGGCGATGAGGGTTTTGAGGTCGATGATGTTTTGGAAGGTGCGGCCGTCGAGGAGTTTGCCGGCGGAGTCCACGGGGGTGGCTAGGGTGTAGCTGAAGCTGTGTCCGGCGCGGTCGATGCCGGTGATGCGCTGGCCTTCTTCGAGGCCGCGATAGTTCGTGCGCCAGCCACCGAGGATGTCGAAGTTTTCGAGGGCGAGGCCGACGGGATCGAAGCGGGCGTGGCAGGCGGCGCAGGATTTGGATTTGGTGTGGAGGGCGAGGAGGTCGCGGATGGTTTTGGCACCGCGGATGTCGGGCTCCACGGCAGGGACACTGGAGGGTGGCGGCGGTGGTGGCTGGCCGAGGAGGCGCTCCATGACCCAGGCTCCGCGCACGACGGGGGAGGTGTTGGTGCCGTTGGCGCTGACTTTTAAAACGGCGGCCTGCGTGAGCAATCCGCCGAGAGGACTGTCCTTGGGCAGGGTGACTTTGCGCATGGCGGAGCCGGTGAGTGGTGGAAGCTGGTAGTGTGTGGCGAGGCGGTCGTTGGCGAAGACGAAGTCTGCCTTTACCAGCACGCTGGCGGGCAGGTTGTCGCGGATCATCGCGGTGAAGAAGGTGCGGGTTTCGCGCTCCATGCTTTCCACGAGGTATTCGTCGAAGCGGTACTCGGGGAAGAGGCGGATGTCGGGGTCGTCGCGGCGGATGTGACGGAGGTTGAGCCAGCAGTCGGTGAAGTTTTGGACGAAGCGATCAAAGCCGGTGCTGGCGATGAGGCGTTCGGTTTCTGCGCGGAGTATCTGCGGGTCACGCAATTGTTTGTGCTGGGCAAGCTCCATGAGCTTAGAGTCGGGGCGTGAGTTGGTCAGGAAATGGGAGAGGCGGGAGGCAATGGCGAAGTGGTCGTCGGCCTTCATGGGTTCGCGCACGTAGATGAAGTCGCCGGAGGCGAGGAAGGCTTTGTAACCGGCGAGCATGGCCGCGCTGAAGGGGACGTTCTTGGTGAGTTGGGCCAGGATGAGGGCGTCGAACATTTTCAGATCTTCCTCGGGTACTGGTTCGCGTGCGGCGAGATTGACGAAGCGGCGCAGGAGGCGTTTGGCATCTTGCTGGGGGTCCTTGGGTTTGACCTCGACGCCGAGATCGTCAAATAGAACACGGTGGGAGGGTGGAGGCCAGGATTGCGATTCAATGGGGCCTTCGATTTCGAGCCACTGAACGGCGAGTCCGGGCTGACCGCCTTCAGGAAAGGGTGGGTAGCGGTAGGTGGGGGCGGAGCCGTTGGGATTCATGGCCAGCGGCATGGGCAGACCGAGGAGGCTGTACTCAATGGCTTCGCCTTCGCGGAGACGCACCGTGGTTTCGAAGACCTGCTTGGTGGATTGGATGTCGATGATGCCGCCGGCGTCGTGAACTTCGTTGATGATGTCCACGCCCGCAGGTTTGCGAGTGCGGAAGGTCATGGGCACGGGCTGCCTGGCGGGGATGACCATGTAGCCGGGCTGCTGCAGTACGGCGCGGGCGGAGAAGCGCACTTTGTAGTTGCCGGTGCGTTTGGCGGTGAAGTGTTTGGGGGTGCCTAGGTAGGGCCAGCTTGCGGCGCGGAAGAGGGCCATTTCAATCGTCTCATCTTTGGCGTATTCTTTTTCTGATTTGTCACCCTTGCCTTTGAACTCCATGGCCTTGTTGTCGCGGGTGAAGAACATGGCCTCGCGATTGCCGAAGGTGCCGGTGCCGGGGAAGAGATCGGTGCCGACGGCGCGATATTTGGTGACCGGCGCCGGGGCGGCTTCGGTAGTCATGGCGGCGTGGAGGGCGGCCTCTGCGGCGTCCAGGTAGGCGACGAGCTGCACGCGTGACATGTCGAGCATCTCGGTGGTTTTGTTGAAGCGGTGGCCTTCGCGGTCTTCGGGGAGGATGTCGCGGATGTCGAGGTCGGGGAGGTGAAGGATGTCCCGGAGGTTTTGTTCGTATTCGTCGCGGTTCAGGCGGCGGAGCGGGCCGCGGCCGTGGGCGAGGATGTCGGCGTGATCGGCATTGTAGATGGAAGTGGACAGGGATTTGACGAGTTCGGCGCGGTCTGGTTGTGGGAGGTCTTCAGGCTTGGGGGGCATCTCGCCTTTTTCAATGCGGTCATGGATGCGGATCCAGCGGTCGCGGGTGGCGTGATCGGTGAGGTCGAAGGGGAGAGCGGTGAGATCGAGGCTGCCTTTGGTGTTGTCCTTGTCGTGGCATTCGATGCAGCTCTTGTCGATTTGAAGGGGAGCGACTGGTGCGCCTGCCATTGCTGATGCCATGTTCAACGCAAGCATGATGAGTCCGGGCACGCGGCAGAGGCGCATGAGGTGGGACGGAGCTTGGTGAGGATGGAGACGGGGCATTGGGGGATGGCGGAGGGGCTGGGGAAATTACAGGTCGTGGGTGCGGAATCTGTCAGGGGTTGTGGGCGAGACGCGCACAAGGATGTATCTAAAATGCACTTTGGAAATGGGAGGCACGCGGAGGTGAGGGGTTGTGGGCGAAAGGGGTGTTTGTTTTTTGGCAAGGGAATGGAGAGCAAAGGAATGGGGAGAGAGGTTTTGAATGTGGGGGTGCGGTTCATGCATTGAGCGTACACGAACGCGAATGGCACTCGGCCAGAGCGGGTGAGGTGCGTCCCCTCACCCCGCCCCTCTCCCCCAAGAAAAATATTCCTTGTCGTCGTGTGTCAGGGGCGGGGAGAGGGAGAACCGCATTGGCTGCCCTGGATTTATGGGACACAAAATTATTTAGAATGCTCCAGGAACCGCACACGGAGTGTGCGGACCCCTTTGCTGGCGCCTTCGCGGCGGACCTGGGGATATTATTCACCGCTGGATGGAACATGGTATTTGCCCACATGATGTGGAGCGTGAGCAAACTTCTCGTGGGCGCTGGCAGGCAGAACGCTTCTCGCATACCGCCGGTATGCATTCCTAAATGGGGATGGTGTCATGGGCCTGGTCCGGTGGTTCTCGCTCGCCAAGGCTCGCTTCACCACCGGCTAATTTCCGTGCTCCCTCCGGGAGCCTGTGAATGATTTGCCCTGCTGTCCTGGAATAGACTGGTTCCCGAGTAGCGAGACTGCTCTTTAGGTGGGTTGGGTGTGTTTGGCGGGATGGAGATTTCTTATCATCCATAGGTTGCTGCGCCGAACCGCCCGACTCCGGGAGGCTGAGCGTCATGGACGTTGCCATGCGCTGATGGACGGGCGGGCTGTCGCCACACCCATCCTGCTATGAGGGCCTGTCAAAGGTGAGTTGTGTTTTTCTTCGGGTTTCTTTTTCGTGATGACTCTACGGCGAGTGGTTCGCCTCGTGTTTGTTGTGAGTTGTTGATACGATT
>JANYCZ010000008.1 GCA_025360015.1 Verrucomicrobiota bacterium | reverse complement strand
CCATGACCATGAGTTCGGGCAGCGATGCTGGCAGCACGGCGGATGCCTCCGGTGTGGGCGGCGGGGGAGTGGGCGATGACGGCGGCGTTGCTGCCAGGGCGGTGGCAGCCACTTTTGTGCTGCTCGCTTTCACCTTCGTCGCCTTGACGCTCTTGTTTGTCCTGCTGCTTCGCGTAGTTTGTGTAGCCATGTGGGTGGTGTGTTTAGGGTTGCTTCAACACTTCCTTCTTATCACCGATCCGCTTCGGTGACTCCGCCCACATGGTAATCTACGACCACGCAATGAAGCGCTGAGCCTGAAGCTATATCTGAGAACAAGTCTATTCCTCGGATCACCAGCTGGCGGATCGATGCTTTCTTTGCCGCCTGCGCCAGTCGGCGATCCTGATGGCATCGCACAGCATGAAAAACCAGATCAGCAGTGCTCCTCCCAGCATGCAGAGAGGGAGGTAGGGGGAGGGAGTCGCGTCGGCATCCAAAATGATATAATCCTCCGCCAGTGGGAGGTTCAGTCTGGACAGTCTGAACCGCGTTACCAACCCGGAGACGAGGCCGTGACGAATCAGGCCTGATAGGTCTTTTTGCATGAACAGCTTGTCTGCCTGCCGTGAGGCCGCAGTGATCGTCTTCTCCTTTGTGCCGCCGTACTCGCGCAGTTTTTTCAATGCAGATACGATGGCTTCGTCCTGGGTTGAAAGCAGGAGGTGAATCGGTTCGCTCATCGACTGCCCGGCGGGCCGAACAGGAATAAAAACGTCAGAGATGTTTCCCATCCATGCCTCGTAGGCTGCTTCCGTGAGGCTGACCCCGGCATCCTTCAGCACCAGCCACTTGGCCTCCGGCCTCTGGGCAATGAAATCAGTCATCGTAAGCTCCAAGGGTACGCGATTGTTCAGAGCCACGTGGACGCCCTGGCATCCGGCTATCAGCAAAAGGAGAGCGGTGAGGTGACCGATGAAGCCCAGGCTGGTTACTCCCCTTGGATGATTTGCGGCGCGGATTCTCATGCAGCTTTGTGCCTACCGAAAAAGCTTAACCGGCGCAAGGCCGTTTCTTGCCAGAATGGTAAAAACCTGCTTCAAGTGCGGCTCGTCATTCCTCATGAACACGCCACCACCTCTGCCCACGACTCCAAACGCCTCGTCACAAGAGGACGTCTTCGTTTACCTGAGCCGGCCACTGCTTGGCAAGAATGGAAGGCCCTTGGCTGGCACGGAAGGTATGACCCTCCATCAGATCGAAGACGATGTGTTGCGCGGCGGCCGCTTCAGGATCTTCCGCTATAATTTTTCCCTCGTCATCATCAGCTTCCAGCGCAGCTCAGGCATTCAGTACATTCGCTCGGGTCATGGGCCGGGCGCACATGCCTGGCCGTGGACGTTGCTTTCCATGGTGGTGGGCTGGTGGGGCATCCCTTGGGGTATCTTTTTCACGATCCACACGCTCTACACGAACTGCATGGGCGGCAAAGACGTGACCCGCGAGCTGCTGGCTGCGGTGCTGGGCCCGCAGCGCGCCGCGGACGTCATGGCACAGGCGCTCAAGCCCCAGGCCGACATTTTGCTGTGGTTGCTGCGTATTTTCGTCCTGCTGATCCCGGTGAGTATCTTTGCAGCAATCGCGAGCGTTGAACACAGCCACCACCGATGAAGCGAGCATGGGGCATTGAAGCCTCTTTCTGCAAATTTTGACCGGCGCATGAACGAGCCTTGCACATTCGGTGCTGCTGGAGAGAGTTCGTGCCCTGTCTGAAACTCCCATGGCCTGCTGGCCGTGCAGGCCTGCGCTCATGAAATGCTTCATCTTGATCTTTTTCAGCATTTGCTTCCTGAGTGCCTGCCATCACTCAGGAAGTGCGGAGCCCAGTATCCCGTCTCTTTACAGTGATTCCGAGCCGGTGCCTGCGGAAAATTTCAGCCGAGCTTATCTGGGCTTCATGGCTGCCACGCCTGCGTGGCAGAAATCCAAAGACAAGGATGTGATTGTCTGCGGCACGTTTGGCAGCAAAATCTTCAAGCCGGGTGTCTCAGTGGGCGCGGTGGTTCAAAGCGTCAGCAAAAAGCCTTTTCATCCCTCTTTTTATTACGTTGCCGTGTGGAAGCCCCGGACTGCTGCCTTTTACGGAGTTCGCTTTCCTCCACGGCTTGCTACCCAGCCTTCTGTCAGAACGATCTCTTCAAAAGAGCCTTTGTCTGCAGGCGATGTCATTGTGATCTTTGAGCGAGCACTCAGCTTTTAAAATTCAGGAAGATTTGGAGAACAACACCCCGATGCCCGACACCCTCGAACGCGAAGACCTCTTTGACGCCTCCTTTCTGGACCGGCTGCGGGTGCTGGCGCTGCGGCTGCGCAAGCGGCGGCAGTTGATGCGGCGGGGATCGCAATCGACCTCGGCCACGGGGTTCACCCGCGAGTTCAAGGACTACCGCCACTACACACCGCGTGAGGACTACCGAGCGATCGACTGGCGTTTGTATGCGCGGCTCGACAAGCTCTTTGTGCGTCTATATGAGGAAACGCAGGAGCTGAACCTCCACATCATGGTGGACACCAGCACCTCCATGGCGCAGCCTTTTCCCGAGAAGCGGCGGCAGGCGCTGCGCTTCACGGTGGCGCTGGCGTATCTGGCGCTGAGCGCGCAGCAGCGCGTGAGCCTGTACTCGATGAGCAGCGGCGTGCATCAGGAACTGCCGCCTCTGCGCGGGCAGGGGAACATCGAAAAAGTGATCCAGGCGGTGATGAAGCTGAAGTTTGAAGGCCTCACCGACATGAAGCGCTGCTTTGAGGAATTCCGCCCCAGCAAGCAGCGCTATGGGATCATCTTTATCATCAGCGATTTCTTTGGCCGTGAGATCGGCAGCGCCACCGAGGCCGTGGCGCGGGTCTCGGCATGGCCGGGGGAGAACCACTTCCTCCAGATCGTGCATCCCGAGGAGCGCCTGCCGGAGGTCGAAGGCGAACTCGAGCTCACCGAAGTCGAAACCGGCGAGCGCCGCCGCTTCTGGCTGACCAAGCGCGATGTGCAGCGCTATGTGGAAACCTTTGACGCCTTCGTCGGCAACCTCGCCAGTGAATGCGCCAGCCACAGCGTCGATTTCATGCAGGTGACCAGCGACGAGGCCTTTGAGGAGCGCTTCCTGGATCTCCTGGTGCGCGGCTCTGCGCTGGCGGGTGGGGCATAGTGCCGTGGACGAAGATGGGCGGAGAATTGGCAGCGTTCCGATTCTACAGGAAAGCCCCACGCCGCAGTCAGGCCATGCTCGGGACTGCCACGCTTGGCATCCATCATTCCTATGCTCTCATGCATGCATGAACTGGCCTGTGATCAAAGCGGTGGGACTCCTGATGGGGTCGAATATTTTCATGACCTTCGCCTGGTATGCGCACCTGAAGGATCTGAAGAGCAAGCCGTGGTTCATCGCCGCCTTCATCAGCTGGGGCATCGCGTTTTTTGAATACATGCTCCAGGTGCCCGCCAACCGCATCGGCAGCACGGTGTTGACCCTGCCGCAGCTGAAGATCATTCAGGAGGTGGTCACCCTGACGATTTTCGTGCCTTTTGTGGTTTTGTACATGAAGGAGCCCCTCAAATGGGACTTTCTCTGGGCAGGGCTCTGCCTGTGCGGGGCGGTGTATTTCATGTTTCGGAAGTAGGCGGAGGGAAAGTTGACCCGTTGCGCCCCAACGGGTTCCGGGAGAGCACCCATTGTGGCGCAAGTGAGCCACTTCACTTCTCCTCCCTCAGCAGCATAGGCGGAAACAATTCAAAACCCGTTTTTGTGGCGCTAGTCAGTTGGGGGAATTGTGAAGAATAGGGCACATTTTGTTCACATATTCACAATTCAAATTGTGAAGATGTTTAACAAAGGTTAAATAACTTATTATTCCCATGTCCACCGCGAACCTGCGCAGACATCTCCATGAAACCCGCAACCGCCCCGCCGGGATCAACAACCGGCATGATCTGCAGCGGGATCGCTACCTCCTGCTGACGAAGCGGTGGATTGGCGGTGCCGTGCTGGCTCCGGCCTGCTTGGTGACGGCGGTCACCCTCATCATGATGCTGTGGCGGGCTGTGGCGCGTATGGATTTCCTGAAGTCTGAGGAGTTCATTTTCTTCTCCTTTGGCGGTGTCCTCTGGGCTGTGGCCTACCTGGCCGGGGTGCGGCCGGTCACCGCGTATGTCTTTGGCCATGAGTTCAGCCACCTCGTCACCGCCCGGCTGTTTGGCGGGCGCATCTTTGACTGGAAGGTCAGCGCCGAAGGCGGCTATGTGGAGACTGACAAGTCCAACACCTGGATCACGCTGGCCCCATATTTGATCCCGTTTTACACGCTGGCGATCATGCTGGTGTTTGGCCTGGTGGGACTGGCGCTGGACATGCAGCAGGCGCATGACGTGCACCTCTTGAAGTGGACGGTGCACCTGAAGCCTGTGCGTCTTCTCTATGGGCTGGTGGGTCTGACCTGGTTCTTTCACGCCACCTACACCGTCAAAACGGTGATCGCCGAGCAGGGAGACCTCAAGCGCAATGGCGAGTTCTTCTCCATGATGCTGATCTTCCTCATCAATGCCTTCCTGCTCATCGCGCTGTTTCTCGCCTCCTCGCCTGCGCCCGGGCTGGGTTTCATGGAAGTGGCGCGCTGCTGGTGGTCCGTGGCCTCGGGCTTGACGGGCTGGCTGTGGCATCTGGTGTTCTGAGCTGCGGCTGGACTTTGCCCGCTTTTCGGTCAATGGACGCTGCCCCATGCCCGAAGACCCTGAAGTCCTCTCTGTGACCCAGCTCACGCGCGAAATCCGCGACGTGCTGGAAGGCCACATCGGCAGCGTGTGGGTGGAGGGTGAGATCAGCAATCACCGCCTGCAATCCTCCGGCCATCAGTACTTCACGCTCAAAGACGCCGGGGCACAACTGAGCTGCGTCATGTTTCGCGGGGCCGCCGCGCGCAGCAGCGCCCGCATCCAAGACGGTGCGCTCATGCAGGTGCATGGGGAGATCAGCGTGTATGAGGCCCGCGGGCAGTACCAGATGGTCGTCAAACAAGTGCAGGCAAAGGGCAAAGGCTCACTGCAGGAGCGGTTCGAAGCCCTGAAGCGCAAACTGCATGAGGAGGGCCTGTTTGACGCGGAAGGCAAGCGCGCCATCCCGCGCTTTCCGCGCATCGTCGCTCTCGTCACCTCGCCCACGGGCGCGGCCATTCAGGACATGCTGAACATCCTCACCCGGCGTGCGCCCTGGGTGCGGGTGCTCGTCTTTCCCGTGCGGGTGCAAGGGCAGGGGGCCGAGCTGGAAATCGTGCGTGCACTCAAAATCCTGGGCGATGCCGAAAACTACGGCCTGCCAGTGCCGGACACCATCGTCGTCGGGCGTGGTGGCGGCAGCCTGGAGGATCTTTGGGCCTTCAATGAAGAAGCGCTCGCCCGTGCCATCGCCGCCTGTCCCATTCCCATCATCTCCGCCGTCGGGCATGAAATCGACTTCACCATCGCCGACTTCGTGGCGGATCTGCGCGCGCCCACACCCAGCGCGGCAGCGGAACTTCTCGCGCCAGACAGCACCGAGCTGCAGCGCCACTTTGACAGCATCTCCCGCACGCTGAAAGCCCGGGTCGGCACGCTGCTGGAGCACCATCAGCACATCATCGACCTCACCGCCAAAGGCCCGCTGCTGCATGCACCGGATCGCTTGCTCCAGCAGGCCGAGCAAAACATCGACGATCACGAATCCCGCCTGCGCGACACCTTGCGCGAGCGCCTGCAGTGTTGGACGGACGACCTCACGCAGAAGCAGCACGTCCTCGCCGCGCATCATCCCCGCGTGCAGCTCACCGAGGCCGTGCACCGTGCCGAGACGGGCGCGCGTCGCTTGCAGCAGGGCCTGCAGCATCGCCTGGACCGCCTGGCGGACCGCCTGCAATCACGCGCCGAACTGCTCAAACATATCGGCCCGCAGGCCGTACTGGCGCGCGGCTTCTCCTTCGCCACAAATGCGGCGGGGAAAGTGCTCAAGGATGCTGCGGAGGTGAAGCCGGGGGATGAGATTGTGACGCGTCTGGCGCAGGGGACGCTGCGGAGTGTTGTGAAGGCTTAGCAGGAAGAATGAGCCCCTTTGCTGCGTAGATAGCTCATGCTTCACTCACGCCGCTCCATTCTGCACCGCTCCGCCTACGGCATCGGCGGTATCGCATTGGCCACGCTGCTGAGGGACCAAAACCTCCTCGCCAGTCCAGAGCAGATCGGCCCGAAGCATTTCGATCTCAAGCCCAAGATGCCGCACGGCTTTGGTCAGGCCAAGGCCATGATCTCCATGTTCATGCAGGGCGGGCCGAGTCACGTGGACCTGTTTGATCCCAAGCCCGAGCTCACCCGCTACGACGGCAAGGATTTCCCCGGCGAAGTGAAATACGACGATGCTGCCGGTGCCAGCCGCGAGTGCCTGGGCAGCCCGTGGAAGTTCAAGCAGTACGGCCAGTCCGGTATGGATGTCAGCGAGCTGCTGCCGCATTTCTCCAACATCGTCGATGACGTCACGCTCATCCGGTCCATGCACACCGGCGTGAACAATCACGGCCAGTCCATCTACGCCCTGCTCAATGGTCAGGCCACCGGCGGCCGGCCCACGCTGGGGAGCTGGCTCACGTATGGCCTCGGCTCAGAAAATCAGGACCTGCCTGCCTACGTGGCTCTAACCGACCCCCGCGGACTGCCCGTGCTCGGCGTGGACAACTGGAGCAACGGCTGGCTACCCTCGCTGTATCAGGGCACCGTCATTCGTCCCAAAGAACCGCGCATTCCCAATCTCGACGCGCCCCTCAGCCTCAAGGGCGATGCGCAGGCACGCTACCTCAATTTCGTGCAGCGCTTGAACCAGGAGCACCTCGAAGCCCGCCCCGGCGAAGCCGATCTCGAAGCGCGCATCCAGAGCTTTGAACTGGCCGCACGCATGCAGACGGCGGCCAAGGAAGCGCTCGACATCGATCAGGAGAGCGCCGCCACCAAGAAGCTCTACGGCATCGACAATCCCGCCGCAGCCGAGTTCGGCACGCGCTGCCTCATCGCCCGTCGCCTCGTCGAGCGCGGCGTGCGCTGCATCTCGCTCTTCACCGGCAATCAGACCTGGGACAACCATCAAAGCATCCGCACCGCGCTCCCTGCCGCCTGCACCTATGTCGATCAAGGAGCCGCCGCCCTCGTCATCGACCTCAAGCAGCGCGGACTGCTCGACACCACCATCGTCCACTGGGGCGGCGAGATGGGACGCCTGCCCGTCATTCAAAACCGCTCCGGCTCCAAGGACCGCAGCACGGTGGGCCGCGACCACAACACCTACGGCTTCAGCATGTGGGTGGCAGGCGGCGGCTTCAAGTCCGGCCACATCCACGGCGCCACCGACGACTTCGGCCACCACGCCGTGAAAGACGTCGTCAATCATTTCGACTACCACGCCACCTTACTGCACCTCTTCGGCCTCGACGCCCACAAGCTCAGCTACCGTCGCAACGGCACTGAGCAGGTGCTCGTGGAGAATCCGCAGGCGCGGGTGGTGAGTGAGATTCTGGCGTGAGGGGGGCTGCGAGCCTTCGCAGAAGGTTACGCGAGTGCTTGAGTGAGAAAATCGCCTGGCAGGATTGCAGAGATCGGTGCCGCAGCATAATCCCTGATGTTGCGGGTCACGATGAAGTCCACTCCTGCTTGAACCGCAGCCGCGCATTGCAGCCCGTCTTCAAAGTCTGCCATCGGCAGCGCCAGTGCATGCTTGGCCGCAGATGTGCCGGAAGGAATTACTTCCAGAAATGCCAGGAGATCATGGATGAACTGGCGTGCTGTCAGAGATTTGCCGCCTTTTTGCAGCATGTAATAAACATTGGCAATCGTATGCCAGGCGATGAAGCCACTGCCGTAATGTCGTACACACCAGTCCAAGACCCGCCGGCTGTCTGCCACATGCGGCATACGACCTGTCCCCACATCAATAAGCACATCGCAGTCGATGAGGACCTTCACTGGCTGTTCCTTTCATATTTTTCCAGAAGGTAGGAAAGACGTGCATCCTCCGGATCAGGCTCAGGCAAAGCAAACTTTCCAGTCCAACGAGAGGTAAACGAGGTTGCCTGGGAGGATTTCATTTCACGTTCCGCCGCATAGACAAGGCTGGCGCGGATATCTTCTCTTTGGAGGCTGGGATGCAAACGCAGAATCTCCTTTTCAGATTCTCCTGAAGCCAGCCATTGCAATACCTCTGCGACTGTGATGTCACTGTGCCGGATCCTGGCCGGAGGCGGATGCATGACAATGAGGTCGCCCAAATTAGTTTCATTCTCACCTTCACGCACCTTCGACTCCGTGTTCTGTTCCAGGCCAGATTCATATGGTGCTGAGATTAGAAACGGACTCCAATCATAGCGGAGGGCACGATCCGCCTCCTGCAGCCACCAGTTCTTCCAGGAGGAGAGTTCGCCGAAATGGCCGTGCGATTCGGCAAAGCCCTTTCCTGGCAGGTGAGTTCCCTTGCTCACAATCAATGCAGTGATCTTCGGCAGCTCCTCGTGCTGGAGTGTCCAATCGTTTAGACTTGTCAGTCCCAGTTTTTGCAGACGCCTACCTGCAAAAAAAGAAGGTGAGGGCCGACCAAGCCGTTCGAGCAGGAAAGAATACGTAGGGAAGCTTTGTGGATCGCCTGCTTGAATCCTTCCATGCCGGATCTCCTCCACGAGAATGCGGAGCAGCGGCTGGGCCTTGGTATCTGGCGGCTCGATCTGAGACATGAATGGAGACTATCTATACTTAGCAGCGGCAAACAGGCAAACCTTACACGCTTGTAATGCGCCAGTAACACAAATGCCATGCCTGGGGTGCTTTTATTGAGGTGGAAATCAATCCAACCCAACAATCCCCATCCCATGAATCCAACTGATACTCCTATGAAAACTTCATCTTCCAACCAGACGATCTGGAAGCGCACGGCTGTCCTCGGCTCTGTATGCGTCCTGAGTGCTTCACTGGTGGCCTTTACGGCTGCCAAGGATGCACCTGCCGGAAAGGCGGAGCCGCTGCACATCCAGGTCAGCGATGCGCCGCTGTCCACTGCTGCTCGGGGCTTCCCGAGCTTCTCGCCCATCGTCAAAGCGGTGGCACCCAGTGTGGTGAAAATCTCGGTCTCCAGCGAGGCCAAAACCAGCCAGACGGAAATGCCCGGTGGCATGGACCTGCGCCGCTTCTTTGGCCCGGGCTTCCAGATGCCTGAGGAATTCCAGCAACAGCAAGGGCACTCGCGTCAGCACGGCCAGCAGCAGCGCCACGCGCCCAAAGAGCAGGGCGTGGGCTCCGGCATCATCGTCACCAAGGACGGCTACATCCTCACCAACAATCACGTGGTGGAAAACGCCAGCACGATCAAGGTCAGCCTGACCGATGGACGCGAGTTCAACGGCAAGGTGATCGGTCGCGATCCGAAGACGGACGTGGCGGTGGTGAAGGTCGAAGCCAAGGATCTGCCTGCCATGGCCTTTGCTGACAGCGACAAGATCGAAGTCGGCGACATGGTGCTTGCCGTGGGTCATCCCTTTGGCATCGGCCAGACGGTGACGACCGGTATCATCAGCGCGAAAGGTCGCGCCACGATGGGCCTCGATTATGAGGACTTCATCCAGACGGATGCAGCGATCAATCCCGGCAACTCCGGCGGTGCTCTGGTGGACGTGGAAGGCCGCCTGATCGGCATGAACACAGCCATCCTGAGCCGCAGCGGTGGCAATCAAGGTGTCGGCTTTGCAGTGCCTACCAACCTGGCCCGCTGGGTGATGGAAAGCCTCGTCAATACCGGCCGTGTGGAGCGTGGGTTCCTGGGCGTGAACATCCAGGATCTGACTCCGCAGCTTGCGCAGCAGTTCAAGCTGGACGCCGCCAAAGGTGCGCTGGTGTCGGGTGTCTCGCCTGACAGCCCTGCTGACAAAGCAGGTGTGAAGAGTGGTGACGTTATCACCGACTTCAATGGCAAGCCTGTCACCGACAGCCGTCATTTGAAGCTGCAGGTCGGCTCCACCACCCCCGGTGCCGCAGTGCCCATGAATGTGCTGCGCGATGGCAAGACGATGACCCTGAGTGTGACCGTCAAGGAACTGCCCGGCGACAAGGTGGCTGATGCCACTCCTGCCGCTGACAAAGCCAACGACGCGCTGCATGGTGTCGGTGTCTCGGATCTGGACAAGGCCACCCGCGAACAGCTCAAGGTGCCTTCACAGATCAAAGGTGCCGTGGTTTCCTCGGTCGAAGAAGACTCCGTGGCCTACGATGCCGGACTGCGCCAGGGAGATGTGATCCTTGAGATCAATCGTCAGCCCGTCAAAGACGCCGAGCAGGCCACCGCCCTGTGCGAAAAGCCTGAGAGCAAGGTCTCTCTGGTGAAGGTCTGGAGCCACGGTGGCAGCCGCTTCATCGTGATCGATGAAAGCAAGGCCGGCTAATGTGTGTGTGTAAGTGATAGATCGTGTGTGAGCGAGGCCCGCCCTGGTGCGAAAGTGCCGGGGCGGGTTTTTTTTCGGGATGGAAGCGGGCGTCCTTGATCACACCGCGCCCGAACATTGGACAATTCTTCCCAGCGCAGCTACCCATATGGACTCCCCGCCAACCATGCGCCTTTTAGTGATTGAAGATGACAGCAAGATCGCCTCGTTCATCGTGAACGGGCTGAAGCAAAACGGCTTCGGTGTGGATGCCGCGACCGATGGCGAGCAAGGCCTCGATCTCGCCTGCACCGTGAGTTACGACTGCATCGTGCTGGACCTCATGCTGCCCAAGCTGGACGGCCTCTCGCTGCTGCGTCAGCTCCGCAAAGAAAAGGTTCACACGCCCGTGGTCATCCTCAGTGCCAAGGCCACGGTGGATGATCGCGTGAAGGGCCTGCAAGCCGGTGGAGATGATTACCTGACCAAGCCTTTTGCGTTTTCAGAACTGCTTGCCCGCGTGCAGGCGCTTATCCGCCGCGCCACCCATGTGGTCGAGCCGACGACGCTCACCTCTGCGGGCGTCGTGCTCGATTTGCTGTCGCGTGAAGTGCGGCGTGAAGGCCGCAGCATCGAGCTGCAAAGTCGCGAGTTTGCCCTGCTGGAGCTGCTCATGCGCACTCCGGGCCGCGTCGTCACCAAGACGATGATCCTTGAGCATGTGTGGGATTACAGCTTCGATCCCCAGACCAATGTGGTGGACGTGCTGGTGCACCGTCTGCGTGCCAAGGTGGACAAGGACTTTGAGGTGAAGCTCATTCAAACCATTCGTGGAGTCGGCTATGTCTTCAAACCTGTTTAAGCCCTGGGGGCGCAGCTTCGCCGTGCGGCTGACGCTCGGCTACGCGATGATTTTCACGCTCAGTGCGGTCGTGCTGTTCAGTCTGCTCTACGTGCTGCTGGCCTCCGCGCTGGAGCGCAAGGACCGTGAAGTCATCGAGGCACGCCTGAAAGAATGCGCCGCTGTGTATGCCAGCGGCGGCCTGCCCGCGCTGCGCAATCTGGTGCAACTCAACAGCACGGATGAAGGCAAGTCGAAGTCCTTCTTTGTGCGCGTCACCGGCAACCTCGGCAGCGTGCTCTTTGTGAATGTACCCAACGACTGGCTGCAGGCGGACGCGGCGTCGTTGCAGCCCGGGAGCGATGCCTCGCGCCCCGACTGGCTGCGCATCCCGAAAGACGATGAGCGCGATCTCACCGTCGCCACCGCCCGTCTGTATGACGGCTCCATCCTGCAAGTCGGCCGCAGCACGAACAGCCGCGAGACGGTGCTACAGCCCTTCCGCCGCAATTTCATGCTGGTGATGACGCCCACATTGCTGCTCGCCGTGCTGGGCGGCGCCTACTTTGCGCATCGCGCCACCAAGCCTGTGCGCGATGTGGTGGCCACCGCGCGCACCATCTCAGACACCGGCGACTTCTCCGCCCGCGTGACCGCGCATGCCAGTCAGACCGAACTGGAGGAACTCGCCACCGAGTTCAACCGCCTGCTCGACAAGAACGAAGAGCTCATCCAAGGCATGCGCCACGCGCTGGACAATGTGGCGCATGATCTGCGCACGCCGCTGACGCGCCTGCGCGGCACCGCCGAGGCCGCCGTGCAGACCACGCCAGATCCCGTGGCGCGCGAAGCACTCGCCGATTGCGTGGAAGAATCCGACCGCGTGCTCACCATGCTCAAGGCGCTCATGGACATCAGCGAAGCCGAAGCTGGCATGATGAAGCTCCACCGCGAGCTGACCTCCATCCCCGCGCTGCTCACTCAGGTGGTGGAGCTCTACGATCTCATCAGCGAGGAAAAACACATCACCATCACCACCGACTTCGCACCCGACTGCCAGGCCTCCGTGGACCCCACGCGCCTGAGCCAGGCCTTTGCCAATCTGCTGGACAACGCCCTCAAATACACGCCCGAAGGGGGCAAGGTGCATCTGGCCTGCCGCGCCGCTGACAACACGGTGACCGTCACCATCAACGATACCGGCATGGGCATCCCCGCCACCGATCAGTCCCACATCTGGGAGCGCCTTTATCGCGGCGACAAAAGCCGCACCCAGCGCGGCCTTGGCCTTGGGCTGAGCTTGGTCAAAGCCATCGTCGAAGCACACCAGGGCACCGTTGCGGTGACGAGTGAAGCGGGGCAGGGGGCCGAGTTTGTCGTCACAGTTCCGCAGATCCCGCTAGGGTGAGAGATGAAGGCAGGCTCTTTAATTGAGCCTAGCTAGTGGACTGAATCTTCAATCGAAGATGGTGCGCGATACAGGGTTCGAACCTGTGACCCCTACCATGTCAAGGTAATGCTCTACCACTGAGCTAATCGCGCGAGTCCGGGGGCGAAGTCTATAAACGGCACCTGCGGGTTGGGCAAACGTTTTTTAGGCTGGGCAGGAAATCAGCCGTTGTTCACCTGCTTGCGCACCGTGGTGCCTTGATTCATCAGATCGTCCCGCTCCAAACCGGTGAGCCGGGTGATGGAGCGCAGCAGCCACATGAGCAGGCCGAAGGTGACGCCCATGAGCGGGATGCCGATGACGAGGAAGCCGCTCCAGTTTAGGCGACCGATAGCCTTGGTGTATTCCTCGCTGCCCGGCGCTTTGTCTCCCAGCAGGTAGAGGGCGAGGGCGAAGTTGGCGGCGGAGGAGAGCAGCATCGTGCCGGCCATGCCCCAGGAGGCTTTCTTGAGCAGCAGAGCGAAGCTGTGGTGCTTCTCCGGAGTGTCCAACGCCTGGTGCAGGACGGGCTGGTTGATCACCTGGGGATTGAGCAGCATCTCATTGATGAGCGGTTTGCCCCAGCGATGGCTCAGCGGAAAGGCGATGCCGAGGAAGATGGGGAACATGGCCTCCTTCACCGCAAACCACGTTGCATTCAAATTCCACAATCCCAGCACCCCAGTGACGATGACGGCGATCAGCCCGAGCACGGAAAAGAAGTTCAGCCCGCGCTTCTGCATGAAGCACCAGATGCCAAAACCCAGCGGTAGCAGCAGCGCCACGATCAGCGCCCACAGCGGGCCGAGGCGATCCGGCGCGCTGAGTTTTTCCAAGGCGATGGACGGCAGGATGACGGTGAGAGCGAGGTCGAGAAGAGGATGCGGCTGTTTTTGGGTCACGGGGGGGAACTTTGGAATGATGAAGGCGGAATGTCGAATGACGAATGACGAATGACGAATGCGTGCGGCGAGGACTGTTGAGGTGGACTTCGTCCTCGTTTTCACTTTTTAGTTCTTCGATCCCGCAGCGGCTAGCGGGCGGACCATGATCGAGGAAGAGCCTCCGCGAAGCTCTCTTGACCTCGTTCCGCTCCGTTTTACGCTCTTCTTCCCTCTCATTTCCATGGTCGACACCACCGCCCCCAGCCTCATCGAAGAAATCCGTCGTCTCAAACAGGAGCGCAATGCCGTGATCCTGGCGCACAATTACCAGGACAAGGCCATTCAGGAGATCGCTGACTTTGTGGGGGATTCCCTCGGGCTTGCCTACAAGGCGAAGGAGACCGAGGCGGACGTCATCGTCTTCTGCGGCGTGCATTTCATGGCGGAAACGGCCAAAATCGTGAACCCCGGCAAGATCGTGGTGCTGCCGGATGCCAACGCCGGATGCTCGCTGGAGCAGAGCTGCCCCGGGCCCCAGCTTGAGGCCTTTTTGAAAGCGAACGCGGCCAAGAACTACTACGTCATCGCCTACATCAATTGCAGCGGCCACGTGAAGGCGCTGAGCGACTGCATCTGCACCAGCGGCAACGCCGACAAGATCGTCGAAGCTGCGCCAAAAGACCGCCCCATCCTTTTCGTGCCAGATCAAAATCTCGGCTCCTGGGTCATGGAACGCACGGGCCGCAAGATGGACCTGTGGAAAGGCGCTTGCTACGTGCATGTGGAGTTCACCCGCGACAGCATTCAGCAGATCAAAGACGAGCACCCGGACGCCAAGGTCGTGGCCCATCCTGAATGCACCTACGCCGTGCGCATTCTGGCCGATGAAGTGTGCAGCACCGAGAAGATGATCGGCTACTGCCGCAGCAGTCCCGCTAGCACCTTCATCATCGTCACCGAAAGCGGTATGCTGCACCGTCTGGAGCGCGAAGTGCCCGGCAAGAAATTCATCCCCGGCCCCACCGGCCACTGTGCCTGCGCCGACTGCCGCTACATGAAGCTGAACACGTTGCAAAAACTGCACGACTGCCTGCGCGATCTCTCGCCGCGAGTGGAGATGCCGGAAGACCTGCGCGCCCGCGCGGAGAAGCCGATTCTGCGCATGCTGGAGCTGAGCCTGTAACAAACCGCACTTTCTAATATGCGATGATTGGGATCGACCTGGGCACCACCAACAGTCTCGTTGCCATTCTGAGCAATGGGGAGCCCGTGACATTGAAGAATGAACTGGGGGAGGATCTGATTCCTTCGGTCGTCGCGGTCGCGGAAGATGGGACGCTGCTGGTGGGACGTGCGGCCAAGGACCGTCTGGTGACAGACCCAAATGCAGGACAGGCATGCTTCAAGCGGGACATGGGCACGGACACAACCTATGAGTTCGGCGGGCGCAAATGGTCGCCGGTGGAATGCTCCGCGCTCGTGCTGCGGGAGCTGAAGCGCATTGCGGAAGTTCAGTTGCAGACCACGGTGGATTCGGCGGTGATCACTGTGCCTGCGTATTTTCATGATCTGCAGCGCCAGGCCACGGTGGATGCAGCGGCCATTGCAGGGCTCAAGGTGCTGCGCCTGCTCAATGAGCCCACGTCTGCGGCGCTGGCCTACGGCTACCGCGCGACGGAAGACCTCAGCACGCTACTGGTCTATGATCTGGGCGGCGGCACCTTCGATGTCACGCTGCTTGAATCGTTTGAAGGCGTTGTGGAAGTCAAAGCCTCCTCGGGCGAGAGCCGGCTGGGCGGAGAGGATTACACCGATGCTTTCACTCAATGGATTGAGCGCGAGTTTAACTGGAGTCCTCCTGCCAACGAAGCCTTGCGCTGGCGTGAGCGCGTGGAAATGCTGAAGCGCGAGCTGTCAAAGCAGACCGGCACCACGATCACACTCCATGGCAAAGAGGCATCCATTACGCGGGATGATTTCATTACTGCCACGGCCTCCATCACCGCGCGTCTGCGGCCTGTGGTGCGCAGGGCGATGCGTGATGCCGGACTCACGCCCAAGCAGATCGATGCCGTGCTGATGGTTGGCGGGGCAAGTCGCATGCCCGTGGTTTTTGAGGACCTGCGCGATCTGCTCGGCATGGAGCCCTCTCGTACTCTGGACCCAGACCGTGTGGTGGCGCTGGGGGCGGCCGTGCAGCAGGCTCTGGTGGCGGAAGATGCCGCCGTCAAAGACCTGGTGCTCACCGATGTGTGCCCGCACACGATGGGCATTGAAACCACCAAGGAACTGGTGCGCGGGCATCGTGAGAATGGTTTTTTCTCTCCGATCATCGAGCGCAATACGATGGTGCCTTGCAGCCGCAGCGAAGGCTTTCAAACCCTCTCCCCAGAGCAGGATGAGCTGAACATTCAGGTGTATCAGGGCGAGAGCCGGCTGGTCAAAGACAACCGCAGCATTGGCAAGCTCATGATCAAAGGGCTGCGTTCCCGCCCAAGTCAAAAGTATCCAGGCCAGGTGGATGTGCGCTTCACCTATGACATGAACAGCATTCTCGAAGTCGAAGTGACCATCAAAGAAACGGGGAAGAAGGTGACAAAGGTCTTTGAGCAGCGTCCGGGTACTCTCAGCGCCGAGCAGATTGCCGCAGCTCTGCGCATGCTGCAGCCGCTGAAGACGAATCCCGCCGACAAGCCCGAAAACCGTGCGCGCATCGAACGGGCGAACCGGCTGTATGCCGATCTCTCAGGCGAGATGCGTGGCTCGCTGGAAGGATTTCTCGAAACCTTCGAGGCGGCCCTGATCAGCCAGGAGCGCGAACGCATTGCCGAGGCGGCCAAGGATCTGGACACTTTCATGGCACCTTTTTTTCCCGATAATAATGGCTAATCCGTGGAGCATTCTTGGCCTGGACCCCGACACTGCGAATGAAAAGCAGGTGCGTTCCGCGTATGCCAAGCTGCTCAAAATTTATCGCCCCGATCAGGACCCGGAAGGATTTCAGCGGCTGCGTACCGCCTATGAGCTGGCTCTCAAATGGCTGCAACAGCGTTCGCCGACCCATGATGATGACTGGGCTGATGATGTCGTAAATGTGCTGCTCCAGGAGCCGTCAGTCGAGACTCCTCCCGCCGTTTCGACTTCGCCTATTGCGCTTCCATCATTGCTGTCCTCCTGGGCTGAGGGGGAGGTGCCAGTTCTGCCGCACAAACTTGGTGAGGAGCCAGTCATCGAGCAGCGCAGGCACTCGAAACCTGAGCGCAACTGGCCGCGCCAGTGGTCCTATTCGCTCGAATCTCTCGATTGTGCGCTAAAGGGGACGCCGCGACATATGGACGTCATCGCCCAGGCGCTCAGCGCGCTGGCATCCGATGTGATGGAGTGTGGCATTCCTCCCTTCGCGCTTGAGTGCATCCTCAGCGATGCCTTTGACGAGGACATGAAACTTTTTGGCATGAGCGCTCCTGTCGCCATCCTTTTCTGCCTGTTGCGGGGCGGGTGTGCTGGATTCGTGCAGAGTGCCATGGATGCGCTGGAGAAGGCTGGCAACCAGGCTCACCTCGCCGTGCTCGTGCAAAAACTCGATGATTGTCTGACCGATGCATTGTCACCTAGCACGGTGGACGTGTTCTTTCGTGCGGCGGGTCTGATGGCCTTGCATAAACCCTTCATCGCCCATTCCATCCTGCGTAAACTGCAACACCTGCTCGATGCCTCCGAGTATTCGATCAAACTCGACAGCCTCCAAATTGCCATCACGCGAGGCCTGGCATTCCGTGACTTGGTGCCGGAACACCGCAGTTTTTGGTCGCAACGGCTGGATCATCCCGATGCCGCGTGTGATTGGACGGCTGACTTTCCCCGCCAAGCACTGGCCGCTGTTTTCATTCTTGGAAAAGGATGGGCGGGATTTTCGCTGGTACGCGGCGTTGTCCCGGAAGAGGTTTGGAAGAATGCGACGAAGGGGCGCTGGATCCAGTTCGCTTTTCACCGGGTGGTTAAGAGGTTACGTCCAAACAATCCCCACGGCATGATGTTTGCTGTCATGGGGGGCGTATTCCTGTTTTGTGGAATGAAACTTTTTGATGGAATGGTGAGTGCACTCGGGCCAGCGCCGATGTCGGCAGAACAGACCGAGGAACTCAAGCGTGATCACCAGCGCGAAATCGAATTAGTTCGCAAGCACGTTGAAGAGTTGAAGCAGAGAAGTGAACGGATTCAATCTGGTTCCAAATAAACTGCCTACCAAGATGCAGTCAGCCGATTATCTCTACGGTTGGTCTGGTTTTGATCAGGTCTCTCACCTCCACCACGCCGGCAAATCCGTCATCGTGTCCTTCAGAATGTTGCGAATCGCCACGCGTTCTCCAGGGGCGAGGTGCGCGTGCTGGGCGTCGGGCTGCTCACGGAGGTAGAGGGCCATGTGGTAGTAGATGCGCTCCTTGAGCTCCTTGGGCGCGGCTTTCCAGGTGTCTGTGTAGAGCATGTAGCTGCAGCGGTGCTTGAACATGTGGGTCTTCAAATCGAGATCCTTCAGCGACAGGCCTGCCTTCGAAGTTTTGCGGTCGCGCAGGAAATCCTGCACGTAGGCGGGATCGCCGACCATGCCTTTGGCGGGGAATTTGGCTTCGTCGGCGAAGACGATATAACGGGCGAGTTCCTGCGCGCGTTCCTCGATCTCCGCCTTCGCCGCAGGGCCCAGCGTGCCTTTGCCCTCGCTCTTGAGCTGGCGCACGGTGTAGATGGCATAGACCAGCCGGTTCTCGAAGCCCATCTGGTGCTCATTCACCAGATTCGGCAGGATGTCGCTGGTGGGCAGCAGGAGGAGGCCTAGATCTGAGTACTGCCCCGGATTCACGGAGGCGATCTGATTCTTCCCGTTGTTCGGGATGCCCATCACGTTCGCCTTGTTGTTGGCGATGTTGTGCTGGCCGGTCAGGTGCCAGCCGCCGAAGCGCAGCTCCAGCGGGATCTGATGCCCCTGCACATCTCGGCGAAAGGTTTCCAGGCTCGATCCGGCACGGGAGACGAGCAGCGACTCCGCGATCAATCCTGGCAGACGGCGCGTGGCATTGCCGGCGTGGCAGTTCATGCACTTCGTGGAGCGCGTCACGTTTGGCACCGGGCCGCCGGGGCGCAGGCGGTCAAAGACATAAAACATCGGCCCCATCTCAGGGTCTGCAGCGATGATCTCCACCAGCCCGCCCGGCACCCAGCCGAGGTAGGTGTCCTCATTGAAGTACAGCGCGCGTGGATTGCGCGGATTGATGATCTCGCTTTGCAGCGAACTCGCGGAAAACACCATGATCTGCGAGCTGACGGGGATGTTCAGCGCCGCCAGCAGGCTGGTGAGGAAGGCCTTATCGTTGGCGGTGTCCAGCTTCACCTCGCCCTTTTGCGCCTTTTCCTGCAGCTCGGCAAAGCGGTCCTTCGGCCTGGCTTCGAGGTAGGAATGCGGCGGCCCTTTGAAATCAATGACACGCGGCTCCTTCGTCTCCGCAGCCTGGGCGGCGGAGATCGTCAAAAACACCAGTATCGACAGGAATCGGGAACGCATCATGCTCTATACGCTTGCCAAGCTACCCAAATCGCAGCACACAACCACCAAACATTCGTCATTCGATCAGTCTGGTCTGTCCTTCCGCTCATGCCCACCATCCAGCCCCGCCGCGCCGGCATCCTCATCCCCGTCTTCGCCCTCCGCACACCCGATGACCTCGGCATTGGCGACATCGGGGGCGTGCGCCAGCTCATCGACTGGGCCGCAGACACCGGGCTCGGCTTTGTGCAATTTTTGCCCATCAATGCCACCGGCAGCGACAGCAGCCCCTACAACGCCATCAGCTCCGTCGCGCTGGACTACCTCACGCTGGATCTCTCGCCGGGCGTGGTGCCGGAGCTGGACGAGAAATTTTACAGCACCATCACCGGCATCCTGCGCGCTGACTTGCTGCGCCATGGCTCGGTGAACTACCCCAAGGTGCGGCGGCTGAAAAACACGCTGCTGCGCCGCGCCTTCAGCCAGATCGAAACCCAGCCGGGGCGCATGGCCAGCTTTGAGGCGTTTTGCGAGAAGGAGGCCTCCTGGCTGGATGACTTCTGCCTCTTCAAAGTCCTCATGGAGGAGCACGGGCATGAAGACTGGACCAACTGGCGCGAGGGCCTGAACACTGGTGACAAAGCCCGCGCCTGGCGTGATGCGCAGGGGGACGAGATCGATGACCGCATCCTATTCCACGCCTACGTGCAGTGGCTCTGCTTCAGCCAGTGGGGCGAGCTCCGCACCTATGCCAATGGCAAGGGCGTCAAGCTCATGGGAGACATTCCCTTTGGCATCTCCTGGTGCAGTGCGGATGTGTTCTTCAAGCCCGAGCAGTTTGACCTCACCTGGTGCGGCGGCGCGCCGCCGGAGACCTACTTCAAGGACGATTATTTCGTGCAGCATTGGGGGCAAAACTGGGGCATCCCGCACTACCGCTGGGATGTGATGGAGAGCGGCGGCTTCCAGTGGTGGCGGCAGCGCACGCAAAAGCTCACCGTGGTCTTTGACATCTTCCGCATCGATCACGTGCTCGGCTTTTACCGCATCTACAGCTTCCCGTGGCGGCCCACCCGCAACGCGGAATTCTGCTACCTCAGCGATGAAGCGGTCAAAGCCCTCACCGACGGCCGCCTGCCGCACTTCATCGAAAACGATGACGACACCCCCGAGCACAAAGCCGCCAACCTCGCCAATGGTGACAAGTACCTGCGCATGATCCTCGATGCAGCGGCTGGCAAAACCGAAGTCGTGGCCGAAGATCTGGGCACCGTGCCCGACTACGTGCGCCCGCACCTGCTCAGCCTGGACATTCCCGGCTTCAAAGTCTGCCAGTGGGAACACAGCGAGCAGGGCCGTGTGGTCATGGGCAGCACCTATGACAACTGCGCCTTCACCACCTACGCCACGCACGACCATGAGCCGATGAAGACGCACTGGGAGCACCGCCGTCGCGATGCCGCCAGCAGCGAAGAATCATCACGCGCCCTCGGGAACAAGGAACTGGGGGATCTCGCCGAATTCGCCGGCCTGCGCTTCTCCTCCGACGGCTGGCCTGAATACGACGCCCACATCCGGCACGCCCTGCTGGAGGCGCTGCTCACCAGCAACGCCCGCTTCGCCGCCTTCATGCTCACCGATCTTTACGGCCTGGAGGATCGCTTCAACGTCCCCGGCATCGCCGCCGACAGCAACTGGAGCGCCCGTCTGCCCATGACCGTCGCCGAACTCCGCAACGCCGCGCCATGGAAAGAAGAAGGCGAGTGGCTCAAGAAAGCCATCAAGCGCACAGAGCGCTAAAGTTGACTCGTTGCGCCACAACGGGTCGAGAAAACACTCCAGTTGCGGCGCAACTGGACAACTTTGCTCCGCCAGGAAAGTGGCCCGCACAGTCCTCTGTGCGGTTTCTGGGCGTTCGTGCACGCTGGTACCGCTCAGAGGACTGAGCGGGCCACTATTTTCAAGGCAGCCCCCACGCCCCACGCAGGGCCGCATAGTCCGCCTTCGGCAGCAGCACGTAGTGCGGTGAGGCAGCGGGATCGAGCCAGCGGAGCAGGCGCGTCAGGTCGCCTTCGGCCATGGTGGTGCAGCCGGCGCTGGGCTTGTCGGGGCCACGGCGCACGTGGAAGAAGATGGCGCTGCCGTAGCCGGGGGCGGAGGGCTGCTGATTGTGGCGGATCTCGAGCATCCACTTGTAGGCGGCATCGCCCAGACGCATTTTTTGTTTCTCAAACCACGGTGGGATGCCCTTGCTGGGATCAATGCGGATGTGGCGGTTGTAATACTGCGGCAGGGAGGAGTCATCCACATAGGCGTCCCATGGGCCCACCTGAATGTAGGGCCAGCGGGCACCGCTGGGCGGAGTGGCGGCATAGCCAAACAGTGAGCCGAGCTGGAACACGCCTGCCGGGGCACGCCAGTCCTTTTCGACCTTGGCGGGGATGCCGTTTTGCGGTGCATTGAAGACACCGCGCCCCCAGGCCAATCCCTTTCGTCCCAGCAGGACGGGCACCGGTTTTTCAAAGACCGCCTGCCACGGCGCTCCCGCGGAGGCGCGCTGATAGCACTGCATGGTGGCGGTGTTTGAATCCCACGTGGCTGCCTGGGAAACGATGACCTGGCGTACGCCGCGACCGATCTGCGCGTGAGACTCCGAAGGCCCCAAGGCGGAAATGCCGATGGCGAGGAGAGTGAGAAGACCTGCCTTTTTTCGATGAAAAACTTTTTGGTATTGCATGGCGAAGCTGTTTCCGAATATATTCATTAAATCAACCCTGCCGGGTTAATTGGATTCAGGTTTTGGGGGTTTTTTTCCTGAGCTCCGAGTTCCGGCAGGGTTGTTTTTTGCCTGCGGGCGGCGCACTGATCGAATCTAGCACATTGATTCGTGGCGAAGGTGTTCTAATGATGGTCTCCCATGAACTTTCGGTGCTTTTCAGTCATTCTCCTTGGAGCCGCAGCCTGCCTGAGCCTCTCCTCCTGTGGTAATTCCTCGGTCATCAGCCTCGACTATGTGCCTCAGGCGGGCCGCATGCTGCGCGGTGCCCCAGAGTTTGCCGTGGGGGATTTCAAGGACAAGCGCGGCGAGCAGCCTCAGGTGCTGGGCCATGTGCGCCTGCCCATCGGCCCATCGGTGGACACCATTCAGACCCGGCTGCCGGTCAGCGATGTGGTGCGCAACGCCTTCGGCTACGCGCTGGAGTCACGCGGGATGCTGGCCACCGACGTCAAAGGCCGTTTCATCCTCACCGGAGAAATCCAGGATCTGCGCTCCCAGCTTCTCGTGCATCCCTACGGCTATGCGCGCATCCGGGTGAACGTGGTCGAAGCCGTCTCCGGCCGGGTGATTTTCACGCGAGTCTATGAAGGCGAGCGCCAGAGCACCGCCTACCGCCCTGGCACAGGCTCGCCCGTCCCCATCCTGCGGGATCTGACCTCCCGCGCGCTGCAAGACGCCGTGGACCGCGCCCTGGATGACAACAGCATGCGCCAGCAGATCGGTGCTGGCTCAGATGGCCGCCCGCGCTACACACCGGGCATGCTGTAAACAAGGTGCCGGGGTTTCGCTTCGCGGCCTCGCAGCCCGACCCCGGGGTGGTCCGGAATTCTGGCCGTGACCCAATTCCTACTTCAGCGCCTCATCCAGCACCCGCCCATCCGCTCCAGGGAAGGGAATGCCAAGCAGCTTGGCCATCGTGGGCGTCACGTCGATGTTCTTGATCTCATCCAGCACGACACCCTGCTTCACGCCTGCGCCACTGATGACGAAGCCGCCGTAGAGATTCGGGTCCGTCTGCAAATGGCCATGGGAGCCTTTCGGCGGATCATTCGGGATGATGACGTCGTTGTCGGCGAGCGAATCGGTGAAGGTGTAGCCATCCACAGCCAGCAGCACGAGATCCGGTTCGCGACCATCCTTCGCAGCGGTGACGTGATGCAGCTTCGTATCGAAATCCTTCGCCTCGACCACGCCCTCCACCCCTTCCAGCTTGCCGAGCGTCGGGGTGATCTGTTTCAAAATGCCATCGCGGTTCGCATCATCCAACACATAGACGAAGCACGCGCCGCCTTCGGCCATGGCGAAGACTTGGGAGTCGGGTGCGAGGCTCTTGCCCAGCACTGATTTGACGAAGCCATCTTTCCGCAGGGCGGCGTTGGCGTTGATGGATTTGGTGAAGGTGACGAAGCCGTGGTCGGTGGTGATGATGAAGGTCGTTTTGTCGCGGATGCCCGCCTCCTCCGTGGCACGCACGATGTCCGCCACGCGGTTGTCCGAATCATTCGCCGCCCAGTAGGCCTCCGCCACCTGGCGGCCATGCGCATGCTCAAAAGAATCGAGGCTCACCAAATGCAGCGCCAGAAAGTTCGGCTTGTGCTTCTTGATGATGTGTTGCGCGAGCAGCGAGTACATGTAGTCCCGCTGCGCCTTGCCCGGATTGCCCGCTTTGCACCACTCGTTCTGCTTCTCGATCGGGATGCCCGCCGCACGTGCGTCCTCCAGCAGGGAAGGGGTGCCGTATTTCTCGAACAGCTCCTGCTCAAACACATCAGGCACCGTCCAGTCCAGCGTCTTCGCCCCGCGTGAGGCGGGCCAGATCACGCCCGCGGTGGTCAAACCGGCGGCCTTGGCGGCATCGTAAATGGTCGGCGATTTGACGATCTCTTCCTTGTTAAAAAGCGGGTCAGGAATCAGCGGCACCTTCTTCCTCGTGGCGCGGTCAAAGTACTCATTGGCCAGCACGCCGTGCTTCGCCGGATGCACGCCGGTGACCAGCGTCGTGTGGTTCGTCCACGTCACCGTGGGGAACGAGCACTCCATGCGCTTCGCCCTCACGCCTTTCGCCGCCAGCGCCTTCACGGCGGGCATGTGGCACTTGGGATCATCCATGTACTGATGCGCCCAGCCGTCGATGCTGATGAGGATGACGTGCTCGGTGGGAGCTGCGTGAGCGAGTGTCGTTGCGGTGACGAAGAGGGCGAGGGTGCGAGTGAGCATGGGAGGTATTTCTGGAAAGTAGTTCCGAGCTTTAGCTCGTCTGGAAACGCGCCATGAGCCCAGAACGAGCTAAAGCTCGCCAGTACTTTATTAAGGCACTGCGCTCACTTCTTCCCAATGCAGAACAGCTTCTCCTGCGTGCGGATGTACAGGCAGCCATCGCTCACCGCCACGCTCGCGCGCACGCTTGCCGCATTGCCATTGGGCTTGGAGCCGTTGCCCATCTCGTTTACAGCGAGTAGTTCAAATTTGTCGGTGTTTGCCTTCGCGACATACACTTCGCCCCAGAAGTTGATGCAGTACACTTTGTCATCCACCACGGTTGGGCTGCTTTCGAACTTGGTCTTGCCGCCGAGTTCGCCGGTCCACACGACCTTGCCGGTCTTCGGCTCCAGGCAGCTCAGGAGTTTTTTGCCGCCGTCGAGCACGTAGAATTTGCCTTTGTAGAACGCAGGCGTGGGCACGTCGCTGGTCACGCCTTTGGGCTCTGTCTGCCAGACCGGCTTGGTTTCGCCTTTGGAGTCGAGCGGGATGGCAAAGATGGGGGAATTCTTCGGTGCGCAGACGATGGCCATGCCGTCGCCAGTCACCGGGGAGGGGACGAGGCGGAAGAACTTGTTGTAGCCTTCGCCGGGTGGGTTCCAGGTGGCGATGCGGGAGAATTCCTTGCCGGTGGCGGCGTCGTGGATGGTCAGGGTGTCACCGCCGGAGATGAGCATGAGACGCTGGCCCTTGTGGGTCGCGAAGATCGGACTGCTGAATGCTTCCAGCGATTCGGTGGAGGCGAGGCTGGGGCGGATGTGCTTCCAGAGATCCTTGCCGGTGGCCGGATCAATGGCGAGGATGTAGCTGCTCATGTCCTTGCCAGCCGTGCCCTTTTCAAACTTCTCCTGAAACTTGAAGGCCTCATTGCGCTGCAGTACCTGGATGTAGAGCTTGCCACCGTCGAGCGCGGGGCTGCTGCCATAGGTCCACTGCGTGGCGAAGGCGCCGTGCGTTTCTTTGAAGTCGCGCTTCCAGACGATCTTGCCCTTGAAATCGCACGCGGCGGCGATGGCGTTGGCAAAGAGGAAGTACACGCGGTCACCGTCCGTCACGGCGGAAGGGCTGGCGAGATTGCTCTTGTCGTCCCACTGAATCTCATCGCCTTCGCTGACGGTCACACGCCACTTTTCCTTGCCGGTCTTTTTGTCGTAGCACAGGCCGACGAGTTTTTTCTCCGCCACAATGGGCGCGGTGATGAAGAGGTTGTCGCCCCAGATGACGGGCACGGACGCGGAGAGGCCCGGCATCTCAGTGGCCCACTTCACGCCTTCAGTGGTGCTGAACTTTTCCGGCAGGCCGGTTTCGCCCGAGGAGCCGTCCTGGTTCGGTCCGCGCCAGCTTGGCCAGTTTTCGGCGAGAGCAGCGGAAGTGAAGGACAGGCAGGCGAGCAGGAGTGCGGCGGGTGATTTCATGGGCGGAATGGAGAGAAGCGAATACGCACTGGCATGTCGAGATGTTTTCGCGAATTGATCAACCGCTTTGAATTTGACCCCCTGGCAATCGACCGTGCTCGCCCTCCTCGGCTTTGCCGCCGGGCTGGTGCTGCACCTGTGCTGGCATCCGCTGCGCAGGCATTTGTCGGACGCCTGGGACTGCCTGCGGCTGCGGCCGGCGCTGATCCTCTGCACTGCCGGGGCCCTGCTGCTGGCCGGTGTTTTTGGCGAGGCAGCGCATGCACCCTACTCGCTGGCCCAGCTCACTGACTGGCAGGAAATGCTGCTGCCGCTCGCCCGCGATGCGCTGGCGCACATGGCCTGCCTGCCGCATGCGCTGGTGCCGCCGTGGCCGCTGGCCTGCCTGGTGCCGGTGGCGCTGGTGTTTCTGACGGTGCGCATCTGGCGCTGGCCCTACCGCTACGGCGAGCGCCGACCTGTGCTGGAGCAAAAAGCCGTTCTGCTTACCGTTACCCTCATTGGCTTTGCCTGGCTGGGTCTGGAGGGCGCAAGTCTGCGGCAGTTGCTGGCTGAAAGCGTGGAGACGGTGAAACTGGGGCTGCGTTACATTTTCACCGCCATAGCGGCGGCGGGCGTGCAGGTGTGGCTGGTACGCTATATGATGGCCTGGGAAAGGCCGCAGGATACCGACGCCGGGGGCGATGCCGCTGCAGCGGTGGAGCATGTCTTTGCGCGCTGGCAGAGCGTGGCGTTTCTCGCAGGGTTTGATCTGCTGTGGATGAGCTGGCGCTGGTGGCAGCGCAATACGCCGCAAAGCGTGGGTGCCTGGTGGTGGGTGGAGCTGCTCCTGCTGTTTGCGGCGCTGCCCGTCGCGGTGGCGGCGGTGCCGGGGGCGTTCTGGCGGCAGGGCGCGGCCTCCCTGCGCATCCTGTGGCGTGCCGCCGTGCCGTTGCTCCTGCTCTCCATCACGGCGCTCGCCCTTTTCATTCTGGCGCTCTACGCCATGGAAATGGGGCGCGCTTTTTGGGCCGATTCGCCACTTTGGCGCATGATTGGGCTGGCGCTGAATGCTTTGGTGCTTGCCATGCTCGATTGCTGGCTATTGCTAACAGCTCTCCTTCTCATGCTGCGCCTTGGCTTTTCACGTCCCCCTTCCGCATGACCAGCGGCACGCTCTCTCCTGAACAGATCGTGCGGCGGGCGAAGTCGAACCTCGCTTTCGCGCTCGCCTGCCTGCCCAAGGAACGCCGCCGCGACATGATCGCCTTTTACGCCTTCTGCCGCGTGGTGGATGACATCGCTGACGATCCCCAGACCAGCGCAGAGGACAAGGACCGGGAGCTTACCCACTGGAAGACCTGCGTGGAAGAAGGCAAGCCGCCGGGACATCCCGTGCTGGATGAAATGCTCCTGCTCCCGCAAAAGTACGGCTTCCCCCGCGCTTGGCTCTGCGAGATCATCGACGGCGTCGCCAGCGACATCACGAAGACGCGCTACGAGACCTTTGAGGAACTGCTGGGCTACTGCTACAAAGTCGCGAGCGTGGTCGGGCTGGTGAGCATCGAAATCTTCGGCCATCAAAATCCCGCCACCAAGGACTACGCCATCAATCTGGGCTACGCGCTGCAGTTTACCAATATCATCCGCGATGTCGGGCAGGATGCCAAGGACACCGGCCGCATCTACATTCCGCAGGCGGAGCTGCGAAAATTTGGCGTGCTGGAAAGCGAAATCCTGGATGCGCGCCCGAGCGAGCGCTTCATCAAGATGATGGACTTCCAATACGCCCGTGCACGCAGCTACTATGACGCCGCGCAGAAGCTGCTGCCGCCGGAAGACCGCAAGAACATGGTCGCCTCCGAGATCATGGCTGCGATTTATTCGCGCATCCTCGAAAAGCTCAAGCGCGAGCGCTACCCCGTCTTCTCCAAACGCGCCCGCCTCAGCAAGCTGCACAAGGTCTGGATCCTCGGCAGCCATTTGATCAAAGCGCGCTTCGGCCGGTGAGGAGCGCGGAATTTATTCCGCAGCACTCCATGAGCATGCACAGCGCCGAAGTGTCCCCAGCAGCCCTTTCTTTCGCTCCGCCGATGATTCTCGTATTGGCGATGCTGGTCATGAAGCACCATCCGCAATCTGAAAGCGACCCGCTGCGGGCTCGGAGGCCCGCGCGCCTTGGGCGCTGTGGCCTAAGGTGCTGCATTCGCCACAGCCATCTCATGGTGCTTGAGTCATCCATCTGCGCCGCAACTGGGCAACTCTACCCCCTCCAATACTTTTCTGATAGAAACCCCGCTTTTTATGCGGCTTCTGCGTCCCCCCGATTTCTCATGCGTTCTCTCGTACTCCTGTTCCTCCTCGCCGCAGCCCCCTTCGGCCACGCCGAAACCAAGCCGCTCAAGGCCCTCCTCGTCGCCGGTGGCTGCTGCCATGATTATGCCAAGCAGCATGTGATCCTGAGCCAGGGCATCCAGGCGCGGGCCAATGTTCAAGTGGATGTGGTGTGGACGGACGACAAATCCGTCACCCCGCCGCTGCCGCTCTATGACAACCCCGATTGGGCCAAAGGCTACGACATCATCATCCACGACGAATGCGCCGCCGGCGTGAAGGACATGGCCGTGGTGAAGCGCATCCTCGATGCGCATCAAACCATTCCCGCCGTGCATCTGCACTGCGCCATGCACAGCTTCCGCACCGGCACGGATGCGTGGTTCAAGCACCTCGGCATTCAATCCGCTTCCCACGGCCCGCAGGAGCCGATCGCGCTGACGTTTGTGGACAAGGAGCACCCGATCACCAAGCCGCTGGCCGACTGGACCACGATCAAAGAAGAGCTCTACAACAACCTGAACATCTTCGACGGTCATCCGCTCGCCATGGGCAAGCAGGTCGTCAAAGGCAAGGACGTGGACTACGTGGTGGCCTGGACGAATGAGAAAGCGGGTGCGCGCAGCTTCAGCACCACCATCGGCCACAACAACGAAACCGTGGCAGATGCCCGCTACCTCGATCTCGTCACGCGCGGCCTGCTGTGGGCCATGGACAAGCTCACGCCGGACTACCTGACTCCGTTCAAGGGCGAGAACAAAGTGACCTTCGTCGCCGCCAAGCCCGTCGAAGCTCCGAAGCCAGCAGCGCCCCCACCGACGCCGAAGGACGCGCTTCCCATCAAAGCCAGCGCCAGCAGCCAAGAGAACGGCAAGGAAAACTTTGCGTGGAAAGCCGTGGATGGCGATCCAACTACCCGCTGGTGCGCCGCGAGCCCCGACTACCCGCAGTGGCTCCAGCTTGAATTCGAAAAGCCGCAGACGCTCACCGGCATTCAGACCACCTGGGAAAATGGCGGCGTGTATCAGTTCAAAGTCGAAGGCAGCACCGATGGCAAAGCGTGGACCACGCTCGTCGATGGCAGCGCCAACACGAAGAACGCGCCCTACTCAAACGACTTCGCCAAGGTGGAAGGCATCCGCTTTGTAAAGATCCACGCGCTGGGCAAAACGAGCGGCGGCTGGGCCAGCATCCGCGAGGTCGTCTTCAAGGGACCGAATCTCAAAGGCTTCACGCCGAAGCTCAGCGAGGCGCAGAAGAAGGAATACGACAAGGCCAGCGATCCCTTCAAAGAATCAGGCAACAGCGCGCCGAAGATCGTCAAACTCACTCCCGAGCAGGAAGCCGCCATCTTGAAGGATGTGAAGGTGCCCGAAGGCTTTGAGGTCTCACTGTTCGCGCCGCCGCAGTCGGCGAACTACCCCGTCTTCATCGCCGCTGCACCGGATGGCACGCTCTACGTCAGCAGCGATGGCAACGGCTCCCTCGGCCGCAATCCGCACCGGGGCCGCATCCTGCGCCTGAAGGATCATGATGGCGATGGCCGCGCCGATGAGGTGAAGGAATTCGTCAAAGATGTGGATGCCCCGCGCGGCCTCGTGTGGGACAAGGATCGCCTCTACCTCGTGCATCCGCCGCACCTCAGCGCCTACATCGACAAAGACGGCGACGGCGTGGCCGATGAAGAAAAGGTGCTCGTCAAAAACATCGCCTTCGGTTACGACCAGCGTCCCGCCGACCACACCACCAACGGTCTCAGCCTCGGCATCGACGGCTGGCTCTACATCGCCGGTGGCGACTTCGGTTTCATGGATGCCGAAGGCACGGACGGGCGGCATCTGCAGCATCGCGGTGGCGGCGTCATCCGCGTGCGCCCAGACGGCACCGGTTTGGAAATCTACTCCACCGGCACGCGCAACATCCTCGAAGTCGCCATCAGCCCGCTGATGGACATCTTCGCCCGTGACAACACCAACGACGGCGGCGGCTGGAACGTACGCTTCCACCACTTCACCGGCCTCGACAACCACGGCTACCCACGCCTCTACAAAAACTTTCCCGACGAGTGCATTGCCCCCCTCGCCGACTACGGCGGCGGCAGCGGCTGCGGTGCCGTTTACATTGACGAACCCGGCTTCGGCAAATGGAACAACGCCCCCTTCACCTGCGACTGGGGCACCGGCGCCCTCTGGCACCATCAGGTAAAACCCAAAGGCGCAACCTTCGAAGAAACCGAAAAGCCCCAGCCCTTCATCCAAATGACCCGCCCCACCGACGCTGACGTCGATGGTAACAGCCGAGTCTATTGCGCCAGTTGGAAAGGCGCGACGTTCAACTGGGAAGGGCCCGATGTGGGCTACATCGTGCAGGTGAAGCCCAAGGGCTTCAAAGCAGAGCCTCTGCCAGATTTCGCGAAGGCGAGTGACTCGGAGTTGGTGAAACAGCTTGAGTCGCCGAGCTATCGTCGACGGATGGATGCGCAGAGAGAGGTTCAGCGAAGAAAGCTCTCATTGGCGAGTAGAGCCGCAATCATTACGATGTTGGACGAAGGCAAGGCTCCATTGAGTGCTCGTGCGGCTGCTATCTGCGCATTTGGAGGACTAAGCCTCGATGAAAAGCGCCAAACCACTTTTGCTTTGGACAAGCAGACTTTCCGTTTTGGTGTTCGTCACTTTTCAGACTATGGGCTGCTGGTCGATGACAGTAAGGAATGGATAAACCAAGATCCTCGTTTGGCTGTGGAAGTGGCAGTTGCAGCCGCTCGAACTAAAAAGGTCGAACAAGTAATCGACTCTCTTCTTCCGTGGATCGGTAAAGACCCAATTGTCACACACACATTAATTCGGTCTTTGGCAGCCTGCAAAGCATGGTCTGTTGCATTCAAGCTGATTGACGATCCAAAGCTTGAAGCTCGCGCCAAATTCCATGTTCTCCGTGCCCTCGCGATGATGCACCAGCCCGAAGTCGTCACCGGCCTCATCGAACGCCTCGCCAAAACCACCGATCCCGCACTGCGCCAGAGCATCCTCTCCGCTCTCTGCCGCCTCCATTTCCATGAAGGCGAATGGAAGGGCGATTCCTGGGGCACGCGCCCAGACACACGCGGGCCGTATTACCAGCCGGAGGAGTGGGGCGAGACGCCGAAGATCGCGGCGGCTTTGAAGGAAGCGCTTGCCAAGGCCTCGCCGGAGGAGGCTGCCTTCCTCGTCAAGGAAATGAACCGCAACCGCATCCAATCGAGCGATGCACTGGAGCGCATCCTTGTGCTGGCGAAGCAGGATGCGAAGGTGATCCCCGATGCCGTGGCGCAGCTTGCCACGGCGGACACGATTCCTGCTGACGGCATACCCTTGCTGATCGCTGCGGCCAACAGCAAGGACCTCGATCCGCAGAACGCAGCGGCGACTCTGGCCAACACGCTGACGGCCATCGCCAAAACCGACAGTGCGGAAGCCTGGACTGCGGCGCTGAACGCGCTGGTCACGCTGGATGCCCAGCAGGGCTCAGGCAAAGAGCAGGATGCAGGAAGGACGGCCTTCCTTACTGCGCCGAAACTGGAGAACGTGCATCAGGCCTTTGAAACCGAAGCCACAAAGATCGGCACACCGCCCGCTGCCTGGGCGGAAGCCGCACTGCTCAGCCTCGCCGCGCGCAAGGGCGGCAGCCCTGAAGCACGCGAGATGTCGCAGAAGGCGCTGGATGCCGGCTGGACCGATGCCAAGCGCCGCTTCCAGATCATCAACACCGCCGTGAAGATCAAGAGCCACGTCATGGATGACAAAATCCTCGCCGCCATCTCCGACTCCGATCCCCGCGTCGTCAATGCCGCACAAAACGCCGTGAAAAACCTGAAGCTCGTGGCCAAAGGCGAAGACAAGACCCCGAAGATCGGCTCGCTGAAACCCGAAGACGCCCTGACTGCCGTGCTCAAAACCAAAGGCGACATCACCATCGGCGAACAGATTTTCACCAAGGCCACCTGCATCGCCTGCCACACCACGAAGGAATCCGAAGCGCAAAAAGGCCCCTACCTCGGCAACATCGCGCAGACCTACAAGCGCCCCGAACTTGCGCAGAACATCCTCGATCCCAACAAGACCATCGCGCAGGGCTTCGCCAGCGAAGTCGTCACCCTCAATGACGGCACGCAGCAGCTCGGCTTCATCACCCTGGAGTCCGCCGACAACGTGAAACTCCGCAACGTCGCCGCCCAGGAGTTCACCTTCGCTGTGAAGGACATCAAGAGCCGCCAGAAGCTGCCCATCTCCATCATGCCCCCCGGCCTGATGACCAACTTCACCGTCCGCGAATTCGCCAGCCTGCTCGATTTTCTGGAGTCGCTGGCGAAGAAGTAAGGCGTCACAAAGTGGCCCGCACAGTCCTCTGTGCGGTCTGGAGAGGGGCGTTCGCACGGGGCGATGCCGTCTGCCGATGACGCCCTCAATCCAGCCAATTCTCAACACGCAGGCCAGAAATGTGCCTGAAGTCCGACAGGTTGCGTGTCAGGAGCATTGCGTCATGCGCGAGACAGATGGCAGCGATCTTGAGATCCATGGTGCCAGTGCGAGGATGCTCTTTCTGCAATCGATGAAACGTCTGGGCCGCCTCCTGATCAAACGGCAGAATGGTGAATTTATTCAGTGTCTCGATGCATGCGAGCAAACGCGCATACGGCTCAAGCTGGTTCATGCCGTTCGTCCGGCTCCTCACCAAGGCCAGCCAGCCCCGCAACGACTCTTCGGCCGCCACGATGCATGAGAAGACATCCGCACGGCGCTTTTTGATGCGTTCCATCAACTGCTTGCCAAATGGGGTGGCATTCGCAAACTCGGTGAAGTGATTGACATCAAGCACGACGAACATGTGCTCAGGGGCGCTTGTTTTCCCGCGCCCGCCACGCAGCCCCTAGTCGTGCGGCTGCCCGGGATAGATCATCATCTTTCATCGCGCCAAAAGCCTTACGCCAGGTGGACTTCGCCACAGGTTTCACCTTTGCCTCCAGCGTCTCCACGCGTTGCTGCAGTTCAGCCAGTTTTTGTTCCAGCATCTTCGTACTCATGCGCAGATTCTAAAGCACCGGCGAAAACCTGACCACTGAAACTTTGCCCTTCCTCACGCGATCACTTCCCGCACCACATGCCCCTGCACATCCGTCAGACGGAAGTCTCGGCCGGCATGGCGGAAGGTGAGCTTCTCATGATCGAGGCCTAACTGGTGAAGGATGGTGGCATGCAGGTCGTGCATGTGGACTTTGTCATCGACGGCCATATGGCCAATCTCGTCCGTGACACCGTGGGCGAAGCCGGATTTGAAGCCGCCGCCCGCCACCCAGACGGTGAAGCCGAGGGGATTGTGGTCGCGGCCGGTGCCGTTTTTCTCAGCGTAGGGCGTGCGGCCAAATTCGCCGCCCCACCACACGATGGTGTCTTCGAGCAGGCCGCGTTGTTTGAGATCTGCGAGCAGGCCGGCCACGGGTTTGTCCACGGCTGCGGCGTGGTCGCCGTGCTTGGGCAGGTTGGAGTGCTGGTCCCAGGCGGGGTTGTTGGAGTTGTCGCCGTAATTGACCTGAATGTAGCGCACGCCCTGCTCGGCCATGCGGCGGGCCATAAGGCACTGGCGGCCGAAGTTGTCGGTGGGTTTTTCGTTGATGCCGTAGAGCTTCAGCGTGTCCTCAGACTCATGGCTGATGTCCATGGCATCAGGCGCGTTGTTCTGCATGCGCCAGGCGAGCTCGTAGCTGCGGATGACGGCATCGATGTCGGTATCACCGGGCATGGCGTGCGCGGCCTGTTCCGCATTCAGCGAACTCAGCAGGCCGAACTGCTTGCGCTGCTGCTCCGGCGTCCAGATGGCGTTGGTGATGTTCTTGATGGTGGATTCTCTGGCCGGCTGGCCGGAGCGGCCCACAGGCGTGCCTTGAAAAACGGCAGGCAGGAAGGCGTTGCCATAGTTGCGCGGGCCACCATTGCCGAGGCTCGGGCTGATGGTCATGAAGCCGGGCAGGTTTTCGTTTTCTGCGCCGAGGCCGTACATCACCCACGCACCCATGCTCGGGCGGATGTTGCTGGTGGTGCCGGTGTGCATGAAGAGCGTGGCCGGGCCATGCGCGACGCCCTCCGTGTGCATGCCATGCAGGAAGCAGAGGTCATCCACATGCTGATTGATGTGCGGGAAAAGATTCGAGGCCCAGCGTCCAGATTCGCCATGCTGCTTGAAGTCCCACAGCGGCTTCATCACCCGCTGCAGTGCGCCTTTGCCGGTCTTGGCGATGGCGCGGGAGTCGGCCACGTCGATGATCTTGCCGTCATCTTTGAAAAGACGCGGCTTGTAGTCGAATGAATCGACATGGCTCACGCCGCCCTGCATGAAGAGGAAGATGACGCGCTTCGCCTTCGGCTGGTGGTGCGGCTTTTTCAGCGCCAGCGGATTGGCCAGCGCCGCCTGACTCTGCGCCATGGCCTGCCACGCCAGGTAGCCGAAGCCACAGCCGGTGGTCTGGAGGAAGTCGCGGCGGGAGGAGAACATGCTGCCTTAACGTAGCGAGGGAGGGGGATTCATCACGCGGGCACAAAAAAGCGGCACCCGCGAAGGTGCCGCTTCAAGATGACTGGCGCTGAATTACAGCATTTCAGCCACAAAGGAGCGCTCATCGGTGAGCTCCTTGTTGGTAGCGGCGATCTTGGACTTGGCGAAATCGTCCATCTCGTAGCTGGTGATGACTTCGTAGCTGCCCGGAGTGGTCGTGCGCACGGGCATGCCAGCCCAGACTTCTGGATTGAAGCCGTAGAGGCCGTTGCTCTTCACCGCGATGGAATGGATCGCACCCGGAGTGACGAGGGAGCGGACGTGATCGACAAGGGCGTTCGCAGCGGAGGCAGCAGAAGAAGCGCCACGGGCGGCGATGATGGCAGCCCCACGCTTGCCCACGGTTTCAAGGAAGGGGCCTTCCAGCCAGGCCTGGTCATTGATGACTTCGGCTGCGGCTTTGCCACCGATGGTGGCATGGGCGAAAGATGGGAACATCGTTGGGCTGTGGTTGCCGTAGATGAAGATGTCCTTCACTTCGGTGAGGTCCACGCCAGCCTTTTGGGCGAGCTGGGTCTGGGCGCGGTTTTGGTCCAGGCGCACCATGGCGGTGAAACGGTCCGGCGTGAGGCGCTTGGCCTGGGAGGCGGCGATCATGCAGTTCGTGTTGGCCGGATTGCCAACGACAGCCACGCGGACGTCTTCGGCTGCCACCGCGTCGATGATCTTGCCCTGCTCGATGAAAATCTTGCCGTTGTCCTTCAGCAGATCAGCGCGCTCCATGCCCGGGCCACGGGGCTTGGCACCCACCAGCAGGCACCAGTTGGCGTCTTTGAAGCCCACGGCAGGGTCGGAGGTCTGCACGATGCCTTTGAGCAGCGGGAAGGCGCAGTCGTCCAGCTCCATGGCGACGCCGGCGAGGGCGGCCAGCGGCTTTTCAAACGGAGCTTCAATGAGCTGGAGGATCACCGGCTGGTCCGGGCCAAACATGGCACCAGAGGCGATGCGGAAGAGGAGGGCGTAACCGATTTGACCGGCGGCGCCGGTGACTGCGACTTTGATGGGGGCTTTGGCCATGGGGGATTGGGGAATGAGCCGCCATCAGAGCAAGATGCGGCTGCAGGGCAACAGCGGGCTGAGATTCATGGCAGAAAATGCTTGGGCGAAAGACCGAGTCCTGTTATAAAGTCGAATTTCCCCAACTTTTGATGCTCCCGCAGTCTTTTCCGAAACATCCTGAAGCCATGTCGCCACGCCGCCTGATCACTCGCGGCGTGCTCGCGTGCCTGATGATCATTCTCGGTGGGAGTGCAGTCATGCCTGCCGCAGCGCAGTCGGTTTCCGCCATGGCGCAGACGGAAGCACGCCGCCGCGCCATCCAGGTGAACAAGCTGAATGATGAAATCGAGCGCGGTTACCAGTTGATCGACCAGCAAAAGGCGTTGGAGGCGCTGACCGTGTTTGCAGAGGCCTACAAGGCGCTGCCAAACATCCCCCTCGCGCAGGAGTCCAAGCTGGCTGCCCGCAACGGCTACGTGGTGGCAGGCTGCCTGGTGGCCCAGGAACTGGCGGCCAGAGGCGATCTTGCCGCAGCGGGCAAGGTGCTGGATGACCTGCTGGCTCCCGACGTGGCTCCGAATGACGCACGGGTGCTCGGGCTCAAGAAACGTCTCAACGATCCCGACCGCTTTCCTCCCGCGCTGACGGCCAAACATGTGGACAACGTGGGGGCGGTGCAGACGCTGCTGCTCAAGGCCAATTCGTTCCTCCAAATTGGCGACCTGGACAAGTCCATTGCGACTTTCCAGGATGTGCTGCGGATTGATCCCAACAATGGTGCCGCCCGGCGTGGCATGGAAAACGTCGAGCGGGAAAAGATGAAGTATTACAAGACCGCCTTCGACCACCAGCGTTCCAAAATGCTGAGCGCGGTGGCTCAAACTTGGGAAGACCCGGTGCCTCTGACCGAGATGGACCGCAGCGCATTGTTTGGTGCGGGTAAAGCCGCTCTCTCCAAGCAGCTCAGCGGGAGTGAATCCATCACGGAACGGCTGCGCTCGATGACCGTCCCCAAGGTGGAATTTGACGGAGCCTCGCTGGAGGAGGTGGTGGAACTGCTGCGAGTCCGCAGCCGCGACCTGGACCCACAGGGAAAAGGCATCAGTTTTGTCCTCAGTGTGCCGCCCGAAGCGCGTGGCAAGTCGGTCAGCCTGAATCTGGTCAATGTGCCGATGGAGGAAGTCCTCCGCTACGTGAGCGATATGTGCGGAGTCACCTACAAGGTGGATGAGCATGCGGTGATTTTTGTCTCCCTCAGCGAGCGCAACAATACGATGATCTCACGCTCCTTCCGCGTGCCGCCGGACTTTATTCAGAGCTCCCCAGGAGCCGGACCGGGCGCTGCCGCCCCAGGGGATCCTTTTGGGGCGAAGACTCCGGCGGCCGGGGGTGCGCTGATCATCCGCCGCATGGGGGCCAAGGAGTTCCTCGAAACTCGCGGAGTGACTTTTCCCGAAGGAACGAGTGCCAGCTACAGTGCCGCGAGCAACACGCTGGCCGTCCGCAACACGCTGACGAACATGGAGATTGTGGAATCGGTCGTCGAGGAGGCGACCAAGTCCGCCCCAAAAATGGCGGTGATTCACGTGCGAATGTTGGAGGTGAACCAGACGAATCTCGAAGAGCTGGGTTTTGACTGGCTCATGGGAGGAGTGGGCACCAATGGCAACAATCTCTTTTTTGGAGGAGGTAGTACGGGCAATGGCAATGCCTATTCCGCCGCTAATTACCCCTTCAGCTCCAACTACACGACTCCAGCCCAGTTTGTCAGCAATCCCGCAGGCGGACCGAATCTCCAGGTGTTTCCGCCCATTCCGGTCACAGGAGCTTTTGCAGGTCCTGTCCCGACCGGGACCACGGCGCCATTCCCCTATGGCGGCGGCCCTGTGACTTCCGGGCTCAGATCAGGCACCTTTGCGGCTCCCGCGAATTCTCTCGACTCTCTGCTCTCAACGGGTTCCACGACAACAACCCCAAGCGTAGCACCGGGTGTTTTGTCCATTGCAGGGGTGTTCTCAGATCCGCAATTTCAAACCGTTCTGAGGGCGCTTTCACAGAAAAAAGGAGTGGATGTCAACGCCTCCCCCAGCATCACCACCAAGAGCGGCCTCAAAGCCACCGCAGAGGTCACGCGGGAGTTCATTTACCCGACCGAGTTTGATCCGCCCAGACTGCCGCAAGGTGGAGGCATTCGCGGGGGTGGGGGTGGTCAGCAGATTGCCACGCCAACGACACCCACTGCCTTTGAAATGAGAAAAACGGGCGTGCTGGTGGAGGTCGAACCCGTGATCTCAGAAGACGGCCGTACGATTGAGTTGACGATTTCGCCGCAGCTGACCGAATTTGAAGGATTCGTGAATTACGGATCACCGATCTTTGCACCCGCGAGCACCAGCGTCCTGCCCATCCAGCTAGGGGCGGTAAACACCACTTTCATTATTCCTCCCCCCAGCGTGGTCGGGACTACGGGCTATATTCCTCTTAGTCAGCCTGATCAGTTGATCACCTCCAACATGATCCTGCAGCCAGTCTTCAAGACGCAAAAAG
Source organism: Verrucomicrobiota bacterium (assembly GCA_025360015.1). GTDB lineage: Bacteria > Verrucomicrobiota > Verrucomicrobiia > Verrucomicrobiales > Verrucomicrobiaceae > Prosthecobacter. Next base: position 160,437 of record JANYCZ010000008.1, on the reverse strand, counting down.
TGGTGACCGCAGTCAAAATCTACGATGGGGCAACGATAGTGCTGGGCGGGGTCAAAGTTGAGGAGCGCACCCTGGTGGAAGACAAGGTGCCCATTCTCGGAGATCTCCCCTTTGTGGGAAGGTTTTTCAAAACCAATACCAAAAAAACAAACGCGAAGAACGTCATCATCTTCGTGACCGTGAAGGTGGTGGATCCTTCGGGTCAAAGAATCAACCGCGAGACCGCCGCAGTGGCACCGTAAGTCTGTGTTCAGGTGAGGGCGGCCGGGGTGGATTCGACCGCCGTGATTTGACCGGCCAGTTCGAAATCCAGCCGGGTCAATCCGCCGGCGCTGTGGGTGCTCAGCCGCACAGTGACCTTGCGCCAGCCGACGACCAGATCAGGATGGTGATTCATCGCTTCAGCTAAAACCGCGACATGGCGGACAAATTCAATGCCTGCCAGATAACTGGCAAACCGGAACTCTTTCACCAGTTCGCGGCTCTCGATCTGCCAGCCGGGCAGGGCGGTCATCTGCTGCTGGACGCCTTCTTCGCTCAAAAGTTCCGGTTTCATGGGCCAGCATCCGACGCCAAGCGACGGGCTTCAAGCATCGGAATTGCTTTCTTCCCGCCGCTGGACTAGATACGCCACCCCCGCCACGCCAACTGAATGTCCATCTCCCGCACCCGCAATTTCTCCATCATCGCCCACATCGACCACGGGAAGACCACACTTTCTGACCGTCTGCTGGAATTCACGCAAACCATCACCGTACGCCAGCAGCAGGACCAGCTGCTTGACTCGATGGATCTGGAGCGCGAGCGCGGGATCACCATCAAGGCGCATCCGGTGTGCATGAACTACAAGGCCAAGGACGGCCAGATGTACAAGCTCAACCTGCTCGACACCCCCGGCCACGTTGATTTCAGCTACGAGGTCAGCCGTTCGCTGGCTGCTTGTGAAGGCGCGCTCCTGCTGGTGGATGCCTCCCAGGGGGTGGAGGCGCAGACGGTCGCAAATTTGAACCTCGCCATGCAGCAGAAGCTGCATGTCGTCCCCATCATCAACAAAATTGACCTCCCGAGCGCCGACGTCGAAAAGGTGAAGCGCCAGCTTGAGGACATCCTGCAGCTCTCTTCCGATGAGGCTGTGCCTGCCAGTGCGAAGATGGGCATCGGCATTGAGGACATTTTGGAGGCCATCGTCGCCTTCATCCCAGCGCCGACAGATCCCGGCGACGGCTACCTGCGGGCTTCGGTGTTCGATTCGATCTTCGATCCGTATCGCGGAGTTGTCAGTTATGTCCGCGTCATGTCCGGCACCATCGTGCGTGGTCAAAAGGTGCGCCTGATGGCCTCAGGCAACGATTCCGAAATCAAGGATCTCGGCACCTTCCGCCCCAAGATGGTCCCCTGTGAAAAGCTGGAGGCTGGCGATGTCGGTTACATCATCGCCAACGTCAAAACGACCGCTGACGTGAAGATCGGCGACACGCTCACCGAGAGCCGCAAGCCTGCCCCTGAGGCACTCCCCGGCTTCAAGGAGATCCACCCCCTCGTCTTCAGTGGCATCTATCCCGTCAGCACGGACGACTTCGAGGCCCTGAAGCTCGCCGTCGGCAAGCTCCAGATCAACGACGCCGCCTTCACCTTCATGGCAGAAAGCTCCGCCGCCCTCGGCTTCGGCTTCCGCTGCGGGTTCCTCGGACTGCTGCACATGGAAATCGTCCAGGAGCGCCTGCGCCGTGAGTTCGACATGGACGTCATCTCGACCTATCCGTCCGTCATTTACGATGTGAGGAAGACCGACGGCACCGTGCTCAAGGTGGACAATCCCACCTTCCTTCCGCCGCAGGCGGAGATCGACGAGATCCGTGAGCCAATCGTGAAGGTGAACGTCATGATCCCGAACGAGAACATTGGAGACATCATGCAGCTCGTCATGGACAAGCGCGGCGTGGTGAACAACACCGAGACACTTGACGACCGCCGCGTGCTGCTGCACACGGTATTGCCACTGAACGAGATCCTCGTGGACTTCAACGACAAGCTCAAGTCCATGACCCGTGGTTACGGCAGCATGGAGTATGAACACGCCGGCACCCAGGCCGCCGAGCTCGTCAAGATGGACATCCTCATCGCCAGCGAGCCCGTGGATGCCTTCTCCTGCATCGTCCACCGCAGCAAGGCTGAGAGCCGTGGCCGCCAGCTCTGTGCCAAGCTCAAGGAAGTCATCCCCCAGCAGCTCTTCGTCGTCGCCATCCAGGCCGCCATCGGCGGCAAGGTCATCGCCCGTGAGAGCATCAGCGCCATGCGCAAAGACGTGACCGCCAAATGCTACGGCGGGGACATTTCCCGCAAACGCAAGCTCCTCGACAAGCAGAAGGAAGGTAAGAAAAAGATGAAAGCCATCGGCCGCGTGAACATCCCGCAGGAAGCGTTCATTGAGGTGCTGAAGAACAACTGAGCTGCGGCAAAGCACCCGCCGTCCGTTTCCTGGCTTCATGGGTTGTTTGCGAAGGCGGCTGCCGCCTGCCGGTTTATCGTGCTCTGATCTGGTGCGTTTTCTCTCTGTTGCTTTTTTGAGTGATTTTGATGTTCGACAGGCATGCTTTCACTCGTTATGCACCGTATCCTTTCCAAGTTATCTAGGCACATTTCCGAGGTGGAATGGGCCTAAGAGACGGCCCTTAATTTTTTCGGTTCATCCCATGAGTACGCTTATTGTGCGGGCGCTTGTCCTGCTATTGTTCGTGTTGCCAGCACAGGGCACCCCGCTCTCCGGCATCAGGTCCATCGGCCCTGCAGGAGACTACCTGAGCATTGGCGCGGCTGTTGCGGATGTGCAGGCCCAGACGCTTGGCGGGGCGCTGGTGCTGGAGTTGCAGGCCAGCTACGTGAGTAGCGTCGAGACCTTCCCGCTCGTCTTCACCAATCTCGGCACCAGCGCCATAAATACGGTGACCCTTCGTCCGCAGACCGGCGCGACGGCACTCTCCATCTCCAGCGCGGACACCACGGCGGCCACGGTGGATTTGAATGGTGCACAGTATGTAACGATTGACGGCCGCCCCGGCGGCGTGGGGACGGCGAAACAGCTCACCATCGCCAACACCAGCACGTCTGGCGTGGCTTTACGCTACATCAACGAGGCCAGCGGCAACGCAATCCAATACACCACGCTTCAAGGCGTGAACACCAGCGCCAACAGAGGCACGGTCTTCTTCAGCACCACCACGGGCGTGAATGGCAATGACAACAACACCCTGGATCATTGCGACCTTTGTGATGGTGCGACCACTCCCGCCAACGGTCTCTACGCGCTTGGCTCCAATGGCACCACGGCGCAAAACAACAGCGGCAACACCGTCTCCAATTGCAACGTATACAATTTCTACGCCGCCACTGCTCTGGATGCGGCAGGCGTGCGGCTCGATGGCGGGAACACCGGCTGGACCCTCACCGGCAACAGCTTCTACCAGACCGCCAGCCGTGCGGCAGTGGCGGCCAATGTCCGGGCCATCTACCTCAACGCCTACCTCAATGATGCGTCAGGCAATAACTTCGTCGTGAGTGGAAACTTTATCGGCGGCAGTACGCCGAACGCAGGCGGCACGCCCTGGACCACGACCGGCACTGCGGCCGCGTATCAGTTTCAGGGCATTCAGCTGTTTGTCAGCACCAGCACGCCGAGCAGCGTGCAGGGAAACACCATCCAGAATTTCGTATGGACGAGTTCCTACGCCTCGATCGGTCACCCAGGCGTGTGGAGCGGAATTTATGTGCTAGGAGGGGCCGTAAATGTTGGTACTGTGGTGGGAAACACCATTGGCAGCGGTACCGGCACGGGGTCGGTAACAACTACCACCTCAGGAAGTGGTGGCACCACTTTTGGCATCGCCTCCGATGAGTCGTATACAATCAGCATCTGCAACAACACCATCGGCTCCATGACGGTGAATGCCTCGGCCACTAATATTGGTGCTTCGCTCACTGGCATCTACACCCTGCAAGGGACGCCAACCATCCGCAACAACATCGTGGGCAGTGCCACCACGGCCAACAGCATCAACGCCGCCACCTCGACTATTTCCAGCCAGACGGTCATCGGCATCCTGTGTTCAACTGACGGTGCGACCATCGCAGACAACACGGTGGCCAATTTTAACAACAATACTATCGGTGCGGGATATGTCCTCGGGATCGAAACCTATTCAGGATCCAATACTGTCACCGGAAATGTGGTGAGCAACTTTTCAACGACTAGCACGAGCACTGCCACCGACTACACGCAAGCCGCGAGCGGCATCATGATCCGCAGTGATCTCGGGGGGCAGACGGTGTCGCAAAATGTCGTGCATTCACTTGCGAGCACGACGGCTTCGGTGCCGGTGTGCGTGACTGGCATTTACTACAGCGGTGGCAGCACCGTGATTTCGCGGAATCTGGTACACAGCCTCGCGGTCTCCTCGACCAGCGCATCGTCGCAGGTGTATGGAATGAATTTAGGCAGTCGTTCTTTCACCGCGCAGAACAACGTGGTGCGCTTGGGCTTGGATTCGAGCGGGACAGCAACGGCGCGAGCATCTATTATCTGCGGTATTTGTGACAATGGCACGCCTGCGGGCCGGAATTTCTACCACAACACTGTCTATATCGGCGGCACACAGATCTCCGGAACTGCCAGCACCTTCGCGTTCGATGGCACCACCAGCGTGACCAGTGCCCACACCTATCAAAACAATATCTTTGTCAACGCCCGCAGTAACGGTGGCGGTACTGGCCGGCACTACGCCGCCCGCTACGGCGGCACCGTCGCGAATCCCGCCGGGTTAACGGCTGGTGGCAACATCCTCCTGGCCAATGGCACAGGCGGCATGGTCGGCCAGTTCAACGGCACCGACGCCCCCACCTTCGCTGCCTGGCGGGCCGCGACTGGACAGGATGTTTCCAGCGCCGTGGTGGATCCGCTCTTCATCAATCCCACCGGCACTGCCTCCACGTTTGACCTGCACCTGCAGGCGAGCAATCCGGCAGAGGGGGGCGGCACCCCGCTTACCGACGCCCTGACCCAGGCACCCGCCAGCGTGACGGATGATTTCGACGGCCAGACACGCAGCACTCGCACACCCGCCGACATCGGTGCGGACGCCGGAAACTTCACTTCATCAAGCGGGGACATTTATGCGCCTGTTATCAGCTGTCCGCCGCTCATCAACGGCAGCACAGCCAGCCGTTTGCTCACCGGTTGGGCCACCATCCAGGACAACAGTGGCAGCGTGGCCGGCGGTGCGAACTCCCCGCGCCTCTACTTCAAAAAGCTCACGGATGCCGACGTCTTCGGCGTGGCCAATGACGCCAGCGGCAATGGCTGGAAATACGTTACAGCCACAAATGCCACCAGCCCCTACAGCTTCATCATGGATTACACATTGCTGTATGGCGGCAGCGCTTCTGCCGGTGACACCGTTCAATACTTCGTTGTTGCGCAGGACGCCGCGAGCAATCTTGCCTCCGGACCCGCCGGAGCGTCAGCCTCAGCCAGTCCGCCAGTGCAAAACGTGAGCGCCAAACCCGGTGCGGGCGTGAACAGCTTCAACATCCTCCCCAGCATCAGCGGTACGAAGACCGTGGGCAGCGGCGGCGACTATGCCAGCCTCAGCGGCGCGGGCGGACTCTTTGCCGCGATCAATGGCGCCGTGCTCACCGGCAATGTCGTCGTCAAACTGGCGAGTGACGTGATCGAGGACGGTACCGTCTCATTGAATCCATGGCTGGAAGAAGGCTCGGGAGGCTACACCCTCACCCTCAAGCCAGACAGCGCGACCATGCGGACCATCTCAGGCAATGTGAACGCCGGCCTCATCACACTCAACGGGGCCGACCGCGTCATCATCGACGGCAGCTTCGGCGGCAGCGGGCGTTACCTGACTTTCCGCAACCTGAGCACAGGCACTTCGGCCTGCACCCTCCGCTTTGCCAACGATGCCTCCGGCAACACCGTGAGCAACTGCGTCGTGGAAGGTGCGACCACGAGCACCTCGCTGGGTGTTATCGGCTTCAGCGCTGCCGTGACGACGGGAAACAACAGCAACCTCATCACCGGCTGTCAGGTGCGCGACCTGAGCACCACTGCAGGGGTGCCCAGCAAGTTGATCGGAGTTGCCAGCAGCAGCGTCAGCAGTTCCGGTAACACCGTCTCGAACAACGAACTGTTCAACTTCAACCAGCAGGGCATTTCCATCCCGTCGAGTGGCAGCGGCCCTTGGACAATCTCCGGCAACAACATCTACGAAGTGAACGCCGCAACCAGCAACAACACGGGCATCGCCATTGCGGGCGGAGGCACGCATCTCATCACGGGGAACTTCATCCATGATTTGCTCACCACTGCCACGCAGAGCATCGGCATTAGTTGTACAGGCTCCACCTCTACCATGATCAATGGCAACCGCATCACAGCACTGAACGTGAATCCCGCGACGACGTCCGTGTATGGCATCTATGCCAATCAGGGCATACCCCCCAGCTTTATTGCCTATGTGGTGAACAACCAGATCACTCTCAGTCCTGCTGTGGCCATGAGCACGAGTCTCTATGGCATCTTCAGCAAAACCACCGGCACTTCCGCTCCCGGCTGGATCTATGCCTATTTCAACAGCGTCGTCGTCGGCGGCAGTGAAAGCGGCAGCCGCAGCTCATGGGCAGATTTGAACCAGAGCACTGTTACTTACTCTGCGCATAACAATCTGTTTTTGAACTTCCGCATTGGCGGCGCCGTCAGCCACTACGCCTTCGGCGGTCGATCCCCGCAGTCTGCCACTGCGTTCAGCAACAACGTCTATTCTGGAACCGGGGCGAATGCCTCGGAATTTATGTACTACTTATCCTCGGGCATGAGCTTTGCCACCTGGCAGAGCTTCAAGTTTGACAGCAACTCGCAGGCTGGCATCGCAGGCACTGGTAATTTCAGCACGGCAATGTTCGTCGATGCCGCTCACGGCGATCTGCATCTCGTTCCCGGAGGCAATGCTTTGGTCAATGCCACAGGCATTCCCGTCTATGGATACACTGATGATTACGACGGTGACCTGCGCCCTTCCAGCACGCCCAATCTGGGTTCAGATCAGCAGCCCTATGCCGACATCTCAGTGTCCTACTGGAACGGACTCTCGAACGCACTCGCTGATGGCGGCACCCTAGGTCTTGGCGGGGTGACGGTAGGTACTAGCAGCAGCTACATACCGATATTCACCGTGACCAACTCTGGCAATGTGGACCTGACCGGTCTCACGCTGAGCCTGGACGGTGCGAATGCCACCGACTACATCGTAAGCGCCCTGAGTACTGCGAACCTGCCAGCGGGCGGCACCAGCCTCACCTTCAGCGTGACCCTTGCGCCTCATGCACTTGGCGCATGCAACGCGGCCATTCACCTTTCCAGCAACGAGAGCGGGACCAGAATTCCTTTCGACATCAATCTCTCCGGCGCGGGAATCATCACTGTCGGAACCTGGAGGCAGCAGTATTTCGGTGACACCGCCAACTCGGGCAATGGGGCGGACACGTTTGATTTTGACCACGACGGACTGCCCAACCTGATCGAGTGGGCCTGCAACTTAAACCCAGCTGCCGCAAGCAGCCTGCCTGCCAGCGCGGTGATCAACGGGACAAATGTGGAGTTCACCTACAATCGCAGCCTGAGTGCATTCTATGCCGGGACCATCTTCACCGTGGAATGGAGCGATACACTGGCCAATGACTGGCAGACCACCGGTGTGAGCCAGACGGTTGTATCCTTCGATGGCACCGTGCAGCAGGTGAAGGCCACGCTGCCTGCCGGCAGCTCAGGCCACCGCTTTGTACACCTGAAGGTGACGGCTCCTCCGTGAGGGGGCTTGCATCCAGAGGAGCTTTCTGGGAGTATTATCCTTGCTGTGACTTCTTCCAACCTCAGTCCCGCAGACCAGCAGCGGCTCGATGACCTGTACGAGCGGCTGCGTGTGTGCAGCACGCGCAACGTCGGCTATCCGACGAACCAGGCGTTTGATTACTCGGAGCTGTTTCGCTTCCTCGATTTCAGCATCAACAACGTCGGCGATCCCTTTCACGGCACGAACTACCGGCTCAACACCATGGAGTTTGAGCGCGAGGTGCTGGCGGACTTCGCGCGCTTCACGCGTGCGCCTGCGGATGAATGGTGGGGCTACGTGACCAGCGGTGGCACGGAGGGAAACATGTACGGCCTCTACGTGGCGCGTGAGCTGTTCCCGGAGGGCATCTGCTACTTCAGCGAGGACACGCATTACAGCGTGGTCAAAGTTTTGCGCCTCCAGCACACGCGCAACATCATGATCAAGAGCCAGCCGGACGGCCAGATGGACTACGCCGACCTGCGCGAGACGCTGCGCATTCACCGCGATGTGCCGCCCATCATTTTCGCCAACATCGGCACCACGATGAAAGGCGCGGTGGATGATCTGGCGCAGATCCGCGCCATCCTGGATGACCTCGCCATCGGCAGCGCCTACATCCATGCCGATGCGGCCCTCAGCGGCATGATCCTGCCCTTTGTCGATGAGCCGCAGCCCTGGAACTTCGCGCATGGCGCGGACAGCATCTCCATCAGCGGGCACAAGATGCTTGGCTCGCCGGTGCCCTGCGGCGTGGTGATCGCACGCAAGGCGCATGTGGACCGCATCGCGCGTTCGATCGAATACATTGGCGCGCTGGACACCACCATCGCCGGCTCTCGCAGTGGCTTTTCTCCGCTGCTGCTCTGGCACCGGCTGCGCACGCTGGGGGACGCCGGACTGCGAGACGTGGTGCAAACCTGCCTGGGCAATGCCGCGTATGCCGTGCAGCAGTTCCTCGCTCATGGCATCGAAGCCTGGCGCCACCCGAACTCCGTCACGGTCGTGTTTCCCAAACCGCCGCCGTCCATGATGGAGCGGTGGACCATCGCACCGCGCAAAAACATCGGCCACATGATTGTCATGCCGCATGTCACCCGCCCCATCATCGACGCCTTTGTCGCCGACTTCGCCGCCGCACTGCAAACCGTGAACCTGAAGCCACCCCCATGAAACAGCTCACCGTCCTAGTGCCGAACGAGCTCGGCATCGCCGCCAGACTCACCACCTGCCTTGCCAAACGCGGCATCAACATTGAAGAGATCGACGTGGAGAGCGTGGAGGACCACGGCATCGTCGTGCTCAGCGTGGACCGTTATGATGAGGCCCTGCGTGTGCTCAGCGACGAAGGCTTCCGCGTCATCACTCAGGACACTTTGCTGGTGCGGCTGGAGGACAAGCCGGGTGCGCTGGCCGCCGTCGCCCTGAGGTTGAAGGACGCCGGGCTGGATCTGCGCTCCATGCACATCCTGCGGCGCGATGCTTCCAGCACCACTGCCAGCCTCGTTTGTTCTGACAATGCGGTGGCCGCCGAAGTGCTGCGGGATGTACTAGTGGTGGACCGCCGGAGCTGAAGCAAATCGGCGGCGGACCAATCACAGCACTTGAGCATTGCCTGCCGCCTCCTAGAATCACGCACCCCTTTCCATGTTTTTTCTCACCCCCCGCTACCTCAAGCATGCCAAGCTCCTGCACAAGGGCGTGACACGCTTCATCAACTACAAGCGCGATGTCCTGCCCCCGGCAAAGTTGGAGGAGATCACCGCCTTGCGTTCCAGTCTGGAAGACGCCATGCGCGCCAAGGACAAGGGCCGCCTCAGCACCCTGAACGACGAGATCAACAAGGCCTGCGAAAAGGCGCTGCCGCACGTGGAGCATTCGGACATCGGCGAAAACATCGAGGTGTTCTTCGTTGCCATCGTCATCGCCCTCGGCATCCGCAGCTACATCGCGCAGCCGTTCAAGATCCCCACGGGCTCCATGCAGCCCACCCTGTATGGCCTGGTCGCGAACCAGACCGAGAAGGATGTAACGCCCAATTTTCTGGTGCAGTGCAAGGACTGGGTGACGGGCCGCAGCTACTTCAATGTCGTGGCCAAGCGCTCCGGCTGGCTGCGCAGCAGTGAGCCGGTGACGGAGCACAGCTTCCTCGGTTTCTTCATGCACAGCCGCCTCCATTTTGAAGATGGTGGCACGCAGTGGATCTGGGCGCCCATCCGCCAGCTCATGACCGACCCCGATGGTTTTAATCTGGGCATGCAGCGTTACCTGAACATCCCAGTCAGCCAGGACGGCCAGGACATCACCCCGGATGCACGTCCCGTACGCCAGATCAAGGAGTCAGGCGGCGTGTATGTCACCGAAGGGCAGCTGCTGGCGCGCGGCACCTTGGACACCGGGGACAACGTACTGGTGAACAAATTCGCCTACAACTTCCGCCGCCCTACGCGTGGCGAAGTGTTTGTCTTCACCACGAAGAACATCCGCAGCCCCTACATGCGCATTCGGGCTGAAGAAGGCTCGCAGCATTACATCAAGCGGTTGGTCGGAGTTCCTGGAGACCGGCTGGAAGTCAAATCACCCGAGCTGTGGGTGAACGGCAAACCCGCCGAAGAGTTTGGGATGAAGCGCGTGGCCTCCAAGCAGGGAGACTACAAAGGCTACGGCAACTACCTCTTCCTCGCGGAAGGCACCGTGCGCGAACTGGCCAACCGTGACAACACACGTGAATACTGGGCCATGGGCGACAACAGCTACAACAGCTCCGACAGCCGCTACTGGGGTGCCGTGCCCGAGCGCAATCTCGTCGGCCCCGGCCTGTTCTGCTACTTCCCGCTGGGGCGGAACTGGGGTGTGATCCGGTAGTTTACGTCCCCTTCACTTCTGTGCCACGCGGTAGAAGCGCCTGCTGGCCTGGCCGAAGATGAATTGATAGCAAAATTTGAGAAACAATACGACGAACAGCAGCGCAATGATCACATCGTGATGTATGAGAGTTTTGATTCCCTCGTACTTCCATATGGCAAACACTCTTTGGTAGGGGGTGTACGCTTTGGACAGCACGCCGTAGCCGAGCAATAACAAATACAAGATGCCCAGTGCATAAGCGATGCGGCTGCGCTTGAAGGCGTGAAAGGCGATCAAACTGAGCACCATGAGGGAACTCACCCAGACAACCCGGAACAGGTTGTAGTGGTTGAGAAACGCAGGGCCTTCTGCCTGATATTGGCGAGCAAGCATGAGGGCGGTGCATACCGCGAAAAGCCACATCAAGCCCAGAAGCCATTTCGTCGAAGCGGGGCGCGGCATCAGCGGTTCTGGCACCTTCAGCGGCGACACATCGCTCTGTGGAGCCGCGTAGGGATTCAGGTCATCACCTTCAGAGTGCATGAGAATGAGCGGAAACCAAATCCCGCGCGCCTCAGGCCTTCATGCCTTCCTGACGCAGGAAATTTTCCACCCAGGTGATGTCGTACTGGCCGTTCTGGAAGTCGGAGGTGGTCAAGATCTGGCTTTGCAGCGGGATCGTGGTCTTGATGCCTTCCACGGTGAACTCACCCAGCGCACGGCGCATACGGCGGATGGCGATGTCTCGCGTGGCACCGGTGACGATGAGCTTGGCGATCATCGAGTCATAATACGGTGGCACGGAATAGCCGGAATAGACGTGGGTGTCCACGCGGACGCCACGGCCACCGGAGGTGTACCACAGATTGATCTTGCCGGGGCTGGGGGCAAAGTTGCGGGAAGGATCTTCGGCATTGATGCGGCACTCGATGGCGTGGCCACGCGGCACGGCGTCCACCACGTGCTCGCTCAGCGGCAGGCCGGCGGCGATGCGGATCTGCTCCTTGATCAGGTCGCAGCCATAGACTTCTTCCGTGATGGGATGCTCCACCTGGATGCGGGTGTTCATCTCCATGAAGTAGAAATTCTCGCACTTGTTATCGACCAGGAACTCGATGGTGCCGCAGTTTTCGTAACCGATTTCTTTGCAGAGCTTCACCGTGGCATCGCCCATGCGCTTGCGCATTTCGGGGGAAATCTTGGGGGAAGGGCACTCTTCGATGATCTTCTGATTGCGGCGCTGCATGGAGCAGTCGCGCTCACCGAGGTGAACCACGTTGCCGTGGGAGTCGGCCACGACCTGGAACTCGATGTGGTGGGGCTTTTCGACAAGCTTTTCCATGTACATGGAGCCGTCGCCAAAGCATTTCAGGGCTTCCATAGATGCTGCCTGGAAGCTGGAGCCGAGGGTGGCTTCATTAAGCACCGGGCGCATGCCGCGACCGCCACCACCGGCGGTGGCCTTGACCATGACGGGGTAGCCGATCTTGCGCGCCCACTCCAAAGCTTCTTCTTCGGTGTGAATGAGGCCGTCCGACCCTGGGGTGATCGGCATGCCGGCCTTGAGGGCGGTTTCACGCGCGACGTTTTTGTCACCCATCATGCTGATGACGCGGGCGGACGGGCCGATGAACTTGATTTTGCACTGGTCACACACTTCGGCGAACTCAGCCTTCTCGGAAAGGAAGCCGTAGCCGGGGTGGATGGCATCCACGTTGGCGATCTCGGCCGCGCTGATGATGCGGCTCATTTTCAGGTAGCTCTCGGAGCTGGGGCCGGGGCCGATGCAGATGGCTTCATCGGCGAGGTGAACGTGCATCGAATCGACATCGGCTTCGGAATAAACAGCGACGGTTTTGACATCGAGTTCTTTGCAGGCACGAATGACGCGGAGAGCGATTTCACCACGATTGGCAACGAGGACTTTTTTGAACATGAGAGGCGCGGAAGGTAGGAGAAGTCTGCTTGGCTTGAGCACTGGCAGGCCGCACTTGGCGGGGCCGGCGGTCAAGACAGGGGCAGGGTGGGGGGCAATCAGGCTTTCAACTCGAACAAGGGCTGGCCGTACTGGACGGGCTTGCCGTCTTCCACCAGCACGCGGGCGATGATGCCACGCACTCCCTCTGGCTTGATTTCATTCATGACCTTCATGGCCTCGATGATGCACACGGTGCTGTTTTCATCCACGCTGTCGCCGATGTTGGCGAGGGACTTTTCTCCCGGAGCTGTGCTGCGGTAGAAGGTGCCCACCATTGGGGAATTGATGGTCGGCCCGACGGCTGCGGAAGCGGCGGCGGCCGCTGGGGCTGGCGCGCTGGCTGCAGGGGCGGGAGCTGCGACTGCGGCTGGAGCCGGACCGGCACCACCATAGGAGACGTGCGAGCCAGAGGACACTGGCATGCTCTGGAGCAGTTCTTTGACGGCCTCCAGATCAGAACCCCGGCGGAGTTCGAGTTTCGCGCCTTTTTGTTCGCTGTGAAAATAAGTCAGATTGTTCTCAGCCATGAGTCCGACGATTTCGCGGATCTGTTTGAGGTCGTAGGCTGAGGACGAAGGGGCTGGAGCAGAAGCGGGAGCAGCTGGTTTGGATGTGGTACGTTTGGCCATGTCGGGTAGAGTGTGTCAACGGATGGCGTCGATCATACAAACTCCGCCAGATGTGGCAACCATAAAGGCATCGCTGAGTTCCACGCCGTCACCTATTCAACTTACCTAGCTGATTACGGCAATCGGGGAAATTTGGAAAAATCAGGCTTCCGCTTTTCCACATAGGCGTTTTTGCCCTCTTTCGCCTCTTCGCTCATATAATAGAGCAGCGTGGCGTTCCCGGCGAGATCGAGCAGCCCCATCTGGCCGTCGCAGTCCGCATTCAGGGCCGATTTCAGGCAGCGCAGCGCCAGCGGGGAATGCTGGAGCATCTCGCGGCACCATTTCACCGTCTCTTCTTCCAGCTGATCCAGCGGGACCACGGTGTTCACCAGCCCCATGTCCAGGGCCTGTTTCGCATCATACTGGCGGCAGAGATACCAGATTTCCCGCGCCTTCTTCTGGCCCACAATGCGGGCGAGGTAGCTGGAGCCGAGGCCGCCGTCAAAGCTGCCGACCTTCGGGCCGGTCTGGCCAAAGCGCGCGTTGTCCGCAGCGATGGTCAGGTCACACACAATGTGCAGCACATGCCCGCCGCCGATGGCGTAGCCCGCCACCATGGCCACCACCGGCTTGGGGATCGTGCGGATCTTCCGCTGCACATCCAGGATGTTCAGCCGGGGCACGCCGTCCTCACCGATGTAGCCGGCGTCTCCGCGCACCTTCTGATCGCCACCGGAGCAGAAGGCCAGGGGCCCCTCACCACAGAGGATGATGACGCCGACGCTCCGGTCTTCATGCACGATCTCAAACGCCTCCAGCATCTCCTTTACCGTCAGCGGCCGAAACGCATTGCGCACCTTCGGCCGGTTGATGGTGATCTTGGCGATGCCGTCGCTGGTCTTCTCCAGCTTGATGTCTTTAAAGGTTTTGATCGAAGTCCACATGGGAGGAGGAGGGGAAGGGGAGTTGACGGTGGTTTACGATTGTTGACAATTGTTTACGGTGGTTGGCCGAGCAATCGGAGGGGTAGTTGGCAGAGGTTTGGAAACAAGGGTCAACAACCGTCAACTCAGGCGAAGTTCGTATACGCGCGCAGCTCCGCAATCCGCGCCGCGACGTCCGCCTTCGTCACCGTCTGCAGCTTGTGCGTGCTGAAGGCTTCGCAGGTGTAGCTGGCGGTGACGCTGCCGTGCACGACGGCGGTCTTGAGGTCTTCAAAGGTGGGCTTCGTCTTGCCGTTGGCGGCGAGCCAGCCGGCGAGGCCGCCGAGGAAGGAGTCACCGGCACCCGTCGGATCAAACACGCTGTGCAGGGGGTAGGCGGAGCAAGCGAAGAAGTCCTCCGGCTTTTCACCAAAGAGGAAGCTGCCATGCTCGCCACGCTTCACGATGACGAAGCGCGGGCCCTTGGCCTGCAGCTTGCGTCCGGCTTCGACGAGATTGGTCGTGCCGGCGAATTCCTTGGCCTCGCCGTCATTGATGACAAGGAGGTCGATGCGCTTGAGCACTTCATGCAGGCGCTCATTGGCGATGTTGATCCACAGATCCATCGTGTCAGCGGTGACGAAATCCGCCTTCACTTGGTCGAGCATCTGCATCTGGTTGTCCGGGCTCATGTTCGCTGCCACGGCGATTTTGGCGCTCTTCGCGCCCTCCGGGAGCTTCGGCTGCCACTGCTCCAGGACGTTGAGGCCCACCTTGTGCGTGGTGCGGCTGTTCATGTCTTCGTGGTATTCGCCCGTCCAGGTGAAAGACTCGCCAGAGCTGCGCTCCAGACCGTCCAGCGTGATGCCGTGCGCGGTCAGCAGGTCGAGGTGAGCTTTCGGGAAATCATGCCCAATCACGCCCACCAGATGGATCGGCTGGCAGAAGATGCTGGCGGCCAGTGCCGCATAGCTGGCGGAACCTCCGAGCAGGTTTTCCTGCGAATCCTGCGGGGTTTTGACATTGTCGAGGGCGACGGATCCGGCGATGACGACTGACATGGGCGTGTGTATTTGGTTAGATAAGGTGTAACAGTTAATCCTTTACTCGGAGGCGGCGAACTTTTAACGGTACAGCCTGTCAGCGAGGGGACGCGGATTATCGGTTCCACCTCTTCGGTGTCAATTGCCACTCCGCACACTCTTTCATGCGCCTCAGTCTCTGCTTTTTCATGCTGATCCTCCTCCCGGTGGCCACAGGTGTGCATGCGTGGCTGTTCTGCCGGGAAAATCTCCCCGCCCTCACCCAGGAGGCCATCGCCCGCCTGAAGGCCGCCGGCGTGCGCAATCCCGTGGTGGACATACGCTACTTTGACATTGCTGTCACCGGCGAGGCGCCAGATCCCGCCTCACGCCAGCAGGCTCTCGCCGCCATCCGCTCGCTCGGGCCCCTGCGCCTGCAGCCCGGTGCGGAGCGCATCCACGTGCTGGCCAGCCTCCGTGCCAGGCTGGAGCCGGCCACGCTCCGGCTCAGCGGCTGGTTTCCCGATGCGGAAGAAATCAGCCATGTGCGCCGCATGCTCGCGGAGCTGCGCCCGGATTTGGCCATCAATGCCGATGAGCTGCACTCCTCCCCCGAAGTCCGCTGGCCGGAAAGCCTCAAGCCCCCGCTCACCAGCAGCAGTCCCTTTCTCAAGCCGATCATCGATACCCTGCGCGTGCCTGCGGAGCTGCACATCCGCTCCAAAGACGATGCCATCGTGCTCAGCGGCCTGCTGCCGGACACGGCCCTGAAGGAAGATCTGGTCGATACGCTCGCCGAGGTGGCCGGTGCGCGGGTGGTGGATCCCTCCGGGCTCAAGGCGAGCCCGCATGTGCTGCCTGCCGCGTTTGCAAAAGCGGAGCTGCTCCCGGCCTTCGTGAGAAGTTTTTTTGGCGTCCCTCCACCCCGCTTCTTTGACATTCAGAGCGATGGCATCCCCCACTTGGAAGGGTTCGCGACACGGCAGATGGAAAGCACCTGGCTCAGCCTGCTGCGCCCCCTCACCGGCGCAGCCAAGGTGGAGGCCCACTTCACTCTGGTGCCGTCGCTCTACCATTTCCCCGGGTATCGCATTCAGTCAAAGCTGGCACCCGAGGTCATTACGTCCCTGCAGGAGGCCCTGCGCGGCTGTGAGGTCGTGTTTGATGCCGGCTCCGCGCACCTGCTGCCGCAGGAGCAGACGAAGCTGGCCACCCTGGCTCCCACCCTGCTGGCCGCCGGACCCGCGCTGGGGCTGGTCATCGGTGCGCACCCCGATCCAGCCGTGCCCGAGAAAATCGAAAAGGCCATCGGCTTGGCCCGTGCTGAGGCCGTGCTCTCCTTCCTCGTGGAGCAGGGCGTGCCCGCTGCTGACATCCGTGCCGTGGTGTTTGATTCCGTTCCTGCCGGTTCTCCTGCGGCTCCGGCCATTCTGCGCTGTGTCGAACTTCTCATCAAATAGCCATCCATGAAATTCGACTTTGAATCCCTCTCCGCCGAGCCGCTGTTCTACATGCTCATGCACAGCGGTGCCTTTGTCTGTGTTCTGGGGGCCACCTTCTTCATCGTCGGCCTGCTGTTTGGCTATGCCACCTGGGGGCGCTATAAACGGCAGACGCGTCAGCTTCTCGGCGACGCTGAATCCATGAAGGATGAAATCGCCGGCCTGAAGCGCAAGATCGGCGACCAGTCCATCGCCTCCGGGCCCGCTGTGGCGATGGCCACCGAAACCATTCACATGCCCAAAAGGGAGGGCGCGAGTGCCGCTGAGGCCATCCCCGCCATCACGGCAGAAACCATCACCACGAGCGACATTCGTCTGCCCGCCGTGCCCCCCGTTGAAGAGGCCAGCAAGGAGTCGCCGCCCAAGCCTCGTGCCAACGTCATCAAGGCCAAGGTCCCCAAGCCAGCCGCGCCGCCACCCGAAGTTCCCCTGGAGGTGCCCGCCGTGGACGAAGCCCAAACGCCGGAGGTTCCGCCAGAAACGCCGCCGCCTGCCGAACCCGCCACAGCCAGCGTCGAGCCTTCCCCCACCGACGAGCTGCCGCCCCACGCCCGACACCCCTCGCCACTCGCCGCCATCATTGCCTCGCCTGCGGTCAGAGACGAGCCCGAGGCCGGAGAGGAAGGGCCTGCCATTCCAGAGGGTCTCGTGCCTGTCGATACCATCCCCGCGCTGACCGAGATTCCTTCCATGACACCGCTGCCTTCGGTGGAAACTCAGACCGAGCTCGATCCCAAGCTCGGCCTCATCTACAAGAGCCCTCCCGAAAAAAAGGACGATCTCACCGCGCTCAAAGGCATCGCCAAAGTGCTGGAGCAGCGCCTCCATGACATCGGCATTTACACCTACGCGCAGATCGCCGCGTGGGATGAAGATCGCATCAAGGAGGTCTCCGCCCGCCTCGCCTTCAAAGACCGCATTCAGCGTGAGCACTGGGTGGAGCAGGCCCGGCAGCTTGCAGCGAAGCAGACGGCAGCCGTCTGAACAGCCTTCGCCCATATCGCGTAGTGGTCCCCCCATTCCATGTGCGGTGTCTGAAACTCAGCGCACGTTTTCCGGCGAGCGTCCGCAACCGCCGCACCTTCGCAGGGTTGGACGCAGGCATATGATGATCACACGCCTGTCCCTGCTGCTTCTGCTCACCGCCACCTTGGAAGCCAGTGCCGCCGACTGGCTGCGCTTTCGCGGTCCCAATGGCAGCGGCCTCGCGCCCGATGACAAGCCCGTGCCCGTCACCTGGAGCGCCACGAAAAACCTCAAGTGGCAGACCGCCCTGCCCGGCCCCGGCTCCTCCAGCCCCATCGTCGTCGGAGGTCGTATCTTCGTCACCTGCTGGACCGGCTACGCCACCGAAGGCCAGCAATCCACGGGAGACATCACCACCCTGATGCGCCACCTCATCTGCGTGGACCGCACCACCGGCAAGATCCTCTGGGACCGCGCCGTGCCCGCCAAGCAGCCGGAGGAGCGCTACGGCGGCATGTTTGCCCAAAACGGCTACGCCAGCCACACCCCCGTCTCAGATGGGAAGAGCGTCTTCGCCTTCTTCGGCAAGTCCGGCGTCCACGCCTTTGATCTTGATGGCAAACCCCTCTGGCAGGCCGAAGTCGGCGACTGGGACGACCGCCGCGGCTGGGGCTCCGCCTCCAGTCCCATCCTGCATGGCGATGTCCTCATCGTCCCCGCGCTCGTCGAAAGCCAGGCCCTGTTTGGCTTCGACAAAAACACCGGCAAGCAGCTCTGGAAAGCCCCCTCAGAAGGCTTCGCCGGCACCTGGGGCACACCTATTGTCGTCGAAGTCGATGGCCGTTCTGATCTCGCCATCGCCGTGCCAAACGAAGTCTGGGGCTTCAATCCCGACACCGGCAAGCTGCGCTGGTATGCCACCGGTCTGCAAAGCGACTCCGTCTGCAACAGCGTCGTCACCGATGGCAAGGCTGTCTTCGCCATGAGCGAGCGCGGCGGCGGCTCCGTCGCCGTCAAAGCCGGTGGCAAAGGCGACGTCAGCGCCACCAACACCCTCTGGACTGGTGCCAACGGCTCCCGCATTGCCACCCCCATCTTCTGGCAAGACCGCCTCTACTGGGTCAGCGGCTCCATCGCCACCTGCCGCGATGCCAAAACCGGTGCCGAGATCTACACCGAACGCATCGAATCCTCCGGCGGCGCATCCGGCAATCAAGACTCAGGCGGTGGTGGCGGCGGCCGTCGCGGTGGTGGTGGTGGTGGAGGAGGAGGCGACTACGCCTCCCCCGTCGCCGCCAACGGCCACCTTTATCACGTCAGCCGCCGCGGTGAAGTCCTCGTCATCAAACTCGGCCCCAAATTCGAACTCCTCTCCCGCAACAAAATCGAAGGCGACACCTCCGACCACAGCGCGACGCCAGCGATCAGCAACGGTCAGTTGTTTCTGAGGTCGGCGAAGGTGTTGTATTGTGTGGGGGAGTGAGGTGGTCAGCACGCTCCGTGTGCGGGGAACTCCCATGATTCAAAGTCAGGCGGTTTGCCTTCTCACCGTCACTCAGAGCAGCGGATTCCAAACCTTCTGAAATCCAAATCCCTCGAAGTCCTTCACATTCGCTGTGGCGAACTCAGTAACGCCGAACGCGCGTAGGCACAGAGCCGTGCGGGTGTCGTAGATGCGACGGCGGGCGATGCCGGGGATGGCGGCTTGCTGCCAGAGCTCGGCGTGAACTTCGCGGCTGGTGGGAGGAAAGCCGAGGATCTTCCAGCGCGGATGCTGGCGGTAACTTTGGATGACACGCACTGCATCAGGTGCCGATAGAGGCTTCTTCAGCACAGTTGGATTGCGAAGCAGCAAGTAGAACTCGGTGAGGACAAACTCACTCAGTGCCACGCTCTCGCTCCCCGACATGGAGGTGATGAATGCGAGGGCGCGGTCGTGCTCGGGGGCTGCCTCGCTGTAGGCGTAAAGCAGGAGGTTCGTATCAATCGAGAGCATGGCTGGTGCTGGGTATCAGGCCAGTCGTGGATCGGCGTCGGCAAAGGAGGCGTCGCGAAGTTGGGCTGCGCTCAAGCCTTTCCAACCAACTTTGCCGGAAGTCGGAGGGGCCCAGGCTGTGGTCTGCTGATCGGGCGGCTCGGGATAGACTTGCAGCAGCAACTCGGCTGCACGACGGAATGTCTCCGCCAGGGACCACTCGCGTTGTTTGGCGAAGCTGCGGAGTTCACGAAACAGCTCCTCTGGAACCTGGATCTGGGTCTTGGTCATGCCTGCAATTGTCCAGCTCCATCAATTTAATGTCAAGGGCTTGGTTTCCACCCAACGCCCCTCACCGCCACTCATGCCTCGGATACCTTCCCCGCAACTGCGCCTTCACCGCCGGATATCCCTCTCGCCAAAACCTCCCCAGATCTCCCGTGGTCTGAATCGGGCGCTGCGCGGGTGAGAGCAGATGCACGGTGACGCTGATGCGGCCCGCCGCCACCTTGGGGTTTTCGTTCACATCATACATGTGTTGCAGCACCGCGCTGACACTTGGCGGCTGCTTTTCGTCATAGACGATGCGGGCGGTCTTGCCGTTTTTGAGGGCGTAGCGTTCGGGGGCGTATTTGTCGAGCATGTCGCGCTGCGCGTGGCTGAGCCATTGGTGCAGGGCAGGGAAGATGTCTTTGTCCTTGAGTTGGCGATACGCGATGCAGCCGGTGCAGACCTGCTCGATGATCAGGTGGCGGTCCTCCTCGCCGATGGCGGGGATTTCGAGATCGGGCATCCATTTGGAGAGGCAGTTCACGCGCGTGATCCACTGCTCCACCTTGTCGGTCCAGTTGGTGAGTTGCAGGCGTCCGGCGATGACCTCGGCGGCCAGCAGGCTGGCGGCGGTGGACTCATCGGGCTCGCCGCGTTCGCGGCTGCTGAGCACGAGGCTGCGGAAGCGCACCTCCTCCAGATTCATCACGCGGCGGTTCACCGTGTCATACGCAGCGCGAGAGGCGGTGGTGAAATCCTCGGGGAACAATTCGCGCAGCCACTCCTCCTCAATGCGCGTGCAGTTGTTGAGCTGCACCGTGAGCGCCTTGCCCTGCACCTCCACGATCTCCGCAGCGACGATGAGGTGCGGCGGCCGGATGTGCGCATCCTTGCCGAGGTGCCCGCTGTAGCCACCCGCCAGTCGGTAGATGCGGCTGCCGGTACTCGTCTCCACCCCGAGGTGATCGCTGAACGCCGCGAGCAGCATTTTTGCCAGCGCCGTGGGATCAGCCACTTCATCGTTGATTGGCAGGCCGGAACGTTTCGCGAGCTGAAGAAACTGATCCGCGCTGCGTGCGGCCTCGCGTGAGGCATTGGCGTGGATGCCATAGCGCGCGCAGTCATCGGGATTGAAATTCGTGGCCTCCGCCCGGGCAAAAGCGCGCAGGATCGCCTGAAACTCCGTCACGTCATCGTGCTCCCACAAGTCTTCGTTTTTGTGCGAGGCGTTGTTTTTGCCCACCAGCAAAATATCGCGCCCCTGTGCCGCCGCAGCGCACAGCGTGGCCTCGCGCAGGCAACCATACTGCGCCGCAGCGAGCAGCATGCGCGCAAAGCGCGGGTGCAGCGGAAAGCGGCTCATCTGTCGGCCCAGCGCCGTGATGCGCCCTTCATGATCCAGCGCGCCAAGTTCACTCAGCAGATTCTCCGCGCGCGTTTGCGAGGCCGGCGTGGGCGGCTCAAACCAGTCAAACGGCTCCCGCGAAAGCACTCGCAGCGCCAGCAATGCTTCGCTCAAATCGAGTCGCTGCACTTCGGGCAGTTCGCTCTCCGGCCGCAGCAAATGATCGCGCTGCGTCCACAGGCGCACGGCGATGCCCGGTCCAAGCCGCCCCGCACGCCCCGCTCGCTGCTCCGCCGAGGCGCGGCTGATCTTTTGCACGGTGAGTGTGTTGATGCCCCGGCGCGGATCATACGAAGCCGTGCGCGCCAGTCCGCCATCCACCACGGCGCGCACGCCTTCGATGGTGAGGGAGGTTTCCGCCACGTTCGTACTCACGATGATCTTCGGCTGCTCGCCCGGCGTGACGGCCGCATCCTGATCCTGCGGCGTCAGCTCCCCATGCAGCGGCACCACGCGGCGGCCACGCGCAAAGCTGCGGCCCTGGATCGCCGCGATGGTCTTGCGGATCTCATGCCCCCCCGGCATGAAGACCAGCATGTCCCCGCTGAAGCCGGGCGAAAGCGCAAGGTCCTCGCACGCACGCGCCGCCTGATCCCACACCGGCTCCGGGTAGCCGGTCTTGAGCTGCAGCGCAGCCTGATACCGCACCTCCACCGGAAACGTGCGCCCCTCGGATTCCAGCAGCTTGCACGGCTGCATGAAGTCCACCAGCGGCCCCGACACCAGCGTGGCGGACATGACGATGATCTTTAAATCCGGCCGCCGTGTGCGCTGCAGCTGCCGCGCAAAAGCCAGCACGAGATCGCCATCCAGATGCCGCTCATGAAATTCATCGATCACGATGCAGCCCACGCGCTCAAGTTGCGGATCTTCCAGCATCTGCCGCAGCATCACGCCCTCCGTCACATAGCTCAGCCGCGTCTCCTTGCTGGTGATGTTTTCAAACCGCACCTGATAGCCCACCTCGCCGCCCAGGCGTGCGTTCCGCTCCCGCGCCACGCGCTGTGCCAGCATGCGTGCGGCAATGCGGCGCGGCTGCAGCACGATGCAGCGCCTGCCCTCCGCCAGCAGCCCGGAGTCCAGCACGAACTGCGGGATCTGCGTGGATTTGCCCGAGCCCGTGGGCGCTTTGATCAGCAGATTCGGCAGCGCCGGATCCAGCAGAGCGGCGGTGAAAGTCTGACGGAGTTCAAAGATGGGAAGCGTGGCAGAGTTGGACATGATGGACACCGATGGTGTGGCCCACGAAACCCGCAAAATATAGCAATTTCAAAAAGGGATTTTCGCGGAGTGGCCCGCACACTCTGAGCGGTTCGTGCGTGCAGTGGGTGCCCGAAAGTGGTATGTGGGATGTCGCGGATGTGGTTTGCGGCGCTATCCAGAGCGAGCTAAAGCTCGGGAGTACTTTCTCTGAGGCGGCAGCCATGCCGCTGCGGCATCAAAACGATAGCGAAATGGGATTTTCGTTATGCCAAAAAATTGGTATCGGTGCATGACTCATCAACCAACCATCCCAATCTCATGAACTACGACGCGCTCATCATCGGTGCCGGACCTGCGGGTTCCAGCTCTGCGGCCATCCTGGCTGAATACGGCCACAAGGTGCTCATTCTGGAGCGCGAGAAGTTCCCGCGCTACCACATCGGCGAGTCATTGATTCCCTTCACCTACGGGCCGCTGGAGCGCCTCGGGCTGATCCCCAAGATGAAGAAGTCGCACTTCGTGAAGAAGTACAGTGTCGCCTTCGTGCAGCCGAGCGGCAAGGCCTCGCAGCCCTTCTATTTCTTCAATCGCTATGATCGCGAGAGCGTGGCGCAGACCTGGCAGGTGCTGCGCTCCGAGTTTGACCAGATGCTGCTGGACCATGCGCGTGAGAGAGGCGCGGAAGTGAAGGAGGAGACATCCGTACAGGAGCTCATCAAAGAAGACGGCCGCGTCGTCGGCGCGCGCGCGAAGGACAAGGACGGCAACATCACTGAATATCGCGCGAAGATAACCCTCGACTGCACCGGCAAGGAAGCCTTCACCGCCACGCGCAACGGCTGGCGCATGCGTGACCCCTATCTGAACAAGGTGGCGGTGTGGACGTACTATAAAGGCTCGAAGCGTGAGCCCGGCATCGACGAAGGCCAGACGATGGTCGCCTACATTCCGGACAAGGGCTGGTTCTGGCACATCCCGCAGCACGATGACATGATTAGCGTGGGCGTGGTGGCCGAAGGCAAATACCTCACCCGCGGCGGCGTGAAGGATCCGAAGGAAATCTTCAATCGCGAAGTGGAGGAGAACCTGTGGATCAAGGAACACCTCAGCACCGGCACCTCCAATGGCGAGTACCGCCTTATCAGTGAATACTCGCACCATGCCAAGCACTGCGCTGGCCCCGGCCTGCTGCTCGTGGGCGATGCCTTCGCGTTTCTCGATCCCGTCTTTAGCAGCGGCGTGATGCTGGCGCTGAAATGCGGCGTGCTCTCCGGTGAGACGATTCACCAGGGGATCCTCGATGGCGACCTTTCTCCCGAACGCTTCACCGAGTACGGCGCGACGATCCGCGAGGGCGTGGAGAACATGCGCAAGCTCGTCTATGCCTTCTACAATCCTGACTTCTCCTTCCGCGAAGTCATCAAGCGCTTCCCCGATGCCGCCGGTGCCATCACCGACTGCCTCTCTGGCGATGTGAACAAGGACTTCAGCGTGCTCTGGAGTCAGATCCGCGAGTTCGTTCCGCTGCCGGATGACCTCCCGTATGGCGAGCCGCTGGCCGCGTGACTTCTGACAAGGCCCGAACGCATCGACCTGAAACACGGATGAAACGCACCGCCACCTTTTACCTCCTCACCATCGCCTTGGTGGGCATGGGCATCTTCACCGTGCTGCATCTCGGTGCCACCCTGCCAGCGCCCCAGGCTGCATCAGAGCTGCTGCACAGTTCAGCGCAAAAGGTGAAGCCCGCCGATGCTTCAGTGTCGGCGTCGATGCTGGCAGGGTTGCAGGAAAACCTGAACGAGCCGCTGAGTCATCTCTTCGTGCAGTTGCTCGTCATCATCGCCGCGTCACGGCTGACGGGCACGCTGTTCGCACGCTTTGGCCAGCCCTCCGTGGTGGGAGAAATGGCGGCAGGCATCCTGCTGGGGCCATCGTTGTTTGGCATGCTCGCCCCCGATGCGTTTCAGTTCGTCTTTCCCCCGACCTCCCTTGGCGTGCTCAAGATGCTGAGCCAGATCGGCGTCTGCCTGTTCATGTTTGTCGTGGGCATGGAGCTGGATGTGGGACATGTGCGCAAAAAGGCGGACGTCGCCGTGGTGGTGAGCCATGCCAGCATTGTGCTGCCGTACTTCCTCGGCGTGGTGCTGGCCTACTTCCTCTACAGCCATCTCGCGCAGCCAGGCGCGAGCTTCATGGCTTTCGCCCTCTTCATGGGCATCTCCATGAGCATCACCGCCTTCCCGGTACTGGCGCGCATTTTGCAGGAGCGCGGCCTGACCAAGACCTTCCTCGGCAGCACGGCGATCACCTGCGCGGCGGTGGATGACGTCACCGCCTGGAGCATCCTGGCCTTCGTCGTTGCCATCGCTCGCGCCACCAGCATGGCGGCTTCGGCCTTGAACCTGCTGCTCGTGGCCGTCTTCATCGCCCTCATGATCTGGGGCGTGCGGCTCGCTCTGCCGCACTTGATTGGCAAAGCTACCCTGGAGCGTGATGAGCCCACCAAAGGCGCGCTCGCCACCGTGATCTGTGTGGTCGTGGCGGCGGCGTTGACCACGGAGATCATCGGCATCCATGCCCTGTTCGGTGCCTTCCTCGCAGGTGCCATCATGCCAGAGATCGGCGGCTTCCGGCACAAGCTCAGCGTGCGCGTGGAAAATTTCAGCTCTGTGCTGCTGCTGCCATTGTTCTTCGCCTTCACCGGGCTGCGCACGCAGGTGGGCCTGCTCAATGATGTGCAAGGCTGGCTGCTGTGCGCGGGCATCATCGCCGTGGCCACCGTGGGCAAGCTGGGCGGCAGCGCCATCGCCGCGCGCTGGAGCGGCATGAGCTGGAGCGAGTCCTTGCAGCTCGGCGCGCTGATGAACACACGCGGCCTCATGGAGCTCATCGCGCTGAACATCGGCTATGACATGGGCATTCTCTCGCCGCGCATCTTCACCATGCTCGTCATCATGGCGCTGGTCACCACCATGCTGACCGGGCCGCTGCTGACGCTCTTCGGCAGCAAACAGGCGGTGCTGGATGATTCCCATTCTCCCGCCGCGGCGTGAGCGTGATTTCTTGCCAACGCATTCTTGCATGCGCGAAGAGCACGTCTCATCTGTGCTGTCCATGAATCCCCCGCATACCGACACCACTGCCACCTACGATGTCATCGTCATGGGTGCCGCGCTTTCCGGTGCCGCCACCGCCACGCTGCTGCTGCGTCACAATCCCGGCATCCGCGTCCTGATCCTGGAAAAGAACGAGAAGCTCGGCAGGCGCGTGGGCGAGGCGACGGTGGAAGTCAGCGCCTATTTCATGGGCAAGGTCTTGGGACTCACGAAATACCTCAATGAGTCACACATCGTCAAGCAGGGCCTGCGCTTCTGGTTTGCGAACCAGGACGTCGCCTCCATCGCCGAGGCGAGCGAGCTGGGCTCCAAGTATCAGGTCAAGATGCCGTCCTATCAGCTGGATCGCTCCACCTTTGATGAAGAGGTGCTGCGCCGTGCCTGCGCTGAGGGAGCCACGTTGCTGCGCCCTGTCAGCATCACCAGCGTGCAGCTCGCCGAGGGTGGCATGCAGAGCGTCACTTACAAACAGGGAGACACGACCCATGCCGTGCAGGCGCGCTGGATCGTCGATGCCTCCGGCGTGGCCGCGCTGATCTCACGCAAGCAAGGCTGGTGGAAGTCCAACTTTGAGCACCCCACCACCGCAGCATGGTCCCGCTGGAAAGGCGTGAAGGACTGGGATGGCCGCGAGCTGGCGGAGAAATATCCCGAGTGGTCCGCGGCCCTCTTCTGCGTGCGCGGCACCGCCACCAACCACGTCATCGGCGACGGCTGGTGGAGCTGGTGGATTCCGCTCAAAGGCGGCGACATGAGCGTGGGCGTTGTCTTCGACCAGCGCATCGTCGATTTCCCCACCGAAGGCGGCAAGGTGGGCGACCGCCTCAAGAGCTTTCTCATGAAGCATCCCGTCGCCCGCGATCTGCTGGCAGACGCGCAGTATGACGAGACCGACGTGCACTGGCGCAAGAACCTCGCCTATTACAGCACCACCTTTGCCGGAGACGGCTTTGTGCTCGCTGGCGATGCCGCCGCCTTCATGGACCCGTTTTACAGCCCAGGCATGGACTGGATCTCCTACACCACCAGCAGCGCTGCGAATCTCATCACCCAGCAGCGCAAAGGCGCGTCGATGGGGGCGCTGATCCCGCAGTACAATCACACCTTCTCCACCAGCCACCGCTGCTGGTTCCTCTCGCTGTACAAAGACAAGTATGAGTACATGGGCGAATATGATCTCATGGATCTGGCCTATCGCCTCGATCTCGGTCTCTATTACTGGGGCGTAGTGAGGCATCCCTTTGAGCAGGGCCCCACGGCCCTCTTCACGCCGCCCTTTGCCTCCGGGCAGGGGGCTGTCTTCAAGCTCATGAGCACCTACAACCGGCGCTTTGCCCAGATCGCCCGTCGTCGTCGCCGCACGCAGGCGCTGGGTAAAACCAACCGCAATCACCGCAGCCTCATCACCGGCTTCAAGGTTCACCGCAACGACGCCATCAAACTCTTCGGCATGCTGGCCGAATGGGCCCTGCTGGAGCTCCGCGAAGGCTGGCGCAGCTGGCGCGAGACTGCGGAAGAGGTCACCGCATCGCATCTGCCTGTGAAGCCGAAAGCCACGCCAGAAGCTGCGCCTGCGGTGGCGTGAGGTGCATGCAGGGCCGTAATCTGCCTGTAACGAAAACAGACTTTCACTATCGCTTCCATGCCGATGCGGTATAAAGGCCGCCGATCATGGAACTGCGTCATCTGCGATATTTTCAAGCCGTGGCCGAGGAGCTGAGCTTCTCACGCGCAGCGCGTCGGCTCCGCATCGCCCAACCCGCCCTGAGCCGCGCGGTGCAGGAGATGGAGCGCGAGCTGGGAGCCCAATTGATTGAGCGTGAACGCCGCTCGCCACGTTTGACACCCGCCGGCGCCGTGCTCCTGCACGAGACAGGTCTGCTGCTCGAACGCCTGGACGATGCCCTGCGGCGAGTGCGCCGAACCGCCAAGGGTGAAGAAGGCGAGCTGCGCCTCGGCTACATCGGCCCACCCACGCGGCTGTTTCTGGCGCGCCTTCTCAAAGAATACGGCAAGCGCTTCCCGCGTGTGACGGTGATTCTCGAAGAGCGCACGCCGGAGCGCGTGTGGGAAATGGTGTCGAAGGGCCGCTTGTCCGTCGGGCTGACCCGCCCCGTGTTGGCGCATGACGCCCTCGGTTTGCAGACGCTGCTGCTGCGCGAGGAGAAATTCTGCGCCGCCGTGCCGCATGATCATCCTTGGGCAAAGCTCACCTCGCTGTCCTGGAAAAAGCTCGCCGGAGAGACTCTCATCATTCTCGCCCGACGTGAGGGCGCAGGCTCGCACGATGCCATTCACGCCGCGTGCCACGCAGCGGGCTTCGCGCCGCGCGTGAAGCACACGCCCAGCCTGATCGGCACCATTTTACAATATGTCGAAGCAGGCACCGGCATCGGCGTCGTGCCGGAGAGCACCGCCAGCAGGAGCCTCGTCCTCATCCCCCTCAAGCCGCAGCAGACCATCCCCCTGGTGATGGTGTGGGCCAAAGAGGGCGATGATCCCGCCGTCCTGGCGTTCCGCGATCTCGTAAAGGAATGGCTGAAGTCAGGGGAACTATGGGCGATGTGAGTGGCCCGTTTCGTCTCAATGGTGGATTCAACCTGTCAGCGAGTATCTGTCTGTGCGGTAATTGTGAGTAATTGTTTTGGACGTCGGAGGGACGGGGTCTAGGATCACCGCATGGAGATTGGGATCGACAGCTTTGTGGCAAATCCGAAGGACCCGAAAACCGGCATTGCTCCCAGCGGAGCAGAGCGCATCCGGCATCTGCTGGAAGAGATCGAGTGCGCGGATCGCTCCGGCATCGACATCTTTGGGATTGGTGAGCACCACCGGCATGACTTCGCGGACTCCGCCCCGGCTGTCATCCTCGCGGCGGCAGCGGCGCTGACGAAGCGTATCCGCCTGACGAGCGCAGTGACCGTGCTCAGCGCGCATGATCCAGTGCGGGTGTTTCAAGACTTCGCCACGCTGGATTTGATTTCGCAGGGCCGCACAGAAATGATCGTGGGGCGGGGTTCGTTCATTGAGGCCTATCCGTTGTTCGGTCTCCAGTTGCAGGACTATGAGTCGCTCTTCATCGAAAAGCTGGATCTGCTCCTCAAGATCCGCAGCGAAGTGGAAGTGACCTGGTCTGGCCGCCACCGTGCGGCTTTGACCGGGCAGGGCATCTACCCGCGGCCGCTTCAAGATCCGCTGCCCATCTGGCTGGGCGTAGGCGGCACGCCGGAGTCATTTGTCCGGGCTGGCACGCTGGGCCTGCCGCTCATGGTGGCGATCATCGGCGGCCAGCCCTTCCGTTTCCGGCCGCTGGTGGAGATGTATCGGACTGCCTGGCGCAAGGCGGGCCACCCGGAGGAAAAAATGCGCGTCGGCGTACACGCTCTCGGCTATGTGGCGGAGAGCGATGAGCAGGCTGGCGAGGATTTCTTCCCCGGTTACGCGCGGGCCTTCACGGAGATCGGCAAGGAGCGTGGCTGGCCGCCCACCACGCGGAGCCAGTTTGAGACGGGACGGAGTCCACAAGGTGCCTTGCTGGTAGGCAGTGCCAAGACCGTCGCAGCGCGAGTTCTGAGCTTCAGCAAAGAACTGGGCGGCATCGACCGCATGACCTTCCAGATGAGCGTCGCGTCACTGCCTCATCAACAACTCATGCAGTCCATCGAAATGCTCGGCAAAGAAGTTGCCCCTGCGGTGAAGGCTGCCAGTACGCGTTAGATCCCATTCAGGAAATGGGGGGCTAAAAATAGAGCGTTTTGTGACGGGAGCTGCATTGCGGACTCACGGACTCGGATGGCGTAAACTCTGTTTTCTGTGCTTCCATTCCTCGAATCCGCGCTTGCCCCTGCGCCCCCGTGGTGCTCCTTTCGCACCCCCTTTTATCGCCGGTGACAGTCCAGTCATTCGGCATACCCCATCCACTCAATCGTCCTACCTACCATGTCCACCGACGCCAAAAACTCCATCGCGCAAATGGAGAAGATCGTTTCTCTCTGCAAGCGCCGCGGCTTCATCTATCAAAGCAGCGAGATCTACGGCGGCTGCGGCGGCGTGTGGGACTACGGCCCCCTCGGTGCCGAGCTGAAGCGCAATCTGCGCAGCGCCTGGTGGAACACCATGACCCGCGAGCGTGAAGACGTGCTCGGCCTCGACGCCAGCATCCTCATGAACCCCGCCATCTGGAAAGCCAGCGGCCACGTGGACACCTTTGCAGACCTCATGCGTGAGTGCTCGCTGACCAACAAGCGCGTGCGTGCGGACCATGTGGAGCCGCAGGACGGAGTCGCATATACTTTTGAAGGAGCAATTTCTTGGACTTTTTTCCTGAACCAGAGAGGAATCCTTGGAGATACCGAGTTGGCACCAGATGCGATCGCGAACACCAACTTCGCGATGATTTTTCATCACACCCAAGATGAAGACGAGATCTACAACGGATTAGTCAATACTATCAAAAACGGCATCGGAAGAGATTTGGACGATGAAGAAATAAAGACCGTTGCGCATCACTTGCCCGCGATGCTCAAAGCAGTGATGAAAAGGTCGATTACCATTCTAGTGCCGCCAGGAAAGCCTCGCGAAAGCGCTGAGAAAATTGCGAAGGAATACTTTGAGCGCTTGGGAGTTGATAAGCCTTTGGTTTTCGGCCCCAAAGTAGGTGTTAAGGTTGAGAGGAGCGTGGACTTCCACCCCGAAACCGGCGGTGCTCTCGGCGATGCCCGCCCCTTCAACCTCATGCTCAAGACCTACCTCGGCCCGACAGCGACCGAG
This sequence comes from Verrucomicrobiota bacterium, assembly GCA_025360015.1. GTDB lineage: Bacteria > Verrucomicrobiota > Verrucomicrobiia > Verrucomicrobiales > Verrucomicrobiaceae > Prosthecobacter. The sequence continues at coordinate 129,951 of JANYCZ010000008.1, read as the reverse complement.
GCCGACGTCACCTACCTGCGCCCCGAAACTGCGCAGGCCATCTTCGCCCAGTTCAAGAACGTCTTCGACTCCAGCCGTGTGAAGGTCCCCTTCGGCATCGGCCAGATCGGCAAGGCCTTCCGCAACGAAGTCACACCCAAGAACTTCACCTTCCGCAGCCGCGAGTTTGAGCAGATGGAACTCGAGTTCTTCATCAAGCCCGACGAAGCCGTCGAGATCATCAGCGGCGAAGTCGCCCCGTGGAGCGAAGGCGCGGACCTCAGCGAGCCCAAGCCCAACTGGGGCTGGCAGATGTGGCACCGCTACTGGGTCGATCAGCGCACCAAGTTCTACCAAGGCATCGGCCTCGGCGACGTGCTGCAATACTACTGGCAGACCTCCGACGACCTCGCTCACTACGCCCGCGCCTGCGTGGACATTCTCTGCGAGTTCCCCTTCGGCACCGAAGAACTCGAAGGCATCGCCGCCCGTGGCGACTTCGACTTGTCCGCGCATCAAAACGCCAGCACCAAATCGCTGGAAGTCTTCGACGAAGAACTCAAGACCGCTGCTGCCAAGCTCACCGACGAGCAGAAGGAAGCCCTCATCCAGAAGCGCCTCGCCGCAGAAGCCGCCAAGACCAAAGGCGCGCCGATGCCCGAGTCTGCCGTGCGTGCCTGGTTCGAGCGCCTCTTTAAAGGCAGCTACGTCCCCCACGTCATCGAACCCTCTGCCGGTCTCGATCGCATGGCGCTCGCCGTCCTCGCCAAAGCCTTCTCCGAAACCGAAAAAGTCGATGAGAAGGGCAAGAAGGAAATCATCACCGTCCTGCACCTGCACCCGCGTGTCGCCCCGATCAAGGTGGGCGTCTTCCCGCTGCTCAAGAACAAGCCCGAACTCGTCGCCAAGGCGCGCGAAGTCTATGCGCTGCTCAAGAAGCACATGAACTGCTTCTACGACGAGACCGCTTCCATCGGCCGCCGCTACGCCCGCCAGGACGAAGTCGGCACCCCCTTCGGCATCACCATCGACTTCGACTCCCTCGGCGAAAAAGGCCCCGAACTCCTCGACACCGTCACCCTCCGCCAACGCGACAGCGGCGAGCAAGAGCGCGTGAAGATCAGCGATCTCCTCGGCAAACTGCTGCCGCTGGTGTCGTAGTCTTGGGTTGAAGACTCAAGGCGGGAAGATTAAAATCCAGCCATGAGTACCGCCCTTGAAATCGAAAAGGCCATTGAAGCACTTCCCAAGGAGGAGTTCGGCAAACTGCGTGAGTAGTTTGCCGAACGTGAAGCCAGCCTGGCTGCCTCTGGAAGTGTGTTTGGTGCTTACGACACCGAGGAAAGGGAAGGAAAACAATGGGAAGATTGATCGCCATGCGCGGTGAGATCTGGCTGGTTGATCTGGGCATGGCTCAGAAAATGCGCCGGTGTTGATTCTCAGCGTGGCTTACAGAGGCGAAGAACGAGCGCTAATCAGCTATGTGGCGCGCACCACCAGCGTGCGGGGCACCGAATTTGAAGTGCCACATCAAGCCGCCAAATTTCTACCGGGTGTCTTTGACGCACAATCAATCGGCACCGTGCCCGATGTGCAATTGGTTCGAAGACTGACAGTGTGAGATGTCGCGACGATGGAGAAAGTCGAAGCCGCGCTCAAGCGATGGCTGGGGCTGCGGTAACGAATGGTCGAAGGCCCCCAAAAGGCTGGATACCGTGACCGCAGGCATTATTACTTCGTCTTAATCGCCGCGCTCACCAGTTCAGCAATCCGCTTCGCACCCTCCCCATTGGGATGCACGTTGTCAGGAAACCACGCTTTGTTTTCCAGCAGCGGCGTGTGCAGATCGATCAACCCGATGCCTGCCTTCTGCGCAGCTTGCTTGATGGCCGGGATCACCTCATCGCGGATCACCTCTTCGGTGATGCCCCAGTTGCCAGGAAAAGCGGGGGCCGGCAGGCAGGCGTAGATCTTGGGGTGGCTGGGCAGCGCCTGGAATTCTTTAATCATGGCCACGTAATCGCCGACAAATTCGGCTTTCAACCGGGGCCAGATGCCGCTCTTGGAATCGTTGGTGCCCAGCGCGATGATGACCACGTCCGGGCTGGAACTGAGTGCGGGATGATGATCGAACGGATCCGCTTTCCTCAGCATCGTGCGTCCGCCCACACCGAAGTTTTGCACGGTAAAGCCCGTTCCCAGAATCTCCTGCAACCTCGCCGGATAGCTGTCTGTCTTCGGGTTCTGCGTCCCCACACCTTCAGTAATGCTGTCTCCCACACACGCCACGCGGACGGGATCCGCCGCCGTGATTTCATGTGGCAAAAGGAGGACTGCGAGAGCGCAGAAAAGGGCAGGGGAGAGTCGTCGAAGCATCGTGCTTGGAGATAGCTGCCCCTGGGCGATTTGCACGCAGCACCTCGGGTCTTTTTGAAAAGCAGCGCCGGTGTCGTCCATGCCGCGCATGGATGGCCCTCGGTGACAGAGGTCACGGTCGCGTCACCCGCAGGCGCACAAATCTCCGTGCGCTGGCCGTCACGGCCTGCGTGTCCTGCACGGTGACGGTGCCGGGGGCGGAGCCTGTATGGCTGTAGATGGGTGTCCAGTTCCCGTTGAGGTCGCTGGTCGCTTCAACGGTGTAGGTCACGTCGCTGGTGGTGCCCGTGAAGGTGTAGCTGAGGCCGCTGCCGCTGCCCACCGCAGGGACGAATAGCCGGGGCCCCAAGGTGGTGCCGTTGTAGATGGCATTTGGATCCAGCCCGAGAGCGTATTTGAGGAGGTTGGGAAACCCGTCGTTCGCAGGGTTCGCCAGATCGGCGCGAATGCCGCTCGGGTCGGTGCTGCCAAAGTATTGCTGCCGCCAGCCGTTGATGCCGGGCGGCCAGGCGATCATCGCGCTTGTGCTGGCCCAGGTGGTGATGGCTCCGTCGCTGGCGGTGAGTTGCAGCGCAAAGGCTCCGGCCCGGGCAAAGGTGACGTTGGTGGTGGCGCTGGCCGCGTCGGCAAAGGTCACACTGCCGGGGCCGCTGACTGTGCTCCAGCCGAGCGTGAGCGGGCTGGGTTTGCCATCGTCAGCCGCGGTTGCGGAGAGCAGGATGGCATCGCCTGCATTGCCACTGATCGGCGCGGCGATGCTGACGACGGGGCCGACATTCGCCGGTACTGCGGCGTAGAGATCCTGCACTTCGGCGAGCGTGAGGGCGCGGTTGTAGATGCGCACTTCATCCATCATGCCGGTGAAGTCATAAGTGTCGTTGGAGCCGATGGAAACATTGGCGGTGGTATTTCGTGGCACGTTGCTCACGGGGATGCTGGTGAACTTGTCCACCGCGCCGTTCAGGTAGAACTGGAGGTTGTTCGTGGTGGTGCTGCCGTCGAAGACCATTACCAGGTGCTGCCACTTGTTCGCGGTGATCTGCCCGGCGCTCTGCAAGGTCGTGCCACCAGTGACAGTGCAATACACGGGCGAACTCGTGCCGGCAGTGCTGCCGCGCAGTTCAATGCGCCACGATTCATTGCTGAACGCGCCGACGCGTTTCGTGATGACGCCATAATAAACGCCGCTGCCCACGGGCAGGCTGCTCGGGTTGATCCAAAGCGAGACGGTGAGCTGCTGCGTGCCATCAAGCAGATTGGTCGCGGAATCTGGGACGCTGATCTTTTTTCCCGTGGCACCCAATGTGATCGCGCCATTGATCTGCCCGGGCGTGGTCCACGTCGGGCTGTTGATCAGCGTGCCGTTGTTCGGTGGCGTGACCCCGGAGCTGTCGCTGGCGGTGGTGCCGCTCGTTTCGTCCAGCGCTAGGCGGAGCTTCAGGCTGCCGTCGCTCGGGCCGGCCACGTTCGCATTGATGACGCGCACAATGAAGTCGCGTGTGCTTTGCGCGATGCCGTCGCCGGCGGTGAGGCGCAGCGTGTAGTCACCGGCGGCGCTGAAGCTCGCGCCAGTGATCGCGCCAACCGCATTCGTGAACGTGACGTTACCGGGGCCGCCGACCTTGCTCCACTGCATCGTGAGCGCTCCAGCCCGCGCCGGCAGCGGCGTGACGGTGGTGTTGAGCAGGATGTTGGAATTCGTGAACACGTAGGCGGGGCTTACGAGCGGCGCTGCCACTGTGATGCTCGGCGCGTCGCTGGTCTCAAAGAGCACGTAGGGCCGCGAGCCGCCGTAGCCGTTCTCCGAAGCGGTGACGACGGTGAGCGGCGTCTGCGTGAAAAAGCGGAGGCTCATCTTCTTGGCGGGATCACTGGCCAGTGTCTCGCGCACGTAGCTGGTCACATCAAACTGCAGCAGCGTACCAGGGGTGTCGCTGCCCGTCGCGTTGAGCGTGGGTACGTTCGTGTTGTAGCTCGTCGGCCGGGTGTTGTAGGTCATGCTCACGACGGTCGCAAAAGCGAGCGCGGGGTCGTAGGTCCAGCCCGCGTTGTAAGCGACGGTGAGCAGATCAAAATGATCGGCGTCCACATTCGTGAGAGCATACGGCCCGGTCGGTGCACTGGTGCCGGTCAGTCCGGCGATCGTCACTTGCGTGCCCGTGGTGAAGCCGTGCGCTGGGCAGTTGATCCGCACCTTGTTCGCTCCGTTGCTGGCGTAGCCGCTGAAGGGTTTCGCGATGCCGTTGTCCACCCAGCCGTCCTGCGCATCGGCGATGAGGCTCGCCTGCACGGGCGCGTAGTTGTTTATGCCGCTGCCGCTGGTGACGTATAGAAAGAGCGTGGCCTTCGCGAAGCCGTTGTTCAGCGTCAGACCGCTCAAATCGTAGCGGTGGAAGGTCTCAAACGCGTTCGTGCTGGTGCCGGAAATCTGCGCGATCTCATCCGCTCCGTAGGACGTCGTGGCGGCGGCCTTGTTCGTGTAGGTCGTGGCCTCGGGATAGAGCACGAGCGCGCTGTTGGAAGTCACCGTGAGGCTGAGCGTCTGCGTCACGCTCTGCCCGGTTTGATCGGTGACGCGCACGGTGAAGCTGCTGACGCCCACCAGCGTCGGCGTGCCGCTGATCACGCCGGCGGACGAGAGCGCCATGCCCGCCGGCAGCGTGCCCGAGGCGAGGCTCCACGCATACTGCGGCAGCCCGCCCTGCGCGCTGAGCGTGAGCGCTGCGCTGCTCTTCCAGCTCACGTTCGGCAAGGTCGTGGTCGCGATCGCCACCGCAGACGGTGTGGCATCCAGATTGAATGCCTGCGCCGCGCCGAGACTCGCATTGTAGAAAGTGCCGCCGCCCGTGGTCTCCAGGCGCACCGCCCGCACCATGTAAACATAGCTGCCTGTCGTCACGCTCGTGTCCGTGTAGCTGGTGGCCGCGATGGGCGCGGAGGTCAGCCGCGTGAAGGGCACGCCCGCGTTTGCCGCACGATAGACGTGGTAGCCGCTTACCGTGGCGTTTGGCGATGCTGTCCATGTGAGCACAGGATTGCCTCCCGCTTTGACCACACTCAGCGCGGATGGCGGCTCAAACATGAACAGCCGCAGCGCCGGATCGCCCATGTGGTTCATGTATAGCACACCGTGGTAGTCGCCGTTGCTGGCGTTGTTGAACTTGTAGCTGTAGGGCCCGGCGCCCCAGCCTTGGTTGTTGATGCTCTGCTTCATCATGTCCGCCGCATCCAGCCCCATGCCCATGCGGTGGTAGATGTAGCGCATGCCCCAGATGTTCCAGGTGAAGCTGAGCGTGAAGCTGTCCTCCGCCAGCCGCTTTTGCATGTCGTTCGCCCCGCTGCTCACCAGCCCGGCCTGGTACCAGTAGCCCCAGTGGCTCTGCATCCCCGTCCAGAACACTGCGCGCCCGCCGACTCCGCCGATGGGGCCGCCACTGCCTTTGAAGTAGAAGAGATACGGCCCGTGCTGCGTGCTGTAGAGCTGGTCGGCATCCTGTCCGTTCTCGACGGTGGGCAGGGCGGTCGTCGTGGTGAACTCAATGTTGCTCATGCCAACGACGCCGGGCATCGCCTGCAGGTCGGCCTCCCGTTCATTCGCGTACGACAGGCGGTCGCACACGCGCCGCCCCGGCTGGAAGTCTGCACTCGCGATCTTGTAGCGGTGCAGCTTGTTGAAGTAAGCGCGCATCGCCTCCGTCTCCGTCTGGATGCCGAGCGAGAGATCCATGCGGCCAAAGCCCAGCTCCACCGCCCCATTGCCGGCTTGGAAAATCGTCTGCTGATCAAACTGCTTGTCGCCGGGCAGATTCACATCGCCCAGCACACTCGCCGCGCCGGAAATGTTGTCCTGCGTGTCAGTCCAGTCCGTGCCGACGATGCCATCCATGTCCGCATAGAACGCATCCGCGCCATACGCCGCTTCGTTGCCGTGGCCATCCGAGCCCGCGCCATCATTGATGCCACTGCGGCACACCGGCACCTTGCCGACCATGGCCACGCTTTTCACCTCGCCGGGATACGCGTTGTAAATCGCCTGCACCGCGCTGCGGATGAGCAGATGATTTTCCGCTGAAGCGCCCACAGTCGCTGCTGCGCCAGTGCCGCCCGAGGCCGGTGTGAGCACGAGCGGCTCGCCGACGGTGAAAGTATTCGGCAGCACGCCGGATACGCCGCTCACCACACCCGCAGGCGCAATGATCGAGCCGGTGGCGGTCGCATTGCTCGTCGCTCCTCGGATCGCCACACTGTCGTTGTCGCGGTAGCCGGAGCCGCTTGCTGTCACGTTCACTGCGCGACCCACGCCGGAATTATCCACCGTCAGCACCGCGAAGCTGTAGCCCGTCGCGGTGCTCGCCAAGCCCGACAACGTGAGCCCTCCGCCCTCGGCAAAGCCCGTGCCGCCCGACGTCACCGCCACGGATGTGATCACGCCGGACGTCACACTCAGCACGCCCTGCGCCGTGGCCGCACCATAGCTCAGAGTGATGGCATTGCCATTCACATAGCCGCTTCCGCCTGCGTTCACCGTCACGGTCTGCACCGGTCCGGTGAAATTCCCGATGAATGGCCCCGCGCCCACACCCGCACTCGTGCCGGAGAGCGTGAGCGTCTCACCCGGTGTGAAGCCTGTTTGCGAGGAAACGAGCGCCGCGCCGGTGAGAAAACCACCGCTCACATTCAGCGTCACCTGCGCCGTCCTGCCGCTTGCCGCACCTGTCAGCGTACCGGTGTCTCCCTGCACGTAGCCGGTACCCGGCGCGTGGATCGCGCTGTATTGCAGTTGCCCGCCCGTCAGCGAAGACACCGTGATCGTCCCCACGCCCGCGCCTGTGCTGTTGCCCGTCATCACCAAAACCTCACCCACGACGAAGCCCGTCTGACTGCTCACCACCGTGAAGCCGTAGAGCTTCGTGTTGAACACCGAAGTCGTACATTGCGCCGTCTTGCCGCTCGTCTGTCCGGTCAAAGTCACCGTCTCGCCACTCGTATAGCCTGCGCCGTTCGCATCCGGGTAGGCACTGCTCACCCGCGCCTGCGTGCCATCGATGTGCGCCGTCAGACTCGCGCCCGTTCCGACCGATGAACCTCCGGACGCCGTCAGCACATCATTCACCGCAAAGCCCGCGCCCGCACCACCCGCCGGGATCGTCACGCTCGTCACCGCCCCCGCGACCACCGTCAGTTTTCCCAGCGCACGTTTCCCGCCCGGATTGGTCAGCGTCACGTAGTCACCATTCACAAAGCCCGCGCCGCCCGCATTCACCTTCACCGTCGCGATGCCTGCATTGCCCAGGCCGTTGTAGTCATTCGCACGCTGGCACGGCACCTCATGCACCGTCCACCCATCCGCGCTGAGGTCCGCCTTGTATTGCGCATACTCCGCCGCCAAGCCCGAGAGGACGTCCGCTGCGACCACGATGACCATGCGTCCTTTCGCCACCGTCTGATCCACCGCGATGCCCGTGAGGATGTAGCCCGTCGGGTAAATGCCGCTGTAGATCGTGCCCGCCGAGTTCACGAAACGATATTCATACAAAGTGCCCGCTGTGACCGCGCTGTCCGTCCACACTCCCTCGATGCCGAGCGTCACACCCGTCGCAACCGGCGCCCCCCATGCCGTGACATTCGGCGCCTTCCGATAAATCGTGAACGTCCCCGCCGCATAGCTCTTGATGCGTATCTGCGCGGGACTTTCCTGCACAGTCGCCTCCAGCGGGATCGTCTCGATGCTGCCATCGGAAGCGGTTTGCAGGTTCGCCTGCGTGTAAGCCCGCAACGGGCAAGGCCACAACGCTGTGAGCACTGCAACCCAGAGGCAGGCTGAGAAGACACGGCGGAGGCTGAGAACACGGCTCATGGGGTCGCTCGGAGGAAGGAGACCCCAGATTTTACCCTGCAGAAGGCGAACGGCTAGGCCGATTTTGCAGGCACCCTGCCAGTCACGAATGGCATTCAGTTAAAACAGGGCATCGCTTGCCCACAAGACACATTGCCCCCTCCCCCCCTCATGCCACCATCCGCAGCGCAAGATACGGCACTAGGTTCAGCAGCAGGATGCCAATCTTATACACCGCCATCCCGCTGTAGTGGATCGCGTCGAACTGCTCCACCGACAGGCGAAACCATCGGGCATGCAGACGATGCATGAAATCGTGCACGCTCATGAACGCCAGAAACCACAGCAGCAGGATGCCATAGTTGATGCCAATACATCCCAAGAGAAAGCTGCGGATGGTCTCGATGCTCATGCCAAAGCATTCACCCATCTACGGGTTTGTCCACAGGCGGTGGCAGTGGCGCCAGATCAGGCGCAACGAAACAACGCTTCGCCTCCGCCGACATGATGCAATCGCGTGAATAATAGAGCAGCGGAGTCCGCTTGTCGCGGAGCTGGGTCTGGGTGTCAAAAAACGCATCGGCGCTTTCCGCCGGGCCGAACTGGCACAGTGTCGTGTACACAAGCTGCAGCCACACCTGCGTCATCGTCTCGTGATATCCGCCCGTGGGTGTGTCCTGAATGCCGTGAGCAGTATTGTAAGCCTGGATGCCCCTGCGCAGCCGCCCCAGCGCCTCGGCCTGGGAGAAACGGTTCAGATACAGGTAGGCCACCTTCAGGTGCGCACGGTGGGTCCATTCCTCCAGCGGCAGGGACTGATCCTCGAAACGGCGGAGATGTTCTTCGTCGTTCATGGCTTCAGCCCCCCCCCATCACATCTCCAAAAAATTCTTCAGCAGCTTCTTGCCTTCCTGCGTCAAGATGGACTCAGGATGGAACTGCACGCCGTGGATGGGCAGTTCCTTGTGGCGCAGGCCCATGATCTCAGACTCGTCATCACTCGCCGTGGCGGTGATCGCGAGGCAGTCGGGCAGGGTGTCGCGTTTCACGAGCAGCGAATGGTAGCGCGTGGCCTCAAACGGCTGCGGCAGGCCTTTGAAGACGGACTCCCCCTGGTGATTGATAATGGAAGTCTTGCCATGCATGAGCCGTCCCGCGCGGACGACTTCGCCGCCGAAGACATGGCCGATGGCCTGATGGCCGAGGCACACGCCCAGCAGGGGAGTGGACTTGCCAAAACGCTCGATCACCGCGCAGCTGATCCCCGCTTCCTTCGGCGTGCAGGGGCCGGGCGAAATGCAGATGTGGTCAGGCCGCAGCTTCTCGATCTCATCCAGCGTGATCTGGTCGTTGCGGCGGATTTCCATCACCGCTCCCATCTCGCCGAAGTACTGCACGAGGTTGTAGGTAAAGGAGTCGTAGTTGTCGATGATGAGGAGCACAGAGACCGAGTTCCAAGTTTAAGTTAAATGAACAGCAGCCTCAGAAGCCGCGCAGTTGCAGGATGTTGTCCAGCTCGGCCTGGAAGACCGGGATGTCGGCGGCTGGCGGCTGGTAGCCTGCGGCGGGGCCACGCATGCCAAAGCGCCCCTGCTCATCCATGAACCACTGCACCGTCACCCCATCGCTAAAGCTGGCCCTGCCGCTGATCACGGCACCAGCCACAGGCACTTCATCCACACTCACCTTCAAGGCGCTGGCGCTGCCAGCAGCAGCCTCATCGGCCACGGCCACTTCGCCATCGGCTGCGGCCTCAGCCGGCGCAGGCACCGGCGTTTCCTCCGGCGGGACATCACGCGGCTTGTCCTGGATCTTCACGCCCAGCTCCATGATGAGCAGGCGCGTCTCCATGTACGTCAGCGTCGTCTCGCATTCGCTGCGCAGCCGGTCCTGGATTTGATTGAGATTGGCACCTTCAGCGGCCCATTGTTCGACGAGTTGACGCTGTTGCGGAGTGAGATTGGCCATGAGATTGTATTAAACGTAGCGGGAAACGAAACGGCCTCAGCCGTTCATCTTGTCGGTGATGATGTGGCAGAGCGAAGACGCCTTTTGGTGCAGCGTCTTCACTTCCTGCTGGCTCAGCGCCTTGCCTTCCGGCACATCCACCAGCGGCAGCATTTCTTCCAGTCCTTTGCGCAGTTCCTGCAGCGAAGGGTTTTTCATGATGCTCGGGTGCAGGCTGTCCAGGCTCATCATGTAATATTCGGCGATGTCACGGCGCGTCAGCTGCCGCGTCTTTTCCTCTGCGTAGTTGTCGCTGATGCTCTTCGTCGCGATCTCCAGCGCACGCAGCCAGCCCCCCAGGCTGATCAGGTGCGCGATGTCCACGTCCCGCAGCTGCACCATTTCCGCCTCCACGTCCGCCTGGGTCTTCGCCAGTTCCACCCGCAGGTCCTGCCAGTTCCCCTTCAGGCTGTACTCAAACAGGCTGCCCGTGTGCTTGTTCATCCGGTTGCCAGCGCCCAGCGCCTTGCCGTACTTGATCATCGCCCGGCCCACCGCCTCCATCTCTTCCACCCGCTCGCATTGCACGATCAGGAACCCATCCGCGATCAGCGTGCCCAGGCCCATCGCCACCACCACGCGGTCCGCCGGCGTCTTGTCCGTAAAGGGGCGCTTCAGATCGTCAAAACGCAGCTTGCCCACGTTGTTCAGCATGTCGAAAAGCTTGCGGATGGACGGCGTCGTGAACTGGTTCACCCCGTATTCCTCCCGCACATGCTCATCCCCCACCACATCCTCGGGGACGGGGTTCTTCTCCGGGGTGCGTTGCGGCGCATCCTGGGCGCGGAGCACGGCAAGGCCGGCGACTCCGAGCAGGGGCAGCAGCAGGCGGGTGATGAAACGACGGTTCATGATTCTGGAGGATACGGAGTCGCCCCGGGAATTCCAGTGCGAGTCTGGAAAAGTCTTTACGCGTGCAATTCGCTACATTTGCCCAAATTCCTCCGTTCATTGCTTCCACCATGCGCCTGCTCCTCACCCTCTTCCTCCTCGCCGCACTCCCTCTGCCTGCCCAGGAGGACGCCGCCGCCCCCCCGCCGCTCACGGAGTACCAGGGCCGCGTCATCGCCCGCACCATGCACTGGACCGGTGCCGAGTGGCTCATGCGCCGCGTGCGGGATGAAGAAGAAGGCCCCGCCCAAATGCGCGAGCAGCTCCACATCAAGCCCGGCATGACCGTTTGCGACATGGGCTGCGGGAATGGCTACCACACCCTCCCCCTCGCCCAGCTGGTCGGCGAAAACGGCAAAGTCTATGCCGTCGATGTCCAGCCGCAGATGATCGAGATGCTCAAGCAGAACATCGCCAGCAAAGGCCTCAAAAACATCGTCCCCATCAACAGCAGCTACCACGACCCCAAGCTCCCCCCCGACACCTGCGACATGATCCTCCTCGTCGATGTCTATCACGAATTCTCCCACCCCGTCCAAATGCTCGCCGGCATGCGCGCCGCCCTCAAGCCCGACGGCCAGCTCGTCCTCGTCGAATTCCGCGCCGAAGACAAAACCGTCCCCATCAAGCCCGAGCACAAAATGAGCAAGGCCCAGATCAACAAAGAGATGACCGCCAACGGCTTCAAACTCGTCCGCGAATACGACGGCCTCCCCTGGCAGCACCTCATGTTCTTCGGGAAGGCGGAAGAGGGGGCTGCGGTGCCGGTGCCTGCACAGGACAAGTAGGGACGCGGTAGTCGCAGAGCGGGCGCTCCTTATTAGCTGACTCGTGGTTTCACTTTTTGACCATTGCGTACCAAATATTGTAGATGTCACGAAGACTCTTGCCATTCTTTCCATGGTTCACTAGACCGTAAGCGAGCGTTACCATCATTCTGACGGGATTGAATGGAGCTGCGCCAAAGCCGATCAACACTGGTTGGCCATAATCCACGAACTTCACGTTTCCAAAAGGCTGGGACCATTCGATTGATGGCACATTTTTCAAAAATACTTGGCTGATATACATTCCTATGTCCATCGCAAGCGAGAACGTTGTATTGGTAAGCTCTGTGTCTGGAACATTGATTGGGAACTGGGATCTTTTTTGAATGTCTGCAATTTCCTCCAGGGTTCGCTGCCTTGCTTCCGCATAGGACGCAAACCACTCACCAAGGCTGTCCAAGGAATCGGGCACATAGTCAGGTTTCCAGCCATCAAAGCCTGCGGTTGAGTTGACAGCGATAGCAAGAACATTAATCCGATCAGCCAATATGTCGTGGAACCATTGGTTGTATGCCTTGAGTTCCTTCTTGGACATCTCGCGAAAAACGAGTGTAAATGGCGGCTGGATGATCTGATAATTCATTAGTAGTGCAATGTATAAGGAATATTATTAGAGTTCAATAAATTTCCTAGCGGTCCCGACGGACCAATTTTTCCCGTTACAGGGCTTTGAAAGAAGTTCCATACAGCCCCTTGAACCTGCTGTGTTTGAATCAACTCAACATCCTTCATCATCTGAAGTCGTATCTCTGGTGTGAGCGACTGATACCCAACTTTGGCTTCATTCGCTATCCCATCGACGAGTTGGTCAATGTATCTTCCTCCCTGACTAGTTCTGAAGAACACCTGTGATTCTCCGCCTAGTTGTCTGAGGGCACTCTCTCCGATTTCGCCGGTTGCTCCAATTCCCGCAGCTTCCTCTGCGAGTGCACTCCTTCCCAGCGACCTGGATGCGCTCATCATCAAGCCCACACCAAGATCTACCGGGTCTATTGCCGGAATCGTAGAATACTGTTTATAGGACTGCCGTTCAATCGCCATCAATGGGTCTTCTGCAACCGCTTTGGCAAAGGCATATTGGCGCGCTTCCGCATCCATCGCAGTTGTGTCCATCTGCTCCCAATTGACATTGCTCCCCTGAGAGCTTTCCGTCAGCCCGCTTGGATCGCTGGAAAGCAGAGGATCGCCACTCGTGAACGCATGCCAGTTATTCCCGCCGCTGAACTGCGCTGGGTCTTCGCTGACGAACCGGCCCAGCCATGGATGGTACCACCGCGCACGCATCTGGATCAATCCGGTCTGTGAGTCTGTCATCACTCCCAGCATTCCATTGAATCGGTAGGGCGTATCCACCACGCCGGAGGTGTGTGTGACCAGCCCATACGCGGTGTACTCAATGCGGCCCGTAACGTTTGCGCTGCTGTCTGTCAGTGCAAACGTGCTGCCGGCCTGATCGCTATGGTAATACCGCACGGCGGTGTCTGCGCCGCTGCTGTCGGTTTGCGATTCATAAAGCAGGCCCGCCGGACCGCCCCACACGTACCATCGTGCCGTGCTGTCTGGCCGATGCTCGATCAACACCTCGCTCATCCCGCTGAGTCCATGCGGGTTCACCGTGTAACGCGTTGTCTGACTGTTGAACGTGCTCTGCGTGCGGTTGCCTTCCGCATCGTAAACGTGCTGAGTCTGGTTGTTGCCTGTCAATACTCCTCCTGTATAAACTGGCTGCGACACCGTAGTGAGCCGGTTACGGGTGTCCCACCCCAGAGACGCGGCTGGGTAAACGCCCAGGGGCAGGAAGATCGCCGTCATGTTGCCGTCGCCATCATACGGAATGCCGTAGCCCAGGAGCGTTGCCATCCGATTGTCTGCGTCATACGTCGCACTCACGGCAGGAACGCCACTCACCGCCTGTGGCTGTGGCAGAGTCAGTTTCTGTGTCGGTCGGCCTGCCGCGTCCAATTCCATGCGCACTACGCATATGCCGCGTTTGCCTGCATTGCGCTCCGACACCTGCATCATTCGACCGGCACCATCGTATTGGTATTCGCGATACGTGCCATTTGGACGCGTCACATTGAGCAAGCGACCCGCCCCGTCCCAAGTCAGAGTGCTCACACGAGCACTCCAATCCGTGATAGTGCTCAATCGCTCACGATTGTCATAGGTGTACGTGACTGCCTTGCTACCTGGATAGATGACTTGCACCAGATTTCCACTGGCATCGTAACGGTAGCCAACTTGCTCGCTCTGTGCATTTGTATAGGTCAGCACGCGGTCACGCTGGTCATAGGTGCGCGTCAACACGTTCGTTCCTTCCGTGGTGGTCAACACATTGCAATTGGCATCATACGTGTAGCCGACCACTGAATCAGTGCTGCCACCTGTGTTTTTGAAGGTGCGGCTGCTCACCCGGTTCCGCACATCATAAACTTGTGTTACGCTTTGTCCGCTCGGTTCAGTGAGCGTCTGCACGCGTCCCTGAGTGTCATATGCCTTTGTCCACTGCCGCCCCAGCGGCGACTGCGTCACCGTCCCACGCCCCGTGTCATCGTAGCCAAACTGCCAAAGCGCTCCGCGTCGGTTATACATCTGCAACATGCGCCCAGCCGAATCGAACACACGAAACACATAGTCGGGGGTCGCTGTCGTGTGATCTGCAAAGATTACCGCTTCAGCTTCTCCCCGCGCTGTGAACTGCGTTTGTGTCGCATGATTGAGCGGATCATTGTTAAGCCACGCACGACCTTCGCCATCATAGCTCGTGGTCAAGGTATGGTTGAGCACGTCTTTGACCGGGGTGCGCTGCCCCGCCGCATCAAGCAGAAACGTCGTCACCAGCCCGGTGGCATCCGTTGTGGTATCTAGCCAATTGCGTGCGTCGTAGTGCTGTGTCACGACTGCACCGCCTGGCAGGGTCGAACTCAGGCGCTTGCCCTGCACGGTGTATGTGTGGCTCGTGGTTTGGCCGCGTGGAGAGGTCTGCGTTGCCACATTGACATTGCCATCGTATGTTTGCGATGCCACGCTTGCTGCATCTCCCGCCTGACTTCCCGGGGAGGTGGTGCTGAGCACTTGCCGCCGCGCATTGTAGCTCGAAGTCGTTGTGAACCCGCGTGCATTGCGGACACCGGTAACATCTCCCCAAGCATTGTAGCTGTTTTCGATGTAATCACCCGTGGGGAAGGTCGTGCGCAGCAATTCCCCCGTGCTGGCGTAGGTGTAGGTTGCTTTTAGCTCCCCACCTACGGTCAGAGTCGCGGGCATTCCTATCCCGCTACCGCTGCTGTAAAAAGTCTGATCCGTCACCACGCCGCTCGCGTCGATGATGCGCTGGGCCTGAAACTGCGCATTGTAGTTTTGGAACAGCGTCGTCTTGCTGTTGCGGTCCACGGTCTGCGTCAGCCGCTGTTGTCCATCGTACGTTGCACTGGCAGACAAATTTAGGGCATCGCGACTTTCGATCAAATTTTGCGATGCATCATATGTGGCCTGAACAGTGTTTCCTAGAGGGCTGCTCTGCGCAATTGCATGGTCTTGCCCATCGTATGTGACGGTGGTGAGACGCCCCAACGCATCCATGTGCCCAATATTGCGTTTCCGGCCGTCGAAGTAATGCGTGATGCTACCACCCAGCGGGTCCACCTCAACCGTTTGTCCCTCGGCATAATAATAGTGCCAGGCTTTGGCTGAATCGCCTGCGCTGTATTGTGTGAGAATGCGGTCCTGCACATCAAAAGCGCCATTCGACACCAATGTTTGATTGGCATGGTTTTTAAGAGCCGTCAGTCGCTTCGCCGTGTCATAGACAAAGTTCGTGTTCTTCCCTTCCGCATCCGTTGCCTGCGTCAACGTTTGGTCCGTGCCATAGGTAAAGCTAACGCTGCGCCCCAGTCCGTCAGTAACACCGGTCAACAGCCCAGCTCCATTGTAACTCAGTGTCAGCGCCCGCCCGTAACAGTCGGTCACACTCGTGAGCCTGCCACTGCCGTCATACACAAAGGTCTGAGTCCGCCCCCACAGGTCCGTGACCGTACTCAGCTTTCCTGCTGAGTTGAACTGATGCGTGTCCCCGTGCCGTTCCTGCGCCACAAAGTTGCCACTTCCATCCTTTGTCAGGCTTAGCGTCACCCCTGGTGGCGGTGAATACGTACCGTCAGGCTGCAAGCTAAACTCTACCACCCGATCTGACAGCGCTACGGAAACAACATTGTCCTGCAAGCGATCCACAACCCACTTGGCAATAAGCAGGCTCGTGGACCAGTCCTTAACATTCGCACGGTTCTTGAACACATCCCAGGCCGCATATAAGCCCGCCGCTGCCGCAGCAGCTTGCTGCGGCGTTCCCAGCCCCAACGCAGTCTCTACATCACTGCGAGGCACCGCCAGCAGGTTGAGGTTGTGGTTCCAGCCGTAGCCAATGCCTGCATCATTGCGCAGCTTTCGTCCTCCGTGATAGTTGCGGCTGAATGTCAGTCCGCGTGGAGCAGCACCGCCACCCACCACTAGGTCTGTAGCCTGATGCACAAACTGGCCCGAAAGCATGTCCACCGGATCTCCGCCAGTGGTCAACTCAAGCGTCACAGGTGTGAAATTTAGCTTTGGTGCTGAGAACATCTGTCCGGTGATGACCGAAAAGGTTGAGACTGGAGCGATGTAACCTGAATACCCGCCCGAGTAGTTTCCAGAAATCAGCATGCCGTTAAAATAGGAACCATCAGCATTGGTTTTGAGTGTGACATAGCCCGCGCCATGCCACTGCTGCACCGTCAGGTTCCCCGCCTGCGGCAGCAGAACTGTATTGCCACCGCTGATTGCGGCGGCAATGGCTGTGGCATCAGCAGTCCCATAGCCTGTTAGCTGCGGCTGCACCGTGCTCCAGTTTGTCGAATCAGCCAAAAACAACTTTTGCCCTGCCGAGTTCGCCACGCTAGCCAGCTTCACTGTCGATGCCGCCGGTGCTCCGCTCTGTGTCTGTGCGATGACTCCATGCTCCATTGCGCTATCAACAAAAGATCCTGTGACATCCAGGGATTCAAAATCCTGTCCGGCGTGCCGTGGACGAAGGCCCGAGTACTGCATCCATACATCTACATAATAGCCGCCGAGGCCCGTGGTCGTGTTGTACTCGTCCGCCATTCGTCCCCACCGATGGTGGTAGGTATGCGCCATGTCTCCCATGTCAGCGAGCATGTGTTCGGCCAACTGCGTTTGCAGCAGCCAGTTAATCCCCATCACATTCAGTGTTTCTGTCTTGACCTCCCGCGATGTGTCCGCCAGTCCGGCAGCACGGTATGCTTCCAGCTTTGCCTGCCGCGCCCACAGCCAGCGCTGGCTCATTTCACAGCCATAAACAAGCGCGTAGCTGCCAGTGCGCAGATAGTTTCTCGGTGCTGTTGAGTCATTTTGATCCAAAATCGTGCCGCCTGGATGATCCAGCCACACTGTCATCTGCACGCTGCCGCTAGCACCCGCTGTCTCCTGCACCAGCAGCGTATCATCCAGATAAATTTGGCCTTTTCCCATGCTGTCAAAAACCAGTGACAGGCGCTGTCCATGTAATTCCGCCAACTTCAACGTGCGGTCAATCGTTCCCATTAGCATTCTCACTGTGCTAAACATCGTCGTCGGCACGCTCTCCCAGGTCTGCAACGTGGTGTCATTGACATAGGGTAGTGGAAAAGTGTTCGTGGGCGTGGGTGCTTGCACGTACCCGCCTGTGAGATTGACCACCGGCTGATTCGGCAAATTCGTCTGTATGTAGCTCAGCAGCGCGGTTGTGCGGTCACGCAGATAGTTTCCCAGCGCCGTTTCATTCAAACCATTCACCGCTGCGCCACTCACCGTCCCGCCTGCGCTTGTGAGCAACGCCGAGCGATCATAACCCGAGGCCGTCGCCAGATTCACTCCCGCCACATGTGTCAGAGTCTTGAAGGATGGATCAAACCACGGATGACCGCCCGCAATATCAGCCTCCACCCATACGCGGCGCAGGAAATAGCTTCCTGTGCGCGCCCCGTGGGTGTCTGTTTGGTAACTCAGGTCTGTCGTTGGCGTGCCACGGTAGTAAAAGAACGACTCCATGACTGCCGCCACCGGATCAACCTCAAGCCAATGCTGCAGGTCCAGACCATTTGCGTCACCGCTCAAGGGTATCAGGCAATATCCGCTGCGGTAGCGAGCCGGTACGCCGCTCGCACGCAACAACGCCACCAGCAGGGCGGAAGTGTCCGCATCATTGCCACTGCCTTCCAGCAGCGTCAGCGCCGCCCCCTTGCGCAGCCCGTAATAGTGCGTGTAGGAAATGTTCATCATCACCCACTGAAAAATGGCTTGCGGATCATGCAGCAGCCCGTCTGCCAATTCCTGAATCTCAGGTGTGATTACATCCGCTTCATTCCCGGCTGTCAGGATTGGCGCGGCAGACGTTTCTGAACCTCCGCCATCGTCCTCGAAAGCGTCAAAGGCCATTGACATTGGTCCATAGGTTGTGACAGTCAGAGAGGCTCCATCCAATTCCGGCGATTCTTGCGCTCCTGCATTCACCCATCCCGGTCCCTGCTGCCCCATTACCACGCCTGACAGCGCCAGCCAGCCGCAGAGAAATGCGCTCTTCATCGTTAATTTGGTTCTCATCATTGCAAATTCGTGATGTTGCCTTCTTGATCGTAGCCCACCGCATTCGTTGTTCCTGTGGTGGTGCTTTGAATCAGTCGGTTGACGCTGTCGTATTGCAAAACCGGTGCGGATAGCACCATGTCATTGCCGGTCTTGTTCAGGTTAAAATCCACTTCGTCAGAGTCTAAAATTCCGTCACCGTCCGAGTCCGGATTTAACGGATCGGTGTGATACAGAGTTATCTCATCATAATTACTAAGCCCGTCACCGTCCGAGTCTGCCGCTGTTGCTGGCAGACCACCGGTGCTCACAGTTGAGTATTTCAACCGCCAGAACTGGCGGCTGTCCGTGCAGGTAAAATTTACCCCTTCCACAGCTGCCGTGCCGCTTAGCACCACCGGTACATACGTCCAGTTAATCAGGTCGAAGGACTGCTGCACAAAGTAGGTCCGGCCAGTTTTTCCCCACCACGTCAACACCTGGGTGCCCGTTGTGGAGTCCGCCGTCATGCGCACACCTTCGTTCATATCTGTGGACGTTTGTGCTTCCGCAAACTGCATCCCGAAACCCCACACCATAAGAATGAGAAATAACCGTTTCATTGTTGCTGTCCTCCTTTCACCATGCGCTGTGCTTCTTGCAAGGTCTTCGCTTGGATCGCCTCACGCTGCGCCGGTTGCAGCGGCCAGAAATGAACAAAGCTATGCCGGGGCTGTGGCGGTGGCGCATTGCGTTCCGCCAACTCACGTGCGGCACGATCCGCCTCGCGTTGCGCCTGCAATTTGATAAGTTCCTCGCGGTGTGAATCAAAATAATCCAGCAGCGACTCCATCGCATCAAGCGCGGATTCATCAGCCGGACTCGCGGGACCACTGCCGTTGGCCAGCGCAAAGGATGCACTGCCATTCACCGGCAGTGACTGCGCCGCCCGAGCTTCCGCATCCGTCATGGCCTGCTCATCAGGGCCAGCACTCAGAATCAGCATGTAATCGGCCACCACTGTTTCCCAACTGCCCACCCCTTCCAGATAACGAAAATCCACATTGCTTACTGCATGCAAACGCTGCGACTCACCACATGTCCAGCGCAGCACGGTGAAGCCGTTTGCATGCACCGAAGCCGAAATGCCCATGACTTTGGATTCCTTCACTGGCATCTGGCTGAGTGCTGCGGCCTCCGCTGTCGTCAGCCTTGAAACAGGTGCCACTGCTGCGGCTTGTGCCTGCGGTGCGATGATTGGCGGCACCACTTGCCGGAAGGTGATGGTACTGCCGTCCCGCTGCTGCACGGTGGATTCTGACAGTATTTGGAAGACCTGCTGTGCGGCGATTTTGCCTGATATAAGCAGGGCCAGGATGAGGATGGGAGGATATTTCATGAGAATTGGATTCCGAAGCTCCAACTCTCGTGCCTCAAATACTCCAGCGAGAACATAAAAGAGGGCGACGGCCTGTCGCACTCTCCATCTAGGCACCGCTAAGAGCCCGCTCGAACAAGCACGGTCAGACCGCGCCCCGGTCGGGCGCGTTCCCATGGATTGGTCGAGCGTTGGGCAGATGAAAATTAGCGGTTTCGATGGAGCCCCGCTGCCAGTGATGGCAGCACGCAAATTGGTTATGTCAGTGAATCGTGATTATTCGATAGGCAAAAAAATGAGTAACGGCGAGGTTGTATCCTATTCGGCTCCTGGCGACAACCGAAAATCTCAGCTTAAAACCAAATAGCGCATGAGCAGATCAAGAACGTGACGAAGTTTGACTGTGCCATCGCCTTCAGAGAGGAAGATTTGCGGGAAGCCGCCTACAGCACGTTCACCGCCGCCCCACCATCCACCACAATGCCCTGACCCGTGATATAGCTCCCCGCTTCACTCGCCAGCATCAGCGCCGGACCCGCCAGCTCACGCGGTGCCGCCCAGCGCTTCACCGCCGTGCGGTCGGCGAAGTACTGCTTCTCCTCGTCATTGAGCAGCTTCCCTGGCATGTCCGTGAGGAAGGGGCCGGGGCACAGGCAGTTCACCGTGATGCCATACGGCCCGAGATCCAGCGCACTCGCCCGCGCCAGGCCGATGAGCGCCGCCTTGCAGGCGCAATAGACATTGCGCTTCAAACGCCCACCCACGCCGAGCACGCTGGAGATGTGGATGATGCGGCCCCACTTGCGCGCCTTCATCCCCGGCACCACGGCGCGCGTCAGCGACATCACCGCCGTGAGATCCACCTCCACATTGCGATCCCACACCTCGTCGGTGATTTCATCAATGGCCTGCGGGTTGTTGATGCCCGCGTTGTTCACGAGAATGTCGATCTTGCCCAGCCGCTTCTCAGCTTCCACCGCCAGCGCCTTGACCGCCGGGCGGTCCGCCATATCGGCCACCATCCACTCGACCCTGACGTTCAATCCCGCACCGATCTCCGCAGCAGCCGCAGCCAGTTCCTCCGCATTGCGGCTGGAGATAAACACATCCGCGCCCGCCTCAGCGAAGCCACGCGCCATCGCCTTGCCAAGACCTTTGCTGCCTCCAGTGACGAGTGCTGCTTTGCCAGAGAGATTAAAAAGTGGGGAGGACATGCGCGCGGTTTAGCATGCGTGCACGCCCTGCGCGAGTGGAAAGCGCGGCTACCGCCAGCTTGCCGAAGCTACTTCACCACCTTGCCACCCAGCGAAAGAATCCGCGCCTTGCCCTTGGCGTCCTCCGCCTCCGCGATCTGCTTGTTGGTCACATACATCTGCGAGAGCGCCGTCCACGCCAGCAGGTCATTGGGCTGCAGCGTCGTCGCCATCAGCCCCGCCCCGATGGCCTCCTTCACCTCGCCATTGCGCAGCAGCGCCATGCCCAGCGCGTGCCAGCTTTCAAAGTGGTCCGGCTGCAGCGCCACGCAGCGCCGGTAGATCGCGATGGCCTCCGGCAGCTCGCCCAGGGCCACGTGACCGCTGGCGTCATCATAAAGATCTTCGACGGGGGATGGCGTGTCGCTCATGCGTGTCGAAGGTTCGGGAAGGGCAGGGGATCAGCCCAGCTTGGTGACGACGATTTTAGCGTCCTCGTGCTGCTTCTTAAACCACGCCTGGAAGAGGCTCATGCGCTCCTGACGGGAAAGGGACTCCACCTGGTTCTTGCGCACATCCGCCGCATCCGGGCGCTTGCGCAGTTCCTTGGCGCTCACGTAGATGAGCAGCGTGCCCTTGTCGAAATCCACCGCACGCGAGATGCCGCCCACAGCGGTCTTGACCGCTTCCTGCGCGATGAGGAAACCATTCGGCACTTCCTGCGGCGGATTCGCGGCGTCGATGTCCGGCAGCGCCTCAAGCGTGAGCTTGTTGTCCTTCGCCAGATCTTCGATCTTCTTGCCCGCCTTCAGGCCTTCGCTCAAAGCCAGCCGTGCCTCATTCACCGCCTTGCTGCGCGCCTCATCAGCCTTCTGTCCCACCAGCACGTCCTTGATCTTCGCCGTCACTTCCGCCAGCGTCTGCTGCTTAGGCTCCTCGATCTTGGTCACGTCAAAAACATACCAGCCGTTCGTCCCTTCGATCGCCTCAGGTGTTTTCGAATCCTTGGCGCCTGAGAAGATGAGATCGAGCACATTGTTTTCAGCCTTGAGCGCAGCGGGGGGCTCGCCCTGGGCAAAGGCAGGCACCGTTTCCACCTTTTCCTTCGTCGCTGCTGCCGCCTCGGCAAAGGTCTTGTGCCCCTTGCCCGTGAGGTCATTGAAGGCGTTCACGCGGTTCACCACATCGTTCTGCGCCTTCTGGCGTTCTTCCAGCGGCTTCTTGTCCAGGTCCTTGGGATGCGCAAAGAACACGTAGCTCACCGCGCGCTTCTCAAAAGTCTTGTACTGCTCCTTGTTCTCCTCGTAGTACTTCTTGATCTCGTCATCGGTCACCGTCGCGGTCTTCTTGAAAGCCTCAGTCTCAAACACGATCTTGGAACCCTTAAAGGTCTGGTAGCTGCTCGCATACTGCTTCTCAGCAGCCAGCGGCGAGGCCACGTAGCTCTTGGAAACAAGGTCCTGCAGCTTCTGCAGGCCAATGGTGTCCTTCATGATGTTGAGCAGGTCATCCGACTCAAAACCCATCGATCCCGCGTTTTGCTCCAGCATCTGGCCGCGCGTCACGTCAAACTTGCCGTTGTTTTGCAGCGCCGGGAGTTTCTCCATCGCTGCGCGCGCTTCCGCATCGCTCGGGCGGATGCCGAATTTTTCCATCAGATGGCGTGCCACAAAGAGATTGGCAAAGGTGTCCATCCCGCCGCCGCTCATGCCGCGTTCGGGAGAAAGCATCATCAGCATGGAGGGCAGCTCATACGACTGCAGGTAATACTGGGCAAACTGCAGCGAGCGCTGCGCACGCTGCACATCAGCGATGCTGTAGTCCTTGCCATACACGCTCAGCGCCGTGTCCGTGACGAGCGTCTTCTTTTCCTCCTGCCGGAATGTCTGTGACACCCCATACCAGAACATGGAGATGATGATGGAGATCGTCAGTGTGATGAGGAAGGCACCACGGTGGCGGCGGAAAAATTCGAGCATGGGAGGTCGGGGCGGTTGAGGGGCGCGCAATAAGCCGCACCGCACCCCGGCGGCAACCGGAAAGTGGAGCCGTCATCCGCCGCCTGCGGGAAACATTCGCCCTCATCCCCTTGACATTGCAGGCACCCGGCACACTTCATGCGCTCCCTTTTTTCCGTCGATCGTCTGCCCTCATGCCCCAAGCCCCCACGAAACGCTACTGGACCGTCCGCTCCTCCTCCATCCACAACCGTGGCATTTTTGCCCGTTGTGACATCCCCAATGATTTGCCGATCATCGAATACATCGGTGAAAAAATCACCAAGGCGGAGTCCACACGGCGCGGAGAGGCCCTCGTCGAAAAATCCAAGAAGACCGGCGGTGCCGCCGTCTACGTCTTCACCCTCAATCAGCGCTACGACCTTGACGGCGCCAAGGGCAAAAACCCCGCCCGCTACATCAATCACTCCTGCGCCCCCAACTGCGAAGCCTACATCATGCGCGGCCGCATCTGGATCTACTCCCTGCGCGAGATCAAGACCGGCGAAGAGCTCACCTACAACTACGGCTTTGACGTGGACACCTGGGAAGAACACCCCTGCCGCTGCGGCTCCGAGCGCTGCGTCGGTTCCATCGTCGAAGAAAAGCAGTGGCCCAAGCTCCTCAAAAAGATGGAGAAACTCGAGCGCGACGTCAAAAGCGGCAAGCGCAAGCTCACCCTCCCCACCGCCGACACCACGCCAGTGACCAAGAAGCCCGCCGCAAAAAAGACGCAGGCCAAGAAAACCGAGGCCAAGAAGCCCCAGGCCAAAAAGAAAAAACAGCGCGCCTAAACGCTGCCGACACTGAGTGCCATTCATGGCCCTCAGTTAACCCAGTGCATCGCGGCATGCATCGCGCAATGAATCGCCGCAGGCCCAAGACCCTGCGGCGCGCGGACTTCCAGTCCGCAGCACTCCGCGAGCACCCACGCCTCCGCACGTCCCTTCAGCCTCGCTGTATCAGCGCACGCCGCTGCTTTCCCGCCGCAGCATAGAGAGTGATTCTTCAGCGAGAGCGCCCTGCTGCGGCCTCAGGTGGTCCGCGCCAAGGGCTCTTGGGATCTGCGGTGCCCGGTTTCGCGATTCACGCCTTTGACCGCGCGCCATTCATCCCAGCTCCTCACCGCAGACCATCCATCTCATAGATCGGCCGGATCTCGATCTCACTCGGCCCCGGCATCGGATTCGGGCAGCGCTTCACCCACGTCACCGCCTCGTCCATGTCCTTCACCTCCCACAGCCAGTACCCCGCGACAAGCTCGCGCGATTGAGGGAACGGCCCATCCATGACCGTCCGGCTGTCTCCATCAAACGCCACCCGCTTGCCCTGCGAGGAAGGCGTGAGCCCATCGCAGTCGATCAGGATGCCCGCCGCCCGCAGCACATCATTGAAGCGCCCCATCGCCTCCATCGACTCCCGCGTCTCGGGCGTCATGACAAGGTCCTTGTCGCTCACGTCGTTGTTTTTGACGAATACCATCACACGCATGGGTTTGGCTCCTTGGTTGGTTATGGGTGGGTTGAGGAGAAGGGCAAGGCAGTAGAAAGAGGCAACGTCACTACCAACACTCATACGGACAGGAAGGCTTCGTTGGTGGTTGGAAAATGACGCGCCATTTATGCCAGGCATCAGTGGCACTCGGTTAAGACACGGCTCATTCGTTCTGCATCTTCCGCCGCGTCGTGCCCACCGTCCAGGCCCCCCTGGATGGGCTGCTGTCATCTTTCGCCACCTCGCTGCGCCATACTCCAGCTCCAACGGAGCTGCGTCCTGCAGCCCAGGGCCGCCGAGCCTCAGCGAGGTGCCCCTGGGTTGTCATGCATTCCCACCGGGAAGCAAATCCAGCATCCCCGCCACATCCCATGCCTACTAGCGGCGTCTGCAATGAGCTTCGTCGCGCATTTGCTCCGTGCTCACACAGCGCTGCTCTCATCCCACTCTCCCGATGATCGCCCTTAACGACAGGCATTTTTCATTCCCGTGCAACTGGACATGAACCGAGTATCTTCTGTCTTGAGTCTGCCTTTCACGAGGCCGGACACCTTTTGGAGACTGCCATGAATCAACCCCAAGCCGCCTGCAACTACGCTGTGCTCCGCTTTCTGCCCTATCCGGAGACAGGCGAGTTTGTGAACGTGGGGGTGGTAGTGAACTGCATGCAGCCCTGCCTGTTTGACTTCATGATGGAGGAAAAAATGACGGATCGTATGAAGGCGCTTTTTCCCGATCAGAACGAACAAGCGTTTGCAGCGGCAGCTGCTGCCATGCGCCAGGAAATGATGCGTGTGAAAGCCATGATTCGCGATCCGAAGACCTGTCAGTTCGCCTTTCAGGAGGCGGTGCGCCCGAGGGAATCTACTCTCCGCTTCGGCGAAGCGAGAACCATCCTCACGGCCAATGCGGAGAACGTCGCAGATGAGCTCTTCAGGCGCTATGTCCGTATGGAGCCACGTCCGCAAAGAGAGCCGCAGTTGGTAGCGGCATAACACTGTGACAGGGCGCCTCGTTCGCAATGAGAAAGTCAGGGGTTCGAATCCCCTTTGTTCCACTCTTGGATGTATCGATAGTTATTGCCGCACCTGTGATTGCTTTGACGCGGGAGTCTCAGCCGCAAGTCGGGCGATTTTGCGCGCTTTGTGCTTGGCTCGTCTTTCTCTCTCCTTCGCCTCAGCTTGTTTTTTTTCAGCAATCGCCTCCGAAATGTAACGGCTGCTGCGCTGGGCGTTCGTAGCCAGCTGAAGGGCATTGCGTGCGATAAACTCTTTTGCTTCGCGAACGGTATTGGGAAATCGCCCCAAGGCGCAAGATTGAGTTCCGCTGAACCTGACTCCTGCGTTGAACAGCATCTCCACCTTTCGCCATTGGTCTAAAGATCGAGATGATGGAGCGCGAAAATAGCGGCCCATGACATGTGTCAAAGCTCCGCAATCCGGGCACTTCGGAATAAAGAGAAAATCGGAGACATCTCGCTTGAAGGACTTCCGACAATGGAAGCAGGCACACTGCGTGAGATACTCTGGCCCGGTTGTCTTCGTGCTCATGGTGATGTGCTGATCAAAGCTAAACAATGAAAAGATTGAATCAATGACTAAATGTCCCCAAAAACAACAACGCCGAAGAGTTCTCTCTTCGGCGTGCTGATAAATGCGTAGAATCGTAACCCGGAAATCCGGCCCTCTTACTTCTTCCGATCCCGGATCGCCCCGGTCCTCAGCCTCAGCCCATTCAACCGGATAAACCCGGTCGCGTCATCCTGGTTGTACGCCTTCGTCGGATCCGCTTCCATCGTCGCGATCTGCGGGTTGTACAAGCTGAACACGCTCTTGCGGCCCGCAGGGATGATGTTGCCTTTGTACAGCTTCACCCGCACCGTGCCGCTCACCTTCTTCTGGCTCTCGGTGACGAGGGCCTGGAGGGCGAGGCGTTCCGGCGCATACCAGAAGCCGTTATAAACCAGTGTGGCGTATTTCGGTATCAGGCTGTCGCGCAGGTGCATCACTTCGCGGTCCATCGTCAGGCTTTCGATCTGGCGATGCGCGAAGTGCAGGATGCTGCCGCCGGGGGTTTCATACACGCCGCGGCTCTTCATGCCCACGAAGCGGTTTTCCACCATGTCCACGCGGCCCACGCCGTGCTTGCCGCCCAGCTTGTTCAGCAGCTTCATCACGCCCAGCGGCGAGAGCAGCTTGCCGTTCACGGCGATGCAGTTGCCCTTTTCAAATTCGAGGATCACCGTCTCAGCCTTGTCCGGCGCGTCTTCCGGGAAGACGGAGAGCGTGTTGAAGTAGCCCTTGTGCTTCGGATCGCTCGCGTCAAACCACGGGTCTTCCAGGATGCCTGCCTCGTAGCTGATGTGCAGGAGGTTGCGATCCATCGAGAACGGCTTCTTCGCGCTGGCCTGCACCGGGATGCCTTTCTTTTCACAGTAGGCGATCATCTCGGCACGGCCGGGAAACTCGGCGCGGAAGCGCTCGTCACGCCATGGGGCGATGGTTTCGATCTCCGGCGCCAGGGCGGCCGCCGTCAGCTCAAAGCGCACCTGGTCATTGCCCTTGCCCGTGGCACCGTGGGCGATGAACCCGGCCTTTTCAGCCTTGGCGATCTCGACCATGCGCTTGGCGATGAGGGGGCGGGCGATGCTGGTGCCCAGGAAGTACTCGCCTTCGTAGATGGCTCCGGCCTGGATCATCGGGAAGATGAAGTCCGTGGCAAACTCCTCCTGCAGATCGTCGATGTAGATCTTCGAGGCACCGGTTTTCTTGGCCTTGGCGTTGAGACCTTTCAGTTCATCGTCCTGGCCGACGTTGGCGCAGAAAGCGATGACTTCAGCGTCGTAGGTTTCCTTGATCCAGGAGAGAAGGACGGAGGTGTCTAGGCCGCCGGAGTATGCGAGAACGATTTTTTTGCTCATGTGTGCCACTTTTTTGAGGGGGGTGGCGAGAATAAGGGAAATCGCTGGTGTGTCGAGCCCTGGAGTGAGCCTTTTTTCGTGAAATTGGGGGGAGTGAAAAGGGGTGGTTAGGAAAAGTTAAATAAATCCGCTCTTTCTATTGAAATTATAATTGGTATGGTTAAGCTGGATTTATTCACTAAAAATACATGGGTTTGCCTCCAGAATACCGGTGTCAGTCGTCAGCTTCGCAGGAAGCTGGGCTCGCTACTGCCGCGATTCCCCTCGTCACTGCGCGGGCCGGGCGACCCATTGGTGCACCTCTGCGCCGGGTCCTCGCGGGCATCTTCGTCTTCCTCGCCTCCGTCTCTGCCGTCATGGCAGCCACGGACTTCAGCGACTACTCCCTTTTCTCCAGCGCCAGCAGCACCACCGTCACCACCATCAGGATCGGTGCCACCACGGACAGTGAAACGACCATCACCTCAAACGCCGCCGCCACGGGCGATGACATCACCGGCACGGACGACGAAGACGGCGTGACGTTCCCCGCCAGCCTGGTCGTGGGCACGACCGGCAGCATCATCGTGAACGTCACGAACACCAGCGGCTCCACGGTGTTTCTCAATGCCTGGATCGACTACAACAAGAACGGCGTGCTCACAGACAGCGGCGAGCAGATCGCCACCAACACCACTGTCGCCACCGGCACTTCGAATTCCAACAAGACCATCACCTTCACCGTGCCCTCCGGCGCCACCGTCGGCAATGTGGGCGTGCGCGTGCGTCTCACCTCCACCAGCACTCCCGGTCCCACCGGCCTGAGCGGGAACGGGGAAGTGGAAGACAATCTGGTGCAGATCTGCCCGGTCATCACCGTCTCGCCCACCACCCTGGCCACCGCGACGGTCGGCACCTCCTACTCGCAGACGATCAGCGCCACCGGCGGCACCTCCCCCTACAGCTTCAGCGTGAGCAGCGGCACACTGCCTGCCGGACTGACGCTGAGCACCGGCGGCGCGCTCAGCGGCACCCCCACCGCCTCAGACAGCCAGACCTTCACCTTGCAGGCAGTGGATGCCGCCGGCTGCATCGGCACGCGCAGCTACACGATGGCACCCACGTGCACCAGCTATGTCATCTCACCCTTTGCCATGGGCTCATGGGAGCTGTCTGCCGCAGTCAATGTCACCCTCATCGCCACGGCGACGTCGGGCTCCGCCAATGCCCCCTACACCTGGTCGCTCACCTCCGGCACACTGCCCACCGGTCTCTCCCTCAGCAGCGCGGGCGTGCTGAGCGGCACCACCACCGCCAAGGGCACCTACAGCTTCACCATCCAGGTCGCCGACTCCTACGGCTGCACCGGCTCGCAGTCCTACCTCATGACCATCGCCTCCGGCAGCAGCTACTCCAGCCTGCTGTATGTCACCTCCGGCACTGGCAGCACCGGCTATCTGGAAACCTATGATGTCTCCACCGGGGCCAAGACTCTCGTCGGCCAGACCAAGGACTCCAGCTCGCACTACCTCACGGACCTCGCCTGGTCGCCCTCCGGTGTGCTCTACGGCATCGACTTCAACAACATCTACCAGATCAATCCGGCGACCGGCGCGGTGACGCGGCTGGGCAGCTTCACCAGCAGCAACAGCTTCAACGGCCTGGTGTTTGACGCTGGTGGCAAGCCCTACATCAGCAGCGTCAATGATGGTGACATCTACACTTTCAGTCCGGCCGCGCTGAGCACCAGCTCCTCCACCGCATTGACCCTCGCCTTTAGCTCACCGGCCACGGCTCCGAATGGCGAGGCGCTCGACAGCGCCGGTGACTTGGCGTGGATCGGCAATGAATTGTACTACACCACGGCCGGCAGTGGCTTCACCTCTTTCTATCTTTACAAGGTGCCCGCAGGCGGCACGGCCACGCAGCTCGTCGGTCAGGTCAGAAACTCCTCGGGCACCGCCATCGCCGATGTGTTCGGCCTCTCCACGGACGGTTACGGCACCCTGTATGCACAGGCGGGCACCGCGCTCTACACGCTGGACAAGACCACCGGCATTGCCACCACGGTGAACGCCAGCATCGCGGCAAACGCCATCACCGGCGGTGCCATGCGCTATGAGTTCACGCAGGTGCTCGATGACTTCGGCGACTACTCCGTCTTCCCCGTGGCACGCGACACCGTGTACAACTCCCTGCTCATGGGTGCGCTCATTGATTACGACATCCCGGCCGCGTTCAACACCGCAGCCAATGCGGACGATCTGGCCTGGCTGGATGACGAAGACGGCGTCACGCTGCCAGCCAGCGCGGTGCAGGGAGCCACCGGCGTGAGTGTCACCGTGAAAGTGACCAACACCACGGGCGCACCCGCCTTCCTCAATGGCTGGATCGACTTCGGCAACAACGGCGTGATCACCGACGTCGGCGACCAGATCATCAACAACGTCACCATCCCCACCGGCACGAACAATGTCAGCCAGAACTACACCTTCAATGTGCCGTCAAATGCGGCTGTCGGTGCGATCGGCGCTCGTTTCCGCCTCACCTCGGTGTCCAATCCCGGCTCCAGCGGCGCCAGCGGCCCGGGGGAAGTGGAAGACTATCTGGTCAACATCACCTGCAGCACCGTCACGCTGAGCCCCGGCACGCTCGCCACGCCCACGGTCGGCACCGCGTATTCGCAGACGGTGACTGCCAGCGGCGGCAATTCACCTTACACCTTCGGCGTCGCCACGGGCACTCTCCCCGCCGGTCTCACGCTGAATGCCTCCACCGGCGTGCTCTCCGGCACCGTCACCAGCTCCAGTGCCACGAGCTTCACGCTGCGCGCCACCGATGCCAAAAACTGCTCCGGCACGCTCGCCTGCAGCATCACCCCGACCTGCCCCACGGTCACCGTCGCTCCGACCACGCTGAACACACCGACGGTCGGCACCACTTTCTCCCAGGCCCTCAGCGCCTCGGGCGGCCTCTCGCCCTACACCTGGGCGCTCACCAGCGGCACGCTGCCGTCGGGGCTGTCTCTGAATACGAGCAGCGGTGTCATCAGCGGTACCTCCACCAGCGCCACAGCAGCGACTTTCATCGCGCAAGCAACCGATGCCGCAGGTTGCAAAGGCACGCAGAACTACACCGTCACGCCCGTCTGCCCCACCGTCACCATTTCCCCGGCCACCCTCGCCCAGGGTGCCGTGGGCTCCGCCTACTCGCAGACGCTCAGCGCCAGCGGCGGCACCGCAGCCTACAGTTCTTGGACGGTGACCAGCGGCTCGCTGCCCGCCGGCCTCACGCTTAATGCCAGCACGGGTGTCATCAGCGGCACGCCGACGGCTTCCGCGAGTCCCTCCACCTCCGTCACCGTGCGCGTGAATGACGCGTATGGCTGCCAGGGTTCGCAGGTCATCACGCTGCAAATCTGCCCCGTCATCTCCATCACTCCTTCCATCCTGCCCACGCCCATCGTGGGCACCGCGTATTCACAGACGCTCACTGCATCAGGCGGCACGGCGTCCTACACCTTCACCCTCGCCAGCGGTGCCTTGCCTGCCTGGGCCACGCTGAGCTCGAGTGGCGTGCTCAGTGGTACTCCCACCACCGCCACCGCCGCTTCATTCACCGTGCGTGCCACGGATGCCAATGGCTGCGCCACCACGGCCTCTTATACCATCACCCCGGTCTGCCCCACCGTCACCATCTCGCCGGCATCGCTCGCTCAGGGCACCGTCGGCAGTGCCTACTCGCAGACGCTCTCTGCCACCGGCGGCATCTCCCCTTACAATACGTGGACGGTCACCGCAGGCACTCTCCCCGCAGGCCTCACGCTCAATGCCAGCACCGGGGTCATCAGTGGCACGCCGACAGCTTCCGCCAGCCCGTCCACCTCCGTCACCGTGCGGGTGAATGACGCCAACGGCTGCCAGGGCTCACGCGCCATCACCTTCCAAATCTGCCCCGTCATCACCTTCTCGCCCACCACGCTGGCCACGCCGACCGTGGGCACGGCCTACTCGCAGACCATCACCGCCAGCGGCGGCACCGCAGGTTACACCTTCACGCTGGCCAGCGGCACGCTGCCCTCCTGGGCTTCCCTCACTTCCTCCGGGGTGCTCAGCGGCACGCCCAACAGCACCACCACCGCCATCTTCACCCTCCGTGTCACGGATGCCAATGCCTGCAGCGCCACGCTCGCCTGCACCCTGACGCCGCAGTGTCCCGCAGTCTCCATCACGCCCGCCGCGCTGGCGCTGGGCACCGTCGGCACGGCCTACTCGCAGACCCTCGCCGCCAGCGGTGGCATCGCTCCTTACGGCACCTGGACCGTCACCGGTGGCGCTCTTCCAGCGGGCCTCACTCTCAATGCCAGCACGGGTGTCATCAGCGGTACACCGACGGCCTCCGCCAGTCCCGCGACCACGATCACGTTCCGCGTGAATGATGCCAACGGCTGCCAGGGCACGCAGGCCGTCACGCTCCAGGTCTGCCCGGTCGTCGCCATCTCCCCCACCACTCCGGCCACCGGCACCGTGGGCTTCGCTTACTCCCAGACCATCACCGCCTCGGGTGGTTCCGCAGGCTACACGTATGCAGTCGTCAGCGGCACACTGCCCGCAGGCCTCTCCCTTAACACCAGCACCGGCGTGGTGAGCGGCACGCCGACCAGCCCGGCCAGCAGCAACGTCACCATCCGCGCCACAGATGCCAACGGCTGCCAGGGCACGCAGGCCATGACCTTTACCACAAGTTGCTCGGCCCTCACCATCACCACGGCCACACTGCCGCAGGGCACAGTGGGCACGGCCTACTCACAAACACTCGCCGCATCCGGCAGTGCGGGCACTTACACCTGGTCAGTCAGCAGCGGCACGCTGCCAGCCGGGTTGGCCCTCAGCAGCAGTGGCGTTCTCAGCGGCACACCGACCACCAACAACGCAGGCGGAGTCAGTGTGACTCTCTCGGTCACCGACAGCTTCAGTGTCTGCGCCGTCACGAAGTCCTACACCTTCCAAATCTGCCCGGTCATCACACTTGCGCCCACCACGCTGCCCACCCCGACCGTGGGCACGGCCTACTCGCAGACCCTCACCGCCTCCGGCGGCGCGGCATCCTACACCTACTCGCTGGCCAGTGGCACTCTCCCCACCTGGGCCACCTTGAGCAGCTCAGGCCTGCTCAGCGGTACCCCTTCCACCACCACGGCCGCCACCTTCACGGTGAACGCCACGGATGCGAATGGCTGCTCTGCCACACGCTCCTACACGCTCACGCCTGTGTGTCCGACGATCAGCATCACGCCGTCTTCGCTCGCCGCCGGCACGGTGGGCACGGCCTACTCGCAGACCCTCGCTGCCAGCGGCGGCACTGCGCCCTACAGCACTTGGACCGTCACCGGTGGCGCTCTGCCAGCGGGCCTCACGCTCAATGCCAGCACGGGTGTCATCAGCGGCACGCCGACGGCTTCCGCCAGCCCCGCGACCACCATCACCTTCCGCGTGAGTGACGCCTACGGCTGCCAGGGCACGCAGGCCGTCACGCTCCAGATCTGCCCGGTCATCGCCATCTCTCCCACCACTCCGGCCACCGGCACCGTGGGCGTCGCCTACTCCCAGACCCTCACGGCTTCGGGTGGTTCCGCCGCCTACACGTACGCAGTCGTCAGCGGCACATTGCCGGCAGGTCTTTCCCTCAACACCAGCACAGGTGTGGTGAGCGGCACGCCGAGCAGTCCGGCCAGCGGCAACGTCACCATCCGCGCCACAGACGCCAACGCCTGCCAGGGCACGCAGGCCATGACCTTTGCCATGGGCTGCCCGGTCATCACCATTGCCACGGCCACACTGCCGCAGGGCGCGGTGGGCACGGCCTACTCACAAACACTTGCCGCTTCCGGCGGTTCGGGCACTTACCTCTGGTCAGTCACCAGCGGTACGCTGCCGGCGGGCTTGTCACTGAGCAGCAGTGGTGTCCTCAGCGGCACGCCGACCACCAGCAATGCAGGCGGTGTCAGCGTGACCCTTTCCGCGACGGACACGTTCAATGCGCTCTGCGCCGCCACCAAGACCTACACGCTGCAGGTTTGCCCTGTCGTCACGCTCGCACCCACCACGCTGCCCACACCCATCGTGGGCACGGCCTACTCGCAGACCATCACCGCCTCCGGCGGTGCGGCGGCCTACACCTACTCGCTGGCCAGCGGCACCCTGCCGACTTGGGCGACCTTGAGCAGTGCTGGCCTGCTCAGCGGTACCCCTTCCACCACCACGGCGGCCACCTTCACCGTGAAGGCCACGGATGCGAACGGCTGTGCCGCCACGCGCGCCTACACCCTCACGCCTGCCTGCCCGACGATCACCATCACCCCCGCCTCGCTCACCCCGGGCACGGTCGGCACCGCTTACTCGCAGACCCTCGCCGCCAGCGGTGGCACCGCGCCTTACAGCACCTGGACCATCACCGGTGGCGCTCTGCCAGCAGGCCTCACTCTCAATGCCAGCACCGGGGTCATCAGCGGTACGCCAACGGCCTCCGCCAGTCCCGCGACCACCATCACCTTCCGCGTGAATGACGCCTATAACTGCCAGGGCACGCAGGCCGTCACGCTCCAGGTCTGCCCGGTCGTCTCCATCTCTCCTACCTCTCCGGTCGCCGGCACCGTGGGCTTCGCCTACTCCCAGACCATCACCGCCTCGGGTGGTTCCGCCACTTACACGTATGCGGTTGCCAGCGGCACGCTGCCCCCCGGTCTCACCCTCAATGCTTCCTCCGGTGTGGTGAACGGCACGCCGACCAGCCCGGCCAGCAGCAGCGTCACCATCCGCGCGACGGATGCCAACGGCTGCCAGGGCACGCAGGCCATGACCTTTACCACGACCTGCTCGGTCATGACGATCACCACGGCCACGCTGCCGCAGGGGACGATGGGCACCGCCTATTCACAAACACTCGCCGCATCCGGCAGCGCGGGCACTTACACCTGGTCGGTCAGCAGCGGCACGCTGCCTGCCGGGCTTGCCCTCAGCAGCAGTGGCGTTCTCAGCGGCACACCGACCGCCAGCAACGCAGGCGGAGTCAGTGTGACTCTCTCCGTCACCGACAGCTTCAGTATCTGCGCCGTCACCAAGACCTACACCCTGCAGGTCTGCCCTGTCGTCACGATTGCGCCCACCACACTGCCCACACCGACGGTCGGCTCCGCCTATTCACAAACCCTCACCGCCTCCGGCGGCGCGGCGGCCTACACCTACACCTTGGCCAGTGGCACTCTCCCCACTTGGGCGACCCTGAGTAGCGCAGGTGTGCTCAGCGGCACACCCACCACCACCACAGCCGCCACCTTCACCGTGAAGGCCACGGATGCCAACAACTGCGCAGCAACCCGCGCCTACACGCTGACACCTTCCTGCCCGACCATCATCCTCAGCCCCGCCTCGCTCACCCAGAGCACGGTCGGCACCGCTTACTCCCAGCCTCTCGCCGCCAGCGGTGGCACGGCTCCTTACAGTTCATGGACGCTCCTCAGCGGCACGCTGCCCGCCGGGCTCACGCTCAATGCCAGCACCGGCACCATCAGCGGCACGCCCACCGCCGCAGCCAGCCCGGCCAGCTCCATCATCGTGCGTGTCAATGATGCCAACGGCTGCCAGGGCTCGCAAACGCTCACGCTCCAGATCTGCCCCGTCATCTCGCTCGCCCCCGCCACGCTGACCACACCGACCGTGGGCGTCGCCTACTCGCAGACCATCTCCGCCAGCGGCGGTGCCTCGGCTTACACCTTCACCCTGGCCAGCGGCTCGCTGCCTGCCTGGGCCACCTTGAGCAGTGCAGGGGTCATCACCGGCACACCCACCACCACGACCACCGCCGCCTTCACCGTGCGCGCCACAGATGCCAATGGCTGCGCCAAGACCCAGGCCTGCACCCTCGCTCCCGTCTGCCCCACCATCAGCATCACCCCCGCCGCACTCGCGCAGGCCGTCGTCGGCACCGCTTACTCGCAGACGCTCACCGCCAGCGGTGGCAGCGCGGCTTACACCTGGGCGGTCACCAGCGGCACGCTGCCAGCCGGGCTCACCCTCAACACCACCACCGGCGTCATCTCCGGCACACCCACCGTGGTGAATGCCACCGGTGCCAGCATCACCTTCCGCGCCACCGATGCCAACGGCTGCCTGGCCACCAGCGCGCTGACCTTGCAGGTCTGCCAGGTCATCAGCGTCACACCCGCCACCGCGACCCCCGGCACCGTCGGCTCCTTCTACACGCAGACCCTCACCTCCAGCGGCGGCACCGCAGCCTACACCTACTCCCTCAGCAACGGCACCCTGCCAGCCGGTCTCACGCTCAGCAGCAGCGGCGTCATCAGCGGCACACCCACCACGCCCAACGGGCTTGGCGGCAGCTTCACCGTGCGCAGCACCGATGCCAACGGCTGTCTGAAAGACCAGATCGTCAGCCTTAAAATCTGCCCCGTCGTCACGCTCTCCCCCCTCAGCACCACCTGGACCGTGGGCGCTAGCTCCTCGCAGACCCTCACCGCCAGCGGTGGTGCCTCCCCGTATGTCTTCGCCTTCGTCAGCGGCACGCTCCCACCCGGCGTGACCTTCAATACAAGCACCGCCGTGCTCAGCGGCACGCCCACCAGCCCCATCTCCCGCACCTTCGTCATCAGCGCCACCGATGCCAACGGCTGCGCAGCCTCCCTCAGCTACACCATCACCCCGCAGTGCCCCGTCATCAGCGTTAGCCCCGGCACTCTCCCCATCGGCATGGTGGGCTCCAGCTACGCGCAGACCTTCACCACCGCCGGCGGCACCTCCCCCTACACCTACGCGATCACTGGCGGCTCGCTGCCCCCTGGCCTCGCCTTCAACACCTCCTCCGGCGCACTCAGCGGCACGCCGAGCGCAGCGGGCACTTTCAACATCACCGTGCAGGTCACCGATACCACCACCTGCTCCGCCACCATCTCCCGCAGCATCACCATCTCCGCCGCCGTCACCTCCAGCTGCCCCACACCGCTCAATCAAAGCGTCGGCGGTGCCTACCTCGTCACGCGCCTTGGCCGCGATGTCCTCGGCGGTGAAAATACCACGCTCGGCAACTGCCTTTACAACATGTCCCCGAACGGCCGCTGGATCACCGGCATCCGCACCGGCCTGACCTCCCACGGCTTCCTGCTCAACACCCTCACCGACGTCAATCTGGACGTGCCCTTGCTCGATTCCTCCCACCCCTACGCCATGGGCCGCGACGTCAATGACAGCGGCAACGCCGTCGGCTACGAGAAATACACCACCGGTGCCAAGGTCAATATCATTCCCTGGTATTACTCCAGCGGCACCACCGTGCGCCTCCTCACGCCGTATGACGCCAGTACCAGCATGAGCGCCCTCCCTTGCGCGCTCACCACAGACAGCGCCTACGCCTTCGGCACCGTGGACCCGGACGGCCCCGGCGGCCCCGTCCTGTCCCAGGGCGGCTTCTGGAATCTCAGCACCAAGGCCTGGACCGCCATCGCCGGCACCCTCGCAGTCGTCGATGCCTCCGCCGATGGCAAGACTCTCCTGGTGATCGACAGCAGCGGCGTGGGCAAAGTGCTCACCGGCACCCCCGCAGGCGGTTACAGCACCATCGTCGTCAGCTTCACCGGCGGCTCGTTAAACGCAGGCCGCGTCAGCCCCAGCGGCCGCTACATCGGCTCCAGCCAAAAGCTCTCCGGCGTCCCGACTCCCTTTGTGTATGACACGCAGACCGGCACCCGCACCAATCTTCCCCGCATCCTCCCACAGGACAGCCTCGGCGGCATCGTCGGTGCCGTGAGCGATACCGGCCGCGTGCTCGGCTCCATCTACAGCACCGCCGCCACCGGCAGCTTCGCCGTCATGTGGGACACACCCGCAGATTTGTACACACGCATCTCCGATCTCCTCGTGTCTGACGGCCACGTCGCGCAGGACAGCGCCTACTCCTTCTGGAACATCTACAACGGTGGCGACGGCATCTCCGCAGACGGCACCACCATGGGCGTCTATGGCAACAACCCCTACAATGTGGAAGACTCCATGGTGTTCCAAAAGGTCGCCGTTGCAGACACTCGCCTTTGCCTCGGCAATGCCGTCTGGCAGGACACCAATCGCAACGGCATCAAGGACTACGGTGAGCCCGGCGCCGTGGGCGCGGTGCTGCATTTGTTCAATCCCGGCGCGGACGGCGTGCGCGGCGGCACCGGCGTAAATGCCGACTATGAAGTCGCCACCCCCATCACCACCACGAGCAGCGGTGTCTATATCTTCAGCGACATTCCTTCCGGCGTTTACTACGTGCAGGTCATCCCGCCCGCCTCCCTGCCGGAAACCTCCGGCGTCGTCGTGCCGCTGGACAATGGCGTGGACAATGACAACAACGGCATGCAGCCCGGCGGCCCTGGCACTCCCATCTACAGCCCGCTCATCACGCTCATCCCCGGCACCGAATCCGTGAACGATGGCGATACGAATAACAACACGGACTTCACCGTGGACTTTGCCTTGAGTGACGGCGTGAGCGTGGGCGATCAAGTGTTCGCCGATCTCAATGGCAACGGCTTCTTTGATTCCGCCACCGAGCCCGGTCAGGCTGGACTCACCGTGCAGTTGCTTGATGCCACCACCAGCAACGTTCTGCTCACCACCACCACCGACGCCAGCGGCCTCTACTTCTTCGGCGGCCAGGCTCCCGGAACGTATCGCGTCTGCATTCCCACGCCGCCCGCGGCCTACACCTCCGCCACGCTCACCGTTTACAATGACAACGGCGTGGACAATGACAGCAACGGTTCGCAAAACGGCGGCGCAGGCACGGTCACGATCAGTCCCGTCATCACTCTGGCCGCCGGCACGGAGCCAGGCTCCACGGGAAAGACGAGCTTTGAAAACACCATCGACTTTGGCTTCCGTTCCTGCCCGGTCATCACCGTGAGTCCTGCCACCGTCCCCGGCGGCCTCGTGGGCAGCACCTACACCCAGGCGCTCAGCGGCACGGGCAGCCCCGCGAGCCCCTACACCTGGGCCGTTTCCGCCGGCACCTGGCCCGAAGGTTTGAGCATGACCAGCGCCGGCCGCATCAGCGGTACGCCCACCGTGCCCACCACCGGCGTGAATGGCACCACGGTGACCGTGCGCGTCATCGATGCCAACACCTGCTTCCGCGATCAGGCGTTGCAGGTGAAGGTCTGCCCCGTCATCACGCTGAATCCCACCTCTCTGCCCGCACCGCTCATCGGCGCGACTTACGCGCAGACGATCACCACCACCGGCACCACCGCCACGCCGGTGACGTTCACCGCCACCGGACTGCCATCGTGGCTGTATCTGGACGCCAGCTCGGGCGTCCTCTCTGGCACCCCGACGAACGCGACCTCCGTCACCTTCACCGTCATCGCGACGGATGCCAATCTCTGCTCCGCCTCACGCTCCTACACGCTGCCCCCGGTCTGCCCTGCGGTCACCATCACTCCCGTCGCACCTGCTGGCGGCACGGTGGGCGTGCCTTACAGCCAGTCGCTCAGCGCCACACCCACCTCCGGCCTGACCGCGCAGTATTACTCGGGCTCGGACTTCCACACGCTGGTGCTCACCCGCCAGGAGGCCTCCATCAACAATGACTGGGGCACCGGCTCGCCAGATCCCCTGGTGCCGGTGGACCATTTCTCCGCGCGCTGGAGCGGCTTTGTCCGTCCGACGACCACCGGCACCTACACCTTCCAAAGCACCAGCGATGACGGCTGCCGCGTCTGGGTGAACAACACCCTCATCATCGACCACTGGCAGGATGAGTCCGCCACGACCTACACCGGCACGATCAATCTCACCGCCGGGTCCGTGGTGCCGATCCGCGTGGAGTACTATGAAGGCGGCGGCACTGCCGTGATGAAGCTGAACTGGTCCGGCCCCAGCCTCACGCTGCAGCCGGTCACCGGCTGGTTGGATTATGTGTGGGGAATTTCAGGCGGCGTCCTGCCCCCAGGACTCACGCTGAATGCGACCTCCGGGGTCATCAGCGGCACGCCCACCGCCGCGAATGGCCCCGGGGTCAATCTCACCGTCACCGCCACCGATCCCAACGGTTGTATCGGCACCAAGGCTTGGCCGATGCTGCAGATCTGCCCTGTCATCAGCATGACGCCCGCCTCTCTGCCACCGGCCACGGTCACCCTGCCGTAT
This sequence comes from Verrucomicrobiota bacterium, assembly GCA_025360015.1. Taxonomy (GTDB): domain Bacteria; phylum Verrucomicrobiota; class Verrucomicrobiia; order Verrucomicrobiales; family Verrucomicrobiaceae; genus Prosthecobacter. Next base: position 90,277 of record JANYCZ010000008.1, on the reverse strand, counting down.
TCGCAGACCATCGCGGCCACGGGCGGCACCGCCCCTTATCAATACACCGTCGTCAGCGGCACGCTGCCCTCCTGGTGTACGCTGAATGCCACCACTGGAAAACTCTCCGGCACTTCGCCAGACAACACACCCAGCACCTTCACGATCCGTGCTGCGGATGCGAACGGCTGCGTCAGCACGCAGCTTTACACGTTGGATCCGCGCTGCTCCGTCTTCACCGCCAGCCCGGCCTCGCTGCCCAGCGCCACGGCAGGCACCGCCTACTCGCAGACACTCACCACCACCGGCGGCACCGGGCCCTACACTTACGTTTTGAGCAGCGGCGCTCTGCCTGCGGGATTCACCCTCTCCAGCGGCGGCGTCCTCGGCGGCACCTCGGCCACGGGTGACGGCAGCAGCGCCAGCATCACGGTGGGCATCACGGATTCCACCGGCTGCGTGGGCACGGCAAGTTATCAGGTGCAGGTCTGCCCGGTCGTCACGATCAATCCAGCCACCCTGCCAGCTCCGACCCTCGGCATCACCTACTCGCAGCCGCTCACCGCCAGTGGCGCGAGTTCCACCTCGCTCACCTGGACTTCGACCAGTCTGCCCGCATGGCTCAGTCTTAACAGCAGCACCGGAGTGCTCAGCGGCATGGCCACCACCACCACGCCTGTCACCTTCACCATCACCGCTACGGATGCGAACGGCTGCTCGGGTTCTCGTTCCTACACCGTCACGCCGGTCTGTCCGGTCATCACCGTGGGCGGCACCACCCCGGCCAATGGCTATCTCAAGACAACCTTCGCGCAGAGTATCACCGCCAGCGGCGGCACCGCTCCCTATTCCTTTGCGCTGATCAGCGGCACTCTGCCGCCCGGACTCACCATGGGCGCGGATGGCAGCGTCGGCGGCACACCGACCACCCTCGGCAGCTACACCATCACCGTCCGCGCGGCGGACGCCTACAACTGCCTTAGCCCCACGACTTCCGTCACCTTCAACATCAAGGGCATGGGCATCGGCAACCAGGTCTGGGTGGACATGAACGATGACGGCCTCAAGGGCTCGACGGAAAGCGGCGTGCCCAATCTGCCCGTGCAGCTCTGGTCCCCCGGTATCAATGGCGTGATCAACAACGGCAGTGGCGATGACGTGCTGCTGGCCTCCACCACCACCGACTCCAATGGCCTCTATCTTTTCAGCGGACTCGCTCCTGGCACCTACTACGTGCGCATTCCGACTCCGCCGACCTTCTATCCAAAGGCCAGCACCAGTCAGGTGAATCTCGACAATGGCGTGAACAATGACAACAACGGCATCCAGGCCGCGTCGGGTCTCGCGGTGGGCACGCCTCTCATCACCCTGTCTCCCACCACGGAGCCTGGCATCGGCGTCGATGGCGATGACACGGACACGGACAGCACCATCGACATCGGCTTTGCCAATGCCAATCCTTGTCAGATCACCAACTTGATCGACAACCCCAGCTTTGAATTCCAGGGCCTGCCGAATGCCACGGGCACCGGCACCAGCGTGCTGAGCTATGATGGCACGGGCACCAGCTTTGGCACCGGCATCAATGCCTTCCAGTGGCTCGGCGGTACGAACGGCACCAGCGGCATCGGCGAGCCCGTGCAGCGCGCGCAGATGGTCGCGGGCACCACCGGCTCCAAAGTGTCCTGGATGGAAAGCATGAAGAGCCGCCATGGCAAACGCATGCTGCTGCTGCAAGGGACGAATTCATCTGTCAATCTCCTGCCTGCCGGCGGTGGCAACTGGAGCAGCGTGCTGACAGCGGGCAAGGAATACGAAATCAGCGTCTGGGCTTCCAGCGCCTCATCCGGCGCGGCTTCCATCCTGTGGAATCTCGGGGCGAACGCACAGATCTTCCAGATCATCACCGGCGCGACGCCGGGCCTGTATCAATACTACACCGTCCCGCAGGGTGAAATGAGCGCCACCGCTGCCGGCGTGAGCCAGTGCTGCGGTTACGGCGGCGGCACAGTGTCCTACTCCGCCTTCGGTTCTTCAGATTACAACAACTGGACAGAGGCCGGCGCGAACAGCACCCAGCCGCTGTGGCGTCAGTTCACCTACCACTTCCGCGTCGCCAATGGCGCGACAGCTTCGCAGATCGACACCGCCAGCATCGCGCTCTCCGGCGGCAGCAGCACCAACGCCGTCGCCGCGGATCTTGTCTATCTCTGCCAGGTGAACACCACCGCCACTCTCACCATCGGCAATCTGGTGTGGAATGACGCCAACAACAACGGCGTCCGCGACACCGGCGCAAACACCGAGATCGGCATCAGCAGCGTCGCGGTGGACCTCTACCGCACCACCAATGACATCGCCGGAGATTCGGATGACCTCTGGATCGCCACCACCACCACCAGCTCCGCCGGTGCCTACAACTTCACCGGCCTCGCCGCTGGCAAGTATGTGGTGCGTGTGACGCCTCCTGCCAGCGTGGCTGCCACCGGCGGCAGCGTGGTCACCACGGACGATGGCATCAACAATGAAAACAAAGGCAGCCAGCCTGGCGGTCCCGGCACCTTCATCTACAGCCCCGTCATCACCATGGCCAGCGGCACGGAGCCCGTGAACGATGGCGACACCAATCCGGACACCAACCTCACGATCGACTTCGGCCTCTTCTCCGGCATCCTCCTCGGCAATCAGCTCTTCATCGACGCCAACAATGACGGTGCCTTCAACACGGGCGAAAGTGGCGTGGCCTCCGGCGTGACGGTGGAACTCCTCGCTGGTGCGGCGAACACGGTCATCACCTCCACCACGACGAACAGCGCGGGCGTGTATGGCTTCACCGTCTATCAGCCTGCGACCTACCGCGTGCGCGTTCCTACGCCTCCTGCCGCCTACCCTCTCGCCTCCGGTGTGGTGGACACGTCCGATGATGGCCGCGACAACGACAGCAACGGCATCCAGACCGGCGGCATCAACACCGCGGTCATCAGTCCCGTGATCACCCTGACCGCTGGCGGCGAGCCCGGCAGCAGCGGCAATTCCAACACCGAAAACACCATCGACTTTGGCTTCCGCGCCTGCCCGGTCATCACCATCAGCCCCGGCACCGTGGCGGTGGCGACGCAGTACGTGGCCTACAATCCGCTCACGCTGACCTCCAGCGGCGGCTCCGGTGGCTACGTCTACGCCATCAGCAGCGGCGTCCTGCCCAACGGCATGGCCATGAGCAGCGCGGGTGTCATCAGCGGCACTCCCGGCTCCACCGCCGCGCCGGGCTCCTACACCTTCATCGTGCGCAGCACGGACAGCATCGGCTGCTCCGCCACCCAGAGCTACACCCTCACTTTGAGCAATGCGATCGTGACCGTCTCTCCGGCCACGCTGCCCTCCGCGACGCAGTATGCCAGCTACTCGCAGAGCCTCGCCGCCTCCGGTGGCACCTCGCCGTATGCCTGGAGCTACGGACCTTCCGCGCTGAGCGGTGCCGCCTCCTGGTGGCCCGGTGAAAACGGCGGCACGGAAGTGGTCGCTGGCAACAACGCCGCTCTCTTGAACGGCGTGTCCTTCGCCACGGGTCTCGTGGGGAACGCCTTCAGCTTTGATGGCGTGAATGATTACACGCAGGTGGCGGATCAGTCGGTGATGCGTCCTGCGCAGCTCACGCTCGAAGCCTGGGTGAAACCTGCCAGCGCCGCCCCTGCTGCGGATCAGATCATCATCGAGAAGACTTCGAGCGTCACCGCTCCGGCCAATGGCTACGGCCTCATCCAAAAGAGCGGCACCAGCAACGTGCGCTTCTGGATCAATGGCACCTCCTCGGTGGCTGGCACGTCGGAGTTTGTCGATGCTCCGGTGACGGTGAACGCCTGGAACCATGTGGTGGCCACCTATGATCTCACCAATCTGCGCCTCTATGTCAATGGCGTGCAGATCGCCACGAAGGCCTTCTCCACCGCCATCAGCCAGTCCACGCAGCCGCTGGTCATGGGCGGCAGCGCCACGACGACCACCTCATGGAATGGCTTGCTGGATGAACCGGTCCTTTACAGCCGTGCGCTCACCGCAGCCGAGGCGCTGGCACGTTACTCCATCACCACCACCGGCAACAATGGCATGCCCACCGGCCTGACGCTCAATGCCTCGACCGGTCTCCTCAGCGGCACTCCCACCGCAGTGCCCACGACCTATCCCTTCACCGTGCGCGCCACGGACTCCTACAGCGGCATCGGTCTGCGCAGCTACTCGCTGACGGTGGCCTGCCCCAGCATTGACATCTCCCCCAAGACCTTCGCGGATGCTCCGCAGTATGCGGCCTACACCTCGGTGACGATGGTGGCGGCGGGCGGCACGGCTCCCTATCAGTGGGACATCACCACCGGCGCTCTGCCCACCGGCATGAGCCTCAGCACCGCAGGGGTCATCAGCGGCACGCCGGGCTCCGCGCCTGCCACCTACTCCTTCACCGCGCGTGCACGGGACGCCAACAACTGCGTGAGCACCCAGGCGCTGAGCGTGAAAGTCATCTGCCCCACGATCTCGCTCACTCCGACGACGTTCGCCAATGCTCAGCAGTTCGCTGCTTACTCCGCCGTGCTGATGGACGGCACCGGCGGCAGCTCTCCTTACACCTTCGCCATTCAAAGCGGCGCGCTGCCTGCGGGCATGAGCCTCTCCAGCTCCGGTCTGCTCAGCGGCACGCCCACGGCGGTGCCGGGAGACTACACCGTGGTGGTCAAAGGCACGGACAGCGCAAGCTGCTCCGGCACCCGCAGCTACACGCTGCATGTGAACTGCCCCACCATTTCCATCAGTCCGTCCACTCTGGCCGCCGGCCGCCAGTATCAGGCCTACAGCCAGACCCTGACCGCCAGCGGCGGCAACTCCACCTACACTTGGTCGCTGGCCAGCGGCTCTCTGCCCGCCGGGCTGACCCTGAGCAGTGGCGGTGTCATCAGCGGTACGCCGACGGTGGTCCCAGGAACTTACACCTTCAGCGTGATGGCCACGGATACCGCAGGCTGCACCGGCACGCGTTCGTGCAGCATCATCTTTAGCTGCCCGGTCATCACCATCACTCCGACCACGCTGCCCCAGGCCACGGACACGGTGGCCTACAGCCAGCAGCTCTCTGTGAGCGGCGGCACCGCCCCCTACACCTGGACGCTGGCCTCCGGCGCGCTGCCTTCCGGCATCACGCTTTCTTCTGCGGGTCTCATCAGCGGCACGACTTCGGTGGTGGGCTCGTTCAATTTCACCGTGCAGGCCAGCGACCTCAACACCTGCGTGCAGCAGCAGGCTCTGGCGCTGGGCGTGAACTGCGCGGCCATCACCATCACACCTTCCTCCTTGTCCACCGCAACGGTGGGCACCGCTTACTCGCAGCAGATGACCGCTACCGGCGGCGTGGGCACCAAGACTTGGACCGTGAAATCCGGCACCCTGCCCACCGGCATGACGCTCAGTTCTTCGGGTCTGCTCAGCGGCACGCCGACGGATACGGCGGGCGTCTTCAGCTTCACCCTTCAGGCGATGGATCAGAACAGCTGCCCCGGCACCGCCGCCTACAACCTGACCTTGCAGTGCCCCGTGGTCACCATCACGCCGACCACCGTTCCCAATGGCACCGTCGCCACCAGCTACTCCACCACGCTCACCGCTTCCGGCGCGACGGCTCCCTACACCTGGAGTCTGCCGACTGGCAACAGCGTGCCACCCGGCCTCGCACTGAGCCCCACCGGCATCATCAGCGGCACACCCACCGCGCCCGGCAGCTACAGCTTCGGCGTGACGGCACGCGGCGCGTATGCCTGCTCCGGCACCGCCACCCTCACCATGACGGTGGTCTGCCCGACGCTGGCGCTCAGCCCCACCAGCCTGAGCTCGGGCTATCGCGGTCTGGCCTACAGCCAGACGGTCACAGCCAGCGGCGGCATCAGCCCTTACACGTATTCCGTCACCGCTGGCAGCCTGCCTCCCGGTGTGACCCTGAACACCACCAGCGGTGTCATCAGCGGCACGCCAACGGCCACTGGCAGCTACAGCTTCACCGTGCGCGGTCTGGACAGCGCCACCTGCTCCGGCACCCGTGACTACATCACCGTCATCAATGGCCTCTCCCTCGGCAATCTGGTCTGGCAGGACACGGATCAAAGCGGCACCAAGGATGTCGGCGAGCAGGGCATCAGCGGCGTCTCGCTGCAATTGTATTCCACCACCGACGCCGTGATCGGCAACGGCGACGACGTGGCCCAGGGCACGACGACCACGGACGGCACGGGCGCCTATGCCTTCACCGGCCTCGCCGCTGGCAATTACTTTGTGCAGATCGCCACACCGCCCGCCGCTCAGCCGCTGTCCTCCGGGCCGCAGGTGAATCTGGACAACGGCGTGGACAATGACAACAACGGCATCCAGGCCGGTGGCTCGGGCACCGCGATTGTCAGTCCGATCATCGCCCTCGCGATTGGTCGCGAACCCGGTGACATGTCCGGCGGCATCGATGCGGACAACACCATCGACTTCGCCCTGCGCGCCGTGCCGGCCTCCATTACGAACTTGCTCGAATACACGCTGAACACCAGCAGCGGCGGACTCCCCGCTCCGCCGAGCTTCAAGAGCTCCGCCGTGGTGAACGCCGCGAAGATCCAGATCGAGGACGACATGAACGGCCTCACCGACATCAGCGAGCCGACCAACAACGGCCCCATCCGCACCGGCGCGCTCTCCCGCCAGATGCGCGACTGGGATGCCGCGTATGACACCGGCTACGACTCGGTGCCCACCACGCTCGTGCAGCGCCCGGACAGTCTCTGGATCCGCTATGACATGGACCCCACCGCCAACGGCAACATCGGCAACATCCTCTTCGATGTCTTCCGCGTCGGCACCACCGCCCCAGTGCAGGGCAAGGTGATGCTCTCCTGGCTGGAAGGCTCCACCATGCGCACCGCAGTCACCAGCACCTTCCAGCTTCCCGCCACGGCCTCCTGGTACTCGCTCAATCTTCCATGGTCCACCTTCCTCGGTGGCGCGACCGCGCTGCCCACCGGTGCTCAGCTCGCCGGCAAGTCCTTCATGATCGAAATCTACCTCTGGGGCGGTGACGGCTCCGGGTACATCGACATCGACAACATCCTGCTCCAAGGCGCGGCCACCACCAATCCGCAGACCCTCGCCATCGGTGACTTCGTCTGGGCGGACACGAACGCCAACGGCATCAAAAATCCTCGCGAGCCCGGCCTGCAAAATCTCACCGTGCAGCTCGTGAACCCCGGCGCTGACTCCCTGGCCAACACCAGCGACGACACCATCCTCTCCACCACGACGACGGATGCGAACGGCTACTACCTCTTCAGCGGCCTGTCGGCTGGCAACTACTTCGTCCGCCTGCCCACGCCTGATCCGGCCTGGCCCACCGCCTCCTCTCCGGCGGTGAATCTGGACAACGGCGTGGACAATGACAGCAACGGCATCCAGTCCGGCGGCGCGGGCACCGCCGTGTCCAGCCCCATCATCAATCTGGCCCTGGGCAAGGAACCGGGCAATCTCGCCAGCGGCGGGGGCAATCAGGACATGACGGTGGACTTCGGCTTCAGCGCCGCCATGACCATGGGCAACTTCGTCTTCGCCGACGCGAACAACAACGGCCTCGTCGATGCGGGTGAGACTGGCGTCCCCGGCGCGCAGCTTGAGATCTACCGCTCCACCGACACGACGGTGAACAACGGCGATGACGTGAAAGTGGGCACCACCTTCACCACGGCCAGCGATGGTCTCTACAGCTTCACCGGACTCAGCGCTGGCCAGTATTTCATCAAGCTCACGCCGCCCATCACTCACCCCCGCCGCAGCACGACCAGCAGCAATGCGGACAACGGCATCGACAACGACAGCAACGGCGTCACCCAGTCCGCCACCGGCGCGCCGGTCTATTCGCCGATGATCACGCTCTCCGCGCTCACGGAGCCCGGCAGCCTGCTCGCGCCCTTCGGCAGCAACGTGGACAACACCATCGACTTCGGCCTGCGCCCGACCTTCTGCAGCATCGGCAACCTCGTGTACAAGGACGCCAACAACAACGGCGTCTATGATTCCGGTGAAGGCGTGGGCGGTGTGCGCGTGGAACTCCTCAACAGCGCCGGTTCGTTTGTGACCAGCACGACCACGAACACCTCCGGCAGCAAGCGCGGGCAGTACATGTTCAGCAGCGTGGTGCCTGGCTCCTACTATGTGCGCGTGCCCGCCTCCGAATTTGCCACGGGCAAGGCGCTCGTGAACACCGTCTCCATCTTCCCCGCCACCTCCACCGACAACGACGTGGACGACAACATCGTGGGCAATGACGACGGCATCGACAACGCGCAGCCTTCCGTCAACGGCATCAGCAGTGCGCTGATCGGCCTGAGCGACAGCGGCGAGCCGATCAACAGCAACGGCGAAAGCGGCGCCTTCAACACCATCGACGACGCCGACGACAACAATGGCAACATGACCATTGATTTCGGCTTCAAGTCCAGCGGCCCCAGCGCCACCGGCTGCTATCACTTCCTCGCTACGGACACCAATGCCGATGGCGTGCTGAGCCAGCCTTCGGAATTCACACCGGCCCAGGCCTATGACTTCAGCTACACGCCAAACGGCGTCGCCACCATCAGCAGGGGTGACGTGGTGTATGACGCCGCGCTGAGCCGCCTGAAAATGGACCTGACCTTCAACCAGCTCGGCTCCTCCAAGGTGGATGCGCTGTGGTTCCTCGTCAGCACCGGCGGCAATCCACTCACGGCGGATCACGCCATCGTTTATGTCAATGGCATCACCCGCGCCAGCCCCGTCGTGACCATTTACAAGTATGACACCACTCTGGGCTACCAGAGCTGGCAGACGGCGGCAAACCTGATGGTGAGCACCGCCACCGGCAGCGTCACCTCGGCCGATGTCCTCCTCAACACCGTCACCGAAACCGGCAGCAGCGTCCGCTTCCAGTCCGTCATCGACGTCAGCCGCGTGAACAACGCCGCCAACTGGAGCGCCATGAGTGTGAATTCCGCCACCTGGGAAGGCATCCAGACCGGCGGCAGCACCGGCATCGTCCTGCACATGGTGGATCTCAGCAGCGCACCCACCTATGACGGCAATGGCGCGTTGACCGCCTTCAGCTACACCTCGGGAGTGACGGAAGGCTACTGCGCGACGGATCCCTCCGGCGTGATCACCATCGCCACTGAGTCCTGCCCGGTGTCGTCATGGGTCAGTGTGGGGAACCTCGTGTGGAACGACGCCAACAGCAACGGCCTGCGTGACAGCGGCGAGCTCGGCATCAGCAGCGCCACCGTCCAGCTCTTCAGCCCCGGCGCGGACAATGCCATCGGCGGCACCGGCACCAATGCGGACACGCAGGTGGGTGCCAGCGTGCTCACCAGCAGCACCGGCGCGTATGCCTTCACCAATCTGGTGCCCGGCAAATACTACGTGCGCGTCACGCCGACTGCCAGCGTCCCTGGCGTGAGCAGCGTCGTGGTGAATCTGGACAACGACGTTGACAATGACAACAACGGCAGCCAGCCCGGCGGCCCCGGCACCTTTGTTTACAGCCCCATCATCGACCTCGAAGTCGGCACCGAACCCGGCACCGCAGTGGATGGCGACGGCACCAACGGCAACAACACCATCGACTTCGGCCTCTTCACCGGCATCACCGTGGGTGACCTCGTGTGGAATGACGTCAACAACAACGGCCTCAAGGACACCACCGAAACCGGCGTCACCGGCGTCCAGCTCGACCTCATGAGCCCCGGCGCCGACAATGCAGTAGGTGGCACCGGAGTGAACGCAGACACCGTCCTCCAGTCCACTTCCACACTCAGCGGCGGCGCCTACTCCTTCAAAGTTTACACCGCCGGCACCTACTACGTCCGCCTCACGCCCCCCGCCGCCTACTCCCTCTCCAGCAGCACCGTCGTCACCGCAGACAACGGCGTGAACAATGACAACAACGGCAGCCAGGCTGGTGGCGCGGGCTCCATCGTCAGCAGCATGGTCTTCACCCTCACTCCCGGCGGCGAGCCCGGCAGCACCGGCGTGACCAACACGGAAAACACCATCGACTTCGGCCTCCACTCCTGCCCGGTCATTACCATCTCGCCTGCCACTTTGGCCAATGCACTGAAAGGCTCGACCTACTCCGCCACCTTCAGCGCCGCCAGCGGCACCTCGCCGTATGTGTGGAGTCTTGCCACCGGCAGCACCCTGCCGGCCGGGATCACTCTCTCCAGCGCCGGCGTCCTCAGCGGCGCACCGACCGCCACCCCGGGCAGCTACAGCTTCACCGTGAAAGTGGCGGACGCCTCCAACTGCACCGCCACCCAGGCCCTGACCCTGAGCGTGGTCTGCCCGGTGCTCACGCTCTCACCCACGACGCTTTCCTCCGTGGTGCAAAACGCCGCCTTCAGCCAGCAGTTCACCACCACCGGCGGCACGTCGGCCTACACCTACACACGGCAGTCGGGCACGCTCCCAGCAGGTGTGACTCTTTCCAGCAGCGGCCTGCTCTCCGGCACCATCACAGGCGCGCCAGGCAGCTACACCTTTGTCATCCGCAGCACAGATGCCAACGCCTGCTACCTCGACACCTCCTTCACCTGGGTGGTCACCTGCCCGGCGCTCTCCCTGTCCCCGACCACCGTGCCCGCCGCCACGCAGTATGCGGCCTACACAGCGCAGACGCTCACCGCCAGCAACGGCACCGGCCCGTATATCTGGAGCTTCACCGGCACCATGCCCACCGGCATGACCCTGAGCAGCGGCGGCGTCCTCAGCGGCACGCCATCCAGCGCGCCGGGCAGCTACAATGTCACGATCACCGCGGCGGATGCGAACGGCTGCTCGAAGTCCGGCACCTATGCCATCACGGTGAACTGCCCTTCCTTCACCATCACCGCGCCGACCTTCCCCAACGCCTCGAAGAATGTGGCCTATCCAAGCCAGCAGCTCAGCGCGAGCGGCGGCACCTCCCCTTACAACTGGACGCTCATCTCCGGCGCGCTGCCAGCAGGCATGTCCATGAGCACCGCAGGTCTGATCTCCGGCACGCCCACCTCCGTGCCTGCCGCTTACAGCTTCACCGTGCGCGCCACGGATGGCGTGAGCTGCTCCGCCACCAAGGCCCTGCAAATCGTGATCGCCTGCCCGACGCTGACCATCACTCCGGCGTCGCTGCCAGCCGGCGTGCAGTATGCCGCGTATAGCCAGACGCTGACGGCGGCCAGCGGCACCTCACCTTACACCTGGAGCCTCGCCTCTGGCGTGCTGCCAGCGGGCATGAGCCTCAGCAGCAGCGGTGTGCTCAGCGGCACGCCGACCGCGCTGGGCAGCAGCACTTTCGCGGTGCGTGCCACAGACGCCGACAGCTGCTCCTCGACCGTGACTTACACCTTCACGGTGAACTTCCCGCCGATCTACATCACACCGACCACGCTGGGGAACGCCACGCGGCTGGTGCCTTACTTCACGCAGCTCACCGCCACCGGCGGCACAGCGCCCTACACCTTCAGCAAGCTCACCGGCAGCCTGCCGACCGGGCTGTCCATCTCCACCGCAGGTGCCATCTCCGGCACCACCACCGCCTCTCCTGGCACCTACTCCTTCACGGTGCAGGCGCTGGATGTGAACAGCGCGCCGGGCACCCAGCCCTACACCATCACCATCGTCTGCCCCAGCCTGACCATCACTCCTTCGACGCTCTCGAATGGCACTGTGGGCACGGCCTACACCGCCTCATTGAATGTCTCGGGCGGCAGCGCACCCTACACCTGGAGCGTGGCCAGCGGCACTCTGCCCGCAGGGCTCTCCATGAGCAGCAGCGGTCTGATCTCAGGCACGCCGACGCAGGCCACGACGGCCTCCTTCACCGTGCAGGTGGCGGATTCGTTCAGCTGCACCAACACCCAGCTCTACACCCTGGCGATCAACTGCCCCGCCGTGAGTATCACGCCGACCTCGCTGTCCAGCGCTTACTTCGCCACGGCTTACAGCCAGCAACTCAGCTCCAGCGGCGGCACCGGCCCCTACACCTATGCGGTGATCGCGGGCTCACCACCGGCGGGCATCACGCTGTCTTCCGGCGGGTTGATCTCCGGCGCAGCGCAGGTGTATGGCACGGCCAGCTTCACGGTGCGCAGCACGGACTCGTTCAACTGCTCCGCTACGCAGTCCTATTCGCTGCTGGTCAAGGGCCTCAGCCTCGGTGACACCGTCTATGAAGACAGCAACTTCAACGGCCTGCGTGACGTGGGCGAGCCCGGCATCAGCGGCATCACCGTGGAACTTTGGGACCCCGGTGCGGACCACGCCATCGGTGGCAGCGGCCCGAACAGCGATCTCATGCTCAGCAGCACGACCACGAATCCGTCCGGCCTGTACAGCTTCACCAATCTGCAGCCCGGCACCTTCTTCATGCGCGTGCTCATGCCCACCGCGCTGAACATCCCCGGCGGCAATCCGGTGAATCTGGACAACGGCGTGGACAATGACAACAACGCCGCCTCCCAGCCCGGCGGTCCCGGCACTCCCGTCTTCTCCCCCGTCGTCACCCTCACCAAGGGCGGCGAGCCCACGGTGGATGATGGCGACCCGGACACGGACATGACCCTCGACTTCGGCCTCTTCCGCGGCCTGAACGTAGGCAACCTCGTGTGGCAGGACACGAACGACAACGGCCTCCGTGACAGCGGTGAGCCCGGCATCGACGGTGTCACGGTGGAGCTTTGGAACACTGGCGCTGACAACAGCATCGGCGGCACGGATGATGTGCTGCTCAAGAGCACCACGACGAGCGGTGGCGGTGCGTATCTCTTCACCTCGGTGCCGCCCCTGAAGGTTTACCTGCGCATCCCGACACCACCGGCCGCGCAGCCTCTCTCCAGCAGCAACACCACCTTTGTGGACAACGGCGTGGACAATGATGACAACGGACTGCAGCTCAGCGGTGGCGCGGTGAACAGCCCGGTGATCACGCTGACTGCCGCAGATGAGCCGGGCACCGGCGGCGGCACCTACAACGAATTCACCATCGACTTTGGCTTCCTCAATGTGACGCCGAGCATCTATGTGTCCGCCACGCAGGCGGACAGCATCCAGGCCTTCAATGCCACCACGGGACTCTATGCCGGCTCACTGGTGTCCGCGTTTGGCAACAGCCTCAGCCAGGGTAATGCGGACTACGGCGACGTGCCCTACGGCATGGAGCTGGGCCAGGATGGCAACTGGTATGTCGCGCACTACGGTGCCAGCAATCTGCGCAAGATCAGCCCCACCGGCACGGACATGGGCACCGTGCTGGATAACAGCGTCACGAGCATGAGCCTGGTGACGCAGTTCGCCATCGGCCCGGACGGCAACTTCTATGTGTTCGATCTCAATGGCGGCCGCATCGTCCGCTTCCAGGGGCCGACGGGAGCCACGCCTGGCAAGCCGATCGGTGCCACCGCGCCCTACACCTTCATCACGCAGGCCGGTGTGGAAGACATGAACTTCGGCCCGGATGGCAATCTCTACCTCGTGGTGCAGACCAATGACATCCGCGAAGTACGCCGCTACAGCACCACCACCGGCGCGCTGCTCAACACCATCGTCAATGACACGCAGCTTGTGGCCATGGTGCCGGGCGGGCAGTCCATCGCGCTGATCTCCGGCATCGACATCGAAGGCAACGTTCTCTACGGCGTCAACCGCACCGACGGTGAAGTGTTCAGCCTCGATCTCAGCGCGCCTGCCGCACCGGGACTGCCCCAGCTCATCGGCACCCTCTCCAGCGCCGGCATGGGCGAAATAGACACGCGCGACATCGAGTTCAATCCTTCCAACAACAAGCTCTACATCGCCGGTTATCACTGGGGCAAGCCCGTCAACGTCGGCACCTACACCAGCGGCGCGCTGCTCAGCGTGGACCTCGCCACAGCTCCCAATGGCACGGTCAAGGTGTTTGAAGTGCCGATCCCACGGCCGCCGGGTCCAAACTTTGAAATCTGGTCCGGCCCGCGTGACCTCGCCATCGGCCGCCCCTTCGCGCCGCTGCCGAATTCCGTCTCCATCGGTTCGATGGTGTGGAACGATGACAACGCCAACGGCATCCAGGACGCGTCGGAGCTGGGCATCCCCGGCGTGCGCGTGGACCTCTGGCAGGATGCGAACGGCGATTCGTCTGACGGCGCGGAACTCATGATCGGCTGGACCTACACGGACAGCAACGGTCTCTACTACTTCTCCGGCCAGGCTCCGGGCGTGTATCAGGTGCAGATTCCGGTGTCCAACTTTGTGGACGGTCTGCCTCTGGCGGGCAGCGGCTACAGCAGCCCCATCTCTTCCATTCTGGATGACCAGATCGACGGTGATGACAGCGGCCGTCAGCCTGGGGGTCCGAAGACCCTTGTAAAGAGCCCGCTCATCACGCTGACTCCCGGTACGGAACCGGTGGGCAACGGCTCCTCCGGCGCGGAATTCGCGCGCGGCGGCGAACTCGACAACTACACCGTGGACGCCAATGGCGACATGACTGTGGACTTCGGCTTTGTGGAGCCGGGCATCATGGGCATCGGCAACTTGATCTTCGTCGATGACAACGGCAACAACCGCTTTGACGTGGGTGAAGGCCGTGATGCTGTGACCATCGAACTGTACCGCAATGGCGACACTCCCGGTGTGACGCAGCCCGTGGCCACGGCGGTCTCCGCGAACGGCGGTCTCTACCTCTTCAGCAATCTGTGGCAGGGGCAGTACTTCCTCTATCTGCCGGCCTACCAGTTCGCGTCAGACGGCAATCTGCGCGGCCTCTTCAGCATCCCCATCATCATTCCGGGTGACGACAACGTCGGCCAGGATGCGCTGCCGACTGACGCGCCATGGATCACCGGCGTGCGCACCGGCATCATCAATCTGGTGCGTGATCAGGCCCCGACGGATCAAGGCTCGGAAACCGGCTTTGACTCCTCCACCGATCTCAATGACATCAACATCGACCTCACCGAGGACATCGGCCTCTTCCGCCCTGTGGCGCTGGGGAACATGGTGTTCGCGGACAACAACTCGAACGGCCATTATGACTCGGGCGAGGGCATCTCCGGTGTCGCAGTGCAGCTCTACACGGACACGCAGTTCCCTGAAGTGGACAATCCGCTGGCCATCACCACGTCGGATTCGGCGGGCCGCTACGGCTTCAACTTCCTGCGCCCCGGCAACTACGTGGTGCACATCCCGTCCACGCAGTTCCTGCTGAACGGCCCGCTCTATCAGCGCATCAGCATTCTCGAAGGCCTGGCGGGCGATGACGATGTGGGCGAAGACGGCGTGAATGACGGCGTGCCGACCGACAACGGTGTGTCTTCGCTGATCATCAGCCTCTATCCCGGCAATGCGCCGACGGATGACAGCGGTGAGACCGGCTTTGAATACACCTCTGATGACGAGGACGATGCGGCGATCGACCTCACCATCGACTTCGGCTTCCAGACGCCGGTGGGCGTGGGCGATCTGGTGTACATCGACACGAATCAGAACGGCAAGGCCGACGTGGGCGAAGGCGTGGACGGTGTGACGGTGGAGCTGTACCGCAGCGATCAGACCCCCGGCTTTGGCGTGCCGCTCTTCAGCCGCATCACCAGCGGCGGGGGCCAGTACTTCTTCGACTCATTGCCTGCGGGCAGCTACGTGCTGCACATTCCGTATTCGCAGTTTGAGCCAGGGCATCCGCTCAATGGGCTCAACTCCGCCACGGGAGCCAGCAGTGTGACCGCCGTGCTGGATGATGATGTGCCCAACAATGAAAACGGCATTGATGACGCGACGCCGTTCCTCAATGGCATCAGCAGCGGGGTCTTCACCCTCGCGGTGGATGCGGAGCCGACGAATGCCACGGGTGAAAGCGGTCAGTTCAAGGACATTGACTCCTTTGATGACAACAACTTCGACCTCACCATCGACTTCGCCTTTGCACCGAACAACCCGAACGGCGTGGGCGTGGGCAACCTGGTGTTTGTGGACCTCAACGGCAACAATGTCTATGACGCCGGAGAAGGCATCGACGGCGTGAAGGTCCAGCTCTTCAACGCCTCGGACGATGTTCATTCCGCCAGCCCGCTCAGTACGGTGATCTCCAACAACGGCGGCACCTACATCTTCAGCAATCTGGTGCAGGGCGACTACAAGATCTTCATTCCGGCTTCGGAATTTGCCGTCGGCAAGCCGCTCTCCGGCTGGCGCTCGCTGCCGGGTGATGGCGCTGACAACGGCATCGACGACAACGCGGATGAAAACGGCGTGGATGTGGCTGATCCCTCCGCCACGGGTGTGGCGTCCGTGCCGTTCCATCTGTCCCCCGGTGACGAGCCGACTGACTCTCTCGGTGAGTTTGGCTACAACGCCTTCATGGATGATGCGAACGATGCCAACACGGATCTCACCATCGACTTTGGCTTCTTCCGCGCTGTGGCTGTGGGCAACTTGGTGTTCCTCGATGCGAACTACAACGGCCGCGCGGATGCCGGTGAAGGCGTGGGCGGTGTGACGCTGGAGCTTTACACCGAAGGCGCGGTCATTCCGTTTGATGCACCGGTGGCCACCACCACCACGGGCACGGACGGCAGCTATCTCTTCTCCGATCTCACCCCGGGCCGCTACTTTGTGCGCGTGCCTTCGTCGCAGTTTAATTTTGGCTCGCCGCTGTATGGCTATGCCAGCGTGCTGGGCGTGCAGAGCGGTGATGACAACGTGGGCGAAGACGGCATCGACGATGGCAACCCGTCCTTCAACGGCATCCAGACGGCGGTGATCGACCTGAGCCCGACCAACGCGCCGACGGGCAGCCAGGAAGGCGGCTTCCAAGGCAGCAGCGACGACATCAATGACGCGTCCACGAATCTCACCATCGACTTCGGCTTTGTACCGCGCTCCGGCGTGGGCAATGTGGTCTTCAATGATTTGAACAACGACGGCCTCCTGGATCCGAGCCTCGAATACGGCGTGGATGGAGTCACGGTGGAGCTGTGGTCCACGCAGGCCAATGCCACGGCGGCGGTGGGCAGCACCACGACCTCCGGCGGCGGTCTGTACAGCTTCAGCGTGGCCCCCGGCAGCTACTACGTGCGCGTTCCTCCGAGCAACTTCACGGCGGGTGCCGCGCTGGCAAATCTGGTGCCTTCAAAGCCGGCGGGTTCCGCCACACCCACCACCACGGCGGGTGATGATGACGTCAAACAGGACGGCTACACCACGAGCTCCGTGCTGGTGGACGGCGCACGCACTCCGGTCTTCACCCTGGTGCCAAACAAGTCTCCGACCGCAGCCACCAATGAGACCGGCTACTACTCCGAGAGCGATGACTTTGACGATGCGAACGTGGATCTGACGATCGATCTCGGCTTTGCCCCGAAGCCGCTGAGCGTGGGCAATCTGGTGTTCCGTGACATGAACTCGAATGGCCACTACGACGGCCAGGACTTCGGCGTGGCCGGCGTCAAGGTGCGGCTCTTCAAGGTGGGGGACAATCCCGCCACCAGCACCCCGGTGATGGAGACGATGACGAGCATCGACGGCACCTTCCTGCTGAACACGTATGTGGAAGGCCAGTACTTCCTCGTCGTTCCTGCGTCCCAGTTTGCCACGGGTGCCCCGCTTGCTGGCACGACCTCTGTGACCGGCTTTGGCGGTGACGACGGCAAGGATGACAACCAGGACGAAAACGGTCTGGATGCGGCGAATCCGGCGAGCACGGGCGTGAGCTCCACGGTCTTTGCCCTGGCCTACGGCACCGAGCCGCTGGCTGAGGCCGGCTTCCTCAATTCGATGGACGTGTATAATGATGCGGATGTGGACCTCACCATCGACCTGGGCTTCTCCGGCGGCACGCTGCCAAACCTGATGAACATCGGCAACCTGGTCTTCAACGACGCCAACAACAACGGCGTGGCGGATGCGGGTGAAGGCGTGCCCGGCGTGTGGATGCTGCTGTATGCCGGCAGCGGCACGGCAGGCTCCACCAGCTACATCCGCAGCACCACCACGGATGCCAGCGGCCGCTACTTCTTCACCAATCTGAGCCCCGGCGTGTACACGGTCCACGTGGCGGCGGACAACTTCAAGTCGTCCGTCAGCATCAACGGCGGTGCGGTGGGCCCGGGTCCGCTTTACCGGAAAATTTCACTGCGCGGCAATCAAACCACCACGGGAGATGACAACCTGGGTGAAGACGGCATCGACGCGCAAAATCCCGACCAGGTGGGCATCACGGCGCCTGCGGTCACGCTGACGGCCAATGGCGCTCCGACGGGAGCGCAGGAAGGCGGCTTCCAAGGCACGTCGGACGATGCCAATGACAGCAACACAGATCTCACCATCGACTTTGGTTTCGCCACGCGCCTCGGCGTGGGCAATCTGGTGTTCCGTGATGCGAATGCGGACGGCAAATTCCAAACCGGCGTGGACACCGGCCTGGCGGGCGTGAATCTGGAGCTGGTGTACAATGACGGCGGCACCGGCACGGACACCGTGGTGGGCACCACCACGACCGACGCAAATGGAGAGTATCTCCTTTATGCGCCGCCAGCGGTGACGCCGCAGAGCTACAAGGTGCGCATCCCTGCCGCGCAGTTCAATACCGCAGGCCTGCTGAATTTCCTGGTGCCCAGCACGCTGACGACCAACGGCAGTGATGACAACCTGAACCAGAACGCGCAGCCTGCCACCGACCCTGCGACCACCGGTGTGGTCACCGGCACCTTCTCCCTGCTGCCGGGCACTCTGCCCACCGACTCGGACGGACGTGAAAGCGGCTTCGACAAAACAAGTGACAACGCGGATGATGCCAACAACGATCTCACCATCGACCTGGGTCTGAAGGCGAAGGCGCTGATGGTCGGCAATCTGGTCTTCCGGGATGTGAACGCGAACGGCACGTATGAGTCCGGCATCGATCTGGCGCTGGCGAATGTCACGGTGCAGCTCTTCCAGCAGGCGCAGGCCGTGACGGACACGCCGGTCTCCACCGCAGTCACAGCGGCAGACGGCACCTACATGCTCTATGCCACCTCCCCGGCCGCCTACTACGTTTACATTCCTGCCAGCATGTTTGCCACGGGTGCGCCGCTCAAGGGCATGACCTCGGTGATTGGCTCCGGCAATGTGGTGCAGTCCACCAATGCGGACACCGGCAAGGATGACCGCTTTGATGAAAACGGCAGCGACGCCGCCCAGCCATCCACCACGGGCATCTCCTCCGGCCTCATTAATCTGGCCTACGGCACCATGCCGCTGAACAGCAGCGTGACCTCCACCTCGGGCGAAAACGGCTTCCAGTCCTTCATGGATGATGCCGCCGACGACTCCGGCATGATGACCATCGACTTCGGCTTCCTCGCGGGCACGGGTTCGCCGGCTGCACTGGTGGAAAAGCGCAATCTCGCGACCAATCCCGGCACCTTCACGACATGGCAGGCGCAGAACAACCTCGGCGGTGCCAATGATGATCCGGATGCGGACGGTCAGACCAACCTCCTGGAATACGCGCTGGGCACGGCGGGCGGCAGCGGCCTGGGCGCCTCTCGCTTCACCCTGGTGAGCAATACAGTGACGGGTGCCATTGACGCGCTGCTCACACGCTCCACCGGCGGCCATCCCGACCTGCGCTACTACCTGGAAGGCAGCAATGATCTCAGCACCTGGACCACGCTGGCGCTGACGCCTGCGACCACCACGAATGCGGACCAGACCGAAACGCTGCACTACGCTGCAGTGGAGTCTGTCTTCAGCGGCGGGGTGCGTGGATTCCTGCGGATCAAGGTGGCGCTGGATGCGAATCTGGACGGCACACCGGAAGCCACGGCCACCACGGGTGCGCAGGGCTGGGCACGCATGCAGTTTGCCGTGGGCCGCCAGTCGCTCTCCATGCCGCTGCTGCTGCCTGCGATCTTTGCGGGACAGGTCAGCGCCGTCAGTGACCGCACGCTCACGATCAACACCAACGGCGGCGACATCCGCACGCAGTTGCAGAATGGCGTGAGCTACTACGTGGAAGTGCTCGATGGCACGCTGCGTGGCCGCACCTTTGATCTCGACACCACCACTTCCACCGGCAGCAGCCTCGCGCTTGCCACCACGGCGGACAGCGCGCTCGCAAGTGCACACATCTGCATCCGGCCGCATTGGACGCTCGGGGCGCTGCTGCCGGTGTCCGCCTTGCAGCCTGCTGCCACCTCCGATGCCGCCGACCGCGTCATGTTCTTCGACAGCGCCAGCGGCCAGTTCCAGATCGACTGGCTGCACACCACCACCACCGGCGCAGCCCAGTGGGTGCGTGACGCTGACCCCGCCCTCTCGAACGATGCCGCCCGAATCATTCCGCCTCAGGCCGGCATGCTCCTCCAACTCCGCAGCACCCCGGCCACGCTGACCTTGCTGGGTGAAGTCCGCAGCACCGGACTCGCCCTGCCGCAAACCGCCGGCACCACGCTGCGCGGCACCGGCCTGGCCACCCCGCAGGCCCCTGGCGCGCAACCCTTCGCCCTCGGCTCCCGCCTCCGCCTCTGGAGCGGCGATGCTGACCCGAGCACGGCGGTGTATCAAAACTACCTGCTCAATCCTTCGTCCCAGTGGGTGGATGAAACGACCGGGCTGGAAGTGACGAACCTGCCGCTGCTGGATGGATTCCGCGCGTTCTTCCTGGTGAAGCCGTAAGGGGGCTGAAACTTTAGACTCTCCCGCGTTGCTTTTTGCCAGCCCGGCAGCATTGCTGAAAGGCATGATGTCACTTCGCCTGCTTCTCCTTTTTGCGCTCGGTCTCGTCAGTTGCACCACCGTGAAGAACACGGGCAGCAATGCGTTTCATTACAGCCGCCGGTTTGTGACCAGTGACATCCCCCGCGCCTCGCGGTTTGTGTGGAAGGGCGTCACTGGAATGTTCGGCCCAAATGATGGCTCCTTCTGGAATGCGGATGACATGCGAGGCAAGCCGAGCGTGGTGATCAATCTCGGCGAGCAGCGGGTGTATCTCTTCAAGCGCGGCCAGCTTGCCGGGGGCTCGCCCATCTCCTCCGGGGCGGAGGGCTATGACACCCGGCCGGGCAGGTATCACGTCATCGAGAAGGACATCGACCACAAGTCCTCGATCTACGGCGACTACGAGGACTACCGGGGCAATGTGATCATGCAGAACATCAACAACCGCACGGACCGCAAGCCGCCGGGCACGCGCTTTGAAGGAGCGAAGATGTACTACTTCATGCGCATCTATGGCGGCGTGGGCATGCACCAAGGCTACCTCCCGGGCTACGCGGCATCGCACGGCTGCATCCGCCTGCCTGGGCACATGGCGGAGAAGTTTTACCACCAGGTGTCCGTCGGCACGCCGGTGGAAGTGGTGCCGTAGGGGAGGGGAGTTACTTTCGCTCCGCGACGAAGATTGTATGCGTGCAACGCTTGGCCTGGGGATAGGCTTTGGCGGCGACGGTTTCGACTTTGAAGCCTGCCTTGCTGAGGCGTTTCGCAAAAGCATGATCCGTGTTTGCGGACCAAAACGTCACTCGCCCGCCGGGCTTCAAGGCGTGGGTAATGGCCGAGAAACCCTGGGTCTGATAAAGCCGCGCATTTCCGTCCTGCACCATCGCGATGGGCCCGTTGTCCACATCGAGCAGGATGGCATCGTAGTAGCCTTTCGGCGCGCGGCTAATGATTTGGAACACATCGTCCACGGTGATCTCGACGCGGGGATCGTCGAGGAGCTGGCCGTTCACCGCGCTCAAATACTCACGGTTCCACGCCACCACCTGCGGCAGCAGTTCCGCCACCTGCACCTGCGCGGCGGGGCCCATGAGCTCCAGCACACGGCGTAGGGTGAAGCCAAAGCCGAGGCCACCGATGAGGATACGTGGTGTGCCGCCGCCCAGTCCGGCACACGCCAGCTCCGCGAGCACTTTTTCGGACTCGGAGGCATTGGTGCCCATCAGCGGCTGACGGTTGAAGCGCAGGTAAAAGTGCACGTCATGCGCATGCAGCGTGAGCTCCGCGCCCTCGGGCGTGTGAGATGTGGCCAGCAGAAGAAAAGGTTTCATGGAAGGGGCAGCCGCCGTAAAAGACCTGCGCCTCTACGGCTTGTGACAGGAGCGCGGCAACACCGGTGCGCAACTCGTGGATTTTTTTGGGGAGATGCTTGCGGGGAGGCAGAGGGGGGCAGAGAGGGGATGCAGATCCTGTTCGCCAGATGGGTGTAACCACGGAATACACTGAATATACAGAACCGGAGTCTGATTCAGAGGGGAGCTTTACGGAAGGGTGACGGTCACGCGGTAAAAGCGGCGGGGCTGGGCGGCACCACCGGTGTCGGTGATGGTTTGAACGGAGCCGGTGCCAGGGATGTTTTGCTGCACGGTGGTCCAAGGCGCGGCGAGGGTGTCACTGCGCTCTACTTTGTAGGTGCGGCCGGTGAGGGTGGGGAAGGTGATGCCGATGTTGCCTCCAGCATTGGCGGCGGTGACGGGGTACTGGCTTTTGCCGGAGTTTGGCGGGGTGCCGAGGATGTACTCCTTGTAGTTGCTGATGCCGTCGCCATCGAGATCGAGTGTGGCATCATTCACTGCGGGATTGAGGCCCAGGCTTGTCTCGTAGTCATCGGACATGCCGTCGCCGTCTGTATCGGCATCGACAATGGTGATTGTGGAGGTGACGGGGGTGCCGAGCGAGAGGCCGCCGGTGGGAGCGCTGAGGGTGACGGTGAAGGATTCGGGGGCTTCGTCAATGGAGTCGTCCAAAATGGCGACGGTGAAGGTCTTGCTGAGATCGCTGGCTGTGAAGGTGAGCGTGCCTGATGTGGCGGTGAAGTCGGCAGAGGTGGCGGTGCCAAAGGCGGTGGCATAGGAGAGGGTGCCGGCATTGCCGAGGACGCTGCGACTGGCGGTGAAGGTGACCAAGGTGGCGGCCTCGGTAACGGTCTGAGTGGCAGGAGAAAGGGCCACGGGTGGGGCTGCATCATCGTCCAAAATGGTGACGGCACCGGTGGCCAGGGTGCCGAGCGTGGTGTTCCCACCAGCGGAGGAGAGCGTGACCAGAATGGTCTCGCTCGGCTCGATCGTGGTGTCGTTGATGATGGGAATAGAGAATGTTTTGACTAGCTCGCCTACGGCAAAGGTGAGCGTGCCGCTAGTGGTGGTATAGTCACTGCCAGCGGTGGCGGTGCCATTGCTGGTGGCGTAGTTCACCGTGGCGCTCCCCTCTTTCCCGCCGGTGCGGGTGACGGAGACGGCGATGGTGCCTGCGCCCTCCGCGCCGCTGGTGGCGGACTGCGTGAGCATGACATTGTCCGTGCAGGTGACGGTGGTGAAGTTGAGGCTCCAGCCGTTTATGGATCCGGTATCTCCCGCAGAGAAGTCCTGCACATAGAGGTTCCAGGTGCCGTTGGCTTGCAGGCCGCTGAATTCGCCCATGGTGTCTCCGTTCTCGGTGGCGGTGTCTCCGGTGAAAGTGCGTGAGCTGCCGTAGATGTCCCACGGGCGATAGGAACCGGCGGTCATGGTGGTGCCGAGATAGGGGAAGGGCACGTCGGCATTGTCGGTGAAGGTGAGGTCCAAAAAAGTGACTTTGCCGGCAATGCCGCCATTGAAGAGGCGCAGTTCCAAGGCGTCCGGTCCGTGCAGCAACGCGCCCACATCATTCAAAAAGGTATGTGAAAGGTAGTTGAGCCCCGCAGTCACGGTCTGCACTCGTCCAATGAGGCCGGAGACCACGAGAGGGGACGGCGAGGGCGAGGCGACGGCCTTGTCGCGGATGGTGATGCCGGTGGTACTGAAGCTCGTGGCGGCCGTGGTGCCCAGCGGGACGTTTAGATTGGCGTAGCCGAGATCCGTCGCGCCATCCTGCAATTTCAGGACCAGCGGGACCGAGACACCGCAGCCTCCAGAGGGCTTGAAGGAAAAGGAGCGTGTCACTGCGGCACCGCCGGATGAGAGCGCGCCGAAATTCTGCGCGGCGGAAGGATTGCTGATGCCACCGATGGGGAGGAGCGTGGCAGTGAGATTGCTGGTGGCTGCCGCACCGATGTTCTTGAGGCCGAGGTTGAAGGTGACGGCCTCGCCGGGATCAGCGATGGAATTGGCAGGTGTGTTTCCCTCTGTGGTGAGGGTAGCGGAGGCACCGGCGATGCGGGCGTTCGTGTTGGTCGCGCCAAAGAGTGTCACGGTGACATTGCTGAGCGTGCCGGTGTGGGTGGCCACGCGGTCATTGACCGTTACCGACCAGGTGCCTGCGGCGGTCTCGCCCCAGTGGCGCACGGTGCTGTAGGTCCATGCGAGATTGGCCGTGGTGTCTTCGTTGGCTTGTGCGAGCTTGCTGACCATGCCGGAGGGTGAGGTGAGCGTGACCTCCAGATCTCCCCGGCAGGTATGCGTGGCACCTACGGTCACGGTAACGTGCTCCACGCGGAAATTCGCAGCGGTGAAATTGAAAGTTTGGGTGGAGCCTCCCGTGGTGGAGTTGTCCATGAGGAGAGGATTGAGACCCGTCAGCGCCATTTGCGTGGTGGTCATGGCGGGCAGATTTGTCCACTGCTGCGCTAGCGCGACGGCGGCGGCGGCATCGACGACGCCCGCGCCGTATTTATGATTGAAGGAGAAGCCTGCCTGATTGGTCGCCCACTCAGGGTCAGTGCGGTGGTTTTTGCGCGCGGTGCGGATGAGGATCTCCTGCACATCGCGCCAGCCAAGATTTGGATTGGCTTGCAGCATGAGCGCGATGATGCCCGACACAAGAGGACAGGCGCTGGAGGTGCCGCCGAAGGTCTTGGTGTAGTTGCGATCCGCGAGGTCATTCGTGCCTGCGGCGGTGTTGTTGTAGCCGCCTTCACCCGTGATGTCGGTAGTGCGGATGCCAGCATTGTGCAGCCCCCCGTTGGACGGCGCTGAAATGAGGAGGTTTGCTCCCGGCTCGGAGTAGTAGCTCTGAAAACCGTAATCGTTCACCGCGCCCACCGCGATGACGTAGGGGGAGTTGGCATAGCCGTCGTAGTTTGAGTTGTCTCCATACTGCAGGCCGTTGCCGCCGGCGAAGACGTAGATCAAACCTTTGCCGCCGCGCCCGCTGGTGGTGCCGGTCTGATAGGCTGCGGCGGCCAGGGCATCAGGGCCGCCATAGCCGTCACCATCGGGCCAGCCCCATGAATTGCTTTTCACGTGGATGACGTCGTTGTGCGTGAGAAAGGCGTTGGCTTCATCCTGGTCGGTGTTGGCCGCGGCGATGAGCCGAAAGCCGGTGAGCGTGGCCTCCGGTGCCGCGCCGGAGCCGCCGAGGCCGTTATTCCCACGCGCAGCGGCGACGCCGGCGCATGAGGTGGCGTGGATGTCTGTGGTGACGTCTCCGGGAGAGGGATCGGAGTCGTTGCCATTGTAGTCAAAGTCGAGGACGGTGTTGTAATTGGGTGAGATGTCCGGGTGGGTGTACTCCAGGCCGCCATCGATGATGCCGATGATGATGCCGGTGCCTTTGTAGGTGTCCCACACGCTGGGGACGTTTGCGTCCGCCCACAAGGCACCGCCGAGTTGCGCGGTGTTTTTGAGGTGCCACTGTTCGGGGAAGAGCGGGTCATTGGGAGTGAATTTCGCCGCCTTTTGCGTGGCCAGCACGACATTGGCACTCTCGACTTCCGGCAGCGCGCGCAGCGCTTCCATGGCGAGCAGCGCGCCTTCTGAAGTGAGGGCATCGATGATTGCGTAGCCGGGCGCATGATCTGGCTCGCTGCTCACACGCAGTCCCACGCTCTGCGCCACGGTCTTGGCCACTGCACCCGGCCTGAACTTCACAAGGACCTCCCGCGTGACAAAATGCCGAGTGGCCTCTGCACCCGTGCGTGAGTTTTTGCCGCCCGCTGCATGCGTGAGCATGAGCTCCACCTGGGACGCCGCCGCCGTGCGCGTGCGCATGGACCTGGCCGCTGCGGCGAGATCGGTGTCGCCTGCTTTGGAGATCGTGCGGCGTCCATCCGCCTGTTTGACGGCGATCTCATCCGCCACCAGCACGAGCTGGCGTATGGTGCCGCCACTGAAGATTTCGTAGCTCGTTTTCAAGGTGTCGCCTCCAGCCGCCTGCTGCGCTGTGGCGAAATGACAGGCTAAAAAAAGCCCGGCAATGATCCGAATCATTCTCATGCCTGATTAAGACACAGGATGATTTAGGCCTGCAAGTCTGAAGTTTTGGAGAAAAGGGCGGTATCTCGAAGAGGGCCAGAAGGGATGGCCGCAAAAAGGCGGAGCAAAGTAGTGGCGGGCTTTAGCTCGTTCTGGGCAGCGCGGGGGCTTTCCAGAATCCAGAACGAACTGAAGCTTGGCAGTGCTTACTGGGACCTGCGCAGCGCGTGCTATGCGTGTACTGCTGATAGGCGGGAACGCTCGATGAGCTTGAAACTTGAAACCTTAGACTTGTCACTTCTCTACTTCTTCGCCTTCGCCGCAATCGCCTTATAGTAGCTCTCAATCGCAGCGCGGTATTCGGGGGCGGCTTCGGAGCGGGTGGCTTCGGTGAGGTCGTCGGCCATTTTTTGCGGCAGGTGGCCCCAGTCGCCTTTGGTGAGGACCATGACTTGTCCGAGCACGCCGTCTTGCAGTTGCGTGGATTGATTGCCGCCTTCGGCGGACTGGGCCTGGGAATTTTGACCCTGCTGTTTCTGGTTTTGCGCCTGCTGCTGGGAGGGTTTCTGGCCGGGGGCCTGGCCCTGATTGCGGGAGTCGGCCATGCTTTGCTGCTGGGCCTGCTGGGCGTTGTTGAGGCTCTGCTGGGCCTGCTGGCCTTGCTGTGGCTGACCGGCCTGCTGCTGGCCGTTTTGCGACTGCTGCTGCTGGCTGCCCTGCATGGGGTGAAGCTGGGCATCGAGCTGGTCGAGCGCCTGGGCGAGCATCTGGCCCTGGAGTTGTTCGAGGGGGGAGGCGAGCACGGGAGGGGAGGTTTTGCTGGCGGTGGATTCGGCGGCTTTGGCTGCTTTGCCGGCGCTGGCCTGGCTCTGCTGTGAGGCCTGCGGATTGGGCACGGGATGGGCCTGGGTGGCTTCGGCTTTCTGACCGGCCTGCTGGAGTTGATTGCTGGCCTGGGCGACTTGTTCCGCGGCTTCTTTGTCGCCAAGGCGCTGCTGATGGCGGGAGACGCGCGCGAGATCGCTGGCGGCCTGCTTCTGCGCCATGCCGTTCTGCACGGCCTGCTGCGTTTCTTTGGCGACGGCCTGCTCGGCCAGTTGCGCGGTGGACTGCGCGGTTTCAGCGAGGGCCTTCTGCATCGCCTGATTCTTGGGCAGTTCTTTTTCAAGAGCTTCAAGCACGGCCTGCGGATTTTGCGTGGCGTCCTGCGCCATTTCGGCGAGCTGCTTGGCGCGGTCATACGCTTCATCCAGCGGCTCCTGCACGCCGAGCTCCTGCTCCATCTTTTGCATGGCGGCTTGATCGGCTTCGGTGAGCTGCTGGCCGTCCTCCACCTTCTGCATGTTTTGCGCGAGCTGCTCCAGCGCCTGCGCGGTCTGCTGCTGCGCGGTGGCGGCGGACTGCAAGGCCTGGGCCTGCGGCTTGCTTTGCGATGCCTGCGCGGCCTGCTTCAAATTCTGCGCGATCTGCGGCGTCTTCTGCTGCATCTGCGCGAGCGCGACATCGGCGGTGCGGGCAAGCTGGGTTTCGGCCTGCTTGGTCAAGTCAGACGCGTTGGCTTCCTGGCGCAGGGCGGCTTGTAGAGCGGCCATTTTCTCGGCGTTGGCGGCGGCTTCAGGGCGCAGCTCCTGGGCTTTCTCGGCGACTTCGGCGACGGGCTTTTCAGCTTTTGCGGCATCGGCGGCGGTCTGCGTTTCCTGCTGAGTCTGCTTCAAATCGGCGGCCACGCGTTTCATCATGTCGCTGACTTCGGGAGTGAGCGTGGCGAGCTGCGCGCGTGCGGCATCGATCTGCGGCTGGAGCTGCGCGGCGAGTTCGTGGGCCTTCTTCTGCGCGTCGGCGGTGGCCTGCAGCGCCCCCTGGTTGTTGAGCTGCTGGCCGGGCTGCTGCTGCGCGGCCTCGCGGGCGAGGTTTTTGTTTTGTTCGGCTGCGTTGCGCGAGGTGTCGCTGGCCTGCTGCGCGGCCTGGCGGAGATTGTTCGCGCCTTGGGGATCTTTCTGCTGCATGGCCTCGGCAATGCGGGCGCGGTTGATCTTTTCCGGCACCTGCTGCAGCGCCTCGGCGGCGGCCTTGGACTGCGCGGCGCTTTGCGCGAGGTCCTGCTGATTCTGCGGCAGCATGGACTCCGCCTGCGCGGCCTCAAGCGCCTGCGCCGCATCTTGCGCGAGGGCGTCTGCCTCCAGCGCGCGTGCGGCCTGCGTGAGCTGCGTGGCCTGCTCCTTTAAGTTGGTCATGGCCTTCGTGGCTTCGGATGGAGGTGCGTTGCTGCGGCGCGCTTTCTCGGCGGCTTCGGGAGAGAGCAGGGGGACCTTTTTGGCCTCGGTGGTCTGGCGGGCGAGCTCGTCCACGGCGCGGCTGGCGCGGTTCATGTCCAGCGCGGCCTGGGTGTTGGTGGTCTGGTTTTGCTCGCGCAGCTCGGCCTGGTCTTGGAGCTGTTTGGCGGACTGGGTAAGGAGCTTTTCCGCTTTCTCGACGGGCGTGAGGTCGTCGTGGTCTTTCTTGTTGTGACGGGGATCACGCGTGATGTTTTCGGCGTTGGCGAGGTAGTTCCGCGCCTCCTCCAGTTTTTGGAGAGCGGGGTTGTCCTGGCGGTTGAGGTTTTCACGGCGCTGCGTGGCGTCGTTGGCGGTTTGCTCGGCGATGTTCCGGCTGATGTCCGCGGCCTGTTGAAGGCGGCTGCGCAGATTGTCGGAGGCGCCGTAGAGGTGCTCGGGGCTCTTGGTCTGGTCGGGCTTGTCGAGGCTGCTGGTGAGATCCGCGGAGGTCTCGGCGATGCGTTTGTCCACCTCCTGGAGCTGTCCGCGATTGCGGCCCTTCTGCGTTTCATCGAGCTTGTCGAGATCCTTCTGCAAGGTCTTGGCCTGCGCCATCAGCGCGCGCTGCTGCTCCTGCCATTTGGGGCGCTGCTCGGCATCGCGGTTGGCTTGCAGTGAAGTGTCCGTGAGCATGCGGGCCTGGCGCTGGAGTTGCTGGGATTCTTTGGCGGCGATCTTGGCGCTGTCTTCGGCGGCGAAGGCGCGGAGCGCATCGGCGATGACGGCGGCGTGGCCGGCGGCTTCATTGGCGGCGCGCTTGATCTGCTCGGTGTTTTCAATCTCGGGCGCATTGAGCTTGTCGAGATCGGGGAGCTGCTCGCGGCGGAGCTGGGCGAGCTTTTTGCCAAGGAGCTGCGCCTCGGCGGCATCGAGCTGGTTCGGCGCATCGCGGGCGGCTTCCTTCAGCGCGGTCCACAGTTCTTCGGACTGCGCTTTGACCTGCTCGAGTTTTTCCTGCGCGGAGGCCAGGACGTTGGCGGCTTCATCCTTCGCCTTGTCGGGGTCTTTGTCTTTGCGGGCGTTGCGTTCGGTCTTGCGCACCTTCTCCAGGTCCTTGCGCAGCTCGCGCGTTTGCTCCTCAAGGCGGTCGGCCTTCAGCGCGAGGCGGCGCTGGCTTTCCGCCCACTCGCGCTGGCGGGGATCGACCGTCTGCTCCAGGATGATGATGCGCACAGGCGGCGACTCCGCCTTCTGCCCTTTGAGGTCGATGGCGATGAGCTTGATCAGCAAAGCATCGCCCGTCTTCACGCCAAGCGGTGCCAGGGGGAGCAGCGTCTGCACCGGGGCTTCTTTGGCGGCTTTGGTGAAGGGGAGATCGCGCTCGGTCCAGTTCGCACCATTGATGGCGTGGGCGAGTTTCAAGCCGCCGAGGCCGACGTCATCGGTGGCGAGACCGGTGAGGCGCACGGCTTCATCGGCCAGGAGCTCGATCTGCTCCGCAGGCTCGCTGATCTGCGCGGTCGGCGGGAGATCGGGGATGGTGGTGATGCGCCATGGCGTGCTCTCCTCATTGGTGAAGCCAGTTTCCTTGGAGGTGAGAGCGATCTGCCAGGCGCTGTGCGTGGCCTGCACGGCGATGTCTGCGGTGAGCAGGCCTTCGGGCGTGGTGGTGGAGGGCAGGGTCTTTTTCTCGGGGAGATCGGGGTTCAACTGGAAGTCGCTCTGCGAGACAGGCTGGTTCGTCTTGAGCGTGAGCTTGATGGTGGAGCCGTCGAGGGCTTCGAGATCGCCCTGGTCTGCCTTGACCTGGGACTCCGGCCAGCCGGAGTACTTCGGCGGGACGATGGTCTTGGTGAACTCGACAATGCGGGGCCGTGCGCGGGCGCTGAGGGTGCGCCAGGGGGTGATGGCATCGGCGGCATGGATGCGGTAGCGCACGTCCGTCTGGCCAACAGGGACGACGCCTTCAAAGCGTGCGGTGCCGACGGCGGAGAGCTCGGTGCGGCGGGGCTTGGAGCCTTCCACGGCGAACTCCAGCGTGGCCTGCGCGGGCTGCGGGCCTTCGGTTTCGATGATCAGCGCGACCTCCGAGCCAATGGGAGCGAGCGTGCTCGCCTTCAGCGGTTCCAAAATGCGGATCTTCACCGAGGCGGGCCGTTCAAGATTCGCGAAGGGCAGCGCCGCACGTGCCATGAAGCCGCTGAGGTGCAGGCCAGGGATGAGGCAGAGCACGAGGATGGCCGCGACCACCCCACCCGCCGCGAAGAACCACGGGCGCAGCGTGCGCGTGGGCAGCTTGGTGTTCCAGTCAATGCCTTCGATGGAGGCGGCGACATCGTCCTGCAGCTTCTCGCGGAACTCGACGGAGTCCTTCACGTTCACGCCACCCTTCGGATCGGCAAGCTCCACCGCCGCCAGAAGGCGCTCGCGCAGCGCCGGCTCCGCAGCCTCGATGAGTTTGGCCGTGCCTTCTTTGCCATTCGCCTGCGCGATGAATCTCCACGCCACACGCCAGGCCGCATACGCGGCGGCACCGTAAGCGGTGAGCGTGACCCACGGACGCAGCGCATCCGGCATGAACCTCACGCGGTCCAGCAGGGCGATGAGCACGAAAGCGGCGAGGGCGAGTGCCGCAGCACAGAGGGCTGCGCGGAACTGCAGCAGCTTCTGACGGCGCAGGCGAAAGCGTTGCAAAGCTTCGTGCGTGGCGGGACGGAGGGCGAGATTCATGAGAGGGAGACGCTTAAAGAAGCACTGAATGATTTGCACCGCGAGAGATTAGAAAACCGCAGAGATCGGAGTTTGAAGGCATTTCTGTGCGGTCTTCTTTGCGCTGCGGTTTTAATCAGTATTTCTTAACGCGGCGTGGGCGGGGTTCTTTGCGGGCGGAGAGTGATGCTTCTTCACGCGAAGGACAAGGGGGAAGAGGTGGCTGAGAATGGAGGGAGCGAAAAGTAGTCGCGAGCTTTAGCTTGCTCTGGAAGGCGTGAATGGCCGCGAGGAGGATGGAGAAATCAGGGGCGGAAAAGTTGAGCTTCAGAGGAAATGAGCTGGCGTAGTATTTGCCATGCCTAGCTTTCATGCTCTGCTGCCATCCTGCTGCTTACGCGCTCCTCTTATGCCTGAAGATTCCAAAACGGTCCAAGCTCTTCTGGCGAAGCTGCACAAGGCGGGTGGTGTGGGGTGTGCGCGTTCTTCTTTGATCGGCAAAAGCAAGGTGCTGGAGAAGCAGGCGGCTTTGCTGGATTTGGAGAAGGAGGGGCGGATCGTCCAAAAGGTCAGCGGTGGGGTTGTTTTCTGGTTTGCTGGGGAGCATCCGCCTGTGGCTGCTGGTGAGGCGCTGGCGGAGTTGCTTCAGCGCACCAGCGAGGAAAAGGGGGCGGTGCTTTGGAAGGAGGCTGATCTCGGCAAAGCGCTGAAGAAGTTCAAACATT
The DNA here is from genome assembly GCA_025360015.1 of Verrucomicrobiota bacterium. Lineage (GTDB taxonomy): Bacteria > Verrucomicrobiota > Verrucomicrobiia > Verrucomicrobiales > Verrucomicrobiaceae > Prosthecobacter. The sequence goes on along the minus strand of JANYCZ010000008.1, from coordinate 58,465 downwards.
ACACGCTTGCCGAAGTGACGGCGGCGGTGAAGGCGCTGTGCGCCGGCGGTGGGATGCTGGAGGTGAAGGATGGCAAGGCGCGGAAGTACATTCACCGCAGCGTTTTTCCGACCGGGGGCTCGCCGCAGACAGGGGAGAGCTATTTTGTTTCGGAGCCCGCCCGGCTGATTTTCGCTCTGGTGGAACTGGATGGTGAATGCCGCCAGCGGGTGCTGGGGCTGACGCAGGCCCATTATCGTGATGCGGAGCTGGCAAAGCTATGGCGGAACCGGATTGCGATGCAGATCCATCCCGATGTGTGCCGTCACGCCAAAGCGCACGACGCCGCGAATGAACTGGCCATGATGTTCCAGGAAATGACCGCCTAGTTATGAACTCGCTCATTCATCGCAAACTGACAGGCGAAGAGCTGGGGCTGGATTTTCTGGAGCTGCAGGGAGGACTGGCGAAAGGAACTTTGAAGGGGATTTTTAATGCCTGGGTTGCGGCGTCTGTGATCGACCAGCGAGGTGCGGTTTGGGTCAAGGTGAGCAAGCTGCACACCATCCTGCGGACGAAGAAGGACAAGGCGCGCTATCTGGTGGGGAGCGTGGGCAGACGCGACAAGGTGCAGATGACAGGGACGAATCTGATGGGAGGTGAAAAGGTGCTGGAGACGCTGGTGCGCAGCACGAAGATCTGCGAGTGGGTGAATGAGTCCATTCAGTCGCCCGTGGTGTCACGCACGGTGGAATACCTGAAGTATTCCGAGGCGGTGTACCGGCAGGTGCGCGACAGCAAGGATGCGCGGCTGCTGCGGGCGGAGTTTCGCGAGCAGTTGCAGAGCACGCAGAAGAACCTCAAGAAGCAGCGGGTGAAGCGGCTGAAGATCAAGCACGACGAACTCACGGGGGACTCTCTGGAAAAGGAGGCGAACTTTGCGCACATCCGCGCGGCCAGTCTTTACTTTGAAATGGCGGACAAGGACTGGAACGGAGTGGTGGTGAATGTGCTGACGCACCGGCTGCTGACGAAGGAGGGCATTCTGGATGAAGGCGAACTGCTCAATATTTGCAAAAAGAAGAAGTGGAACACTGACTGGCACGATGGCTTCAGACGGGAGCTGAAGGTGTTTGAGACGGTGGGGGTGGCGGCTTGAGGATGCTGGTCCCGCAACCATGTGCAGCTCTGAGTTTGATAAAAACAACATCCGATCATGAAAGGACACCCATGAAAATCTTCATCGCAGCGGTTTTAGGTCTTTGGATGGCGGCACCCGTCACCGGCGGTGAATCTGGCCTGCTGAGAACGTATCAACCGCTCGATGGCTGCGGATCAGGAGAGATCAGCATTGAGCGGGTGACGTGCTTTGTATGGAACATGGATTCCGGACTGGTGAACGTCCTGCATCATATCTCAGCCGAAAATGTTCCGCCCACCTTCTCTGAAAAGACGAGTGGGGATCTGAACCTGGCATCAACCAGCCATCTCTCCTTTGACAGCCAGAGCGGTCCTGGCATGCCGCTGAAGCTTGTCATGAATGCGGACGAGTTCGTCGCCTATGGGGGCTATCATCGGGAGGCCATTTTGAAGGCCAGCATGGAATGTGTGCGACGGGTGCTGTCCACGAAGCTGCTCAAGACGCCTTTGACTTTCACCGCATCTGCCGAGAACAAGGAGTGGATGGGCAAGATCGTGGATGAATTCAACCGGCATGACCGGAGCAAGGTTTTTTATGGGGAGCAGTGATGTTTCTCCGAAGACACAGCATCATGCAGCGTGGCGTATCATGCGGGGGTTTGATGCATGAGGGGGACGGCGGGAGGGCTGCCACATTTGTATTGCTCTGATGCAGCGTGGGAGGGTAGAATGACGGGGATAAGCAGTTCACCCTGTGCTTATCCAACCCAACCTGTCGCAACTTCAGCTCCCATGAACTCGATGAAGCCAAACGTTCAAACCGACCTCGCGTATCGTTTATCGATGTTCATCGGGCCTGCTTCCGCGCCGTTTGTGTTTATGGCGGCGGGGCTGCGGGACTTTGTAAACCTGCAGTTCTCGCATCTGCTGATCATCGTGTGCTACGTCTTTGGGGCGCTGGCGCTGAGCCAGTTGGTGCTGCGGTTCGTCTTTCGGTTTTTGGGATCGATGGCTGCATGCTCCAAAGATGGAACGAGCGGCGGGGCGACTTGTGTGGGGAAGGCGGAGTGAAGTGGAATGGCCTTGAGCGATGGCTTAGACAGACCAAGACCGGCTCCCGCTTTACCAGAACCATTGCCATCCTTAACTTGCGCCGCCCGGCATCGACGCTGAGCTTTCGCACCTCGTTCAAATTCGATGTACCCTCTCAAAATCACACTCACTTTTATGGGTCTGTTCTCCTGGCTTTTTACCTCCTGCTCCCCGAAGCAGCAGCCTGCTGAATCAGCAGTGCCTGAAGTGATCAAGTCCGTGGAGGATGGCTTTGTGGACTTGTCTTTCTATTTGGCGAGCCACGAACGGCTGGCAGACGGCACCCAAGTTTGCGTGGCACGTGGAATGCATCTGGGCACGGAAGTGGGGTTTCGGATTCGCCTGCCTGCCACGTGGAAGCAGGGCACTCTGGGAAATTCCGGCCTGACGACCTACCAATCCACCTTGAACCTCGAGAGCGTGGGGCCGGCCAGCGATGCCTTTATGGCCATGCTCTCCCACTTGTATGAAGGATCCCTCCGACCGACAAAAATGGTTCCCGCCGTGACATTGACGGCGATCAGTTTGGAGGGGGCTCCGGCCCAGTTGGAGAAGGGGCGCGCCAAAATCAAACTGTTCTGCGAGCCTGAGGAGGAGGGAGACAAGGCATCTGAACTTTACTATGCTGAGCTGTACTTAAACATCGATCTGGCGTCCCGCTTGGTGGAATTTAAGGAGAAAGATCCCGAATATCGCGACCCGATATTGAGGGCGCTTTCCGGAACCAAGCAGCCATGAAAGATCGACGCAGGCAGTTCTTCTTCTGGCTGGGTGTCTTCGTGCTGCCGCTGTTTTGGTCGTGGTTCACGTTGGCGAAGGGGTTTACATGGCGTGAGCGCCTCGTGGCTTTTCTGTGGCTGGGGGTTTTTGTGGCGTGGCTGCTGCAGCAGCGGAGTGCGCTGGTGGAGCGGTTTGAAATGGTGTCGTTCGTCTATCCCGCCATACTGGGGTGGGTGACGGTGGCGTTGTTTGTGTGGCTGTTTTTTCGCATTGCCCACTTTTTTTCAGTCACCTTCTTGGTCATTGTCTTCATTCTTGCCGTGGTATTCTTTGGGGGCATTCATCGGTCCACTTTTTTTGTGGATCGCCTGGAAACGCCGTTTCAACGGGGGTGGCTGCTGCTGCCGGGTCTTGCTGTGCTGGCACATCTAGCTCTAGAGCCGCTGGGTTTGTGCAGGCTGAGCAAGGGAAAGAGCTTGGTGCACCGTCCACTTGAAGATTAACTCATGAACTCCCCGCCGCCTGAATTGCAAACCTTGCGCGGTCGTCTGTTCTTCTGGATCGGCCTCATCATCTTGCCGATTTTCTGGGTGTGGTGGATGCGTGCGGAGTACTTTAGCCGGACGCAACGGCGGGCGGGCGGGGTGTGGACGCTGTGTTATGGGGTGGCGCTGATTTTATGCAAGGATCTCGTTGGCGAACGGCTGCAGGCTTTGATGTTTTCCTATGCAACCGTGTCCCTCCAACTTGGAGCGGTGCTTTGGTTGTGGTTGTTGTTTCGTGTCTTTAGCTTGAAGCAGCTTGTCTATCTGTACCTCGTTTCGGTCGATGTGATTGCCATGCTGGCCAGTCTCTGGGTGCCTGCCTTGAGCCGGATGGAGCCCTCGCCTGCCTGCTGGATCTTTCCGTTGATCCCGGCGGTTTTGCACCTGCTGGTGGAGCCGGTGAAACAGTGGCGGAGACGGGCCATCGTGGGGCAGTGAGCAATTTTATTGAAACGGAGGGTGGTCGAGCGTTATAACCAAGACGATGCTCGTTCATCGGGTTAGTGACTGCCCGCACCTTGTTTAAATAAATGACTGACAATCTCGTTCCATGGCTTCTGTTTAGGCCCGCCTCTCAGCCACCCAGCTCTTCCAACCTATGAAACTCATCGTGCTTTCCGCTCTTTTCCTGCCTTCGGTACTCATGGCCCAAACTCCGCAACCGGCTCCGCCGATTGCGCGGCAACGACTCATGCCGCCGCAGGGAAGTGGGGCGCAGCAGTCATCTGAGATGCTGCCGGACAACTACCAGATCACTCTGAACATCACGGACAAGGACGGCACGCCGCTGGAGCTCTCCGTCGTCGTGGCTTCTGCGCAGTTTACTGCGATGTTTGGTGAGCAGAGCCTTGGCTTCGGCGGGTATGTGAAGGTGGAAGAGTCGGGGAGCCTCCTGGTCAGCTACGACCTCAACTGGCAGACGCCCGCCGGGGGACCCGGTTCCACGCAGTATGTGTCATCCAGGATGCAAGGCAGCGTGCGGCTCAAGCTGGGAGAGGAGGTGCAGATCATCCGCGCGGGCACGCGCAGTGCGCGGCTTTCCATTCAGAAGCTGGACGCGGTGAAGGGGAAGGGGAAGTGAGGGCCTGTGCGTGAGATGAGCTGAACTGACGATTTCACGCCCATGAAGCTCTGCATCATTACGATCTTGTGCGGGATTGCTGTGTTTGCGCAGGCGCAGGAGACTGCTGCTGTGCCGAAGCCGGTGCAACCGTTTCTGGAACGCGTGCGGGCCTTGCTGGATTCTGGGTGGGCGGAACTTTCGATTAGGACCGTGGTAGGGTCTGATGATGGCAGAGTTATCGCGACTGCTGTCAGGCTGAAACGTGAGACTCCGAAGTCGCCGGTTTATTACTCGTTGCCGCTGGGGCTGGCAGCAGCTGAGAAGGAGACGGTGAGTGAGAAGGATTTGCAAACGCTCTATGCTGCAACGCTGGCAGCCGCCAAGGCCACCTTTGAGCATCGATATCCATTGGAGATATACCATTCATTGCCTCCTGAGAAAGCGCGGGAAATGATTCAGAGCGGGGCTTTGAAGATAGTCCCCACCGATGTCGAGATGTTGAGCATTCGGGGGAAAAGCGCCACTGGCGAAGTAAAGCTCGACGAATTCGGGCCCTTCTCTCCGCTGGACACGACGATCCAAACGCTGTTTCACACCCAGCCGGTGGAAATGAATTTGGACGAGTCTAAGGCCAAACTCGGGATTGACCCTTGAGGGGAGTCGTGAAAAGGAGTTTGGAACTTTCCACCCCGCCATGAGTGATTCCGCGCCGCTGCTGATATATCCAATCCCGAGTTTGATTTCGACCCTGCTGAACCGTGAGCAGGAGAAGGGCAGTGCGCTGACGGAGGCGGAGGTGATTGAAATCCGCAATAGTTGCAAGGCGGCGGCTGTCCCGAGGGAGGTGGCGGAGAAGATCGATGCGGAGCGCGGGTACAAGGACATCGACCCAGTGCGCTGCTGGGAGGAGTGGCAGGAGGCGAGGAAGAGTCTTTGAGCGTGTTTGCTGTCTCGGCCTTTTGATTTAGATAACCTCAAAGGAGGATCTGTGACATGATTATGCGACCGGTCCGGGGTGGTGACGGAGCGCTGATCGACGGACAGGAGTGTCCATCGTACTTTCAGGGAGGGGCTGGGAGATGGCGAGAGCGCTGGGCATCGGCAGACAGGAGAGCCGAGGCTTGGCGAGACGGGCGAAGCCAGTCCGTCGCACTTCCAAGCAGCGTTTTTCGGCGCATCCGCGGCCTTGAGGAGGGGCGTTCTATCGTTGGGTCCCGTTATTCTCGTTTTAGAGAATAACGTCAAAAGCAAAAATCTTACTTTCTGTGGAGTATGATTTGGCATAAATATCATTGAATCTGACCTGAATCAGAACGCTAAAACCGGATTCGTTGTGGAAAGTCCAGAATCACCATCGCTATCACCGCTGCCGTCCGCTTTAGGACTGCCGCACTCCTTGCCGCAGGCGGAGGGCCTGAATCCGTTTGCGGACGATGTCTGCGCGGGGCCGTTTGGCGTGGAGGAGAATCGCTCGGTGCCGGGGCTGAATGGCGATATTTTGGGCCAGTTGACGACGACGATCGATGAACGCCAGAGCACGGCGGGTCGGGCGGGCGGGCAGCCTCTGCTGCTGCTCACGGCACCACGCGCGGGCTATGGCAAGACGCATCTGTTGGGGCGGCTGGCGGCTGCGGCGAATGGGCAGGTGGTATTAGTACCCCTGGCATTTCGGCTGGAGGATACCATCGGCATTTCAGCCGTGGCGGTGCGCGGGCTGGAGTCCATGGCACGGGCGGAGGCTTCGCGAGAGGGCTGGACGAAGCTGCGTGAGGCCTGCGCTGGCGTGTGTGCGATTTTGGTGCGGCGGTTGATCGAAAATGGTACGCTGCCCTGTGCGAATCCTGAGCAGGCGCTGCGCGTGCTGGGCGGGGATCCGGTGGAAGTTTTCGATGCGAGCGGCAATGCGCGCCTGATCGGTGAATGGGTGCGGCGCTTTGAAGGGCAGCTGCGCAAGCCGATGACGGAGCAGGCCATGAAGCGTGTGCCTGCGATCCCTGCGGCGCTGGAGTCCTGGGTGAATGCGATGCTGAATCACGCGCTGGATGGCGGGATGTCCCACGTGGCGGTGCTGCGCATGCTGGCGGCAGATGAGAGCAACGAGGGCCCGGTGACGTGGCTGCGACTGCTGGGCCTGTGGCGTCCCGTGGTGCTGCTGGTGGATCACCTGGATGCGTATTACCGCAATCCGGAGGCGGGGCTGCGCATCGCCTCGCTGCTGCTGGACATGTCTGAGATGGATGGCGTGCATGTGGTGCTGAGCCTGAACCAGGATGTGTGGCAGGCGACGTTTGGGCATCATCTGCCGAGTGCGATGGAGGACAGGCTGACGGCTTCGCAGATGCTGCTGCGCGGCATCGGTGAAAGCGAAGCGGTGACGCTGCTGCGTCTGCGCCTTCAGCATGCGGGCATCGTGGCGGGCAAGGCGCGTGAGTTTACGATGTTCCTGGATGTGAAGCGGTATTTCCTGGGGCGGCCGCTGGGCTCGGTGTCTGCGCGGACGTTTCTGCGGCATGCGGCGAAGCAGTGGGATTTTTTCCAGCAAACGCTGGCCTCACCCCCTGCGCCGCCGGCGCTGATACCACAGCCTCCCGCAGCGGAAGGCCCGGGCACGCTGCCGCTGTTGACGGACGAGGTGCCGGAAAATTTGGATGGGGACGCCGAGGCTGCGGATGAAAATTCGATCTTTGACTCCACCACGACGGCGCAGATGAAGCTGATGGCGGAGGGACTGGCGGAACCGACGCCGGCGCTGCCGCAGCAGAATGAAGTGCCGCTGCCGCTGCCGCCGCAGAATGAGGCACCGCAGCCGAAGGGCGCGCCGCTGCTGACTCCGCCTCCTGTCAGACTGAATGGCAACGGGAACCATCCGCCGCTGCCGCGTGCAGCGGTGACCGGAACCGCTGCTGCTAGTGAGGCGGGCGAGACGTCCGCGCAATTCTCGCCGAGCTCGGCGGGTGCGTTTGAAAATTTGCGCGAGATGCTGGGCAAACTGCGGCAGCCGAGTGCGCCGCATGCGGCTGCTGCTGAGAGCAGCAACGGCACGCATGATGTGGCGGAACGCCTGGCGGAGGTGATGGATGCGACGGCGACCCCGGCTGTGCTGGCTGCAGTGGCTGCGCCAGCGGTGCCTCCGGCTCTGCCTGCGCCCACTTTTACCAAGCCCGCGCCTGCTGCGAGCGGGCCGCCCCCTCTGCCCGGCACGGTGGCTGCGCCGAATGCGGAGCGTGATGCGCTGCTGGGTCGCTACGAGGCACTGCGGCTGCAAATGGCGGCGGAGGCGGTCTCCCTGCCGCTGGATTTTACGAAGCTGGCAGATCTGATCCGGCTGGCGGGCAAGCGCTTTCCTTTGGTGCGCTTCAGCGAGCATGAGCTGCCGGGCATGACGGGCCGCTATGCGGTGTGCTGGTCCCTGCAAGGACTGGAGATCGTGTTTGGCCTGGCGAACTTTGCGGATGGCTCCTACTGGCGCACGCTGGCAGGTTTTGCGGCGGGCCGTCTGGCGGAGCTGAACCTGGATGCGCAGGCCTCGGGCCTTAAGGTGCCCAAGCTGAAGATCACGACCTTTAAGACAGACCGCGAGCAGCAGAGCTGGGCGATTTTGCAGCACAGCACCGCTTTCCCTGAAGTGCTGCGGGAGAATGTGGATGCGATCCACCTGGACACGCAGAATGTAGCGGCGCTGTATGCCATGCAGCGGATCATCAAGGAGTCCGAAGCCGGCAGCCTCCAGGCGACGCCGGCGCAGGTGATGAGCGCGCTGGCGCGGGAGCTCGACTTTTTCTGGAAACGGGTGACGCGGGCGGGGTGAGTGACGAATGCAGGGGGAGGCGCTGCGTGGACTTACTTTTTTATGGGTGAGAAGATGAACGATGATGGCATGCCGGCACTGCCTCTGTTTGCGGGGCGCTCGTGGGCGGTGGCAGGCTGCTTTGGAGCGGGTCCGAGTCAGCCACCGAAGCCAGATGTGACCGCAGGGCTGGCGCTGTTTCAGGAGTCACCGGCTGCGGAGGCAGATGGCTACGCCGCGTGGAAGGCTGCGATGGCTGCGGAGAAGGCGGCGGCAGAAACCCAGCGCCGCAGCGCGGAACTGCCGGTGCAGTCCGGTGAAGCGGGCTTTGCCCGCTGGAAAGAGGAGGCGGAGTCGGCGAAGCGGGCCTTTGAGAAACGCTGGGGCGTGCCGCTGGGCAAGCCGGTGCGGGTGCAACTGCGCGGGGAATCCCGCGAACGCGAAGGCCTCCTGAGTGTGGCGGAGGAGCCTGAAGGGAAGTCCGCCAAGCAGCTCCGCCTGAAGATCGGCGGGCACACCTTTGCGGCCGCGCAGATCGAAAGCATCGTGCGGGTGTAAAGCGGACCAGTGAAACCATGATGTGGTAGTCGCGCGTCGCCGTTCGCTCAGCGAGTTACCGTCTCCGCTAAAAGCTCCGAATGCCAGGGCGGAGGACGGGCTGTTTCTCGCTACGGGAGGGCAAAGGAAAAAGAGGCGGCTATGCGTACTAAATGCCAGGCATTTAGTGGCAGAGACAACGCTAGCGCACTCTTGAGGGGATGAGCGGGTCAGGCGAAAGAGCTCTGGCGCGCGGACTTCCAGTCCGCAGCACTCCGCGTGCAACCATGCTTCCGCGCGTCTCTTCAGCATCGCCTCCAGCGTGTCCTCCTGCTTGCCGCACGCGGCGTAGATCACTGCTCTTTCTGCCAGGGCGTGCCGCTGCCCCCTAAGCCGAGGCTGCGAACGAAATACGACCTTAAACTGAGTGCCATTCGCGCCAGGAATGTAGTGAAAAGGGGATGCCGGGCAGGCCGGTGTTTGGCGCCGGAGTTGGCGTGGGCAGGCAACGCCCCTCCCACCTTTCTGACCCGCTTCTCTATTGGCCATTCTTCCATGCCTATATGCGAGCCCTGTGCTGTGCTGCGCTGCGATGTTTCAGAACTTATACCCAAACCGCACGCTGCCGAAGTGCGCTGTCATGTTGTTGCGGAAGAGCTGGGTCTGGTAGCCGAGGAGCAGGCTGAAGTCGGGGGTGAACTGGAAGTTCACGCCGGTGCCGATGACAAGGTAGTCCTGCCCGGGGGACTGATTGCCGCCGGTGGCGCTGAAGGGGGCGTTGATGAGGCTGACGCTGGTGCCGTTGTTCTTGAGGTTCTGGCGCTCATAGCTCAGGCGGAGCTGCGGGGTGATCGCGGCCCAGTTGGTTTCGAACTTCTTGGAGAGCGACCAGCCGACGCGGGTGACGAGGGACTCGAAGGTCTGCTTGTTGTAATGCAGCGCACCTGCGCCGCCGCCGGTTTCGTTGTACGCATCCACGCTGCCGTGGAGGTAGTCGATGCCGACGAACGGACCCGTGACCAGCGTCTTGTTTTGGAAGCGGAAGTTCCAACCGGTGTTGAACTGCACGGAGTTCACATACGCGTTCGTAGCCCCGCTGGCCACAGGCAGGCCGAGGCCGGGATTGCGGGAGGAGCCGAGGTCGTAGTCGCCGAAGGAATAGAGCAGGCTGCTCCAGAAGCTCCTCTTCACATAGGCCAGATAGGTGGAGAGCGTGGGGCCTTCGAGATCCAGCTTGCCGAGGCCGCCGGTGTAGGTCTGCGTGCTCTGCAAAAAGGTCGCGGCAAAGCCAAGGGTGATGCCGCGCGAGAGGTGGCGCTCCACGCCGACGCTGGAGGCCCAGGAGTCGATCTGCACGCCGGACTGGTTGCTGATGGGATTAAGGCGGGCGTTGCCGTAGTTCACCGTGGTGAAGACTTCCCACTGGCGGGTGCGTTTGACGCGCCGGGCGATGGGGTCTTCGGGGCCGTCGCCCTGGCCCATGATTACGCCGTCATCCATGGAGGAAGCGATGCTGCCATCGGAGTCTTCTTCGCCGCCGCCGCTGCGGAGATTGAAGAGGTGATTGTTCACGTCATTGGTGGCGGTTTGAGAGCCGGAGATGATGGACTGGCCTTCCGCATTGGCCATGGGCAGACCGGAACTGTGAGCCGTGAGTTCAGGGCGGTGATCGGCGATGCTGTAGATGCCGGTGATTTGATCGAAGGTGCCGGTGAATCCCGTGGTGAGGCCGAGGGCGCTGTCATTCAGCGCGAGGTGACCGGTGATGGTGCTGGCGCCGCTGTTGAGGTCGATGACCTTCCACTGATCGCCGCCAGCATAGCTGGTCATGGCGCTGGGATTTCCAATGACCAGCGTGCCGCCAGCAGTGGCATTGAGCGTACCGACGATCCTGAGCTGATCGGCCGCAGCAGACAGGGCCGTGTTGTCTCCCAAGCCTGCGCCGCTGAAGAGATTGACGTGAATGGAGCTGCCAGCTCCCATGATCACGGCTCCGGTGCCGGCGTTGTAAAGGCTGAGCACTTGGCCGCTGAGCGCGGCGGGGTCTCCCACGCTGATCGCGCCATTGACGAACGTGGACTGGTCCAACGCCATCAGCACGCTGCCTGAGCCTGCCAGGGTGCCTTCAGAGCCGATGGTGAAAGCGCCCGTGCTGTACAGCGTCACGCCGCTGCCGAGGGAGAGCCGGGCATTGACTGCGGTGGTGGTATTGACGATGAGAATATGGCTGTCCGTGGAGGAGATGCCGGTGTCGCTGTTGATGGTGAGGCTGTTGAGGGTGAAGTTCACATCCAGGTTCGTCTGCGTGCTGCCCACGCCGGTGGCGGAGAAGGTGACATCCGTGGGGGCGTCTGGCAGCAGGGTGGTGTCGGTGAGGCCGTCTGCGGTGGTGGCCCAGTTGGTGCTGCCGGAATGGAAGGAGGACCAGTTGGCATCCACCTTGCCGGTCCAGTAGGCGGTGGCGGGGGTGGTGCCAATGACATCCAGCTCCAGCGTGGTGCCAGTGTATACCAGATGGTAGCCTTCAGGCACCTGTGAATTGTTCACCAGGGTGAAGGGTGTGAAGCCGTCCAGCCCGCTCGCGGCGGAGAGCAGGGTGTATTTGGCCGCTGTCAGGTCCGTGGTGATGTTGATGAAAAGCAGCGCGCCGGTGTGGATGGTGACGGCCCCGCTGAGGTGAAAGGAGGTCATGAAGGCGCTCCCGCCCGCCACGCTGAAGACGCTGCTGCTGTCAAAGGTGGCGGTGGTGCCGGAGAGAGTGCCCAGCGACAGTGCGTTGCCAGGCTGGAGAAGGCCGCCGTTTTGCACATGGATGTCGCCGCCCAGGGTACCAGTCCCGCCCAGAGTGGCGGCTGAGTTCACCGTGATGGCTCCGGTGGCGGCGCTGTGGTCCCCATTGATGAGAAGCGTGCCGCTGCTGATGAGCGTCTCTCCCTTGTAGCTGGCGTCTCCATTCAGCAGGGTGGTGCCCGTGCCCCCTGCACGCAGGCCGCTGCCGTCGTTGTCCAGAATGGGCGTGTTGATGGACACGATGTTCAGGTTGTAGTTGTTGATCTGCAGCATGCCGCCCGGCGTGGCCGTGCTGATGCCTGCCGTCTCTGAGCTGGTAGTGACCGCGTAGTTCCCGGAGATCGTGCCGCCGATGTTCCACACATCGCTTTTGAGCACCACGCCGGAGCCCAGCGTCAGCAGGCCCCCCGGGGATGCGGAGGTGTCCACGGTGATGCTGCGCGCCGTCTCGCTGGTAGAAACCACCAGTGCGGAGCTGCCCGCCGCCGTGCTGCCGCCGTCATTGTTGTCGATGCGGTAGTCTGTGCGGGCGTCCGCGCCGCTGGCGGGCAGGAGGGGCGTGGAGCTGAGGCGGATGACCTGGTTTGCTTCATTGACCGTGGCCAGGCCGAAACCGGTGGCGTCGGTGACGGTGAAGCCGGGATTGATCGCCGCACCGGCGGTCTGTCCGCTGAGAAGGATGATGCCGCTGCCGGGGGTGCTGCCGTCCGCACCGCCGGCAGCGAGGTCGAAATTCAACGCGGAGCCCGTCCCTGCGGCGCTGAGAGTGCCGAGGTGCAGCGTGTCATTGGCGGCAAGCAGGATGCGGCTGGCGGTGCTGGCCGTGGTGGTCAGGCCGATGAGCGTCTGCGTGCCGTTGGCCGTCAGTTGCAGTGTGCCGCCGCCCATGATCAGGGCGGATGCGGGGGAGATGAGGTCGGTATCTGAGTCGCTGGAGAAGCCGAGGTGGAGTATGCCGCCATTGACCGATGTGCTTCCCGTGTAGGTGTTTTGCACCAGGAAAGGGGCGGAGGCGCTGCCGGATTTGGTCACCGCGAGATCCCCGGCCAGGACAGCGCCGAGCCTGGGGTTGCGGAAGAGCGCGCTGTAATTAAAATTCACCATGGAGCCCAGAGCACCGTCCACCGTGGCTGCCCCCAGCGATCCCATGCCCGCGCCGGTGCCCATGTTCAAGACGCCCTGCGTGCCCAGAGTCACGGTGCCGCCGCCGCTGCCGTTCAGGCCGACCGAGATGTAGCCGCCGTTGACGTTCACCACGCCCGCGCCGTCTCCGCCGATGTGCAGGCCGCTGTTCACATACCAGCTCCCACCATTTTCTACCGTCGCCGTACCGCTGGAGCCCGCATTCACTCCCAGATAAGCGTTCTGAGTCGTCGAACTGCCTCCGTCGCCGATGTTCAGCACGCCGGTGCCGGATTTGCCCAGGATGAGGTCTCCCGAGTCCTGGGTCCACGCGCCATTTCCCAGCAAGATCACCAAGCCCTGCGCGCCTGCGGCATCGCCGATGACGCCATCGGCACCCTGCACGCTGCCGTCCACAATGGCCAGGATGGCGTTGTCCCCCGTCTGGCTGCCGATGGTCGTGGTCCCGGTGTAGGAGAGGCTGCCACCGTAGGTCACCACCAGCGCGCCGCTGGTGACCTTCACATCCTTCAGCCCGCTGCTGGTGCCGGTCAGCACAGTGGCGCCCGTACCCTGAAAGAGCAGCGTCATGCCACCATGGTCCACGATGGGGGAGTCGATGAAGATGGGCTGGCGGTTGTCATTGTTGATCTGCAGAGTGCCGCCTGCCGTGGCCGAGGTGAGCGCGCCGCCCGTCACGTAGTAGTCATGCGCCGTGTCACCACCTGCTGCGCCGAAGTTCCACACATCCGTGCTCAGGGTGGCGCCCTCGCCGAGCACCAGGCTGCCTGAGGTCGCCGTGGTGTCCACGGTGATGCTGTGCACGGTGGCGGAGTCGCTGATCTGCAACTGCGCGCTGCCTGCGGTACTGCTGTCTCCGCTGTTGTTGTTGATGAGGTAATCCGTGCCGCTGAGCGCGCCGACGGCGGGCAGGAGAGGCGTGGAGAGGCGGATGACTTGATCCCCCGCATTGACCGTGGCGAGGCCGAAGCCGGTGCTGTCGGTGACGGTGAAGCCGGGATTGATCACAGCACCCGCAGTCTGACCCGCGAGGGTGATGACGCCACCAGCGGCGGTGTTGAAGTTCAGCGCGGAGGCCTGTCCGGTGGTGTTCAGTCCGCCGATGGCCAGCGTGTTATTACCGCCCAGTTCGATGCTGCCAGCGCTGTCGTCCCGCGTGCTGATGCTGGGCAGGCTCTGCATGCCCGAGCCGCTGAGCTGCAGCGTGCCGCTGCCGAGGATGACGTCCGAAAAGACCGGCAGGATGTCCCGCGCGACTTCGCCAAAGTTCAGCTCCAGCGTGCCACCGAGCACCGAGGTGACGCCGCTGTAGGTGTTCGCTGTGCTGAAGGTGGTGGTGCCGGAGCCGGTGAAGTTCACGTTCATGAAGCCGTCCAGTTTCGGCGCAAAGAGGTAGCTGCCGCTTTGGTTGAAGTTCACTGTGGCCTGGCCGTCTTCGCCGCTGCCATCGCCGTAAACGGTGGCTGCATACAGCGTGCCCGCTACGCCGCCGGTGCCGAGGTTCAGTGTGCCATGGCTGCCGGTGTCGTAGCCCAGATTCAAGGTGCCGCTGCCCTCCACACCGACCGCGACCACGCCGCTGCCTGTGAGGTTCAGCACGCCGGTGCTGGCGTTGTTGCCGATGTAAAGTCCGCTGTTGTTCGTCCAGGTCCCGCCGCTCACGGTCACGGTGCCGCTGCTGCCGTTGATGTTGCCCACATACCCGGTGTCATTGCTGACGCTGCCGCCGCTGAGGTTTAAAATTCCCGTGCCTTCATTGCCGACTCTGAGGTCCCCGCTCATGGTCCAGCTCCCGCCACTTACATTCACCGTGCCCGTGCCGCCTGCGTAGTAGCCCACCGTGCCTGCGGAACTGCTGACCGCACCGCTGGTAAGATTCAGCACGCCGCTGCCGAGGTAGCCGATCATGAGCTCGCCGCTGCTTGTCCAGCTTCCACCGCTGACATTGGCCGTGCCGCTCCCGGTCTCGGAATAGCCGAAGATGCCAGCGGCATTGCTCACGCTTCCCGCAGTGAGATTCAGCACGCCGCTGCCGTCGAGGCCGAGGTAGAGATCGCTGCTGCTGGTCCAGCTCCCGCCGCTCACATTCGCTGTACCGCTGCTGCCTGCGTTGAGGCCCACATTGGCGCTGGTGCTGCTGATGCTGCCGCCGCTGAGGTTCAGCACCCCGGTGCCTTCTCGGCCGATGTTTAAAACGTTGCTGGTGGTCCAACTGCCGGCGGTCATCGTGACGGTGCCTTGGCTCGCTGCCACGTAGCCGAGATCGGCATTGTTATCAGTGACGGTGCCGCCGGTGATGTTGAGTACACCGGTGCCGAGAAGTCCGACCCTGAGACTGTCCGAGTTGCTCCACAGTCCGTCCGGGCCCACGGTGGCCACGCCGTGGCTGCCTTCAAAGCCGGCCAGCACGCCGAAGGTGTCCGTTACGGTGCCGCCGTGGATGTTGAACACGGCATTGCCACCGCTCCAACTGCCGATGGTGACGGTGGCGTTGGGGCTGTTGATGGAACCGCCGGAGGTGACTTCCAGCACACCGGTGGAGACCGTGGTGTCCCCCGTGTAGGAGTTCGTGCCTGCGAGGATGGTGGTGCCCGGGCCGGCAACACGCAGGCCGAGGCCGTCATTGTCGCGGATGGCGGCGGACAGGATCACGGGCGCGGTGTTGTAGTTGTTGATCTGCAGCAGGCCGCGTGCCGTGGCGGTGGTGATGCCGGTGCCGGAACCACTGCCGGTGATGGCGTAGGCGTTGCCGCCTCCGCCGCCGAAGTTCCACACATCACTGCTGAGCACCACGCCGGAGGACAAGGTGAGAGTGCCGGAGGTGGCGGTGGTGTCCACGGTGATGCTGCCGACCGACTGGGAGGTGGCGATGGTGAGGGTGGAGCTGCCGGCAGCGGCACTGCCGCCGTTGTTGTTATTGATGAGGTAATCCGTGGCGCTGGCACCACTGGCGGGCAGGAGAGTGGTGGGGGTGAGGCGGATGATTTGATCTGCGGCATCCACGGTCGCCAGGCCAAAGCCGGTGGCGTCTGTGACGGTGACGGAAGAAGCGATGGCGCTGCCGGACGTGCGATCGTGGATGACGATGACGCCGCTGCCGGCGGTGGCTCCATCCGCACCACCGGCGGCGGTGTTGAAATTGAGCGTGTTGAACGAACCTGAGAGGGTGATCTGGCCCACGTCCAGGGTCTCATGGGCGCCGAGCACGATGCTGCTGGCGCTGCTGTATTGAGTGATGAAGAGGCCGTTCACGGTCTGCGTGCCCTCTCCCGTGAGGCGGAGCGTGCCGCTGCCGAGAGTGAGAGCCGTGGTGGTGGGGAGGATGTTGGTGGAGACGGTGCCAAAGCTCAGCTCCAGCGTGCCGCCCAGCACTGAAGTCGCGCCCATGTAGGTGTTTGCGGCAGCGAGCGTGGTGGTGCCGGAGCCGATCTGGTTCACCTCCATCTCTCCAGTCAGCGTGGGGGCAAAGCTGTAGCTGCCGGTGTGGTTGAAGTTCACGATGGCGCCCGTGTGTCCGCCAAAGATGCTGGCCGCATTCAGCGTACCCGCCACGCCGCCCGTGCCGAGATTGAGCGTGCCGCTGCCGGGGCCGACCATCCCCATGAACACTCTGCCTCCGCCCGTAGCGCCAGCGGTGATCGTACCCGCATCCGTGAGATTCACTGTCCCGATGCCTTGAAAGCCGATGTAAAAATCGTTGCTGGTGCTCCAGGTCCCGCCGCTCACATTCGCCACGGCGGTGGCGCCAAAGATGCCGCCCACATAACTTGCGCTGCTGCTAATGCTGCCGCCGCTGAGGTTCAAGGTCCCGGTGCTGTAATAGCCGACGTTGAGGTCGCCGCTGGTGATCGAGCCGCCGCTGAGGTTCAAAACCCCGGTGCCGAAATAGCCGATGTCGAGCTCGCCGCTGCTGGTCCAGGTACCGCCGGTCATTGTCACGGTGCCACTGCCGCCTGCGTTGTGGCCCACATAGGCGCTGGCATTGCTCATGCTGCCGCCGCTGAGGTTCAGCACCCCGGTGCCGTCATTGCCGACGATGAGGTCGCCGCTGCTGGTCCAGCTGCCGCCGCTCACATGCGCCGTGCCGCTGCTGCCGGCATTCAAGCCCACACTGCTGCTGGTGCTGCTGACGCCGCCGCCGCCGCTGAGGTTCAGCACCCCGGTGCCGCTCTCGCCGATGACGAGGCTGCCGTTGTTCGTCCAGCTGCCGCCGCTGACATTCGCCGTGCCGCTGCTGCTGACATTGAAGCCCACACTGCTGGCGGCGTTGCTGATGCTGCCGCCGCTGAGGTTCAGCACCCCGGAACCTGAGTAGCCGAGGAAGTACGAGGTGTTGTTGGTCAAAGTCCCGTTGCTCATAGTCACGGTGCCGCTGCTGCCTGCGTTGAGGCCCTGAGAGACGACATCGGCGGTGATGCTGCCGCCGCTGAGGTGCAGCACCCCGGTGCCGCTCTCGCCGATGACGAGGCCGTTGTTGTTGGTCCAGATGCCGCCGCTGACATTCGCCGTACCGCTGCTGCCGATCCCGAAGCCCACACTGCTCGCGGCGTTGCTGATGCTGCCGCCGCTGAGGTTCAGCACCCCGGAGCCTGAGTAGCCGAGGAAGTAAGAGGTGTTGTTGGTCAAAGTCCCGTTGCTCACATTCAGGGTGCCGCTGCTGCCTGCATTGAGGCCCTGATAAACGACTTGGGCGGTGACGCTCCCGCCGCTGAGGTTCAGCACCCCGGTGCCGCTGGAGCCAAGGGTGAAATCGCCGGTGTTGGTCCAGCTGCCGCCGCTCACAGTGGCTGTGCCGCTGCTGCCTGCATTGTAGCCCAAGGTGGCTCCCGTGTCGCTGAGGCTGCCGCCGCTGCTGAGGTTCACCACGCCGGTGGTGCTGTGGCCGATGTAAAAGTTGTCGGTGATGCCCCAGCTCCCGCCGCTGATATTCACGGTGCCGGCGCTGCCTGCGTTGGAGCCCAGATAGCCATTGGCGCTGGTGACGCTGCCACCGGTGAGGGTCAGCACCCCGGTGCCGCGATAGCCGACCTCGATGTTGCCGACGTTGACCCAGGTGCCGCCACTCACATTGGCGCTGCCGTTGCTGCCTGCGGTGAAGCCCACCAGGCCGCTGTAATCGCTGACGCTGCCGCCGCTGAGATTCATCACCCCGGTGCCCTCATTGCCGAGGTAGAGGGTGTCACCGTTGCTCCAGCTTCCGCTGGTCACGGTCACCGTGCCGCTGCCGCCCGCATGGGTGCCTATGTAGCCGGAGTTGCTGCCGACGCTGCCGCCGCTGATGAGCAATGTGCCGATGTCCCCGCTCACATCGGCGACGAAAATGTTCGCGGGAGACTGGGACATGTTGGCCCCGGCCACCACCTGGAGAGCGCCGAAGTGCACCACGGTGTCGTTGGTGTAAGTATTGACGCCGGAAAGGACGAGGGTGCCTGCACCCACCTTGAGCAATCGGCCTGAGCCGCTGAGGATGCCGCTCTGCGTGGCCGTGCCCGAGAGGATGCTCACCGTGAGCGTGGAACTGGTGTCGTGGCCCGAGGCATCCGTCTGCAGGTCAGTGTAGTCGATCTGGCCGCCGGCGGCAAACTGGGTGGCGAGCAGCGCCGCCGTCAGGCAGCCGAGGACGAGGGAGTGCCGACGGTGGACGCGGTGGGTGAGGTGCATGGGCGGAAACGGGATATGGTAGAAGCTGGTGGTTAATGCTGCATTCCAAACCGGGCTTGAGACCGCCGCCCTGGATTCGTGGTGCGGTGTAAGATCTTATGGTAATTATAAAAATAAACCAATGTTGAGTAAGTGTATTCTTAGAGTCGGCGACCTGAGTGAAGGTATGCGAGAGGTGACCAAGGCGCTTTTTGGAGCGCGGTTGCACCACAGCGCGGGACCGCCTGGCTCAGCAGATAGCAGAGCAAAAGGGGAAGCGCTGCCCTCCCCCCTTTCCGCAGGATTAGGCACACCATTAATTACTGCGAAAGCAGCAGCCAGTCGCGACGCGTCATGGATCGAGGTAGTGCACCACGCCTGCAAACCATCGCGTCAAACTCCCCACTCCCCCCGTCTTTCCACATTGCAAGTACGGCGCACGTTTTTTCAGCGCCCGCGACGCAGCCCCGAGACTTCGGACCCGACACAGCGGTTCCCTACCAGCCCTGCGGCACGCGCTACGCGGGATGGTAGGAACGCGCTGTGCGCGTCCCTGGAATCCTTCGTTCCAGCAAGGTCTGCTGCCACATCGCGCTACCTCTTTCAAAAACTGGCTCAGCGGAAAAGCTTGTGCGAGCCGTCGCACACCGGCATCTTTTTGGAGTGGCCGCAGATGCAGTCGTGGATGCCTTTGCCAGCGAGGATGCGGGGCGTGCAGGCCTCGATGCGGGAGACGCGCGTGGCCGACTGTTTGGCGGCGTTGAAGTGCAGGAGGTAGGCGCGCTGGCGGCCGGGAGTGAGGGCGGCAAAGGCTTCCTCCAGCGCCGGGTTTCTGTTCAACTTTGCCTCAAGCTCTTCAGGAACGGGCTCGGGCGTGCTTTTGAAAACCGGCTTCACTCCGGCTTTTTCCGCTGCGATGGCTTCTTCCAGGTAGGCATGCAGGACAGCCTTCAGGTCCGTCACGGCGCGGACGCTGGTGAAAGGGATCAGGCGCATGGCCTGGCTGTGTTCGCCGGGTTTTCTGAGGATGCCATGGGGATCTTTGAGCACGGAGCCCTGGCAGAAACTGAGTGAGCAGTAGTCCTTGAAGCCTTGGAGGAGAATGAGGTTGCTGCCTTCATAGGTGTAGCAGGGATGGTCCCATTTGAAGTCTTCGGTGAGCGCGGTGTCCAGCAGGATGCGCCGCAGCGCCTTGAGCTCGGGCTGCCATTTTTTGGCGTGGGCGATGTGGTCATCGACTTTGGGGTTCTTGCGGTTCATGGAAAGAGGATTTGGAATGAAGCGGGCTATGGCTGCTTATCGGGTAGGTGATCGGCAAAGGGGTAGGGAAGGAAAGCAGTGCCATCGATGAGGAAGCCTCTTTGGCGGGTGGCGGTGCCTGAGACGGAGAAGTCGGCGATGGTTTCTTCTCCGCGCATGAGTTTGGTATCGATGAGTTTGACCTGCGGAAAGTCGAGCGGGCAGTGTGAAATCAACTGATAGCTGGGTGAAAGACAGAGCAGGAAGCCGTGGCCGCGGGGCGGAGGATATTCGCTGTTTTCTGCGGAGGACCGGATGAACAGAGCGGTGGCCAGCACAAAGCGCTCGGTGCCTCGCCCTATGGTGCCGAGGCAGGCCACGGACTTGAGGTTGTAGGAAAACTTGGTGCCGTTTTCTTGAGACGTATGAGGCGTGAGCTGGTCGAGCTTTGATGCCGCCAATGCGGAGGTGATCCGGCTAACGATGTCTGGCTGGGGAGTGTATGAGCCGGGTTCGAGAGCAATGGCGCTGGCTCCATCATAGGTCTCTTTGGACTTTGCTTCAGCATCTTGATTGCGGAAGGCCATGAGACAAAAGGAGATGGCCAAGGAAAGGAGGAAGAGCAGGCCCACCAGGAAAGTGATGGGCTTCGGGGCGAGCATGGGATGCGGTTTTTTGAGGGCGGTGGAATGATGCGTGAGCGCTGGCCGACTGCCAGGAGCGCCCATCGTACTCCAACGTCATCTCTTCTTCGGGCTGTCCTTTTTCATGTGGGGCTTTTTGATGGTGTCCTTTTTGATGGTGTCTTTCTTCACGCGGGGTTTGCGCGGGGCGTCGGAGTACGAGACATCGGGGAGGGTGCCGTAGGCGATGGAGATGGGGGCTGCGGCGGGAGTGAGTGAGGCGGATTTTTTGGGCTCTTCTGCTTTTTCCTTGGTCTCCTCTTTCTTGCCTGGCTCTTCTTTTTTCTTCGGCTCTTCCTTTACCTCCTCGGGCTTCACTGGCACACGCACCTGAAACTGCGTCTCTTTGCCGAGGTTCTTGGTCACCGTGGCAGGGTAGGTCCAGGCGGGTTTGTCGGCGGAGTAGATGACGACCTTGCTGCGCATGGCGGCCATGGCGGTGGCCTGGGGGATGTCGAGGTATTTGAGGACATTGAGCAGCGCGGGGCCGGGGGCTTTGGGATCGCCCGCGACAGTGCCGTTGTGGGTGAGGGGCATGTCGTGGAGGTCGAGGCGCTTGATGTTGTCTTCAAACAGGGAGGCGTAGAGGGCATCCACAGCCATGTCGCGGTGGGCCTGGATCCACAGCGGCGTCTCGCCGAAGCCGGGGATGGCGCGGATGCTTTGCAGAGTGCGGCGGATGTCCCACACGCGCATGCCATCGAGCGTCTGGCCGAGCAGGTTGAAGCGGCGCAGGCGCTGCGTTTGCGCTTTCTCACTGCCCACCCAGGCGGTGGGGCCGATGCCGCGCGGGCAGATGTAGGCCATGCCCCATTTGAAACTGGTGAACATCTTCTTTTCCTGCTCAAAGGCCGCGTCGTCCTTCGGCGAGCCCGGGAAGACTTCGATGAGCTTGCCAAAGCGGGAGTGGTAGGTGGCGCAGAATTCATCCCAGCCGGCTTCGTCCAGCACGTTGAGCGCGACGAGCTGGAGATCCTCCGCGCGGAGCCCATCGCGATGCACCAAGTAGAGGCGGAGGCGGAAGGGGGACTGGCTTTCGAAATCGTACGCAGTCACGCGGATGCCATCGACCTCCGCGCTGTTTTCCTTCTGCGGATTGACGGAGGCGATGTCCTTGGGCCAGCCGTTGAAGACTTTGTCTTTGAGATTGCCCATCCAGCCTTCGCTCTGCTTGCTCCACTCATCGGCCTTGGTGGCGGGCTCGGGGGCTTTGGCCATGGGCACAAAGGTCTCGTCGGCCTTGGTGTTGATCTCGTCCTTCGGCAGTTCGTTGAAAACGCGCAGGGCGGCAGCATCGAGAGTTTTCTTCGCGCCTTCATCGAGCACGGCCATAGGGTCGGCTTTTTTGAGAAAGCGCTCGAACCAGTGAAACGCGCCGATGTTCAGCGCCTGCAGATCTTTGTGCCCACCCTCTGCGACCTGCAGGCCGATGTTGCCCTCTTTACCGAGCAGACCGTAGAGCCTGCGCACGTTTTGGTAGATGCGGAAGACGCCGTCGATGGGGAAGATGGGGTCTTTGTCCGTATTCACAATGAGCAGCGGACGCGGCGCGGCCAGGGCGGCCATGCGCTCGAAATTCCAGCGGTAGGTGTTCACGAAGAACATGCAGTCGCAGTGGCCTTCCACACAGCCGTCGATGACCTGATTGACCATGTCGGTGACGCCCGCAGTGGGCGCGCTGGCTTGGATGCGCTCATCCAGCGCGGTGATGAACCACGAGTACGCACCGCCGCCGCTGCGGCCGGTGACGCCAAAGCGGGTCTTGTCCACTTCCTTCCGCGTTTCCAGGTAGTCGAGCGCGCGGATGCAGCTCCACGCCTCCAGCCCGGCGGGCGTGTAGCCGCGTGAGAGCCACCACCAGCGGCCTTTGCTGAAGGTGCCGTGGTGCTCGCCCCGGATCTCGCCCAGCTCCACGGTGTCGATGATCATGCAGGCGTAGCCGTGGCGGGCAAACCACTCGCCATGGTGCTCGTAGCCCGTCTTGTTTCCCAGGCTGACGCCCTCCTTCACCACATTGGCATGGCCGCAGACGTACAGGATGGTGGGCAGCGGCTTGTCGATCTTCTCCGGCAGGTAGAGATTCGCCGTGACGTAGAGGCCGGGCATGGACTGGAAGTGCAGCTTTTCCACCACGAAGCCGTCGCCCTTCACCTCGCCGGTCTTGGTGGCATGGAGCGAGGTTTTCTCCGGCAGGGGATCCAGGCCCAGCATCTCAAACATCTGGCGGCGGTACTCGGGGGCCTTGGCCTCCCAGTCGGCGGCGGTCTGGATCTGCGCGAGGCCATTGTCTGCTGTGATCTCGCGCGCCTGCTCGGCCATGTAGCGGTCCAGGAACTTGTTGCCCGGGGTGTCAGGGGTCTTTTCAGGGAAAGGCGAGGCTGCGAAGGCGAGGGAGGGCAGCAGGCAGAGGAGCAGGGAAGTGCGCATGAGGAGGGATGACAGCCAAAACGCACGGCAAAGGCAAGAGTGATCGTCTTTTGCGCGGAAGCGCAGGAAGTGCAGAAAAACGTAAAACAGTGGTTGCATAAAAACTGGAGCGTCTATATTCGCGGCCCCTGTTTTCAGCACCTGCTCGGGTGGCGGAATTGGTATACGCGCAAGACTAAGGATCTTGTGCCGAAAGGCTTAAGGGTTCGAGTCCCTTCCCGAGCACCACTCTTTGAAGTACAAAGAGTTCACGTTGGCAGGACTGCAATGCGAGACAATGCTGCATCACCATGATGCGCTTCATTCTCACGATCAATGCGGGGTCTTCCAGCATCCGCTTCGCTTTCTATCAGGCTGGCGGCACGCTGGAAAAACAACTCCACGGCAAGGTGGACCGCATCGGCTCCCACGACACGACTTTGACATTCAGCGAAGCGGGAGACGCCGGCCGCAGCCTCGCGGTGCCGGAGGGCACATCCGCTGCGGAGTTTTTGGTAGACTGGCTTGAGCAGCAGCCGGTGTTTCAACAGGTCACCGCCGTCGGGCATCGCATCGTGCATGGCATGCACCACAGCGCGCCGGAGCGCATCACCGCAGAGCTGCTGGAGGAGCTGCGCAGCATCAGCTTTTACGACCCGGAGCATCTGCCGCGTGAGATCGAGCTGATCGAAGCCATTCAAAAGCGCCATCCGCAACTGCCGCAGACGGCCTGTTTTGACACCGCCTTTCATCAAACCATGCCGCGCGTGGCCAAGCTGCTGGGGATCCCCCGCCGATATGAAGCGCAGGGCGTGCAGCGCTACGGCTTCCATGGCCTCTCCTACGCGTACCTCATGGAGGAGCTCGTGCATCTCGGCGATGACGCCGCGCGGCACGGGCGCGTGATTCTGGCGCATCTGGGGAATGGCGCCAGCCTGGCCGCCGTGCGTGAGGGGCAGGGGATGGACACCAGCATGGGCTTCACGCCCGCCTCAGGGGTGGTCATGAGCACGCGCTCGGGTGATCTCGATCCGGGGCTGGTGAGTTATTTGTCCCGTACCGAAGGCATGACCGCCGCGCAGTTTCAGCATCTGGTGAATCATGAGTCCGGCCTGCTGGGTGTCTCTGAAACGAGTTCTGACATGCGGGATCTGCTGGAGAAAGAAAGCACGGATGTGCGGGCGGCGGAAGCCGTGGCGCTGTTCTGCTATCAGGCCAAGAAATGCATCGGCTCCTTCGCAGCTGCGCTCGGCGGCATCGACACCCTCGTCTTTGCCGGCGGCATCGGTGAAAACTGCGCGCCCGTCCGCTCACGCATCTGCGAAGGGCTGGGCTTTCTCGGCATCGAGATCCATGCGCAACGCAATGAAAACGGTGAGGCCATCATTTCCACCGTCTCAGGCCGGGTGAAAGTGCGCGTCATTCGAACGGATGAGGAGCTGATGATCGCAAGGCTCGTCCTGCGGATGGCGGAGCAGTGAATCACCGGAGGGGAGGGGGCTCAGGCGATCCGCACCGAACGACCCCACCGCCAACACCTCGAAGCAGGCCGCGCAGCTGCCGATTTTGATCACAGCCAATCCTGAATGCAGCGCCGATAAAATCGTTGCCGGCGGACGATCCAGATTTTGGGCCGGAACGTTTCGCCCTGCGGACTGGATGCGACTGAGTATCCGCGGCCTTGCCGTTGCCCATTACCCCACCACCCCCTGAGCATCATGTCATCGATCACCACCCGTGAAGTCCACCTCGTCTCCCGCCCGAAAGGAATGCCCGTTGCGGCTGACTTCGCGCTCGTCGAATCCCAGCTCCCACCTTTGCAAGATCAGCAGGTGCGGGTTCGAAATCTGTTCCTCTCGGTCGATCCCTACATGCGCGGTCGCATGAACGATGTGAAGTCCTACATGCCCGCGTTCGAGTTGAACAAGGCCATGGAAGGCGGTGCCGTGGGCGAAGTCGTTGAATCGCGTGCTGCCGGACTTAAGCAGGGCGATGTCGTTACCTCCAACTACGGCTGGCGGGAATACTTCAACGCTCCTGCCAAGGAGCTGCATCAAGTCAGCAAGGAAATTCAGCCGCTTTCGGTTTACCTCGGGGCGCTCGGGATGACGGGCATGACGGCCTGGGCGGGACTCAAGCTGGTGGAGGTGAAAGCGGGAGATGTCATCTACATCTCAGGCGCTGCGGGCGCTGTCGGCAGTGTCGCGGGTCAGCTTGCCAAATTGAAAGGCTGCCGTGTCATCGGCTCCGCAGGCTCCCCTGAGAAGGTCGCATTTTCACATGACGTCTGCGGCTATGACGTCGCCTTCGACTACAAGACCGGCCCGGTGCTGGACCAGCTCAAGGCTGCCGCACCCGATGGCATCGACGTCTATTTTGACAACGTGGGCGGCGAGTCTCTCGAAGCGGCTCTGTCCTGCCTCCGGCCCCATGGCCGCATCATCGCCTGCGGCGGCATCTCCGGGTACAATGAAGAGAAGCCGAAGCCCGGCCCCAGCAATCTGTTCAACATGACCACCAAGCGGCTCACCATGAAAGGTCTCCTTGTGCGCGACTGGCTGGAACAGCAGGCCGAGTTTGAGAAAGAAGCCGGCGGCTACTTCAAAGCCGGCAAACTCAAGCACCAAGAGACCGTGGTGAACGGCATTGATCATGCCGTCAGTGCCTTCCTCGGCCTCTTCTCCGGCCAGAACATGGGCAAGATGATCGTGAAGCTGGGCTGATCTGCATGGCTGCACCCCTGCCACTCCCCCGCATCCTTCGGGGGGCAGGTACGCATCCTTTGGCAAAGGCAAGCCACTGATTGTTCACCATTGGTCATGCAGGCGTGAGTGCTGTATCACGGTAGGGTACCACCCCATATTCAAGGGTAGTGCCCAGGCTTTAGACATCCAAACGTCCCCCTTGCGGAGATGGTGCAACTGATACTGCTTATGAAAACGACACCCCTTTCTCCTGAACTCCTGCATCGCATCGACGCCTACTGGCGCGCGGCGAATTACCTTTCGGTTGGCCAGATCTATCTGTTCGACAACCCCCTGCTCAAGCGCCCGCTCGCCCTCACAGACATCAAGCACATGCTGCTCGGCCATTGGGGCACCACGCCGGGGCAGAACTTCATTTATGCGCACCTGAACCGCGTCATCAAAGAGCATGACCTCGACATGATCTACGTCTCCGGCCCCGGGCATGGCGGACCGGCGGTGGTCAGCCACACCTACCTCGAAGGCACTTACAGCGAGGTCTATCCGAACATCAGCCAGGATGAGGCGGGCCTGCAAAAGCTCTTCCTGCAGTTCTCGTTTCCCGGCGGCATTCCGAGTCATGCATCGCCGGAAACTCCGGGCTCCATCCATGAAGGCGGCGAGCTGGGCTATTCGCTGAGCCATTCCTTTGGCGCGGTGTTTGACAATCCTGAGCTCATTGTCGCCTGCGTGGTGGGGGATGGTGAAGCGGAGACCGGCCCCCTGGCCACGGCCTGGCATTCCAACAAGTTTCTCGATGCCGCGACGGACGGCGCGGTGCTGCCCATCCTGCATCTCAACGGCTACAAGATTTCCAATCCCACCGTGCTCGCACGCATCACGCGTGAGGAGCTGGAGCAACTCATGCGCGGCTACGGCTGGACGCCCTACTTCGTCGATTACCAGGACGACAATGACGCGATGCATCAGGCCATGGCGGCGGCGCTTGACGAGGCTGTCGCGGAGATCAAACGCATCCAGCTCGAAGCACGCGCGGGCGGCAGCCAGACACGGCCGCGCTGGCCGATGATCGTGGTCAAATCTCCCAAAGGCTGGACGGGGCCGAAGTGGGTCGATGGCAAGCAGATTGAAGGCACCTTCCGCGCACATCAGGTGCCGGTGTCAGATCCTGCCACCCATCCCGAACACCTCAAGCTCCTGGAAGACTGGCTGCGCAGCTACCGCCCTGAGGAACTCTTTGATGAGCAGGGCAGGCTGAAGCCCGAGCTCGCCGAGCTGGCCCCCACAGGCACACGCCGCATGGGCTCAAATCCGCATGCCAATGGCGGCCTGCTGCTGCGTGATTTGAAGATGCCGGACTTCCGTGCCTACGCTGCGGCGGTGCCCACACCGGGAGCCCCCGGCATTGGCGACACGC
The DNA here is from genome assembly GCA_025360015.1 of Verrucomicrobiota bacterium. GTDB lineage: Bacteria > Verrucomicrobiota > Verrucomicrobiia > Verrucomicrobiales > Verrucomicrobiaceae > Prosthecobacter. The sequence goes on along the minus strand of JANYCZ010000008.1, from coordinate 31,579 downwards.
ATGTGCTCGGCCCCTTTCTACGTGACGTGGCGAAGGTCAATGAGGCCCAGAAAAACTTCCGCGTCTTCGGTCCGGATGAGACCCTGTCGAACGGCCTCGAAGCTCTCTTTGAAACCACCGAACGCCAGTGGGATGCCGGCACGGAATCCAACGACCAATGGCTCGCACCGACGGGGCGCGTGATGGAAATGCTCAGCGAGCACCAGTGCGAAGGCTGGCTGGAAGGCTACCTGCTCACCGGACGCCACGGCGTCTTCAACTGCTATGAGGCCTTCATCCACATCGTCGATTCCATGTTCAATCAGCATGCCAAGTGGCTGAAGGTCACCGCAGGCCTGCCATGGCGCAAGCCGATCGCGTCATTGAACTACCTGCTCGCCTCGCACGTCTGGCGGCAGGATCACAATGGGTTCACGCATCAGGACCCCGGCTTCATCGACCACGTCGTGAACAAGAAAGCATCCGTCGTGCGCGTCTATCTGCCGCCGGATGCGAACTGCCTGCTCTCCGTCATGGATCACTGCCTGCGCAGCCGCCATTACGTCAATGTCGTCATCGCCGGCAAGCACGCCGCGCCGCAATGGCTCAGCATGGACGACGCCGTCAAACACTGCGCCGCAGGCATCGGCGTCTGGCACTGGGCCAGCAATGATGAAACTGGGGATCCCGATGTCGTCATGGCCTGCTGCGGGGATGTGCCCACGCTGGAGACTCTTGCCGCCGTCTCCATTCTGCGGGAGCTTCTGCCCGAGTTGAAAATCCGCGTCGTCAATGTGGTCGATCTCATGAAGCTCCAGCCGCAGAGCGAGCATCCGCACGGCTTGAGTGATGAAGCGTTTGATGCGCTCTTCACCACGGCGCGGCCTGTCATCTTCGCCTTCCATGCCTACCCGTGGCTGATCCACCGGCTGACCTATCGCCGCACGAACCACCACAACATTCACGTCCGTGGCTACAAGGAGGAAGGCACCATCACCACGCCCTTTGACATGACGGTGCTCAATGATCTGGATCGCTTTCACCTCGTCATGGACACCATCGACCGCCTGCCGCAGACGGGCGAAAAAGGACTCGCCGTGAAGGAGCAGCTCAAAATCAAGCTCATCGAACACAAGCAGTACATCGACAAGAACGGCCAGGACATGCCCGAGATTCGAAACTGGAAGTGGAACCACTCACCATGAACACACAGGTACTGATCAACACGGCAAGCGCCCTCGTGGCGGATGACAAGGGGCTGCTGGCCATGGATGAAAGCACGCCCACCTGCAACAAGCGCTTCGCCGCACTGGGCATCCCCCAGACTGAAGTGGCACGTCGCGCCTATCGTGAAATGATCGTGACCACGCCCAAGCTCGGCGAGTGCATCAGCGGTGCCATCCTCTATGACGAAACCATCCGCCAGAAGACCAAGGAGGGCACGTCCTTCCTGAATGTCCTCATTGATTCCAACATCATTCCCGGCATCAAGGTGGACATGGGGGCGAAGGAGCTGGCCGGTCATCCTGGCGAGAAGATCACGGAAGGGCTGGACGGCCTGCGCGAGCGCCTCGCGGAGTATCATGAGATGGGCGCCCGCTTTGCCAAATGGCGTGCCGTGATTGCCATCGGCGAAGGCATTCCCACCCAGTGCTGCCTCGAAGGAAACGCGCACACGCTGGCGCGCTACGCCGCCCTCTGTCAGGAGGCAGGTCTGGTGCCCATCGTCGAGCCGGAAGTGCTCATGGAGGGCACGCACACGCTGGACCGCTGCCTTGAAGTCACCCAGGAGGTGCTGCGCATTGTGTTCATCCAGCTCGGCTGCCAGCGCGTGCTGCTGGAAGGCATGATCCTCAAGCCCGCCATGGTCCTGCCGGGATCAGGCTGTCCCACGCAGGCGTCGGTGGATGAGGTGGCAGATGCCACGGTGGATTGCCTGCTGCAAGCCGTCCCTGCCACCGTCCCGGGCATTGCCTTTCTCTCCGGCGGTCAGTCCGCCCAGCTCGCCTCGGCCCGGCTGAATGCGATGAACCTTCGCTTCAAATCGCGTGCCCCTTGGGCGCTGGCGTTTTCCTTTGCCCGCGCCGTCCAGCAGCCGGCCTTGGAGCTCTGGCTGGGCGATGCGGCAAATGTGAAAGCGGCCCAGCAGGCCCTGCTGCACCGCGCCCGGTGCAATACCGCCGCCCGCCGGGGCGAGTACACCGCCGCCATGGAAGATGGCTGAACCCGCCAAAGGCACCGCCATGACTCCGCACCTCTACTTCATCCGCCACGGCGAAACGGAATGGACCTTCACCGGTCAGCATACCAGCCGCACGGACATCCCGCTGACCGCGCTCGGCGAAGACGAAGTGCGGGAGTGGGGCGACCGCCTGTGCAAAATCCCCTTTGCCCATGTGCTGACCAGCCCCTCCCAGCGTGCGCAGGGCACCTGTGAACTCGTGGGACTGGGCAAAGACGCCGAGATCGAACCCGACCTGGTGGAATGGGACTACGGCGACTACGAAGGCAGGACCTCCGTGGATATTCGCCAGGAGCGGCCCGGCTGGAACGTGTTTCACGACGGCTGCCCGAACGGGGAATCTCCCAAAGAAATCGCCGCCCGCGCCGACCGCCTCATCGCTCGCCTGCGTACGCTGGAAGGCAACATCGCGCTCTTTTCGCACGGTCAGTTTGGCAGCGTGCTGGCCGCACGCTGGATCGGACTTTCTGTGGTCGAGGCCCGCCATTTCCCGCTGAGCACGGCGTCGCTCAGCATTCTCTGCAATGATCCGCATCACCCTGCGGTACCGGTCCTGGAGCTGTGGAATGCCGCTCCCCATGAGGCCTCACGTCTGGCTGCCGTGTCCCGTGCTGTCGATCACATGTCCGTGCGGCAGCGCGCTCTGCAGCGCTGGGAGAACGAAGGCGGCGAGATTCCGACCGTGGCAGCCAGCGCGCCGTCCACGGATGGCCCATGAGTGATTTCCAACTCAAGCGCCTCGGGCTCATCATGGAGCCCGCACCCCGCAATGCGCATGAGGTTGAAGGCACGTTGAATCCTGCGGCGGTACGCGGGCAGGACGGCGAGCTTTATCTTTTTCCACGGCTGGTCGCAAAGGGGAACTATTCGCGCATTGGCATCGCCAGGGTGAAGTTCAATGAAGCGGGTGATCCCTCTGGGGTGGAGCGCCTGGGCATCGCGCTCGAACCGGAGGCTGACTACGAGCGGCTGCCGGGGGGTGGTGGCGGCTGTGAAGACCCGCGTGTCACCTTTGTCGAACCGCTGCGGCACTATGTGATGACCTACACGGCGCTCTCACGGCATGGGCCGCGCATTGCTTTGGCGATGTCCCGAGATCTCTTCCACTGGGAGCGCATCGGGCTGGCGCAGTTTGAGCCGTATCACGGCATCGACTTCGTCAATGTGGACAACAAGGACGCCAGCATCTTCCCCACCGCGATCCCCAATCATGTGGGAAAGCTCCAGCTCGCCATGCTGCATCGCCCGCTCTTCGCCGGCACTCGCCCGGAGGAGACCGTGTGTCAGGGCGATTGCCGACCGGTGGACCTCGATCATGAAAGCATCTGGATTTCCTATTGCCCCATGCCGCCGGGCAACCTTGAGCCGCATCAGCCCGGCCTGTTCAATTCGCACCACCGGCTGGCGACTCCGGTCGCCCCTTGGGAGATGCTTAAAATCGGCGGCGGCACTCCGCCGGTGCTCACGCGGCATGGCTGGCTCGTGGTTTATCATGGCGTGAGCAAGACAACCGAGCCGGACAATGCCGGGCGCGCGCTCTGCTACTCTGCGGGCGTGATGGTGCTGTCTGAAGAACATCCGCGCATCATCCGCTACCGATCTCCCGAGCCGGTGCTGACGCCGTTGTCAGCGGATGAGCTTAGAGGAACGATCTCCAACGTCGTTTTCCCAACGGGCATCGACCGCCGGGATGACCTCGGCACGCCGGATCGGTTCGATGTCTATTACGGCATGGCGGACAGCCGCATCGGCGTGGCGCGGCTTGACCTGCCGGAGCATCTGCCTGGAGCGATGCAGGGTTCTGGGCCGGGCGACAAGAGAGAGCGCTGATCTCGCAGGATCCGCCGAGAACCCTTCCGCCAGGGGAGTATGGGGTGAAGGCCCCATGGCACGTGATCGCCGCAGGGTCGATGACGGAACAGCAAAAACCCTCAATAAAGTAAAGCGAAACTCTGCCCGTGAACACGATGACCGCGCCGCCCTTGGATCTCCGAACGCAACAGGGCGGTGCCTCGTTGTCGGCGCACGAAGGCGTCGTTGTCTCGGTTCGCGGCAGCGTGGTGGACGTGCGCTTCGATGATCGCCTGCCGCCCATTCACACCGTTCTCCATACCGGCGAAGATGGCCGCATCGTCATCGAAGTGCTGGAACAGCGCGATGCCCGCCACGTGCGCGGCATTGCGCTGACGCCGACTCAGGGCCTAGCGCGTGGCATGACGGTGAAGGATTCCGGCGGGCCCTTGAAGGCGCCGGTCGGCAAAGGCTTGCTCTCGCGCATGCTGGATGTGTTTGGCAATGTCATTGATCGTGAAGCGCCGCTGCAGGATGTGGAGTGGCGGTCGGTGCATCGCGCACCGCCTGCACTGGCGCGGCGCTCCACCAGGTCCGAGGTCTTCGAGACGGGCATCAAAGTCATCGATGTGCTGGTGCCCTTGGAGCGCGGCGGCAAAGCGGGCCTCTTTGGCGGCGCGGGTGTGGGCAAGACCGTGCTGCTGACGGAGATGATCCACAACATGGTCGGTCATCAGGAAGGGGTGAGCATCTTTTGCGGCATCGGCGAGCGCTGCCGTGAGGGTGAAGAATTGTATCGTGATATGAAGGAGGCGGGGGTGCTGCCAAACATGGTCATGATCTTCGGCCAGATGAATGAGCCGCCCGGCAGCCGCTTTCGTGTGGGCCATGCGGCGCTGACCATGGCGGAGTATTTTCGCGATGATGAGCATCGCGATGTGCTGCTGCTCATCGACAATATTTTCCGCTTCATCCAGGCGGGCATGGAAGTCTCCGGGCTGATGGGCCAGATGCCCTCGCGCCTTGGCTATCAGCCCACCATGGGCACCGAGCTGTCGGGTCTGGAAGAACGAATCGCCAACACCGACACCGGCGCGATCACTTCCATCCAGGCCGTGTATGTGCCTGCGGATGACTTCACCGATCCTGCGGCGGTGCATACCTTCTCACATCTCTCCGCGTCCATCGTGCTCTCGCGCAAACGGGCGAGCGAGGGGCTCTTCCCCGCCATCGACCCGCTGCAGTCGAGTTCCAAGATGGCCACGCCGGGCATTGTCGGCGAGCGGCACTACAAGCTCGCGCAGGAGATCCGCCGCACCCTGGCGCAATACGCCGATTTGAAGGACATCATCGCCATGCTCGGCCTGGAGCAGCTGTCGGTGGAGGATCGCAATGTGGTGGGCCGTGCGCGGCGGCTGGAGCGCTTTCTCACGCAGCCGTTCTTCACCACCGAGCAGTTCACCGGCATGACCGGCAAGCTCGTCAGCCTCGCGGATTCGCTGGACGGCTGCGAGCGCATTTTGAATGACGAGTTCAAAGACTACCCCGAAAGCGCGCTCTACATGATCGGCCCGATTGATGAAGCAAAGCCGAAAGCGAAACCCGCCAATGTCGCCGCATGAATCTAAAGATCCTGCTGCCCTTCCAAATTTTCGCCGACAAGACCGGCGTGACGCGCATCGTCGCGGAAACGCGCGAGGGTTCCTTCGGCCTGCTGCCACAGCGCCAGGACTGTGTCGCTGCCCTCGCTCCCGGCATTCTGGTGTATGAGAGCGAGGCTGAGGGCGAGGTGTTTCTAGCCGTGGATGAAGGCGTGCTGGTCAAGACCGGGCCGGATGTACTCGTGTCCGTGCGCCGCGCCATGACCGGGAAAGATCTGGGCCAGTTGCGTGCATCCGTGGAGCAGGAATTTTTGTCGCTCGATGACGATGAGCGCAGCGCCCGCTCCGTCATGGCAAAGCTGGAGACAGGATTTCTGCGGCGCTTTGCCCAGTTCAAACATGAATGACGAACCGCCAGCACCCGATGCGAAACGCGCGCCCACTCTCGCCCAGCAGGTCGGCGCGCAGGCGGCGCGCAAGCTCAAGGCGCGGCGTCATCCCACCTCCGCCGTGTGGTTTGGTCTGGGCATGATGGGCCTCGTCGGCTGGTCGGTGGTGGTACCGACTCTCCTCGGTGCGGCCCTGGGATCCTGGCTGGATGCGAACCACCCCGGCGCGCATTCCTGGACGCTGGCTCTGCTGGTGGCCGGGCTGGTGCTGGGCTGCGTGAATGCGTGGCACTGGATCGACAAGGAAGACAAAGCCATGAGTGAAGAGCAGGAGGATGCTAAAGATGAATGACGCCCTTTCCATGCTGCCACCCTTCGCCGTGGGCCTGCTGCTCGGCGCGGTCTTCTTCGGCGGCCTGTGGTGGACCATTCGCCAAATGCTTGTGTCACCGCATCCTGCTTTGCTGCTGGTCGTCAGCGCCGTCGCGCGGATGAGTGTCGTGGTCACCGGCTTCTATTTCACCGCGAACGGCCAGTGGCAGCGCCTGCTGGCCTGCCTCGTGGGTTTCATCATCGCACGTCTGGCCGTGACCTGGCTGACGCGTCTCAAGCAGAAGGAGGAAAAGCATGCGCCTGAGTCCTGATGAAATGATTTTCTGGCAGCACGGGTTTGTCAAAATCAACGGCACCCTCGTGTTCACCTGGGGCATCATGCTGCTGCTCGCGGTGGGTGCGAAGCTGATCACGCGCCATCTCTCCACGGACCACCAGCGCTCACGCTGGCAAAACCTGCTGGAGATCATCGTCACCGCGATGCAGCAGCAGATCTCTGAAGTGGGCCTGCGCCAGCCGGAGAAATTCATCGGCTTTCTCGGCACGCTGTTTCTCTTCGTGGCCACCGCCGCGCTTTGCACCGTGATCCCCGGCTACGAGCCGCCCACCGGCTCGCTCTCCACGACAGCGGCGCTGGCTCTATGCGTGTTGATCGCGGTGCCAATGTTCGGCATTCAGGACCAGGGCCTGCGCGGTTATCTGAAATCCTACCTTGAGCCAACATTCATCATGCTGCCCTTCAATCTCATCAGCGAGGTCTCACGCACGCTGGCGCTCGCCGTCCGCCTCTTTGGCAACATGATGAGCGGGGCCATGATCATCGCCATCCTGCTGACGATCACCCCGTTTCTATTCCCCATTTTGATGACCCTCCTCGGCCTGCTCACCGGCATGGTGCAGGCCTACATCTTCAGCATTCTCGCCGCTGTTTACATCGCCGCCGCCATGCATCCGGTGAAAACGAAAGCCGCCGCCGCATCACCCGCTTGAACCCACCCCTCAACCACCCCAACACACACCATGGATGACACCACCCTCGTCGCAATCGCCTCCATCATCACGGCGGGCCTTACCACCAGCTTCGGCTGCATGGGCCCGGCCTTCGCGGAAGGCAAAGCCGTCGCCACGGCGCTGACTTCGCTGGCCCAGCAGCCGGACGCCTCCTCCACCATCACGCGCACCTTGTTCGTCGGACTCGCCATGATCGAGTCCACGGCCATCTACTGCTTTGTGGTCTCGATGATTCTGATTTTCGCCAATCCGTTTTGGAATCACTTCATCACGCAAACCGTCGCCAAGTAACGCCATGCTCATTGACTGGTTCACTGTCGGCGCGCAAACCCTGAACTTCCTCCTCCTGGTGTGGTTGATGCAGCGCTATCTCTATCATCCCGTGCTCAATGCCATCAACGCCCGCGAGAAGCGCATCGCCGCAGAACTCGCAGACGCCGCTGCGCGGAAGGCCGAGGCCGACAAGCAGCGCGACGAATTTCAGCACAAGAACGCGGAGTTCGACAAGCAGCGCGCCGCCCTGCTGAGCAAGGCCGCCGAAGAGGCATCCTCCGAGCGCCAGCGCCTGATCGAAGAAGCTCGAAAAGCCGCCGACGACCTGAGCGCTAAACGGGACGAACTCCTCCGCAACGACGCCAGCAATCTCAATGCATCCATCGCCCGCCGCACGCAGACGGAGGTGTTTGCGATTGCAAGAAAGACACTGGCAGATCTCGCCGGCGCGAGTCTGGAGGAGCGTGTGTGGGAGGTGTTCGTCAGCAAGTTGAGGGCGCTGGATGACGCGACAAAAGCCAGGCTCGCCGAGGCGATGAAACAATCCCCGGCACCCGCACTCGTGCGCAGTGCCTTTGAAGCTTCGCCCGAGCGGCATGCGGCATTGCAGCAAGCCATCAACGCAACCTTCTCGGCGGATGTCCGGCTGCAGTTTGAAACAGCACCGGAGATTGTCAGCGGCATCGAACTCAGCGCCGGTGGGCAGAAGGTGGCGTGGAGCATTGCCGATTACCTCAGCACGCTGGAGCAGGGGATCAGTGAGCTGCTGACCAAGACGAAGACACCCGCTGCTTCCCCGTCATGAGCTCAGCCGCAGAAACATGGACCGGCGTCTTCGATGGCCTCTTCACCCGCCTGAGCCAGGCTCGCGAGACCTTTGTGCCTGCGCTGTCGCTGCGCGAAGTCGGCACCATCACCAACGTGGCCACGGGCATCGCCAAAGTCTCCGGCCTGCCCGGAGCGGGCTTCGACGAACTGCTCCGCTTCCCCGGGGATGTCTATGGCATCGCCTTCAATTTGGATGAAGACGAAATCGGCGTCGTGCTCCTCGGCGACTACGCAAATCTTCAGGCGGGCGATGAAGTGCAGCGGACCGGCCGCGTCATGGATGTGGCCGTGGGCGATGCCTTGCTCGGGCGTGTGATCGATCCGCTGGGCCGCCCGTTGGATGGCATGGGCCCCATCACCACCACCGAGCGTCTGGCCGTCGAGCGCCCCGCCGTGCCCATCATGGAGCGTGCGCCCGTCACCGTTCCACTTCAGACCGGGCTCAAAGTCGTCGATGCACTCATCCCCATCGGTCGCGGTCAGCGTGAGCTCATCGTGGGAGATCGCCAGACGGGCAAGACCGCCATCGCTCTCGATACCATCCTCAATCAGCGCGGCAAGGACGTGCTGTGTGTCTATTGCGCCATCGGTCAGCGCGCCTCTGCTGTCGCAAAAGGCGTGGCCATTTTGCGCGAGCAGGGCGCTCTGGCATACACCGTGGTGGTGGTGACGGAGGGCAATGATCCACCCGGCCTCGCCTTCATTGCACCTTACGCCGCGACCAGCATCGCCGAGCACTCCATGGAAAAAGGCCGCGATGTGCTCATCGTCTATGACGATCTCACCCAGCATGCTCGCGCCTATCGTGAGCTGTCGCTCCTGCTGCGGCGTCCGCCCGGGCGCGAGGCGTTTCCCGGCGACATCTTTTACATTCACTCACGGCTGCTGGAGCGTGCCACGCATCTCTGTGCAGAGCGTGGCGGCGGCTCGCTCACCGCGCTGCCCATCATCGAGACCGAGGCCCAAAACATCTCCGCCTACATCCCCACCAATTTGATCTCCATCACCGACGGCCAGATCTACCTCTCGCCCTCGCTGTTTGAGCTCGGCGTGCTGCCCGCCGTGGATGTGGGCAAATCAGTTTCCCGCGTCGGCGGCAAGGCTCAGCGCGCCACCTACCGCGCTGTCGCTGGCGATTTGAAACTCGCCTACGCGCAGTTTGAGGAACTCGAAACCTTTGCACGCTTCGGCGCTCGGCTGGATGAAGACACGCGTCAGACCATCGAGCACGGCCGCCGCATCCGCGCCTGCTTGAAGCAGGCTGAATTCTCACCCGTCGCCGTCCCCGCGCAGATCGCCGTATTGCTCGCCCTCACCGCAAAGCTTTTCGATCCCATCGCACTCGAAAAAATGACCGAGGCTCAACTGTCCGTGGAGAAAGCTGCCGCCAGCATCTCGGCAGAAATAACCGCCCGCTTCGAAACCGCCAAAAAACTGAGCGACGAAGACCGCCACGCGATCATCGAGATCGCACGTCAGGCACTCGCGCCCTTTCAGCCTGCATCCGCCAAGAAAGCATGAGCGACACCACCGCCAGCCTGCAGCGCAAGATCAGCAGCGCTGCCGATCTGCAGTCCGTCGTGCGCACCATGAAGGCTCTCGCCGCTTCCAGCATCGGGCAATACGAGCAGTCCGTGCGCGCCTTGGCAGACTACTATCGCACCATCGAGCTGGGCCTCAGCGTCTGCCTTCGTCAAAGCGAACGCGCCTCCACGGCTACGGTAAGCGTTCCTGCCAAGGCCGCAGTCACGCTCCATGCCATCGTGTTTGGTTCCGACCAGGGACTCGTAGGCCAGTTCAACGACATCATCTCCGATTTCGCCCTCAAGACCCTCGCCGATCTCCCCGGTAAAGTACACGTCTGGGCCGTGGGCGAGCGTGTCCACGCACGCCTGGCCGATGCAGGCCTCACGATGGCAGGAAAATTCGTCGTGCCAAACTCCGTCAAAGCCATCACCCCGCTCGTCGCCCAGATTCAGATCCAAAGCGAAACCCACCGCGCCCCGGGCGATAGCGGGCAGGTTTACGTCTTCCACAATCGCCCCCAGCCCGGCTCACTCTACGCGCCGGTCAGCCAGCGGCTCTTACCCCTCGATGAAATTTGGCAGCAAAGCCTCACGCAGGTCCCATGGCCCACCCACATCCTGCCCGAAGTCCTCAACGACCTCCCCGCGACGCTGCGCGCGCTCATCCGCGAATACCTCTTCATCTCACTCTTCCGCGCCTGCGCCGAATCCCTCGCCAGCGAAAATGCCAGCCGCCTCTCCGCCATGCAACGGGCCGAGAAGAACATCGACGAACTGATGGGGACCCTCCACGGCAGCTTCCATCGCCTCCGTCAAAGCAGCATTGATGAAGAATTGTTCGATGTCGTCTCCGGCTTCGAGGCGCTGGCTCCATGCCTTGCCGGCAAGCCACACAAAACCTCATCTTCGAGCGGTGTTTGAAACCGTCGGCTCAATGGCCGTGGCAAGTTCATACCATTTCATGGCAGACTTTGAGCCCCACGCACACTCCCTCCGCAAGCCCGGAGGGCTGGCACAGCCGTAGCGGTGGGTGACAACCCACAGACGCGGATCACCACCTCCCTAGTCCGTGGAACCGCGTAGCGGTGACACAAACCGCCGCCACCCCCGAAACCTGCCCGCGCCAGCACTAGAACGGATTTCCAAACACGACCCAGCGCCTCACTCATGCAGCGGCCGCTTCACCCGGGGGGCAGCAGGCTTGTCTTCGCTGTTCGGGGTGTCGGCACGCTTGGTCAGGCGCATGTGTCCTGAGGCGTCGATGATGGCCTGTTGCCGCGAAGGCCGGGTGGCCTGCGCCGCATAGACCAGGGCCGGTTCATGCAGCACATGTACCGGGATCGCCTTGGGCACCGGCTCTTCGGCTACGCCTGCGGCTGCGGCGCTGACCAGCGGCGGAGCAGCCTTGGGCGCATCCTGCAGTTGCGCTGGCTCCTGCGGCTTCGTCACCGGCGGCTGATCCTGAGGGGCGGGCGGCTTGATCAGGTGGCGGAACTGCGCCTCCGTGATCAGCGTGAGTGTCTGCGCGAGGAGGCCCGGCTGTTTGTAAGGCGGGAGCGCAAAAAGCGGTCTGGGCTCCTGCCGGCGTGTGGCAAACATCTTGCCTTCAGTCGGCTGGGGACCGGTTGCGCTGGGCTTGGCCGCGAGGCCCAGATCAGCCGCGATGGCCGAAGTGGGACTCGTGCCGCCAGATGGCTGCCGAGCAGCGGGGGCAGGGGCCGCTGGCGGGTTCACCACGGCAGATTGAGCAGCGGAAACAACGGCCGCAGGAGGCGGAGGCGGTGCTGGTGCCGCGCTGATGACCGGCAATGGCTGAGGCGTGGAAGGAACTGCGGCGGGAGCCGGTGCCTTGCTGGGCTGTGCCTGCACGCTCACCACGGGCGCTGCCGCTGGCGCTGGCTGCGGCCCAGCGGCGGCCGGGGCCGTCCTGCTGACCTTGAGCGGACTGTCGGCGGTTTTGCTGACGGCGGCGATGGCGGCGTCACTGTCGCCAGTGACCACCGTGGAGGCCGCTTTGCCAGCGGCAGATGCCTCAACCGAGGGCTTCGCCCGTGCGTCGATGCCGTCGGGCACGCCATCAAACCAGTCATTCGGCGTCGGCTGCGAGCTCAGATCCACCACCGCCAGACCGGTCAGCGTGCCGATCTGGGTGTCGGAGCTGTCGATCTTCGGCGCGTGCGTTTTTTTCCCGGTAAGGACAAACGCCAGCCCCAGACTCACCACGAAACAAGCGGCGGCACCCATCGCGATGACTTTCCGCTGCGGAGAGACGGAAGAAAAGGGCGCGTCGGTCATGGATGAAGCGGATTCGACGTGCATGGTGATCATTTCCTTCAAAAAGACAAGCCCACATCTTTTTCACGAAATTTACGTGATTGCGCATAAGAACACGGTTCGGCGTTGCGGGCATGCATCGCTGGCCGGTTCGACAAGACGGTGGGAGGCAAAGAGCAGCAGGTGACGCTGGGAGAGTCCCAGACTCCGCTGCTGAACTTTTCCCTGTCTTGCCGTCAGCAATACTGGGACCAAGAGCAAGGCTCCAGTCATGGCAATCTCACACGTTGCCTTTCAAGGAAGGCTCCAAGGAGGATATTTTCTTGGTTAAAAGCCGCGATGAACGGAATCCGCCGAAGTTAATAATGCCAGGAATGAATGACACTCGGTTAAGGCGGTGCTTCGTTCTTTTCTCACCTCCTACTAACCCCAAGGCTCCGCTGAAAAAAAGTCCCTGGCGCGCGGGCCTCCGAGCCCGCAGCGGGTCGCCTCCACGCAGCGGGTGTGGCTGCAGACAGAACAGCGGAAACACGAGGACCACCGGGACGAGAGAGCGATGGCGGCAGGGACGCTACGGAGCGACGTGTGTTTGCGGAGTGCTGCGGACTCGGAGGTCCGCGCGCCAGTACCCTTGGGGCCTGCGTCGCTCCATTCCGCGACGACCGCCCTTAACTGAGCGCCATTCATGGCAGGAATGAATGGCACTCCAACAACGGTGTCCAAAGCTCCAGACGCAGTTTTGCGCCTGGAGCTTTGGACACCGTTGTGTGGGCTGATTGCAGGCAAGGCTCTCCATACGACAGGCATCTTTTACGTGGAAGGATTTGGGCCCAAGGCAAGCGAGCCTCAGCGTGCGCTGCCCTGGCTCACCGCTGTGGCAAACGAATCAGACGGAAAAACCGCGCGAAGCCTCTCTCCTCCCCTGCGACCCCCGTGGCTGCATTTGAGGCCTCATTCTTCATGGAATGTTTCTCGCCTTCTGTGCGGAGTTTCTTAATCTAACTCTCACAACCTTCATGCCGACCCTCACTCTCTTCTACCTCCTGCCCGCCGGGGTCTTTCTGGCGATGGCGTTTGTCTGGTATGTCGGAGGGCGGCTGCCGCGGTTCTTTGCGGTGCTGCCGGTGGTGTCCTGCTACGCGGTCACGGCGGTGCTGCTGTTCGGCGGCGGCATGTGCCACCGCGTGGGCCATGTGCAGCTCAGCGGGCTGGAGATGGATCTCGTGGGGCGCGATGGCAAGAAGCAGGCGATCCCCCTGGGCGGGGCTCTCACGGGTGGGCGTGCGGAGGACGGCATCGAGGTGCCGGGGCTACCACCGGAGGCGCTGCTGCTCCGCATGGACGGAGATAAATTAAAAATCCTGCCGGGGCCCGGTTATCAGCGGGGCATCCTGGTGCGCAGTGCTGGCCAGCTCGTGGCGCTGGAAGAGGGCGGCGTGCCTCGGCTGGTGCCGCTGACGAATGGGGATCAGATCAACGTGCCTGCGGAGGAAGGGGGAGGGATCATCGCGCAATGGCGGCTGGGGAAGCAGCGCATGGAGATGGATGTCACCGGGGCCACGCGCTGGGTGGGCAGCAGCGGCACAGGCATGGCAAGACTCCCGGGGCTGGTGCCGCAGGTCATGGGCCTGAAACTGGACGGCGGGACGCTGGTGATCGTGAAAGGCGGCGGCTGGGCCAATGAATGGGGCGTGCTCATCAATGGCCGGCGGGTGAGCTTTGGCGACAAGGCGGAACTGCGCGCGCCCTATCGCAGCGGGCTGACCACCGTGGCGCTGGTAAAGCAGGAACCCCTGGCGGGCACGATGACGTTTGAGGAATCCGCAGCGCCGTTGCGCACGTCTGCCGGCATGACCTGGAAATCTTTGCTGGATCAGCCCGTGGCCTTTCCCTTTGAGGTGGAGACAGGCCGTGCCTATCGCGTGGGCGGCTCGCTGGAGGATCATGTGTTCATCAAAGGACTGCCTGCCGGTGCCATGACACTGCATGTGGACGCGGATGGGAAGCTAACAGTGGAGCTCACCAAGGACGGACTGGATGCCCAGAGAGGGGGGCGCATCAGCGGGGTGTATCCGCAGACGGTGGCGGTGGGCAAGGCGCTGCCGGTCGGCGAGGCCAGCGTGCCCTATGCCGGCACCTTTCATCTGCTGGGTGCGGCGATGCCAGCTCCTGTGCCCGTGCCGGTGCCAGCGGTGGTGAAACCTGCGGAAGGCACCAAGCCTGCGGAGGGTGCCACGCCTGCGGATCCTCCGGATGACGACGATACCAGCGACGATGATGACGACGACGATGCCGACGGCACTGACACAGCGGCTGCTGCGGTCGTGACCGCCGAGCCCATCAACCGCTGGCGCTGCGCGTGGCAGCCGCTGATCCAGACGCACTGGGAGCTGCCGAACCGTACCATCAGCATGCCGCTGATTGATGTGCCGGTGAATCTTTTCACCCGCCGGCTGTGGACGCAGCGGGTGTTTCCGCTGAACCAGATGGCGGCGCGGGAGGGCAGCCTGCGGTCGGTCATTGCCTACACGCCGGAGCATCCGGCCTGGGTGAATGGCGCGGCCCTGCTGCAACTGGACCCTGGGCTGACGCTCACCCGCGCGGGCCGGCCGGTGGCCACGGCTTTTACCGAGACGGGGGTACTGCAAAAGGGCGAGACGCTGGAGATCCTCCAAGTGCTCGCGGAGGTGCAGGGGGAGCGCATCGCCAGCAGTCTGGGCAGCGTACTCCACCCCGCCACGGCCTACGATGCGCAGCGGATCGCGCTGCGTCGGCGCTTTGCCAGTCTGAGTGTGGTCATGGAGGAGCGCGGCAAGAAAGAGGTGCCGGTCCTGCACGTGGAATTTGAGCGGCCCATGACCCGCTCCGTGTCCATGTCCGAGGTGAAGGAGGAACTGGCCGCGCGGGATGATGCCACGCTGAAGGGCGTGCGCTTTGGCCTCAATGACCGCAGCGGCTTCAGCGATCTGCCGCACCAGATCACCTTCCCGCTGCTGACCCGCGCGTTTGACGAAGCCAATGCTGATGTGGAGATGCAGTGGGCGGGCTTCAACGTGCAGGATGATTTCAAACGGCAGGCGCTCGACTATGGCGATCCTTTCAAGATCGGCGGCAGCCACCGTCTGCTGCTCTCCATCACCAAGGAAACGATCCCGCCGTGGCGCATTTTCTGGGTCATCGTGGCCGGGCTCATCGCGCTGGTGGTCGCATGGAAAAACGGCGCGTCGTTCTGGTGGATGTCGCTGCAGTTTGGCGTGTCCTTTCTGACCTGCAATCGCGTCATCTTCGGCCAGGCGGTGCTGGTGAATCCGCCGTTCAATCCGGACATCGTGAGCGTGGCCATGAAGACGCTGGTGGCCGCGCCGGTGCTGCTGGGGATGGGCATGTTTTTGGCGCGTGAACTCCTGCCGGGCCGCATCGAGCAGCGGCTGCGCGGCATCGAGTCGCGGCTGACGTATCCGTGGCTGTGTGCCATCGCGGCGGCGCTGGTGCTGCTGCGCCTGCTGCTGCTGGTCGCGCTGGGTGCGAAGGAGGCGCTGTCGTTTGGCGGCCTGCGCATCGCGCTGTCGGTGTTCTTTGTGCCGGGGTACTTGCTCTTGTTTGCGCAGGCCTGCCTGCTGCTGTGGCGGGAAAAGGAGAGTGCGGGCGGACTGGCCGCAGGGGTGGTGGGGCGCTTTGCGCTGGTGACGCTCTGGCTCTTTGGCTGCCAGGCTTTCACGGCGGGCGTCGTGAGTGATCTGGGCATGTTTCTCTACTTCGTACCGATGGCCCTGGTGCTGGCCACCGTAGGCGTGAGCGCGCTGTGGGAGGGCGTGATGCGCAGCCTGCGTGTGTCCCCGGAGGAACTGAAGGCGCAGAAGCCATGGCTGGCTGGCGTGGCCGGGCTGGGGCTGATGGTGCCGCTGGTGATGATGCTGCTGGTCTTCACAGCTCCCAAGGCGCTGCTCAATCTTTGGCCCCACGTGGCGCAGGAAATGACCAGCGACGAGGAACTCGTCACCGACAGCACGCTGCTGCGCGTGCTGCAGTTTGCGCATGAGGATTACCTCATCAACCTCGGCACAGACACCGCCGAGCGCATCGCACAGGATCATGCGATCATGGCGAACTACGCGCATCGCGGCTTGTTGGGCGAAGGCTACCTCCAGGTGGATGTTCTCTCCGCGAAGGCGGTGACCGCGCTGAATGACAATGTCTCCTCCGTGTTCATCTTCGCGCAGTTCGGCGTGGTTGGCGCGCTGGCGGTCATGCTGGCCTATCTCGCAGTAATGATCAGTGCGTTGGGCGGGCGGGATCGCATCAACTCCCTGACAAGCTGGCTCAGCCTCATGGCGGGCATGTCCTTCGCGCTGGTGAGCCTCTACATGATGGCCGCGAACTACGGCCTGCTGCCCTTCACCGGCCGCAACATGTACCTGCTCGGCCTCAACAGCTGGAGCGATGTGGCCGAAAGCTTCGCGCTGATTTTCCTCATCATGCTCGGCATTGCCCGTGCGGACTTCCATGCGCAGACCTTCGAGAAACCCGCCTCCGCCGTGCTCGCGGATGTGATCGAAGGGAATGAACCATGAACAGTGGCCCGCACAGTCCTCTGTGCGGAACCGCAGGCCGAACAATCACCGAACTCAATCTCAAACGCTCAAAGTCCGAACCACACCCTTTCTTAACTTGCTCGTCATACCTTCGCTTGTTCCGCACAGCGGACTGTGCGGGCCACTTCCAAAGCCATGTCATTCCAGTTCTTTGATCCCGCGAAAACGCTCACCATCACGCATGGCGACCTGCCGCATTGGGAGCAGGAGGGGGCCACTTACTTCATCACCTGGCGCACGCAGGACTCCATCCCGCATGAAGTGTGGAAACGCTGGATCTCAGAGCGCGAGTCCTGGCTGCGGCATCACGGCATCGACCCTGCGCAGCCCGACTGGCGGGCGGAACTGGAGCGGCTGCCGGAAGCACAGCGAAGAGACTTCCGCCGCTTCACCCGCACACTGGAGGTGGAGCTGGATGCCTGCCACGGAGACTGCCCGCTGCGGCAGCCTGCGCTGGCGCAGATCGTGCGTGACTCGCTTCATTTCCGCCACGGTACGGCTTACACCCTGGGGGACCATGTCATCATGCCGAACCATGTTCACCTGATCGTCGGAGGCCTGGAGCGCGGAGCCATGCTGAAGCAGGTGGCGTCCTGGAAAAAATGGACCGCGCTGGAGATCAACCGCCGTATTCAGCAGAAGGGCCGTTTTTGGCAGGACGAGAGTTTTGACCACCTGATCCGTGATGAGACATCCTTCGAGAAAATTCGCCGCTACATCGCCGAAAACCCGGCGCGCGCGCGTTTGCAAGCTGGTGAATTCATTTATGGAAGTGGCCCTGATCAAGTGGCCCGCACAGTCCTCTGTGCGGAACCGCAGGCCGTAGCACTCCCGAACCCAACCCATAGATCGCAAAGTCCGAACCGCCCCCTTTCTTAACTTGCTCGCCCTACCTTCGCTCGTTCCGCACAGAGGACTGTGCGGGCCACTTCCAGAGACCCTCAGCTCACTCCCCATGCACACGCTTCCCATCCCTCAAATCCATCAACGGCCGCTGCTCCTGTGGGTGGCGTGCTGTGCGGTGGCACTGGGTCTGATTGCCGCAGTCCTGTTTGTCGCGGGGGCGCATGTGGATGATGAGGCCACGAACTACTATGTGCCGGAGGGCTATCGCAAAAATGTGACGACGATGGCGAAGGCGGGTGCCATCCGGCATGACAAGACAGCGCCTGCCGATCCGCGACAGGTGCTGCCGCCGTGGGGCCGCATGATCTTTGATGATGCGAATGCGAACCCTCGCCAGGCGCAGTTCTACCAGGAAAGCCGCCGCCTCCATGAGGACCTGCGCGACTTCAATGAAACGGGCGGCGGCTTCTTCGAGGTGCGTCTGGATGGCAAGATCTACATCGCCCAGCAGTTTCACAACTTTGCGCTGCCCTACCCGAAGCGCCCGGCATGGCGCGGGAGCTTTTCGCTGGCCGGTGAGAAGCTGCCATCGCTGGTGAGCGAGGATTTGTATCTCGGCTTTTCCGCCACGGACGAAGACGGCGCGCCCTCGGCAACGGACTATCGCGTGCTGAAACTGGATGCCTGGTCGCACCCCGGGAAAAACCAGACGCACTACCGCGCCCGCGCCTTTGAGCTGCTGGGCGAGGAGTCGCCGCTGGCGCGTCTCGCCCTGGTAGGGGAACGCGTGGTGCTGCAACTCACCAACACCAACGACTGCGAGATCAAGCTCAATGGGGACGTCATCAACCGCGCCGGTTCCGAGTCGGTGAGCCGCTTCATGCAGCGCCGTGCAGACATGCCGGAAGCAAAGCTGCCCAACAACTCCGCCCCCCTGCGCGATGGCGACCGCCTGCGCCTGCGCCACCTGCGCACCGGCCGTGAGATTTCGCTGCGCTACGGCCGCTACGCCGGCGGCATGGTGAGCCGCCGCTGGCTGGAAGACGGGCGCGAGGTCAACTTGGTGGATCCCGAACTCGCTGCCGAACTGCCCTATTTCCAGCAGCTTCAGGATGCACTGAACCGTTTTGTGCAGCAGCACCCGCATCCGGAGCAGATCGGCCAGCCGAACATTCACCTCACGATTGATCGCGGCCTGCACAGCAGCGTGAACCGCATCTTTCTGGACGCCGTGCG
Organism: Verrucomicrobiota bacterium; assembly: GCA_025360015.1. Classification (GTDB taxonomy): domain Bacteria; phylum Verrucomicrobiota; class Verrucomicrobiia; order Verrucomicrobiales; family Verrucomicrobiaceae; genus Prosthecobacter. The sequence continues at coordinate 12,658 of JANYCZ010000008.1, read as the reverse complement.
CGGCTTTGACGCCCGGCGCTCCGCCGTTTCCAACATCCAGCTCGAGCCTGCATGCATCTGCATCATCAATGCCCTCAATGGCGATGTATTGGCCATGCCGTCCTATCCTGCACCCGCAGACATCCAGTCGCTACGCCAGCGCGCACAAGGCGGCTCCCTGCCAAGTGTCACGGAAGCCAAGCTGCGCCGCCTGAGCCTGAACCAAAACCTCACCCTCATCCCGATTGGCTCGACGACGAAACCGCTGTTTGCCAGCGCGGTCTGGGACACGAATCCTGAGCTGAGAAAACTCGTCATCGAGGAGCCTGCGGGTGGCCGGAGCGAGCTGCTGGGCTACAGACTGACTGCGCCCTATGGCACGGTCGGGCCACGCCATGTGGACGCGAAGGGTTTTCTGCGGATGTCATCCAACGACTACACGCTGCATCTGGGACTGCTGATGCTGGCCAAGGGGGTGACCTTTGGCGCGAACGGCGCGCCGATCTTTCCCGCAGGCAAGGCCGACCTCTCCGCTTTCTTTCGTGGCGACACCATCCCCGGCGGCCTGGACCGCCCGGACGTCCCGGCGTTTCCGAAGCTGGCGGAATGCTACGACGTGGGCCTAGTGCAGCGTCTCACGGATGGAGCGAGCGCCATGTGGGATGCGGGCCTTCTGCAGCCGATGCTGCGCCAACTGGGCGTGAAGGATGCGGCCATGCAGGCGGCGGCTGAAGGCGCCGTGCCGGACAAGTCCATGGCAGACATGCGGGAGATCTTGTACAACAGCTTTTCCAGTGTGCTGCCCGAACGCGCAAACCTGCAACTGGACACGGTGAGCAGCGTGCGCGGCAAATATACCTCCATGCTGCTAGGATCTGGCACCAACTACTGGAGCAATGTGAAGCTGGCCGAGGCCTACGCGCGTCTGGGCACCGGGCGCAAGGTGCAGGTGCGTCTTGCTGCGGAGGGCGGCAGGGAGAGCCGTCTGGAGGACTTCCCGGCACTGCCGCTGAAACGCGAGACGCTGGCGCTGGTGTACGCGGGGATGCAGGAGTGCGCCGATGGCCTGCCAGGGAGCACCGCAGAGCGCATCAGCGACAGCGTGAAGGCGGCGCGCAAGAAATTCGAGGCGAGGGGTCTGAAGCTGTTTGCCCTGGCGAAAACCGGCACCGCCACGCGCCGGGCTGCGGTGATGAAAAAGGGGGTGATGGTGGAGGACAAACGCGAATGCGCCGCCTTCTGCCTTTACCTGGAAGTGCGTGACAAGAGCGGCGCGGCGCTGGCCGCGCTAAGCACTGCGACCTACCTGCAAGATCGCGCCGCCACGCGCGGCAACACCTCCCCGCGCAACTCCGCCGTGGCCGTGCAGCTCACCGAGGATTTCTTTCCCGAACTCATGACGTGGCTGGAGAGCCAGCCCGCGGTGAAGAGGGCGGGGGCGGGGAAGGGGAAGTGAGGGCGCAAGCAGGGGTGGTGCAGTGCGAGATGCTGAATGGCCTGCGAGGTCAATGACTAGATGCCTGGCGTTTGATTTTGGGTGTGGCGGGCGCGGAGGACAAGGGTCAGAGGGCGCTGGGGTAGGTGTCGGGGAATTCGCCGGTGTCCCATTGGGAGGTGCGCTCGAGCGGGGTGAGGGCGTGGGTTTCGTCGATGTGGATGAGGGCGTCAAACTGGCGGGGGAAGCTGGCGTTGAAGTAGTGGCTCCAGAGTTCGGTGCTGGTGCGGTAGATGACGCCGATGGCACGCTGCAGGCGCTGGGTTTCGAGGAGCTGGGTGGCGGCGTTGGTCTCCTGGAGATTGAGCCAGAAGCGGGGAATGCCGACGGTGTGGAGAAGCTTTTCATAGCTGCCGCGCCGGCTGGGGCGGACGGTTTTGCGCTCGGTGGGGCCGCCCCAGTCTGTGGCGGCGGTGACGCTGCCGGTGTGGGTGGTGAAGCCGAGGGAGAAACTGCGGCCGCTGAACTGGGTGCGGATGAGCTGGCCGACGTTGAGCTCGCCGCGTGCGCCCATCTCGGTGGCGCGGGCATCGCCGAGGTGGGAGTTGTGCGCCCAGACGATGGTCTTGGCCTGGGGGCCGCCGCCGAGGTGCATGCGGAGTTCTTCCAGGGTTTCATACATGTGGGTGTCGCGGAGATTCCATGATTCATCGCGGCCGTAAAACATGGAGCGGTAGTAGCGCTCAGCATTGACGACGAGGCGGGCGTTTTGCTCGGCGGAGAAGAAGTCTTCGCTGGTGTGGTGGCCGGTGCTCTTGAGCTGATCGATGTGCTGCTGGCGCATTTCGAGGAGCTGGAGGACGACTTTTTCTTCACAGGGCTCACTGCCATGCTTCACGGTGGCGAGGCCGTACTCGTGGGGCTCGGCGCGGAAGTGGTCAAAGCAGGCATAGCGGTGGCGTGCGCGCTGGGCGGCCTGGGGATCGACTTGTTCGAGATAGGTGATGACGGACTCCATGGAGGTGTGGAGGCTGTAGAGATCCATGCCGTAAAAGCCGGTCATGCCGCGCGCTGCGCTGGTGTGGAGGTTCCAGTGGCGGAGCCATTCGATGAATTCCTGCACGACGGTGTTGCGCCACATCCAGGAGGGAAAGCGGCGGAAGCCGCCGAGGGCCTCCCGCGCGGTGGAGTCGTCTCCGCGGCCGGTGACGTAGCGGTGCACGCGGAAGGTGTCCGGCCAGTCGCCTTCGATGGCGATGGCGCGGAAGCCTTTTTCGACGATGAGCCGGCGGGTGAGCTCGGCGCGGATGGCGTAAAACTCCTGCGTGCCGTGCGTGGCTTCACCGAGGAGGACGATGTCTGCATCTCCGGCGAGATGGATGAGGGCATCGTAGTCGGTGTGCGTGGAAAGCGGCTGCGCGGCGAGGCGGAGAGTGGCGGCGTCCAGGTCTAGTTTTGACGTTCTCATCCCTGGGGTCATCGCATGTCAGGGGCGTGGAGAGCGTGTGAATCTGATAGTGGGACCGGGGGAAAGCCTGAGGGGGTCGAAAATCGGAGATGCGGGAATGTGCCGAGAAATCTGGGGAAACGAGGCTGTCGGTTTCTTCGCCGCAGCGGGGATGCGGGATTGAGATCTCTAAAGCAACATTCAAGACCGTGGCCTGATGAAGGGGTCAGGCATGAAATGAAAACGGAATGAATTCTCCGGGAGGCGTAAGAATTATCGAGGGGAAAATTGAGGTCATGCATCGATACAAGATTCATTTCACGAGAGGTGGTACTGCCATGAAGGAGGCGGACAGCTGCATGCTGGACGGCGCGCTGGTGTGTCTGTATCGCGGTGGGGCGCTGATGGCGGTGTTTCCGCGCCGGATGGTGTCGCGGATCGAGGAGCAGCCGGCGGATGACACGCCGCAGGGAGATCCGCTGCTGAGCTGGATGAGCGTGCTGAAGAAGGATCCAGGGATGACGAATGACGGATGAGCGAAGCGGCTTAGGAGAGAAGGGGTGGAAGTGGGGGAGGGCATTCGGCTCTGGACAAGTGTGAGGGCTTTCGATAAGGGTCGGGATGTTCGCGCGCTTCATGTCTCCGAGCACTGCGGTGCTGGTGGTTTTGCTGCTGAGTCTGCTCCCTGTACGGGGACGGGCGGAGGGGGCGCGATTGGCGCGGGGGTTTGTGATTTATAAAAAGGTGCCGAGCGATCTGCCGGCGCATTACAGCGGCACGTTGTTTCTGGGCTCCACCCCCGGGCCGGTGTGGCTGGAGTATGATGTGGGGCAGGCGAAGCCGTTTTACCTGGCGCGGGATCTGTTTGTAAATGAGATCAAATTTGGGGCGCTGTTTGAGGCAGACTTCACCACGGACAAGCATGTGGAGTACTGCCGGAGCGTGCAGGCGCAACTGGCGGCTGCCGCGAAACAGTCGCCGCAACTGGCGGGTGCGGCGAATGCTGCCACGAAAGCCATCCAGGCGGAGATGGACCGCTACGAGAAGGGGAGCGTGCGCGTGAAGGGCAAGTGGATCGAGCGTGAGAAGCACCTGGCGACGCAGGATGCGGAGCAAAAGGCCCGGATGGCCACGATGACCGCGACCAAGGCCGCAGACGAGGCGGCGCAGGTGGAACTGCGCGCCAAAATGGAAAAAAGAAAGGCGGCGGAAAGGATCCTGCAGAAGAACCTGTCCCGCCCCTACGTCTCAGTCCCGGCACAAAACCTCATTCAGAATTTCGAGGCCATGGTGAAGTCTGCGACCGCCGCCGCCGGGAGGTGGCAGGTGCTTCCGGTGTCTGTGCGGCCTGATCCTGGGCAGATGGTCGCGCTGCCGCAGAATGGCATCGTCACGCCGATGCTGCAGGTGCTGGGAGGGGCCGAGTCGGACTCGGTGGGCGCGGTGCTGTACACTTTCAATGCCGACATGAGCAAGCTCGTGGGGGCAGACGTGGCGCTGCACATGGAGTCCAGCGCGCCGGGGCAGTCCCTCACCAGCCGAAACAAGGCGGAGGTGGCGAGCGTCAAAAAAGTGCTCGATCAGTTCGACTCACGGATCTTTGACTGCGTCCCCGACGTGATCGCTGCAAGCAGGATCATGGCAGCGCTCAAAGATACACCGCCGACAGACAGGGGCACTCCTTTCAACCGCACTGACATGGCGGGCTACCGGGTGCTGATCGAAGTTTTCCGTCCGCAGGAGCTGGAGAACCGGTACGTTCATCTGGTGTTGATCACGATCCGGCCAGCCACCTGAAACAGTGCCCTGCACACGCGCCCGCGCGCACCTAAACCCACCTCTCCCTGCACCCCAAGCGCATGAACTTTACCCGCCTGCTCCAAGCTGCTCTACTGATGGCCGCCGTGATGATGGTGCTGCCGTGCATCCTGCCAGCGGCGGAGCAGGAGCCGGTCATCGACCCGCAAGGAGAGTGGTACGCCGTGGGCTACCGCATGGCTGGCGAGGCGCTGCCCGGCTTTCGGATGATGGAGCTGCCTGAGACAGCGATGAGCCGGCGGATGAATGGCGTGCTGGGGGCGCTGGGGGTGCAGACGAGCTCCCTGAAAAACTCCGAGATCAAGCTGCTGCAGCAGGGGTGGAACGACGGACTCGAAGGCAAGAGCGCGGCGCTGACCTTTCCGCCGGACCAGCCGAAAAGTCTGCTGCCTGCCGAGCTGCGCGGCTTTTACAAATTTCACCGCAAACCCGGCGCGGGTGGGGCGGAGAACCTGGCAGACAAGGTGGTGGAATGGAAGAAAGCGGCCGCCAAGGTGCTGGTGACTCTGCCGGATGGCACGGCGCATGGGAGCGGCTTTTTCATCGGCCCGGGGCTGCTGCTGACCAACGGGCACGTCGTCGAAGGGGCCACGCAGATCACCGTGAAGATGGAGGCGGACGGGAGCGAGCACTCTGCCACGGTGCTGGCGCAAATGGAGGTGCCGGACGTGGCGCTGGTGCAGATCGACAAGAAGGATAATGAGTTTCTGCCGCTGGGTGTTTCGGCGAACTGCCGGGAACTGCAGGAGGTGGTGATGATCGGCTATCCGGAGTTTGACAATCTGAGCGCGACCTCGGTGAAGGGGAGCATCAGCGCGACGCATCGTGTTTTTGACGGCGTGGAGGTCATGCAGCTGGACATCCGCGTGAATGGCGGGGACAGCGGCGCACCGATCATCACGACGGATGGCTGCGTGGTGGGCATCCTGACCTTCTGGATGGGGAAGACGGATGCGAAGCTGGCGCAGTTCAGCCTGGCGCAGCCCATCGATGCGGTGCTGCCGTTTTTGGAGAAGCATGCGAAGGGGAAGTTTGAGCGGGAGGAGTGATGGGGCGGGAGAAATAAATTTCGGCGGCATACATCCGGCTTGGTGGGCTCGTGCGCAATGTGTGGGGGCCACAAGCATCTGCGGTAGCCCGCCGAAGAGCAATGAATGGATCGTCAGGTGTGGGGTTGCGCCAGCCCCACGCCAGGTTTTGTCATGGCGTTGGCGCAGGGAGGTCTTGGAGATCGTTGAATACAAATCATGGTTTCCCCGATGGGGTGAAACCAAATAAACAGTGGCAGTAAAAAAACGAGACTTGTAACATCAACGCTCACTCATATGGACACTGTCGAGGATACTCTCCCACCTCCCATGGCTCGCGCCGCCCTTCCCGATGTCGAAGGGGCCACTCCGCTCAAGGAGCTCAATGACCTCAAGTCTGCACTGGATGAACATGCCATTGTCGCCATCACCGATGCGAAAGGGAAGATCATCTATGTGAACGACAAGTTCTGTGCCATCTCCAAATACACCCGTGAGGAGCTGCTGGGCAAAGACCACCGCATCATCAATTCGACCCACCATCCGAAGGCCTTCATCCGCAGCCTGTGGCAGACCATCAGCGGCGGGCGGGTATGGAAAGGGGAGATCAAGAACCAGGCGAAGGACGGCTCCTTCTACTGGGTGGACACCACCATCGTGCCCTACCTCGACGAGCGCGGCAAACCCTACCAGTACATCGCCATTCGTGCTGACATCACGGAGCGCAAGCGCATTGAAGAGCAGATGGCGGCGAACATCAATGAGCTGGCGGATGTGAAAGCCGCGCTGGATGAGCACGCCATCGTGGCCATCACGGACCAGACCGGGAAGATCATCCATGTGAACGACAAATTCTGCGCCATCTCCCAGTATCAGCGCGAAGAGTTGATCGGCCAGGATCACCGCATCATCAATTCGGGCTTCCACCCCAAGGCCTTCATTCGCGGCATCTGGCAGACCATCGCACGCGGCAGCGTGTGGAAGGGCGAGATCAAAAACCGCGCCAAGGACGGCTCGCACTACTGGGTGGAAACGACGATCGTGCCCTATCTGGATGACCGCGGCAAACCGTACCAGTACATCGCCATTCGCGCGGACATTACGGAACGTAAAAATGCGGAGGAGTCTCTGCAGGCCGCCAGCCGTGCGAAGAGTGATTTCCTGGCCAACATGTCCCACGAGCTGCGCACGCCGCTGAACTCCCTCCTGCTGCTGGCGGAACAGCTGTCCGCGAATCGTGAAGGCAATCTGATGCCGAGGCAGCTCGAGTTCCTCGAAACCATCCAGGCTTCCGGCACCGATCTGCTGCGGCTGATCAGCGACATCCTGGATCTCTCCAAGATCGAAGCGGGCGCCATGTCTGTGGAAATGGCGAATCTTGGCGTGATGGAGCTGGCGGACCGTCTGCGGCGCTCCTTTACGCCGGTGGCGGAACGGCGTGGCCTGGGTTTCAACGTCGTCATTACTGAAGGCATGCCGGAGATGCTGCTGACGGATGAGCAACGGCTGGAGCAGCTGCTGCGCAATCTGCTTTCCAACGCCTTCAAGTTTACCCCCACCGGCGGAGTGACGCTGCGCATGGGGCGGGCGGTGGCGGGATGGACGGAGGGGCATCCGCGCCTGGACCGAGCGCCGATGGTGATCGCGCTGTCGGTCACGGACACAGGCATCGGCATTCCGCAGGAAAAAATTGATCTGATCTTTGAAGCCTTTCGTCAGGCCGACAGTGGCACCGGGCGCAAGTATGGCGGCACGGGCCTGGGGCTGGCGATCTGCCGGGAAACGGCCAAGATGCTGGGCGGTGAGGTGCTGGTGAAAAGCGCGCCGAACCAGGGCAGCACCTTCACACTCTACCTGCCGCAGAGCCACCCGACGCTGGGGGATCTGCCGCCGGTGGATCTGGTGGCCAGTACGGAAGTGGTGGCAGGCACAGGCACAGGCACAGGCACAGGCACAGGCACAGGCACAGGCACAGGCACAGGCACAGGCACAGGCACAGGCACAGGCACCGAGGGCGGGAAGTCACCGTTGGCGGGCGCTGCCATCCTCATTGTGGATGATGATCTGCGCAACCTCTTCGCGCTGTCCGCTCTGCTGGAGGATGAGGAGATGGTGGTGCTGTCTGCCGAGTCTGGCCGGCAGGCGATCGCCCTGCTGCTGGAAAATCCGGGCGTGTCAGGCATCCTCATGGATATCATGATGCCGGACATGGACGGCTACGAGACGATGCGCACGATCCGTGGCATGGGGCGTTTTTCAGACATGCCCATTTTCGCCATGACGGCCAAGGCGATGCCGGGCGACCGTGAAAAATGCATTAACTCCGGTGCCACGGACTATCTGCCCAAACCCATCGACTCGAAGGCCCTGCTGGCGCGGCTGCATCAGGTGATCAAAGCTTGAAATGCCGCCCTTGAATGAAACCCATGCTCCATCCTGCTGAAACAAGGCGCTCCGCCGCACCAGCCCAAGCCGAGGCCGCCGACACGGAGGAGGAGGGGGGCTCTGGCAGCGCTCTCCTCGTGGTGGATGATCGCAGGGACAAACGCATGGCCCTGCAGGCCGTGCTGGAGGAGCTGCACCACCCCATCGTGCTCGCGGAGTCGGGGAACGAGGCGCTGCGTCATCTGCTGCGGGAGGATTTTTCGGTCATCCTGCTGGACATCAACATGCCAGAGATGGGCGGTATGGAGCTGGCGGGCCTCATCCGCAGCCGGCGGCGCTCGGCGAAGACGCCGATCATTTTTTACACGGCCGATGATGAGACCGCGCGGCAGATGCAGACCATGGCCTACGAGCTGGGAGCGGTGGATTTGCTGGTGGCACCCATCCCGGCTGAAGTGCTGCGCTCCAAGGTGGCGGTGTTTGCGGACTTTCACCGCCGGCTGGTGAAGACGCGACGCATGGCGGGCGAGCGTGAGCGCATGCTGCGTGCGGAGGCCGCGCGTGCGGAGGCCGAGCGGGCCAGCGCGGCGAAGGACCACTTCCTGGCGATGCTTTCCCATGAACTGCGCACGCCGCTCTCGCCGGTGCTCAACACCATCGAGCTGCTGCTGGACACGTCAGACCATGCACCGGAACTGCGCGCGCACCTTGAGACGATCCGCCGCAATGTGGTGCTGGAGGCGCGGCTGATCGATGATCTGCTGGACCTGACGAAGGTGAGCCGCGGTAAGGTGAGCCTGCGGCTGGAAGCGGTGGATGTGCAGGAGGCGATCCAAAACGTGCTGCACATCTGCCAGGCGGAGATGGATGAAAAACACATCACCGTGAATGTGTCCAACCTGGAGCTGCAGGCGGTGGTGCGTGCGGACTCGGCGCGGCTCAAGCAGATCCTGTGGAATCTGATTCGCAATGCGGTGAAGTACTCCCCGGCGCATGGGAAGATCGACATTGCCATGAGCCAGGGGAAGCGCGGCCATTTTTGCATTCACGTCAAGGATGCGGGCTGCGGCATCAGCCCGGAGCTGCTGCCGAACATCTTTGAGGCCTTTCGGCAGGGCATGCATACCACTGGAGGCCTGGGCCTGGGCCTGGCCATCACGCGCTCCCTGGTGGAGCTGCATGGGGGCTGCATCGAAGCGCGCAGCGAGGGCCTGGGCCGCGGCGCGACCTTTTCCGTCTGCCTGCCGGCTGCGGCTCCGGAAACTCTGGCCCCGCCGCAGCGGGGCCAGATGGACAGGGCTGCGCTGCCCGTGGGCACGCCGCGCCGGAGCGCACGCATTCTACTGGTGGAAGACCATGCCGACTCGCGCCAGACGCTGGAGCGCATACTCCGCCACCGCGGCTACACCCTGGAGACCGCTCCGGACATCGCCACCGCTCTGGAAATCACGAGCAAAGCCCGCTTTGATGTCATCATCAGCGACATCGGACTGCCGGACGGCACCGGGTGTGACTTCATCAGCCAGCTGCCGAAGGAAGACCGCCAGCGCTGCATCGCCCTGAGCGGGTACGGGATGGAAGAAGATGTGGCGCGCAGCCTGACGGCTGGCTTTACGAAGCATCTGACCAAGCCGATCGATGTGGGAGAACTGGATGCGATGATTCAGGCGCTGCTGACGGGGGATGAGTGAGGCCGCTTTCCCCTCTCAACCGGGCACACTTTCTCTGCTAAGACTTCACCGGCTGGGAGATGGCTCCGAGAGTCAAGCTCCCCCCTTGGATTCAGGTCCAAGCATCGGAGTGTGCTCCGATGCGAGGCGGGGGTGAATGAGGGATAACCCGATATGGCGGTCGGGTGGCGCGGTGGAGGTGAATGTGCGATTAGAGGAACCATGAATCCTTCCTCTGATCCTCTTGTCTTGAAGTCGCATCCTGATCTTGGTGACCGTCATCCCAAAGCACCTCAATGGCGCGCGGTAAATGTGCGTCTGATGGAGGCCTCCGACATCGAGGGGAAGGTGGTGTATCAAGGTCCGAAGGGGCAGGTGGTGGAGGCGTTTGTGTTGAGACCGGCGGCGTGAGGGGGGCTGGTTTACTGTTGTTGACAGTGGTTTTTGAGAGAGGACGAATGGTGGTGTCTGGGCAGCCACGGCAAAACAATCGTCAACGACTGTGAACCACCGCCACTCAGCGTGGCCACGCATGCTTCGACTTGTGGCGAAGGGGCTGCTGCCGAAAGTCGGCTTTATGACCGACCCCCATGCACTCTCCGCCTTGATCAAGGCCAACCTGCCGATCTTCGGGGTGGTCGCGGGGCTGTATGTGGCGCTGTTTGTTTATCGGAGGTTCAAGTCTTCCATCAAGGGATCGCTGGGGGAGGCGCTGGTAAACAAGGGGACCTTCCGCCGGCTGGATCAGCAGCTCTACCGGGGCTTCAGCGATCTGTATCTGCCACGCCCGGATGGCGATGGGACGACGCAGGTGGACCACGTGGTGGTGTCGCCGTTTGGGATCTTTGTGATCGAGACGAAGAACTACACGGGTTGGATTTACGGATCTGAAAACCAGGCGAAGTGGACGCAGACGTTTGGTTCCGGGGCGAAGGTGCCCTTCCAGAATCCGATCTGGCAAAACCGGCTGCACATCAAAGCGCTGGCACAGTTTTTAAAGCTGCCGGAGGTGAAGTTTCATTCGGTGATTTTCTTCATGGGCGGGAGCACGTTTAAAACCGAGCTGCCGAAGTATGTGATCGAGGACGGGCTGACCAGCTACATCACGGGGCATGAGGAGGTGCTGCTGGGGACGGAGGAGGTGGAGAGGGTGAAAGGGGCGCTGGAGGAGCTGGTGAAGGGGACGGATAAGAGGGCGGCGAAGCGGGCGCATGTGGCGGGGGTGAAGAAGCGGGTGAGGGGGGCGTAGGTGTGGCGAGGGATGGAATGTGGTCCTACAGCCACGCTTTGAACCTTTGAATTCGTATGCTGAATTATCTGCCGTTCCTGCTCTTCGCGGTGCTGATGGTGACGATGGGTGTCATCTGCCGCCGCTATCTCCGACGGGTGAAGGCGGCCGATGCAAAGCATGGGCTGACTATTTCTACTTTGGTAACTCTCCAGGGCGTTCATAAAAGTCATCGGGAGGTGTTTGATTGCGGCAGGCAGAGTCTATGGAGTTCTGTCGCTTTCGATGACGGTGCTGAAGTTGCGCCATGACACTCTCCGGCGTGACCGCCGCTGAGGGCAACTGGTGGCGCAGCAGCTCGACGACGTCCGCAGTGCTCAGCAGCGGATGGGCCTGCGCGTGCAGCATGCGTTCATGGAGCTGGAACTGCATGGCCAGCATCACCAGGGCCATGTGGTGATGCCACGCGAGCCAGCCGCGGGTCTGATAGTCGGCCAGGCCCAGCGAGGTTTTGGCATCCTGGAAGCCACGCTCAATGAAATACCGTGCGCAGGCCATCGCCACAATCTGCGCGGGCTGGGTGTCCGCAGGCGCGTTGCTCAGCGTCCAGGAGGTCTTCCCGGCATGTCCCTGGGCGTCGAGTGTGCGCCGGGCCACCAGATGCCAGAGCTTGGCAGAGCTCTCGTCGCCGTCCCACAAATACACGCGCTGGTGGATGAACTCGACACGGATCTCCCCCTGGGTGCCTTGGCGTAACGCGACGGTGCGCCAGGCGGCGGGCGGTTGTGCCTCGGCCCAGTCACGGACGCTGAGCGCTGTGCCCACCGCATGCAGCTTGCCGGTGGCGCGGCGCGGCGTGCCCGGCAGGTGTGCCGCAGGCCAGGGATCGTCGCGCCAGACGCGCTGCGAGCTGTGCACCTCCACGACGAACACCTCCCCCGCAGCATCCAAAGCACGCAGCAGTCCGGGCTCCTTGCCGTAACCGGCATCCAGCGCGGTGGCTGCGAACTGCACGCCAATGCCGCGCAGATGGGTGATGAGCTCCAGCGCAAGCGTGGACTTGGATTTGAAGACACGGTCTTCCACGGGGATGCCCGCCTGCTTGCAGCGCGCCGGGTCTTCGCACCACTGCTGCGGCAGATACAGGCGGGCTCCCACCAGGGCGACACGCTCCGCAGCTCCAAGTGCGGCAAACACCGCGACCTGGCAGTTGTCCACCTTGCCAAGACGGCCGTTGTATTGACGCGCCACCCCGACGGACTTGTCGCCCTTTTTTGAAATGCCAGTCTCATCGACATAGGCGAGACATTGCGGCCCGGCGAGCAGGCCGGAGACATCCAGCGCGACATGATCCATCACCGGACCCGCCTGCCAGGGCGAGTCGGTCATGAAGTGCTGCAGCCCTTCATAGTCAGCACCCGCAACGGCTTCCTCCATGCGTTCCATGTTTTTAACACGGTGGCGGGCCTGCATCAGACCGTGAAGGTAAACACGAGCATGTGCGGAGCCGTTGTGGGTCGCGGTGCGGAACAGCGAAGCGGCACCGCTGCAAAAGGCGGCAAAGCGCTCTGCGACGGCAAAAAGAGATCCAGACGCGGGGTCATTTTTAGAAGGCTGGGGTGTCTTCGCACTGCATCCATCGCAAAGCTCCAACAAGAACCGTCCTAC
>JANYCZ010000005.1 GCA_025360015.1 Verrucomicrobiota bacterium | reverse complement strand
CTTCACCAGCATGTCTTCACGCTCGTTCATCGGGTGGCCTCCATTTCGTGGAGGATGCGCTCCTTTTCATCAGGGGCGGTGTCGGCGGGGATGAGGGCGATGCTTCGTGAGCTTCCGCTGCCCCGCACGATCTTGAGCAGTGGCTTCATGTCCTTGAGCGTTGTCCTCAGATTGGTGAGTTCGTCGGAGAACGCTCGCAGGAAGGCGATGGGATGATCGGCGTGGGCGCGGCACCAAGCGGCATCGTTGAACCGCCTCGCGAACTCGTGAAGCTCAATGCTTTCCTCGGGGAACACCGGACGGAACAAGGCTGTGGCCTGACCGCCGAAGCTCCAGACAAAGCGCCTTTCGAGTTCGCCGTCCTTCTCTTCAACCGTGTCCAAGAGCGGCTTGCTGTTGAGAAAGCCGATGCCGCACACGCGCAATGCAGCCACCAGCCCGAATGTGCTGCTCTTGAGGGGCGAGCCTTCGCCGAGGATGAATTTTACTGACTGTCCTTGTTCCATAATGCGCGTTGGTTGGCTGGTTGTCCTCAAGCTGCGGAGGGGAAGTTCTTGCCGCTCACCTTCCATTCGTTCCAGGTGTCGTGGTGTTCGGTGACCCCCACCTTCTCCAAGATCGTCTTGCCGCCCTGCACGCCGCTGATGGCGATGGCTTCGCCTCCGTTGCCACCCGCAATGAGCCCGGCTGGCAGGTCACCCTTCCCATCAATGGAAAAGTCCCAGACGGGATCGCGGGCGTCGCCTTGGACGAACTTTCCGTCCTTGTCGTGCAAGGCCGCGCTCTCCGTGAGCTTCTTCTCCAAGTCGAACTTCTGCGCCAGCGTGAGGCCGATGCTCTTGATGCCGAGAGGATTGGTTTGGGCAGGCATGACTTTGAAAGGATGAAGGCGGGAAGGATGAAGGATGAAAAATCAGGCAGCGTTGGTGTAGAGGACGCCGGAGTAGTCGAACTCGGCCCGCTTCTCGTTCTCCTCCATGCCCTTGGCGGAGAGGATTTTGAGTTCGCCGGGTGCGAACCCACCGGAAGCGACAAGCGCAAAGTCGGCAATGCCGACGCCCTTCATGCTCACGCTGCGCTTGGTGAACGGCTTGGGATCGGCGAACACGGTCACGCCTTGGTCGTTCTTCGTGGTCACGATTTCTGCCGAGTCTTCAGCGGTGGTTTCGTGGGCATAGCCGCCCTGCGGAGCGGCGAGTCCGAACGTGGCTTGGATTCCAATGTGCGCGGGCATTTCGTTTCCAACGGCGTGTCAATTCGGCAGACGCTCGATGCCTAGCACATAGCCCAGGGTCGTGTTCCAGCGCTCATTAGCCGGGCTGTCCTTCGGCCCCTGAGAGAACCAGCCGTTCACCGTGCAATGGGCAGAGGCGGCGGTGGCCGTGGACACTTTATCGTTGGCTTCGGGATTAAAAGCGTCCTCGACTGAAGCCACCAAATGCCGATGAACCTCCACCGTCTTGCCTGCGATGGCGGGCGTGGAGATGATGACCTCCAGCATCCCGCGATAGAGCGGCCCCACATCATGCACGCATTCCTTCACGCTCACGATGACGACGGGATCATTCGGCGGAATGACCGCGTTGCCGGTGCCATCATGCACCGCGATGGCCGCATGATGTTCAGCAAGGAACGCCGTGAGGTAGGAGGTGAGGCCCTGTTCAAGCACCGAGGTCACAGCGACACCTCCAGCGTGATGATGGGATGCGGTGGACGATCCTCGACCGCGCGGAGGTGGTAGGTCACGTGGTTGTAGGCCAGGGCATCGCCGATGCGCGGCATGATCGGGAGCGCGCTGCGGGCCACCTTCGCTTTGAAGCTGCGGCTCACGTCAAGGCCGCCCACTTGCAGTGACACGGCTTCGGCAGGCTCGGAGATCAGCGCGGTGTGCGGCTGTCCGTTGATCGTTATCGGCTTGCCAAACTCCGCCAGCACTAAGGCGAAGTCGGCGGCCATTTCATCATAGAGGCTCATGCCCCGCGATGGTGTCAAAGCCCAGCGGCCTTTCCCGCTTTCACGAGGAAGGCCGCCACCCGAACCGAGGAACCCCCCTGCTCCCCGAAGTCTTTAGAACACCAGCGCGAGAGTGAACTTCTGCCCGGTGTTGTTGCCGCCTGCCGCATCCACCACGACGCTGGCGCGCAGATACTGCCGCGTGTCCGAGGGCAGCCGCAACTTGCGGATGCTCTCATCTGATCCGAGGCCACCACTGCCCGTGACCTTAAAGAAGGCCAGCGCGGGGATGGCGCTGAAGTTCACGCCATCCTCGGAATCTTCGAGCCGCACGGACACCGACTTGCCATCGGCCACGGCAGGCAGAGCGGGCAAGCTGAGTTCAACTTCAAACTGCGCCTCCTGATACGGACCTTGAAGAAGGTCAAGGGTGTCGGTGTAAGCCGTGGCTCCGGCGGCGGGCAGGGCCACGGTCTTGATGAGTTCAGCGTCTTTGAGCAAGTGCATAGCGAGTGGGTGATGAGTGGGTGGATGGATCACGCCTCGTCGCTAGCGATGGAGGCGGTGCGGATAATGGGGATGCCTTCCCATTCGAGGGGCAGCGGCGCGGGCGTGCCCGAGGTGGTGGTGGCCGTGCGGCTGTTGCGAAGCTGCTCACGGGAGCGCCCGTTCATGAAGATGTGCGTGGGCTCCAGACCGAATTCTGTGAACTTCTCGTAGGCGGCATAGAGCAGGGAATCGCTCACGGTCTTCTTGGTCGCGCCGCTCTCTTCGACGTTCTTGATGCGCACCGCGCAGTTCTTGTTCGCAAGGCGCATGCCGACACGGCCCGTCATCCAGTTGGTGTAGGCCTTGTAGGGATTGCC
>JANYCZ010000057.1 GCA_025360015.1 Verrucomicrobiota bacterium | reverse complement strand
CGTGGCGACAGCCCGCCCGTCTGCGAGCGTGCTGCAACGCACCAAGGCGTACGGACGCTCTCGCAGTCGGGCGGTTTGGCGGAGCCTACGTTGGAGCATGCGCGGCACTCGACGCCAAACACACCCAACCTACGTGAAGAGCAGTCCCGCTATTCGGGAACAAGTCTAATATTCGAATGCGGGAGCGGGTGATTCTTCGCGAACTCGGTCGAGCTTGCGGGTGTCACGAGACACTCGAAAGCGGCAGCCAATCGCAGCCGCACTCCAAAGATGCCCCGTCTGGTCAGGCGCGCCATTGGACTCGGTCGCGCAGAGAGGAATGAAACCCCACCCCTCTCAACCATCTACCGTCTGATCGAGAACGAATCCACGATCCGCTGCACCGCCGGCCCGCGAGAGACGGGCATGCCGTAATAGGAAAACAACAGACCGATCATCTGACCACGGTCAACGAACGTGTAGTTCAGCAGGGACTGGTTCGTGTCCGGCTTCTGCATTTCGAATCGCATCGCCTCACGCCCGCCCACCGTCACAAGCTGCGGCTTGCTGCTCTTTGTGAAACCTTTTAGAGCCCAGGAACGCTGGATATTCTTGATGAAAGCCGGATTCGTCACCTTCGCATGGCGCGTGTCAGGCGCGGCGATCAGCGCAAACACCATGCCGCCCGGCTTGTCGCCATTGTCGTGCGCCGCCCCCATCAGCCTTCCCCCTCCCTGAGTATTCGGCTTCGTCTTCCAACCCTCCGGCAGGAAGAACGAGATATGCTGGCTGGGAAAAGAAACCATCTCTCCGCCCGCCACCCGCTGACGTTGCGGCTTGGAGCCCGTGGCACAGCTCATCAATGACAGGGCGCTCGTGAGCAGAAGAAGTAAGGTGACTTTTTTCATGGTAGGTTCTCGCAGTTGCCGCTTACCCCGCTCGCGGTCAAGCAGCAAAGTAACCAGCTCACACCCCAAGACTTCAGCTCCCCACACCGGACACCGGAGAATTCCAACGCACCCCCACCTTTGTAGTTGGCATCCCCCTTATTCACTCGGACTCTCCCAACCAGCAACCCTCTCTCCTATGTCCACTGCCTTCGGCTGTTTTGTTGGATTCCTCGTCTGGTTCCTCATGCGTTACCTGATCGCCGGGTTTTATACGGTGAATCAAAACGAACGTGCGGTCAAAACCAGCTTCGGCCGTGCGCAGCGCGTCGGTAATCTACGCACCATTGACGATCCCGTCGCCGAGCACCTCACTGCCGAGCAGAAGCTGCGCTACGACTACCCGCAGGTGGTGGTCATCCCGCCGGGCGGCCCGTATTTCAAATGGCCGTGGGAAAAGGTGTTCAAGGTGGACATCGCCACCAGCACCGTGAACATGGCCTGGGACCCTGATGATCCCTCCGCCAACAGTTCGGGCAGCATCCTCGATGCCGTGACGAAAGATCAGCTCAATGTCGGACTCAATGGCCAGATCCGCTTTCGCGTGTCCGAGCGCAATCTCTACGCCTTCGTCTTCGGGGTGAAAAACGCCTATGCGCACGTCATGGGCTACTTCGTCAGCGTGCTGCGTGAGCGCATCGCCACCTTTGAGGCGCCGCCTGATCCCACTGCCGATCCCGAGCACACGGGCGCGGCCTCCACCATCGGCATCTCCATCAACGACATCCGCAAAAACATGCGCGATCTCAATGAGCACATGGACCACGAATGCCAGAGCTCCTCTGCGCGCTACGGCATCGTGCTGGATGCTTCCTTGATCACCGGCATCGATCCGCCGCATGAAGTCGAGTCTGCCCTCGCCGCCATCAACACCGCCTACAACCAGGTCTCCTCAGACATCAGCCTCGCCCAGGCCAGCGCGGACCAGAAGATCGTGCAATCCCAGCGCGCCGTGGAAATTGAAACCCTCAAAGCCCAGGCAGAAGTCGAGCCCCTGAAAAGGCTCGCCACCCAGCTCCTCGATTTGAAATCACGCGGCAGTGCCGCCCTGCGCTCCTACGTGCGCAATGTGCGCCTCGCCCTCTTCGACAAAGCCAGCCAGGTCTTCGTCGAAACCCGCAGGGACTAACAAAGAACCAGGAATCCAGAACACACACTTCCATGGACGCTTTTTCCCAATTCCTCCTCACCGCTGCCATCACCTTCATCGGCTGCAGCATCGCGGTGCCCTTCCTCCTCTTCCTCGGCCGCATCGCCGGGCTCTACGCCATCGTGCAGGAGCGCCGCAGCCAGGTGTACATCCTGTTTGGCAAGGTCATCGGCGTTCTCGATGAACCGGGGTTGCACCTCCTGCCCGCGAAGCTCGGCCCTGCGGCCTTCCTCGTGAACTGGCTCGGCAAATGCCAGATCGTCGATCTGCGCCTGGATCAAACGTACCTGCGCAGCCAGGCGGTGAACTCCGAAGAAGGCGCGCCCATGGGCATCGGCATCTGGTATGAAATGTTTGTCAGCGACCCCGCCTTCTTCCTCTTCAAAAACACCGATCCGCGCGGCTCTCTCTCCGCCAACGTCAGCAACTCCACCGTCCGCTGCCTCAGCAACCTGCCGCTTGGCAAAATGCTCATCGATCGTCACGTCATGAGCGACACCGTGCGCAGCGAAGTCACGCCCAAATCTCACGAATGGGGCTTCAAGCTCGGCAGCGTGTACATCCGCAAGGTCCACTTCCGCGATGCCATGATGATCAAGCAGATCGAAAGCAAGGTCGTCAACCGCCTCCGCCAGGTCACCTCCGCCATCAAACAGGACGGCGTGAACCAGGTCAGCGTCATCACCAGCACCGCCGAAAAAACCGCCGCCGTCGAGCTCGCCAAAGCCGCCGCCGTCCGCCCCCAGATCGTCGGCGACGCCCTCCGGGACATCTCCACCGACCCCGACGTGGCCCAGGCCGTCTTCGACGTCCTCGAAGCCCAGAAAATCATCAACGGCAAAGCCACTGTCACCCTCATGCCCGCCTCCTCCAGCGGCGGCATCCTCACCGATCTCCTCGCGGCACAGCCGCAGAGGCGCGATGGCGGCCCGCCTCCGGTAAAGTAGCACTGAGCTTTAGCTCGTTCTGGGAACAAGGTGCTCGCATGGGCTATGACTGCTGCTGCCAGACACGCTGCAGGTCGGCGCAGGTTGCCTTTCACCCCATTTCCGTCGCTTGCATTCCCCCCATGCCTGCTACACTCGCCCTCCCGCCAAATTCGGCATTTCTTCGTCATTCCTCATTCTGATTTCGTCATTTCCCAATCATGTCCCATAGAGTCCTCATCATCGGAGCCGGCGGCGTTGGCCGCGTTGTCGTTCATAAATGCGCCCAGCTTCCCGACGTATTCGGGGAGATCATGCTGGCCAGCCGCACCAAAACAAAGTGCGACAGCATCGCCGCAGAACTGAAGCGCCCGATTCAAACCGCAGCCATCGACGCAGACAATGTGCCGGAATTGGTGAGCCTGCTGAAGAGCTACAAGCCCGAGGTCGTCATCAATGTCGCCCTGCCCTATCAGGACCTCACCATCATGGACGCCTGCCTCGAAGCCGGCGTGCATTACATCGACACTGCGAACTACGAGCCGCGTGACGTGGCGAAGTTTGAGTATCACTGGCAGTGGGCCTATCAGGACAAGTTCAAGAAGGCCGGTCTCACCGCCCTTCTCGGCTGCGGCTTTGACCCCGGCGTGACCAACGTGTACACCGCCTACGCGTTGAAGCATCACTTCTCGAAGATCGACACCCTCGACATCCTCGACTGCAATGCAGGCGACCACGGCAAGGCCTTCGCCACCAACTTCAATCCTGAAATCAACCTGCGCGAAGTCACCGCCAATGGCCGCTACTGGCAGGATGGCAAGTGGGTGGAAACCAAGCCCCTCGAAATCAAGCGCAGCTTCTCCTTTCCCGCCGGCATCGGCCCGAAGAACATCTACTGCCTCTACCACGAGGAGCTGGAGTCACTCACCAAGCACATCCCCATGCGCCGTGCGCGCTTCTGGATGACCTTTGGCGACGCCTACATCAAGCACATGGAAGTGCTGGTGAATGTCGGCATGACCGGCATCCATCCCGTGAAGCACAAGGGCATGGACATCATCCCCATTGAGTTCCTCAAGACCCTCCTGCCTGAGCCCGGCACCCTCGGTGCTGACACCAAGGGCAAGACCTGCATCGGCAACTGGATTGAAGGCACCGGCAAGGACGGCAACCCGCTGCGCTACTACGTGTACAACATCTGCGACCACCAGGAGTGCTATGCTGAGACGAACTCCCAAGGCGTCAGCTACACCACCGGCGTCCCCGCCATGATCGCCGCGCGTCAGCTTCTCACCAACCCCGCTGAGTATCGCCAGCCCGGCGTCTGGAACGTCGAGCAGCTCAATCCCGATCCCTTCATGGCTGACCTGAACGCCTACGGCCTGCCGTGGCTGGAAACGTGGCCGACGGAGACCTTGCCGGGAGATTAAACCGTCAAAGGGTCAAGTGAGGTCAAGATCTTCAAGCTTCGAGACTTGACCTTCTTGGCCACTCTTTGACACGTCATTGACTGCCGTTCCTTCTTCTCCAGCTGCCTGCACCATCAGCGAGCGTCTCCTGCGCAGAAACAGCACCGCGCCCAGCGGGAAGCTGAGGCCGAAGATCCAGGGACCCACGAGGCCGCTGCGGGAGAAGGATGCGCCCAAAAGTTGTACGCTCACCAGTTGGAAGCCCATCCCTCCCGTGCTCCAGTTCAGGCGCAGGGTCGTGACTCCCATGAGAATAAACAGAATCCACAGCCACTTGCGCTTCAAAGGCGTGCGTATGCACAGCACCAGCGCATAGATGCTGAACAACGGCACGGCGATGAGCAGAGGTATGAACAGCAGCCCCAGCACCGGCCTGTCCATCAGGTTCAGCGCATTGATCTTCTCCAGCGAGTCGGGAATCGACTGGAAATTGGCGGTGACAATCTTTCGGACCTCCCCTTCCACCGTGGTCACCACCGTGCCGACGAACCAACCTGTACTCAGTTCCAACTGCATCGTCATCTCCGTAAATTTGCCACCATGGTTTTGTCCAAGGCCAGCGCGAAAAAACAAACCGACCACTTCGAAGCTTTTGATTTCACCGTGATTGAAGATGGTGCTCAAACTTGCCAGCCCCTTCCGCGCTTCTTCCGCGTTGATCTGTGAAGACAGAGATTTCTCGGCACTTGCGATGTCCCCCGCTGCGACTTGGGACACAAAGGTCCGCGCCAGCTGGTAGTCCTCCATGGGCGTCATTTTGCGCAGCATCTCGCGCTGGTCGCACCCGGTGAAAAGGAAGCAGACGAAGGCTGCGATTGGGAAACCCAGCCAGGTGGTGTGAACGTTTTTCATCATGTGAGGAAAGCTCGCATGGTGGCTAAGGAATGCGCAAATGGAATTTGCTTTAGCCGACACAAACAGCGGAAAGGTCAAGGCAGTCAAAAGAGTCAGGCAGCGTCAAAAAGGGTGTCTGGCACCGCTTGACCGCTCTTGGACAATTCCTTGACCGCTTGACCCTCTTCTCCATGTCGCGTCTCCCTCGCCAAACAATGCGCCACTTCGATTCCGACAATGCACACATCATCATCGAAATCGCGCCGCTGGGAGAAGGCCTGCACTTCCGCGAGGACGGCCTGAAACATCTCCGCTGTGGGAAGATTCCGGCTCCGATGCACGGCCTTTAACAAATCCTCCTGAGTGTAGAGTTCGCCTTCAGTGTCTTCGACCTCAAACAAGCCATCGGTGTAGAGCATGATCAGATCCCCTGGCTCCAGGGTGGTGCGAGTCGTAGCAAAGGTCGCATGCGGGAAGAGCCCCAGCGCCCCCGCCCTGCCATTGAGCTCCAGGGGCATCGTGGTGCCTTCACGGCGGTGCAGGTGCAGCGGCGGAGGATGCCCGGCGATGGCATAGACAAGCTCCGCCTTCGCCGCATCCGCGATCATCATCACTCCCGTCGCATACATCGTCGTCCCAGCCTGCTTAAGAATCGAATGCAGGCCGTGGTTGATCTGCGAGAGCAGCAGGCCGGGATCGGGATCCGACCCGCTATGCTGCTCCAGCAGAGCACGCATCATGCTCGTCACCAGCGCCGCGCGCACGCCATGGCCCATCACATCGCAGATGAAGATGCCCACACCGGTTTCCGAGACGGGAAAGACGCTGAAAAAATCACCGCTGACCGCACCCGCCGGTTGATACAGCGAAAAGAATTTCAGCGCGCTTTCCGTCGCTGGTGCGGACTGAGGAATGCTGGGAAAGTGATCCGGCAGCAGCGCCAGTTGCAGCTCACGCGCCATCGTCAGCTCCTCCTCCATCTGCTGATTCTTCGCGCTCAGCTCCCGCGTCCGCTCCGCGATACGCTGCTCCAGCTCGCGATTCAGCGCCTCCAGGGCCGCCTGGGCCGCATTGCGCTCGCTTTCCGCCCGGTCAATGCGCCGCCCCACCAGCCGCGCCACCTGGGAGATCACGGCAGTGACGATCAAAATGTAGAGCAAGGTGGACAGCGCCGAAGACAGCGCGGGGTTCAGCGCCCACCCGGTGAGGAAGTGCGTGCGCAGCAGTCCCTCCACCACCGCCACCAGCACCACCATGGGCAGGAACCAGCGCAGCAGCAGTGCCCGGGTGGAGTCCCCCTGCCAGATTCGCAGCGGCCAGCACTCTGCCCCGATGGCAGCGATGACGCTGCTGCCCAGCAGGATAAACGCCGCCGCCGTGGGCAGCGCCACCGGGATGATAGTGCCGCCATAAAGCAGCGGCGTGCCATGCATGTACCCCAGCACCACCACACCGCTGATGGCCAGCACCACCGCCGCCACTGGCCCGGCCCAAACACGCAGCCGCACTTTCAGCAGGGCCAGGATGGCCAAGCAGATAAGCAGGAAATTCAACGCGGTGATGGGCGACATCCGGGCCGTGCGCACCGCGCCAAACATCACCGGATCTGCCACCAGCCATTCTTCCACCCCGAGACTTCTACCGCTGAAAAATTCAAACAGCTTCCCGCCCGCCACGATCCCCACCACGAACAGCAGCACCTCGGCCATCGGCCGTCGAAACTTCGGATGCTCCCGCAGCAGCAGCACCAGACTGAGCAGCGTAAACGCCAGCGCCGTGCTCGGAGCCATGGGGATGTAAGTCTGGCGGATGCTCGCCAGCATCTCCAATCCCGAAACCCAGCCGATCAGCGTCAGCGCTCCCAGTGCGCCCGTCATCAAGGCGCAGAAGAAGCTGATTCGGCGATAGATCATCTTCATAGTGAAAGCGATTCCCGCAGATGGTTGGTTGGACCAGCGGTCAGAGGAAAACACGGTTGCCGAGGAACACAATGGAAACTGTGCCGGGGAAACCCTGAGAGTTCAGAGGAGCCGTCAAGGTGGTCAGGCGTCGGGCCTTGACTAATCCTTGACCTCTTGACGGCTTGCGCTCCGCTTCGGCCCCCATGTCTCTGACCCTCATCCTCACCCACCCCGGCGGCTCCCATAAAGACGAACTCCTCGCCTGCAGCCTCCTCGCCGCCGTGCACCGCGTGCCCATCGTGCGCCGCGAACCCACCGCCGACGATCTCGCCGATCCCACGATTGCCGTCGTCGATGTCGGTGGCGAACACGCCCCCGAGCGCCACAACTTCGACCACCATCAATTCCCCGCCGACCATCCCCCCGTGTGCGCCCTGAGCCTCGTGCTGCAGCACCTCGGTGTGTACGAAGACGCCCGCCAGTTCTGCGACTGGCTGGAGCCTGCCGAGTGGTTCGACACCCGCGGCCCCAACGTCACCGCCAAGTGGCTCGGCGTGGATCGCGGCACCATGAACAAGCTCAACTCCCCCATCGACCTCACCATCCTCCGCCGCTTCGCCAAAGCCAAGCGCCTGGAGCCCGGCGAGCCCCTGTGGGAAATCCTCAGCTACATCGGTGCCGATCTCCTCGAGTACCTGCGCGAACTCCGCACCCGCCTCGACTACATCGCCCAGCACGCGCAAATCTGGACCGTGGACGACCACGAAGTCCTCTTTCTCCCCCGCACCGATCCCATGCCCGACGAGCCCTCCGCATGCATTGATCGTTATCTCGCCACCATCGGCAAAGCCACCACCGTCGCTGCCCTCATCTATCCCGACCGCCGCGGCTCCGGCTACGGCCTCTCCCGCCACAACGACAACCCTCTCTACGACTTCACCCGCATCGAAAAACAACCCGACGTCCACTTCGCGCACGCGCGAGGCTTTGTGGCCAAGACTTCGGCTTCGGAAATTGGGAGAGTGAAGGAGTTGCTGGCGTTGGCGCGAGTTTGAGTGAGCCGAGAAGTTTCGGCCTTACCAAGAACCCAGCAGCTTTGCACCAGCCTTCGCATATTTTGCGAAGACCCGTGTCAGATCGGCATATTCCGCCGCCTCCAATTCCATGCCTTGTTTTACGCTAACCAACCGCATCGCCGCATCAAAAGAATGTGCCGCCAAAGCGTCCGCTATTTTTCTGACCTGCTCGTTGCTAAGTTCATAGCTGTACAATGGGTACGGGCTGATCGCTTTGATGACGTCGTCATACCTTCCTCCACGAAACGAACCCTGGCCATGTCCACTGTACAAGCCCGCTGCGAGATCTGGTTTTTTCCAAAACCATACTCGCTTTGGGCTCTTCCAGACCGAATCCAGACCCATGATGATTCAGTAAGTTGCCTTACAACCTCCGCTCCTTCACCTCCGCCGTAATCTCCGCAAGGAAATCCGCAATCGGCTTCACCCCGAGATCACCCTTCTTGCTATGGCGGATGGCCACACACTGCGCAGCCGCTTCCTTCTCGCCAAGAACGAGCATGTAAGGAATGCGGTCGAGCTGCGCCAAACGGATCTTCGCACCGATCTTGTCGGCATCGTTGTTCAATGAAACACGCAGACCGGCGTCTTTGAGCTGGGCGTAGATCTCATCGGCAAAGGCATCGACCTTCTCGCTGATGGTGAGGATGCGCACCTGCTCAGGGGCGAGCCAGGTCGGGAAGTGACCGGCGAAGTGCTCGATGAGCACGCCGCAGAAACGCTCCATGCTGCCGAAGGGCGCGCGATGGATCATGACCGGGCGATGCTGCCGGTTGTCAGCGCCGTTGTAGGTGAGGTCAAAGCGGACGGGCAGGACGTAGTCCACCTGCACGGTGCCGAGCTGCCATTCGCGGCCGATGACGTCCTTGATGACGAAGTCAATCTTCGGGCCGTAGAAGGCGGCTTCGCCGGGCTCTTCGGTGAAGGGCACGCCAAGGGTTGCGGCGGCTCCGCGGCAGGCGGCTTCGGCTTTGTCCCACTGCTCGGCGTTGCCGGTGAACTTGCTGCTGTCGGGATCGCGCAGACCAACGCGCACGCGGTAGTCGTGCATGCCCAGGGTGTTGAGCACGATCTTGACGAGGCTGAGGCAGCCGAGGACTTCCTTCGCCACCTGTTCTTCGGTGCAGAAGAGATGCGCGTCGTCCTGCGTAAAGCCACGCACGCGCGTGAGGCCGTTCAATTCACCGCTCTGCTCCCAGCGATACACGGTGCCGAATTCGGCAAGGCGCACCGGCAGGTCGCGATAACTGCGCGGCTGGCTGTCGTAAATCTTGATGTGATGCGGGCAGTTCATCGGCTTCAGCATGAAGCCGTTGATCAACTGCTCATCGGGAAGCACGCGGTCTTCGGTGATGACTTCCTTGCCGGCGCGCTCATTGAGCTGCTGGCGCGTACGAGCAGACACGGCACCGAGGCGCTCCATGACTTCACAGCAGCCGCAGCCTTCTTTGATCACTTTCGCGAGGTCGTCGTTTTCGATGACGGGCGCGAACTGGCTGTCCTTGTAATAAGGAAAGTGGCCGCTGGTTTTATAGAGGCCGACTTTGCCAATGTGTGGCGTGAAGACCTGGCTGTAGCCCTGCTTGCGCAGCTCTTCGCTGATAAAATTCTGCAGCTCCTGACGCAGGATCGCCCCGTTCGGCGTCCAGAGGATGAGTCCCTGCCCCACTTCTTCGTCGATGTGGTAGAGTTTGAGTTCCTTGCCCAGCTTGCGATGGTCGCGCTTCCTGGCTTCTTCGAGTTGTTCGAGGTGCTTGGCGAGTTCTTCGCTCGTTGGGAAGGCGGTTCCGTAGAGGCGCTGGAGCTGCGGCTTCGTGTCGTCGCCCATGTAGAAGGCGCTGGCCACGGACATGATTTTGACATGCTTGCACTTGCCGCTGTAGCCGACGTGGGGTCCGGCGCAAAGATCAATGAAATCACCGTTCTGGAAGGTCGAGATCTGCTCGCCCTCGGGAATCTTTTCCAGCAGGTCCAGTTTGAACGTACTCGGATTGCCTGGACGCTCCGCCAGACCACCCAGGCGGCCGGATTTCGCCAGCGCGATGGCTTCGTCACGGCTGACGCCCTTCCATTCAAACTTCTGGTTCTCCTTGGAGATCTTCTTCATCTCCGCTTCGATCTTCTCGAAGTCATCCGGCGTGATGCGGTGATCCGGGAGATCAAAGTCGTAGTAGAAGCCGTTTTCGACTGGCGGGCCGTAGGCAAACTGGGCATTGGGCCACAGGCGCAGGATGGCGGTGGCCATCACGTGGGCACAGGAGTGGCGCAGGCGGTCGATGTCAGACATCTGAGCGCGTTCTTCGAGGGTCTTGCGGGCTTCGGACATGGTGGTAAGTAGGGCGGTGTCCATGCCGCAGGACGCGACGAGATTCAAGGTGATTACGCCCTGCCCCGCAGACCAGCTTTGAAAGAACGCCGTCTCACAGGCCAAAAACGAGCCAGAGCACCAGATGCAGCAGCCCCGCATACACCAGCCAGGTCTGAGCCAGTCCGTAGGTCAGGCTGCCGCCTGTTTCGCTGGGAGTGTCACTGCTGCGGCCAAACAACCGGTCCTGGTTCTTGAACAAAAATATCCCTGCTGGAATCAAGAGGATCAGACCAAAGACACCGACGCCTTTCAAGATGAGCTGGCCTTCGGCGGTCATGGTGGCAATCAAGGGAGTTAAGTGGGGGTTCATGGTCACTACCTTTCCATCTCCCCAAAATGCGGCCAGATACAGATGGTGAGAATGGCGACCCGTACAGATTCCCCCCCACGCAAAGCGCCATCTTCAGGCCTGTCGCTTCGCCAGACTGCCCAGAGTCCGAATGGCACCCTCAATGCGTGGCGACCAGTGCTCACCGCAGGAGATGCGGATGCAGTGGGTATAGCGCTGCTCCAGTGAAAACAGATGGCCTGGGGCGATGCTGATTCCTTTGGCCAGCGCGCGGTCATAGAGCTCGATGGCATCCACCTTCGGCGGCATGGTGACCCACAGCAAAAAACCGCCCTGGGGAGAGGTGACCGTGGTGCCTGCGGGGAACTCCTCCAGAACGGCCCGCCGCATGCGCGTGACGTTCTCTTTGTAGATCGTGCGCACGCTGCGCAGCCAGTGGTCATACCCGCCCTCGGCTAAGAACCCGGCGATGGCGAGTTCAGGCAGCGTGGCCGTCGCCAGAGTGTGAGTCAGCTTGGCCATGCGCACGGCGTGGTAGTAGCGGCCTGGCACGACCCAGCCCACTCGATAACCAGGTGCCAGGGTCTTTGAAAAGGAACTGCAAAACAACACCAGTCCCGAGTCATCGAAGGACTTGCAGGTGCGGGAGCGCTTCGCCGCAAAGGGCAGCTCGCCGAACACGTCATCTTCGATCAACGGAATCGCATGCTTTTTCAAGAGGGATACGAGACGCTGCTTGGCCTCATCAGGCATCGTGGCGCCGAGAGGGTTGCTGAAGGAGGGCAGCGCGAGGCAGGCATTCACTTGCTGAGTCTTTAAAACACGCTCAAGCACATCCAACCGCAAGCCATGCTGGGGATCAGTGGGAATCTCCAGGGCACGCAGCGCCAGAGCCTCAAGGACATGCAGGATGCCGAAGTAAGTGGGGGTCTCGACAGCGACCACGTCCCCGGGTTTGGTGACGGCCCGCAGGCAAAGCATCAGCGCCTCCGTGGCTCCGCAGGTGGTGATGATCTCCGCTGGCGCGACCACGGCTCCTCCTTTCAGCATGCGTTTGCTGATCTGCCGGCGCAGCAGCTCCGAGCCCGGCGGCAAATCATACATGATTCCACGCGCTCCGGCATGGCGCGCCTTTTCCGCCAGCATGCGGTTCAGCTTCACCGTAGGCAGAATATCCGCGCCCGGCACCGCGCCACCGAGGGAGATCAAGTTGGCCGAACCCACGGCATCAAACAGACTGGCGTGCCGGTTGCCCAGACTGCCCGACATCGGCACACGCGGCGGCCCAGGGAGATCCAGCAAGGCCTTAGACGGCGCTTTGACGAAGAACCCCGACTTATGCCGCGGCTCAACCTGCCCCCGCGATTCTAATTCTACAAAGGCCTGCACCGCCGTGCTCATGCTCACGCCATGCTGATCGCAGATGGCGCGCAGAGAGGGCGTCCGTTCGCCGGGTCGCAGCACGCCTTCATGGATCATCTTTGCCACGCTGTCGGCGATTTGTTTGTAAAGCGGCTGCGGGGCCGCACCGGAGGCAGAAGAGGGCATGTTCCACACTACCTCAATCACTGGAAACACGGCATGTCCAGTTTTGCCATTCGGTTCTTCGCTCCCCCCAAGGGGGGCTTGCCCCCGAGCCCGCCCTCCGGCCAAAGCCTGAGCCCGGAAGCGCCCCAGAGAACGATTAGTTTGTGGGACAACCCCCATACCCCTATGAAATTCAACTCACTTCTTCCTGCGCTGGCAGCACTTGCCCTCGCAGTGACAGCATCGGCCCAAAGCGACCCCTCCGTCGGTGGTTCTTTCGGCACCTCATTCGATCACAGCACTCGCACTGATTCCAACAGCGGCTTGTACCAGGACAATCAGCAAACACCGCAAAAGATCGTCTCCACCACCACCAGAACCAACGTTCAGAACCGCAGCTTTTGGGACAAGATGACCGGTCGTAACCGAACCATCTCCCAGCCCGGCGTGAATCGGTCTGATCGCAGCCCTGGGTGGTTTCACCATGCCAGCAGCTCCAACCGCGGCTGGTTCGGTCATTCGGGTCGCAACAATACTCCAGTACAAAGAACCAACGCATCCTGGAAAAACGCGAATGCGAACACCGTACCCACGAACACGAAAAGCAAGGGCTGGCACATGCCCTTCTTCCATCGAAGCTAGTTAGCTCCTAACACAGCTTCCATACCCGTCCGACCCTTCAGGTGGTCGGACGGGTTTTCATTTTTAAAGCTTACCGTTCCGAATGGTCGCTGCGCACGATCTGCCAGGCAAGAGCCAGCGCACCGCCAGTGGCGAGAAAAAAGAACAGCATGGCCACGCCCGGATAACCAAAGATGCGGAACGATGTCTCCACACGCATGAGCAGCGCCGCCCCCACGATCAAAGAAGCCAGGATGAGCCCCAGGGTGATGCGGTTCGCGATTTTCTGCAGGGTCGTGACCATGAGATTTTCATTAAACGAATCCACCTTGACCCGCAGTTTATTGTTCGACACCAGGTCCATGAATTGATTGAGACGTGAAGGCAGCTTTTCCAAAAACTCCTTCGCCTCCAGCATCAGGCCGAAAAGATTGCCCGAGGAGAAGCTCTTGAGCGCCTGCTCGTGCATGATCTTGGCCGCATTGCGACGCACGGATTCATTTGGGTCAAAGGTAGGCGAGAGCGTGCGCCCGACGAGATCCAGATTGAGCAAGGTCTTACCCAGAAGGGTGAATTCTGGCGGCACGCGCAGATGGCAGTCGCCTGCGATTTTTTGCACTTCCAGCACCACCTTGCCTATTTGGAGATCACTTAGATTCGCGCCACGCTGCTGACTGACGAGATCCGCAATCTTGCGTTTAAAGACCAGTGCATCGAAGTCTTCATCCGGCTCACCCATTTTTTCCGCCACCTTCGCGGCTTGGTCGCCATTCCCTTCGCTGATGCCCAGCAGGAGCTTGAGCAGGAGATCTTGCATGTTGCTGCCGAGCCGGCCAACCATGCCAAGATCCAGCAGAGCGATGCGATGATCATCCGTTAAAAAAATATTGCCGGGGTGGGGGTCGGCATGAAACACACCCACCACCAAAATCTGATGCAGATAGGCCTTGAACAATTCTTCGGCCAGACCATCCCCATCAATGTCCACCCGAATGAGCGGACTGAATTTTGTGATTTTTTGCCCGGTCACATGTTCCATCGTCAGCACGCGGCCCGTGGAGTAGTCCTCCACCGGTGCGGGGATCAGGATGCGTTCAAAGGCACTCAGGTGCTCACGCATCAGCAGCAAATTTTGGGCCTCGAGCCGGTAGTCCAGCTCCCGCAGCAGGGATTTGCGCAGTTCCTCCACGATTTGCACCAAGCCATAACGGCGACCCATCTCGGTGTGTTCTTCCAAAAACGCCGCGAGCTCGGTCATGGCCTCCAGGTCTTCAGAAACGTTCTGCCGCGCGTCGGGACGCTGCACTTTCACCACCACCTGCTGGCCGCTGCGTAGCACCGCCCGATGCACCTGCCCCAGAGAGGCAGCCGCGATGGGCGCTGGATCAAACTCGGCGAAGGCTTTCGACAAGCGTGCGCCCACCTCAATGGAAACAATCGCCTGCACCTGCTCAAATGAAAAGGGCTCCACGTGGTCCTGCAGGCGTGAAAGAGCATCCATGTACCCCTGTGGCACCATGTCTGAACGCGTGGACAGAAGCTGCGCGAGCTTGATGTAGGTAGGGCCGAGTTTTTCGACATCATTGGCCAGTTCCTTGGCCTCCAGCGGCATGGGCGGTGCTGGAGAGTGCGGCAGCGGATCATCGATCACCGGCGCATTTTTGACCAGATCCCCATGCCCATACTTGTAGAACAGCATGAGCAGATCACGGTAACGTTTGAGATTGGCGGGTTTTAAGGAGAGGCTCATGGATAAAAAGGAGACCATGGATGAGGGTCCCATCATCCTATCGGAGCAGACGCTCGATTGAGCTTTGAAATCGCACTCTGCGAGCCCGGCGGCATCAGTGCATGGGCCGATGATGACCGCCTGTGCGGCGAGTCCCAGCCTCGGTTTTCTGCACGAAGAACTGCGCCACACCCAGATCCAACCGGGTGAAAATGAAGCGCGCAAGCTTCTGTTTGATGCGCTGCCACCAGCCGGAGGGTTTTTTCCATGAACCCATCCTGACCCGGCGGCTATGGCGGAGGTCGCGCTCAAAGGTGCTGCGCGCCCGCTGAGCCAGCGCCGCGCTGCGAATGCGCAGCATGATCTCAAAGTTGATCGAGAGACTGCGCGGATCAAGATTCGCGGAGCCGATGTAAACGATGTCATCCACAATGAGGACTTTCGCATGCAGCACCTGCGGCTGGTATTCATGAATCTGCGCGCCGCGCCGTTGAAAGCCGCCATACAGTGCCCGTGCCGCCACCTGGATCAGTGGCACATCGCTTTTGCCGGGCAGCAGCAGGCGGAAACTGCGGGCGAATCTGGCAGCGCGCAGCAGCATTTTTTTGACACGCCCCACCGGCAGGAAATAAGCCATGGTGATGCAGACATCCTGCGCATGCAGCAGATCCCCTCGCAGTGCACGCTGAAACACTCCTTGGTGCAGCCCCGGCCGCGTGAGCAGCACGGACACATCCTCTCCAGCCTTCATCCAGCCGCTGCGGCCTTTCTTTTTGTGCACCTGCCATATTTTATTTCCGGCAATCCCGGCCTGCGATTCAAAGGATTCAATGAGGTGCTTCACCACCGGCCCCGTGACAGAAATGCCGCCATCACGCCAGCCTTCGCTGACGCCATCGCCTGCATATTCAGGCGCAATGTTGCACCCGCCGATGAATGCCTGGGCATCATCTACCACCAAAAGCTTGCGATGATCCCGAAACGCCCAGAAGCGCCAGCGCACCGGATTGAACCAGATGACCTTCGCACCCAGAGCCATGAGTCCGCTGAAGTAGCTGCGTGGGAGCCCCCAGCAGCCCACGTCATCCAGGATCAGCGTCACCTGCACACCACGGCGGGCCGCGTCCGTCATCGCATCGCGAAAACGTTCACCTACTGCCGAAGCCCGAAAGATGTAATGCTCCAGGCGGATGCTGGACTGTGTCGCTGCGATGGCATCCAGTTCGGCCTTTAAAAACTTCGCTCCCGTATCATGCCAGTGAAAGGCATGACCGTCCGCTGTGGAGAAGTGTGGCTGAGGATTCGCATGCATGCAGAGAAGAGGTCCACATCCTTGAATTTCCTCGCACTATTCCAGCCGGCTTTCCATCACCTCCCGCGCTTCCTTGAGTGTGGAAACCACCCACGTGGCACCGGCTTCACGCAGCGGCTTGGGATCGAGTTCCTGATCGGGAAGCCCCCAGCGGCAGACGAGGATCTTGAGATCCGGAAGTTTGGCGCGCAGCCTGCGACAGAGAGTTTTTGCGTCCAGTTGAGCACGCAGCGGCATCGCGCTGATGCACACCATGTCCGGCTTTTTCATTTCAAGGTCATGCACCAGTTCGCCAATGAGGCGAGGTTCGGCATTCACCTCCAGCGCTAAGGTGCGGGGCAGAAGAAGCGCCAGCATCTCCAGCGCCTGTGCATCGGCCTCGCCATGCAAAGCGCGTCCGTAAACCTGCAGCGCTGCGGGTGGAATGACCGCTGGGTCTTCCCCCTGCGCTGGAGTAGTCGGGGCGCTCTCTGCACTCTCCTGCACCAAGGTAAGGACTGAGCGCATGCTTTGATAAATCTGTGCCGCCTCATCATGATCGAGCTTGCTCAGGACCTCTTCACGTCGGGTCAAAGCAAGCGCAGGCAAGGCAACGCCTTCCATTGCCGCTTCCATCCCATCCTTTTTCAGCGAGTTTTCAAGCAGGGTCTGCGCGGCGTCTTCATTGCCAGCCAGGTGATATTGGTAATAGCTCAAGTGCGGGTGCGGCTGCGGATTTTCCCCCATCAAGATGTCCACCCATTCGAACGAAGGGGCGTGCTTGCAGAACACCACGAAGCAGACGGTGAGTGGTGTCGCCAGCACCAGTCCCACGCCTCCCCAGATCCAGGTCCAGAAAGCCACGGCCAGCAGCAGCGCAAAATCCGACATCCCCACGCTGTGCCCGTAAAGCATGGGCTCCAGCAGCATGTTGGTCATCAGTTCAAGAGTGATGACGAATGCCACCACCATGAGCGGCTGGGTCCAGCCGTCAAAGATGGCCAGGCTCAAACTGAAGAGCAGCGCGGTCACGATCCACGATCCTGCGTAAGGAATGAAACGAAAGATAGCCGCCATCACTCCCCATAGCAGGACGTAGGGAAGTCCGATCAATGCCATGCCGATGCCAAGTACCAGTCCATAGATGGCATTCACCGTGCCCTGCATCAGCAGATAGCGGCTGATGCGGCCTCCTGATTCATCGAGCGCCTTGGTCGTGAGCGTGAGCCGTCCATAGCCAACCAGCCGCGCCACACGCTGATTGATGTCATCGAGACGCAGGAGCATGAAGACCACGAACAAGATCACCACAGCGGCCATGCCCAGCGCCTGGGCCAGTGTGGAAATGACCATGTTCAGCGCCTTCATCAGCGTGGATTCTCCATTGCTCAGCGCCGAAGCAGGAGCTGCGGGGGCGGCGGGGGGCGCTGCGGCGGCGGCAGGTGTGGCTGGCTGGCTCACATCCCCCGCCATCTGCCGCAAGCGATGGAGGAGCGGGGCGTCACCGATCTTATGGACCGAGACGATACGGCGCTGAATGTTCTGCTGATGATTGGGCAGATCATTGGCCAGACTGGCCAGTTCCCCGCCCAGCAGCCAGGCCACGAGCGCCAGCGTGGAGAAGCAGACCACCGTCACCACGCCCAGGCTGAGCACTCGCGGCACGCCCCAGCGGCAGAGTTTCTTCACCAAGGGATTGAGCAGAAAGGTGAACAAGCATGCCAAGGCCAGAGGGATGAGTATTTCACGGCCCAGATAGAGGGTGCCGATGACCAAAAGCGCACTGACAAATTTTAAAAAGTGCGACAGCGTGCGATTGAAAGTGTCCATGAGGGTATTTTC
This sequence comes from Verrucomicrobiota bacterium, assembly GCA_025360015.1. Lineage (GTDB taxonomy): Bacteria > Verrucomicrobiota > Verrucomicrobiia > Verrucomicrobiales > Verrucomicrobiaceae > Prosthecobacter. The sequence goes on along the minus strand of JANYCZ010000057.1, from coordinate 111,499 downwards.
CAGGAAAGCCGGGATGGCTGTGCTTTCCTGCCAGTGTTAATCTCACTCAGCGCCGCTGCCGGATGTGTCCAAAGCCTAAATCTACGCCGCAGCAGGACGGCTCGTCCGTTCATCCTGCGCGGCGCGGTGAGCAAGGCTATCTCCCCTTGGACTTCACGAGCATGAGAATACCGCCAACCAGCAGCAATCCGCCGATGACAGGCGGCAGGTAAACGTAGTGCTGCTTTTCAGCAGTCACCTGGATTGGGCCAAGGTCGATGGCTTTTTCTCGGGTGGTGTATGTGAAGCCCTGATAAGCAAGCATGGCGGCGCCGATGACGATAAGCAGGATGGAGATGACGGATGGTTTCATGATGGGAATTTGGCAGAGATGGGTGTCTAGTTGAAAAGGACTGCGCCTAGGAACGCGCAGCCTTTTGAGCATAAAAAAAGCGTTGCCGCAAAACCTGACAGGCTTCATCAGCAACGCTTTTAACGATGGCGAATCGTTTAGCGGGAGGCGTGTTCGATGTGACCGCCTACGTGCTCGACGTCCTGGCCGAAGCCACGCACGGTGCGGCAGCTGGTGCCGACAAGAGTCCAGACGGCTGAGGCGAGAACGAGAAGAGCAAGGCGTTTGAAGGATGTTTTCATAGTGTGTTGTTGTTGGGTTTGCTGCTAGTTAGTTTGGGTTGGGAATTGAACGGTGTCCAAAAGAGCGGAGCCACGCACCGGCCCGTTCCTCGGGATGCGATTACTTTTTCTCGGCATCGACTCTGGCCTTGGCTGCGGCGGCCTCGGCATCGGCCTTCTTCTTTTCAGCATCGAGCTGGGCTTGGTCGGATGCCTGCTTGGCTTCGATGTTGGCCTTTTCGACCTTGGCATTGATCTCTGCCTGCGCTTTTGCCTCCTTGGCATTGGCATCCACGGCATCTTTTTGATGCTCGATCGCTGTTTTGGTAGCATCGTTTTGAGCATCGATGGCTTGCTTCTGCTTGTTGCAGCTGGCAGCAAGAAGGGCTCCGGCTGTGAGAATGGTGAATAGAATGTGTTTCATAAGGGATCAGGGTTGGACACTATGGCATCGTCAGCCACACGTCGGCTGGATGGGTGAACTTTTCACATTTCATTCGGTTGCCTTATGAGACATACCCTTACCATGCGAACTCGCAGCGGTCTGCATGACGCCCGACCGTAATGAGTAATCTGCGCGATAAGACAGTATGAATCGGTGTCCGCGCAGCCTGCTGAAACTCATCCAAATCTCTCAGTTCATGGCCTTTTGTGGCCTGACCGGCTGCGCCCAGAAATGCCCCTTATATCAGGGACATGGCTCTTCCTTTTTCTCCAAACGCTGCCCGTGTCCCCAGCCAGTGCCGACGCAGCGCATTGTCGTCAGTGTGGAAGAACAGATGATGGTGACGTTTGAAAACAGTACGCCGAAAAAACACTATCCAGTCAGCACCTCACGGTTTGGCCTGGGAGACAAGCTTCACTCCTGCCTCACGCCCACCGGCCATTTGGAAGTCGTCGATATTATTGGCGAAGGCCTGCCGAAGGGCGCACTGCTGCGCGGGCGTCGGCCGACGGGCCAAATCCTGCGGGCGAATACACCGGGATATGACGCCATTGTCACCCGCATTCTGCGACTGCGTGGCAGGGAGCCCTGCAACGCACGAGCCATGCAGCGCTGCATTTACATACATGGGACGACCGCCGAGAAATGCCTGAAAAGCGCGGTGTCGTGGGGTTGCGTGCGCATGGGGTCAAGGGACATCATCCGTTTGTCCCAGTGGGTAAAACCTGGCACACGAGTGGACATCGTTCCCGGCAGAATGCCCGCTCCAGAGACGCTGCCACAATAGCATCCTGCATTCAAATCGCGGCACTTTTCACTCCGAGGCAACCGAGGCCGACCTGTGCGGCGATATGCGTGTGATCAGTTCACCCTTCTAACTCCTCACACATTATGACCTTTCTCTGGATGCTCCTCATTGGCCTTGTCGTTGGTGTCGTCGCTAAATTTCTCACCCCAGGCAGAGACCCCGGTGGCTGCCTCGTAACCATGCTGCTGGGCGTGGTGGGCTCGATGCTCGCCGGATTTTTGGGGCGGTCTGCTGGGTGGTATACAGAAGGCCAACCCGTGGGATTTATCGCTTCAGTCGGTGGTGCAATACTCATCTTGCTGGTGTTTCGGCTGATCAAAGGACGCTCTTGAGCGGCCTCGGACAGCGATGGGTCACTTCGAGATTTTAGACAAGGCCCGGGTGACCATGGGTGATACCTCCACGCATTTTTGTTCTGCGGGGATCATGTGATTGATGAATTCCGCGATCCACTGGCGCGAAGCTTTGACCTCCGCAATCTCCAGCAGAGTCGGACTGATCACGCGGTAATGCATCGTGAGTTCAATCGGACTCCGCTCGCCATGGAGATCCAGCACTACGAAGACTTCCTCAGAGACACTGTCAACTTTCAAGTCAATGATGCGCCCGAGTTGCTTGAGATGATAGCGGTTGGCAAGCCACTTGGCCACCTGCTGCAGGGCCACATCTTTGACCTTGTTGGCTAAAGCATTGAAAAGCATGCTGGTGAATCGTTGGCGGTGGGGTGTGCTGGCTGCATTAAAAAAAGCCGCGGATGTAACCGCTGACCACTGCAATAAACGGCTCACGCAGGCACCCGCGCAGAGTCATGCAAAGCGCACTCCTCCGAGGCAAAGTCTTCCGCGACTTCTCTCAGTGGCTGATCAAGATCTTGCGGGATGCCCACGCGGCTGATCATGCGTCGAAATTTTGACGTATAGACATCCGTTGCCAGGCGCGTCACGGTTTCGAGACGGATCTCCAAGTCCTGCCGCAGCCCCGTCAGCGCCAGACGTTCTTCGAGCCGTTTCTGTGCGGCGACCAGATCAGGAACTGCCCCAGGAATAGGCTCCAGCCTGACCACAATCGTATTGCGCTCCACCTGCTCAGCCTGCCATTCACGCACCTCGCGCCGATAATCAAAAGCATGTTGAAAAGGATAGGCGGTCAAAGGGCGGTAGCCCGTGGATGTCCGCACCCAGAAAAAGTCCGCCACACGTCCTACAATCTTTTCGATCCTTGGCATCCGGTTGCCGCATCCGCACGGTTCAGTGGCCATGATCAGCCTGTCGCCAATCTCATACCGGATGAACGGCTGGACGGTGTTCGCCAGATTGGTCAGCAGAACTTTGTTTCCGAGCCGACCGGGGACGACAGGCTGGTAGTTTTCATCCACCACTTCCAGGATGGCCCAGTCAGCATTCACGTGCGCCCCTGTTGCACTCGGGCATCCATTGGTGAGAAACATGCATTCACCCGAGGCATAGTTGTCCATCAGCGGCACACGGAAGGCTTCCGTAATCCGGCGGCGTGCTGCGGATGTCAGCGTTTCACTCCACGTCACCACCTGCCGCAGCTTTGGCAGGCGAAACTGGTCTGTCTTCAATGACAGCAGATCCATCGTCGCCGGTGTGGCGCTCAGCACATTGGGACTGAACTCATTGATCTTTTTGACGAGGTCAGGATCAGACGCGGGCACAAACAAGAACTGCATGTACACACGCATGTATTCCGGAAGGTGCTGCCAGATCCAGGCGGAAGGGAAAAAACCCTGCTGATTGATGATCACCGCAAGCCGGGCCGGCTGCCTGATTCTCTGCATCGCTTCTATGAAGCCTAGGAGGCCGCCGTGATGTCCATAGTTTCCACGCGTCATCTGAAAAGCAAACAGCAGATCCAGCCCCAATTGATTCTGCACGATCAACGTGGGTTGTCCCTGGCTGCCGGAGGTATGAGAAACGGTGTATTTGCCGAGAAAGGCTTCTTTGACGTTTCGGATGTCCTCAATGAAATGCTCGACACCGGAGCGGGTGACGGCCGGATCAGTCACCACCTGGTCAAAATGGCTCATCATCTCCGCCTTGGTCATGACAGGAAACTCAACCAGGTTGGTGCAGCCTGGATCGATGTGGCGGTATTTCTCCCGATAATACGATGAACGGACACGCGTGGTCTCGAGCAACTGCCGCAGCCTCTGCTGCTGCTCTACATGCACGCGGACAGGATTTCTCCGCGTCGCGCGAAACTGCGTACCGGTCCAATACGAGCGCTCGATGCAGGACAAGATTTTTCCTCCTTGGGTTCCGTTGTGCAAATGCGTCGGGTCTTTCATCGTGTGATGCATTTTTTCTTTAAGCACGAAAGTAGATTCATTGTCGAGGTGGAGACAGCTTTTCCTTTACTGTCCCAATCGGTTGATCCCTGCGGCGTGGATGGAAAAAAACGTCGTGGTCCTGAACTCGCTCAATCGTTTGATGATTGATCCGGCCATTCATGCTGTGGCTTGCGAAAGAATGGCAGACTTCCTTTCCAGCCTTATTTAAAACCTATGAACACGGAAACCCCCATTCAACCCGCTGAACAACTTGTGCAGCGTCTCGTAACCGATGCTGAAACGATGGCACGCAACGAACCCGCCAAAGCCATGGCCGTGGCGATGGGCGTCGGCCTGGTCCTCAATGTGCTTCCCACACGCTTCCTCGTGGCCAGCGTGACGGCCGTCACCCTCACCGTGCTGCGCCCCGCCTTGCTGACCCTCGGCGTGGTCAAAGCCTTTGAACTCTGCAACTCTCCTGCCAAATCCAAAATCATACTGCCATGAACGATCCCTCTGTTCTCCCTCCCACCGACGAAGAAACCTCTGTGACCGGAGCCGCCCCTTCACAGCCCATGACCCAGATCGAAAGCCTGATTCGTCGTCATCCGTTCGTTGCCGCCATGGCCACCGTTGGCTTCGGCTGCGCCGTCGGCATTGTCGCACGAGGCTTTTTGACCCCTCCGCCGTCGCCAAAACATCGTGCCCTGCAGTTGCTCGAAGACATCCAGGATCGTCTCTCAGAACTCGCGGAGCCTGCGTATGATCGCGCCAGTCATCTGACAGATGATGGTCTAAGCGCTGTGAAGCGCGGCCTGCACTCCGTGAGCAGTTCCAAGTTAGGCAGCCGCATCGGCCACCTGTTTTCATAAGACGGAACTCGTCCTCGATAACGGAGAGCTGAGGTTTGCAGCCTCAGCTCTCTTTTTATTTCTTCCCGTCGCTTTCAAGCTGGGTGACGTTCTCGAGGTTGGAACCGTAGGCATGGATGAAGGGAGACACCCGGCCGACCAGAGTAGTGACCCTAGCAAACCGGGTCTTTACGCAGGTTGCGAAATAGTCGCTTCACCGTGCTAACAATACCCTTTTCAGACCGCTTGGAGGTGATGCTTGATGTCATCCCTCAAGCTCACAACGGACACGTCATCCAGCAGCGGCTTCAGGAAGCCTGTCATGCTGCCTGAAGTCGCAGTGAGCTCGGTGGTGATGGCGAGCGTGCTTTTTCAAAAATCAAAAACTGCATACGCTCGGTTGAGGTCATTGAATTGGCCCAGCGGCACGGGGCTCATCAAGTGGGCAGAGCTATGCGCAGTCCAATAAGGAGCACGGCGGGATAAGTTTTAGTAGCGGTAATGCCGGCGGTCACTTGCTCCGCCGATCATGTTTCCTGCCAGCGCACCTAGACCCGCACCTACAGCGACACCTCCCAGATTACGACCGACAAGCCCTCCTGCCACGCCGCCACCGACGGCACCAATGACAGTGCCTCTGCGGGCGGCTGGCCCATTGGCGCAGGAAGAAAGAGAAAGCGAAGGGAGCAGAATGGCGAACAAGAGCGTTTTCATAGGAATGGAAGGTTATGGGTTTCGGTGATGTAAGATCATATCCACCTAAGGTTCGTCTCTCGGCTCACTCCTGGCCGTATGGTGCCTCCCGGCATGCGGCAAAACCACGCTTTTCATACAACCACAGGACATGACAGAGACGTTCTTCAACTGTTGACTCCCCGGCGACACCACAGCATTCGTTAGCTAAAATTACATCAATGAACCACCTTTTTGCGAATGTTGAGATCAAAGGCCTCCTGACGTTTTCACAGGAACTGATGATGGAAGGAAAAATCGAGGGCGATGTGTCCTCCACCGCGCCGCTCATCATTGGCGAGCGCGCCTATGTCAAAGGCACGGTCAACACGCGCAGCGTCGTCGTTCATGGCCATATCGAGGGCAATATCACCGTGCAGGAGCACTGCCAGGTGACGGCCACAGCCACGGTTCTTGGCAACATCACCGCCGCTACTTTTGCGATCGAAGCAGGGGCAACGTTCTGCGGTCACTCGCAAGTGCGGAAGCCCTCGTCGTCCGGAAACCCTCCAAAGCCCACCCGCACCACGTGAACCTCACAGCCCCCTCCCCCACGCCTCCTCCCACCCATGCACGACTGCGGCTCGCCGTGGTGGATGATCACGCCATCATTCGCGGTGTGTTTGTGACCCTGGTAGAAGACGCTCCAGACATGATCATGGCCTGGACAGCTTCCTCCCTGGCCGAAGCCTCTGACAAACTCCGTTGGGACGTCCCCGACTTTCTGGTGATGGATGTCGGACTGCCCGACGGCAACGGTTTTGATTTCGCCGCAGAAGTCCTGTCCCGCCTGCCTCACCTGCCGATTTTGATCGTGTCAGCGGACGAGGATCACAGCTATCCAGGGCGTGCCGCCGCAGCAGGTGCCCGGGGATTCATTGCCAAAGAAGCTTCTCTCGAACTCCTTGTGGAGGCGGTGAACACCATCCAGCAGGGCGGCCAGTGGTTCCCTGCCGGGTAAAAGCCACGCTCACACAGCCATTCGGGCGTCTGGAAGCGATTTCTTTCATGATGTCGCCCGAACTCCCAGCGCTCGCCCCGACCTGGTCGATCTCGTCGCCTTTGACGGCAATCGAACTGCGGAGCTTTGCTGTGTTCGGACGTGTTTGTCCGGCCGCCCGCTTGACCTTTCCTGGAGCGCATTATTTCCAGTTCCCCACGCCACCCCCGTCATGAGCTCTTATTACTTCACCACCAACGACCGCCGGGCTACGGACTCGGCTGCCGACGACATGATCAATGAAGGCGGCGCGATCCGGCAGCCCTCCAGACGAGAAACGGAAGCCGTCTTCTCCCGTCTCCACAGTCCCTGCGGCCGCCATGCCCATGCATGGCATGAATGGCTGCACCATCCCACCACTCTGTTTTGGACGGGATTCGCGACCGGCCTCGCCATTTCGCTGCTCGAAAACCACCCAGAGGAACAAGCATGATCGGTGGGAAGGCACGGCAGGGGGATCCTCCACGCGCTACGCGCCTCGGCTCCCGTGATATGTTGAGGCGCCTTTTTCAACTTTGCCGCATGCCGGCATTTTTGCTGGAGAATAAGCACGCTGGGATCGGTGAGTGCCAGCGTGTGGTGAGGATGTTCTGGGAGGCGGCCGTGAAGTTTTATGACATCGAAGGTGAGCAGCGTGCGGCCGCTTTCGCCTACTATGCATTTTTTGCTCTGTTTCCCCTCATTCTCCTGTTTGTAATCTTGGGCTCCCAGATCTGGGACCACGCAGAGGTGGTCAGCTACCTCATTCAAAATCTCGGGCAGTACACCCCGTTCAATCCTGCGGACATGCACGTGGTGGACAATGCGATCCACGGCATCGTCGATTCACGTGGCAGTGTCAGCACCCTTGCCATGCTGGGGCTGGTGTGGAGTTCGTCCCGCTTTTTTCACATCATGGTGCGCGGTGTGAACCGGGCCTGGGATACCATTGAGTATCCGTGGTGGCAGCTGCCGCTGCACAGCATGATGATGCTGGTTCTAGTGGTCAGCGCGCTGTTTGTCGGGATGCTGGTGCCACTGTTCACTGGCTGGCTTCAGCGTGCGGCGCTGCCGCACACGGCGGCTTTCAGCGGCCCGCTGGCATTTGTCGTCGTATGCGTCCCGTCCCTGGTTCTTTTTTACGGACTGAGCATGTTCTTCAAATTTTCCCCACGCCGTCGCACGCAGTTTTCAGAGGTCGCGTTCGCCGCCCTGCTGACGACGCTGCTGCTGCAAGGCTGTCGGCATTTGTTTGAGCGCTACGTGTATGATCTCAGCAATTTCACCACCGTGTATGGTGCGTTTGCCGTGGTGATCGTCCTCCTGGTGTGGATCTATCTTTCCGGTGTCATCATCATGTACGGCGGCTGTCTCTGTGCCGCCCAGGCCAGGGTCTTTGGCCGGTCAAGACGGCTGCCCGCGAGGCACAGGCGCCATCCCGTAGACTTCTGGTCCCGCAGGAAGCGCTAGCTCAGCGCCTGATCAGTTTCGTGAGGAAATGCTCAACTCGCTGCAGCAGCGGTTCTTTGGAAGAGCGCTTAGTATCCGCCAGGAACACAATGCGGTAACCGTTCATTTGGTCCCATGAGTCCTGATTCCAAGTGTCATCAAAGACCAGAGTCTTGCCTTCGTCACAAAGAAACATCTGGTTGGCCACCTGAAAGCGGACTTCTTCACTGGCTTCAGGAATGAGCTTGTCACAGTCAGACCGCAGCACCCCCGCCCAGGTGACGCGCAGGGAGGAAACAGGATGACGACGTGAAAAAATGGAAGCGGCGGCCTTTATGAAACCCGCCCCTGCCTCCTCCGTCCATTGCTGGACGCGGCCGATGGCGGCCATGCCTTTGAGGATGTTCCAGTCGCCTTGGTGCTGAGTCGTGTTCATGATCGCGGTAAAATGAGTTAATCGTCTTCTGTTCCTCACCGCATCGTTCCTGCCTGCCTCAACGGCTGCATGGATGTGCTCATGCGGGGACAAAAAAACCCGCCCATTGCGGGGCGGGTTTAGTGGCCTGGAGGCAGGCAGTGGCGGAGGTTACTTGGCAGCCAGTTCCTTGACCTTGTCCAGATGGGCTCTCAACGTTGGCAGCATTTTGCCGGCCCAGGCTTTGACCTCGCCGTCCTTGGCATTTTTTGATGCGTCTTCAAAATTGGAGATGCAGTCCTTGTGGTCTTTTTCCAGCTGATTGAGAAATGCCTTGTCGAAGTTCTTGCCGCTTTCTTTTTCCAGATCCTGGAAAGCACTAGCAGCCTTCGGGGCAATGACGGCGGAAAGCTCGACGTTCTTGGAAGCAGCGAGGGAGGCGAGTTCCTTGTTCGCCGTGGTGTGGTCGGAGACCAGCATCGAGGCCAGATCTTTCACATCGGAGCGATCCGCTTTCTGTGTTCCGAGCGTGGCCAGTTTGACTTCAGCCATTCCATCCGCCCCGGCCATCTTGATGAATTTTTCGTCCGAGGCGGCCAGGCCGGATTTTGTGTCTGCTGCACTGGCGATGCTCGTCAGATTTCCGACGGAGATGGCAAGCAGGATGGCGAAGGTGATAGGATTTGATTTCATGGTTTTATGGGTGGTTGAGTTATTGATGCGGAGATTTGTTGAATGACTCCTGCGTGCAAGTATCGGCACGGGCTTTCTATGCGGATGCTGCACCACTGCCAATACAGCCACCCTGATGCTGCAATCAGGCAATGAGCGCGTACCATGCAGTTCAAAAAAAGAGTCCTGACCAACAGAGGGTGTCGGCCAGGACTAGAAGGGCTTCGGTTGCTCAGTCCATCGCTGGTCGAGCTGCTTTTCACGCTTCACAGTAGAATCGCACGAACTAAAAAAAGTGGATGGGTGAGGTCGCATGAAACCAGTCTTCCCCGAAAACAAAGAGCCCTGGCCGACAAATGCCGGCCAGGGCTGGGAACAAACAGATCTGGGGTTTTCGAACGGAGGGAATGGGAGGTCTTCCTCTCTCTCACTGCTTGTTCGTGGAGGGTATCGGCTGTGATACCATGGGCGGATGCTTCGATATCAATCAAATTCCGCCCGCACGACGGCTTATAAGTTGGCCTCGCTATTGACCCATTCGACAGCTGCGCGCACCAGCTCAGGGGCGGTCTTCAACTGGAGTTTCTCCTTGATATGTGCACGATGGGTTTCCACCGTCTTGACACTGAGGAAGAGTGTACGGGCAATCTCACGCGTACCGCGGCCTTCTCCGACGGCACGGAAGACTTCGATCTCGCGGTCGCTGAGCTGCTCGATGGTGGAGGTGCCGACATTGTTGGTACGTCCATTGAGGAAAGTATCAAGCAGTCGGCCACCGATGGCTTCGCTGAGATAGAGGCCGCCGCCGAGCACGCGGCGAATGGCCTCGATCACTTTTTCAGACGGGGCGGCTTTCATCACGTAGCCCCGTGCACCAGCACGCAACGCACGCTCGGCGTAAATGCTTTCATCATGCATGGAGACCATGAGAGCGGGAAGCTGCGGGTGCAGAGCACGCACAGACTTCATAAGTTCGATGCCGTTGGTGCCCTGAATGGAGATGTCCAGCACGATGATGTCCGGCTTCAGCTCCTCCACGGCACTGAGCGCCTGGGCCGCGGAGCAGATCTCCCCGCACACATGAAGGTCGAGTTCATGATTGATGAGCTGGGTGATCCCATTGCGGAAAATGGGATGGTCGTCCACGATAAGCACCCGCCGTTTCGCCGTCGCGGCAGCAGCAGGAGGCGGCGGCGGTGCTGAAACAGTGCTGGGAGATTTGGAAGCGGTCTTCGCCATAGGAGCAGGAGTGAAGTTCAGAAGCGGGAATGATGCAAATCGAGAATGATCAATTCGGAGCGGGCAGTCTGCACCTCACCACCGTGCCGCCAGCGGGGCGGGCTGCAAGGGCGAGTGTGGCCCCAATTGAACTGGCGCGGTACCGCATCAGCTTCAATCCAAGCCCGGGGGACTGGTCATGGTTTTCCGGCAGGCCGGTCCCGTCGTCGGTGATGGAAAGCATGATGTCCTGCTGCCTGATGCCGAGGTGGACGCTGATATTGCGCGCATGGGCATGGCGGGCGGCATTGCCCACCGCTTCCTGGACGATGCGATAAAGATGCATGGCGACATCGTTGTCATGCACTGGGACGGGTTCGTGGCAATGCAGCACGCAGCGCGTCTGCCCCGGCACATCATAGCGCGCAGTGAGATCACGCAGGGCGGCCACGAGGCCGTTGGCATCCACATCCACCGGGTGGAGCCCTTTGGCCACGTCCCGTGCATCATTGGCCGCACTGCGGATGAGGCTGGCGATTTCTTTCAGCCGTCCGGCCATCTCCGGGTCAGATTTTTGCTCGCACACATCACTCAAGGTGGTGGCAATCATGACGACACCAGCCAGATGCTGGCAGACGCCTTCATGCAGGATCTGGCCGAGACTACGGCGCTCCTGCTCACTGATCTCGGTAATTTCGTGTTCGAGGCGCTGACGTTCCTTAAACTCATGGTGAAGCCCCTTGTTGGCGGCCGCAAGCTGGGCCGTGCGCTCGATCACGCGCTCCTCCAGTCGCTCATTGACCGCAGCAAGATCCGCTTGCACGTGCATGAGGTCATCAATGTCTGCGCAGGAGGCAAACCATTGGGTGACACGGCCATTCTCATCATGCACCGGCTGGGTCGCGTTGCGGAACCAGCGGTAACTGCCATCGACCGCACGGATCCGGAATGCCACCTCGAAGGATTTCTGTTCAGCGATGGCTTTCTGCCAGCTTGCGATGACGAACGCATGGTCATCAGGATGAAGGGCCTTCATCCAGCCCACACCACACGCGGCCGCCATGGTCAGGCCGGTATAGTCGAGAAACTGCTGGTTCACGTAATCACTCTGCCCAGCCGCATCGGTGGTGTACATGAAGACAGGCACCCGCTCAGTCATGGTGCGAAAGCGCTCAGCACTCTCCCGCAGTTCGGCGCTCTGCACTTTGAGGAGTTGCAGGGCTTCAGCCAGCGCGTGTTTCTGCGTGTTCAATTCGTCCTGCAAGATCTTCTGCCGCGGCATGGTGGGCGCCTGGCCGTCCAGTGACTTTACCCCCTGCTTCGCAAGCCCAGCCTTCTTCGCGCGCACGGCAGCTGGCCGTTGCGGCGGGGAGGAGTCTTTGGCCTGCCGTTGAGGTTTCATGGGTTGCAGGTTGCAGCCGTTTGAAGGATGGCAGGCATGCGTGTCCCACGCCGTTTTTTCACACCGCATTGCGCTGAAACACCTGTTCCTTTTGGCGTCACCACTGTCACTCCGCTCCTGCTCGCGGGCAGGACTGGACTGGCAGTGAAGGAACCAAAGTGTGTGAGCATGAAATTTAAAATAGCGATACCGCAGCATGCGTTCAAGTCCTGATCCACCGTCACCCGTTTTCAAACGAGGGTTTATTCCGATTCGTCAGGCCATCATCGCCGTCAGCTTCACCGCATCACGCGGGCCCGACCAGTCAATCCGATTGCGGACGATGCATGGCGGTAGATCGTGCGCTTGATACAAGGACTTCAGCCCATACAAAACACCCATGCTCACACGCCTGTCAGCGAGTGACTGGGAGTTCAACAGGCATTGGGCGCACATTTGAGTGCCTTTCCATGGGCATGCCCATGAGCAGGGCTGGAGTGAATGACTGGTGGACATGGGGGGGTGTTTTGCAGGATTTACAACGCGGGGGAGGAATCAAAACGAAGGTGCCTTTAGCGGAGGATTTCCCGCTCAGCCTGACGCCAGTGCTCCTCTTCACAGCCATGTGGGCATCCCTGCTGCTGCCAGATTTTGTAAGCTCTGGAGGCGATCTCCTCCGTGGGAACTTGGGGGCTCGTGGCGGCCATTTCCCCATCCGTGGGGACGCTCTTCAGATTTTTTTCAACCAAGGATTTCTTGCTGACGGGACTCGTATTCTCAGCGATCGCAGCGTCCTTGGAAGGTTTTTGTGAAGGCGATTTCTTGCTAGATTCCGCACCTTTTTTTCCAGTGGCAGTCTTTGGAATGGCTTGTGTTTTCATGGTTGGAGGATTCACGAACAATGAACGATTTACTTCGTGGCGGCAATCGGGGGGGGGCCTGTTTGTAGAATCAGGCAAACCCCTACCCGTCCGATGTCGTCAGACCTCCAACAGAGTCTGCCGCAGGCAAAAAAAAGCGGCACCGGACGCGAGAAAGGTATCCTCACATCAAGGTGCCGCAACGAGAGGGGTATCATGCGGCGACCAGTTCCGCAGCCTCGACATTGATGGTGGTCTGGGCGAGTTCGCTCAGCTTTTCATCGGTCGCTTTTTCCTCGTCCAGCGTCTCCTTGAGAAGCCTGACCGCCTCGCCGTAGCCGAGGCATTCCGCGAGCGCACGGGCCGTGCCATAGGCGGCGATCTCGTAGTGTTCCACGCGCTGGGCGGCACCGATGAGGCCAGCGTCACGCACGATGTCTTCGGCATCTTCGCTGATAAGTTCCCCGCCTTCTTCGATCAATCCTTCCATGGCTTTGCAGCGATGGCCGGCGAGCTTGCAGTCCAGGGATTTGGCGATTTCTTCGAGGCGGGCGACGTGGTTTCGGGTCTGTTCGAGGTGTTCTTCGAAGCCGGCCTTGAGGGATTCATTGGTGGCGGCCTTGGCCATTTTTGGCAGGGCTTTCACAAGCTGGTTTTCAGCGCTGTAAAGGTCCTTGAGTTCATGGACGAGCAGGTCTTGCAGAGTTTGGAGTTTCATAGTGGATGGTGGTTTGGATTTGCAGTTAGCGTCGTGACTTCGCATCCACCGCCTTTCCGGCTGTGCTTTCACCGGATGATTTTCGTCATGATGCCACCTTCAGGCCCGGGCCTGAGCACTGCCGGAATCCCCTGCCATTCCTGGCAGTCAGGACCGCTGAGGATAGCGTGCAAGCATCTGCAGTAGGATCTCAGCGGTGACCGGTTTGACCAGATGCTCGTTAAAGCCTGCGTCCAGGGTGCGCTTGATATCGGCCGCCATGCCGTAGCCACTCATCGCCACTGCTGGGATCTGCGAAGTTTCGCGCAGCTTCGCTATCACATCCAGGCCGGAGCCGTCGGGCAGGCCAAGATCACTCAGCAGCAGATCAAAGGTCTCCTCCGACAGGGCCTGCCGGGCCTGCGCCACCGTGCCTGTGGTGGTGACCGTGTGTCCCCAGCGTGTCAACAGCCGTTGGAGAACACGCCGCGTGTCAGCGTGGTCCTCGACCAGCAGCACCCGCAGTGCTTTTTCATGCGGGGTCAAAGACGGCGCCTCCAGCACCGGGGAGATGCTGCAATCCTTGATCACAGGCAGTTCGACGCTGAAGGCCGCCCCTTGATTGTGCCCGCTGCTGCGCACGTTGATCGTGCCGCCATGCGCTTCGACGAGTCCTTTTGCCACGCTCAGTCCCAGGCCCAAGCCGCCAAAACGCTGCGTCGTACCCGCATGTCCCTGGCGGAAAGGCTCAAAGATTTTGGGCTGCATTTCCACCGGTACACCGATCCCATCGTCCGTTACTTCGACACGCACGATTGCGTCCGTCAGCAGGCTGTGGACCCTCACATGCCCGCCGCGCGGGGTGAACTTCACGGCGTTGGTCAGAAGATTGGAAAACACCTGGGCGAGACGCGCGGCATCACCACGGACCAAGGGACGGCCCTCGGCCAGATCCACGACGATGGTGAGTTCTTTCCCCCGCAACTCCGCCTGCGTCATTGCCAGGGCGTCTCGCAGCACGGTGTGGACATCCACCGGAGTGGAATGGATGCGCAGCTTGCCGCGGGTGATGCGGGTAACATCGAGAAGATCATCCACCAACCGTGCTTCCAGCTCGATGTTGCGGCAGATCAGTTCAAGCGATTCACGCAGCTCCGCAGGATCAGCGGCAGGCATGCGGATCAAAGCGGACACTGCGGCCAGGGCAGGAGTGAGCGGCGTGCGCAGTTCATGGCTGAGCACGGCGAGGAAATCATCCTTGGCCGCATTCGCCGTCTCTGCGACAGACCTGGCCGCTGCTAGTTCCTCCACCATCACCGAGAGATCTTCGGAGCGGCTGTCCAGGGCCCGGCGCAGCGCATCCCGCGTGAGCTTCGTCTGCAGCTGGTTGCGCACGCGTGCGCGGAGTTCATCAATGCCAAACGGCTTCATCACATAATCCTGCGCGCCTTCGATCAGCAGGTTCAGCTTCATCTCATCGTCGGCCTTGGCGGTGAGCAGAATCACCGGCACATCGCGCAGGTGGTCGTCCTGCCGCAGCGTGGCCAGGAGTTCATCCCCCGTCATGTGCGGCATCATCATATCCGTGAGAATCAGATCGGGCACGCGCTCTTTGATCGCCTCCAGCGCGGCCAGGCCGTCCTCCGCCGTGCGGGTACTCCCATCTTGCGCAAGAACGCGGCAGATGAACTCGCGCATGTCACGATTGTCCTCCACGACCAGGATGTCCGGGCGCGGCGTCCTCTCCGGGTGCGCGGGCACCCATGAGGGTTCCTCCTCCGAGTGGTCACGGGCCGGCGAGTTCGCCAGGCGCTCCAGTACCTCGTCCGTGCCAGTCCAGAGTGAATTCCCGATCTCCACCCCGCCCGGCGCGCGGCGTGGCAGGCGCACGCGGAACTGCGCACCGCCCGCCGCACTCTCTCCTACGGTGATGGTGCCGCCATGCATCTCCACGAATTCCTTCACGATGGATAGACCGAGGCCGGTGCCCCCATAGCGGCGCTGCGTTTCCTTGTCCCCCTGCTGGAAGCGCTCAAAGATTTCCTCCCTCAATTCCGGCGGTATGCCCGGCCCGGCGTCCTCCACAGTGAGCGTGAGGTGATCGCCATCCTCCGTCAAGGTCAGGCGCACGACGCTGTCATTGGGGGAGTATTTGAAGGCATTCGACAGCAGGTTCATGAAAACGCGCTGCACCTTGCCGCCATCCACTTCCGCCAGTGTCTGATCTGGCGTCTGCAGTTCCACGCGGATGCCGCGCTCGCTGACCACGGATTCAAACACATTGGCCATGGCGCGCGCCATGGCTGCCAGATCAAGGCGCGAATAATGCAGCTCCAGCCTGCCAGCCTCCAGCTTGGACACGTCGAGCAGATCATTGACGTGCTTGTACAAAAGCAGCGCATTGCGGCGCACCACGGTTAGTTCGCGCCGAGAGGCGAAATCTGGCTTTGACTGGAGCAGGCGCTCCACCGGTGAGAAGATCAGGGCCAGCGGCGTGCGCAGTTCGTGGCTGACGTTGGCAAAGAAGCTCGTCTTGATCTGGTCCATCTGCTTCACCTTGGAGTACAATTCGTTCAGTTCGCGGTAGGCGTGCTCCAGTTTTTCACGGTGCTCCGCAGACGTGCGAGCGGCTTCCATCAGCCTGAGAATGTGGGGAACCAAGGGCGGCAGCACCAGCGCCGTCGTCACGGAGGCAATGGCGGTGATGAGCTTCACCCAGCCTGACAGCCAGTAGTGCGGATTGGCTGCGGTGAGAGTCCATACCTCCATGAAATGAGTCGCGCCGCACGCAATGATGAAGGTGGCAAAGGCGAGCATCATCCAATGAAATGGCAGATCACGCCGCGCCCGATAGACCAGCCAGACGAGCGTTGCGGAAATGGCCACGTACGCGAGGCCGATGAGCATGTCTGATCCCCCATGCAGGGTCATTAGCTGCCGGTTGAACAAGTAGCAGTGCGAATGCGGCATGAAGAAATCAGCCCCACTGATTCCAAGGGAGAGATAGACGCCGACGGCAAGCAGCGCGAAACTCGTGATGAGAATGACGTATTGGAACAGCGAACGGTTCATGGCGGAGTGATGAATCAAAGGCACTGAGCATCGCGAAAGCGACAGCAGCAGGTCTTATGAAAACGAACCTATCATGCCAGACGGCGCAGTAAAGCAGCCGCTCCCCGCTCGTGCTCAAGTTTTAATCACGGTGAGACCCGCAGGGAGTCCCCTGAGGGTAGTATCAGGCGAGCCCCCTCCTACCGTGTTTCACACCACGGGAAGCACAAACTGCGTCAGCAGACAGCTTTCGGCGGGAACGTAGGTCTGCGTGAAAGAAACTCCGCTTGCAGCCATCAGCCGCCGTGCGTTCCACAGGCCTAGCCCATAGCGGTCGCGGCGGGTCGAGGTAAAAGGCTGGCCCCACGTGCTGGTGTCCAGCACTGCTTTTTTGGGTTCCCGCAGCTCAAAAAGCACGTCACCGCCGATGACCCGCGCGGAGAGAGTCAGGCGCGCGCTGGGGGCATGCACCGCGGCATTGGCCAACAGTTCACGAAAAACCGTGGCCATCATTTCGACATCCACGCTCACCTCTTCTTCTCCCAGTTCATCCACCCATTGCACGTCAAGCGGTGGGGTTTGAGTCGCGTGTTTTTCACGCCAGATTTTCATCAGCACGTTGGCGGGAAGCCTGGCCGTGACTGGGGACGGATCCTGGAAAAGGAGGGAGAGAGTCCGCAGCTGCTGCGTGACCGCCCGTACCTGCCTGCGAATACGCTGCACACTTTCCGCAGCCTCGCCCTCGGCAGGCACCAGTTCGTGCAGGTATTCAATTTCCAAATCCAGGCTGTTCAAGCCATTGCGCACGTCATGGGTGTGCTGACGCACAAAAGCGGCGGCACGTGACCAAGGTATGAGAGGTTCATCCATGCGTAAAGATACGCCAGCCTCCTCAGACTTGCTGGCAATAAATGACGGCCTGAAGCATAATTACTCCGCCTCCCTCACTCTTCTCGAGGCGTAGTGGTCGAAGACGTGCGGCCAGTTGGATCGTGGGGCAGGCCTGCTGATATTTCAGGGCAGCCCCCGGTTCAGGACTCAGACGCTGGGCCACCGGTAAAAGGCACTGATCCACAAAGCCGGGACGACGCCGACTGACGATACATTGTCTCGGGGAAGTCTTGTTCCAACCGCACGGCAAATCCCCCCACCCCCTCATGGAGCAAAGAACTTTACTCGTCGTTGATGACAAGGCTGAAGACCGCGAAAACGCCATCAACCAGATACGCTGCGACTTAAATTTTAGTTATCAAGTGACTCAGGCAGCGACGCTGGCGGAAGCACTTGCAGCAGTCGATCATGCCCGCCCCGACTGCGTAGTCCTCAATCAACGCCTGCCTGACGGCTGCGCTCTCGATTTCCTGCTGGCCGTCAGTGATCTGCACGGACATCAGCCATTCCCCGTCGTCGTCCTTGCGGACACCGGTGATCTGGACTCTGCGGTGGCATTGATGAAGGCCGGAGCGCTCGATTACCTCGTGAAGTCCAATGCCGTCCCCGACGCCATCCGCCTCGCAGTGAAT
This sequence comes from Verrucomicrobiota bacterium, assembly GCA_025360015.1. Classification (GTDB taxonomy): domain Bacteria; phylum Verrucomicrobiota; class Verrucomicrobiia; order Verrucomicrobiales; family Verrucomicrobiaceae; genus Prosthecobacter. Next base: position 93,513 of record JANYCZ010000057.1, on the reverse strand, counting down.
CATGCAATCTATAAAGTACACTTCGAACTTCGGATCGAAGAACAGCAAATGGAGCTGAAACTGCTTTACACCGAAGCCAGCGTCAACAATGACGCACTGCGCGCGGCCAATGCCGCGAAGGATGATTTCCTGGCGATGCTCAGCCACGAACTGCGCACGCCTTTGACACCGGTGCTCTCCCTGGTGTCCTCGACCATTCATGACAAGAACCTGGCCCCCGAGCTGCGCGAAACCTTTTCCATGATCCAGCGCAATGTGGAGCTGGAGGCGCGGCTGATCGATGATCTGCTCGACCTGACACAAATCGCGAGTGGCCGGCTCAAGATCGTCAAATCACCCGTGGACATCCACCGCTGCATCGAAGCGGCGCTCGACGTCTGCCATGAAGGCTTTACCGAGAAGCGGCTCATCATTCGCACTGGACTGACGGCAACGAAATCCATTGTCCAGGGAGAATTTGCCCGGCTGAACCAGGTGTTTTGGAATCTGCTCAAAAACGCCATCAAGTTCACCAAGCCTCACGGTCACGTCACGATCACCACAGCCAATGACGACCGCAACATCGTGATCGAGATTCGCGATGACGGCATGGGGATTGAGCCCGCACGTTTGCCCTCGGTTTTTGGCACCTTCCATCCGATCAAGCCGCGTCCCACGGACACAGGCGTTGGCCTGGGCCTGGCCATCACGCGAGCGATTGTGGGAGGCCATGATGGCGAAATCTACGCGGAGAGTGAAGGCAAGGACCAGGGCGCGGTCTTCCGCATCCGCCTGCCCCTGGCCGCAGTGGCCCCCGCCCCCGTTGAAACAACGGCGGCTCCCCTACCCAATGCCGCACTGCGTGGCAGAAGCATCCTGGTGGTGGAAGATCACGATGACACGCGGCGCGCCCTGTCCCGCGTGCTGCAGCGAAAAGGCTATGACGTAACGGCTGCCGGCAGCGTGGCCGCAGCGGTCAAACAATTTTCCGCCACCGCCCCCGACCTCGTCATTTGTGACATCGGCCTGTCGGACGGCACCGGCTGGGATTTGATGAAGCAGTTGCATGAGCACGGGCCGGTGCGCGCCATCGCCGTGAGCGGCTACGGCATGGAGCATGACCTGAAGAAAAGCCGTGAGGCCGGCTTCATCGAACACCTCACCAAGCCGATCAACATCTCCAATCTGGAGCACATGATCGCCAGCACACTTCTGGAAGCCACCCCGGTGAGAAATTCATCCCGCATCCAGAAAAGCCCGCCATGAAAACCGTCAGCCGCATGGAACTGGAACTCTGGCAGAACGACAACCGCAGCTTTACGCTTATCGACGTCCTACCCAGCAGCCTGCATCAGGACCCGCACCTGCTGGAGAAGCGAACCGGTGACTTTCTGGAAAAGATAAGACAGCTTGGTATCCTCAAGGAGGAGCTGATCGTGCTCTATGAAGGCGGTTCAGCCTTCCTTGAAACAGCCGCAGCAGTTGATGTCCTTACCGCAGAAGGCTTCCAAGAGGTCTATTGCTTCACCGGCCCCCATTCCGCCCTTTACGGCACCCAGCATGGCTTTCTCCAGTAATCTCGCGCCTCTATTTCCTCGCATCCAGTTTCCGGATGCTCACGTTTCATTGTTAAAGAAAGAAAAGATTCCATGAAAACCATCGTCGCCCTCGTGGACTTCAGCGATGCCTCGTCCAAGGTTTTAAAATACGCTCATACGCTGGCGTCCGCCCTCGGCAGCCAGGTGATTTTGCTGCACATCGTTCCCCCTGAAATTCCGGTGGCAATTTACGGGACTGAAGTTCCTCCCGTCCCGATTGACCCCACTCCGGCCAGGGTTCAAGCGAACCAGGCAAAGTTGGACGAGCTCCTGCACTCTTTGACGCAGCAAGGTGTGGGTGCGATGTCACTGCAGCTTAAAGGGCCAGTGGCCGAAACAGTACACACTGAGGTGTCGCGTCTGAACGCTGACCTCGTCATCATGGGATCCCATCACCACAGCGCCCTCTACAATCTGTTCATTGGCAGCATGACCGCAGATGTGCTCACGCGTGCTTCATTCCCGGTGCTGGTGGTCCCCTGTGATATTCCAAAAGAGGAGCCGCAGTGATTCACTAGGCGCAAGGCTGTAGTCCGTGGTATGGACGAACGAGCGGCCCTCATATTCATGCAGGTGTCTAACGTCCATGTCTCCTGGATGGCCTTTTATAGATTGAGCGGCCTTGGACATGGCAGCACGCTCTGCTTCATGCAGATCATGTGCCTCGACGTCGCAGCGAAGCAGGAAGCGGCCGGTGGTAAGATCATGGATAATGGCGTGGTAGCTCATGGATTTGGGAAGTTAAAGAGTTGATCCGTCTGACCTCGCCCGGCGTCCGCCGGCAGGTGAGGTCAACGATTTCCCACATAATCGTGCCCGCAATGCCGACTGGATGCCTGCTTCCATGTCCTTATCAAGCTAATCATGACAGATTCTGAAATCAGGACGTCCGGAAGTCATGCCAGTTGCGAATTTGAGACAATAGAATCCCGACCTTCGTGAACGTGTTCCATGCCGGACACTGTTCTCTCTGGGGCGATGAGGCTTTATCAAACTTACAAATGAACATGCAAGCAACAGCCGTCTCCAGGGCTCCCGCAGTGGTTGAAGCTGGCAAGCGCCTGCTTGTCGTGGATGATCATCCGGTCTTCCGACACGGCATCTGCCAGTATCTCAGCCAAGTGTCTGAGGTGACGATCTGCGCCGAGGCTGCCAATGCGCAGCACGCCCTCGAAGCCATGCGTCAGCACCAGCCCGACATGGTTCTGCTTGACGTTTCCCTGCCCGGCACAAACGGCATCGAACTGGTCAAACACATGCTCGCCGAGCGTCCGACGCTCATCATTCTCATGCTCTCCATGCATGACGAATCCCTTTATGCCCTGCGCGCCCTGCGGGCTGGAGCCAAGGGCTATGTAATGAAGCAGCAGACGATGGAAAACATTCTGGATGCACTGCGCAAAGTCCTCAGCGGCGGCATCTACGTCAGCCCGCGCTTCAGTGAGAAACTGATCTTCAAGACCATCGCCGGCAGCACGGGCGACTTGGGCTCCCCGGTGGAAAAACTCTCGGACCGCCAGCTCGAAGTGCTGCAGCTGTTCGGGCGCAACAAAAGCACCCGTGAAATCAGCGAAACGCTGCACCTCAGTGTGAAGACCATCGAAACCCACCGCACCCACATCAAGGAGAAGCTTGGGTTCAAGGACGCCGAGGAGCTGATGGACTTTGCCACGGAATGGATGACCGCGCTGGAAGGCTAAGCGGCAGGCCAGACCCCAGGTGACCCGGCCACTTCGTGACTGCCGTGCGAATAGAAGAGCCATGACTTTGTCCACCGACACAACCACCATGCAAATGACTCGCGTGATCAATGCACCCCGCGAGCGCGTCTATGCCGCATGGACCGAACCGGAACTGGCCAGCCAGTGGTGGGGTGCGGATGGATGCTCCACTGAAGAACTGATCCTCGATGCCTGGCGCGGCGGCAGACTGCGCTGGGCATTCATCACCAGGGAGGGAACAAAGGTCACAGTCGAGGGCAAGTTCCGCGTGGCTCATCCTCCTGAAAAAATCATTCACACTTGGCAATCGGTCGGCACCCCTGCTTGGAGGGATGCCTTGAGCATCGTCACGGTCGAATTGGTGGAGAAAGAAGACAACAACTCCACCGAAGTGCGCCTGACCCACGAAAAACTTCCGGACGAGAAGTCGCGCGACGAGCACACCCACGCATGGAACAACGCTCTGGATAAGCTTGAGCTCCTGCTCGTGGTCACGAGATAAAAGCCTCTTTAGAGCGGAGGCAATGACCGGCGTCTCGGGTTTTCCCTGAAGCCCCATCCATACTCCTGCCTGAAGCGCATACATGCCATGGCACGCGAAATGATAAGCATACCCGCAAGCTGTGATCAACACGCAGCTGAGGACAACAAATCCACCCGCTCTCAATGAACACCAAAGCAGAACTCATCGAATGGCTCCGCGACGCCTATGCCATGGAAAAAGCCCAGGAAGCCGCCCTTCACAAACTGACCATTCATCCATCGACGCATCTGGCCTTGCGCCAGCAGGCGGCGATCCACTGCAATGTCACGCGCCAGCATGCCGCAGCCCTCGCCCACTGCTTGAAGCGGCTGGGGTCGGAAACATCTTCGCTGAGAACGGTGCTGGCCCAGGGGATGGATCTCACGCAAGGTGTCGGCGCGGCTTTTGCCCGGGATGAACGCATCAGGGACGTGCTCAACATCCTTGTCACTGAGCACTTTGAGATTTCCTGCCATACCATCCTGCGCGCCGCTGCGGAGCAGCTCGGCCAGCATGAACTCGTCCGCACCTGCGATAAAATCCTATCTGAGGAAAAGCACATGGTGAAATGGCTGCAACTCCATCTGCCACAGATCATCGCGACTTATCTCACTCCTGCACAAAAAGTTGAAGCAGAGGAAGAGACGGAAGCAGAAGACCTCGATCTCCACCGCATCGCGCAGTGGGAGTTTGTTCAGCTGGCACAAAACACCACGCTTTTTGGCGGCCCGATACCACGTCCTGCCTTCGCCAACATGCTGAGCTAAGAACGAGTCTGTCGGCAGACGACAGTGAACATGCCCTCGGTCATGACAGCCTCATGGCCGAGGGCGTTTGCTTGTCGAAATATCGAACATCAAGATAGCACAAAAAAGGGCGTGTCGTCTTTTCAGACGCACGCCCTTGTTTCAGTTCACCCGGGTTCAGGCAGCCTGCAAAGTATGAAGGTCACTCCGCGTGCGAAAGGTCTGGCGCAGCTTTTTCAAGCCCAGTTCCATGCGTGTCTTCACCGTGCCCAGCGGCGTGTGCGTGGCCTCGGCCACTTCGCGCTGGCTCATGCCTTTCAGAAAAGCCAGTTCGATCACCTGCTTCTGCGCATCAGGCAGCAGCGTCAGGTGCTCTCCCAGCACGCGGCACATGTCCGCCTGTTCGCAATCAGAGGCGGAGTCCTGCGTGAAGGTCTCGGTCTTCTGGAGTGACTCCTCCATCCGGCCCTTCGCACGGCAGTAGGCCATGCAGCGGCGGAGGTGGTCGATGGCGCGGCGCTTGCCCAGCGTCATGATCCAGGCCAGCGGACGGCCCTTGGCGGGTGAGTAATGGTCCGCCTGACGCCACAATTCAAAGAAACACTCCTGCAGCACGTCCTCAGCAGCGGCGTCATCATTGACCGTGCGCATGATCGCGCTCTTCAGCAGGCGTCGGTAGCGCTGCATCAGGATTTCCAGCGCAGAAGCATCGCGCTGCTGGATTGCGGCCATGAGATCCTCATCTGGCGGCAGTTGGGTGTCGAGGTCCTGGTGGGAGGGCGACTCAGAGAAGGAGGTGGTGGTGAATGTTTTCATAATGGGATGAGATACAAACACACAGGCCCTCTCACAACCCGACCTGACCCCGTACCGGGAGTCAGGCTATGCCTGATGCGCCCCTGATTGCTTCAGGGTGATGTGTAATGCGAATGTTTCATCCCGCAGGGGCGATGCAGCCAGCTTGAATCCCGGCACCGAATCATGCGGTGAATGAATGACACTCCCACCGCCACCTACCGCCTGCAGTTCCACCGTGGCTTCACCTTTACCCAAGCGCAGGCGGTGGTCCCCTTCCTGGCACGCCTGGGCATCAGTCACGTCTATGCCTCTCCCTTCTTCCGTGCCGCCCCCGGCAGCACGCACGGCTATGATGTCTGCGATCACAATGAGCTGAACCCCGAGGTCGGCACACGCGCCGAGTTTGAGGCCTTCTCCGCCGAACTCAAAAATCACGGGCTGGGGTTGATCGTCGATTTCGTGCCCAACCACATGGGCATCGAGCATGCCGTGAATCCTTGGTGGCGCGACGTGCTGGAGAACGGCCCCTCGTCAATCTATGCGCGCTTCTTCGACATCGACTGGCAGCCTCTCAAACGCGAGCTCGCGGGCAAGGTCCTGCTGCCGGTGCTAGGAGAGCAGTATGGCCGCACATTGGAAGGCGGCGGCTTCAAGCTGGAGTTCGCCGGTGGAAATTTCAGCGTGCGTCATGGCGGTTTCACCCTGCCGCTGGCACCCCAAACCACGCGCCCCCTGCTGCGCGAGGCCGTGGCACTGCTCACACCCGTTCCGCCGGAGCTGGAGAGCATCCTCACCGCCATCGAGCATCTGCCACCGCGCACCGAGACTGCGCCGGATCGCATCACCGAACGCGTGCGCGAGTGCCCCATCATTCGTGATCGCCTCACCCGCCTGTGCGCGGACACTCCCGCAGTGGCCGCTGCCATTCAAGACGTCATCACCGCATGGAATGATCCCACGGACGTGGCGCACTTTGACCGGCTGGACGAACTCCTCAGCGCGCAGTCCTATCGCCTCAGCTCCTGGCGCGTCGCGGCAGAGGAAATCAACTACCGCCGTTTTTTCGATGTCAACACCCTCGCGGCCATCCGCATGGAGTTGCCGGAAGTTTTTACCGCCACACACCGACTGCTGTTTGAACTCATTGATGACGGACATCTGACCGGCGTGCGCATCGATCACATCGACGGCCTCGCCTATCCGCGCGAGTACCTCTCCCGCCTGCGCGAGCGCGGCGGAGATCACCTGTACATCATGGTGGAAAAAATCCTCGGGCCCGATGAAAAACTCGCGACGGACTGGCCCGTGCAGGGCACCACCGGCTATGAGTTTGCCAATCAGCTCGTGCAGCTTCTCATCCCCGCGCAAAACTCCACGCAGCTTGCCGCCATCTATGACCGCTTTCTCGGCCACCATCCAAATTACCGTGAGCTCGTCTATCGCAGCAAAAAAGTGGTGATGGAGTCCTCCATCGCCAGCGAAGTGAACGTGCTCGGCATGCTGCTCAACCGCATTTCCGAAAGCCACCGCTGGTACCGCGATTTCACTGTCAATGCACTCACCACCGCCGTGCGCGAGGTCATCGCCTGCTTCTCCGTATACCGCACCTACATTGATCCCGCGCAGCCGGTCGAAGAAGCGGACCGCCGCGTCATCAATCGCGCCCTCGCCCTCGCCCGGAGGCACAATCAGGCGCTGGAGCGCACGGTGTTTGAATTCCTTCGAGATGTGCTGCTGCCCCCCAAGGACAACCCGCATCCCGTGGACGAAGAGCTGCGGCGCACCTTCGTGCTCAAGTTCCAGCAGTGCACCGGCCCCATCACCGCCAAAGGCGTGGAAGACACCGCCTTCTATGTCTTCAACCGTCTAATCGCCTTGAATGAAGTCGGTGGCGATCCCACCTCCACCGGCGCAACCGTGGAGACCTTTCACCGCCAAAACGCCCTGCGCCTCGCCGCGCTGCCGGACTGCCTTCTCGGCACCTCAACGCATGACACCAAGCGCAGCGAAGACACCCGCGCACGGCTGGCCGCCATCTCGGAATGGCCCGAGGAATGGGGCCGCGCCGTGCGCCGCTGGCAGATCATGAACCGCAGGCACTGCCGCGAGATAGAGGGTGAAACCGCGCCAGACGCGAACGAAGAATACTTGCTCTACCAGACGCTGCTCGGTGTCTGGCCCTGCGATGGGTTGCATGAGGGCAACCGCGCTGAATTCATCCAGCGCATCCAGGACTACATGATGAAGGCCGGGCATGAGGCCAAGGTCAACAGCAGTTGGATTGAGCCCAATGTCGCGTGGGATGAAGCGGTGCGCGACTTCATCGCCGCCATCCTCGCTCCGGGCAGGAGCAACCGCTTTCCGCAAAGCCTCGCGTTGCTGGCGGAACACATCACGCAGCAGGGTGCCATCAATTCGCTCACCCAGACCGTGCTCAAGCTCACCTGCCCCGGCGTACCCGATTTGTATCAAGGCAGCGAACTGTGGGATTTCAGCCTCGTGGACCCTGACAACCGGCGTCCGGTGGATTTCGCCCTGCGCCAGCAGCGGCTTGAAGGTCTTGATCAGGCTAGGCCCCACGTCCTGCTGGAGCACTGGCACGACGGCAGGATCAAGATGTTCGCCATCCACCGCCTGCTGCAGCTGCGCAGGAAACTCCCACGGCTTTTCTTCCGAGGCACCTACACCGCGCTTGCGGTGCAGGGCACCCATGCGGACAAGGTGATCGCGTTTGAGCGGCGTGAAGGAGATGAGGCATTGCTCGTCATCGTGCCGCGCCATACGGCCGCCCTGGGCTTTCCGCCAGTCGGTGCCGTCTGGGAGGACACGGCCGTGCAGGCACCCATCACCCTCACAGGAGGCCGCGACATCTTCACGGGTCGTGAACATACCGGCCAGCATCTGGCTTTGGGCGATATCTTGGCCGAGCTGCCCTTTGCCGCGCTGACGTTGCAGCAGGAGAAAAACGCTGCCTAAAACCGCCATGGTGCCTTACTTGCCAAGCTGCTTGGCCACTCGCCGGATGGCGGTGATGAGTTCGCGCAGGTCGATGGGCTTCACCAGATGTTCGGAGAAGCCCGCCTCACGGCTGCGCCGAATGTCCTCCTCCATGCCGTAGCCGCTCATCGCTATGCCTGGAATGCCAAGCATCGCCCGCACTCGGCGCATGACATCATATCCGCTGCCATCCGGCAGTCCCAAGTCGCTCACCAGCATATCAAACGATTCACGCTCTGCCAGCTTGATGGCGCTGCTCACATCCGTGGCCTGCACCACTGTGACACCCGCCCTGCCAAGCTGACGGCCCAGGATGCGTGCTGTGTCGACATGGTCCTCCACCAGCAGCAGCCGCAGTTGCGGTAGCACCTCGCCTATCGGCGGCGCCGCCAGCCGTATCTTCGCCGTGCTCGTCATCAGTTTGGACGGCAGCTCGATGATGAACGTCGCCCCCTGCCCCACGCCAGCGCTCTCTGCACGAATGGCCCCGTGGTGCAGCTCCATGAGCGCCTTGCTGATCGCCAGTCCTAAACCCAGTCCGCCGAACTGCCGCGTAATGTTCGTGCCCCCCTGCTCAAACGCATTGAATACATGCGGCAGGCTCTCGGCGGATATGCCGAGGCCGTGATCTTTCACCCTCACTTCACAGCAGCCGTCCGCCCGCCTTGCGGTGCTCACATAAATCGTGCCCTTCTGGGGGGTGAATTTGATGGCGTTCTTCAATACATTCCACAGCACCTGCTGCAATCTTGCGGAATCCGCGGCTACCATCCCTGCGTCAGTCCCGAGCTCGGCTTCCAGGCAGATTTCCTTCTCCCGCAGTTGTGGCGCACATATCCGGCACACCTGACTCACAACCTCGTTGAGATCGACCGCATTGATGAACAGCGCCAGCTTGCCGCTGGTGATTCGGCTGAGATCAAGCAAGTCGTCAATCAGCTTGGTTTCCAGTTCGATGTTACGCTTGATCATCACCAGGTCTTCACGCACTTCAGGTCGCAGGCCGGGCTCATGTTCCATCGCCCCCACGGCAAGAAGCACTGGCGTCAGCGGTGTGCGCAGTTCGTGGCTGAGAACGGCCAGGAAGCGGTCCTTGCTCTGGTTCGCGAGTTCCGCGCCCTCCTTGGCTTCACGCAGCAGGGTTTCATTTTTCTTCCGTTCGGTGATGTCTCGGAAAAAAACTCCCAGTCTTCCGCCGCTGATGGGATAGGCATTGAGTTCAAACCATTGTCCCCAGTTTTCATAAAAATATTCAAAACGCACTGCAACCCGCTCCTCCATGGCTCGCCGGTAATTGGCTTCGAGAGTAGTTCCCAGAGTGTCGGAAAACGCCTCCCAGTGATTGCGCCCCACATACTGCTCTGGCACGAGACCATGCAGTCTCCCGGCTTCGTTGTTCAGGTAGATGATTCGGTAGTCCGCATCCAGAGCCACGAAGGCAATGTTCATGCCTTCCAGAATTTCGGTGCGCTCCTCTCGTAGTGCTGCCTCTCGCGAGGCCGCCTCCGTACGAATGCGCGCCAGCATGAGCGTGCTGTTCACTTTGGCTAGAAGCTCCCGCGCATGAAAGGGCTTGATCAGGTAATCATCCGCCCCAGCCTCCAGACCTGCCACGCGTGCCTCCTCTCCTGCACGGGCGGAAAGCACAATGACTGGCACGGATTGCAGTTCAGGATCAGCCCGCATCTGCCTCAGCAGGCCAAAGCCGTCAAGGCGCGGCATCATGACGTCTGAAAGCACAAGATCGGGCCGCATCCCTCGCGCGGCATCCAACGCCGCCTGACCGTCCGCCACGGAGATGACTTCGTAGCGCTCTGCCAGCAGCCTCGAAATGTATTCGCGCATGTCCGCGTTGTCATCGGCCAGGATGATGCGCGGGCGCAGCGTGGCGTCCTCCTCCTTCGTTCCATCTGGGGGCAAGGTGTCGGCACCTGCTTGGTCTGGCAGCCAGCGCAGCGCCTCGCTGATGAACGCCTTTGCTTGGTGGCCAGTGACCTGCCTCGCCGGTGCGGCGGCACATTGCTCCGGTGGCAGGTGGGCGAGGCCGCGTGGCAATGTAACAATGAACGAGCTGCCGCGGCCGACTTCACTCTCCACCCGCACGGTACCGCCATGGGTTTTGACAAGTTCATGCACCAAGGCCAGCCCGATGCCGCTGCCTTCATGCGTGCGTGCCTCCACGCCCTGCACCCGGTAAAAGCGTTCAAACAGTTGCGGCCTGGCATCCTCTGGAATGCCCGCGCCGGTGTCACTCACCGTCATTTCGAATGCTTCCTCCAGCTCACGGACTTTAATGCGGACTTCTCCCTGAAGCGTGAACTTGAAAGCATTCGAGAGGAGGTTGAGCACCACCTTTTCCCACATCTCATGGTCCAGGTACACTGGCTCCGACAGCGCCGGACATTCAACCACGAAATCGAGTCCCGCCTTCTCCATGGCAGACCGGAAGGAGCTGGCCAGTTCCGCGGTGTAGGCGGCGAAATCAGTCGGCTCAAAGTGTGCCTTCATACGCCCGGCTTCCATCCGCGAAAAGTCGAGCAACGAATTGACCAGCTTCAGCAAACGCATGCCGTTTCGATGCGCGACGGACACGAGGCCGTGTTCAGCAGCGGGAAGTCCTGCATTTTTATTTTCCACCAGTTCCGCCAGCGGCCCCAGCATCAGCGTCAGCGGCGTGCGGAACTCGTGGCTGACATTGCTGAAGAAGGCCGTCTTGGCCCGGTCGATTTCCTCCAGCGCCGCTGCACGTTTCCGCTCGGCCTCATAAGCGCGCGCCGAGGCCAGTCCTGCGGCGATCTGTCCGGCCAGCAGATCGAGAAAGCCACGATACGCCTCATCAAGGGGCCGGTAGGAATTCAGGCCTGCGATCAAAAATCCCGCAGGCTGCTCCTGTCCTTGCTGCGCTAGGGGCACCACCAGTGCGCTGCGCGGCTTCTGTCCCCACGGCGTGGCAGGCAGACTGTCCAAATACCCGCTTAAATCCGTCACCAGCACGGACGAGCTTTGGTTGAAAACATCGACCATCGGCCATGCTTCACCACTTTCTCCCTGGACGATTTCCGGGGCCAGCGAGCTTCCTTGCACCACACCATGTGCGGATGCGAGGTGGGCTGCCTTGCCATCCGCCGTCCGCAGATAGATGAGCGCAAAAGGCAGATCCTGCGGGCGCTCCCTCAGCCGGGTGGCGACAGCACGACAAACATCCTCCTCGGATTTCATCATCGCCAGATCGGAGCCAAGATCGCGCAGCAGTGCCAGCCGCCTCCCACCGATGACGCGCTCCGTTTCCTCCGTCACCACACAAAGCATGCCGCCAATGGAGCCGTCATCATCCGAGATCGGACTGTAGGAAAAAGTGTGGTAGGTTTCTTCGGCAAAGCCGCTGCGTTCCAGAAACAGCAGCAGCGATTCATCCCACGTGGCCTCCCCCGTCCGCACCACAGATTCGGCTCGTGGGCCGACATCATCCCAGATCTCTTCCCAGACTTTCTTCGCGGACAGTCCCAGTATGTTGTCACGCTTGATACCCAGGGTGGGTAGATAAGCATCATTGCAGAAAAAGTAGAATTCCGGGCCCCATCCCATCCACATCGCGAAACTTGAACTGAGCATGAGGTGCACGACGACCTTCAGGCTGTTCGGCCAGTTTTTCGGTGGTCCCAGCGGATGCTGTGCCCAGTCAAACTCTCGTATGCGCCGCGCCATCTCGCCGCCACCCGAGAGGAAGTTGAGGGGAGAATTGTTTGCGGGTGCAGGGTTCATGCTTTGCAAATTACGACTAGACACGATTCACGGTCAAACGTCGAATGGCGGCGATGAGTTCACGCAGATCAATCGGCTTCACCAGATGCTCGGCAAAGCCTGCTTCACGGCTCCGGCGCATGTCCTCCTCCATGCCATAACCGCTCATGGCGATGCCAGGGATGCCGTGCACTGTACGCACGCGGCGCATCACGTCATATCCGCTGCCGTCCGGCAGCCCGAGATCGCTCACCAGCAGGTCAAACGATTCATGCTCCACCAGCTGGATGGCGCTGCTCACATCCGCCGCCTGCGCCACCGTGACCCCCGCTCTGCCCAGCTGACGGCTCAGGATATGCGCCGTGTCTGCATTGTCCTCCACCAGAAGCAGCTTCAGCGGCGGCAGCTTCGTGCTGGCAGGTGGCGCCGTCAGCCGGATCTTCGCTGTCTTCGTCATGGACTTGGATGGCAGTTCAATGATGAACGTCGCTCCCTGCCCCACACCGGCGCTCTCCGCGCGTATCACTCCATGGTGCAGTTCCATCAGCGCCTTGCTGATCGCCAGTCCAAGCCCCAGACCGCCGAACTGCCGCGTAATATTCGTGCCCCCCTGCTCAAACGCATTGAACACATGCGGCAGGCTTTCCGCCGGGATACCTATGCCATGATCCTGCACCCGCACCTCGCAGTAGCCGTCATTGCGACATACCGTGCTCAGCTGGATGACTCCTCTTTCGGGAGTGAACTTGATGGCGTTCTTCACCACATTCCACAGCACCTGCTGCAGCCGCGCGGGATCTGCGGCGACCATCCCTGCGCCTTCATCGAGCTCGGCCTCCAGAAAGACCCCGTGCTCGTGCAACTGAGGCGCGCAGATGCTGCATACCTGGCGCACGATGGTGTTGATGTCCACCGCTTCAATGTCCAGGGCCAGCTTCCCGCTGGTGATGCGGCTGAGATCCAGCAGATCGTCGATGAGCTTGGTTTCCAGCTCGATGTTCCGTTTGATCATCCTGAGGTCCTCACGGATCTCGGGCCGCAGATCGGCGTCGTGCTCCAACGCTGCCACCGCAAGCAGCACCGGGGTCAGCGGTGTGCGCAGCTCGTGGCTGAGGACGGCGAGGAAACGGTCCTTGCTCTGGCTCGCAAGTTCCGCTGTATCTTTGGCCTCGCGCAGCAGCATCTCGTTGCGTTTTCGTTCTGTGATGTCCAGCAGCATGTTCACCGCGCCGGTCATCCGGCCCTCGGCATCAAAGATCAGATCTGGATAAGGCAACACATGCCGCCGGCTGCCATCAGGTCGCTCGATGATGATTTCCTCACCCCGCACCGCCTTGCCATCATGCAGCGTCCGCGCCATGGGGCAGCGAATGAGCTCCAGCGGCGCTCCGTTCAGACTGTAGATGCGCCAGGAGCCGCACCACAAATCTTTGCCTATCTCCGGCTCGCGTCCCCAGAGTTCGACCGCTGCTGCATTGTAGAGCTGCACATACCCCTCACGATCACAGGTGTAAACAGCCGCCGGGAGAGATTGAATCAGACTGCGATATTTTTCCTCGCTCGCACGGAGGGCGGCCTCGGCGCGGCGGCGCTCGGTCACATCCGTGTTTGTTTCCAGAATGGAAGCGGGGCGGCCCTGCGCATCGCGATCCAGCACCCACCTCGTATTGTCGATGATGACAGAGCCGTCTTTCCGCATGTGCTTCAGCTCACCGACCCAGCGTCCGTCGCGGTGCAGCCGCTCCATGATCTGCTCCATCGGCTGTGGCGAGTCCGTCAGCAGCAGCTCATGCCTCAGCTGGCCCATGGCCTCCTCCCGCGTAAAACCGTAGGCCTTCTCGGCTCCGGGGCTCCAGTAGGTGATGCGGTTTTGCGCATCGCGCACAAAGATGGCGTCGAAACTCAAGTCCAGCAGACGAGTCTGTTCCACCAGCCGCTCATCGCTTCTCTTGCGGTCCGTGATGTCACGAATGGTCGCCAGCCAGCCGATGTCCTGGCCGCTGACATCTCGCAGGAGGCTCACAGCGGATTCGACGTGGATTTTTTCACCGTTGAGTTTGACGTGGATGCTCTCGCCCCGCCAGCCTCCCAGCTCCTGGAGCGCGGCGGCCGCAGCCGCTTCTGCTTCCGGACTGCTCCACTGCGTGGTCCACAGCTCATTCACATTGAGGCCAAGCGCCTCAGAGGCAGCGATGCCGTATTGCTTTTCAGCGGCGGCATTGAGATAGGTCACATGCTGTTCCCCATCCATCGCGACGACGGCATCACTGATCTGGGAAAGGATGTCTCCGCGAAACTGGTTGGATTCCGCCTCCGTACCTTGCAGCGTGAAAATCTGCGTACCCGCCGGGCCCTCGACCACCAGCGCATCCACCTCCCCCCTGCGGATGGCACGCAAAGTCTCCTCCGCCTCCTCCAGGCGGCCGCGCAGTTCCTCATTGGCTGCTCGAAGCTGCTCGACTTCCATCGCTGGACTTGAAACGTGGCTGGACTCTGGACTCATGACTGCGGAGGTGGTGATTTCTCCGTTTTCTGCAGGTCCAGTCCCAACAGGATACGCTCCGTCTGCGACATGTCCCCAATGAAGCGGCGCAGCGGCAGAGGCAGTTTTTTGATCAACGTCGGCGCGGCGATGATCTGCTCACTGGCGGCCAGCTTCGGATTCTGCGAAATGTCCATGACTTCCAGATCATAGCGCCCCTTCAGATGCTCTTCACAAATCTTGCGGATGCGCACGATGGCCTTGGTGGAGAGCGGCGTATGCCCGGTGACGTAAAGCCGCAGCACGTAGCGCTCCTCGTCAGCAGCTGCGGTGGCACCGTCCAGGAAAGCCTGGACGTTGTCTGACATGGGCGGCTTCTTTTTCATTCGCCGGCAGGCTTCAGGGGTTTCGCGGGCTGCACGTCGAGCCCCACCAGAAAGCGCTCTTCGCTGGACAGATCGCCAATGATTTTTTTGATCGGCTCCGGCAGGCGGCGCACCAGCGTGGGCACGGCCAGGATCTGGTCCCCGGCGGCGAGCTGCGGGGTCTTCAGCAGGTCAATGACCTCAATGCTGTACTGCCCGGCCAGGTGGTTTTCACACAAATGCCGGAGATTGGTCAGCGCGGTCAGTGACTTGCTGGTCTGCCCGGCCACATACAGCCGCAGTTCAAAGGCGGCGACCGGAGGTTTCAAGTGGGATGGGGGGCGGCTCATGGTTTTCCCTGCGAAAGGTTGTGTTTGTTTCCGAGTTCGCCGCGCGAGGCCGCCATGGACGTGGCGTTTTGCCGCATCGTGTTTTCCTGCATAAGCTCCTGTTTGATGGCGAGGTTCATCTCCTCCTCTTCCGCATCCACCTCGGCCCGCATCGCGGCGATCTTGGCATCCACCGCCTTGCGCTTGCTGGCAAGCTGCCGTTGCCTGTGCTGGTGGCCCTGCCCACGCAGCTCTGCGGCAGCGGCCAGATGAGCCTCCTGCGTCGCACGCGCACTGCCCGTGAGCACGCGGTCGTCCAGCACGCAGACATCCAGCAGGTCGATCCCCGCAGCTGTGAGCACGAATTCCCGCACTTGGTTGGAATGATGCATGCCCCGTGCCTTCAGCACGTACAGCGTGCGGTTGCGCTCACCGTTGAACTCATTATTGCGCATCAGCAGCCACACATCCATGAGGGAGGAGACGCCCACTTGCGAATCTTCCGGTGAAGACGCGGCCCCGCTCCCGCTCGTCAGACTGGTGAACACGGCGGTGACCTGCTTCTGCTTCAAAAAGTCGATCAGCCGCATGAGCGTGGGCTTCACCGCCGCCTCGGTGTCTTCCAGTGTCAGATTGCTGATGGGATCCACCGCGACCACGGCGGGGCGGAAGGCGCACACCATGTCATGCATCATCACCAGATGCTGCTCCAGCCCCTGCAGCGTGGGGCGTGACGCATGGATCTCCAGCAGCCCCTTCTTCACCCACGTCTCCAGATCAATTCCGATGGACCTCATGTTTCTCATGATCTGCGTGGCAGATTCCTCATAGGCAAACAGCAGGGCGCGCTCCCCCCGGCGGCAGGCGGTTTCCACAAACTTGGCGGCAAGGCTGCTCTTGCCCGTGCCGGGGGAGCCGGAGACCAGCACGCTGCTGCCGCGAAACACCCCTTTGCCGCCGAGCATCTCATCCAGACGCGGCACGCCGGTGGAGACACGCTGCACACCGGCCGGGTGGTCCAGCCGCAGCGAGGTGATGGGCATCACTGAGATGCCATTCGCAGTGATGATGAAGGGATACTCATTCATCCCATGCGTCGTGCCGCGATACTTCAGCACGCGCAGCCGCCGGGTGGAAATCTGCCCCTCCACACGATGGTCGAGAACGATCACGCAGTCCGCCACATATTCCTCCAGCCCGTACCGGGTCAGCCCCGCTTCTCCGCGTTCCCCGGTGACGATCGCCGTCACTCCCCGGTCTTTCAGCCATCGGAACAGGCGGCGCAGTTCGGCGCGCAGCACGGAATGATTCGGCAGCCCGGAGAAGAGCGCCTCGAGGGTGTCCAGCACCACCCGCTTCGCACCAATGGAGTCAATGGCATGCCCCAGGCGGATGAAGAGCCCGTCCAGATTGTATTCGCCGGTTTCCTCAAATTCATTCCGTTCGATGTGGACATGATCCAGCACGATCTTTTTCCGCGCCACCAGCGCTTCTACCTTGAAGCCGAGCGAGCGCACGTTGGCTGCCAGTTCCGCAGCGCTCTCTTCAAACATCATGTACACTCCCGGCTCGTCATACAGCATGGCGCCCCGCATCAAAAATTCCATGGCCAGCAGCGTCTTGCCGCAGCCTGCGCCGCCGCAGATCAGCGTTGGGCGGCCGGTGGGCAGTCCGCCTCCGGTGATTTCGTCCAGACCTTCGATGCCGGTCGGAGTTTTTGGCAGGGTGACGTCCTCGGGTGCAGTGTATTTTTTCCGTTTCATGTTTGTCTGCAGATGCAATTAGCCATCGTCACTGGCCGCTCCGGCGGATGCGGGGATTGAAAGGCGCGCAATCGCCTGCTGCAGGGCGGGAAATTCAACCGGTTTGGTCAGGTGCTCGGCAAAGCCCACATGCCGGCTGCGCTCGATGTCCTCGTCCATGCCAAAGCCGCTCATTGCAATGGCGGGCGGCAGCTTCCCGAGCACCATTTCCAGTTGTTCCAGCAGTTCGGTGCCGCGCCCGTCGGGCAGTCCAATGTCCGAAACCAGCACATCAAATTCATACTCGCGCACGACCTCCAGGCATTCGGCGATGCTGGAGGCGGTGCGCACCACATAACCGCGCCGAACCAGCAGCCGCTCCAGCGTGGTCAACGTGTCGTGGTGGTCCTCCACCACCAGCAGCCGCAGCCCCGCAGGCGGCGCCAGCTCGTGGCTGTGCGTCTCATTGGGTTGCGACGGAACTGCTGCACTCGGCAGGCGAATGATAAACTTGGCCCCGCGATTGGGGCCTTCGCTATGGGCGACGATTTGACCGCTGTGCATCTGAACCAGAGCCTTGCAGATGGCCAGCCCCAGGCCCAGTCCAGCACGTGAATGACGCGAAGCCTGCTCGAAGGCGTCAAAGATGCGGTCCAGCTTCTCGCTCACAATGCCGATCCCATGGTCTGTAATCTCGATCCCGATCAGCCCACCAGGCGTGATTGCAAAGGTGCGCACTTCAATGGTGCTGCCCTCGGGGCTGAACTTGGCCGCGTTCGTCAGCAGGTTCCAGATCACCTGCTGCAGACGCGCGAAGTCGCCGCGCACATGCGGGTCCGGAGCCTCCAGCTTTTCCACCACCCGGATACGCCTCGCCGCAAGATCTGCATGGCAAATGTCCAGCGCATGCCGCAGCACCTCGTGCACATCCACCGGCTGCAATTCCAGCCGCAGTTTGCCATTGCGAATGCGCGCCAGATCGAGCAGGTCGTCGATCAGTCGCGCTTCCAGCCGCACATTGCGCCGGATGGTGGCGATGTGCTCACGGATCGACTCCGGACATTCGATCTCCTCGATCAAGGTCACCGCATGCACGATGGGTGAGAGCGGCGTGCGCAGCTCATGCGACAGCATCGCCAGAAAGCGGTCCTTCGCGGCGTTTGCCTCCTCGGCCTCCGCCTGCGCGGATTCCGCACGGATGCGGCGCTCACGCTCCTCTGCTTCGCGCTCCAGCGCTTCATTGCGCGCGGCCAGCTCCACATTGGCAATGCGCAGCGCCTCCTCCGCCGCCTGCGCGGTCCGGTTCATCTCCGCCAGTGCACGCGTCTTCGCAAACAGCTCAACGAAGACATTCACCTTGGAGCGCAGCACTGCGGGGCTGATCGGCTTCGTCAGATAATCCACCGCCCCCACATCGTAACCCAGCACCGCATGCTCGTCTTCGCGGTAGTGCGCTGTAAGGAAGATAATCGGGATGTGCTGCGTCCGTTTGCGCTCCTTGATCATTTTTGCCAGGTCGATCCCGCTCATGTCGGGCATCTGGATGTCCAGCACGATGGCCGCGAAATCACCGTTCATCAGCGCCATCAATGCTTCGGCACCCGTCTGCGCCTTGATCAGCTTGTAGCTGGTGCCGTCGAGCACGCTCTCGATGGCCATCAGATTTTTGGAATCATCGTCCACCACCAGCACGGCGGGCTGATCTGCGACGGACGTGGGATGAATGATGGAGGGAGCAATCATGAGAGTGGTGATCAGCGATGCAGCCAGACGCGGAGCAATGAGAGGAGCTGGTCCGTGTTCACAGGTTTGGCGATGTAGTCGCTCGCTCCGGCCTCCAGGCATTTCTCACGGTCGCCCTTCATTGCCTTCGCCGTCAGCGCCAGGATGGGCAGGTGGCGGAACTGCGGCTGCTTGCGGATTTCGCGCATCGTCTCATAGCCGTCCATCTCCGGCATCATGATGTCCATCAGTACCATCGCCAGATCATCGCTCTCTTTGATCAGTTCAATGGCCTGCCGTCCGTTGGTGGCGCTGAGGATTTCCATCTCCTGGTTTTCCAGCACGGTGGAGAGGGCGAAGATGTTGCGTGCGTCGTCATCCACGATCAGCACTTTGCGGGCGCGCAATACTTCATTGGTGCTGTGCAGGCGCTGCAGCATTTGCTGCTTGCTTTCCGGCAGGTCCGCCGTCACCCGGTGCAGGAACAGCGCCGTCTCATCCAGCAGCCGCTCTGGCGACTGCACGTCTTTGAGCACGATGCTTTTCGCCATGGTGCGCAGGCGGCTTTCCTCCTCGTTGGACAAATCCTTCCCAGTGAAGACCACGACGGGGATGTCGCGCAGGCTGGCCTCGTCATGAATGCGGTGCAGCAGGTCAAAACCCGTCATGTCCGGCAGGCGCAGATCCAGCACGCAGCAGTCAAAGTGCCGGTCCAGCAGCGCCTTATACGCCTCCTCACCGCTCGCCACCGTGGTGATCTCAATGTCATCATGGCCCAGCAGTTCCACGATGCTCATGCGCTCCGTGTCATTGTCCTCCACGACCAGCAGCCGCTTGGTGCGCGGCGCGACGAAACTCTTGATGCGGTCAAAGGCGCTCTCCAGATCTTCCGTCGTCGCCGGCTTCACCAAGTAGGAGAAGGCCCCGCGCGAGAGCCCGTGGCTGCGCTCCTCTTCCAGCGTGATGATCTGCACCGGAATGTGCCGCGTCTCCGGCGCGAGCTTGAGATTGTTCAGCACCGTCCACCCCAGCATGTCCGGCAGGAAAATATCCAGCGTGATCGCCGTGGGGTGGTACTGCCGCGCAAGCGACAGCGCCTCATGCCCGCGCGTGGCCACCAGTCCTTTGAAGCCCTTGTCACGCGCCAGGCCCAGCAGCACACGCGCATAGTGCGGATCATCTTCAACGATGAGCACCGCTAGATCTCCGGGCATCACGCTGGCGCGGTCATCCTCGATGCGCTCATCCCGCGCGACCGCCACTGGCAGCGCGATGGAGGACGGACGCGGACGGCTCATGCCGGCCGGAGGCGCCGTAGCGGATGCAGGGCCAAAATAGACCAGCGGCAGATAGAGCGTGAAGGTGCTGCCTTCATTCGGCGTACTGGCCAGCCGGATTTCTCCGCCGAGCAGTGAGGCAAGCTCACGTGAGATGGCGAGACCGAGACCGGTGCCGCCGTATTTGCGCGAGGTGCCGGCATCCGCCTGCTGGAAGGCCTCGAAAATGAGGCGCTGCTTTTCCGGGGCGATGCCGATCCCCGTGTCCGTGATCCCCATCGCGATGACCGCCCCCGCGCGGTTCAGGCTCGGGTGGTCCGGGCTCCAGCCTTCGTGGGCGATCTTCACATTCATTCGCACCTGCCCGGCGGCAGTGAACTTGAAGGCGTTGGACAGCAGGTTCTTGATGATCTGCTGCAGCCGCTTCGAGTCACTGGTAAACGCGTGCGGCAGGCTCGAGTCAAACTCCAGCAGGAACGGCAGGTTCTTGCTCTCAGCGATGTGGCGGAAGCTGCGCTCCACGGAATCCCGCAGTGAAATAAAGCTGATCTCCTCGGCATCCACCGACACGGTGCCCGACTCGATTTTCGAAAGGTCGAGAATGTCGTTGATGAGATTGAGCAGGTCGGAACCGGCCGAGTGAATGTTGCGGGCAAATTCCACCTGCTTTGGATTCAAATTCCCCACCGCGTTTTCCCCGAGCTGCTGCCCGAGGATGAGAATCGAATTGAGCGGCGTGCGCAGCTCATGCGACATGTTGGCCAGGAATTCGGACTTGTACTTCGAGGTCAGCGCCAGCTCCGCAGCCTTTTCCTCCAGCGCGCGGCGGGCTTGTTCGATCTCCTTGTTCTTGCGCTCCACTTCGGCGTTTTGATCCGCCAGCTCCTGCGCCTTCTGCTCCAGCTCTTCGTTCGTCTGCTGCAGTTCTTTCTGCCCGGACTGCAACTCTGCGGTGAGCTGCTGGCTCTGCTGCAGCAGACCTTCCGTACGCATCGTGGCCTCAATCGTGTTGAGCACCACGCCAATGGACTGCGTGAGCTGCTCCAGGAAGTTAAGATGCCCATCAGTAAACGGATGCATCGCGGCAAGTTCGATCACCGCCTTCGTCTGTCCTTCATACAGCACCGGCAGCACCACCACGTTGGCGGGTTGGGTGTTGCCGAGGGAGGAATGAATCGGCGTGTAATCCTTCGGCACATTGGTCAGCAGCACCCGCTGCTTTTCTTGCGCACACTGCCCCACCAGGCCATCGCCCAGATTGATCTGCTCCGGCATGTCCTGCGCATTCGCGTAGGCGGCGAGTCGTTGCAGCCGTGGATTTTCATCATCGCCCGAGGTGAGCTGATAAACCGTGCCCTGCTGCGAATCGACCAACGGCGCGAGCTCGGATAGCAGCATCTGCCCGACCGTGTAAAGATCGCGCTGGCCCTGCAGCATGCGGGTGAATTTCGCCAGGTTCGTCTTCAGCCAGTCCTGCTCCTTGTTACGCTCCGTGGTCACGCGCAGATTGTCGATCATCGTGTTGATGTTGTCCTTCAGCTCCGCGACTTCACCACGCGTCTCCACCTGAATCGAGCGCGTCAGGTCCCCCTTGGTCACCGCCGTCGCCACTTCAGCGATGGCGCGCACCTGCGTGGTCAAGTTGGCAGCGAGGAGGTTCACGTTGCCCGTCAGGTCTTTCCACGTTCCCGCCGCGCCGGGCACGTTGGCCTGGCCGCCGAGACGCCCTTCCACGCCGACTTCTCGCGCGACGTTTGTCACCTGGTCCGCGAACGTCGCCAGCGTGTCGGTCATGTTGTTGATCGTTTCCGCCAGCGCGGCCACTTCGCCCTTCGCCTGGACCGTGAGGCGCTGGCGCAGGTTGCCGTTCGCCACGGCCGTCACCACTTTCACAATGCCGCGCACCTGATCGGTGAGGTTGGCCGCCATCACGTTCACGGAGTCGGTCAGATCCTTCCACGTACCCGCCACACCTGGCACCACCGCCTGGCCGCCCAGCTTGCCTTCCGTACCCACTTCACGCGCCACTCGCGTCACTTCTGAAGAGAAGGCGTTGAGCTGATCCACCATCGTGTTGATGGTGTTCTTCAGTTCGAGAATTTCACCCTTTACGTCCACGGTGATCTTGCGTGACAAGTCACCACGCGCCACCGCGGTCGTCACTTCCGCGATGTTGCGCACCTGATCCGTCAGGTTGGTGCCCATCGCATTCACGGAGTCGGTCAAATCCTTCCACGTTCCCGCCACACCCGGCACCACCGCCTGCACACCGAGACGACCCTCCGTGCCGACTTCACGCGCCACGCGCGTCACTTCCGAGGCAAACGAACGCAGCTGCTCCACCATCGTGTTGATCGTTTCCTTAAGCTGCAAAATTTCGCCGCGCACGTCCACCGTGATCTTGCGTGACAAGTCTCCGTTCGCCACGGCAATCGTCACTTCCGCAATGTTCCGCACTTGTCCCGTCAAGTTGGAGGCCATCGAGTTCACGTTGTCCGTGAGATCTTTCCACGTTCCCGCCACACCGGACACCTGCGCCTGACCGCCGAGCTTCCCTTCAGTGCCCACTTCGCGCGCCACGCGGCTCACCTCCGAGGCAAAGCCATTGAGCTGATCCACCATGGTATTCACCGTGTTCTTCAGCTCCAAAATTTCCCCCTTCACGTCCACCGTGATTTTACGGGAAAGGTCACCCTTCGCGATGGCCGTGGCCACGTCCGCGATGTTGCGCACCTGCCCCGTAAGGTTGGACGCCATGGAGTTCACGTTGTCCGTGAGCCCCTTCCAAGTACCCGCCACACCTGGCACTTGCGCCTGTCCGCCCAGCTTGCCTTCCGTGCCCACTTCGCGCGCGACGCGTGTCACTTCCGAAGCGAACGAACGCAGCTGCTCCACCATCGTGTTGATCGTTTCCTTCAACTCCAAAATTTCTCCGCGCACGTCCACCGTGATCTGCTTGGACAAGTCTCCGTTCGCCACGGCAATCGTTACTTCCGCAATGTTGCGCACCTGCGAGGTGAGGTTGGACGCCATGGAGTTCACGTTGTCGGTCAAATCCTTCCACGTGCCAGCCACACCCGACACCTGCGCCTGCCCCCCGAGCTTGCCTTCCGTGCCCACTTCGCGCGCCACACGGCTCACTTCCGAAGCGAAGGCGTTGAGCTGATCGACCAGCGTGTTGATCGTATCCTTCAGCTCCAAGATTTCCCCCTGCACGTCCACCGTGATTTTGCGGGAAAGGTCACCGCGCGCCACCGCCGTGGTCACTTCGGCGATGTTACGCACCTGCGCCGTGAGGCTGTTCGCCATGGAGTTCACGTTGTCGGTGAGATCCTTCCACGTGCCGCCCACGTCCGGCACCTGTGCCTGACCGCCGAGCTTGCCTTCCGTGCCTACTTCGCGTGCCACGCGGCTCACTTCCGAAGCGAAGGCATTGAGCTGATCCACCATGGTGTTCATGGTTTCCTTGAGCTGCAAAATTTCGCCCTTCACATCCACCGTGATCTTGCGGGACAAGTCCCCTTTCGCGATGGCCGTCGCCACGTCCGCGATGTTGCGCACCTGCCCCGTGAGATTGGACGCCATGGAGTTCACGTTGTCCGTCAAATCCTTCCACGTACCCGCCACACCGCGCACCTGTGCCTGTCCGCCCAGCTTGCCTTCCGTACCCACTTCGCGCGCCACACGGCTCACTTCGGAAGCGAAGCCGTTGAGCTGATCGACCATGGTATTGAGCGTGTTCTTCAATTCCAAAATTTCGCCCTTCACGTCCACCGTGATCTTCTTCGACAAGTCACCATTCGCCACAGCGGTCGCCACTTCCGCGATGTTGCGCACCTGCCCCGTAAGGTTGGAAGCCATCGAGTTCACGTTGTTGGTCAAATCCTTCCACGTGCCCGCGACGCCGCCCACCTCCGCCTGACCGCCGAGCTTGCCTTCCGTGCCCACTTCGCGCGCCACGCGGCTCACTTCGGAAGCGAAGGCGTTCAAGCGGTCCACCATGGTGTTGAGGGTGTTCTTCAATTCCAGAATTTCCCCCTTCACATCCACCGTGATCTTGCGTGACAAGTCACCGCTGGCAATGGCAGTGGCCACGTCCGCGATGTTGCGCACCTGATCAGTCAGGTTGTTCGCCATGAAGTTCACGTTGTCGGTGAGATCTTTCCACGTACCGGCCACACCCTGCACCTGCGCCTGTCCGCCGAGCTTGCCTTCCGTTCCAACTTCCCGGGCCACGCGGCTCACTTCGGACGCGAAGGCGTTGAGCTGATCCACCATGGTGTTCATGGTTTCCTTGAGCTGCAAAATTTCGCCCTTCACGTCCACCGTGATTTTACGGGAAAGGTCACCCTTTGCGATAGCCGTCGCCACGTCCGCAATGTTGCGCACCTGCCCGGTGAGGTTGGAGGCCATCGAGTTCACGTTGTCCGTCAAATCCTTCCACGTGCCCGCAACGCCGCCCACTTCCGCCTGACCGCCGAGCTTGCCTTCTGTGCCCACTTCGCGCGCCACGCGGCTCACTTCAGAGGCGAAGGAGTTGAGGCGGTCCACCATGGTGTTGATGGTGTTTTTCAGCTCCAAAATTTCCCCCTTCACGTCCACCGTGATCTTGCGCGACAAGTCACCGCGAGCCACGGCCGTGGTTACGTCCGCAATGTTGCGCACCTGACCCGTGAGATTGGAAGCCATCGCATTCACGGAGTCGGTCAAATCTTTCCACGTGCCCGCCACACCGGATACTTCCGCCTGGCCGCCGAGCTTGCCTTCCGTGCCCACTTCGCGCGCCACGCGTGTCACTTCGGAGGAGAAGGCGTTGAGCTGATCGACCATCGTGTTGATCGTTTCCTTGAGTTCGAGAATTTCCCCTTTCACGTCCACCGTGATCTTGCGGGAAAGGTCACCGCGCGCCACGGCCGTCGTCACCGCCGCGATGTTGCGCACCTGCGCCGTGAGGTTGGACGCCATCGAGTTCACCGAGTCCGTCAAATCCTTCCACGTGCCCGCCACACCCGGCACCACAGCTTGTCCGCCAAGCCGGCCTTCCGTGCCCACTTCACGCGCCACACGTGTCACTTCAGAGGCGAAGGAGCGGAGCTGGTCCACCATGGTATTAATGGCTTCTTTGAGCTGCAAAATTTCACCGCGCACATCGACTGTGATCTTCTTCGACAAGTCACCTGCGGCCACGGCAATCGTCACGTCCACGATGTTACGCACCTGCGCCGTGAGGTTGCCCGCCATCTGGTTCACGGATTCCGTCAGATCCTTCCACACTCCGGACACACCCTTCACCTGCGCCTGCCCGCCCAGCTTGCCTTCGGTGCCGACTTCACGCGCCACGCGTGTCACTTCCGAAGTGAAGACGGAGAGCTGGTCAATCATGCGGTTCACCAGCTTGGCGGAGTGGAGGAATTCACCCTCCAGCGGCCGGCCATCCACCTCAATGGCCATGGACTGTCCAAGGTCGCCTTTGGCCACGGCTCCAATGGCCCGCGTCACTTCCGTGGTCGGACGCACCAGGTCATCCATCAGCGTGTTCAACGCCTGCACTTCGTCCGCCCAGCCACCGATCATCCCCGTCACCGCCATGCGCTGCCGCAGGCGTCCTTCCTTGCCCACCACGCGGGACACGCGGGCGGCCTCATTCGCGCGGCGCTCGCTCATGCCCAGCACATCATTGAAAGCATCGGCGATCTTGCCACGCACTCCAGTCCATCCCTCAGGCAGCCGCATGGTGAATTCACCTTTGCGGAAGGCCAGCATGGCCGCCAGCAGTTCCAACTCCCAGTTTTCAGGGTTGCCATTCGTCACTTTGCCAGCGGCTGGCTTGTTCTTCCCGTTGGCCGGTTTGACTTCCCGTTTGGGAGTGGCAACGGGGGCGCGTACGGCGGCTTCGGCGCGTGGGAGATTTTTCGTTTTGGCCATGGTATGGAACTGTTGATTTATGGCTTTGTCAGCTTTGCGGCTATCAGGCCTCATCCTGATTCGAAAGTCAGTCATAATTTAATCAGGGTATCCCTGATTGTATGTCCTCCACGCCACCCGCCGGCGGCCTTCATGCGGACTTATTTCCGCCCAAATGATGGATAAAAAAAGACCCTGCCCGTTTCCAGGCAGGATCAAAAAGGCACGGTGGCCTGCAAGGGGTAGACTACCGCTTTGAATTCCCGAGCAAGTTCGAAATGACGATGCCGACGACAAGAGCGATGCCCACTGACTTCACCGGATGAGTCACCACCCAGCGCGCGGTCTGGTCATACTGCGCATTGGCATAACGCTCCGCCAAAGATACCTGCTTGGAGAGTCGCTTGCGGGTGTCCTCCACGGCATCGCGGGCATAGAGGCTGGCGCGGCGTGCAGCCTCCAGAGTGGGATCCACCACCTGCTGGCGGGCCACTTTCAATGTATCATCCGCCAAGGCTCGGACGTCCTTTTTGATCGTCTCCGCAGTGAGGGTTTCAGGGGCAAAGAATGAAGTTCTCATGAGTGTGGAATTTTGTATGTTGTACTTACACCCTGAAATCGCCGCAGACGGCCCTGCCGGCCTTGCTAAATCACATTAGATGATGAGCGCAGGCGGCGTCGTTTCCATGCGCGTGAGCATCCGGTGGAGCTGTGCCGGCTCGAACGGCTTCTCCCAGAAGTCCAGCGCCCCGCGCCGTATGGCCTCTTCTTCGATCGGCAGCGTGGCGGCTGAGGTGAAGATCACCACCGGCACTTTCGGATGCGACTGCTGGATTTTCCCCAGCACCTCAAACCCGTTCTCCCGGCCCAGGTGGATGTCGAGCAGCACCAGATCAAAAGGTGTCTTCTTCAGCGCGCCCAGAGCCGCAGCACTTCTGCCCGCGCTCTGTGCACCATGTCCCGCGTCTTCCACCAGCTGGCTGA
This sequence comes from Verrucomicrobiota bacterium, assembly GCA_025360015.1. Lineage (GTDB taxonomy): Bacteria > Verrucomicrobiota > Verrucomicrobiia > Verrucomicrobiales > Verrucomicrobiaceae > Prosthecobacter. The sequence goes on along the minus strand of JANYCZ010000057.1, from coordinate 66,605 downwards.
CGGCGTCGCGGATGATTTTTTCATCGTCTATGATTAGAATGTTCATGTTCGTAGGTCACACCTCAATCAGGTGTCGATTTTTGAATTGGCCATTGGCAGGGCGATGATGAATTCCGCACCCTTCCCGGCATCTTCGGCGAGAGCGATGCTGCCGCCCATGGCATCGATCAAACGCTTCACAATGGACAAGCCCAGGCCGGTGGAGGGTTCGTCACCGGTGGGCTGGGCGCTGAGGCGTCCATAGCGCCGAAACAGCTTGGTGCGATCCTCCTCAGTGAAACCGGGGCCCGTGTCACGCACATGGCACTTCGCCATGCCAGCCATTGGCCGGTGCACCGTGACGGCCACTTCGCCGCCCTCTGAGGAAAACTTGATCGCATTGGACACCAAATTCTCCAATGCCTGCATCACCCCTTCAGGGTCCGCCTCGATCAGCACCGGCACCTTCGGCGCGTGCAGGGTCAGCGTGATCGTTTTCGCGTGTGCGGCGGGCTGATGGTTGGCGACCACATGCGCTGCCACATCGCCCAGATTGATCGTCACATGCTTGATCTGCAGCTGCTCAGCGCGCTGGTTTGCCAGGAATTCCTGCATGAACGCCAGCATGCGCTCGGTGGCGCTCATGATGTTCTCCACCAGCGGCACGCAGCGCGGCGGCAATTCTGTCTTGCGGCTTTGCAGCAATCCGGCGCTGAGCTTCATGCCCGCCAGGCTGTTCTTAAGATCGTGTGCGAGAATACCCAGGATCTCATCCTTGTCCTCTGCCAGCGCATGCAGCCGGTCCCGGGCCTGCTTAAGAGCGAGCTGTGTGCGCACGCGCGAGACCAGTTCCGCGCGGTTAAAAGGCTTGGTCACGTAGTCCACACCGCCGGTTTCCAGCGCCTGCACGACGATGTTTTTGTCATCGTCTGCCGAAAGAAAAATCACGGGAATATTGGCCCACTGAATGTTGGCCTTGATCCGGCGGCACACCGCAAGACCATCGATCTCCGGCATCATGACATCCAGCAGGATGAGATCAGGCGTGCGTTTGAAAAGCTGCTTGAAGGCCTCTTCAGCACTGTTGGCCAGCATGACTTCGTAGCGCATCATGGTGAGCACATTGCCCACTCCGCGGAGGTTTTCCTCCTGGTCGTCCACAACAAGAATGGTTTCAGTAGGCGGAGGGGTCATGAGGTTCAGGACGGATGGATATAAAAAGGAGGCTTCTGTTTGTCAGGGCGAGGCCTGTTCTTTAATACGAGCAAAGAAGAGCCCGATGCGTGTTTTATTACAAGAGGGAAATGTACAGGGATTCCCTGATTGCGCCATTCGGAAAGAACCTGTACTGATTTTAGTCGGCCATGCCTCCACACTAGCGCGGCGGAATCCATTCATCAAATTCTGGACAGCCGCCACTTGCCTGCTCCATGCTGAGTGCACCCACCATGCACCGCCTAAGCCTCCTCGTCTGCCTGTCCCTCTGCGCCTTGTCCGCCACGTCATCCCAGGCTGCGGATGACTTGAAAAAAGTAGCCGCCGCCATCGACGGCTACCGCTATGAGTTCCCCTGCAAGGACCCGATGCCCGAGAATCCCAAGCCCGGCGCGGATGGCATCTCGGCGCGCATGACCAGCGATCCCGCCACCAATGACAAGTTCACCGACGTGAAAAAATTCGGCGGCGACCCGGCCAAACGCTACAAGGTTTCCCTCCGCTTGCGCGGCGTGGTGGAGCCCATGATGTATAAGGACGGCCATCAGATGGGCGCTCGATTCTACGTCGGCGGCGCTCCGAACAACGCCACCTACAACATCTACCAGCTCACAGTTTCCTCCCCTGCCGCCCACTTCTTTTTCAATCGGGACGACAAGGTGGGCCACCGCATCTTCACCATTGACTACACCTCCACCATCGAGATCGACGGCGGCGCCACGCTGACCTTCCATGGCGACGGCCAGAACGGCCACATGATCACCAACTTCGCCAAGCTCGTCGTGCCTGGAATCGCTCCCGCGCCTCAGCCCTACAACGGCCAGTTCATCCAGCTCGATGTTCTGGACGTTGCCGAAGTGAAGAAGTCCGACCGCCCCCAGCCGCCCGCCCGTCCACTCGATGCACCCGGCGCACCGAAATTCACCCGCCTGGATGGCCAGCCAGGCGCCGTGCCGCCCGTCACTGCCGATGGCGACTTCGTCATCGGCCCGGACTACACCCCTGCCCCCGAGACCAAGGTGGTCGAAGGTGTGCCGCAAGGCAAAGTGCAGCAGTTCCAGATCGACTCGAAGGACTGCAAGCTCTTCAACCCCGGCATCGCCCGTGACGTTTTCGGCACCGTGGATCCGAAAAACCCCAAAACGCTCATCGTCGAAACGCACCCCATCGACTACAAGCGCACCATCACCGTCTATGTGCCCGCGCAGTACACGGCAGGCACGGCGGCCCCCTTCATCGTCACGCATGACGGCCCCGGGTTGGGCAAGCCGGACATGAATCTCGCCCATGTCCTGGACAACCTCATCGCGCAGAAGCGCGTGCCCGCCATCATCGCCATCATGATCTCCAGCGGCGGCGGCGATGCCCAGGGCCACGAGCGCGGCCGCGAGTACGACACCATGTCCGGCCTGTATGCCGAGTTCATCGAAAACGAAGTGCTGCCGCTGGTTGAAAAAAACTACGGCGTGAAACTCACCCAAGACCCCGAAGGCCGCGCAACGATGGGCAACAGTTCCGGCGGCTCCGCAGCGCTCGCCATGGCCTGGTATCATCCCGAATGGTACCACCGCGTACTCACATTCTCCGGCACCTATGTGAACCAGCAGTGGCCCTTCAATCCCGAGACACCCGATGGCGCGTGGGGCTTCCACAGCAAGCTCATTCCTGAAAGCCCCGTGAAACCCCTGCGCATCTGGATGGCCGTCGGAGATCGCGACCTGCTCAATCCCAATGTCATGCGCGACGACATGCACGACTGGGTGGAGGCGAACAACCGCATGGCCAAAGTCTTGAAGGACAAAGGCTACCACTATCAATACGTCTATTGCCTCAACGCCGGCCACAGCGTCGGCCCCGCCAAGCCCCAGATCCTTCCCGAGGCGCTGGAGTGGCTCTGGCAGGGTTATCCCGCTGCGAAGTAATCCTCACGTCACTCGCCGCAGCAGCACAAAGCACCGCTCTGGCAGCGGCAGCTTGACTCCCGCGTCATAACCCGCGGGCACGTCCAGAAAGCCGGTCTCAGAGGCCGTGTCCATCACGATTTCCCAGCGCTGCGCGTTGTAATTTGGCAGGGTGAAATCCACCGGCTGGTGCGAGGCATTGAGCAGCATCAGGAAGGTATCATCACGCACCGGCGTGCCGTGCCAGTCCCGCACATCCTGCGCCTCGCCGCTGAGCAGCACGCCCAGGGTTTTGACGAAGTGGGTGGTCCACTCATCGTCGTTCATCTCCCGGCCCAGAGGATTGAGCCACATGATGTCCTTCACGTCCGCGCCACGCACTTTGCGACCGTAAAAAAACTTGGGCCTCCGGAAAATCGGATGCTTGCGCCGAAAGGCGATCAGTCGCGCGGTGAAGTCCGTCTGCGCCTGCTCCTCAGGCGTGCGCTTCCAGTTGAGCCAGCTGATCTCGTTGTCCTGGCAGTAGGCGTTATTGTTACCCTGCTGGGTGCGGCCATACTCGTCGCCGCCGCACAGCATGGGCACGCCCTGGGAGAGCATCAGCGTGGCCAGCAGATTGCGCTTCTGCCGGCGTCGCAGTGTGTTCACGGCAGGGTCATCGGTCGGACCTTCCGCACCGCAGTTCCATGAGTGGTTCATGTTGTCGCCGTCATTACCATTCTCACCGTTGGCCTCGTTGTGCTTGTCGTTGTAGCTCACCAGATCATGCAGCGTGTAGCCATCATGCGCGGTGACGTAGTTGATGCTGGCATACGGCCGCCGTCCGTCGTTCTGGTAGAGATCGCTGGATCCCGTCAGCCGCGCCGCGAGTTCGGCCACCTGCGAGTCGTCACCTTTCCAGTAGGCGCGCACGCAGTCCCGGTACTTCCCGTTCCACTCCGCCCAGCCCACCGGGAAATTACCCACCTGGTAGCCGCCTTCACCCACGTCCCACGGCTCGGCGATGAGCTTCACGCGCTGCAGCACCGGGTCCTGATGGATGATGTCAAAAAAGCCGCCCAGCTTGTCCACTTCATGCAGACCGCGTGCCAGCGTGGAGGCCAGGTCAAAGCGGAAGCCGTCCACATGGCATTCGGTGGCAAAGTAGCGCAGCGAGTCCATCACCAGTTGCAGCACGCGCGGGTGCCGCATGTTCAGCGTGTTGCCTGTGCCGGTGTAATCCATGTAATGCCGCGGCGATCCCGCCACGCAGCGGTAGTAACTCGCGTTGTCGATGCCTTTAAACGAGAGCATCGGCCCAAGGTGGTTGCCCTCAGCCGTGTGATTGTACACCACATCCAGGATCACCTCGATCCCTGCTGCGTGCAGGTTCTTCACCATCTGCTTGAACTCCACCACCTGCTGCCCGCCCCCCCCTTCGGAAGAATAGCGTGACTCCGGCGCGAAGTAACCGATGGAAGAGTAGCCCCAGTAGTTCGTCAGTCCTCGCTCCTTGAGAAAGTGATCGTTTACAAAATGATGCACCGGCTGCAGTTCCACAGCGGTGACGCCCAGTTGCTTGAAATACGCCAGGGCCGCACGTGAACCGAGCCCCGCGTACGTACCACGTAGCTTCTTGGGAATCGCGGCCCATAGTTTGGAAAAGCCCTTCACATGCACTTCGTAGATCACGGTCTCTACCATCGGCCGCGCGATGCGCTCATCGCCGCTCCAGTCGAAGGCATCATCGATCACCACGCAGCGTGGCATCAGTGCGGCATTGTCCCGCGTGTCTCTTTCAAAGTCTTCATTCCCGCCGAAGCGGTAGGGATACATTTCCTCCTGCCAGATGAAATCTCCAGTGATGGACTTTGCATACGGATCAAGTAGCAGCTTGCGCGGATTGAACCGATGCCCCTCCTCCGGCTTCCACGGTCCATGAACACGATAACCGTAGAGCATGCCCGGGTTCACGTCCGGCAGATAGCCATGGAACACATGGTCCGTCTTTTCCACCAGCCGCCGCCTCGCAATCTCTTTCTGCGGGTCTTGTGGGTCAAAAAGGCAGAGCTCCACCTTTTCAGCATGTTCACTGAAGAGTGCGAAGTTGGTGCCCTTGCCGTCCCAGGTCGCTCCCAGCGGATACGGATGACCTTGCCTCATTCGAAATGGATTCATGTTGTGGGGGTTCGTGGGTAGATATGCTCCGCAGAATCGCACAGCGCACCCGCATCGGACGTAGTCCGCGCACGCGATTTGCACGCTTCAAACACAGATTATGCAGCAGGCTCCGCAGTCTTGGCCCAGCAGCGCAGCACCTCGGCCACACTCCATGCCTGGGCGATGCACGCGCGCTGCGTGAACGGTTCTTCGGCATCGAAGACTTCACTGATGGAGCCCACGCAGCCTTGATCGAGATGTTTGATGAGACCATCCAGGAAATGACGTGCGCCTCCGCGGTCATCTGGATGAACCTTTAGCCACGCATCCACAAACGGGCCAATGAGCCAGGCCCAGACCGTACCCTGATGATAGGCCGCATCGCGCGCGCGCAGATCCCCAAAGTAACGCGCCTTGTAGTCAGGATGTCCGCGAGAGAGCGAGCGCAGGCCCACGGGCGTGAGCAGCTCCGAGCGCACCTTTTCCAGCACCGCCGGCCAGTGCGCTTCATCCAGCACCGGGTGCGGCAGCGAGATGCTGAAAATTTGATTGGGCCGGATGGCGGCGTCATCCCCATGCTCCCCGTCTACCACATCCAGCAGATACCCGCGCTCTTCAGACCAGAAGCGTCGGTTGAAGGATTCACGTGCGCGTTTCGCATGCTCCTCATAGGGCGCGGCGGCCTCCGCGCCCTGCTCAGCGCGCAGCCATTCCGTGAGCAGGCACAGGGCGTTGTACCACAGCGCATTGATTTCTACGGCTTTGCCCCGGCGCGGCGTGACCACCCAGCCGTCCACCTTCGCATCCATCCACGTGAGCTGGTAGCCTTCTGCCCCCTGTTTGAGCAGCCCGTCCCCATGATCCACGCCAATGCCAAAGCGCGTGCCACGCAGATGATGCTCAATGATGTCCACCAGCTTTGGCAGCAGCAGTTGCAGCGTACCCCGGTCATTCGTGGCATGCAGGTAGCGGTCCAGCGCGTGGAAGAACCACATCGTGGCATCCGCCGTGTGGTACACCCCTTCCCTCTCCCCATCCGGAAAGTAGTTCGGGATCAGACCATCGCGGATATAGTACGCAAAGGTCCGCAGAATCCACGCCGCCTCATGATAGCGCCCCGTGGTCAGCGTGAGCCCTTCGAGGCTGATCATCGTATCGCGCCCCCAGTCGGTGAACCAGTGATAACCCGCAATCACCGTGCGCACTTCATCGCCACCGGCCCTGGCACGCGCCGCGTCTTCGATTCGCCCTGCCGGCGTGATGATGAACTGATCCGCCGCGAGCACCAGCTCAGAAGCAGGCGCTGTTTGTACCACCGGCTGCGTGGCGTCCACCAGACGCTGACGCCGTGCCAGATCCGCCGCCAGCGCGGACTCGGGATCAATCGCCAGGATGGAGGCCCAGTCCTCCGTCGAAGCCACCAGCGTCACGGGACGGTTCGGCCGTAGATCAATCGTAAACGCACCGGGACTCCACAGCATGCCGCGCGAATGGTAGCCGCGATCCGCCTCTTCCTGATAGCCGATCTCGCGCACCTGCCCGCCCTCATGCCTGAAGCAGGCCTTGTCGTCATTGACATACAAACGCAGCGGATAGGGCAGCCCGGCGGTGGCCAGCTCATAGCGCCGCTCATGGATCATCAAAGAATAACCGGCAGCAAAGGGCTCCGTGACATCATGCTCATAGCGGCGGAAATGCACCGAAGGGCACAGCTCCAGCTTCGCGCATTCCTGCCCGGACAGCAGCTTGTAGGTGATGTGTACCGTGTTCTGCCCGTGGATGAGCAGCAGCCGTTTTTCAATGGTGTAGCCCCATGCTTCAAACACCCAGACCGGCAGCCCATGCTCCAGCCGGAATTCTTTCACGTAATGCTCCTGCGTGCCATTCTCCCCCGCCGTGCGGGATTCCTCACCGCCGATGAGCACGCGGCGGTTTTCATTCAGGCGCAGATGCTCGGCCAGATGATTGAGCATGACCACACGGCCAAACGGCGCTGGCAATGCCGCGACGAGAAGTCCGTGATAGCGCCGCGTCACCGTCCCTGAGATGGTGCCGGAGCCATAGCCTCCGAGACCGTTGGTGGAGAGCCATTCGCGGCGGAGGATTTCACGTGCGTTGTCAGCCTGGGCTTGGGCAACGTCGATGCGGCGGGTGAGTTCAGTATTCATGGTGCGGAAATGGGGGTGAGCAGTGCGGCAAATTCAGCGGGAAGGTTCCAGTTGTCTTCAGAATCGATGGCCGGCGTACCGCCGCCGCCATAGCGCGGATCCTCGCTGGACCAGGCGGTCTCCCACACGCAGCCCAGCGGCGGCGCCAGCAGCGGCTCCGGTGCGGGATCCAGGTGCAGATGCGCGCCCAGATTCACCAGCAGCAGGCGGTCGTTTTGATCCCGCCCAAAGAACCGCAGCACAAAGGCCGACGTGCCCAGCACCGCACCGTCAAAGGTGCCGCGCTGCGCATTGCCCAGCAGCGGATCGTTCTTGCGCAGTCGCAGCAGCTCTCGGTGCAGCAGCAGCACCTCCGCATTTTTGTCACGATCCGCGAAGTCCAGCTTGCAGCGCTGAAACGTTTCTTCCCGCTCAGGGTTCGGAATGAGCGCCGCAACATCCTCCGATGCGATGCTTGGAAACTGGCCCAGGAATACTTCACGGCCTTTCGCGACCAGAACGGCCAGCTCCGGCTTGTGATCTGCAAAATAAAGGAAGGGTGTGGAAGCCGCAAACTCCTGCCCTTGAAACAGCATCGGTGTGTTCGGCCCCAGCAGCAGCAGTGCGGTGAGAGCCCGCAGCTTCGCCGCGCTGGTGATCGTGTGCGCGCGCCGTCCCCACAGGGAGTTCGCGATCTGATCGTGGTTCTGCAGGAAGATGACGAAGTTCGCCGGAGTCAGATCAAAGCACGGCGTACCCCGGCGCGCCTTCTGCCACTTGTAGCGCTGCCCTTGGAAGAGAAAGCCCCATTTCGTCGCTGAGATGAACTCCTGCGGCGATCCTTTGTAATCGGTGTAGTACGCTTCGTTTCGCCCGGTCATCGCCACGATGGCGGTGTGGTGGAAGTCGTCATTCCACAGCGCATCCATCCCGTGGCCGCCCTGTGCACGCGGGCGTATCAGGTGCGCATGCTGCGGCTCGTTTTCCCCCACAATGTAAATGCCACGCCCGCGCGCCGCCGCATGCGCACGCCGGGTGATGGCCGCCAGCACATGCTCATTGGAGGCATCATAAATGTTTTGGGTCGCATCCAGGCGCAGACCATCGCAATGAAATTCATCAATCCAGTATGCCGCATTGGCAGTGATGAGCTCGCGCACCGGCGCGCTGAATTCATCGTCAAAATTCGGCGGATCGCCCCAGTCCGTGGCATACCGCGTGGTGAAGTAATGCGGAGCGAACTCCTTCAGAAAATTGCCGTCCGGCCCGAAGTGATTGTAAACGACGTCCAGAATCACGCCGAGCCCCAGCGAATGCGCACGATCCACAAAGCGCCGGAAGTCATCGGGCTCGCCATACAGACGCGTCGGCGCAAACAGGTTCACCCCATCATACCCCCAGCCAAAGCGCCCGGGAAAATCCGCCACGGGCATCACCTCCAGCAGCGTGACGCCTAGCTCCGCAAGCTGCGGCAGTTCCGCCATCGCCGCCGCCCATGTGCCCTCGCGCGTGAAAGTACCGAGGTGCATTTCATACAGCACCTGCCCCTCGCGCGCGACGCCCTTCCATTGGTCATCCGACCATTGAAAGATCGCCGGATCGACGATCTGTGAGGCGCCATGCGGCCCTTTCGGCTGAAAGCGCGAAGCCGGATCTGGAAACTCGCCATTGTCCAGCCGGTAGCGATAATGCATCCCCGCAGACGCGGCCGCAGACCAGCCAGACCAGTAACCGCCCGCCTCAGCAGTCAGCGGCACTTCAATGCCATACGCCAGATCTTCGTCCCGCCCCAGCAGCACGGTCACTTGCTTGGATGACGGTGCCCAGGTCCGAAAGTGTACTCCGCCCTCGGGCTGTGTTTCCGCGCCCACAGGCAGGCGACGGCGCAAATTGTCGGGTGTTTCAGTCATGACTCTGGCGGCGTTGGAAAGAAATGTTTCAGGGAGGGGCGGCATTGGCTGGCACCTGCACATCCTATCGCGCCGGACAAATCGAATGAGCGTAGCCATCATGCTTTTTGTGCTCGGATCGGGCAGCCACGGCGCGCGGACTTCAGTCTGCAAGCAGCCACACCTACGCGTCCCCCCCTGTGGCGACAATCGGCCCACATTGAACGCCGCACACAAGCTGATCCTCGGCTTGAAGAGCATGATGCAGACGAACAACCACGCCTAAAATCTCTTGCCTTCACACACTGCCTGACGCGCAGCCGGCCTGCCTCAAACGATTCTCAAGCATTCCAGGCGCGGATGCGCCGGCCCCAACCCCGATGAATGCGACTCATCAAGCTGCAGCCAAATCACGTAGATACCACGTTCTGGTGATCGATGCGCATCCCCGTGCGGACAGCTTTTGCGGCGGCCTCGTTGCCGCTGCCGCCAATGGTGCCTCCGCCGCCCAGCATGAGGTCCGCTGGCTCGCGCTGCGTGAGCTCGTCTTCAATCCCAATTATACCGGCCAGGAGTTGGAGCCCTGCTTGGAGCGCTCAAGACAGGAGCTTCTATGGGCAAACCATCTTATGATCGTCTATCCCGTCTGGTGGGGCAGCATGCCTGCACTGCTCAAAGGCTGGCTGGACCGCGTGCTGCTCCCCGGCTTTGCGTTTGAGGAACGTGAGGATGGCGGCTGGGAAGGGCTGCTCGGCGGCAGATCCGCGACGCTCATAGCCACCATGGACACACCCCGCTGGATCTTTCGCGGCCTGCTGCACTCGTGCAGCATCCGTGCGTTGCGCGATGCCACACTGCGGTTCTGCGGCATCGGCCCCGTGCGAGTGCTGCTCTTCTCCCCCATCCGTGCCTCGACGCCTGAGCAGCGCCAGCTCTGGCTGGACCAGGCACGTCGAGAGGGTTATCAGCTTGACCAGATTCTGCACACCGGCTGGCGGCCGCGCACCCGCGCCTGGCTCCAGGCCCTGCGCCCGCAGTTTTACTTTTTTCCCTGGCTGGCGCTGACTGCGGGAGCTGCCACTGCCTCGGCAGAGCGCGGCACCCCCTTCCTCTGGCAGCCCTACCTTCTATGCTGGGCAGCAGCTTGGCTGCTCGAAGCCATCGCCGTGCTCACCAATGAAATCCACGATGTACCCACCGACACGCACAACCGCAACAGCGGCCCCTTCACCGGCGGCTCACGCGTCATCGTGCAGGGGCTCTTGACTGCGCAGCAGCTCCACAGAGGCAGGAACGTCGCGGCGGGATCTCTGGCCTGCGTCATCGTGTGGCTCACCCTTCTCCCTGAAACATCCCTGCCCGGTCTTCTCTCTCTCATCGTCGCAGCCCTGACCCTCGGTATCGGCTACACCGCGCCGCCGTTGAAGCTGGCCTATCGCACCTGCGGCGAGCCGGTCGTGGCCCTCACCCACAGTGCGCTGGTTGTGCTGCTCGGCCATGTCTCTCAGGGCGGCGCAGCGCACACAGGCCCTTGGCTGCTCGCGCTGCCCATGTTCTTCGCCGTTCTCCCCGCCATCATTCTCGCCGGCTTTCCCGATCTGGAAGCCGATGAAGCGGCGGGAAAGAAAACGCTGGCAGTGCGCTGCGGACGACGTGCCGCAGCATGCATGGCTCTCGCCACGACATTCATCGCCGCTGCACTCTACGCCACTCTCTTCAGCAGCCCGTGGTGGTTCTTCCTCGCGCTGCTCATTCACTGCGGCGCTTTGATGCTGGGACTCATCGCCTGCGTTCGCCAGCCGCGCGCCGGACGCATCAATGGCCTCCTCGCTCTCGCCCTGTCCTACATGCTTTGGTTCGCCTGGGTCCCGTGGCTGAAACCGTAAGATTTGCCCTCGATTGAGTCTCTCATAAAATATGGAGTGGCACTGAAGCGGCGGGCACGCCTTTTTCTCCTCGCTCAGCTCGCATTCCTCATGGGCTCCCGGAGCAGCGAGATTGGCCGGTGGTGAAGCAAGGCTTGGCGAGCGGAAACCACCGGAACTGCCGAGACACCCATCTTATGCATGCGTTGCGTCCTGAAAGGGCGCGAGAAGCACCCGCATCATGCCGCGCTCCCGCTTCACCCCGAAAACCGCCTGTCATGTTCTACCATTCCACGTCGCAGTTTCCCCAGATATTTCCCTTGAAAGACGTTCATACGATCATGCTCCTCCTGATTCAGCACATGCGTCCGTACCGCTCCCTGATTCGGTGCCGCTCCAGCGTGAGGATTGACCACCCATCAAGTGTGAGCCCAAATGGGAATGCGGCGTCCTCATCAAAGCACCGCCGCATTCCTATCATTGGGATCAATCACAACCACTTTCTATCAAAACGTTTTCATACAATCATGAAGGTTGAAGTTGGAATGTTCGAAAAGGGAAGCGTCTTTGAATCGAAGACTTTCAGCTCAACGACCACCTGCGCCACCACCTGCGCCACCACCTGCACCACCACCTGCGCCACCACCACTGCCTCCCGAGGCTCCACCACCGCTGCCCCCACCAGAGCTTCCACCGGAGGCACCTCCCCCGCTGCCACCTGAAGTGCCACCTGAAGTGCCACCGCCGTTGCTTCCATTAGAACCGCCGCTGGCTGAAGTTCCTCCGATGCCCCCGGCCGTGTTAGCTGCAGTGCCCCCGGCTGTATTTGCCGTAGTGCCTCCTGCAGTGGTCGCGGGTGCACTACCGGCAGTGTTCGCGGTCGCGCCTCCAGCGGTTGTCGCTGGCATACCGCCTGCTGTGTTCGCTGTCGTTCCGCCTGCGGTCGTCGCAGGGACGCCGCCAGCCGTGGTAGCCGTTGCGCCTCCGGCAGTGGTGGCAGGAACCCCACCCGCAGTATTAGCGGTCGCGCCCCCGGCGGTTGTCGCCGGCACCCCACCAGCCGTGTTGGCTGTTGTTCCATTGCCGTTCGTTCCATTAGTAGAACCATTGGCATTCGTTCCGTTGCTAGTCGTACCATTGCCATTCGTTCCGTTGCCATTCGTTCCGTTGCCATTCGTTCCGTTGCCATTCGTTCCGTTGCCATTCGTTCCGTTGCCATTCGTACCATTGCCATTCGTTCCGTTGCCATTCGTTCCGTTCACGCTTGTTCCGTTGGCGTTCGTCCCAGTGTTGCCCAGTCCAGTGGTGATGCCTCCATTGGCTACGGTGGGACCTGCGGTATTGGTGATCGCACCTCCTCCGGCCGTCGTGGTGGCACCGCCGCCAGTGTTCCCACCCACTCCTCCTCCCGGCATTGCCGGAGGCGTGCCCACGGAGCGAGCCCGCGTACCATTGTCTCTTACACCATCGCCGACGGTCCGGGCACCAGTGAGGCCTGGAGGCTTGCCAGTGACCGCAGGACGTGTCGCTCCATTGGTCACCGTAGCCGCCGTATCTCCAGGTATCGTGCGCAGCCCGCCACCCGCAATCGGGCGTAAACCCTGCCCACCCAGGAGCACGGTGTCTCCGTTATTAATGGTATTTCCCCCATTCGTTCCGACTCCAGGAACAGCCCCAGTCCCAGCGCCGCCCCCTGCATTCATTCCAGGACTCGCCACATTCGTTCCACCTGCGGCGGGCATTCCCACCGTGCCGTTGGACTGCAAACCAGCCCCTGCGGCGGCTCGCAGCGCAGCCGGCGAGGCTGACTCGCCCAGATCGGTGCTCAAAGGCTGTGCGGCGCCTGCAGCATCCGGCACGAAACCGCTGAAGTCAGAAGGCAGCGCCATCAACCGTCCCTGCGCTGTCAGCACCTGTCCCTGGGGCACCACGGCATTGTTGATCAGAGCGGCGCGGCCCTTGTGCATTAAGTAAGGGCTTCCACCAAACATCATGATCCCGTCCGGCTGCGTGGCCGCATGGTCGTAAATGCTAAAGCCCGACGGCAGCGGTACCAGTCGCCCCTCCCAAGTGAGCACATTCCCGTCTGGCACCAGCGCCTTGTTGATTCGCGCGGCGCGTCCATTCCGCATCAGATAGGCCTGCCCGCGATCCACCACAAGGCCATCGCCCGAGGCGGCGGCGGTGGTGTCGGCAGAGGCCGCAAAGGAGGTCAGCTGCTGGTTAGGTGGAGTGACCACCTGCGCGGCCAGTGGGCAGGCAAGTGCCAGCAAGGAAAAGACGGTGATGGGGCGAGATGAAGTTTTCATGATACAGTAGAATCGCGCACGCAGATCTGCAGGCTCTAGGGGACTGTGCTGCTCCCGACATCAGGCGGTCATTTTTTCACCCATCCGGCATGTTTCCTCAAACGATTGCGAACGGCCGTCCGAGGGAGGCCTCATACTGCCCCCTGATCTCCTGCGCTCCTACCTCGCCTTCAGGAGCTGGAGCTTCACATCCGCGGTCAAACAAGTCTGCGATCTCACCCATGCCATCCAACATGGATGGTTTATCAAACCTCAAACCTCAAACCAAACAAACGATATGAAATCCCTATCCACCCTCCTCGCCTGCACCTTCCTAAGCGCTGCGCTGCTCCACGCGCAAGACCAGAAGACCACCACCACCACAACGACCTACGGGGACGGCACCACTACCCGCTCCAGTTCCACCACCTACGGCAACGGCACCATCACTGAATACACCCCCGGCACCAACTTCATCGTGAAGGAAACCACCGGCCCGGTGACCTACCGCTATGGCAAAAAGGTGGTGTATGAAACAAAGAACGGTCAGGTCATCTCCGAAAGCGATGTGCCTACCCGCGTCAAAGTGGGCACCCCTGTGCAAGTGTATTATGACATGGACGGCAACGCCCGCGTCGTCAGCCGCGTCGTCGTCAATGACAATTAATCCATCCAAAGCCGCCTGCGGCGGCTGTTGCTAAATGTGACCAGCGCACCGATCTCGATGTCTCAAAGAGATGGAAAACCTGGTTCAAGGGCGTGGGTCCTCACGGGCCGCACGCCCGCTTCTTTTTAGAGTATTTTAAATAGCAGGGTCTTCTCGTTCACACCAATCAGGCAACATCTGGGCATGGAGAAGGAATCAGGATGATCCACGCGTCAGCCCCCCTGTGCGGCAGATTCCATAAAGCCACTCTGTCCCCTGCCTGCGAAACAAACCATAGCCATCAACCCCCTCATTCACCATGAAACGTTATCCCCACCCCTCCCGCTATCTTGTCCTTGCCGCGCCCCTCTGGGCGCTGAGCCTGAATTGCTCGGCGCAAACCCTCACGACGGTGCCCGCTGCTCAAACAGCCTCCTCAGTGGCGCTGCCGCAGGATCTCCATGCCGCCGGAACCATCACCTCGTACAATGCCAGCGGCCTCACCGTGCTCGATCCCATCACTGGCAGCATGACCGTCTATGTCACCAATGCGGACACCATGTTTGTGGACACTCACAACCGCATGGTCCCGCCGGACCGCATCACGCAGCAAACTCCCGTGACCGTTCATTATACCCAGGTGGGAAACATGATCCTTGCCACCAAGATCGTCGTGAATACGGCGCTCACCTCAGATGGCACCCTGGTGGAAGTCAGTCCCGGCGTGCTGGTCATTGAAATGCCCGGTGCCTCCTCCACTCCGGCGCGCTACGTCAACAACACCACCACGAATTATGTGGATGAAAATGGCAAGCCCGTCCCAACGCAGTCCGTCAAGGCGGGTGCACCCGTACGCGTGTTCTACACCAAGGTCGGCGACACTCTGGTGGCCAGCAAAGTCGAAGTCCTGGGACTGGGCGGCAAAGGTCTGCCTAAATCCGCCGTCGATTCGGAAACTAAGACAACGACCACGACCACCACGCGTGAGATCAGCCGCTGATTAGCGCCTCCGTCTCGAAGAGTCCGGCCAGTTGTGCCGAGGCTCAAAGGCATCCGCCGATTCCAGTCCCCCTGGAGTCGGCGGTTTTTTGGATAAGCCCAGCCGGTGTGCCAGAGACTGCGCATCATGCGGAGCACGTACCTTCAAGTCATTGTCGAAATAGACAAAGACATCCCGCCCTTGCGCGGCAGTCTTCGCTTTCGGCCCGGTGAGCTTGGAGCCCGCCGGAGAGCTGCCACGGGCCCACACACGCAGTTTGCGCGCCCACTCCTTCAGGGCGGCCTCCGTGTAACCGCTGGCATACAGCTTCTCATCTCCATGCAGGCGCACATAAATGAAGTCGGAAGTCACATCCTCCATGAAGGGCCATTTGCCAGCCGTGTCTGCCACGACTAGAGCGACGTCATGCGCGCGCAGCAGTTCCACAAACTCCGCGCATTGAAACGAAGCATGCCTCACCTCCAGCGCATGCCTCAGCGGCCTCACCTCGTCCACCTTCATGGCCGCTTTGCCAGAGACCTTCGCATCATGCTGTCTCGCAAGTTTGGCCGCAGCGCGGGTGTCACGCGGCAGCAGCTCGAAGAAAGTCTCCAGCCGTTCACGCTCATACTTCAGACTCGGCGGCAGTTGCCACAGAAACGGCCCCAGTTTTTCCTTCAGACACAGAACGCCTGAGGCAAAGAAGTTCGCCAGCGGAGCCTTCACATCCTGCAGCCGACGAATATGGGTGATGAAGCGCCCGCCTTTGACGGAAAACATGAAGTTTTCCGGCGTCGCTTCATACCACGCCTGAAAACTCTGCGGCCGTTGCAGCGCATAGAAAGAACCATTGATCTCGATGGAATTGACCTGGCTGGACGCATACTCCAGCTCCCGCCTCTGTGGCCATTCTTTCGGATAGAAGGTGCCGCGCCACGGTGGATACCGCCATCCTGAAATGCCGATGTGAAACTGACTGGAGTGCGACGCAGACATAAGATGGGTGATGACATTATAGCGGCATCTGCCCACCTGTGGCTCCATACACTTCACCGGTGACATAGCTCGCCTCCGCGCTGGCCAGAAAGACAAAGATCGGTGCCAGCTCCGCAGGCTGTGCAGCGCGTCCAAAGGCCGTGTGCGAACCAAACGTCTTCACTTTTTCCTTGTCCATCGTGGAAGGAATCAAGGGCGTCCACACCGGCCCGGGTGCCACGGCGTTCACCCGCACGCCCTGCTCCATGGCCAGGTTCGCCAGCGAGCGTGTGAAACTGGCAATGGCCGCTTTGCTGGAGGCATAGGCCAGCAGGTTCGGGCTGGGATCAAACGATTGAATCGAAGCCGTGTTGATGATGGAGGCACCTGGCTGCATCTGCGGCAGCAGAGCGCGGCATAGCCTGAACATGCCCAGAACATTGACTTCGTACGTCTTCACGAAATCCTCATCCTCAGTTTCCGCCAGCGAGGAAGCTGTACGTTGGAATGCCGCATTGTTCACCAGGATGTCCACGCCGCCCAGCTGGCTCACCGCCGCCTGCGCCACCTCATCACAGCCCTGTTTGGAGTCCAGATTCCCGGGCAGCAGCACCGCTTTCCTCCCGGCCTCCAGCACCAGCTTTTCAGTGACGCGTGCATCCTCTTCTTCGGAGAGATAAGCAATAGCCACATCCGCACCCTCCCGTGCAAAAGCCAGCGCCACCGCCCGCCCGATCCCGCTGTCAGCGCCGGTGATCAATGCCCGGCGTCCCACCAAAAGCTGGTGTCCAGTGTAGCTGCTCTCACCGTGGTCGGCAGCCGGCTGCATCTCAGCTTCATTGCCTGGAGGAGACTGCGCCCTTCCAGAGTAAGGTGGTCTGGCATACAAATAGCGGGGATCGGCGAAGGATTTCATGGGGTGAGGATTTGCTCAAGATCGGACGCCTCCCTCCTTGCGGCTGTATATTGAATCTCATGTCGCATGTGACAGCAGGAAAAAGATTCTCTCCACATCCAGCATCGGACCCACGGGCGATAATGAGGCGTCAGTGCTTTGATCTCGATTTCAATGAACAGAGCGAGTGAGGAACAATGACCAAGGGCGTGGGTTGTCACAAACCGCACGCCCGCTTTTTTTACAGCAGACACAAGGCGGCCGAAACAGGCCTTTCAGACCACGGACATGAGCCCCAAAAAAAACCTCGTTGAGCGCATTAGCAAACCCGGCACACCCGCAGACGAGCCGCCCCCGCGCAACTTCCTCAAACAACTCGGCCCAGGCCTGATCACGGGCGCTTCGGATGACGACCCCAGCGGCATCGCCACTTACTCACAAGCAGGCGCGCAATATGGGTATGGCATGCTGTGGACCATGTTGTTTGTCTATCCGCTGATGGTCAGCATTCAGGAGATCAGCGCGCGCATCGGCCGCGTTACAGGGAACGGCATCGCGGGTAACATGCGCCGCTACTACCCCCGCTGGCTGCTCTATCCCATCGTTTTCTTCCTGCTCGTCGCCAACACCATCAATCTCGCGGCAGACCTCAGCGCCATGGGGGCGGCGGTGAAGTTGCTCATCGGCGGCCCCACCCACCTCTACATCGTGCTGCTCGCAGGCATTTCCGTGGTGATGCAAATCCGCATCCCCTACTCTGAATACGCCAACATCCTCCGCTGGCTCTGCCTCGCGCTTTTCGCGTACGTGGCCACGGTCTTCACCGTGCACATCAACTGGAGTGAGGCACTGCGCGGCACCTTCCTGCCAAACCTGGCACTGGATGGAAAAAGCCTCACCATGTTCATCGCCGTTTTAGGCACGACGATCAGCCCTTATCTATTCTTCTGGCAGGCTGCTGGCGAGGTGGAAGAAGTGAACAAGCATGAAGCCACCAAGCCGCTCAAGATCGCCCCGGAGCAGGCTCCCAAAGAAACGCAGCGCATCGTCTGGGACACCTACCTGGGCATGGCCTTTTCAAATATCGTGGCCTTCTTCATCATCCTCACTGTGGCCGCAACGCTGCATCAGCAGGGTACAACACAGATCGACACCGCCGCGCAGGCGGCCGAGGCGCTGCGTCCCGTCGCGGGTCCGCTCGCCTTTTTTCTCTTCGCCGTGGGCATCGTCGGCACCGGCATGCTGGCCCTGCCCGTTCTCGCAGGCTCCGCCGCCTATGCCGTGGGTGAGGCAATGCGCTGGCCGACCGGCCTCGAACGCAAAGCGCATGAAGCCAAAGGCTTCTACTCCGTCATCGCGGTGGCGACAATTCTCGGTATCATTTTAAATTTCACGCCTCTCGATCCCATCAAGGCCCTCATCTGGACCGCCGTCATCAACGGCGTCACCGCCGCTCCCCTCATGGTGGTGATGATGCTCATGACCACCAACCGAAAGGTCATGGGCCAGTTCACCCTCTCTCGCTACCTCCGCATCACCGGCTGGCTCGCCACCGCCCTCATGCTCGCCGCCACCATCGGCCTCTTCGCCACCTGGGGGAAGTAAGGAAGCGCAAGGTTGCGCAGCGCCCCAGGAGCGCGGAATTGATTCCGCAGCACTCCGCAAGCACCTGCATCTCCGCACTCACATGGATCCATCGCTGCTCCAACGCGCGTGCATCCACATCAAGCTGATCCTCGGTTTGAAGAGGATGATCCGTGATTAAGAGCCTGTTGCTTCGGCGGGGTGCTGCGGAATCCATTCCGCGCTCCTGCCCCCCCTTTCGCACTACGTCTCACTCTTGCCGTTCGCACTGTTCGCCCGCTGAGCAGCCGGCCCATGATGCTTGCTCAAATTCGCCGCTGAATTGAGCAGCGCCACATGTGAAAACGCCTGCGGAAAATTCCCCGCCAGCCGGCGCGTGCGCGGATCATACTCCTCCGCCAGCAGTCCCAGATCATTGCGCAGGGACAGCAGCCGCTCAAACATCTCCCGTGCTTCATCATAGCGCCCCGTCAAATTCAGGCAGTCCACAAGCCAGAAGGAGCAAGGTAGAAATGCCCCCTCCCCCTGCGGCAGGCCATCGACCTCGGTGTCGGTATGGTATCGCAGCACAAAGCCGCCCGACATGAGATTCTTTTCAATGGCCTTGATGGTGGACTGCACTCGCGGATCACTCGGTGGAAGAAACCCCACCAGCGGCATCATCAGCAGACTGGCATCCAGCTTGTCGCTGTCGAGCGACTGCACAAACGCGCCGACCTTTTGATTGTACCCACGCGCACAAACCTCCGCGTGAATGCGGTCCCGCACGCCACGCCATGCCGCCACATCTCCAGGAAGACCAAATTTCTCACAGGCCTGCACCGCACGGTCCATCGCCACCCATGCCAGGATCTTGGAGTGCGTGAAGTGCCGCGCCGGACCCCGCACCTCCCAGATTCCCATGTCGGGCTTCTGCCAATGCTCGGCCACAAATTTTACCAGGCAGCGTTCCAACTCCCACCCGGCGCAGTCCACCGCGAGGCCCAGCCGCCTGGTCTGGTGCATCACATCGATGACTTCGCCATACACATCCAGTTGAAACTGCTGCGCCGCCGCGTTCCCCACCCGCACCGGCTTGGAGCCCGCATAGCCCGCCAGGTAGGGTAGTTCATATTCCAGTGCCGGCCTCTCGCCACCGACTCCATAGAGCGTCTGCATCTGCGCCGGGCTCCCCGCCACCGCGCGCAGCAGCCACTGCCTCCACGCCTCGGCATCGCGCTTGTAGCCAGCGTCCAGCAGCGAGTAGAGCGTGAAGGTGGCATCACGCAGCCAGCAGAAGCGGTAGTCCCAGTTGCGCTCACCGCCTATCTGCTCCGGCAGGGACGTGGTGGCCGCCGCGACGATGCCACCCGTGGGCGCATACGTCAGCCCTTTCAGCACCAGCAAAGAGCGCACCACCGCATCCCTCCACTCTTCCGCAGGCTTGGCGTGGGCTGACCACTTCGTCCAGTACTCCTCCGTGCGCCTCAGGCTCTCGGCTGAGTTCTCCGCTTCGGGAGCGGGTTTGTGAGAGGGGTACCACGTCAGCACGAAAGCCTTGGACTCCCCTGCCCCCACCGTAAAATCCGCGACGGTGGAAAGCTCTTCCCCGCGCAGTTCCACATCACTGCGCAAAAGGATCGCATCCGGCCCGGCCATGGCCGTGATGCCGCCCTCCACCCGCTGCACCCAGGGCACGAGGCGTCCGTAATCAAAGCGCAGTACCAGGCACATCGTCATTTCCACCTTGCCTCGTAACCCCTCCACCGTGCGCACGAGGGTGGGAAACTCATCCCGCAGCGGCATGCAGTCCGTCAGTCGCACACAGCCGTCCTTCGTTTCAAACTCCATCTCAAGGATCAGCGTATCACCGCGATATCGGCGGCTCGTTTTGACCACCTCGCCTTTCGGGCAGATTTTCCAGAAGCCGTTCTCCTCCGTGCCCAGCAGCCGCGCAAACACCGCGCCCGAATCAAAGCGCGGCATGCACAGCCAGTCAATCGACCCATCTCGGCTCACCAGCGCGGCCGTCTCAGTGTCACTCAGAAATCCATAGTCCTCGATCTGCATTTCAACTCCACTTCGCGGCATGCTCCGCAACTGGCGGTACCTTTCGCGCATGCCCATCGCACTCCCGCCTTTTAGCGATTGGAGACAACCGCCACCCCCCTCTCAGGCGATTAGGGAAATATGAGCCAACTCCCTGATCCCGCCCAAAGCCGCCAGCCAGACCATGCCATTGAACCGCTGATCTACCGCCGCTGGTCGCCACGCGCCATGACCGGGGAGCCAATCTCCCAGGAGGAATTGCTGACACTGTTTGAGGCCGCACGCTGGGCCCCTTCCACGTATAATGAGCAGGAGTGGCGCTTCCTCTATGCGCGGCGTGAAACCTCCCAGTGGCCCGCCTTCTTCGGTCTGCTGATGGAAGCCAATCAACTCTGGTGCCAGCACGCCGCCATGCTGGTCGTCATCCTTTCCCACAAGGTCTTTGCGAAGAATGGACAGCCCAATCCCGTGCACTTGTTTGACTGCGGCAGCGCTTTTGAAAATCTTGCCCTGCAAGGCACCGCCATGGGCCTCGTCGTGCACGGCATGGCGGGCTTTGATTTCGAGCGCGCTCAACGCGAGCTGAAGGTTCCGGAGGACTATGCCATCGCCGCGATGTTTGCCGTGGGCCGTCCCGGGGATCCCGACAAGCTTCCCGAAAAGCTCCGCCAGATGGAAGCTCCCTCCGGACGCAGACCCGTCAAAGAAAGCATCATTGAGGGCCCCTACGTCTCTCCTTGAACGAACCATCTGCCTGCTGACATCTCATGAAAATATCCATTCTCATTTTACTCCCTCAGGAGGGACAGCAGGCCCTCCAAGTCCGCCCGCCATTGACAGCAACAGAACGCTGGAAACACACCCCGCCAAAAAACGGCGGCAAACGTCAGCGGCCACGTACGGACAAACTCAATTGACTGACCCCATGAGCGTACAAGTCTACGGCTGCAACCATGTCGCCATTGAAGTCGGCGACATCCAGAAGGCGGTCGCCTTTTATGAGGATGTCTTCGGCCTCAAGAAACTCGATGAGGGTGAAGGGGACGCCTTTTTCCATCTCGGCGAGCATCAATTCCTCGCCATCTTTGAGCGCAAAGGCATGACGCCTATTACGGGTGCTCACCACTTCGGCAGTCATGGTGCGCGACGACGCACAGCTCGCGGAAATTCGCGCCAAGCTCACCGGCAAGTACGGCCTCACCCTTATCGAAGGCTTTCGCTGCGACTTCCGCGATCCCTGGGGCAACCGCATCCAGGTCGTCGATCTCCATGATGAATCCCTCATCTGGCTGCTGCCTTATCGCGAGGTGGAGAAGGCTGGCGTGAAGTTTGCCGGCTGATCCGCCGGCGCACATCCATGCATGGTTTTGAAACGATGTGAGGGAAACAACCCATTCAACACCATGCCACGCGGAGACAAATCCAGTTATACAAACAAGCAAAAGCGCGAAGCCGAGCACATCGAGGAAGGCTACGAAAAGCGCGGCGTTTCCAAAAAGGTGGCCGAGCAGCGCGCTTGGGCCACAGTGAACAAGGCTTCCGGCGGCGGCAAGAAAAGCGGCTCCGGCAGAGGCACGGAGGAGGACCAGGCCCCCGCGCGCAAGGGCGGAAAAATCGGCGGAAAGGCTGCAGCCTCACGCCCAGCCACCAAGCGCTCCGCCTCCGCCCGCAAAGCTGCGGCCACACGCAAGCGTGCACCGAAGTCCTAGCTCACCCGATGTGGACTGATCTCAACGACTTGTTCGGTCTCGATCATCCGGCGCAGGAGCTGGAATTCCGTCAGATGATCCCCCGCGCGCTGGTCGTGTTTATCTCGGGCATCGTTCTGGTGAGACTGGCCGACAAACGATCCTTCGCCAAAAAGTCCGCTTTTGATGTTCTGCTCATCCTGATTCTGGGATCGATCATGGGACGCAGCATCACGGGCTCGGAGCGTTTGTTCCCAACCATCGGTGCCTGCTTCTTTTTGATCCTGCTCCATCGCCTCATGGGAAGCCTGGCGTGCCGCTGGCCCACGTTTGAAAACTGGGTCAAGGGCCATGCCGATGTGCTGGTGCGTGACGGGCAGGTGCAGCAGCAGACCTTGCGGAGGCACCACATCAGTGACGAAGACCTGGCGGAGCAGCTTCGACTCAAAGCCATGGCTGAGGACACTCAAAGAGTCAGGCTCGCCTGTCTGGAGCGGAGCGGGGAAATAAGCTTCATTAAAATGACAGATGATGAACAACACGCGACAAAGAAGGAAAGCTGACGTGGTGGAAAAATCTCATCACCGCCTGGCACTGGCCGCGACGGCGCTCGTCAGCGGAGCCGCCGGAGTCTTCATTGCGCGGAATTTCTTCGAGACGGACAAAAAGATTCAGCACTCGATCCACACCTCCTATGCTGTGGGCGATCCGTCCTTCTGCCGAACAATGAGCCATCTACTCGGCCCGCCGCTGGTTGATGGAAACACGGTGAAAACCCTGGAGAACGGCTGCCAGATTTTTCCGGCCATGCTCGGTGCCATCGCCAGCGCTCAGCGCTCGATCACCTTTGAAAACTTTGTGCTTGCTGAAGGTTCCGTGTGCCGCCAGTTCGCCCACGCCCTGGCGGAACGCGCACACGCTGGGGTAAAGGTGCATTTCCTGCAGGATGCCATGGGCAGCAACTGCCTGCATGGCAAAGAGATGGCGCTGCTGAAGCGCGCCGGCGTTGAGGTGGAGATCTATCGCTACATGAAGTTCACTCGTTTCAACCAGCGCACCCACCGGAAAATCCTGGTGATTGATGGACGCATCGGCTTCACCGGCGGCGTGGGCATTTCAGACGACTGGGACGGGAATGCGGATCTGCCGAAGCGCTGGCGGGACACGCACTACCGCATCGAAGGTCCCGTCGTTGCGCAGTTGCAGCAGGCCTTCATGGACAACTGGCTGGAAACGCGCACCGTGGTGCTGCACGGGGATGACTATTTTCCGCAGCTGCATCCGGTGGGAAACACCACGTGCCAGGTGTTTAAGAGCTCGGCCAATGAGGGTGGTGAAAACGCACGGCTCATGGTGCTGCTGTCCATTGCCGCTGCACGCAGATCAATCCGCATCGGCAATGCGTATTTCATTCCAGACGCGCTGACCATTCGCACGTTGGTGGAGGCCTGCCGACGCGGGGTGGTGGTCGAAATCATGGTGCCGGGACCTTTGATCGACGAGCCGCTGGCCCGCATGGTTGGCCTGTCGCAGTGGGGGCCGCTGCTGAAAGCGGGGGCGCGCATTTACGAATATCGCCGCGCGTTGTACCACTGCAAATACATGGTGGTGGACGGCTGCTGGTCCTCGGTGGGCTCGACCAATCTGGACAACCGTTCACTGCGTCTCAATGCAGAGGCAAACCTCAATGTGCATGATGAAAAGTTTGCCAAAGCCCATGAGGAGCTGTTTGCAAAGGACCGCGACGCTTCGCAGGAGATCACGTTGAAGGCATGGCGTCAGCGCCCCATGCGTGAAAAGGTGTGGGGCATGCTCGGCTCCGTGCTGCGCAGCCAGATGTGACTCAGTTCAACTCCAGATCGGCGATGACCGGCAGATGATCGGACGCCAGCCGCGCCAGCGGGGTGCGGACAGGATGGACCGAAAGGACATTGATGTCCGGGCTGACAAAGATGTAGTCCAGACGCAGGAGCGGAAAACGCGAAGGAAAGCTGGCCCGCCGACTGGCTTTGACGTGCCGTGCGGCATCACGCAGCACCCTGCGAAAGGCGCGATGCACGGCGGAGCACGGCAGCGCATTGAGATCTCCGCAGAAGACCACCCGTTGCTGGCATGCCGCATGCCCCAGCCAGTCCACTCCCAGCAGCGCCTGCGCTTGGGCTTCACGCTCACGACCACTCAGCCCCAGATGAGTGTTGATCACCTGCACTTGATGCTCTCCGCATTGAGCTGTGACCCACAGTGCGCCACGCGGCTCAAAAGCGAGCCATGCATCCACCGTGGGCAGCTTCCCCGCATGACGAACCTCCAACGGCCATTTGCTCAGGATGGCATCCCCGTACATCTCCTCCTGCACCCGCAGCGCAGGGTGAAAATGAAAGCGCATCTTCAGATGCTCTGCGATCTGTGCCGCCTGATCTATGCGTCCGCTGCGCAGACGCGCCTGATCCAGCTCCTGAAGGGCCACAATATCTGGATCATGCTCTGCGATCACCGCAGCTATCCGCTCATGGTCGAGCACACCGTCCGTGCCGACGCAGCTATGCGCATTGTAGGTCATCACTCGCAGCCGTTGGTTCATGCCCAAAAATCGTCACGCGGGTGTCTGGCGGATGCAGTGAAGGGCACCCATAAAAAAAAAGCGCCATCCTTTCAGACGCACACCCTTGTTTGAAGCCTTGGGTTTAAGCAGCCTGCAAGGTGTGAATGGCGCTGCGGGTGCGGAAGGTCTGGCGCAGCTTTTTCAAGCCCAGCTCCATGCGTGTTTTCACGGTTCCCAGCGGCGTGTGCGTGGCCTCGGCGACTTCGCGCTGGCTCATGCCTTTGAGGAAGGCGAGTTCGATGACCTGCTTCTGCGCGTCTGGCAGGAGGGTGAGGTGCTCGTTGAGCACGCGGCCCATGTCTGCCTGCTCGCAGTCGGCGGCGGAGTCCTGAGTGAAGGTGTCCGTCTGCTGGATGGACTCTTCCATGCGGTCCTTGGCACGGCAGTAGGACATGTTGCGGCGCAGGTGGTCAATCGCGCGGCGCTTGCCCAGCGTCATGATCCAGGCCAGCGGGCGGCCTTTGGCGGGCGAGTAATGGGCAGCCTGGCGCCACAGTTCGCAGAAGCACTCCTGCACGACATCTTCAGCGCTAGCATCATCATTGACGGTGCGCATGATGGCGCTCTTGAGCAGGCGGCGGTAGCGGTGCATCAGAGTTTCGAGCGCGGCTGCATCGCGCTGCTGGATGGCGGCCATGAGATCTTCATCCGGCGGGAGCTGGGTGTCGAGGTCGTGGTCATGGTGGGAAGGCGATTCCGAGAACGAGGTGGTGGTGAAGGTTTTCATCATGGGATGAGATACAAACACTCCGCCCTGCCCACAACCCGACCTGACCCCGTACGGGATGTCAGGCTATACCTGAGGCACCCTATCACCCCCTCAGGGTACATCATGGCGCAGGGTTGGCCGCTGATCCCATGCTAAGCAAGTTCTAGGAGTGATTGCGATACAGCCATCGGCCACTCCGTCGCGATGCCATTTAAAAGCCCCCTTTCCCATGCCTGACAAAAGCAAACCAACCCCCAAAACCACCGACATCACCCTCAAAGCTCTCACGGATGAGAGCGCCGGAGCCCTTCATCCAGATGACAGTGTTCACACTGCCGGTAAACGCATGCGCGAACATGACACCAGCAAGTGGCCCGTGGCCGAAGACCATAAGCTGGTCGGCATGATCGACGAAAAAAACCCTGACTGGAAGGCAGGTGGCCGGGGCCACGATCCAAAAACAGGCAAGGTCGGCGATATCATGAGCAAGGACATGGTGTTCTGTTACGAAGATGAAGACTGCGCCTACGCCCAAAGGCTTATGGAAGAACGCGGCCTGAGCTACCTGCCCGTGGTAGATCGTGACATGCGCGTGGTTGGCATTTTCAGCCGCGAAGAGATCCAGGCCAAAGCACAGGCTCCCCTCCAGGACGCCGAATCTACCGAGGATTAATATCCATGGAACCCAACCACCTGCTCCCAACACGTCTGCGCGCCTCGTCACCCGGCCTTGGACAGGGCAGCCAGTTTGAGGTGGAGCAGCGCGCCGAGGAACTGGCCGTAAGCGATGGCCGTGAAAAAGCCACCGATGGTGACCTTGCAATGGCCGCAGCGGAGCTGGCCGGCGGTGGTACCACCCTCGAAGCCCCGGAAGCCGATGCAGCATTCACACCCTTTGGGGCATGGGAAAAGCCAGTCGTGCAAACCGGCCATCTGGACGTCACTGCATCCTCTGAGGACGAGGACACGATCATCGCAGAACAATTGATCGGCAATGGCCTTGAAGAAGCGGAGCATGACACCCGCGTGGCTGCCGAGTTGGAACGAAAGAAAAATCAGTAAGGGCAGCATTGGCAACTCGGTTTCCCGCCAATGCCGCCCTCAGTAAAGATCATGGGATGGAGCGTGTGGTCGTGGTTTTCGTCGTCTGCGTTACAGAGGGATCAAGGATGGACTGAGGAGTGGTGGTCTCTTCAGTGACGGTGGTTGTGGTGACAGGGGGTGGCGTAACCGTGACAGCCTGAGGCGACTCGCAGGCGGAAAATGCGATCATGACGAGGGCGGAGGCACTGAGTATAAGATAGGTTTTCATAACATGGAGTTTTCGCGTATCTCTCCAGTTCTGCGTGTATTAAACCAAGCCTCCCGGCCGCTGAGCCCCGCATCCGGCCCCGCCCCGATCCCCCGTGCGGGATTGATACGTGCGACAGGAGGGTGACATGCGGAAGTCATCGGCAACCCCACACCACCGATGAAACCCATTTGGAAAGGCGCGATCAGCTTTGGCCTGGTCAACATCCCCATCACCCTCTATCCAGCCACACGGCGCGAGGAACTGCGCTTTCACTTTCTGCGCAAGCGCGACCTCAGCCCCATCAACAACAAACGCGTGGCCGAGGCCGATGGCAAGGAAGTGCCATGGAACGACATCGTGCGCGGCTACCAATACGAGAAGGGCAAATTCGTTGTGCTCAATGACGATGACTTTTCCCGGGTGGATGTAGAAGCCACGCAGACGGTGGACATTCAGGAGTTCGTCGATGTCGAAGCGATCAACCCGATGATGTTTTCCAAACCTTATTACATGGAGCCCGTCAAGAGCGGCGCCAAAGCTTACGCCCTGCTGCGTGATGTGCTGCGCAGCTCAAAGAAAGTTGGCATCTCCAAAGTGGTCATTAAAACCCGCGAGCATCTGGCGGCGGTGAAGGCGCAGGGAGATGCGCTCGTCCTTGAACTCATGCATTTCTCCGAGGAGATCATCCCTGCCGGGGAACTGAATGTCCCCGGTGAGACGCGGATCGGCAAAAAAGAGGCAGACATGGCTAAGCAGCTCGTCGCGAGCATGTCCGGCGAGTGGGACCCGAAGAAATACAAGGACGAGTACAAGGATGCCTTGATGGATGTGATTGAGAAAAAAGCCGCCTCCGGTGGGAAAGACGTCAAGACGAAGAAGACCAAGGGCACCCGGCCCACCAATGTCATCGACCTCGTCTCGGTTTTGAAAAAGAGCCTTCAACAGCATGGCAGCAGAGCCAAAAAGAAAGTCCCTGCCAAAGCCTCCAGCAAAGCACCGCGAAAGGCCGCCTGATTTGAGAAAAGCTCACAAGGCCAGATTTCCACCCGTCTCCGATGCTCTTGAAAACCCTCCTTTTTTCAACACAATGATCCATTTTACCTGCACCTGCGGAAACGCCCTCTTTTTTGAGAACACACTCTGCCTGCAGTGTAACAGCCAAGTAGGCTATGATCTGGGGGACAACACCATGAAGCCTGTCGCGTCCCCCTATGTGCAATGCCGAAACGGCACCGAGTTTGGCGTATGCAACTGGCTGGTCCAGGCCGGTGGCCCCGAATACTGTACAGCCTGTGCACTGAACCACATGGTGCCCGATCTCAGCGTGGCTGGAAACAAAGATTCATGGCACAAGATGGAGAATGCGAAACACCGTGCCATCTATACGCTGGCACGCATGGGCCTCACCCCCTGGGACAAAAAAACACGACCCGACGGTCTGACATTCGATTTCCTCACCCCCATCCCGAACCTCTGCGTGATGACGGGGCATGACGAAGGGGTCATCACCCTCAATCTCAATGAGGCGGATGATCTCTACCGTGAGCGGCAACGCCACAATCTCGGCGAGCCCTACCGGACCCTCGTCGGCCACTTCAGGCACGAGCTTGGTCATTACTACTGGGACCGCTTCTTTGCTCAGAGCCAAGAAAACGACCCGCTGCTGATGGAGTATCGCGCGTTGTTTGGAGATGAGCGGGAAGACTACAGCGCCGCTCTGGCCAAGTATTACGCCAATGGTCCGGTGCCGACCTGGTCCACCACCCACATCACCTGCTATGCCACCGCCCATCCGTGGGAGGACTGGGCGGAAACGTGGGCACAGTATCTGCACATTGTCGATGGCGTGGAGACGGCGGGATCATTCGGATGGGCAGGAAAGAGCGTGCCCATTCCCTTCACGCCCTTCAAGGCGCAGGAAGTGCTGGCAGACACCCCCGGCGCGGATGCCAGCTTTTTGATCACTCTCAATGACTGGGCCAGACTGTCCCCAGCGCTGAACGAAATGGCTTCGAGCCTGGGTCATACCACGATGTATCCTTTTATTTTTTCCGTCAAAACAGCGCAAAAAATTCTGTTCATTCACAAGGCGGTTGGCTTTGCGGCGCAGTCTTGGGCAAAGCCGGTGCCGACGGAAGCGCCCTCAGTACAAGGGCCAGCCGTTCAAACGCCCGCTGTGCAGGCACCTGCGGTGCAAGCGCCCGCAGTACAAACACCGGCGGCGGCGGCGGCATAGAATGATACTCCGCATTCAGACCCAACCCAGGGTCGCCTCACCGAAGGCCGGCTGCCCCCTGGGCTAAATTTGCAGCTCCGTTGAGGCTGGTGTGTCATGCCGCGAGAGTCTCAACTAATTGGCTGACTCTTGCTTGAAGTTCGTGGGATTCGAGGACGGTGGCTGAGGACAGCCAGCCCCGCCCGCGCCGGATGGACCGAGCGTTCAGCGTTGGGTATGCGAGCCCCTAGCGATGGCGGGGTTGCTTGCCGTCACGCTGCGCCGGGCGAATCCATGCCCTACCCCCCTTTTTGGGAATTGAACGCAATACGTGCTTGGCAGCCGTAGCCGCCTTACCGCGCAGGAACAGCATCACTTCAGCTTCATCGGGGCGCAGCTTTGCCAGTGCACCGCGCAGGCTTCGTCCGGCAGCAGCCTGGATGGTCTGCCCGGCGATGTAGCTGTCGAGGATAACCGGATGGACGTAGCAGCGGCGGCAGACTGCCACCGTGTTGCCCAGTATTTTTGACACCGCTTGGATGGCCTGGACGATGTTGCGCTTCGCCTGTTTTTGCGAATTGAACTCCGCCAGTTCACGCAGGGCCACGGCGGCCAAGACGGTTCCCGCCCAGGTGCGGAAGTCCTTCGCGGAGAACTCCTCCCCCGCGATCTCGCGCAGATAGGCGTTCACATCATCCGAAGTCACCTGATGCACGGTGCCTGATTCATCAAGGTAGCCAAACAGGTTCTGCCCCGGCAGTTCCTGACAACGCCGCACCAGCTTGGCCAGCCGTGGATCATGAGTGTCGATGCTGTGGTGCTTGCCGCTTTTGCCTTTGAAGGAAAAAGTGATCTGCGCGCCACGAACCTTCGCGTGGCGGTTGCGCAGGGTCGTCAGGCCGTAGCTGCCGTTTTGCTGGGCGTATTCATCGTTGCCCACGCGGATCAGGGTCGTCTCCAGCAGGCGCACGATGGTGGCCATCACTCTCTCCCGACTGAGGCCGTGTTTGCGCAGGTCAGCAGCCACCCGCCTGCGGATGCGCGGCAGCACCGCGCCAAAGGCCAGCACGCGTTCGTACTTGGTCGCATCCCGCGCTTCCTGCCAGCGCGGATGATAGCGGTACTGTTTGCGACGCCGTGCATCGCGGCCCGTGGCCTGAATGTGCCCGTTTTGAAGTGGGCAGATCCAAACCTCCGTCCATGCGGGCGGGATCACCAGACTGCGAATGCGGCGCAACGTGTCTTCATCCCTCACTGGCTCACCGGAGGGCAGATGATACATAAACGACTTGCCCCGG
Source organism: Verrucomicrobiota bacterium (assembly GCA_025360015.1). Lineage (GTDB taxonomy): Bacteria > Verrucomicrobiota > Verrucomicrobiia > Verrucomicrobiales > Verrucomicrobiaceae > Prosthecobacter. The sequence continues at coordinate 36,269 of JANYCZ010000057.1, read as the reverse complement.
GAGCGGCGCGTGATCCCCGGCTCGTCATCCAGCACATACCGCAGCCCCGCCTGCCGTGCGACCACGTCAGCGGGAGCAGTCGCGGAGGCAGCAGCGCTGGATTTCATCAAATTTCCACCGCTCAGTTTCTGCCTCTCAGGCTCAGAACGAGCAGGATGACGAGTACGAGGCCAAGGCCGCCGCTCGGTGCATACCCCCAACTGCCGCTGTAAGGCCATGTGGGCAAAGCTCCGAGCACCAAAAGAACGAGAAGAATGAGGAGAAGGTTGTTCATACTGCCATTTCGCGAGGGCCGCGCATTTCGGCTGTAATGAAACTTCATTCGCATCACTCCGCATGAAATGACGCCGCGTACATCCGGCAAGCCCGCATTCAGCGATACAAGGCGCATGAGATCCAACATTCTTGAAGACCTTCTCCATCAGGAGCTCCGCAGCCTCCACAGCGCGGAAAAACAACTGCTGAAAGCTCTGACGAAAATGGCCCGCGCCGCCACCCTTCCGAAACTGCAGGCCGCCTTCCATGCTCGCCTGCGTGAGACGGAAGTGCAGATCACACGGCTGGTGGACGTGGCCGTGCTGCTGGGGAAAAATCTCGGCCCTTACAAATGCCGGGGCATGGCGCAGATGATCCAGGAAAACGAAACCCTTTGCCAGGAAGATGCGAGCGACGCAGCCCTGATGGCCGCAGCGCAGGATCTCGGCCGTTATGAGATCGAAGAGTATGGCATGGCCCTGACTCTGGCCTCCCGTCTCGGTCTCGACGAGGTGGAAGCCTTGCTGCAAAAAAACCTGAATGAGGAAAAAGCCGCCGACGCCCGTCTGACAAAGCTGGCGAAATCACTGAATCAGGATGGTGCGGCGGCCGGAGACATGCCTGAGAGCAGCGCAAGAAGCATGCGCACCGTTCACGATCTCGATGCTGCAAGCAGGGTTTAAAAACGCGATCCGTATTCCGCGTTCTTTGCAACTCACACCGCTGCTGCGGAGAAGAACACTTTCTCCGCCGTGCCGCGCAGCATCCATGCTTTGTCCTGCTCGCTGAGGAAGTCGATGCGGTCGCGGATGAGGGAGATGGCGTTGTGGTAGGTGTGGCCGTGCTCGATCTGGAAGGGGCAGTCGCTGGCCCACATGACGCGCTGGGGACCGAAGGCATCGCGCACCTGACGGATCAGCGAGGCCATGTCCAGATAGGGGGCTTTTTTGGCACCCAAGGCGTAGAAGGCCGAGGCTTTCACGTGGGTTTTGGCATGCCGTGCCAGACGCAGCAAATTCTGCACCTCATCAGGCTTGGCCGGGCCGGCCATGCCGAGGCGGGCGAAGTGGTCCACCACTACGCTGGTGTCAGGGTACCACTCGCACATTTTGTCCAGCAGCGGCAGGGTGTCCGGATTGATGAGCGGGCAGACGCTCACCTTCAAGTCGGCTGCGGTCTTCCACAGTGTGGCCATGCCGGGGGAGCCAAGCCAGTCGGAGAGATTTTTTTCCTTGCCGGAATGGATGCGAAAGCCGCGTACACCCTGCTGCACCAGGCTGCGCATGGTGGCGGCGAGACCGTCAGCGTGGTGATCCACGATGGCGACGCCGCTAAACACACCCGGATGGGCGCTTATCATGTCCAGCATGTAGCGATTGTCCGTCTGGTAGTAGCTCATCTGAATGAGCACGATGCGCTGCACGCCTTCCGGCCGGCAGTGGGCCAACAACTGCTCCGGAGTGAAGCTCGGCGGCCGCATGTCGCTAACGGCGTAGCCACGGGCGAGCGGGTACTTTTCCACGTCAGGTGTCCACACATGGACATGCGCGTCGATCCAGTTCCCTTTACCGGAGCCGGAGAGAAGATGGCAGCCTGTCAGAGCAGCGGCGGCGGAGACGAGGAAAGAGCGGCGTGTCTGTTTCATGATCTCCTATCGTAGCGAAGAACTTCCTTTTTGCGCAAGCCTTTGCGAGAGGATGTCAAGGTGGTCAAGAGTCGAGCCTTGACCTGATTGACCTTCTTGACACCTCTTCCTCCCCCCCATGTCCCGACTGCGCCGAATCTGTGTCTATTGTGGTTCCTCTTCTGGCACCGAGCCCGTCCATCGCGCTGCGGCGCATGATCTAGGAGCTTTCCTGGCGCAGAGCGGCATCGGCGTCGTCTATGGCGGCGGTAACGTAGGCCTGATGGGGGCACTGGCGGACGGAGCACTGTCCCAGAATGGCGAGGTAATCGGCGTGATCCCGCGAGCCCTGATGGAGAAGGAACTCGGCCATAGCGGCGTCATGCAACTGCATGTGGTCGGCAGCATGCACGAGCGCAAACAACTCATGGTGGACCTCAGCGACGGCTTCATCGCCCTACCCGGCGGGTTTGGCACGCTGGATGAGCTGTTTGAAACCCTCACTTGGCTGCAACTCTCCTTTCATGACAAGCCCGTGGGCATTCTCAATATCGATGCCTTTTTCGACGGGCTGATCGTTTTCATCTCCCACATGAGCCAGAAAGGCTTCATCAAGGCCGAGCATGCAGCCTGCGTCCTCGTCGAAAATGAACCGGCCGCCCTGCTAGCCCGCATGGAGGCCTTTCGGCCGCCGGAGTTGGGCAAATGGATCGAGAAAATGGTGGCCGAGGGGAGGTAGGAATAAGAAGGCGGAAAATGGGGGCAGTTGAAGGGTCGAGGGGCTCGAAGAAGCAGGCTTTGCCGCTCGTGACGCCTAGACTTATCTACTCCCCGCTTGTTCGCACTTTCTCCCTACGCACGGAGGAGTTCTTGACAGGTTATTCACATTGAATTGGGAATTCTCATTTCTGTGTCTGAGGCAATCACCAGCTAAAGATTTCGGACAGTGGTGATCATCCTTTTGGATGAAAAGCGTTGAGCGTGGAACCCTTGTGTTTGAATCGTGGAACGCGCATCGAGGCCGCGAAAAAGAAACATTTTCGTCACAATGTGAGAGTTTGAGATTTATTCTGCGCGCTTGGGTAAAACCGGCGTCAAAAGCCGACCACCAAACACCCAAACGACTGACTCACAAAAGATTAACAACTGTTTTTATTTATTTCGAAAGCGAAGCCTGCTAATATGTGTAGACAAGACCCTGCCTCGCGACCTCTACCAAAGGTGATTTAGCAGGGTTAAAAAGTGGGAACTTCTTCGTCCTCCTTTTCTCTGATCCTCACCCAAGTTCCAGTGATTTTTGCCATCATCGCTTGCACTTTGCCATTCCTTTCAAATTTGATATTTTAGACGCGCTTTGGTTGACCGAACGCAATCTGGGTGTTCCACGGCCGTGAATTGTTCACAGCGTCTGTCGAGGATTTTTTTCAACCGGTAAAGCTTGCACAGAGAGAGCTGAGAAAGAGTGGAAACGCCCCCTTGGTGAAGAGCCTACTCACGCTAAGACACACGGAATGAACACCCCAAGGGGGAGAGGCCGACCGGTACCCGCTGTTGAGACTCTGTGAAACCGCCGGAAGGTCAAGCGGTCCATGCTCGACACTTGACCCTCGCTTGACCTTCTCTCTATACTCCGGCCATGCACGCCTATCAAATCACCGGAACCACAGGCCTCGACTCATTGCGGGCTGTGACGCTGCCTGATCCTGCGCCGGGGCCCGGGGAGATCTTGGTGCGAGTGCGGGCCACGTGCCTGAACTACCGGGACTACATGAACGTCATGGGCATTCGCGGGGTGACGGGGCCGGTGCCGCGCATCCCCTGCTCGGATGGGGCGGGAGAGGTGGCGGCGGTGGGCGCGGGGGTAACCCTTTTCAAACTAGGCGACCGCGTGGTGTGCCCCTTTATGCCGAGCTGGCTGGACGGGCAGTACAGCCAGCATCATGCGTCCCTGGCCCTGGGTGGTGCGGTGGACGGCCTGCTGCGCGATCTGGCGGTCGTGCGCGCCGAAAGCCTTCTGCCGGTGCCGAGCTATTTGTCGCTGGAGGCGGCGGCCACGCTGCCCTGCGCCGCAGTCACGGCCTGGGATGCACTGCACTGCCGAGGCGAGCTCAAGGCGGGGGAAACCGTCCTCATTCTCGGCACCGGCGGGGTTTCGATTTTTGCGCTGCAGTTTGCCAAACTGGCGGGTGCACGTGTGCTGGCGACGACGAGCTGTGATGTGAAAGCCAAGCGCCTCCTCGAAATCGGCGCGGATGCGGTGCACAACTACAAGAGCGATCCCGACTGGGACAAATGGGTGCTGAGCCAGACTGGCGGCCTGGGTGTGGACAAGGTGATCGAGATCGGCGGGGCGGAGACGCTGAACCGCTCGCTGAAAGCCACGCGCTTTGGCGGGCACATCGCTCTCATCGGAGTGTTGACGGGCACCAGCGCGGAGGTGCAGACCGTGCAGATTTTGCGCAAAGGCATCCGGCTGGACGGCATCTACGTCGGCTCACGGGAGATGTTTGCGCAGATGCTGGCCGAGATGGAGCGGGTGAAATTGCAGCCGGTGATCGACTCTGTGTATGAGTTTGGCCAAACACCGGCTGCCTTTCAGCGCATCGCGAGCGGGCGGCACTTCGGGAAGATTGTGATCCGGGTATGAGAGTGACCCTCAGGAGGCCTGCTCAATCGCTTCCTCAAGCCAGGCACGAAATTCCTGAGTGTCGCGCTCCTCGGGGAACTGGCGGCTGCGGCCCATGCGCAAGGCTTCAAGGGCCTCGGGACAAGCCATCGCCACCAGTCCATCCATGGCCTGCCGCCAGAAGGCCGTCTCCCCTTCCCTCAACGCCTGCCCCAGCAACGGAATGGCCGACGTCTGCCGGTGCTGCCAGACCACATTGAGGAGGAAGGCGCGCAGATCCGTTTCCGGGGCGGCACGAAACTCTGCCATCAGTTCAGGAAGTGCCTCGTGGTCCACTTGGGCCAAACCACAGAAGGCGTTTTCAGTGTCTCCCTGCCGGTAACGTTCCAAGTAATAAGTAATGGGGGATGCGAAGACGGACACGGTTGGGAGGTTGCCATCACTTTAAAACAATCCTCCCGCTATATCTACCGCCACAAGAGGCCTGAGAACTTCTTCGCCACGGCTTGACGATGCTTGGGCCATTCGCGCGTTAGGAAGGTGGGCCAGTCAGTGGTGGTGGCGAGGCGTTTTCCATCCGGGGTGCAGAGAGTGAGGAGGACGGGGAGACGGCCTTCGCAGAGGGTGGGGTGCGCGGTGAGGGCAAAGCATTCGTGGAGCTTGACTTGGACTTCGGGGGACTCGGTTGCGTAGGAGAGCTTGAGGGTGCCGCCTGCGGACCATGGGATGGAGAGGGGGACGAGTTCATCGAGCCAGCTCACCTGGCCGTGGGCCAGATGCTGGTGGAAGGCAGCCATGAGTGGGGCGGCCTGGGCTTCCCTGACCAAGGAGAGGCCTTTGAACGCACGGGCGAGGCAGGCGGTGATGGCGGCCGCATCAAAGCGTGGGAACTCCAGCTCGGGCAAGGTGGCGTGGACGAGGTCCACGCGGGCGATGAACTGTTTCAGCCGATGATCCATGAGCGGCAGATCAAAGGCTCCCGCGCGCTGGGCTTCGGCGAGGCAGCGGCCGCTGGCGATGGGATCGAGATCGCGCTGCTGGGCTTTTTGCTCGATGACGAGGTCGCGGTAGCGCACCACTTTCATGGCGGCGACGCGTTTGTTTTGCGCATCGAAAAGATGCTCCACCGTGGTGCTGAGATGCTGCGGAAACGTCTCGGCGATCCACGCGGGCTGCACGGCCGTGGCGAGGCTGAGTAGGGTCAGCGGCACGGGGCCGCGCGAGGGTGCCTCGCGCAGATTGGCGGCGACGAAAAAGGCGGCGTCCTGCACCACGCTTTCGCGGACGAGCTGGCCCTGGCGGTGCTCGGTGAGATCGCACTCGGGCTTGCCGGGGCTGCGGCGTTTGGCGAGCTGATCGACGAAGCCGGCCATGAGGCAGCGAAGGAGGGCTGCGTCGGTGGATGTGGTGGGGGCGGCATCGCGATTGTAGAGGCGCTGCTGGTGGGCGGCGTGGAGGATCTGCTGGCAGGTTTGCTCGACCTGGCGGGCCACCTGGGCATTGATGCCGTGGCTGCGGCAGCGCTCAAAGCTGAAGCTGTTTTCTTTGGCGAAGTCGTAGGCGCGCATGAGTGTGATGAAATCGGAGTCTGCGCTGTCTTCGAACATCTCGCGCAGGCCTTTCATTTGCGCATCATCGCGGTCCAGGCGCGCGAGGAGATCGCGACCACTGACGAGCGCGGCGCAGAGGGCGGCATCCGGCACGCAGCCGCGCTGGCTGGCCTCGATGAGCATGCGCGAGTAGCGCGGGTGCATCGGCAGTCGCAGCATCTGGCGGCCCACGGGGGTAAGCTCTGCCTTGCCCTCGTAGAGGGCTCCCAGCATGGTCAGCAGTTTTTCGGCGCGCTCCACGGCCTGCGGATCGGGTTTGTCCAGCCAGTCAAAGGCAGCGGCCTGCTGGATGCCGAGGGAATGGAGCAGCAGCACGACCTCGGCCAGATCACTGCGTTGGATCTCGGGCGTGTTACGCTCCTCGCGGGTCTGGTGGCCGATGGCGGTCCACAAGCGGTGGCAGGTGCCGGGCGCGGTGCGGCCCGCACGGCCTTTGCGCTGATCCGCGCTGGCGCGGCTGATCGGCTCCAGCAGGAGCGTGCCGATCCCGCGCTCGGCATCGTAACGGGCCACGCGCGCGACGCCGCTGTCCACCACGTGGCGGATGCCATCGATGGTGATGCTGGTCTCGGCCACATTGGTTGCGACGATGACTTTGCGCAGCGCGTTCGGGGCAAAGGCGCGGTCCTGCTCCTGGGGCTCGAGTTCGCCGTGCAGGGGGATGCAGGCCACGCGCTCCTGCGTGCGGAGGCCTCTCAAGGCGTCGAGGGTGCCGTTGATCTCGCCACGCCCAGCCATGAAGACGAGGATGTCGCCGGGATCGCCTTCGTGGATGATGCGCTCGACCGCCTCCGCTGCCTGCACCGTGAACGGGCGCTGGTCGGGCACGGGGAGATAGCCGACCTCCACGGGATAGCTTTGCCCTTCGGAGATGAGGATGGGGCACTGGTTCAAGTACGCGGCAACGGGCTCGGCATCGAGCGTGGCGGACATCACCAGCATGACCAAGTCGGGGCGCTGGCTCTGCTGCAAGTGTTTGACCAAAGCGAGGGCGACATCGCTGAGGAGGTTGCGCTCATGGAACTCGTCGAAGACCACCGCGCCGATTTTCGACAGCGAGCGATCATCTTGCAGCCAGCGCAGCAGGATGCCTTCCGTGACAAAGCAGATGCGGGTGCCGACGCTGGTGTGGTCGTCGAAGCGAATTTGATAGCCGACCTCCGCGCCGAGCTTGCCCCCGCGCTCCGAGGCCACTCGCGCGGCCACCGTGCGTGCCGCCACGCGGCGCGGCTGTAGCACCACGATCATCTTGTCCCCCGCCACGCCTGCATCCAGCAGCATCTGCGGCACCTGCGTCGTCTTGCCCGAGCCCGTGGGAGCCACCAGTACCAAGCGATTGCCGCCTTGCAGCGTGCGCAGGATGTCAGCGTGAATCTTCCAGATGGGGAGCGCGGTGGGGGCAGGCATGAAGTTGGGCGCTCGTTATAAACCAGATCTTCACGTTTTTCGACGAACGTTGGTGAAATCCGGAGTGAGAACCACGCATGGCAGACGTTTGGGCTTTTCCCCTACATCATGCCCAACCGCTTTTTGTTTCTACTCACATCTCTCCTGCTGGCGGCTGCCTCCGTGCACGCTGCTGCGCCCAACATCATTCTCATCATGTCAGACGACATGGGGTTTTCGGATCTCGGCTGTTATGGCGGGGAGATCCAGACGCCGAATTTGGATCGGCTGGCTAAGGGCGGCGTGAGGATGAGTCAGTTTTACAATGGCGGGCGGTGCTGCCCGACGCGGGCTTCGTTGCTGACGGGGCTGTATCCGCATCAGGCGGGGATCGGGCATATGATGGAGGATCGCGGGCAGGAGGGGTACCGCGGGGATCTGAACAAGCGCTGCGTGACGATCGCGCAGGTGTTGAAACCGGCGGGCTACCGGACGTATGCGGTGGGCAAATGGCATGTGACGAAGCATTCGGTGCCGGAGGGGCCTAAGCTGAACTGGCCGCTTCATCGCGGCTTTGACCGCTTCTATGGCACGATTACGGGAGCGGGCAGTTTTTATGATCCGGGGACACTGACTCGGGATGACACGATGATCTCGCCCTTTGCGGATCCGGACTACCAGCCGAAGCAGTATTATTATACAGATGCGATCAGCGACCATGCGGTGCGCTACATTGATGAACATGCGCGTCAGCAAAAGGAAAAGCCCTTTTTTATGTACATGGCCTACACCTCCGCGCATTGGCCCATGCATGCGCTGGAGGAAGATGTGGCCAAGTATAAAGGCAAGTTTGACGCAGGCTATGAATCCATGCGGCAGGCGCGGCTGCTGCGGATGAAGCAGATGGGGTTGATAGCCAAGGATGCGGAGCTCTCTCCCACGAAAGGTGACTGGACGCAGGTGCAGGACAAAGCCTGGGAAACCCGCTGCATGGAAGTTTATGCCGCAATGATCGACCGCATGGATCAGGGCATTGGCCGGGTAGTGGGCACGCTGGAGAAAAACGGCCTGCTGCAAAACACGCTGATTCTTTTTCTCCAGGACAATGGCGGCTGCCAGGAGGGCATCGGACGGCAGGCGAAAATGCCTGCGGTCAATGAGAAGACTTTTCCGGTGATCGCGCAGGAGGCGATCCGGCTGGACGTGATCCCAACGCAAACGCGGGATGGACGGGCGGTACAGCAGGGCCAGGGCATCACGCCCGGCGGGCCGAATGACTACATCGCGTATGGGGAAGCCTGGGCGAATGTTTCAAATACGCCGCACCGCGAGTACAAGCACTTCGTGCATGAGGGCGGCATCTCCACGCCGCTCATCGCCCACTGGCCGGCCGGGATTCCAGCGGCGCAGCGTGGCAAGATCGAAGCGCAGCCGGGACATCTCATTGATCTCATGGCGACCTTTGTGGACGTGGCCGGAGCGCGCTATCCCGCCGAATTCAACGGGCAGATCATTCAGCCGATGGAGGGCGTGAGCCTGCTGCCCGCCTTGCAGGGAGGGAGCCTGGAGGCTCGCTCGATCTTCTGGGAGCATGAAGGAAATCGCGCTCATCGCGCCGGGCCGTGGAAGCTGGTGGCTAAGGAGAACACGCCCTGGGAACTCTACAACATCGACCAGGACCGGGCGGAGTTGCATGACCTTTCCGCAGCTGAACCTGGGCGTGTGCAGGCCATGGCCGCCGCCTGGGAAACGTGGGCCGCACGCGCGCAGGTGCTGCCGCTCGGCACCTGGAAAAAGCCGGACACGGCCAAAGGCGCGAAGGCGGGCCGGGGCAAAAAGCAGGGATGACGCATTGATTTTGGAACGAAACGTGCTCACGTCGCTGTCATGGATCTTTCTAAAATAGCCTTTGATGTGCCTACACTCGAACTGGGTTTAACCATCGTCGGAGGCCTGCTGCTGATCGCGATGGTGCGCATCGTATTTCTGCTGCGCACCAACTCACGCCTACGGGAGAGCACGTCCAAAATGGAGCAGCAGGTGCTGAACCAGCACCATGAGATCCTCTCCGTGCGCTCGGACTCCAATGCGTGGCGTGGAGAGATGCAGCGCATGTTTGACGCCTTCCGCGCGGAGTTTTCCAAGCGGCTGGTGGAGTCTGAGCTGCGCTACAAGGACGTGCAGCAGCGCAGTGAAACGGCCGTCAAACCTGCCGAGGTGGCAGCCCCGCCGCCGCCCGTGCCTGCACTCGCTCCCGCCGTAATAACCACGGCACAAGAACCGGAAGAACCAGAAGAGAAAGTCGTGCTGCCCGTGCCGGCGCTGAACATCTCATAATCGACGCCCCTCTAAAAGACCACGCGGCATTGAAATTTTGCCAAAGCGAAGGACTTCGCGCCTGATTGATTTGGAACGACATCTGCTGCATACACACGCATGAACAGAGAATTGCCTCAGGACATCCTGATTTTTTTGGTTATCGGCTTTATCATCGTTACGGGATTGTTTTTGTTGTCTCTGATCCGCATGGTCCGTCTCTCGCGGTCTAACAAGCGCATGCTGATCGAAAACGCGAAGATGGAAAAACAGGCGGTGCTGCAGCAGATGGAGGTCACGTCCATCCACCATGACGCGATGTCCTGGAGAGCGCGGCTTCAGCGCCAGTTTGATGCCCTGCGCGGAGACCTCTCCCACCGGCTGCAGCAGGCCGATCAGGGCGGCGCGCACGCGCTCAAGGAACTGGATGCCATTCATCAGCAGACGCTGGCCGTGGCGCTGGCCAGAATCTCCGAACTGGAAGCGACGCTGGCCGCCAAGCCAGCAGCCGTGGCAGCGTCGGCCCTACCGCCCCCTGTCGCTACCGCGCTGCCCAAGCCGCCGCCGCCTTCCCTCCCGGCCCTGCCCGCCATGGAGACGCTACGCATCCAGTCTCTTGAGTCTGAGCTTGCAGCGGCCAAGGCGGAACTCGACGCGGCCAAGCAGCAGAACTCCGCACTGCAGCGCACGCTGCTGCTGTCGCGGCGCAGAACGCCTGCGGCACCGATGCGGAAAAGTACTCCGCGTAGCATGGCACGCAGCGCCTGAGAGGTGCGGCGGAGGAGTTTCAAGCTGAAGGTTCCAAGTATTAAGCTGGAGCCGCATTCCAGCATCCTGTGACAGGGCGAAATTAGAGGCATGGATGCTGGCGGAGCGCTGCGGAATCAATTCTGCGCTCCTTGTTTAACCGCCCGATCAAGGGCCACCATTCGTTTCTCATGGGGTTTAGGCGCTTGAAAATCTTGTACGTTTTTTCCTCTCGCCAACTGTGAGAGACCGTCTTTATTCAGACATGTAAAGCAGGCGCAGGGCCTGCAAAGCCACCCTCCACTCTTTTTGCACCATGACTGACAATCCCACCGCAGAATCCGCCTTTGGCACCAGTCCGCCGCATGATCCTTTCCAGGCCGCGAAAGCCAGCGCCCTGAAAGCCGCTGAAGAACTGCGTGCCGCAGCAGCGCAGAAGGCCTCTGAATTCCGCTCAGCCGCCGAGGCACGGGCACAGCAGTTCCGCAGCACCGCCGAGCAGAAGGCCACCGACATCAAGGAAAAGGCCGGAGAGTTCGCGGACCACACCTTTGCCGAAGCCCGAGTACGCTATGACGACCTGCGCGCCGAGGCGGAAAAATTCGCCCGTGAAAAACCACTGCAGGCGCTGCTCACGGCGTTTGGCATTGGTTTTGTGGTCGGGGCCATCATGCGTCGCTGATTTTCCCTCGCGCCCCCTTCCCTTCATCATGAACTCAGGTACGCCGACCGCCCCCGAGGAACGCGCCAGCGCAGCAGGATTGCTGCGTTCTGTGGCCTTATACATTGAGGCGCGTGGACGCCTGCTGCACATCGAAGGACAGGAGGCTGGCAGCCGCCTATCCGGCCTCTCCGGCATGTTTGTGCTGGCCTTTGCCGCCTTCGTCATTGGCTGGATGCTGGCCGCTCCCGCGCTGGTCTGGATCATTGCAGATTCCAATGGCTGGCACTGGACACGCGTGGCGCTGGCCGGCGCTGGCATCCATCTCTTTCTCGGCCTGCTGCTCCTCGCTGGACTCAAGTCCAGGCTGCGCGGCCTGCATCTCTTTGAGGAGTCCTTCAACCAATTCCGCCGCGACCGCGAATGGCTAGCCCACAACAAGAACCCCTGACGCCAAAGCAGCAGGCTTTGCACGATCTCGAATACGCCCGTGCTTCACTGGCTCACCATGCCGTGCATGCGGCGGAGGAATGGAGCCCGCGCGCCATTATCACCCGCAGTGTGCACAAGCACCGTGCGGTGTGGATTGGTGCCGCCGTCATCGCCGGACTGGCCGTGGTGAAAGCCGTCTGGCCATCACGGAGCGCGCAGCACTACGTGCAAGAGGGCATCTCCAGCACAGCGAGGAACAGCGGCTGGATGGCACTGCTTCTCACCCCGTTGATAGGTCTGGCCCGAAAATCCGTGATGAACTACGGAGCCCAGTGGCTTGAAACTTATCTGCGCCAGAAAATTTCTCCGAACGCTCCGGATACCGGAGAAGTCTAGCATCATCTTCTTTCATGTCTGATTCCGATCAACCTCCTCAAGAACTGATTCCCGTTTTAGGTTCCGTCGCTGATTACCTCCAATTTTGCGTGGATTACGATGCCTCCGATCTGCATCTGTCCACGGGGGCAAAACCTTCCTGGCGGCGCTTCGGCATTCTTCAGCCCATCTGGGACAACACGGCACTGCTCACCGCCGAGGACACCCGCCGCCTTGCCCATGCGCTGATGAACGAAGGGCAACTCAAGACTTTCGAAGGTCGTGGTGATGTGGACTTTGCTTACCAGCCAGGATTTGGCCGCTTCCGCGCTTCCATTGTGAAACAGCGGCTTGGCATTGAAATGGTGTTCCGCGTCATCAAAACCCAGATCAAGTCCATTGATGACCTCGGCCTGCCAGCCACCGTCAGAACACTGACCCGCTTTCACAACGGCCTCATCTTGGTGACGGGTTCCATCGGCAGCGGCAAATCCACCACGCTCGCAGCCTTGCTGGATGCCATCAATTCCGAACGTGATGATCACATCATCACCTTGGAAGACCCGATCGAATACCTTTTCCCGTCGAAAAAATGCCATGTGACCCAGCGCGAAGTTCACACGCACACGGCCTCATTTGGCACCGCCCTGCGCGGCGCGCTGCGTGAAGACCCTGACGTGATCATGGTCGGCGAAATGCGCGATCTGGAGACCATTTCGCTTGCCATTACCGCTGCGGAAACGGGACATTTGGTACTCGGCACCCTCCACACCAGCAGTGCTGCACGCACGCTTGACCGTGTGCTTGACGTGTTCCCCATCGATCAACGTGATCAGATCCGCATCATGGTGTCGGAGTCCTTGCGCGGCGTTCTCACCCAGCAGCTGATTCCACGCGCAGACGGCACCGGCCGTGTGATGGCGCTCGAAATTTTGATCAACACCCCTGCCGTCGGGGCCTGCATCCGTGACGGCAAAACCTTTATGATTCCAGGTGTGATGCAGACCGGCAAGGCGGTCGGCATGATTCCGATGGATGACTCGCTGCGCACTCTCTACTCCGATGGATTGATTACCCGTGAGGAGTGCGAACGACGCGCCGAAGACAAAACGACGATGAAGAAATTCTTCGAATCCTGAACCACTCCCCAGACCCAGCGTACGTCTCATGCCGATCATCGAGCAATACTTTCATCAACTCATTGAGATGGGTGGTTCAGACCTCCATCTCAGCCAGGGCCAGCCTCCCAAGGTGCGCGCCCATGGCAGCATCAAACCTATCTCCACAGAAGTCCTCGATGAAGCAACCATCACCACGATGCTGCATGAGATCTGCGAGGAGAAGGCCTGGGTGCGCTATCTTGAAAAGGGCGATCTCGACTTCGCCTATGAAATGGACGAGAACAGCCGATTCCGCTGCAACTACTTGAAGCAGCAGCATGGTCTGGCAGCCGTCTTTCGTATCATTCCCACCAAAATCGCCAGTCTGGAGCAGCTCGGCATTCCGGCCGTGGTGAAGGAATTTTGCAACATTCGCAGCGGTCTCGTGCTCGTCACCGGCCCCACCGGCTCCGGCAAGTCCACGACACTTGCGGCCATGATTGATTACATCAATACGAACTTCACCCGGCACATCATCACGGTGGAAGAGCCCATCGAATTCGTTCACCGGAATAAAAAAAGCATCATCACCCAGCGTGAGGTGCCGATTCAGACCTCTTCGTTCGCCGACGGCCTGCGTGCGGCATTGCGTGAAGACGCGGACATCGTGCTCGTCGGTGAAATGCGCGATCTTGACACCATCTCGCTGGCTTTGACGGCGGCGGAAACCGGCCTGCTCGTCTTCGGCACGCTGCATACCAACAATGCCCGCAAGACCGTTGACCGTATCATTGACGTCTTCCCCTCAGATCAGCAGAGCCAGGTGCGAACCATGCTTGCCGCTTCGCTCAAAGGCGTGGTGGCCCAGCTCCTCATGAAAAAGTCCGATGGCAAGGGCCGCGCCGCTGTGAATGAAATCCTGGTGTCCACCCCGGCAGTGGGAGCCATCATTCGTGAAGGCGCCACACAGAAGCTCTACGACGTCATCATCGGCGGCAAAGCCCAGGGTATGCAGTTCATGGACGATGCCATCTGGCAGAAGCTCCGTGACGGCTACGTCTCCCCGATGGAAGCCTACATGAAGGCCATCGACAAGAACCGCTTCAAAGCCTTTCTCCCTCCGGAGGATGCAGCCGTCGCCATCGCAGGCGGTGGCGATGTCAACAAGTAGCCTCAGATCTCCATCAGGGAGCAGTTTGCGTCTTGCCGCAGCAGTCGCGGTGAACTAACATCATTTGTCATTCACGGATGAGCACGGCTCCAGCAGACACTTCGTCAGACCAGCCGCAACGCACCAGTCAACAGCCTGGCCCGTTGGCCCTTCTTGCGGCCACGGCGATTGGCGGTGTTCTTGCCACACGCATGGGCAAAGCCCCCTTCTTCCTGGCGGCTGGCGCGGCCGCCATCGCCCTGCTGAAGCACAAAAAAACGGGGGCTCCCCCCCCTGCCCCAGCCCATGTACCGCTGAGCCTGCCGCCGCCCGCGCCGGAGCTGGACATTCCCGCGCAGAGTCTGGTAGAGCAGTGGCTTTCACGGCAGATCATCCGCGAAGAGCAGGCACCCGTCGTGGAATTGTCCGCTGCAGACGTCACGCCCTGCGAGCCTGAAGACGACTACCACCCTGAGTCTTTTCTTCTGGATGATGCCGAGGAGCTTTTTCGCGAGCCCCCCGACCACGATTCCTTCGCTAGGCTCACTGAGCCCGCGCCACAGGCGATGATTGAGCCTGTGACCTTGCCTGCACCCGAGATCGAAATTGAGCTGGAGTACGAGGAAGCTCTCCCCGCTCCACCTCCACCTCTACTCCAAGAGCCCGAGGTGGAGGTGGAGGAAGAGGATGCACCGTACGTGGTCGCAGCACCTGCACCGCATGAGCCGGAGTTTCCCCTGCCCCATCTTCTTCCACATTTACCGCCGACCACCGCAGGTGCCGCGTGGACGCTCGGTGTCGAGCCCCTGCCGAGTTTGAGCGAAGCCGCGCCTTACGTCCCCCCCTATGTTCCCCCGGCGGGCAGTCTGTTTTTCAGCGCACCTGTGAGGCAGGAAGACGTCTTCAGCGCACCGGTGCGGCGGGAGGAGGCACCACGCCCGGTTTTTTCTTCTCCGATGTTTCAAGGAGCGGCCTTTCCGGATGAAATCAACGTCGCGCCTGCTGCCCTTGAACCGGTGCCCGCTCCAGCTCCAGCTCCAGCAGGGCCAGCCCCGCCCGCTGAATCCTTCCATCTACCGGAACCCGAGCCGGTGAATCAGCCGCCGCCCGCTGCAGAAACAACGCCGGAAATTCCGCTGGAGCTTGCGTCTCCTGGAGACGCCTCATTTGATCCACCCCTGGCCGCTCTGTCAGAATCAGAACACCCCTGGCATCCTGGGCAAGACATCTTTGCAACGACACCAGCCTTTCCCGTTTTTCCCACACAGACGCACACGACAAGCCCTGCCGTGGAAGCCGAGATCATCCTGCGCCCGCGGGCGCCGACGCAGAACACCGTCACCGCGAAATCCAAATTTGCCCCTCCTGGCTTCGGCAAGCATTTCCCTGCGGACAGCAGCGACACTCCGTCTGCCGAGGGCACTGACGACGCCCACTTTCCAGGACCGCTGCATTCCCCGCACGAGCCCAAGTCCCGCCCCACCTGGCGCTCCTGGTGGCGGGGGGATTGAGTCCTTTTTAAGGACGCGGGCTCTTTCTGCGGATGAGCCATACGAGCACACAGATGCCGAGCAACGTGAGCGCAAACCAGTCGCCGAACCGGGCGTAGAGCGTGATGTGGCCTGAGCGCGGAACCTTGACCTCGCCGGGCAGTGTGCCTTCGACGAAGGAACTGCCGGTCTCGGGATCGCTGAGTTTGGAGATGATGCGTCCGCAGGTGTCGATGTAGCAGCTCACACCGGTGTTGGTGGCGCGCACCATGGGGCGGCGCAGCTCGATGGCGCGGAAGCGGGCATTGGCCATGTGTACTTCAGGCTCTGTGCTTTGCAGGAACCAGCCGTCGTTGGTGATGTTCACGATCATCTGCGGGGCCTGGCGCACAAACTTGCGCGCCAGACTGCCCACGGTGTCTTCAAAGCAGATGAGCGGGATGATCTGCACCTGCACCTGCGGCTGCTCCAGCAGCAGAGGCTCGGTTTTTTCTCCCGGCGTGAAGGCTCCCTCGAACATGCTGCTCAGGAAGGAAAATGGCGGGATGTTTTTCAGCGGCAGGTATTCGCCAAAAGGCACGAGATGCACCTTGTGATAGTCCTGACGATGTTCGGTGCTTCCACGAAACATCACGGCGGAGACATGCCCGATGTCATCGCTTTCAAACAATTCCGTGCCGAAGAGCAGGCTGAAGTCCCCAGCATGCAGCATGTCATTGAAGTAGTTCTTGTGAAAGTCCTTGGGGAGATAGTGATACCGGTCCTCCAGATTCACCGGCAGGGCGCTCTCCGGCCAGATGATGAGATCGGTGGCGGTCTTGCCATCCTTCGCCGTCCCATACATGCGAGTGAACTGATCGAGGTGCTGATACGTTTGCTCCGCCAGTCTGCCCGTCGCCGCATCCACCAGCGCTATATTGGGCTGCACCAGAACGGTGCGCACCGTGATGGAGTCTTCCTCTTTGGCGGTCAGCTTCAGCATGCCATAACCCGCTGTGCTGAGCATGAGGATCAACGCCACGGTGAAGTCCAGGCGGGTCTTGCACGTGCCATCGCCGCGATAGGCGATGATGAGACGAGTCAAAGTGTTCCACGCTGTGCAGGCCACGAAGACAGGGAGAAAAGAGAGGCCAAAGACGCCCACGAGATCGGCCGCCTGCACGAGCGGCAGATTGTGATGCATGGCCACGCCGAGGCCGTTCCAACCAAAGCCGGTGAAGACGGTGGTGCTGCGCAGCCACTCGCACGCGACCCATGCGGATGCGGCGAGAAATGAACAGGCGAGGGAGTGCAGCGCGCTGGGCCACCATGCGTCTTTCGTAAGCGTGGTCACGTTCGGTTTGGCAAAGCGGTGCGTGAACCAGGCCCAGATGCCAAAGTAAACGGCGCAGTAGCCGGACAGGCCGATCAGCGCGCCCCAGCCCAGCAGCTCCGGCCCCAGGCCCACCCAGGAGTCATCCATCGCATTTCCCATCCTGACTCGTGCGGAGTGATGCACCCAGCTCAGGTTCGGCAGGAAGAAGGCGAGGCCTGCCAGATAGCCGCGCCAGAACGGGCGGACTTTGACGCCTTCGGCATTCTTCCATGGCCACAGGACGGCGAGCAACGGGAAGAGCCACAGCCAGACCGCGAGATTGGAATTCCAGCGTGGAAAGGCAAACATCAGAATCACACCACTGAGCAGCGGGGCGATGAACATGAACAGGCGCAGGCGTTTGGTATCAGTCACGGGGCGGGATCATGCCGCCGCCAGACGAAAAGCCAAATGCACATTCCATCAATTTGGTCGTGGCCGATTCATCCCAAAAGTTGTCCGCACAGCAGGCTGGTCAGACAGCGTTGTTTCGAGTGAGAATCCAACCCACCACCATGAAAGCATTCCTGCTCCTTCTTATCTCTGCCGTTTTCGCCCATGCTGCGCCCACCGGCCCCATCCGTGTGCTGTATCTGGATGCCGAGGGCAAGGAGCAGGCCGCCGTGGGTCCCCTGCATGAAGCGATGCGTGATCTCGGACGCGAGGCGATCTGGTTTGACTATGCCAAAGAGGAGCTGGCCACCTGGGATTACGATCTCATCGTGAAAGCAGGCAGCGATTTGAGCCGCGAGGCGATCCTGTCCAAACTCAGTGCCGAGCGCAAGGCCAGCTATGAAACCTTCTTGAAGCAGCGCGATCCCGAGGAGCGTAAGAAACACCCCCAGGTGGCGAACTATGAAAAGCGCCCGGAGCCGCTGACGCTGCAACTGCCCATGAGTGTGAAGGGCAGCATGGAGCGCACGCAGGTGCCGGCGGACTGCGAGTTGAAACTATTCGCGAGTGAGCCGGACATCGCCAAGCCCATCGCTTTCGCGTGGGATGAGCGCGGTCGTTGCTGGGTGGTGGAGACACGCGACTACCCGCATGGCGTCACGGAGAACGGCGAAGGCCAGGACAGCATCAAGATTTGCGAAGACACCGACGGCGATGGGAGGGCAGACAAGTTTACCGTCTTTGCCGACAAGCTCAACCTCCCCACCGGTATCGTGTTTGCACGCGGCGGCATCATCGTCAGCCAGCCGCCGAAGTTCATTTTTCTCAAAGACACGAACGGCGACGACAAAGCCGATGTGCGTGAAACGGTGATCGACTGCTGGGGCATCCGCGATACGCATGCGCAGGCGAGCAATCTGCACTACGGCTTCGACAACTGGCTCTATGGCTGCGTGGGCTACAGCGGCATCGAAGGCTACGTCGGTGGCAAGAAGCATCAGTTCTCCATGGGTACGTATCGCTTCAAAGCGGACGGCAGCGCGCTTGAATTTCTCCACCAATTCACCAACAACGCCTGGGCGCAGAGCACCAACGATGCGGGCGATCAGTTCGGTGGCACCGCGAATGGCGCGCCCATCTTCTTTGGCGGCATCCCTGCGACGGCGTATCCCGAAGGCTCACGCGGCATGACCTCGAAGAAGATCAACGTCGTCGAAACTTGCCACACCATCACGCCGAACTTCCGTCAGGTGGATGTCTTCGGTGGCTACACCTCGGCAGCGGGCAGCAATTTTATTTACAGCGGCAATCTGCCCAAGCGCTTCCAAGGCAAGGCGATGGTCTGCGAGCCGACGATGAAGGTCGTCTCACTCTTTGATGTGCAGCCCGATGGCGCAGGCTGGAAGGCGCTGGACTTCATGAACCTCTACGCCAGCAGCGATGAATGGAACTCCCCCGTGCATGCCGAGGTCGGCCCCGATGGCGCGGTGTGGGTGGCCGATTTCGAAAACTTCATCATTCAGCACAACCCCACGCCCAGCCTAGAACGCGGCGGCTTCGTGGCCACCACCGGCAAAGGCGGCGCGCATGAGAATGACATTCGTGATCATTCACGCGGGAGGATTTACCGCATCGTGGCGAAGAATGGAGATGGCAGAGACATCCCGGCCTCCCACTTCATTCTTCCACCACCAAAGCGTACAAGCTCTGATTTCATCGCAGCTCTAAACCAACCAACTGTATACGGCAGACTTTGGACGCAGGCTGTTATCGTCGAGGGTAACACATCTGGTACCACAGACTTGCCAAAGGAACTCAAAGCAGTGGTTACGTCCAATAGCGGCCAAGCTAATGCCATCCACGCTTTGTGGAGCCTGCAAGGGATCAGCCTGCTTGATGAATCCACCCACAAGGCCGCACTCCTTGCCAAAGATGCCAGGTTGCGCCGCAATGCCGTTCGCGCCCTCGGCAACGACGCCAAGGCACAGTCGCTGCTATTCGGTGCCGGTGTCATCAGCGATCCCGATCTGCACACACGTCTCGCGGCGTTCGTGAAACTGGCAGACTTCCCCACCACGCCTGAAATCCAAACGTTGGTGAAAAAGCTCGCAGCCGATCCGGTGGTAAAAAATGATGAATGGCTGGCCGAAGCTGCGAAGATGCTGGGCAGGAAGCACCAGGCGCTGAACTACAAGGAAGGTCCGAATCTGCTGCCGAATCCCGGCTTTGAAGAAGTGGCCGCGGGTGACAAAACGCCAGCGGGCTGGAAGCACCGCGACTACGGCAAGAAGCCTGGCAATGCCGGAGCCGAGTGGAGCATCGTCACCGGTGAGAAGATGGTCCACAGCGGTAAGCAGGCTTTCCGCGTCATCACGCGTGATGATGCTGACACCAGTTTCTATGCCGATGTGCCGCTGAAGCCGAACACGGAATACAAGCTCAGCGCGTGGATCAAGACCCATGGCTTCAAGGGTAAGGCCAGCCTCAACGACCACCTCGGCAGGGCGGAGACCACGGCGGTGAAGCGCACGCAGGACTGGACTGAAGTCGATGTGACCTTCAACAGCAAGACCCGCGACAAGGCGAGCATCAACCTCCTGCATGTGGCCAAAGGCGATACCTTCTTTGATGATGTGAGCCTCGTTGAAATGATCCCCGAGATCGAGGACGATGAATCCAAGCTCATCGGCGATGTGAAGCGGGGTGAAAAGATCTTCTGGGAGCATCCCGTGGCAGCGTGCAAAAACTGTCACATGCTCAAAGGCCAGGGCAGCGCCGTGGGGCCTGCGCTGGATGGCATCGCCACGCGGAAAGACGCCGCCTACATCCTCGAAAGCCTCGTCAACCCGAACGCCAAGCTCGCGGAGGGCTACACCGCCACGCCGATCAGCCCGATGCCGCCGATGAATCTCATCTTGAAACCCCAGGAGTTCGCGGATGTGAAGGCGTTCATCATGAGTCTGAAGTGAGCGTGAATAACAGGGGAGCATCCAACGAGAAGGGCAGCAACGTTAGATTGACCTGAAGGCCAGTCTGGCCTTGATGTCCGCACTCCTGGCCACCCGGCCTGAAAGCAACCCCTACCCACATAACCTCCATGGCACTCTCCGTTGGCTCCAAAGCTCCTGGCTTCACCCTCAAATCCAAATCCGCCTCCGGTCTCAGCGATGTCTCGCTCCCAGCCGGCAAGAACACCGTGCTGCTGTTTTTCCCCCTCGCTTTCACGGGTGTCTGCACCCAGGAACTCTGCGACATCACCGCAGGCCTCAGCTCTTACAGCGACGTGAACGCCGAAGTCATCGGCATCAGCGTGGACAGCCCCTTTGCGCAGGAAGCCTGGGCACAGAAGGAAAAGATCGGCATCACGCTGGTGAGCGATTTGAACAAGGAAACCACCAAGGCCTACGAGGTGCTCTTCCCAGGGCTCGCCGGCATCGGTGACACCTCCGCCCGTGCTGCGTTCGTCATCGACAAGAGCGGCGTCATCCAGTACTCCGAGCAGACCGCCACGCCGAAGGATCTGCCGAACTTTGATGCGGTGAAGGCCAAGCTGGCCGAACTGGTGTAATCGACCGTCAGCTTTAAAAATCAGATGCCATGTGACTTATCATCACATGGCATTTTTGTGGTTGAGCAGCTGGCCGGACGTGGCTTCTCTTCCTGCACACTTCCCCTTTCAACTCATGGCCGTTCACGCTGATCAATTCTCCATCCCCACCCGGGGCAAGGGCACCTACGAGATCACGGAGCGCTGCCAGCAGATCGTACGCGCCAGCGGCATCCGCACGGGCACAGCGACTGTTTTCGTGCAACATACGAGCGCGAGCCTGGTGATCTTTGAAAATGCGGATCCCTCAGCGCGCACGGATCTGCACAGCTTCTTTGATCACCTCGTGCCGGAGGACACGCCGTATTTTGTGCACACGCATGAGGGGCCGGATGACATGCCGAGCCATTTGCGCATGGCGCTGACGCGGACGTCTGAGGTCATCCCAGTGATGAACGGCCGGATGGCGCTGGGGACGTGGCAGGGTATTTTTCTCTTTGAACACCGCCGGGCACCGCATGCGCGGAGTGTGGTGGTTAGCGTCGTTGGAGAGTGAGTGGCAGAATGCAGGAACCGGCTGCTGCGTACCCGCTAAGCGAACCCAGGACTACAAAACGCACGGCATCTGCATGCGACGCTGCGTGGCGTAGGAAGCAGGAAGCAGGATGCAGGATGCATCTGCCTTCGCCACTGGAACAGATGGAGGAATTGCGCCTCGCCATGCGCCTCCAGAGCGAGCTAAAGCTCCAAACCACTTTCGTTATCCCACATCAGCGCCATCCAGCGCCCGCAGATAATCAAAGGTGTACAGGCCCGTGTTGTGGCCGTCGCTGAATTCAAACTGGATGGCGTACCCGCCGACCATGCGCCAGTCTTTGACGGTGACACCGGGGAAGTGCTTTTGATTGCTGCCGCCGATCTTTTTGCCGAGCAGGTCGCGCTCTCCAGTGTTCTCGGCGCTGGGGGAGGCGGCGCGGAGTTTTTCCATGGAGAGGTACTGTTCCGTGCCATCGCTCCAGACGAGGGCGATTTCGGTGCCGATGAGTTCGAGACGGGTCGGGGTCATGCGCGGAGACTAGGGAGAGAAGAGGGAAAAGCAAAAGGGACGCTCGAAAGCGTCCCTCTTGAAGTTTGAAGGCTGATCCGGTTGGATTAGCGGGAGTAGAGTTCGACGACGAGCTGCTCGTTGGCGATCGGGTTGATCTCTTCGCGCACGGGGACGCGATTGACCACACCACTCATCTTGTCGCGATCCACGGTCATCCAGTCGGAATTAGGCGTGCCCTGAGTCATTTCAAGGAAACGACCGATGAGCTGCTGGCTGCGCTGGCTGGTGGTTCGGGCGGCGACGACGTCACCGGGCTTGCACTGATAGCTGGCGATGTTCACCACTTTGCCGTTCACGGTGATGTGACGATGGCTGGTGAGCTGGCGGGAGGCGAAACGGGTATTGGCAAAGCCCATGCGATACACGACATTGTCGAGGCGCAGTTCGAGCATCTGCAGCAGGTTTTCGCCGGTCACGCCCTTGCGGCGCTGAGCTTCGGTGAAGAACCGGCGGAACTGCTTTTCCATGAGACCGTACTGGTAGCGCAGCTTCTGCTTTTCAGCGAGGGCGGTGCCGTACTCGGAAGTCTTGCGGCGGGTGTTACGAGCGCCGTGCTGTCCTGGTGGGAAGTTGCGGGTTTCGAGGGATTTGGAAGGACCGAAAAGCGCAATGCCGAAACGGCGATTGATTTTTTCGCGAGGACCTGTGTAGCGAGCCATAGTGGGTAGGAAAAGAAAAGAGCTGAAGAATTAAACGCGACGGGCTTTTGGCGGACGGCAGCCGTTGTGCGGGATGGGGGTCACGTCCTTGATGGTAGTGACTTCGACACCGAGGGCCTGCACGGCACGCACGGCGGACTCACGACCTGAGCCTGGGCCGCGAAGGCGGACTTCAGCTTCACGCAGACCATGGCCCATTGCCTGACGGCAGGCGTCTTGAGCGACGACCTGAGCGGCGTATGCGGTGCCCTTACGGGAACCACGGAAGCCCATCTTGCCAGCGGTGGACCAGCCAATCACACCACCCGCACGATCCGTGATGGTAACGATGGTGTTATTGAAGGTGGCGTAAACGTGGACAAGACCTTGAGAGACGTTTTTGGAACCCTTGGCCTTGACGACCTTCTGTTCGGCGGCCTCACCACCGATTTCGAGCCAGACGCTCTGGGAAACCTGCTTGTCGCCACTGCCCGAGGGGCGCTGGTCGGCACCAGGAACAGCAGGTGCTGCGCCGGGGGCGGGTGCTGCGCCGGGGGCGGGAGCGGCTGCCGGAGCGGCTGCCGGAGCGGGTGCTGCAGCCGGAGCGGATGCTGCGGCAACAGGTTCGATAGGGGTCGTTTCTTCAGCCATGATATATAGACGGGGACGTTGCTTAAATTCAGATTACTTCGCCTTCTGGGCACCCACGGTCTTACGAGGACCTTTACGAGTACGAGCGTTGGTGTGTGTGCGCTGGCCGCGCACTGGCAGACCACGACGATGACGATGAGCACGGTAGCAGTTGATACCCAGGATGCGCTTCATGTGCATCTGGAGCTCACGACGAAGGTCACCTTCAATCGGAATCTTCATCCCCTGGATGGTCTGGGTGATCGCGGTGATCTGCTCATCGCTCAATTCACCTGCCCGAATGTTCGGGTCGATGTTGGTGGCGGCAAGAACTTTGCGGCTGATCGAGAGACCGATGCCGTAGATATACGGCAATGAGTATTCGATTTTCTTTTCGTTCGGGATTTCGACTCCAAGCAGGCGTGCCATAATTCAGTGATGTGGGATTTAAAGAAAGGAGGATCAGCCCTGACGTTGTTTGTGACGTGGATTTTTGCAGACAACACGGACAACACCTTTGCGGCGGATAACACGGCAAAGTTCGCAGAGAGGTTTAACGGAGGTACGGACGCGCATACAGGAGTAGATAAAGAAGGTGAGTCTGGGGGAACTCAAAACCCCGCTTTTGGAGCAGGGGGCAGGATGTCTAACACAGAGGAAAAGGCACGCAAGCTGGATTTTGATGAGTTATTCACATTTGTGGAGAGCAGTTGCCCGGCTCTTAAATGAACGACATCATGCAGGCCTGATGAAAAACGTTCTCTGTTTTGGCGATTCAAACACCTGGGGCTTCATGCCCGACAGCATTTCCCTCCCCTCCCCTGAGCGCCACCCGCATGATGTACGCTGGACGGGCGTGCTGGCCCGTGAACTCGGCACCAGCTGCCGCGTGATCGAAGAAGGACAAAACGGCCGCACCACGGTACATGACGATCCCTTTGCCATGGCACGCAATGGCAGGGCGGTCCTGCCCGCGATCCTGGAATCCCACAAGCCGCTGGATCTGGTGGTGCTGATGCTGGGCACGAATGATCTCAAGGCAGTGTATGGCGTGTCTCCCGGGGAGATTGCCACCGGCGTCAAAATGCTGGCGCAGATGATCCTGGGTAGCGATGCAGGGATCGGCCACAAAGCGCCGAAGCTGCTGCTGCTCTGCCCGCCGGCCGTCGGCGATCAACTGCACCTGCCAGATGTCGCTGCGAAGTTTCCAAACGGGCAGAAGGACAGCCGCCGACTGCCTAAATACTATGAAGCGGTCGCGACTTCCCTCGGCTGCGGCTTCCTCAATACGCAGACTCTCATCGAGCCTGGCAGCGACGGCCTCCATCTGGATGCGCCTGCCCATAGACGGCTCGGCAAAGCCGTGGCAGCACTGGTGAAATCCATTCTCCCGCCTGACGCATGACCTTGATCGAAAAATTCTACCCCGTGTTGAAACCATGGCTCTTTCGGCTGGATGCCGAACGCGCGCACACACTGACGGTGAAGATGATGATCATCGCGCATCGCCTTGGCATGCTCAGGTCCGTGGTCGATACACCGCAGCAGCCACGCAGCGTGATGAGCCTCAGCTTTCCAAACGCGCTCGGACTCGCAGCAGGCATGGACAAGTCCGCCAGCGCCGTAGAAGCCTGGGGCTCGCTCGGGTTTGGCGCGGTGGAAGTGGGCACCCTCACGCCGCGCCCGCAGCCAGGAAATCCAAAGCCGCGCCTGTTCCGCCTGCCGGAGCATGCGGCGCTGATCAACCGCATGGGCTTCAACAATCCCGGCATTCACTCTGCCGTGAAGAAGCTCAGGCATCGGCGCACCAAAGCCGTCGTCGGTGTAAACATCGGCAAAAACTTCGACACGCCCAATGAAAATGCGGTCAGTGATTACCTCATCTGTCTCCAGGCAGCGTATCCAGTCGCAGACTACATCGCCGTAAACATCTCCTCGCCAAATACCAAGGGCCTGCGCGATCTCCAAGCCGAGGGCGCAGTGCGCGAGCTGATCAGCGCTTTGAAGAAAGAGCAGGCCTCATTGAAGCAGGAGCACGGCAAGCAGGTGCCGCTGCTCGTCAAGATCGCCCCGGACCTCAATGACATGCAGATCGAGGCGCTCGCGCGTGTCTTCAATGAGCAAGGCATCGACGGCATCATCGCCACCAACACGACCATTGATCGCGCCGCCATCACCGGTCATCGTCTCGCCAATGAAGCCGGCGGCCTGAGCGGTGCCCCCGTGCGTGAGCGCTCAAACCTCGTGCTGCAGGCCTTTCGCATGCTGCTAAAAGAGCAGATCCCCCTCATCGGCGTCGGCGGCATCGTCAGCGGAGCCGATGCCGTGGAGAAGATCAAGGCCGGGGCAGCGCTGGTGCAGGTGTACAGCGGGCTGGTGTATCGCGGCCCCGGACTGGTGCGCGAGGTGCTGGAGGCGATCAAAAGTACTCGTGAGCTTTAGCTCGCTCTGGGAAGCGCCTCCTCTTCCAGAACGAACTAAAGTTCGTCAGTACTTTCCTCCCCCCCGCCCTCATGGCGGCGCACTCACGGACAGGTGAACAAACTTCGCATTCGCCGCATTGATGGGAATCACCGCCTTCACCTGCTGCGTGGTGCCATCATCACTCAGCACCGTCTGCACCACCCCGCTGCTGCTCCAGCTTCCGCTGGCCAGGGTATCACTCCACTCCACGGCAAAGCCGCCGCCAGCCGTCACCGCCGCCGTGCTGCGTGAGTAGGTGTATTCAAAGTTCGCACCATTCGTGACCACAGCCGCAGGCAGCGCACTGCGGGCGGTGGGGCTGAGATTGCAGGCCCATTCGATGAGATTGGGGATGCCGTCGTTGTCGTAGTCGGCGGCGTCCGCTGTCGGGCCGGCATTGGCCGTGGTGCCAAAGAACTGCTGACGCCAGCTTTGCAGGACGCTTGGCAGGGTCGTGAAGGTCAGGTCAGCACCGTTGCTGGTGCCGACCGCGTTCAAGCCATTGACGCGGAAATGATAAGTCGTGCCAGCCGCGAGACCGGTCAGGGCCACGCCCACCGCAGTGCTGCTGCCGCCAGTCACCGTGGCAGGTGCGGCAGACACGGTGGTGCCATAGGCCGTGGTGGTGCCATAATCAAAAGTGACCATGGAGCTGTTGTTGCTGGCATTCACGGTGCCGTTTAGGGTCACGCTCGTCCCTGCGATGACTGTTGCCGCCAAGGTTGTTACAACGGGTGTCGGTGGCGACGCCACCAAGGCCAGGGTGTGGCTGGCGGATGAACCGCCAAAGACGCCGCTGAATACCGCGCCGAGCGCAAGCGGGCTGCTGTTCACCGCCACGGGTGAGCTTTCATTGTTGGTTGCGTTGTCTCCTAGCTGGCCGCTGGCGTCCGCGCCCCAGGAGGCCACCGTGCCGTCCGAGCACAGTGCAAAACTGGAACCGGCGCTGGCAGTGATGCCTGTGACTGTCTTCCCAGCGAGCGCCGAACTGCCTGCGGCAGTGCTCACCGCAACCGGTGCGTATTTGTCGATCATCGTGGCGTCTCCGACCTGACCGCTCGCATTGCCTCCCCAAGCGGCCAGGGTGCCGTCTGAGCAGAGCGCCAGACTTTGACTGAGTCCTCCCGCCACTGCCGTCACGGTCTTGCCATACAGCGCTGAGGTGCCAGCCGCAACGTTCACAGCCACAGGCGCATTACGTTGGATGGTGGTCCCGTCCCCAAGCTGACCGTTGCCATTGGCTCCCCATGCGACAAGAGTGCCATCCGAGCACAGCGCGAAGCTGTGATTTCCCCCCGCCGCGATGGCGACCACTGTTTTGCCAAAGAGCGCCGAGATGCCGCTCGTTGTATTTACAGCGACTGCGATGAGTCTGCTGGTGGTGCTATTGGTGCCGAGCTGACCATAGCTGTCGTCTCCCCAAGCTGCCACAATACCATCGGAGCACAATGCCAGGCAGTGATTTTGTCCGGCAGCAATGGCGACCACTGTCCTGCCAAAAAGCGCCGTGTGTGTTGGCCGGCCACTCACAGTGTAGGATGTCACCACAGCTGCTGCCACCGGACTCGATGAACTGCTGTTGTTGCCCAGCTGGCCATAGCCACCGAACCCCCATGCCGAAACGGTGCCGTCAGAGCAGAGGGCCATGCTGTGAGAAGCCCCGGCAGCAATGGCCACCACACCTTTTCCGTAAAGAGATGAGAGAGAGGAGGCATTCACCGCCACGGGGACGCCTTTTTGCATATGTGGGGTGCTTCCCCCAAGTTGGCCATACGTATTGTCCCCCCATGCAGCAAGGGCGCCATCAGAACAAAGCGCCAAGGAATGACCTCCTCCAGCAGCCATGGAGATGAGTGTCTTGCCGGACAAGATGCCCGGGTAAGTCGTAAAAAAAAACTGATCGTAATAAGGCAGGATATTCACCGGCACGGGAAGACCTCTCTGAATGGTGGTGACATCACCAAGCTGACCACTGCTGTTCGTCCCCCAGGAAAAGGCGCGACTGCCCGCCCAATGCAGCACCAGGTCATTGCCGGTGCCGCCGAAGTAATTGGCAGTGAAATTGTAATTAATGCCGTTGTAGCTTAGCGCCACACTCTGTCCTTGTGCCAGATTGCTGAAAGTGCCGTTGATAAAATTCGAGCCGGTGTTGTTTATCACTGTCAGCATGGTGCCAGTCACAGGGGCGTAATTTAGGGCAAATGTCACAATCCCTCCCGAGGCTGTGAATCCATTGATGCTGACAGCGACATCATTGCCGCTGGCAAAAGACGCCG
This sequence comes from Verrucomicrobiota bacterium, assembly GCA_025360015.1. GTDB lineage: Bacteria > Verrucomicrobiota > Verrucomicrobiia > Verrucomicrobiales > Verrucomicrobiaceae > Prosthecobacter. Next base: position 8,088 of record JANYCZ010000057.1, on the reverse strand, counting down.
GCAGAGGATTGGGAATGGCACGTGTGACGACGACCGAATAGGTCAGAGTCGAAACTTTGTCAGCCGCCGTGATCACGATTTTTATAACGGTGTTTCCGTAAACAAGTGGCACGGCACTGCTTGCGCTGTCGGTAGCGACGGATATGCCATTGACCGTCAGCGTCGCACCGACAACCGACGTCATAGGACTCACAGTGAGGCTGGATACATCAGAACCCACGGAAGCAGTGTAACTGTACGCTGCGGAGCTGAACGCGGGCGAGAGCGAAACAGAGCCAAGAACGAGGCTTGAAAGAGAGAGATTCGCAGTGGTGAAAGTTTGGTCGCCTCCATTGGCCAGCTCCCCATAGTTCGATGCATTGACCCGAAAGTGATAGGTGGTGGAGGGAGCCAGGCCTGTCAAAGCAACGCTCGCAGCGGTGTCTGCGCTCCCCGAGACGGTGGCTGGAGAAGCTGTCACATTCGTACCGTAGTTTGCATCCAGGCCATAGTCAAAGGAGACAGTGCCCGTGTTGCCATTCGCATTGACTGTGCCGTTCAAGATCGCCGAATTGCTGTCAACGGATGTGGCCGCTAGCGTGGTGACGGCAGGCGAGGGGGTGGCGACCAGTGCAAGGCAATGATCCGCATTCGCGCCGCAGGTGGCCAGCAAGAAGTGCTCTCCCGCCGCGAGCGTGCTGGTGTTCACAGCTACCGGCACGCTGCTGTCTGTTGTGCTATTGCTGCCCAACTGACCATTAAAATTGTAACCCCATGCAGCGGGAGTGCCGTCCGAACACATCACCACATTCTGCAAGGCACCGGCGGTGATCTCGGTGACCGTTTTGCCCGCCAATACTGTGCCGACCGTCGTCACAGCCACCGGCAGACTGTTGTTCGTCGTGCTGCCATTGCCCAACTGGCCATAGAAGTTGTAACCCCACGTAATCAGGGTGCCATCGGAGCAGAGAACGAGATTGTGACTGCTGCCGGCTGCAATGGCGACCACTGTCCTGCCTTGCAACGGTGTTCCTGCCGTGATCACTGCCACCGGCACATTGCTGTTGGTGGTTGCATTATTGCCCAGCTGACCGCTGCTATTGGCTCCCCATGCCACCAGGGTGCCATCGGCGCATAGGGCGAGATTATGACTGCCGCCAACAGCAATGGCTGTCACTGTCCTGCCCTGCAACGGCGTGCCGGCCGAATTCACCATCACGGGAACGCTGCTGCCGATTGTGTTGTTGTTGCCTAACTGGCCGTAAGTGTTATCCCCCCAAGAGGAAATAGTACCATCTGAACAAAGCGCAAGGCTGTGGTAGCCGCCAGCGCCAATAGCAACGACGGACTTACCGGCAAGGGAGGTTCCAGAAGCAGTGACAGCTACCGCCATGTTGCTGTCGCTGGTGCTGTTGTTGCCTAGCTGACCGGCATAGTTATAGCCCCAGCCAGCCACGGTGCCATCTGAGCACAAAGCAAGGCCGTGAAAATGGCCAGCAGAGACGGCGATCGCAACCTTCCCGGCCAGCGGCGTGCCAGAGGTTGTCACAAAAGTGGGCGTGGCAGTGAAGATGATAGTGTTATTGCCCAATTGGCCCCAGCTGTTATTGCCCCAACTGACCACACTGCCATCGTTGCATACAGCGAGGCTGTAAATAGAACCGGATGAGAACGCCAAGATCGTTCGATTTGCCAAAGCCCCTGCGGCCGTCGTCACAGACGTGGGCAAATAACTGTCTGTGCCGGAGTTGTTTCCCAGAGCTCCGGAAACATTGGCACCCCAGGCAACCGGCCTGCGGCCCGCCCACATGAGCACCAGATCATTGCCGGTCCCCCCGTTGTAGCTGGCCACAAAGGCATAATTTACTCCATTGTAGCGCAAGCTCACTGTTTGCCCATGGGAAAGATTGTTGAAGGTGCCGTGGATAAAGCCGAGTCCAGTATTGTTCACCACAATCAGCGTGGTGCCAATCACAGGGGCATAGTTAAGGCTGAAGTTCACGCTGCTGCCCGTGGCGGTGAATCCGTTGATGTTGACAGCCACATCACTGCCACTGGCAAAAGACGCCGGCAGTGGAGAGGGAACAGCACGAGTAACAACGACCGAATACGCCAGGGTCGAGACATGGTCTGCTGCCGTGACTATGAGGCTGATGGTATTGTCCCCATATCCCAAAGGTATTGGGCTACTTGTGCTGCCTGAGCCAACAGACATGCCATTGACAGTCACCTTCGCATTGCTGTCCTGCACCGTGGGGGTAAAGCTGATGCTGGACACCTCAGAACCCACGGCAAGCGTGTAACTGGTCACCTGGGGAGTGAAGGCAGGCGAGAGAGCAGCGGGGCCAAGACTGGAGAGATACGTACTGGAGGTGGTGAAGGTTTGATCTCCTCCGTCAGCCAGTTCTCCTGAATTGATGGCATGGGCCCGAAAGTGGTAGGTGGTGGCTGGCATCAGACCTGTCAAGGACATGCTGACAGCAGTGTCGGCACTGCCAGATACTGTGACCGGAGAGCCCGTCACATTTGTTCCATAGGTGGTGTCCAGGCCATAGTCAAAGGACGCTACGGCGCTGCTGCCATTTGCATTCACCGTTCCATTTAAGACTGCCGAAGTGCTGGTGACAGATGTGGCTGACAACGTCGTGGCAGCAGGCACGGTCATGGCGGCAAGAGCAAGGTTGTGATCACCGCCGCCGGCAGCCAGAATCATTCTTTCCCCCGCTCCGAGAGTGCCGGAGCCAACGGCTACTGGCGTGCTACTCTGCGTGGTGCTGTTGTTGCCCAACTGGCCGTGCCCATTGTTGCCCCATGTAGCAATGCTGCCATCCGAGCAGATTGCCATACTATGTGTATGACCAGCGGCAATTCTGATGACGGTTTTACCCGCCAGTGCTGTACCGGCCGTGGTCACCGGCACCGGCACGTTGCACTGCGCTGTACTGTTATTTCCCAGTTCTCCATCACCATTGTATCCCCAGCTGGCGATGGTGCCGTCAGAACAAAGCGCCATATTGTGAAATTCTCCCGCCGCCACGGCTACAACCGTTTTGCCTTCGAGTACCGTACCCGCCGTGACAACCGCTACTGGCACACTGCTGTCCGTAGTGGAGTTGTTGCCTAACTGGCCATTTCCGTTCCCCCCCCACGCCACCAGGGTGCCATCCGAGCAGAGGGCGAGTGTGTGAAAGAAGCCGGCTGCAATGGCCACCACAGATTTACCCTGTAGAGGCGTGCCTTCTGTCGTTACCGCCACGGGCACACTGCTGTCGGACTTGCTGCTGTTGCCCAACTGGCCGGCACTGCCAATCCCCCAGACGGAAACGGTTCCATCAGAACATAGTGCCAGGCTGTGGTAGTTCCCTGCGGAAATGGCGACCACCTGTTTTCCGGACAGCGAAGTTCCTGCTGCTGTCACCGCCACTGGCAGCTTGTTTGATGTCGTGCTGCTATTGCCGAGCTGGCCGTTTGAATTGAAGCCCCAACTGGCCACGGTGCCGTCAGTGCATAGCGCCAAGCTATGCAAGTGACCGGCGGAGACGGCAGCTACAACCTTTCCAGCTAGGGGAGTTCCCATTGTCGTCACGGCTATAGGAATGGTGACATAGTCGCCCGCTACGCTATTGCCCAACTGCCAGAAAGCATTATACCCCCAGCAGGCAATGCTGCCATCGCTGCACAAAGCGAGACTGTGAGAGCCGCCTGAGGCGAGGGTCAGGATCGTGCCATTTGCCAACGGGGTTCCGGCCGTCGTTACAGCCGCGGGTGCAGGGCTATCGAGATAGGAATTATTTCCCAACTGCCCCTCTCCGTTATTTCCCCAGGCAACCGGCCTACGGCCCGCCCATACGAGCACCAGATCATTACCCATGCCGTCGTAGTAGCTAGCCACAAAGGTGTAGGCCACTCCATTGTAGCTGAACGACACCGCCTGCCCCTGTGCCAGATTGTCAAACGTGCCGCTGATGAAAGGCAGCCCCGTGTTGTTCACCACCATGAGGTTCGTGCCGGTGGCTGGAGCGTAATTGAGAGTGAAATTGACCGTGTTCCCCGTGGCAGTGTAGCTGCTGGCGGTGAAGGGGACGTCGGTGGCGGAGTTCCAGGTGGCATTGACCACGGCGGCTCCGGCGGGAAGGGCCAGGGCGTAAAGCAGGCAGGCCAGAGTGAAGCAGCAGGCGCGGACGGCGTTCATGGTTGGGAAATATCAAAACTACTAATCAAAGATAATCCTTCACACTATCTGGCCTGGGTTTCAATTTTTTTAATGGGAGATGGAGGGGAGGCTGGCAGAGATTTGTCAAGATGCGATCAATCGTCGTAAAGAGGTGGTCAGGAAGACAAAAGCACCACCTTGACCGCGCAGCGCCTTGACCGCGCAGCGCCTTGACGTCCCACCCCTCCCCTGCCAAGCTCCTCCATGGAAACACCACTCCCCAAAATCCACGAGAAACAACCCGTCGCCGTTGAACTGCCTGCCGGTGATCACTGGTGGTGCGCCTGCGGTTTGAGCGGGCACCAGCCAATGTGTGACGGCAGCCACAAAGGCAGCGGAATGGGCCCGAAGAAGTTCAATCTACCCGAGGCCAAGAAGGTCTGGCTGTGCAACTGCAAGCACAGCAAGAACCCGCCTTTCTGCGATGGCAGCCACAAGGCGCTCTGAGGCGTAGAGCCTCTCAGCACTCCCTTTTTGCAAAACGCGCCGTGATGGGAATAACCCGCACGGCGCGTTCTCCTACCTGCCAATCCCTCTATCTCCTTCCCCGACCATGAATCGAAGCTGTTTCCTGTTTCTCGCCGCACTGCTGCTCGCCGCCACCGCCGCTCCTGCGCAAACCTTCGGCCTGGGCGATGCCGCCGCACCGAAGCAGGAACGGGTCACGGCGGAGGTGGTGGCTGCGGTGTCTGTCGCGGCGCCAGGGCAGCCGTTTCAGGCTGCGGTCAAACTGGTGCACACGAAGGATGCGCACAGCTATGGCAAGGTGCTGCCACCGGGCGTCGTCGGCAAACCCACGAAGCTTACCTGGACTCTGCCCGAGGGCTGGCAGGTCGAGGAACTGCCCTGGCCTGCCACGCACCAAGTCCCCTCCACGGATGGGGCTATCAGTGAGGGCTATGACGGTACAGTGTACCTGCCGGTGAAGATCACCCCGCCGGCCAGCGCCGCCGCGGGTGGCAATGCGGAACTGAAAGTGAAAGTGAAAGTGAATGCGCTGGTCTGCGATCCGAAAAGCTGCCTGCCCTTTGTCAAAGAAGTCGCACTCACGCTCGGCGTGGCCGATGCGCCGGTGGTCAATGAAGCGAATGCCGCAGCGCTGAGCAGTGCGCCTGCCGCTGAAAAAAAAAGCGCTGAAGCCCCGCCCGTAACAGTTACGAGCCAGGCGAAGCCAGCCGCAGCACCGGCTGCAACATCGACAGTCAGCGCACCGAAATCTCCCCTGTCCTTCGCGCAACTCCTCCTCTACGCCTTCGTCGGCGGACTGATCCTCAACATTATGCCCTGCGTGTTTCCGGTGCTGGGCATCAAGGTGACGAGTGTGGTGCAGCAGGCAGGCTCAGACCGCCGCAAGGTGGTGCTGCATGGGCTGATGTACACCGTGGGTGTGCTGCTCTCCTTCTGGGTGCTGGGCGGCGTCGCCATCGCACTGAACAAGGGCTGGGGCTCGCAGCTTCAATCACCGGCTTTCAATTTCTTCCTGGCCGCATTCTTCCTCATCTTCGCGCTGAACATGGCGGGCCTGTTTGAGATCGGCACCTCGGCCATCGGCGTCGGCTCCGGCTTGCAGGCGAAGAGCGGCCTCGGCGGCTCTTTCTTCTCCGGCCTGCTGGCCACGGTGGTGGCCACGCCCTGCTCCGCCCCGTTTCTCGGCACCGCGCTGGGGGCCACGCTGGCGCTGCCTGCATCGCAGTCGATGTTAATTTTCACGCTCATCGGCCTCGGTCTGGCGAGTCCGTTTCTGCTGCTCTCGCTTTTCCCTGGCCTCATCTCCGCGCTGCCTCGGCCCGGCGCGTGGATGGAGAGCTTTAAGCAGGGCATGTCCTTCCTGCTCTTTGGCACCGTGGGCTTCATGCTCTACGTGCTGACCACCCAGATCGAAGGCTTCCCGCTGATGTTCGCGATCCTGAGTCTCGTGCTCATCGCGCTGGGCTGCTGGATCTACGGCCGCTGGGCCCTGCCGCACAAGCCTGCACGCACGCAGAACATCGCGCGACTGCTCACGCTCCTCGCCGTCGGCGGCGGCTTGTGGATCGGATTTCCGAATGCCTCCGCCAAACGCTCCCACGGGGAAGAAACCGTAAATCTCAAGGACCCCGATGCGCTGCACTGGGAAACTTGGTCGCCCGAAAAAGTAGCCGCGTTGCGTGCCGCCAAGCAGCCCGTGTACATCGACTTCACCGCCTCCTGGTGCTGGACCTGCCAGGTGAACAAACGCGTCTATACCGACACCGGCCTGCGCGCGCTCTTCAAGCAGCACCACGTCGCCACACTCAAGGCCGACTGGTCCGATGAAAACGAAAGCATCCGCCTCGCCCTGGAAGCCCTCGGCAAACGCGCGGTGCCGGTGAATGTGCTGTACATCCCCGGTGTGGAGGAGCCGTTCATCCTCGATGAATTGCTGACGGTGGGGAATGTGACGGCGGCGCTGAAGAAACTGGAGAAGTGAGGAAGCGGATGTAAAAGTGCTGACACCAACTTCGGCCACCCTCATGAAAATCATTTGGAGTTTTCGATCCGAACCCGAACTCGCAGCACTTTCCCGCGATGAATTGAAGCGCCTAGCACAAGAGGCCATTGAATCCAAAGCCCTGCGTCGATCATTGCCGTTCGCTTTGATGCTCCTTGCTCTTTGCGGCTGGACGGGAGCATTCATCGGCCATGCCTTTTCCAGCGGCATCTCTGGCTCCGCTGTGGGTGGCGCAGTCGGAGGATTCGTCTTTGCGCAGGTGCGACTGCGGGCCGTACCGAAATGGATCAAGGCGCATAATGCCCCCTCCGCATCCGGACATGACCTCACCCACTGACAATCCAATCTCACTCAACCTCGTTGTCCTGCGCTCCACTGACCTGGAGCGTGCCCAGAGTTTCTATGAATGCCTGGGATTGCAGTTCACCCGGCATCGGCATGGCAGCGGGCCGGAGCACTTGTCTGCTGAGCTTGGCGGCTGTGTCTTCGAGCTGTATCCACAGGCCACCGGTGGCGCATCGACTCTTGGCACTCGCATCGGCTTCAGCGTTCCTTCTCTGGAGACCGTGATTGCCGCCCTCAGCGACTCGTCAGCCGCCCTCATCTCGCCGCCGCAAGATTCTCCGTGGGGCCGTCGTGCGGTCGTGGCAGATCCTGACGGGCATCGCATCGAGCTTGTGCAGGCATGAACTATCTTCACAGCCAACGCGAATCATCATCACTCACGCCCTTTGAAACTGCACCTCATAGACTCCGATCTGAAAGTTGCCTTAGCATTGGAGGATGCTTTTTCTGATTTAACCGGTGTTGAGGTGTGCCATGGAGACATTCTCAGCATTGCAGAACAATGCATCGTTTCGCCCGCAAACAGCTTCGGATTCATGGATGGCGGATTTGATCGGGAACTCTATTCCTTTTTCGGCCCGTCCATCCAGATCCGCGTCCAGGAGGCCATTCATCGTCGGCCTGAAGGGAGCCTGCCGGTTGGAGCAAGTCTTATCATCCACACAGGTCACAGCAGAATTCCGTTTTTACTCGTCGCTCCCACCGTCACACTCCCGGAACAAGTTGAACCATCCAATGCCTATCGCGCCATGCGCGCAGTAATGCGAGCGGCCCATGCTGCAAGTGCTTCATTCTCGCATGTCTTCTGCCCCGGCCTGACCACCGGAGTCGGAGGAGTCGCGCCTATCGAAGCGGCTGAACAGATGGCTCGCGCTTATTTCTACTTTGGTAAGTTCTGAGATTGAGCTGGCCGGGGTTGGCCAACGAGGTTAAGCAGAGAGTAGGACGGTTCTTGTTGGAGCTTTGCGATGGATGCAGTGCGAAGACACCCCAGCCTTCTAAAAATGACCCCGCGTCTGGATCTCTTTTTGCCGTCGCAGAGCGCTTTGCCGCCTTTTGCAGCGGTGCCGCTTCGCTGTTC
>JANYCZ010000016.1 GCA_025360015.1 Verrucomicrobiota bacterium | reverse complement strand
AACTTCAGCGGCCGGGTGTGTGACTGCGGTGGCGGGATCGGGTTCCATCCACACTCTCATCAGTGGTTATGGAATTTTGTACAGCAGTTTCTTTGCCTCTGAATCTCCATGCTCAGTTGCTCATTTCATGCGTATGCCCTGCTTCTTCCTCAGCGAATCCTTGAGGCTGATAAAGTCGGAGAGGAGGAAAATCACGGTGAAAAAAGCCAGCAGGACCTCCATCATCGTGACCAGTTTGGCCGGAATGGTCTGCGGCGTCACATCGCCAAAACCGAAAAAGGAGAAGTTCAGCACGCTGAAGAAGAAGAACTCAAACAACTGCTCGCCCTGGCTCCATGCGGCGTCAATCGCGCTGAAACTCGCTGGTTCCGCCGTTTCCAGGCACCAGTAGTCCAAAGCAAAGGCCAGCGTGATCTGCGCCATGTTCACCCCCATGAGGCCGAGCACGCGGTGGTAGGGCATGTCATTCTGCGTGGCCATCAGGATGTGCTGGAGGTTCTCCACGAAAAAGAACACCGTCTTTGCGAATGCAGCCGCCAGCACCACGAGGCAGAATGAACGAGCGCTCAGCCAGTGCTCACCCCACACCCCCTGCAGGCCTGCTGCCAGCAGCACAATCACCACCACCTCACCGCCTTGGCGGATGATCTGTGCTGAGATGCTGGATTCCTTGCTCATGGGGTGGATTTGAGACTTTCTGGGCCTTCCCGTCGAGCGTAATTTCGTTCGGCATTCCGTATTCGCCCTTTAATCTGCCCCCGCCCATGAACCTCATCTCCACCACTATCCGCTATTCCACCTACCTGCTTGCCGTCGCGGGCGTGATCGCCATGGGATTCGTGCTGCAAACTATCCGCAGCCAGGAGGTCGCCGTGCCGCCACCACCTGTCGCACCGCCGATGAAGAACGCGGTCGATGACATTGCCGCCACAGGCATTCTTGAAGCCAAAGATGAAAACGTCGCCATCGGCGTGCCGGTGCCGGGTTTGGTGGAAACGGTCAAAGTCGTCGTCAATCAGGTCGTCAAAGAAGGGGAGCCCCTGCTCATCTTGGATGATCGCGAACTGCGCGCCTCGCTGCTCAAGCAGCAGGCCGCCATCGCCATTGCGCAGGCAAATCTCGCCATCAACCGCGCCCAATTGGCGAAGGTGCAGGACATGCTCGACCGCATGACCTCCATCACCGACCAGCGGGCCATCAGCCAGGACGACCTGCGCAACCGCAGCAACGACGTGCTCGTCGCCAAGGCGCAGATGCAGGCCGCTGAGGCACAGCTCATCTCTGCCAACGCCGACGTGCAGCAGACCGAGCTGCTCATTGACCGCCTCACCGTCAAAGCACCGAAGTCCGGCACCATCCTGCAGGTGAACATCCGTGCCGGTGAATACGCCTCGCCGTCGAACAAGCAGCCCGCGCTCGTGCTGGGGGACATTTCCACGCTCCATGTGCGTGCGGATGTCGATGAACAAAACGCCATGGAAGTGGCCTCCGACCTCGACGCCACCTTCTCGCTGAAGAGCGATTCTTCGAAAAAGTTCAAAGTGCAGTTCGTTCGCATCGAGCCCTACGTCATTCCTAAAGTCTCCCTCACCGGAGCCAGCACTGAGCGCGTGGACACCCGCGTGCTCCAGGTCATCTACAAGCTGGAGAAGCCCAAGGACCAGCCCCTGTACGTGGGCCAGCAGGTGGATGTGTTTATTGCGCGGAAGAAGTGAAGTTTGATGTCCGCAGAGACTCGTTGAGTCTCTCCAAATCCTACGCATCAGTGATGCCCATAATTGATCTGCATGCACTATATCTCCACCCGCGGCCAGACGCAGCCGCATACGTTTTCTGAAGCCGTTGAAGCCGGGCTGGCACCGGATGGCGGACTTTTTTTACCCGAAAAACTGCCGGACATCTCCGGCAAGCTGCCAGAGTGGTCGAAGCTGACCTATTCCCAGCTCGCGGCAGAGTTTTTCACGTTGTTTGCGCCGGAGATCAGCAATGCGGAGTGGCATCAGCTCACGGAGGAGGCGTATCGGCGTTTTGATTCACCGGACGTGGCTCCGCTGAAGAAGATCACGGAGAAGACTTACGTGCTGGAGCTGTTTCACGGGCCGACACTGGCCTTCAAGGACTTCGCGTTGCAACTGCTGGGCCTGCTGTATAAGCGTCAAGTCGAGCAGACTGGCAAACACCTGTCCGTGCTCGGCGCCACCTCTGGCGATACAGGCTCGGCGGCGATCCATGGCTGCCTGGGCCGCGATGGCATCACGATTTTCATTCTCTACCCGAATGGTCGGGTGGCACCACTCCAGGAGCGCCAGATGGCCTGCACGGGGGCGGACAACGTCTTCGCCATTCCTGTGCCCGGCACTTTTGACGATGCCCAGCGCGTGGTGAAGGAGACGTTTGGAGACACCGCTTTCGCGAAGGCCGTGAATCTCTCCGCCGTGAACTCGATCAACATCGCCCGCGTGCTGGCGCAGTGCGTGTACTACATCTGGGCCTCCCTGAAACTGCCGGAGAGTGCTCGTGCCACAGCGGAGTACGTCGTGCCCACAGGCAATTTCGGCAACGTGCTGGCCGGATGGATGGCGCAGCAAATGGGCATGCCCGCAGGCGGGTTCCGTGTCGCGACGAATCACAACGACATTCTGCATCGCTTCTTCAGCAGTGGTGAATACAGCCAGAGCGACGTGCATCCCAGCCATGCCCCAAGCATGGACATCCAGGCCGCGTCAAACTTTGAGCGCTTCCTCTACTACATTCTTGATCAAAGCACCGAGCGCGTGTGTAAGGTGATGGCGCAGATAAAATTGGGCGCTCCATTCAAGATAGAACTGCCCAAGAGTACGCTGCGGTCCACCCGCATGGATGACGATCACATCGTCCGCGTCATCGCGCAGATGTGGAAGGACTGGCAGTATGTGCTGGATCCGCATACCGCCTGCGCCTTCACGGACATGGCGCAGGATCGCGTCAGCGTCGTGCTGGCTACCGCCAGTCCGGCGAAATTCCCCGAAGTCGTGCAACGGGCGACCGGCAGCGAGCCGACGCACCCAACGCTCGAAGCGTTGAAATCGAAACCACTGCAAACCTGGCCGATGGCGGCGGACGTGGCGACGGTGCAGGAGTTCATCCGGCAACGAACAAGTCACGTAACCCAGGCTTGACGCGCACGGTAGCCGCTTGGTTTAATCTCAAAACGACTCCTCATGAATCTGCCGCCTTTCTTTTCTGACATCACGGGCTCTCTGGACCTCTCCCCCTACCTGACCAAGGGCAGCGACGCGGGCAACGGCGTCATGCTCATGGTCGGAGATATGTACATCTATGGCCTGCTTGGCGGCGGCCCGCTGCTGGTCATCGCCGCTCTCGTGCTGGTGAAGGTCATGTATGACAGGGTTAAATTTTTTGCGCTGGAATTTGGCAACGGGGGCTTCTTCGGCCGCCTCAAGGTGATTGTGCCATTTGTCGCCCTGGGCGTTGTGCTGCTGCTGGTCGGTGCGGGTGCCACATGGCTGGGATTGCAGGGCATGGGTTACTCTGTGACGCTCAGTGCGCAAGGGGTGCATGAGGTGAAGCGGGGTGAATCCATCCGCTATGAGTGGTCTGATGCGACGAGCGCTGCGGAGCGCATCAAATCGACGGAGTTCTGGGTGGCCTTCGCCAAGAACGGCCGCAAATGCCGCGTGGATTTTCAGCAGCGCTACATCGGCGAAAAGCTGCAGGACAAGGCGATCGGCATCGCGGAAGCCGCGCTGGCCTACTCCAAGGTGGAACGTGTTAAACCTAACAGCGGCACTACTTCAGCGCCTTGACGAGCACCTTTGAGTTTCGGCCGCTCTTGTCGTACTTTTCACGGCGGCTGAGCGGCAATGCATCAGGCTCAGTCACGGTGTAGCCCATTTTTTCCTCAAAGAAGCGAAAGGCCTGCGTGCTGAGCGCCACAATGACTTCGCAGTTCCGCTGCCGCGCCTGCTCTTCGGCAAAGGCCACCAGCTTGCGTCCGTGGTTTTTGTTTTTGTGCGAGCGCCGCACAAACAGGCAGGCCAGTTCGGCGATTTTTCTGCCGTCCTCCTCATAGGCATGCACCGCCACGGAGCCAATGGGATTGCCATCGACCTCGAGCACGAAGAAGTCTTTGATTCTGGATTGAATTTGGTCGCGTGTGCGCGGCACCAGTGCGGCATCGTCCACGCTCTGCTGCATCATGGAGAGCAGGGCAGGGACGTCGGAGGCGCGGGCTTTGCGGATTTGCTGGTAGTCGTCCGCATGGATCATCGTGCCCACGCCTTCATTGGAGAAGAGTTCCGCCAGCAGCGCCTCATCCTGCGTGCCATCGACGATGTGTACGCGTGGCACTCCTTCCTGGCAGGCCAGGGCGGCATAGCGCAGCTTGGAAAGCATGCTCACGTCATGCTTCGAATCCTTGCGCTTGTGCATCTCCTTCGCTTCCGCGACGGAAATCTGCTCCAAACGGGCTCCGTCAGCGGCCGTGATGCCGGATTCGGCCACGAAAATGACTTTCGCCGCCTGCAGGGCGATGGCGACTTCCACCGCCACCGCATCCGAGTTCAGCCTCAGCGTGGCCCCTTTGCCGTCATAACCAAGCGGCGGGATAATGGGGATGATATCGGCCTTGAGCAGCGCGCGGATCGATTCTTCATCCACACGCTCGATGCGGCCGGTGAATTCGAGATCAATGCCGTCAATCACTCCTGCCGGATGCACCGCGAGCGCATTGGAAATGGCCACAGGCATTTCGAGAGCTGTCAGATCGGCCATCAGGTCGCTGCACTGCCGCATGATGGCATCCACGGCGATCTCGATGCCTGCGGCGTCCGTCCGCCCCATGCCGTCGTCATTGTAGAGTGTGATGCCGCGCTTCTCCGCCAATATTCGCACCTGTTCGCGCGCGCCAAACACAAGCACGACCTCGATGTTGAGCGACTGCAGCACCGCCACGTCCTGCAGCAGGCTGGCAAAGCCCGGCTGCGTCATCAGCGCGCCATCAAAGGCGATCACAAAGATGCGCTGCCGAAATTGCGGTACGTAGCGCAGGATGCCGCGCAAATCTTCGAAGCGCTGCTGGGGTTTGGCGGGGTCGTTGTTCACTGTTGGAACCATCAAGATAGCACAACGACAGCGATTTCGTCCCAAAGTTTGTCGATCTCCTTCGGCCCGTGCGAAGGCCTGCCGGCTTTCGCGAACCAATAGTCCGCATTCCACTGGTCGCCTTCGATCAGATGCAGCAGAGCATGAATCCAGGAACCCAGCTTGGTGTGGATGTCTTGGGCTATGTTGTGCGCATCCTCCCAGTGGCCCTGTTTGGCATGCCAGAGGGAGAGCGCTTCGGGTGAAACAGCCGCCGCCCCGTCTTGAGTGGTAGTTTTGAGTTCGGCGACGGTCATGACGTAATCAATCTTCCGGCATTGGGCGGCCCTTGGTTTCCGGCAGGAACATCAGCGCCACCAGTCCCAGGAGAAACACACCGCTGAGATAACATGCGGCATTGCGGAAAGCGCCCAGTTCGGCGGCGGCCTTCATGACGGCGTCAGCATTGGCTGGCAACGCCGCGACGGCCTTGGTTCCCAAGTGCAGCTGCAATTGTCCGAGCGTCAGCGGACCGCTGGCCGCGATGAAACGACCGACGTTATAGCAGAAACTCACTCCAGTGCTGCGGAGCCGCGTGGGGAACAGCTCAGGCAGATAAATGGCGAAGCCTGCGAACAAGGCGAGCTGGCAGAAGCCCATTACGAAGCTCATCCAGATGTCACCGCGGGTGCTGAAGTTCTGGTAGAAGAAAATGGTGGAAATGAACGCAGCTATGAAAGCGGTGGCAAAGACGGGTTTGCGGCCAAAGCGGTGAGCTCCTTTGCTGAAAGCGGTCATACCGCAGAAAGCGCCGAGGTTCATCACGATCAGATTGGCGGCGGCCCACCATTGCTTGCCTTTGGCGATCTCTTCTGGGCTGAGATTGTCAGCCGCCAGTGCGTTCGCGATGGCCGGGGCCACGAGTTTGTTGCTGAAAAATCCGACACCCCACAGTCCAACCACAGCCGACACGCAAAGCAGCATGCCCATCAGTGCCGGCACACGCCAGCGCTTCTCGCCAAACAAGCTGGTGTAGGATCCCATGGCCTTGCCGCCGACTTCCTTGCTGGCTGCTTTGGCCGCGACCCATTTTTCGGGCTCTTTCAAACGCAGCATGATGAAGATGCACAAGAAGGCCGGAATGGAGCCGATCCAGAACAGGTATTTCCACGAGACCATCGGATCGGTGCCGGACAGCGCCATGGCGCACAAGCCTGCGGTCACATTGCCGACGGCGGACAGCGCCTGCAGCAGGCCCAGGGCTTTTGGCCGTGCGAATTCCGGCAACGCATCCGCCACCAAGGCGACCGCCAGGCCAAACACGCCGCCAACTCCCAGACCCGTGAGCGCACGATAAATCATGAACTGGGTCATGTCGGTGGCGAACGAGGACAGCCCGGTGAACAACGAGTAAATGAGAACAGTCAGCGCCAGCGTCCTGGCTCGTCCGATGCGGTCACCGATGGCACCGAAGAACAATCCGCCCGTGGCCCAGCCTGCAACGAACACGCTCATCGCCCAGCCGCTCATCTTGCCCTGCGTCAGAGCATCCATGCCGGGGGAGAGCGCCTTGACCGCATTGTCACGGGCGAGAATGAAGAGCTGCTGATCCAGGCAGTCGAAGCACCAGGCCGCTGATGCGACGAAGAAAACAAACCAATGGTAACTGGAAAGCTGCTTGTACCAAGGAAGGTTCGGGTTGTAGGTGGCGGGGGTGCTCATGAAGCGCGGATGTTGAATGACATGGAGGGGGAAGACAATCCCGAAATCACAGGAATCATGCCGCAGCAGGGGAGCCTGTTCTTTCACCTATATCCAGATCCGAGGGAGAAGTTTGATGAGGCCGGACCGCGCGGCAGGTACGTTGTGCATGAAGATGCCTGAACAAGCGCATTGAATTTTGACCATTGGCCTTTAAACAATCATATGCGTAGAAACGTCGCTCTTTTCCTGCCTTTGACGGTTGCCTTCATCGTCGTGGCCTGCGCCACCTCTTATGACGGTTCGCGTGTCGCACGCTGGGAGTCACATTTTGCGCCGGTGACACCCGGGGCCATGACGCCGGACCAGTTGCTCGGTGAAACACACATCAAGCTCGACATCATCCCCGCTGGCACGGTGGGCCGCCGCTACTACCGGCCGATGAAGCCGCGCTACATTACCATTCACAGCACTCAGAACTACACCGGCAATGCGTACCAGCATGCGCTGGCACTGAAAAACGGTGCCTTGAAGGCGCCGAAGCGCAAGGGCGGCAACCGCATCGGCTTCCTCACCTGGCATTTCACCGTGCAGGATGATGTCGCCATCCAGCACCTGCCTTGTACGGAGCAAGGCGAGCACGCTGATTTCGACGGCGTCGGCAACAACTACAGCATCGGCATCGAGATGTGCGAGCATCAGGGCAATGACCTCGCCCTCACCATTGACCGCACGGCGCGGCTCGCCGCGTATCTCATGCGTGCGTATGACATTCCGCTGGATCATGTCGTACCGCACTATCACTGGCCCCGTGTCGGCGTCAGTCCCCTGCACAAGGACTGCCCGCATTTCCTGCTGGAGCATGGCCGACCGGGTCAAACGTGGCGGTGGTTTCAGGGCCGCGTGCAGTTTCACTACAACCGCATGCTGCAAGGCCCGGCCACGCCGCTGGGCTGAAAAATCATGAAGGCGGTTCCGCTCCAGTTGGCACTCGCGCTCATCGTGGTTTCGACCTGCTGCGGGCAGAGCGCGGGCGCGTGGCCAGAAAAGCCGGTGCCCAGCACGAGCAAGCAAGTCGCTATCCTGGAAGACAAACGCATCAAGGAAAGCTCCGGTTTGGCGCTGAGCGGGCGCGATCCCTCGGTTTTCTGGACCGTGAACGATTCAGGCGGCGAGCCCTGTGTCTTTGCCATCGACCGCAGCGGCAAAACGCGCGCCAAGGTGCGCATCCGTGATGCTGCAAACTTCGACTGGGAGGACATCGCCTCCGGCAAAGACGAGAAGGGGATGCCAACGCTCTTCGTCGGTGACATTGGTGACAATCTTTTCATCCGCTCCTCGATTCAGGTTTATCAGATCCCCGAGCCTGAAATCACCGTTCCCGGCCAACCCGTGGCAGAGACCGAAACCGCCGCACCACAGCTCTGGCGTGCGAACTATCCCGATGGCAGTCACAACGCCGAAAGCCTGCTTCGGCATCCATTGACCGGGCGTCTTTACATCCTTACCAAGAGTGAGGATGGCAAAAGCGCTCTTTATGCTTTTCCGCAGCCGTTGCAGCCCAAGGTGAGCATGGTGCTGGAAAAAGTGATCGATCTGACCTTCCCCGCCCTGATTCGCGTCGGCAAACGGCCGCACGACAACTGCATGGCCACCGGAGCCAGTTTTGCAGCGGATGGCTCACGCATGGCCGTCGCCACCTACAGCAGCCTGTATGAATGGCTGCTGCCAAAGGACAAACCGCTCGCCACAGCTTTGCAGCAGCCACCGGTGCGCATCGAGCCCGAACTGCTGCGGCAGGTCGAAGGCGTCTGCTATGATAGCGACAGCCGCACGCTCTGGATCACCAGCGAGCACCTGCCGACACCGTTGCTGCGGGTGACGCGCTGATCAGCATTACTTCACCCACTCGAAGAAACCCATGGCTTCGAGTTCGCCCCGCAGCGCATCCTTTTGCGCCTCGCTGAGTGTGGTGTTGGGCAGGCGGGCGGGGCCGACATCCACGCCGAGCATCGCCATCACGGCTTTCGCGGCACCCATGTAGCCGTAGCGAACGAGCGTGCTGATGATCTGCACCCCGCGGAACTGCTCCTGCCGTGCCGCGGCAAAATCGTTTTGTGCAAATGCGGCGAGCATGCGTAGGTAAATGGGGGCGGCGAAGTTGAAACCGCTGCCGACAGCCCCCTTGGCACCCATCGCCAAAGCCCCGAGCATGTGCTCATCGCAGCCGAAGGGCACATCCCAGGCGGCATCGTCGGCACGCAGGCAGTATTGATAGGCCATGAGATCGGGATTGGTAAATTTCACACCGGCCAGATTCGGGATGCGTTTGCCTGCCTGCTGCAGGAAATCGGGCACCGAGAGAGTCACCCCAGTCATCGAGGGAATGTCATAGTAGTAAAAAGGGGTGTCAGGCGCTGCCGCAGCGATCTGTGCCATCGTCTCCACCAGCACCTCGACGTTCTTCGGCTTGAAGTACATGGGAGCCAGGGCGGCGATGGCTGCTGCGCCCAGTTCTTCGGCCTGCTCTGCCAGCGCCTTCGCATCAGCGATGCAGTTTGACCCCACATGCACCACCACACGCATGGCGGTGCCTTTCGTGACTGCCATCCAGCATTTGGCCAGGAGGTGGCGTTCTTCATAGGTGAGCGAGTGGCTTTCGCCGGTGCTGCCACCGATGAAAACGGTGTATACCCCTTTCGAGAGCAGGAACTCCATTTGTTTTTCCACCACCTTGAGATTGAGCGAGCCATCGGCATGAAAGGGCGTGTGCGTGGCCGTGACGAGGCTGTGCAGGCGTTGGGAGTCGGGCAGGTTCAGCATAGTGCTCCAAACCTGCGACACGCCAAATCCTCTGCAACATGATTCATGATGGTGAGTTTGTTTGTCCATGCGCTTTCCTGTTTTCATCCTGTGCCTGCTGTCGGCCATTCTTCGTGCCGACGACTGGCCGCAGTGGCTCGGCCCCCAGCGTGATGGCATCTGGCGTGAGTCAGGCATCATCGATGCCTTCCCAGCAGGCGGACCCAAGGTGCTCTGGCACGTGAAGATCGGCGGCGGCTACACCGGCCCGGCGGTGGTGAATGGCAGGGTGTATCTCATGGACCGCCAGGTGGCCGAGAAGAGCAGCGTGCCGGGCAATGCCTTTGCGCGGGGTGTCATTCCCGGCACCGAACGCGTGTTATGTCTGGATGCAAAATCGGGCGCGCTCATTTGGGAGCACCGCTACGAATGCACCTACACCATGAGCTACTCCACCGGCCCGCGCTGCACGCCCGTCGTCAGCGATGGCAAAGTGTGGACGCTTGGCGCGGAGGGCAATCTATTCTGCCTCGATGCGGCAAACGGCAAAGTGCTCTGGTCACACGATTTCAAAGCCGCATACGGGGCACGCACGCCGATGTGGGGCTTTGCCGGACATCCGCTGCTCGATGGCCAGCGCCTGATCTGCCTCTGCGGTGGACCGGGCAGTGTGGCGGTCGCCTTTGACAAGGACAGCGGCAAAGAAATCTGGCGTGCGCTGGATGCGCGCGAACCCGGCTACTGCCCGCCGACGATGATCGAGGCTGGTGGTGCGAAACAGCTCATCCTCTGGCATCCGCAGGCCGTGAACTCGCTCGATCCCGCCACGGGAAAAGTGTTCTGGTCTTATCCATGGGAGGTTCGCGCCGGCCTCACCGTGGCCACTCCAAGGCTTGCGGGAGATCTGCTCCTGCTCAGCTCATTTTACAACGGTTCCAAATGCTTCAAACTGGACACTGCCAAGCCATCAGCCACGCTGCAATGGGAAGGCAAAAGCTTCAGCGAAAACAAAACCGACACGCTGCACAGCCTCATCAGCACGCCCTTCATTGAGAACGGTCACATCTACGGCGTGTGCAGCTACGGTCAGCTCCGCTGCCTGAAGCTGGACACCGGCGAGCGGCTGTGGGAAACCTTTGCCGCCACCAGTGGCGACAAGCCCGTCCGCTGGGCCAACGCCTTTCTCATCAAGCATGAGAAGCACTTCTTCCTCGCCAACGAGCAGGGCGATCTCATCATGGTCAATCTCACGCCGAAAGGCTATGAGGAGATCAGCCGCGCCAAGCTGCTGAAGCCCACCACCACCGATCCACGCCGGGCCGTGGTGTGGTCACACCCTGCCTTCGCGAATCAGTGCGTTTTCATGCGCAACGACGAGGAAATCGTGTGTGCTTCGCTGGCGAAATAGAGGCCACGTGGACCGAAGCTACATCCCCTTCGGCATCCACGGATCCAGCTTGCTCACTTCCGCCTTCGCGGCTGAGCTGACGGGGATGCCCCAGGCATCGAAGAAGGGGCCGAGGTTCTTGTTGGTGATCTTGGAATAGCGCACGAGGAACTGGTCGCGGCGTTCGTCATCGCCTTTCGGGGCGGGGCCGAATTTGGGGTCGTCAAAGCTGTAGAGATACCTGCGCCAGCTTTCCCAGCCGAACTCCTGCATGAGCTGGATGTAGGTGGTCAGTGCGGTGAAGGGTTCGCTCTTCCACACCTGCCATTTGTTCGAGGCCTTCTTGATCTTTTGAATGTGCTCCTTGCGCGCCTCATCGGAGATGGCGGTGTGGCCGATGAGCCAGTCTTTTTTCAAAACCGCCTCGTAGCAGTACATGCCGATGACGTTGTTGGTGACCTCGCCGGTGCCGTCGAAGGTGAAATCGCCACGCTGGTGGTTGTGGCCGATCTCATGGTAAAAACCCCAGCCAGGGAACTTCAGTTTGCCAAAGGTCGTCATCTCAGGCGCGGCGCTCGTCGGAATCATGATCGGATAACCGCTGTGCATGTAGCCGGCGCTGATCTGCACATCCGCCACGATGCGTTCGGGGCGTTTGCGCTCGGCGGTTTGATTGGTGATGTCGTCCTGCGCTTCGACGACCTTCTTCCAGAACTCCATGAGCTGGCTGGGATTGTTGATCGCGCGCGCAACCTCGGTGGGACAGCTCAGGATCAGCTTGTCACAAGCGAGTTCGGCCCAGGGTGCGGGGCGCTTTTTGATCTCGCTCCATTTGGCGTCGTCATCCTGGCCGAGGACGAACAGCGGCGCTGGTACGGCATTTTGAATGACGGCGGTGAAAGGTGCGTCGTCCTTGGCGCGGGCTGGAACTTCAATATAGATGAGTCCGCCAAAGGCGCTGGCGGTCTTTGTGGTGGCGGTGCCTAATCCGACGCTGCGGGTGATGTCGGGTGCGCGTTCCCATTTGTCGAGATGGTACAGTGTATCGCTGTGGCAGCCGATGCGCACGGCGTAGCCTTTGTCGGCGAGGTTTTCCGGCAGCGTGACGGTGATGGTGTCGCCTGCGGCGGCGTAAAGGCCAGTGCTGGTCCAGCCGGGGATGCTCGGCGTCACTTTGATCTCGCCTGTGACACGCGGTGCGCTCGCAGGCACTTTGCCGGGGAAGGCTTCATGCGCGGGATGTGCGGCCACGCCTTCACCGGCGGCGAGGCGCAGCACCCGCGTTTCCATACCGAGCCGCAAACGCTGCGCGGCGTTTTTGTCGGCAGTCAGCGGCGCCTGCGGGGTCGGCACTGCGGCATCGGCGCCGGCATTGCCCAGCGCGGCGAGCACGGCAGTCTTCAGATTGCTGCGGTCCGGCGGTTGTGCCGCCATGGCGATCTGGATGGCATTCGTGCCCTGCTTCATCTGCTCAGCCGTCAGCGCGGGCCCGCCATCGCGTTGCTTTTTGATCGCACCGACGGCTTCCGAGGCGTTCATCATCGGCGGGAGTTCGGTGCGCGCTTCAAAGCTGCGCAGTTGGTCAAACGCGCTCATGTCCGTGATCGCGACTCCAGCGGGCATCAGCGCCTGGTTGAGGCCATGAGACACCGCGAGATCTTTGCCGCCGCTCGTCTGGCTGAAGGCCCAGCCCGTCATGCCACCGATGAAGCCGCCGC
Organism: Verrucomicrobiota bacterium; assembly: GCA_025360015.1. Taxonomy (GTDB): domain Bacteria; phylum Verrucomicrobiota; class Verrucomicrobiia; order Verrucomicrobiales; family Verrucomicrobiaceae; genus Prosthecobacter. The sequence continues at coordinate 151,349 of JANYCZ010000016.1, read as the reverse complement.
CGCCTTTGACATACTCCGCCACCGCCGCGCCCTCCTCGGCGCTGATGATGCCCTGCATGTTCACGATGACGACATCGTAGCCCTTGAGACTTTGCTTGTCGATCTTGTCAAAGGTCTCCGCATTGAAGCCGCGCTGTTTGTACAGATTGACTGCATTCACGCCCTTGAGGCCCACGCGCGGCTTTTCTTTGTTCCCCGCCCACTTCACGCAGTTCTCCATGAGCTTCGCGTGATCTCCGCCCTCACCCCCGGCGAGGTAGCTGTTGTGACCAAAGAGGATGATGCGACCTTTCGCATAACCCGCCGCTGCTGCGACAGCGATCTCGACTCCGTCCTTGTCCGGTGCGGAGAGAATCGGAAACGCCACGTTTCCCCAGATGCCAATGGGCCCTGGTGCACCTGCCTTCGGCACCGATTTGACGCCTTCGAGGATTTTGGCGCGTTCGGCATTCACGAGCGCAGGCGGCATCTGGGCATGCAAAACCCCGACGAGGGAGAGGAGGACAAATAGGGTGGCTGATTTCATGGTTGGGTTATCTGAAGCTGTCGATTCTCGATTTCGGGACAAATTTGTCCCGCATGTCTGACCGGAGTATAAGAGTCGAAAATGCGTTGGTTCCTGTCCAGCGCATCGCGGGCGGCAGCTTGAAGCCTTTTCGGTGTGTTGGATAAAGACTGGAAAGATGTTGCTCTGGAGAGCCGACCAAATAAATGGCCGTAGCCTTGTCATCTTGGATCTTGATGGCGTCAGGAAAGTCGCGCTTACTGTCGAGTACGTATGGAAACGGATAAACTCCCGGTGACCCTAGATAGACCAAATAGAACCATTGTCTGTACGGTCCTACTTGGAAGGTTCCTGAATGGTCCGTTTTTGTACTGCCAAGCAACCTGTGGCTGTTGTAAAGATATTCCACTTTGGCCCCTGTGACGGGAACTCCTTTATCATCCACTACCTGACCTCTGACTTTCCCTGTCAGGGTTTCGTAATGAGGCATGATCAAGCAACACGGAAGTGTGGAAATCAGGACGAGCGAAAGTAAGTGACGGTACATAGTTAGTTCAGCGGTAGATCACAACGAGGAACACCAGCGCGTCCCCTTTGCCGGTGTTGACGATGGCGTGCGGCACATCGGCGCGGTAGGTGCCGGAGTCGCCTTTGGCGAGCTCCTCGCTGTTTTGGTCGGATTCGATGCGCACGCTGCCTTCCTCGACGGTCAGAAATTCGCGGGTGCCTTCAAAGTGCGGCTGGCTGCGCAGGGTGCCGCCGGGGCGCAGGGTCATCTCGTAAAACTCCACGTCCTTTTCGAGATTGATGGGGGAGAGGGTGCGGATCTCACACTGCTTGTCGCTGCGATAGACTTGGGCGCGGTCGGTGGCACGGATGACCTGGATTTTCGACGCGCTGGTCTCGGCGCTTTCGATCAGTTCCTGCAAGGTCAGGCCAAAGGCGCGGGCGATGCGGAAGGTGACGGTCAGGGTCGGGTTGGCCTTTTCCCGCTCGATTTCGCTGAGCATGGAGCGGCTGACGCCGCTGGTAGTGGATAGCTCTTCGAGAGACCAGCCGCGGTCGCCACGCAGTTTTTTCACTCGCTTCCCCAGATTCTCATTGATGGCCTCGGGGGTGGATTCGAGGGTGGGAACGTCTTTCGATTTTGGGGGCATGGATGTCGGTATAACGGATGAATCTCTTGTAAATTAGAAATAATAGTCACATATTCAAATCATGATGCGTTGATATGATGGTTGACCTGCCCAGCTAGAACGCTAATTTCCACCATGCCCGCCCGTCCCAATGTCCGCTCTGAACTCGAAGCCGCCATGCGCCAGCGAATCCTGGTCATTGATGGGGCCATGGGGACGACTATTCGTGGTTATGGACTGAAGGAGGCCGATGCACGCGGCACTCGCTTCCTGACCAATGAGAAGGATCTGCTCAATAACGGCGACATCCTTTCCATCACCCGCCCGGACATCATCGAGGACATCCATCGCCGCTTCCTGGAAGCCGGTGCGGACATCATCGAGACGAACACCTTCAGCGGCACCAGCATCGCCCAGGCGGAATTTTTCACGGAAGTGCCAGCAGGACGGCGCAAAGACCCGGAGTTTTTCCAGACCGTGCTGGAGGACAAATTCCTCAATGATCTCGCCTGGGAGATCAATTTCGAGTCCGCCAAGCAGTGCCGCAAGTGGGCCGACATTGTGGGGGAAAAGACCGGGCGGAAACGCTATGTGGCAGGAGCCATCGGGCCGCTGACTGTCTCGCTGTCGCAGTTCCCGGACCTTTCGGACCTGAGCTTCCGCTACGTCACGTTCGATCAGGTGAAAGAGGCGTACAAGCTGCAGGTCCGTGCCCTCATCGCTGGTGGCGTGGACACGCTGATGGTCGAGACGATTTTTGACTCGCTCAATGCCAAGACCGCGCTGGTGGCGATCTGTGAAGTGTTTGCCGAGGATCAGGTGGAACTGCCCGTGCAAATCAGTGCGGCTGTCGGCCCAGGCGGGGAGACCATGATTTCCGGCCAGGTGACCGAGGCTTATCTCAATGCCATGCGGCATGTGAAGCCGCTGTCCATCGGTCTGAACTGCTCGCTCGGGCCGGACAAGATGAGGCCCTTCCTGGAGGAACTTTCCACGAAGGCGGACTGTTTCGTCTCCGCTTATCCGAACGCCGGCATGCCCAACCCACTGGCACCCACGGGCTTTGACTTGCTGCCACCGGACATGGCAGCCTACGCCAAGGATTTTGGCAGCAGCGGTTTCGTGAACATCATGGGCGGTTGCTGTGGCAACACGCCGGAGCACATCGCCGCCATTGCCAAGGCGGTGGAAAACCTCGCTCCGCGTCAAGTTCCTGCGGATTCGCATGCGATGCGCCTGAGCGGCTCGCAGCCTTTTGCGCTGCTTGCGGGCACACCGGAAGCACGTCCGCCTTATCTCATGATCGGCGAGCGTACGAACGTGGCCGGATCCCCCAAGTTCGCCAAGCTCATCAAGGAGAACAAACTGGAGGAGGCCGTGGCCGTGGCCCGTCAGCAGGTGGAGAGCGGTGCCAATGTGATCGACGTCTGCATGGACGAAGGACTCATCGACGGCGTGCCCACGATGACCAAGTTCCTCATCCTGCTCCAAACCGAGCCGGAGGTGAACAAAGTGCCCATCATGGTGGACTCCTCCAAATGGGAGATCATTGAAGCCGGCCTCAAATGTCTGCAAGGCAAGGGCATCGTGAACTCCATCTCGCTCAAAGAGGGCGAGGACAAGTTCCGGGAATACGCGCGCAAGATCAAACAGTACGGCGCCGCCACTGTGGTCATGGCCTTTGACGAGCAGGGCCAGGCCGCCACGTATGAGGACAAGATCCGCATCTGCGAACGCGCCTACCGCATCCTCGTGGACGAGATCGACTTTCCGCCGGAGGACATCATTTTCGATCCCAACATCCTTACCGTGGCCACCGGCTTGGAGGAGCATAACAACTACGCGCTCGACTTCATCAACGCCACGCGCTGGATCAAGGAGAACCTGCCCTACGCCAAGGTCAGTGGCGGCGTCAGCAACGTCAGCTTCAGTTTCCGAGGCAACAACAAGGTGCGCGAAGCCATGCACAGCGTGTTCCTTTACTATGCCATCAAGGCGGGCATGGACATGGGCATCGTGAACGCCGGCATGCTGGAAGTGTACGAAGAGATTCCGAAGGAGATGCTCGAAAAGGTGGAGGACGTCATCCTAAACCGCCGCCCGGACGCCACGGAGATTTTGGTCGATTTCGCCGAGCAGTTCAAAGGGCAAGCTGGCACGACCAAGAAGGTCGAGATCGACATGAGCTGGCGTGAGGGGCCGGTGAAAAAGCGCCTGGAGCACGCTCTGCTGCGCGGCATCACGGACTTTATCAACCAAGACACCGCCGAGGCTCTGGCTCAACTCGGCAAGCCTCTCTCCGTCATCGAAGGTCCCCTGATGGATGGCATGAGCGTCGTTGGCGATCTCTTTGGCGCTGGCAAAATGTTCCTCCCGCAGGTGGTGAAAAGCGCCCGCGTGATGAAACAGAGTGTGGCCTACCTGCAGCCCTTCATGGAAATCGAGAAGGCCCGCAAGGCGCGTGAGCGTGCGCTGCTGCTCGAAGTCGCGGCCAAGACCATTACCGCCTTGGAAAGCGGCGGCCCTGTCGCCGTGGTTGAATCCTTCAGCTACACTCCCAGCAGCGGATTGAGCCTGGAAGAGCGCCGTGCCGAAGTGAAGCTTGCCGCCGAACTGGGAGCTGTGTTTGAAGTGGAGGGCGAGGCGGCCCTTCAGCAGAAGCTCGAAAGCCTGCGCAAGGACACCTCCAACTCAGACCGTGTGGTCGCCCCCTTCCTCAACCATGCTCAGCCCACCTCCGGTGGTGCCTTAGCCGGTTCTGCCAGCGGCTTGACCGCTGAAGATTTGATTCCTGCCGAGGCTGCCAAGCAGGGCGGTGGCAAGATCGTCCTCGCCACCGTCAAAGGGGATGTGCATGACATCGGCAAGAACATTGTGGGAATCGTGCTGGAATGCAATGGCTTCGAAGTCACGGACATGGGCGTCATGGTGCCCTGCGACAAGATTTTGGCAAAGGCGCTGGAAATCGGTGCCGATGTGATCGGCCTCAGCGGCCTGATCACTCCTTCGCTGGATGAGATGGCGCATGTGGCCAGTGAGATGGAGCGGCGTGGCTTCAAGCAGCCGCTGCTCATCGGTGGTGCGACCACCAGCCCGGCGCACACCGCCATCAAGATCGCCCCGAAGTACAGCGGCAGTATTGTGCATGTGCTGGACGCCTCCCGCAGCGTGCCCGTGACCACCTCCCTGCTCAGCGAGGAGCAGCGTGAAACCTTTGTGGCCAGCAACGAGGCGCGGCATGTCCGTTTGCGCGAGGAGTATGGCAAGAAGAAGGATCGCGCGCTCCTCAGCATCGCCGAGTCGCGCGCAAAAGGTGTCAAATTCGACTGGGCCACGCAGGACATTGCCACGCCGACGTTCCTTGGCACGAAGATCTATGAAGGTCCCCAGCTTGTCGGCCTGTTGCGCGAGTACATCGACTGGTCACCTTTCTTCCATTCATGGGAGCTGCGCGGCCGCTGGATCACTGGGGAGCAGCGATTCTCCTCCGCTCAGGAAGATGCGGAGATGAAGGGCAAGGCCGAAGTGGAGGCTCTCAAACTTTACCAGGATGCCAACGACCTGCTCAACCGCATCATCGCTGAAAGCCGGTTCAACCCGCGTGGCATCATGGGCTTCTTCCCCGCCAACGCCATTGGCGATGACATCGAAGTCTATACCGACGAGTCACGCGCCACGGTGCAGACCGTCTTCCACACCCTGCGCCAGCAGGTCATCAAGAAGGACACGCCCAACTACGCACTCAGCGACTACGTGGCGCCCAAGGGCAGCGGCCGCGCCGACTACATCGGCGGGTTCGCCGTCGGCATTCATGGCGCGGATGAGTTTGCCAAGGAATTCGAGGCTGCGAACGATCCCTACAGCGCCATCATCTGCAAGGCAGTAGCGGACCGCTTTGCCGAGGCCTTCGCCGAATATCTGCACAAAGAGGCCCGTGTTGCCTGGGGTTATGAAAAGGTTGGGGACTTCACAAATGAAGACCTCGTCAAAGAACGCTATCGTGGCATCCGCCCTGCGCCTGGATATCCATCGCAACCCGACCATACAGAAAAGCCCATTCTGTTCGATCTTCTCGATGCTGCTGCGAAGACTGGCGTGGAACTGACCGAAAGCATGGCTATGCACCCCGGCAGCGCGGTCAGCGGCCTCTACTTTGGGCACCCTGATTCCCACTACTTCGGCATCAGCGTTGTCGCGAAGGATCAGGTCCAAGATTACGCACAGCGCAAAGGCATGACGATGGAAGAGGTTGAGCGCTGGCTCGGTCCCTGGCTCGGCTATTGAGGCTGAGTTACCGGAACCAGTTGCGGATGCGGTCAAAGATCCCGCGTCCCTGATGGTGTTGTACCTGAGGAGGAGGTGCGACATAGCCCTGGTGTTCCGCGCAGAAGTTTTTGGGCACCAAGTCATAGGGCAGGGCGTCTTCGTACGCCATGCCCGCCTGACCGCAGCCATCGGTGGCGAGCTGGCTGCTCACGCGGCAAAGGGACACACGTGAGAGAGGCAGCGTGACCTTGGGTACGTCGGTTTTATAGCCGAGCGCGACGGCCTTCTTCATCACATCCGCCCAGATAGGCAATGCGAGTGTGCCGCCGTAGCCGCCTTCAACAATCGTCTGTGGTTTGTCCAGGCCCACCCATATGCCGCAGCTCAGGCGATCCGTATAGCCAGCGAACCAAGCATCCTTGTAATCGTTCGTTGTGCCCGTCTTGCCACCACCGGGTTCTTTAAAGCCGTATTCGCTGCGCAGTGTGGCCGCAGTGCCACGATCCAGCACCTGGGCCAGGATGTTGCGCATCAGGAAGGCCACGCTCGGGCTCATGACCTCGGATTCAAGCACGGGCGTCTGATAGATGATGTTGCCAGCTTTATCGATGATGCGGTCGATGAGGAAGGGGCGGCGGCGCAGGCCTTGATTGGGGAAGATGCTGATCGCGCTGGTGAGCTGGCGTGGGTTGCCGCCGATGTTGCCAATGAAAATCTGCGGGGTGCGTTCGGCGGGTTTGTTGAAGCCAGCGTTGGTGAGCAGTTCAATCACGCGGTCGAGTCCGGAGAAATTGCCGAGGCGCAGGGTCATGGTGTTGCGGCTTTTCACGATGCCGTCCGTCAGCGTGGTAGGACCGAGGAATTTGCCATCCGAGTTCTGCGGGCTCCAGCCGGGATCGGCGCCATTGATTTCGCCCGGCTGAATCGGTGCGTCATTGATCAAAGTGCCGGGCATGAAGCCAGAGGCAATGCCGGCGGCATACACAAATGGCTTCACCGTTGAGCCGATCTGCCGCTCTCCTTGTGTGGCGCGGTTGTACTTGCTGTGGCGGTAGTCACGCCCGCCCACAAGGGCGAGGATGCCGCCGGTGTTATTGTCCTCCACCATGAGCGCCGCTTGCAGATAGGGCGTGGAGGAGATCTCCTGCGCGCCGTCCCAGGTCTTGTCAAAATCCGCCTTCTTCGGGTGAGCATAGCCATGCTGCTTTTCCACCGCCGCAAGGCGCTTTTCCACGGCAGCTTCGGCGGCGTCTTGCAGATCTTTGTTCAGAGTCGTGAAGACCTGCAGTCCGCCGTCTTCGATCTCGTGCTGCTCCAAAATCAAATCCAGATCACGCCGCACCGTGTCGAGCGCATACCCACCCTGGCTTTGAAACAAGGGCTGTGCGTGCAGGGCGATGTCCGCATAGCGAGCGGCGATTTCCTCCTCCGGAGTGATTGCTTTGATTTCCAGCATGCGCTTGAGCACCGTGTCGCGCTCCTTGATAGCGCCTTCGTAGTTGCGGAATGGAGAGAAGCGCACCGGGCTGCGGATGATGCCGGCGATCATCGCTGCCTCGCTCAGAGTGAGCTGGCTGGCATGCTTGCCGAAATAAACCTGGCTTGCCCGCTGCACCCCATAGATGCCCGGGCCGTAGAAGATGCGGTTCACATAGTGCTCGATGATCTGGTCCTTGGTGCAGGCCTTCTCGATGCGACGTGCCAGCATCATTTCCACCAGCTTGCGGTGGATGCTGCGGTCATCGAGATCCGGGAAGCTGTTGCGTGCGAGCTGCATGGTCAGCGTGCTCGCGCCCTGCACCACGCGCATATCCTTGAGGTTGCGCACCGTGGCGCGCAACACGCCTTTGTAGTCGATGCCGCCGTGATCGTAGAAGCGTGAATCCTCACGTGCGAGCAGCGCTTTGACGAACCATGGCGACACTTCACTCAGAGGCACAATAATCCGGTTCTCGCCATGCATGCGGCCAAGGACGGCCCCCTTGTAATCCATCACGATGGTGCGCTCCGGCATGTTTCCGAGCTTGGTCAGGTCGTAGGCCTTTGCCAGATGGCTGTAAACTCCAATCACCACCGCCGCGGCGAGCGTGCAGAGCAGCGAACCGCCCATGAAGAAGATCAGGCAGAGCCGCTTGAAAGAATGCCAGCGCGACAAGGTGGGTTTTGTCGGCGTGCTCTCTTCGGTGGGCTTCTTTTTCATGCGTGCAGGTAACCGGGTCGGCGCTTTCGGGGAAAGATCAAGTTTCAGACGATGAACTCGGTGTGAACTTCCATTTCACATTTGGGCGTGACATTTCCACGGACGGTTCCCGTACGATACGACTGCAACCACTCCATGCGACCATGAAAGCACTCGGTCTCTCCTTCCTCATCGTCACCACGTTCAGCGCGTCTGCCGCACTGCTCGAACCGCCGCAAAAAAGCGGTTTGCAGATTCAATCGCTCAGTTCGCTCAGCTTCGGGCAAGGGGGGGCGAGAGCGCATCACCTTGCAATGCCAGGATGGCAGCCTGGTTCATGGCGCGTTGCGTGAGACCGAGCTGTGGTCGCCCGGTGGCAACGTCTCACGCTCTGGCTGCATCCCGGACGGCAGAAGACCGGGGTGAACCTGAACACCGATGAAGGGTCAGTTTTGCGGGAGCATCAGCAGCACACGCTCAGGATCGCCGCCAATGGCGCGCGACGGCAGGCGTGTCCTTGGGCAAGGAAACCCGTTTACGCTTACCGCTGGGGCCATTGAACACACCTGTCCTGAGCCGCAGCGCTGGCAGATCAGAGCGCCGAAGGCGGGAACGCATGATCCGCTGACGGTCACATTCGATGAACCGCTGGATCCGGCGATGCTCGTTTCAGCATTGAAAGTGAAGCCTGAAGTCGCAGGCGCGGTGGAGTTGCCCCTGATGCGCGCAGTTGGGGCGTTCACGCCAGCGACGGAGTGGAGGCAAGGTGCAGGCGTGCTGGAGATTGATCCGCTGCTCGAAGATCTGGCGGGGAACAACCTGCTCGGCCCCTTTGAAGTGGATCGTGATGCGCCTGCGAAAGCGGCCAAGACGACGACGGTGGGGTTTGAGATTCAGTGAGGTCCCGGTGCACAGGCAATCTGCCACTTGCCACATTTGCTGCCGAACGGCATAATCCCGGTATGACAACGACCATTGATATCCCTGAGCCGCTGTATGAAAAAGCAGCAGAGCGCGCCCGTGCGGTGGGCTCCTCGGTGCGTGATCTCATCGTGTCTGCTTTGAGCCGCGAGATCCGGGAGGCGGAAAAACCTGCGCCGACCAAAGAACAGACGGCGGATGAGTTGTATGAACTGAACCCGTTCGGCTTTCTGGTGCGCAAACGTCCGGCCGGTGATACAACGGTGACCACCAATGAGTTCATCAACCAGATGCGTGAGGAACTGGGAGTCTGAGCATGCACTATCTGCTCTATGTGAATGTGTTGATCGCATCGATTGATGTTACACATTAGTTTCATGCCGCCTATGAGCGCTGGTTTGCCGAGGACCTGCCATCGCTGGCAACCTGTCCATTAACGGAAAACGGTTACCTGCGCATCTACGGTCATCGCAACTATCCGCTGGGTCCCGGTTCACCCAAAGCGGCGCAACCTCCTCTCGATTCGCTGCGGCAGTCAAAGGGCTTCCTCTTCATTGCAGATGATCTGTCGCTGGTAGATGCAGCCGCAAAGGTGTCGCTTGATCAGGTCGGTTCAGCGCAGTTAACGGACATCTACCTTGTGGCTCTTGCAAAGAAGCATGGCGTGAAACTGGCCACGTTTGATACGCGAATCGCCACAACAAGCGTCGATGACGGGAGCAGGGTCATTGAGTTGATTCCGGTGTCACAAGGCTGACCACTTAGCCCCAGTCTGGGTCAAGTCTCAGGAGATGTAGGCGCATGCCGCTTTGGTCGGGCGGGTGGCTGTCAGGCTGGTTGTCAGCGGAGCTGTGGGCGGCGTGGGCAAGGGTTCCTGAGCTGGAGGGGGCATGGTTTCCAGGTTGGCATTGCGCTGCTGCCAGGCGGCACTGAGCTTGTGGACGAGGGTGTCGATCTGAAGGATCTCTTTGGAATGGACCTGCAGCAGGGGGATGCCGACGGTCAAAAAGATGTCGTTCACCAGGTGCCGGTCACGCGTTTTGCGACCGGCTTTGCTGGGGCTGTCATCCTCAAATTCGATGGCCACCATCGGCAGCCAGTCTTCTTTCCGGTAGATGACGAAGTCGATGTGACGCTGACAGATTTTCAGAAACCCGGCAACGTTCTCCTGTTGAAGGACTTCGGAGAGGCGCGGCTTGCATTGGACATGGCAGCGCTGGGCGGTGAGGTTTTCGAGACAGGCGTGAAACAGGGATTCGGCGGAGGTAAGAAGGGGGCTGGGAGTGGTGGGGGAATCAGGGGCGGAAAGCGCAGAAGTTGCAGGGGAGGTCTGCATGAAAGAATCATTATGGAAATTATAAAAGACGGCAACCTAGGTTTGGTAAGAAGGGTGTAAAACCGTGACCCGAATGAGGGCACTCTCTTGCGGGTGAATGTTCGATTGAACAGCCGTGGTTTTGCCGCGAATAGTGACCTCATGCCCCCTGCAACCGCTCCTCATTCCCAAGCACTCGTGGACTGGCTGTTTCTCGACCTGAACAGCTACTTCGCCAGCGTGGAGCAGCAGATGCATCCGGAACTGCGGGGCAAGCCCATTGCGGTGGTCCCGGTGGACACGGACGCGACTTCCGCCATCGCCGCCAGCCAGGAGGCGAAGAAGTTTGGCATCAAGACGGGCACGAACATCGGTGAGGCACGGCGGCGCTGCCCGGACCTGATCACGGTGATGGCCAATCATGATTTCTATGTGGAGTTCCACCACAAGATCATTGAGGAGGTGGAGCGGCATTTTCCGGTGCACATCATCTGCTCGATCGATGAGATGGCCTGCAAGCTGGACGCACCGCGCCGCCGCCTGGATGTGGCGCTGGATCTGGCCAGACGCATCAAGCAGGGGCTGCGGGAGCGGGTGGGGGAATGCGTCACCTGCTCCATCGGTCTGGCACCGAATCGTTTTCTAGCGAAGGTGGCCAGCGACATGCAGAAGCCGGACGGTCTGGTGGTGCTGCTGCCGGAAGAACTGCCGGGACGGCTGCTGGAGCTGGAACTGAGCGATCTGTGCGGGATCGGCCGCCGCATGGAGCCGCGTCTGCATGCCTGCGGCATCCGCACGGTGGCGGACTTGTGGGAGGCGAGCAGTGAGACTCTGCACCGGGCCTGGGGCGGGGTGTGCGGGGATCGCTTCTGGCATGGGCTGCATGGCGGCGCGACGGAGGACGACGTGCCGGCGGCGCACCGCACCCTCGGGCACAGTCATGTGCTGGCGCCGGAATTTCGCACGCCACCGGCGGCGGGGATCGTGGCACGCCGGTTGTTGCTGAAGGCGGCTAGCCGGCTGCGCCGCATGAAGTACCGCGCCAGACAGCTGCACCTGAGCGTGCGGACGGAGGATGGGCCGCGCTGTGAGGCGCAGGCAAAGTTTGAGGAGGGGGCCGACAGCATTGTGCTGGCACGGGTGCTGGCGGAACTGTGGGAGCGGGTGATGAAGCAGGCGCGCTGGCAGCGGGTGAAGAAGGTCTCCGTCACCCTGTTTGGCCTGGTGGCCGAGGCATTGCCGCAGCAGTTGGAACTCTTCCATTCACCGGACGCCTCGGCATCCAAGGAGCAGCGTGAGAATCTGAGCCATGTGCTGGATCAAATTAATCAGAAGTACGGCCGCGACTCCGTGGTGATCGGCTTCACGCCTGACACGGTGCGCACGTTTTCGGGCACGAAGATCGCCTTCACCCGGATTCCGGATCGGGAGGAGTTCAAAGAGTAGAGCCTGTAGCAACAAAAAAGCCGTGGGAGAATGGTCCCACGGCTTAGAATTAGGATGACTGGACGAGTCAAAAACCGGTCACCTAGAGGAAAACAAGTTGCGGCGGCGGGTGATGATCAGGGTACCGAGGCCTGCACTCAAAATGAGGAAGGCCGAACCTGGTTCTGGAACCATGGCACAATCGCAGCCGTCCACAGCGACCAAGAAGTAAGGGTCACTCTTGGCTGCCATCAGGGCACCACTGCCATTGTGAGTGTCGGCACCCAGAGCGAAGCCGTAAATCTGGGCGTCAGGGCCCACCAGAGCGCCCAGATCGAGTTTCCAAAGGTCTGTTTTGGCGATCGGGTCATCGCTGGTAAGAAGGGTCAGTGCGTGATTTGCAAGAATGTCTGCTGCAGAGAACTGCTCGGACAAACCCAAGGTCCCATAGATGGTGATAGTGGGAGCCACCATGCCGGTGTTGAAATCAGCCGAAAGATTTTGGATGCCGAAGCCTCCCAGCGTCGCGGAGAGGCCGTGGCTGGAGACCCACTGGCCAAACGCGATGTCCAACCCGGTGGTGACGGTGTGGCCACTTGCATCGTAGAGCCCGATGCCAAAATCGGTTAATTGACCGGGGGCACTCTCATACCGGACACCGAAACCGCCTTGGAACTCAAGATTCACATTTGGATTCGCTCCCCCGGGAGTTCCACCATAGAAAGTGAGGGGCGTGAGGTTTTGCAGCGCAGTGATGCTGTAGTTGTCGCCAGCAGGGACATAGGACTGAGACAGCTCAATGGTGGATGAAGCGAAACCAATACCGGTAAGAGCGAGCAGCACGGCAGCTGCGGAGACTGACACGGGAAGGCGTGCAGGCTGGGAAGCGAAGGATGGGGTGTTCATGGTTGCAAACGTTAGCGGTTTTGACACTCAGATTAGATTCACTGAATCTAACAGAACATTGGGTTATAACCCATAATCGAAACAATTCGCAACAAAAGCGCATCAATTATGATTTTTGTTGTTAATTTTAGTTAAATGGAAAGAATCCTGAATTAAAAGAATGGCATTATTGCAAATCAGTTACAATAATTTACTCAATTATGACAATTGAGTGATTTCTAATATCTTGCGCTGCGGGATTCTTCACAGCGTGGAAACGCTGCCCCCTTTTTCCACAGCAAATCACAGATTCCCGAAGTGATAAGTACCGGGAAGTGCAGTTATAGACGCTGACTGCCGTACCTCTTATCTGGATTGAGGCGATGCCTTCAAACTACGGTGCTGTGTCAGAATCAAGGTGATTGCACCGGCTTCTCACGCTTCGCCTCGTCGGTTTTGGCGGGATCATTGCGAGCTTGGGATGGCTGAGGGTCGGCGAGAGGGATGGATGGCAGCGAGGCAGGAGCGGGCGCAGGCGGCCCCATGAGCTCCGGCGGCGTGGTGTAGGCGATCAACTGGGTGACAGTGGCAAAATGGTAGCCGCGGGCGATGAGGTCATCCAGCGTAGCAGGCATGGCGGCGACGGTGGTCTCATGGATGTCATGACACAGGATGATGGAGCCTGGACGGGTCTGTTTGTGGATGGCGTCATACACCTTCTGTGCGCTGCGCGGGTGCTTCCAGTCCTGCGGGTCCACATCCCAGAGAATGGCGGGATAGCCGAAGGTTTTTTCGATGCGTGTGCGCTGCGAGAGGCGCACGGCGCCGTAGGGCGGACGGTAGAGCAGGGGTGCGGTGCCACAGGCTTTGACGATGGCGTCGTGCGTGCGGCGCAGCTGGCTTTCCACACTCTCTGGGCCCAACTGGGTGAGCAAGGGGTGCGACCAGCTGTGATTGCCCACTTCATGCCCTTCCTCCACGATGCGGCGCACCACCTCGGGGAAGGCGGCGGCATTTTTGCCGACAAGAAAGAAGGTGGCGTGGATGTGGCGCTCTTTGAGCAAATCCAGCAAACGGGGGGTGAGCACCGGATCAGGCCCGTCATCAAAGGTGATGGCAATGAGCTGCTGGGTTGTCACGCAGCTGCTGTAGACGCTTTTGCGGTTGGGTGGGAGCACCCGAGGCAGCGTGGCGGTGTCTGGCAGGGTGGTCTGCGGGGTGTCATCCGCCGGCAGGGCACGCCGTGTCTCGATCTTCAGGGACGAGCCAGACCCCTGCGCGGAAAGCGTGGCGGCAGTGCAGAGGAATAGGGCGATCAGGCGCGGCAGAAACATGGGCTTGTAAGCTCGCACGCTGCAGATGTTTTGGCAACGGGGCTTGGACGTTACTTCGTCTCCCACGGCGTATTTGGACTCAAGTTTAAAATCGGTAGGTCACCGAAAGGCGAAACATGCGCGGTTCGATGGGGTGTACATGCACGTCATTCAGCGGGGCGGCATCCGTTTTAAGCTGGGAGGCATAGTAGTAGGCCACATCGTAGTCGCTGCGGTTGAGCAGGTTTAGGCAATCCAGGGCGATTTCCAGATTCTTGTGCCGGTAGCCCACGCGGGCATTGACCTGAATAGACTCGCGCGAGTGTACATCGACCACCTGATCGAGCGGGCGCGGGGCGATATAGCGCACCCGCAGAGAACCAAAGAGCCCCTGAGCCGCGCCGAGGGTGACACCGGCGTTTAGGGTGTAGGGGATGGAGTTGGGGACTTTCTGGCGGGAGGGATTGTCGGTGATCAGGTATGATTCCGTGTAGGTCGCTTCGACGTCCACCATGGTCCAGCTATTGGGCCGCCAGTAGCTGGAGAGCTCCACGCCGTAGCGCTGGGAGGCCGGGCCGGGGCTGGAGGAGCCGGTGTCGCCTTCATAGATCAGCTCGGAGCCGCTGTGCAGCGTCCAAAAGGAGAGGGTGTTGACCAGCTTGGGGATGGATTCATTGCGGATGCCGAACTCAGCGCCGTAGGTGCGTACCAAGGGAGTCGCGCGGGAGGATGGCAGGCCGGTGGCGGGATCAATGGTGGAGATCACCCCGCGGGCGTCATTGCTGTGGAAGCCGCTGCCGGCATTGAGGTAAAATTCGGTTTTGGCCCATGGGCCAAAGACGACGTTCAGCTTGGGACTGAGGATGCCTTGGACGAGGGAGCCTGAGTTTCCGGCGATGTTGCTGTGAGTCACATCGAACTGCATGACGTCGCCGCGCAGGCCGGGGATGATGCGCAGCCACTTGGTGGGCTTGAGCTCTGCCTCTGCGTAGAGGCCCCAAGTGTCCTGGATGATGTCGTTGAGGCTGATGGTATTGAAGCGCTGGCGCTGAGTGGTGTTGTAGAGGCCGAGGCCGTTGATGAAGTCCGTGCGCATCTGCACCCCCAGCGTGAAACGCTGCTGCTGCCCCATGGCATCCCAGCGCCAGTCGCGTGCAAGCTGCCCGCCGACAAACCAGCGGTGGTCCTGCTGCTCGAACTGATCGCCTTGCACGGGATTGTTCATGAAAAAGGTGAAATCGGAAAACAGGTCGAGGTCATAGTAGCCTGCGTAGAGGTTGGCGCGGGTCGTGGTGTGGTCGCCTTCATGCACCCAGTCGAAGGACAGGCTATGGCGCTGGGAATTGCCGCCGTCGGTCGGGTCGAGGTTGCCATAGCGGCCGATGATGTTGCCGATTACGCGCTGCGGCACCTGATCGGTGGAGGTCCATTTGCCGCGGTAACCCATCAGCGTGATGTTGACGCTGTCCGTTGCGTCGTTCCAATGCCAGCGGGCAAAGCCGTTCAAGCGCACTGCATTGGCGTGCAGGTCCCAGGGGCCATTGTAGTACTGATGCTCGAACGCCACTGTGAGCTGACCGGCACCGGCCTTGATGGTGTCGGCAATCAGGGTGCGTTCGTATTGGAACTGGCCCAGCGTGGTGCTCAAGATGCCCTGGGGGAGGGAGTCAACCAGCTTGAAACGCGCCGAGCCGGTCGAGCTTAGGTCGCCATGCTGGGCATAGTAGGTGCCCTTCCAGTACTCGAGCTGGCCTACCAGTTCTGGAATGAGGAAGTTCATGTCCGCATAGCCCTGGCCATGGGCGTGGTTGCGCAGATTGACCTGCATGCCGTCCACGAAAATGGAGAAGTCGTTGCCGTGGTCCAGATTGGTGCCGCGCAGGTAGTACTGGTTCGCCTTGCCATCACCGCTGTGCTGGGTGGCGATGAAGCCGGGGATGCTTTCCAGCAGTTCGCCCCGGCGGGAGAAGGGGCGCGCCAGCAGTTCTTTGGCGCTGGTCTGGCCTTTTGAGGCCGAGGTGGCGATGCCGATGAGGCTTTCTGCCTTGCCTTCGATCACCATCTCGGGCATTTCGAGAGTGGCCTCTTCTGCCAGAGATGGAGTCTTCACAGCGGACTGGGCATGGCTTAGCCAAGGCATCAAAACGATGCAGAGACAAACCCTGGATAGGCGGAATGCTGACATGAGTTGCGAGGGGGAAGCGTTTCTAGGACGACCTGCCGCCGGGGTTCCCACAAAATGGGCGCAGTTTTTGCGCTTTGCCGCAGGTTCGCTATGGTGGGGCTCCCCATGTCTGCCAAAACAACCCGCATTCTTCTTGCCGATGACCACGCCGTGGTCCGCAACGGCTTCCGCATGATCCTCGCCGCACAGTGGGACATGGAGGTTGTGGGAGAGGCCGCTAACGGACGCGAGGCGGTGGAAAAAGCCATCGCGATGCAGCCCGATGTCGTGGTATTGGACGTGACGATGCCCGAGCTCAACGGCATCGAGGCGGCGCGGCAAATCACCAAGGCGGTGCCCAAGGCACGCATCCTGGCGCTCTCCATGCAAAAGGACTCTGTCTATGTGCGTGAAATGCTGCGTGCGGGAGCCAACGGGTACCTGCTGAAGGACAGCAATGAGAGCGATCTCCTCTCCGCCGTGCGCGCCGTCGCCAACGGCAAGGGATTCCTCAGCCCGGAGGTCAGCGATGCGGTGCTGGACGACTACCGCAAGCATGTCACCAACCCGATTGACCTGCTGTCTCCCCGGGAGCGGGAGGTGCTGCAGATGATCTCGGAGAGCAAGACCAACAAGGAGATCGCCTCCGTGCTGAACCTGAGCGTGTACACCGTGGAGGCACACCGAGGCCGCATCATGGAAAAGCTCAATCTGCACTCCATTGGCGAGCTCGTGCGCTTCTCCATACGCAATGGGCTGATTGATTAAAGGATTGGGCAGGTGTTGGAAAGGTGCGGCCTTTTTGTTGTTGGATTCGTTGGTAGGGCGGTTTCAAATAACCCGCGCACAGCCTTCAATCATCCCATTCATTCTGCATGCCTGAAACCAGCACAACCGCATCCCAAAGCCTGTTCAAAGATCTTTCAGCCGGCCTCGTTGTTTTTTTGGTCGCCCTGCCGTTATGTCTTGGCGTGGCGCTGGCATCGAATGCGCCGCTATTTGCGGGCATTCTAGCGGGAGTCATCGGTGGCATCTTGGTGGGGGCGCTGAGCGGGTCTCATACCAGCGTCAGCGGCTGCTCTCCAGCGCTGGCGGCCATTGTGGTGGCGCAGATCGTCAAGCTCGGGTCGTTTGAGGTCTTTTTGCTGGCGCTGATGCTGGCGGGAGTGCTGCAGATCATTCTCGGCATCTCTCGCGCGGGCTTTCTGGCGGCCTTTTTTCCTTCCAGTGTGATCAAAGGATTGCTCGCCGCCGTGGGTGTCCTGCTGGTGCTGAAGCAAATCCCGCACGTCATGGGCCATGACCCCGACCCGGAAGGGGAAATGAGTTTCGAGCAGCCTGACCACCAGAACACTTTCTCCGAGCTCTGGTCCACCTTGTTTGACATCCAGCCGGGGGCTGCGCTGGTGGGGGTGCTCTCCATTGTTTTGATGGTCTGCTGGGACAGATCAAAGGTGCTGAAGAACAGCGGCATTCCTGCCGCTCTGGCCGTGGTGGTGCTGGGGCTGGTGATCCAGCTGCTGCTGCAGCAGGTGGGCGGTTCCTGGGCCATTGGTGCCTCTCATCTGGTGCAGGTCCCGGTGGCCAAGGATCTCGGTGCCTTCGTTGGCTTCCTGCAGTTTCCGAATTTTTCTGCGCTGACGAATTCCGCAGTCTATGGCGCGGCGGGCACCATCGCCATCGTCGCCACGCTGGAAACCCTTCTCAACCTGGGAGCGGTGGACAAGATCGACCCGCAGCAGCGCAACAGCCCTCCGAACCGCGAGCTGATCGCGCAGGGCATTGGCAACGTCGCCGCAGGCCTCATCGGCGGGCTGCCCATCACCAGCGTGATCGTACGCGGCAGTGTGAACATCAATGCCGGAGCCAGGACAAAACTCTCCGCCATTTTTCACGGGATTCTGCTGCTGGGCTGCGTGGTGCTGATTCCCGGCGTGCTGAACCAGGTGCCGCTGGCCTCGCTGGGGGCCATCCTGCTTGTGACGGGCCTGAAGCTGGCCAGCCCTGACCTCATCAAGCAGATGTGGGCGGACGGCTGGAAGCAGTTTCTGCCCTTCGTCATCACGGTGCTGGCCATCGTACTCACCGACCTGCTCAGCGGCATTCTCATCGGCCTCGCGGTCAGCATCGGCTTCATTTTGCGCAGCAACATGCGCCGCCCTTTGCGCAAGTTCATGGAGCAGCACATCACGGGAGACGTGCTGCGCATTGAGCTGGCCAATCAGGTGAGCTTTTTCAGCCGTGGCAGGCTGGAAGAATCTCTGCACAGTGTGCCGGAGGGCGGCCATATCCTCCTTGATGCGCGCAGCACGGACTACATTGACGCGGACATTCTGGGTCTGATCCACGACTTCCAGCACAAGACGGCCAAGGCGCGCGGCGTCCAGCTCAGCATGGTGGGCTTCAAAGATAAATACCCTCTGATCGAAGACCGCATTGAGTTTTTGGATTACAGCAGCCGCGAAGTTCAAAGCAGTTTGACCCCTGAACGTGTGCTGGAAATCTTCAAGGAGGGCAACGAGCGGTTCCGCGAAGGCAGGCATCTTACACGTGACATCGGCCGATTGGTGGATGCGACGTCCGCAGGTCAGTTCCCCATGGCGGTGGTGTTGAACTGCATTGACTCACGCACGCCGGCGGAACTCGTTTTTGACCTGAGCCTGGGGGATATTTTCAGTGTCCGCATCGCTGGCAATGTCGCGCACGACAAGGTGCTGGGCAGCATGGAGTACGGCTGCGCCGTGGCGGGTGCGAAGATGATTCTGGTCATGGGGCACACCTCCTGTGGTGCGGTCAATGCCGCCGTGGATCTCATTTGCAGCAATCAAACCGCTGCGGAAGCCACAGGCTGTGTGAATCTCGATTCGCTCGTCACCGAGATTCAACAGTCGGTCGATCTCAGCACCTGCAAGCGCGGCAGCGCTTGGCTGCCAGGAGAGAAGGCGGCCTACTCCAACGAAGTCTCACGCCGCAACGTGCTGCGCACCATGCGCATGATCACGGAACGCAGCTCCACCCTGGCAGGTCTGGTTCAGGCAGGAAAACTGATGCTCGTCGGAGCTTTGTATGATATTCAGACCGGTATGGTTTCTTTCTTTCAGACTCAGGGCTCCGGCAGTTCACTATCAATACCCACGGTTGAAGCCGTCTGATTTTTTCCCCTGCCACCATGTCATTCACCTTCCTGCGCATCACAGAACGCTATGTGCTGCGCGTCCTCGCCCTGGGCTTTCTGCTGGTGATGGTGCTGCTGGGCACGGCAGGCCTCATCGCCGTACGCCAGAGCCAGGGCATCCGGCGCGGGGTGGAGCAGATGGCGCGGGACCAGTTCCTCATCGCCCGGCTGCGGCAGGATGTGCAGTCGGAGGAAAATACCATGGCGGGGGTGCTGCATCACTTCGCCCAGTTTGAGCTGAAGCGTGATGATCTGGCCAGGCTGCTGCAGGAACTGGATGAAAGCGACCGCCAGATTTCACGGCTGGGAGTGGAAGTGAGGTCCCTGGCCGATGCGGAACTGTGGACGGATCTGGACCGGGGAGTCAAAGCGTTTACCCGGGAGTCGCACCGGCTGCTGGAAAGTCATGAACCGGTGCAGCGGGACAAACTGGAAACCCTGTTTCTGCATCATGGCCAAGTCGTCGGGCTGGTCAACCAGCTCATCAAAAGCAGCTCGGAGCACCTCACCAAAACGGAGCACCAGCTTGAAAAGCAGTCGCAAGATCTCAGCGATGATTCCACCCTGCTGCTAGGCTCCAGCTCCATCCTGGCCGCGATCTCCGCCATGCTGACCATCGCCTTTGCGCGCAAAAGCATCCAGCGCATCCGCTGGCAGTCTGAGGAGCTGAGCCGTGTGTCCTGGCACATGCTGCAAACGCAGGAGCAGGCGGCGCGGCGCTTTTCCCACGAACTGCATGATGAGCTGGGCCAGTCGCTGGCCGCCGTGCGCTCCAATCTGACCAAAGGCTCCACCCACGATCTGCCCTCCCTGCGCGCCGACTGCCTGCATCTGGTGGATGAATCCATCGCCAATGTGCGCGAGCTCTCGCATCTGCTGCGGCCCGTGATTCTGGATGATTTTGGCCTGGATGCCGGCCTGCGCTGGCTGGCGGAGAAATTTGGCCAGCGTACGCGTTTGAAAGTGGACTACGTTTCTGACTTCTCGGGACGGCTGGCGGATGAAACCGAGACGCATCTGTTCCGCATCGCCCAGGAGGCGTTCACCAACATCGCCCGGCACGCGGAGGCCACGGAAGTAAAGATCAGCCTTGAACATCGTGATCCCAACATCCGGCTCACCATCGAGGATAATGGCAAAGGGCTGCCCAATCATACAGGAGACATCATTCACAGTCCCAGCCTCGGCATGGTGGGCATGCGCGCACGCGCGCGACAGTCCGGTGGCGAGCTCACAGCCATCAGCATCGTGCCGCAAGGACTGCGCATTGAAGTCGTGATCCCCTTCCAGCCACAGCCTGAATGAACTGAAGCGCGAGAGAGAAGCCAGGCTGGTGCGATATGAAAAAATGCCGGTGAAAAAGCCCCGGTCATTCGTAGCGGAATACCCCTTGATGAAGGGATGGCACGGCGGCGATGAGCGCCCTTAACTAAGGGCTTCGTGAACACTCACTCCCATGCCGGCACCTGTGGCTGTCAAGATGCCCGCCTGGCTGGAGGGTGTCTTGAGCCTCTTCGTCAGGCGGTGGAACATGCCGCCCGTTGCTTGCCCACTCAGGGGCCTATCGGAGTTTTCGTGCATCACAACACGCTGCAGTCGCTGCAGCACAAGCGGTTTGAGGAGGCCGTTATTGAAGGCGGCCGTTTACTGGGTGCCGAGCCGTTTCTCTCGGAAGAGGTCTATCAGGTTGAGCGCGGACGCCAGCGCATTCTGGATGAGGACATCGACGACATCCTCGGTCGTGAGCCCGAGGCGGAGATTCTGTTAGGCCGGCTCACACGACGCCAGCTTCGGCGCGTGATGCTCACGCCTGGAGTGCGTCGCGTGAATGGCCTCAGCATTTCCTGGCAGCTTGAAGAAGGTGACTGGCTGCGGGCTTTCCGCCGTGATCTGCCACCCGAAACCCGGAGCAGGCTGCACCATGACACGCCGCAGGCGCTGTGGGACGTCTGCCTGGCCCGTGTGAAGCCCCTGCCTGCACTCGTCGCTGACAAACCGAAACGTCCGTGTGACGCGGTGCTTGCCCAATTCGGCATCGACATGGATCAAGTCATCCATCCGCCGCTCATTCGCCTCGTGGGAGCATACCTGGACCAAGGCATCGCCTACTGGCCGATGCCCCATCGCGAGGAAGGGCTGCTCAAGGCGGCGCGCAAGATCATGTCGCAGGCGTTCGCCATTTTCCCCGCACATCTCGGTGGCGTGCGCGCTGCCTTCCTGCGGCAGGAGTCCGGTGCCATGGACGCCGAAGCCGTGGTTCTGGACGCACTTGAACAACTTGCCGTGCCCGCTGAGCAATGGGAGGAGCACATCACCGAAGAGATGCTCGCCCTGCGCGGCTGGGCCGGCATGGTCCGCATGCTGGAGAGGGACGCCACCCTTGCTCCGCATGACCGCGTCCGCTGCTCGATCATGGAGTTTCTCGCGTTGCGACTCACCTATACCGTTGTGGCGCTCAAGGACATTGCAGGAGACACCACGTCATGGCATGCCATCAGGCTGTCTGCGCCGCGTCTTGATCCGCTCACACACGTTGCACGCATGTTTGATGTCGCCCAGCTCCTGGGCCTCGGCAGCAGCGAGTTTAGGGCCCTGTCGGATGAAAATCTCACCCGCCTGGAGAGTGAAGTTCTCGCCTTCAATGAAACCGAGCGCCGTCGGCTGCTTCACCTCGCGTACGAGCGCCGCAATGAACGACGCTTTCTTATTCCGCTGGTCAAACATCGTACCACGCCGCGAGCTATGCCGAACAGCAACCGGCTGGTCGCGCAGGTGGTCTTCTGCATCGATGAACGCGAAGAGTCCATCCGCCGCGCGCTCGAAGAGGTCGATCCCTGCATTGAGACAGTGGGTGCCGCCGGCTTTTTCGGCATGGACATCCATTACGCCGGCATGGATGACGCACACGGTGCCTCGCTGTGCCCCATCGTCGTCAAGCCTGCGCATGCCGTGCGTGAGGTGCCCATTGAAGAACAAGCGCATCTGCATGAGCAGCGTCAGGGGCGGCGTCGTCGGTGGGCCAGGATGGTGCGCAACAGCTTGATCTCTTCACGCACGCTGGTCCGTGGCTGGGTCAGCACGGCCTGCCTCGGCTTCTTCAGCCTCTTTCCGCTCGCGCTCCGCGTGTTCACACCGCTGGCCTGCGGACGCTTTATCAAGCGGCTCAACCGCGCGTTTCTGCCGGAACCGAAGACCGAGTTCACCTTCATGCGTGATGATGCGGCCTCAAGGGATGCCACCACGGGTCTCATGCGCGGGTTCACCACCCAGGAGCAGGCGGATCGTGTTTGCGCGGTGCTCGGGCCCGCCGGACTGCACAAAGGCCATGCGCGTCTGGTGGTCGTGCTCGGCCATGGATCCACCAGTCTGAACAACCCCCATGAGTCGGCTTACTGCTGCGGTGCCTGCGGCGGCCGCTCCGGGGCCCCCAATGCGCGCCTGTTTGCACTCATCGCCAATCGTCCTGAGGTGCGGACGGACCTGCGCGCGAAAGGGATCATCATCCCCGAGGACACCTGGTTCCTCGGTGGCTACCACGACACCTGCAGCGAGGAGATTCATTTCTTTGACATGGGCCTCGTGCCTGAGAGCCACCATGCGGATCTCGTGCGCGTGCATCAGTCGCTCGACAAAGCGCGCATGCTCAGCGCCCATGAGCGCACGCGGCGCTTCGCGGCGGCGGGGCGTGACATCAGCCCTGAACGCGGACTGAGGCATGTGCAGGAGCGTGCGGAGCACATCGGCGAGCCGCGGCCCGAATACGGCCACTGCACCAATGCGGTGGCCTTCGTGGGCCGGCGTGAAATCACCCAGGGCCTGTTCATGGACCGCCGTGCCTTTCTAGTTTCCTATGATGCCACCAAAGATCTCGCCAATGAGGGGCTGAGGCGTGTTTTGGGCGCGGTCGTTCCCGTGTGTGGCGGCATCAATTTGGAATATTATTTCTCCACCGTGGATGCGGAGACCTATGGCAGCGGCACCAAGCTCCCGCACAATATCACCGGTCTTGTCGGCGTCATGAACGGCTATCAGGGAGACCTGCGCACCGGGCTGCCGGTGCAGACGACGGAAATCCACGAGCCGGTGCGCCTTCTTTTCGTGGTCGAAACCACGCCGCAGCGCCTCATGAGCGTCGTCAAGGCCAGCGCGGAGCTTACCGAGTTTGTCTGCAACCAATGGATCCGCCTGGCCACCATGGACCCGGATGACGGCCACGTGGAAGTGTATCGTGACAGTGTCTTCGAAAAGCTCGAAGGCGACGAAGAGCCGCTGCCTGTCGCTCCCAGTTCCATGGCCTGGTATCGCGGCAAAATGGAGCATCTCGGTCTTGCCCGCATTGATCCGAGGGCCGCTGCCTGATTTTCATTCTTTTTGCCGATGTCCCTGCAAATCCTCGTTCCCCTCCTCATTGCCACGCCTGGGGCGTTGTTTCTTTTGCTGGGCATCGTGTGGCTGCTCGGCGGGTATGTTTCAGAGCGTGCGATGTCACGCATCACAAAGGCGACATATGCCTTGCTCACGGTTCTGGTGGCAATGATTGGCTGGAAGATGGGGACGGGGGGTATGCACTCGGTGCGTGTGACGCTGGGAGATTGGTTCACTGTCGCGAAGTATGGCTACCCGCTGACACTGCTGATCGACAGGCTTTCGATTTCGCTGGTGGGGCTCACCGTGGTGCTTGCGGGGATCGTGGGTTGCTTCTCCGTGCGCTACCTGCATCGTGATGTCGGGTTTTACCGGTTCTTTCTGCTGCTGCATCTTTTCACGTTTGGCGCGCTGCTGGTCTTCACCGCAGACTCGCTTGATCTGCTCATCGTGGGCTGGGAAATCTTGGGCATCACCTCGGTGCTGCTGGTGGCTTTCTTCCAATACCGACCCGATCCGGTGCGCAATGCGCTGCGGGTGTTTGCCAGCTATCGGGTGGCGGATTTGTTCATGCTGCTGGCCATCTTTCTGGCCCATCACTGGTTTGGCACCACCTCATGGGCGGGCTGGGAGAACAAGCTCAGTGGCCCTGCCGGCACCCTCATTGCCGTGCTGCTGGTCATCGCTGCAGGTGGCAAATCTTCGCAGGGTCCGTTCTGCGGCTGGCTGCCCCGGGCCATGGAGGGGCCCACGCCCTCCAGCGCGGTGTTTTATGGTGCCATCTCGGTGCACGCCGGTGCGTACCTGCTGCTGCGGATTGAGCCGCTGATTCATCGTTCACTGATCGCCACAGGCCTCGTTGTCTTCATCGGCCTTTCCACCGCATTTCTGGGCACGCTGATTCATCGTACCAGCGCTGATGCCAAAACGTCGCTGGCGTATGCAGCGCAGACGCAGATCGGCCTCATCTTTGCCGAGATCGGGTTTGGCTGGACTACTCTGGCGCTGATCCATCTCGTCGGCCATGCCATGCTGCGCACCCTGCAGTTTCTGCGCGCTCCCTCCATGCTGCGTGACTACCACCGCATGCATGCCGCCGCAGGTGGCCAGATCAGTCCCAGCGGAGGCATTTACGAAGCTTTGCCGTCCGCCCTGCGGCTCTGGCTCTACCGACTGGCTCTGGGCCGTGGTTTTTATGATTCCATGGTGGATCGCTGGATCGTGGCCCCTCTGCAGACGCTGGCGCGGTGGCTTGCCATTTTCGAGCCCCCCTTTCTGCCTAAACAGCGAGCGGCCAAACCTGTCACGCATGCGGTGGAGCATCCCGTTTCTTGAGATAAGACACGCTTATGGACCAGCTTTCACTGCCCTATTACACCGCCGGTCTGGTGTGCTTGCTGGGCGGTGTCGTGTCGAGCTGGCGGACGCGGCAGCCGCACAAGCCAGCCCTCCTGGCTGCGGTCATTGCCTTCGTGAGTTTCCTGGGTGCTGCGCGGGAGGTCATGGTGGTGGGGCATGGTCGCTTGCTTGATCCGCTGCTTCCATGGTTTGCAGCGGATGGTTTGAATGCGGTGCCGATGGCTTTTTATGCGGCGTTGACGCTCACGGTTCTCGTGCTGGCGCCCAAGCGTGATGCGGGTGGCCGAGCGATGGCTGGCATGCTCCTTGTTTCACTCGCGACGCAGACAGCCTACGCCGCTGCAAACTGGATTCCTCTTGTCGCAGGCTGGTGGCTGTCATGCCTGCCGTTTGCGCTGGGCCTGTTCGGGGGACGGGGCGAAAACAAACTCGCGAACGGTCTTCTCATGGCCAGCTGCGCGGCGCTGACGGCTGCTGCCGCCATGACGCAGAGCACGGCGATGGCGGATCTCTCACAAGGGGGCGCATTGACCTTTGGGCTGATCATTGTGGCGGTCGTGTGCCGCAAAGGATTGTTTCCCCTGCATGCGGGTGTGGTGCAGGCTTTTGAAAAGGGGCCGCTGCTGCCCAAGGCGCTGCTTTTTAACGGCCACCTCGGCATGCTGCTCGTCGCGCGTGTGGAAGCCACGGCATTGCCGCAGGGGGCCAGGCATGCGCTTGATCTTCTCAGCATGGCAGCCGTGGCCACGGTGTGCGTGGCCAGCCTGCGGGCGTTTGCTGAGAAAAAGCCGAGACGATTGCTGGGCTTTTTATGCATCAGTCAGTCCAGTTTCATGCTGGCGGGCATTGCCACGGCGAATGCTGAAGGCATCACCGGCGCGCTGATGCACTGGCTCGTTGTTTCCGCGGCTTCCACGGCGCTCATCTGCATTGTGCGTGTGCTGGAGGTGCGTGTCGGCAGCGCTGAGGATCCGCTGATGCATCTGGGGCTGGCTGCGAAAGCTCCACGACTGGCTACGTTTTTTCTGATCTGTGGTCTGGCGCTCATCGGCCTGCCGGGAACGCTGGGTTATTGCGCCGAAGACCTCATGTTTCAGGGCATGCTGAAAAATCACCTGGTGACAGGCATCCTTTTGCTGGTCGTCACCGTCTTCAATGCGATCCATTTTCTGCGTCTCTTCAACATCCTGTTTCTGGGCGTCCAGCCCAAGCAGGTGCCCGACATTCCGGATGCGCTGCCCCGTGAACGCTGGCCGCTCACCGTGTGTGTCGTGTTTCTTGTTTTCGGTGGCCTGCTACCCAGGGTCATCATTGGCTGGCGCGCGGATGCCGCGCAGGTCATTGAAAAAGCGCTGGGCGCTGCCGGAGGGGATCACTGACCTTCTTCATCCCACCAGCGCAGCAGCATCTGCCGGGCGCGATAGATGCGGCCCTCAATGCCGCGGACGGAGCAGTTCAGCACGGTGGCGCATTCTTCATGGCTCAGGCCTTCCATGGCGGTGAGCATCAGAGCCGTGCGCAGTTTCTCCGGCAGCAGGGCCAGTCCGCGTTCAAGTTTTTGCATCTCGCTGTTCCATTCCGCATTGGCATCCGGGGTGCCCTGCGGACATGGCAGCGGCTGTTCGAGATCGTCGATTTTCGTGGTGCTGTCGCGCTGGCGTGAGACGCGCGATTTGGCGCGGTCACGGCAGAGATTCAGCGCGATCTGATACAGCCAGGTCGAGAGCTTGGCCCGGCCCTCAAACTCAGGCAGCGCCTGCCACGCGCGCACAAACGCATCCTGGCAGACTTCACGCGCATCCTCCACGCAGCGCAGCCAGCGGCAGCAGAAGGTGAACAGCCGCTCTTCATGCTGCCGGACGATCCATTCAAACGCGGCCATGTCGCCCGCCTGCGCGGCGCGCAGATGCAGCGCCTCAGCCGAAGCATCGGCGGAGGATGCGGCCTGCGTCAGCAGCGAGGCATCAATCGCGGGTGAGGCTGTCATGGGTCCACTCCAGAAGTTTGGCGGCCTGTGCGGGGCGCAGGTAGCGCTTCATCACAAAAAAATGATCGAGCGTGGCTTTCTGCAGCGCACCCTGGGCTTTGTTCAACCGCTCCAAAGATGCATTCATCGCGGCTTCGTCCATCTTGGGTTCGCGGATGGTCTGGGCCAGTGCCACATCGGCCAGACGAACTTCGTCCTTCAATTTCACGCGGAGGTTTTCAAACTCATTTTCCAGAGGCTCCAGTTTCTCATGCTGCTCCGGCGTGATGTCGAGGTGCTCATGCATCCAAGCATGCAGATCCGTGTGCGCATGATCGTGGGCATGGCTTTCACCATGGCGGTGCAGCGTCCAGTCCGTGACCAGCCAGGCGGTGGCCCCGGCCAGAGTCGCGGAGAAAAACACCGAGATGACAAGCCATTTCAGCCGAGAGGTCATTGCGGCTCTCCTGAGCGAAACAGCTCCATGGTGGGTGGTGTGGAGTGGGTGGTGTCGCGGGTAGCCAGGGCCCAGCCGATCATGCTGGCAGTCACGATGCCGGAGAGGGCGGCCAGGATGAGCAGCCACTGCACAAACGAACGCGAGCGTCTGGCGCGGCCATCATCCATTCGTACGCGGGCCATGATGCCTTCCTCCAGTGCAGCCGGCAGCGCCGTCGGGGTGGCGGTGGCAGCGTGTTTGAGCATACGAGTTAAATCCGAATTGTTCATGGCGTGCGATTTATGGACAGAGATCGTTTATTTTTGAATCATTTTCTCACATCGATGGTCTAAAACAACAACAACCCCCGCAGGTCATGAACACCCAGCTCCAACTTCCCTTCCGGGGATGGAGTCGTGCCGAAGAAGGCTCCAAACACGGCTCAGGGGGTGGAAAAACACCCCGTATCGGTTTGGTTCTGTCCAGCGGAGGGGCGCGTGGCCTGGCACATGTGGGCGTCATTCAGGTGCTCGAACAAGAGGGGATTCCTATCACCGCCATCGCTGGATGCAGCATGGGAGCGTATGTGGGCTCGCTGTGGGCCGCGGGCCTCACCGGGGCGCAGTTGGAAGAGCGAGCTCGGGAGATCAAGGACCGTGCGACGCTAAAATCTTTAATGGACTACATTATTCCTCCT
Source organism: Verrucomicrobiota bacterium (assembly GCA_025360015.1). Taxonomy (GTDB): domain Bacteria; phylum Verrucomicrobiota; class Verrucomicrobiia; order Verrucomicrobiales; family Verrucomicrobiaceae; genus Prosthecobacter. The sequence continues at coordinate 123,239 of JANYCZ010000016.1, read as the reverse complement.
TCGGAAGGGTTGATTCGTGGAGAAAAGCTGCGCAAGCATCTCGAACGAGATCTGGGTGAGAAGACCTTTGCCGATCTTGAAAAACCCCTGCTGGTCATTGCCACCGATCTGGATCGTCTCACGCCCTATGTCTTCGATTCCGGCATCGTTTCGCATGCGGTGCATGCCAGTTCGGCCATTCCGGCGGTGTGCGCTCCGGTCAGACTGAATGGCCGGCGCTATACCGACGGCGGTGTTTCCGAGCCGCTGCCGGTGACACTGCTCAAGAAACGGTTCAATCTCGATGGCATCATCGCGGTGAACGTCATGCCCGCACCGGACGATGTCGAAGCAAGCAACGACCAGACCTTCATGCCCGATGACAAACAAGCGCTGCATGCCTTGTCGCGCATGTTTCGCACGTTTTGGCGGAAGATAAACCTGCTCGCCAATGGGAACGTACTGGACACTTTCCGCCGGGCATTGATGGCAGCGCAGCTGCATCTCATCGCGAAAGAGGAAGCCGCTGCGGATGTGGTGATACATCCGCATTTTGCCAGCTCGACGTGGCATGACTACGAGCATTTCGAGCAGTATCTGCAGGCCGGTCGTGACGCTGCAACCGCCGCGCTGCCTGCCATCCGGGCCCTCTTTCAGACCGAAACCAACCTCAACCAGGAGACAATCAGCCATGAACTTTCTCCATCACACACCCGATTGGAGCTCCACGCCGCATGAGGCTTGGCGCGACTGGCAGCTCAAGCAGCTGCGCGATTATCTGCACCACCGCGTGATACCGTTCAGCGCGCACTACAAGCGCATGTTCGGCGAGCAAGGCATGCATCCGCTCGACATCAAATCGTTCGAGGACTGGAGCCACGTGCCATTCACTTCGAAGAAGGATCTCGCCAATCCGCGTGATTTTGTTCTTGTGCCGGATGAGGCCGTGCTGCGGCGTGAGCCTGGCATGATCGGCACCGCGCTGGTGCATGGGCGTGCGGCTGCGAAGGAAAAGGCTGAGGCTGAATTTCGCCCCATTTTACTCACCAGCACCACGGGGCGTTCATCGGATCCCGTGCCGTTTCTCTACACCAAGCAGGACTTGCACAATCTCGACATCAGCGGCAGCCGCCTGATGCTTGCCGGGCGCTCACAACGGGATTTCAAGCACATCAATCTCTTCCCCTATGCGCCCCATCTCGCCTTCTGGCTGGCGCATCACGCGGGGCTTGGCTTTGGCACCTTCATGCTGAGCACCGGTGGCGGCAAGACCCTGGGCACGGAGGGGAACATCAAGCTCATCGACAAAATCCAGCCGGACATTCTCATTGGCATGCCCACCTTCATTTACCATGTGCTACGTGAGGCGCATGAGACAGGCCGGCAGTGGCCTCAGTTGAAACGTCTTGTCCTTGGCGGCGAAAAAGTCGCCGACGGCCTGCGCGCTCGTCTGCGTGATCTCGCGGCACAGCTTGGCAGCCCAGATGCCCATGTGATGGCCACCTATGGCTTCACCGAGGCGAAACAGGCCTTCCCGGAATGCGTCGGCGAGTCGCACGAAGCCAGCGGCTATCACCTGAGCCCTGACCTTGGAATGGTGGAGTTGATTGATCCTAAAACGGGCGAGCTCGTCCCCGACGGCCAGCCCGGTGAGATCGTCTTCACGCCGCTCAATGCACGGGGCACCGTGGTGCTGCGCTATCGTACCGGGGACATCGCCGAAGGTGGAATGACCTGGGAAAAATGCCCTAACTGCGGCCGCACTTGTCCGCGCCTGCTGGGCCCCATCTCGCGCGTCAGTGAAGTGCGTGAACTGCATATCGACAAGCTCAAGGGCACGCTAGTGAACTTCAACATGCTCGAACATCTGCTGGACGATCAAAAAGGCATCGCTGCCTGGCAGATCGAGCTGCGCAAACGGCACGACGATCCGCACGATACCGATGAAGTGCATCTGCACCTAACGGCTGAACCTGGGGTGCGTGAATCCGAGCTCCAGCTCGCTGTATCCCGCCGCTTTCACGAAGCCACGGAGATCACCCCGACCGGACTCCATTTCCACTCACTGGCCGAACTCCGTGATCTACTCGGCATCGGCCGCCTCCTGAAGGAGGAAAAACTCGTCGATCACCGCCCCAACGCCCCAACCGCCACAGGCTCTGTGGCACTCAGCTCTTAACGCCATGAAAACTCCCTCACTTGTCATCGTTGCCGCCGCGCGCACGCCCTTCTCGCGAGCTGGAACGGATCTCGCGCATCTGGATGCAGTCGAACTCGGACGTCACGCGGTCGCAGCGCTGCTCACCCGCACGGGCATTGATCCGATGCTGGTGGATGAAACGATTATCGGCTGTGTCGGCCAGCCACCGGAGGCGATGAACATCGCCCGCGTCATCGCACTGCGCGCTGGTTTGCCGGAATCGAAACCTGCCCTGACGGTGCATCGCAACTGTGCTTCGAGCCTGGAAGCGCTCACCCTCGCGCATGCGAAGATGTGCGCTGGGCAGGGCGAGGTCTTCGTGGTGGGCGGTACCGAGAGCATGAGTAACATGCCGTTTTATTTCTCACGGCCCGCCGTGGAAAAATTCACCGCCATGAGCCGTGCCCGGGACTTCACGGGCCGCGCCAAAGCTGCGCTGCATTTCCGTCCGGCTGACTTTGCACCTGTCATTGGCCTTAAACTTGGCCTGACTGACCCTGTGTCGAATTTGAACATGGGCCAGACGGCCGAGGTGCTGGCGCGTGAGTTCGGCATCACTCGCGACATGCAGGATGCCTTCGCCATGCGCAGCCACCTGTGCGCCACGCAGGCCACTCATCTGCTCAATCAGGAAATCGCCCCGGTTCTGCTAGGCCAGCATGTCGTGGCAACTGACAACGGCATCCGTCCTGACTCCAGCCTCGAAAAACTCGGGAAGCTCAAGCCGCTCTTCGACACGGTCACCGGCAGTGTGACTGCGGGCAACTCCAGCCAGATCACCGATGGGGCAGTGGCCCTGCTCGTGGCCACTGAAGAAGCCGCCGCTGCGCACAATTGGAAGCCGCTGGGCCGCCTCGTCAGTTATGCCGCGACCGGTTGTGACCCTGCGCGCATGGGCCTCGGCCCGGTGCGCGCACTGGATGCGGCTTTGCATCGCAGCGGGTGGAAGCTGGATGATGCCGACGTCTTTGAAATTAACGAAGCCTTTGCCGCGCAGGTGCTCGCCGTCATGAAATGCCTCGCTGATCCTGCCAGCGCGCGCCGCGCTGGACTGGAAGCTCCGTTGGGCGAACTCGATCCCGCGAAAATCAATGCGTGCGGCGGATCCATCGCCTTGGGCCATCCGGTGGGTGCCACGGGTGCACGTCTGGTGCAGACCGCGCTGAATCAGCTGCATGCCACCGACCGCAAGCGTGCCGTCATCAGCCTGTGCGTGGGAGGCGGGCAGGGCATGGCGGCCTGCCTGGAAGCATTATGAATATAAAACAGAACCTGCTCATCCAACTCAAAGCCATGAAAACTCTCCTCAACTGCCCTGCCATCATCCACGATCCGCCCCATGTCCTGGAAGACATCATCCACGGTCATCCGATGCCGCCGAAACATTTCCGGCTGGATGTCGACTTTGACGGCATCGCCTGGATCACTTTTGATTCCCCCAAATCCTCGGTGAATGTCTGGAATGAGGAGACTCTGCGCGAGTTCAATCATCTCCTTGAAACCATTGAGCATGACACACGTGTCAAAGCCCTGGTGTTGCGCAGCGCGAAAGAGCGCATCTTCGTGGCCGGTGCTGACATCAAGGCCATTCGCAACATGCAGCATGTGCGGGTGAATGATCTCATCTGGCTCGGGCAGGCGGTGTTTGACCGCCTTGCCCGGCTGGAGATGCCGAAGATCGCCGCGATTCACGGTGCGTGCATGGGCGGGGGATTTGAAGTGACCCTGGCCTGCGACTGGCGCATCGCCAGCGATCACGACAGCACCAAAATCGGCTTGCCGGAGACACAGCTCGGCATTCTGCCTGCCTGGGGCGGCTCCACGCGGTTGTCACGGCTCGTCGGTGTACGCAAGGCGCTGGATCTCATCACCACCGGCAAGCTGCTCAATGCCAGCGCGGCCAAGCGTGCGGGGATCGTGAGCCATGTCGTGCCGGCTGAACGCCTGGAAGCACTGGCCCGACGGCTGGCGCGCGAGAAACGGCCGGTTCTGAGGTTCCGCTTTGAAAATCTTTTCTCCGCAGTCATCGGGCACATGGCGAAACGCAAGGTGCTGGAAAAGACGCGCGGGCTCTATCCTTCGGTCACCAAGGCCGTCGAAGTCGTCACTCATTCGGTGCATGGTGATGTCGAACACGGTCTGCTGCTGGAACGCAATGCCGTGGCCGAACTGATCAAAAGCCGCGACTCGGCGCGGTTGATCGACCTTTTCTTCAAGCGCGAAGAAGCCAGCAAACGGCCTGCCACCGGCGGGACGGCGCTGCCCATTCACGACGCCACCGTCATTGGTGCGGGCGTGATGGGGGCTGGCATCGCGCACACACTGGCTTCGCGTGGCGTCCGGGTTCTCATGACGGACGTCTCCAACGACAGCCTCGCGCGTGGCCTGGAACGGATTCATGGCCTCGTTTCAGACGCCACGCGCCGAAGGCTGGTGACTAAAGTCCAGGCGCGGGACACGCTGGATCACATCAGCACCACGTCGGTGCCGGTACCGCTGAACCGCCATCACCTCATTATCGAGGCGGCCACGGAGAGCATGGGGCTAAAGAAGAAAATCTTCGCCGATCTCGCCGCGCGTGTTTCGGCGGACACCATCCTTGCCACGAACACCAGTGCCCTTTCCATCGCTGAACTGGCGCAGAGCGTGCCAAATCCAGAGCGTGTCATCGGTCTGCATTTCTTCAACCCCGTGCATCGCATGCCGCTGGTGGAGATCATCACACTGCCTGAGACCTCTCCGGACGTGCTCGCGACGGTGGTCGGCTTTGTGCAGAAGCTGGGGAAGACCCCCGTGGTCGTCAAAGACAGCCCGGGATTTCTTGTGAACCGCATTCTGGTGCCCTATCTCATGGAGGCCGTGCGCCTGCATGAGAGCGGTATTCCGGTAAAGGACATCGATGAGGCAATGCTGGAGTTCGGCATGCCGATGGGGCCCATGCGTCTGCTGGACGAAATCGGTCTCGATGTGGCCGTGCATGTGGCGAAGACGCTGGCCACTGCTTTCCCAGATCGCTTTCCGCACACCGACGCTCTGGACAAGATGGTCGCGGCAGGTCACCTCGGCAAGAAAACCGGCCAGGGCTTTTACCGTTATGAGAAGGGACAGGAGATCACGGACATGACGCACGCGGATCTGCCAAGGCATGAAAGCATCCAGACCAATCTCGCGCTGCTCATCAGCCAGGAGGCCATGCGCTGCCTCAAAGAAGGCATCGCGCGCAACGCGGATGACATAGATCTCGCCATGGTGCTCGGCACTGGGTATCCGCCATTCCGTGGCGGACCCATCACTTTCGCCCGGGATACGGGCATCATTGATTATTAAAAACCCTCCACTGGAGAAATCAGGCCATGAAAACTACTTTGGAAGAATCCAACACCGAAGCCAAGACGCACATCGACACGTCCCGCATGAATGCGGGCCAGCGTGCCGCGCTCGAAATGGCGGAGGCCGCGCGTGACGAACGCCGCAACACAGGAATCGCCGCCGGCATCTTTTTTGGCGAGCCGGATTTCAACAAGCTGCTGCCGTTTCCGAAGCAGAGCGGGGAGGATCATGATCAGGGAGATGCGTTTTTGCACCGCCTTGAAAAGGTGCTGGATCAGCATGCGGATCCCGATGAGATCGATTCCTCCGGCGAGATCCCCGATGTCCTGCTGAGCGAACTGGCAAGGATCGGTGCTTTCGGCATCAAGATCCCCGTCAGATACGGCGGCCTCGGCTTGTCACAGACGAATTACTCGCGTGCGGCCATGCTGCTGGGCAGCCGCTGCGGGAATCTGGCCGCGCTGCTGTCTGCCCATCAGTCCATCGGCGCGCCGCAGCCGCTCATTCTCTTCGGCACGGAAGAGCAGAAGGCCAAATACCTGCCGCGCTGCGCCAAAGGAGAGATCAGCGCCTTCGCATTAACGGAAAACGAGGTGGGCTCTGACCCGGCGCGGATGAAGACGGAGGCCAAACTTGATGAGGACGGGGAGCACTACGTACTCACTGGGGAAAAGCTGTGGTGCACGAACGGCACGAAGGCAGGCATGATTGTGGTGATGGCGAAAACACCCACGGCGGCGAAGCCCAATGCCACGACAGCATTCATCGTGGAAACGAGCTGGCCCGGGGTGGAGATCCTGCACCGCTGCCGCTTTATGGGACTCAAGGCGCTGTATAACGGCGTCATCCATTTCGACCATGTGAGAGTGCCGGTGGCGAATGTGCTCGGCGGTGTTGGGCGCGGCCTCAAGGTGGCATTGACGACTTTGAACACGGGTCGCATCACGCTGCCTGCAGCTTGCACGGGCTTGTCGCAACGCTGCCTGGAAATCAGCCGGCGCTGGGCGCGCTCGCGTGAGCAGTGGGGGCAGCCGATTGGCCGCCACGCCGCCATAGCTGACAAACTCAGCCGCATGGCTGCTGACACCTTCGCCATGGAGAGCATCGTGCGTTATGTTTCCTCCATGGTGGACCGTGACAAGCACGCCGATGTCCGCCTCGAAGCCGCCATTGGCAAGCTGTGGGGCAGCGAGAAGTCCTGGCGCATCATGGACGACACGATGCAGATGCGCGGTGGGCGTGGCTTTGAAACTGCGGCTTCGCTGAAAGCACGTGGGGATGTGCCCGAGCCCGTCGAGCGCCTGTTCCGCGACTCACGCATCAACACCATCTTTGAAGGCAGCAGCGAGATCATGCGGCTCTTCATCGCACGTGAGGCGCTGGAGCCGCATCTCAACCTCGGAGGTGATGCCGTCAATCCGACGCTGCCGTGGAAGGTTCGAGCGAAGGCGGCTCTGCGTGCCGCAGGATTCTATGCCACTTGGTATCCGCTGAAGTGGCTGCCCTTTGGAGCGGGAGATGCCAAGGATCTGCTGCATCCTTCACTGCAGTTTGAGCTGGATGTCGTCGCACGGCTGAGCCGGGTGCTGGCGCGCCGGTTGTTCCTCGCGATGGCGTTGAATGGACCAAAACTGGAAAAGCGGCAGGTCCTGCTGGGGCACTTTGTCGATGTGGGAGCCGAGCTGTTCGTCTGGGGCTGCACGCTGGCCCATGCCCAGAGCAGGGTGAACGACTCCTCCCTGCCCGAGGTGGAAATCGACAAGCTGGTGCGGCTGGTGCGCTTCTTTGGCAAGGTGACGCGGGAGCGCATCGCCACGAGTTTCCGCCATCTCAAAGAAAACAGCGACGGCGAAAGCTGGCAGGTCGCGCAGGAAGTGTGAAAGCGCATTTTGTGCTGGCCTGAAGGATGCTGTTGGAGTTAGAACGTGACCGGTTTACAAACGGTCATGTTCACTCCAGCCCTCACCACCATGCTCAAAGAATTCAAAGCGTTTATTCTCAAAGGCAACGTCGTCGATCTCTCCACCGGTGTCATCATTGGCGCGGCCTTCACGGGTATTGTCACGGCATTCGCCAAGGGAATTGTGGAGCCGATCCTGGCTCTGTTCGGCGGAGGTCCAAGTCCGAAGCTGACGATCCCTCTCCGGGAGGTAACCCTGCATGTGGCCAAGATGGGGGCAGACGGCAAGCCACTGCTGCAGGCCGATGGTACACCCGTCATGGATACGGTAAGAAAGCTCATCGAACTCGATCTCGGCAGCATCATCGGGGCGCTTATCAGCTTTCTCATCACGGCAGCCGTGGTGTTTTTTGTGATCGTCAAACCAATCAACAAGTTGATGGCGGTCACGCTGAAGAAAGAAGCTGACACGCCGCCCTCTCCGCTGCCCGCTGACATTGTACTGCTCTCGGAAATCCGCGATCTGCTGAAGAAGCAAGGTTAATGTGACGCCGGTTCTTCGCTCCGTTCAACGAACCGCATGGCGTGGTCGATGAAGCGCAGGAGGACGTCATCGGTGGGGCCGTTGCGGTTTTTGGCGATGATGAGCATGGCTTCGCCCTTCTTCTTTTCCTCAGCCTCTTCGTCTTCCACTTCCATCTTGGCTCCGGCGTAGTCGGAACGGGTGAGCAGGCCGACCACGTCGGCGTCCTGTTCGATGGAACCGGATTCGCGCAAGTCAGAGAGCACCGGGCGCTGGCCTTTGCGGGACTCGACCGCACGGTTAAGCTGGGCGAGGACGATGATGGGGACGTTCAGCTCCTTGGCCAGGCCCTTAATGCCGGCGGAAATTTCGGCGATTTCGATCTGACGGTTGTCTTTGGCACGGCGGCTCTGGGAGGTAACGAGCTGAAGATAATCGATCATGATCATCTGGATGCCGTGCTGCTTTTTGAGGCGGCGTGATTTGGCGCGCATTTCCATGATGTCGAGACCGGGCGTTTCATCGATGAAGATCTGCGCCTTCTGCAGATCACGCGTGGCCTTGGCGAGCGCGTCCTGCTGGGCGCGTGAGAGCAGGCCGCGTGAGAGGTCCTGCATGCTGAGGCGTGCGCGTGAGACGAGGAGACGGCGAACCAGCATGGTGGCGCTCATTTCCAGGCTGAAGACCGCGCAGGGCGTGTTGCAGTCCACGGCGATGTGCTCGACGATGTTCATTGCGAGCGAGGTTTTGCCCATCGAAGGACGGGCGGCGATGACAAACATTTCACCGCCCTGCAGTCCTGAACTCATCTCATCGAGTTTGGTATAGCCGGTGGACAGACCACGGAGCTGACCGGGGTGCTCCAGCATGTACTGAATGCTGTCGATGGCATCCATGACGTGAGTGGAGAGCGTCTTGATGCCTTCCTTGGCACCGACGGATTCACGAACGGCGAGCACGCGCTGTTCGGCGTGGTCAATAAGCGTGTCGATGTTCTCATCCATCTGCTCTTTGCCGTGTTCGTAAGCGTGGTGGATGTTCAGCGAACTGGCATGGATGAGCTCCCGCAGGATGTGCTTATCGAGAACGATCTTCTTATAATACGGGAAGTGCGAGGGGATCGGAACGAAAGCGAAAAGTTCCGAAATCGCAGCGGCACCACCGACTTTGTCGAGCAGGTTCTGTTCACGCAGTGCGTGCGTGAGAGTGACGGGATCGACGGGGAGATTTTTATCATAAAACTCCAGCAGCTTTTCGTAGATGGTGCGATTCGCGTCGTGGTAAAAAGCCAGGGAGGGCAGAGTGACGCGGCATTCACTGAGGCGTTCGACCGGGTCCTGCAGCAGGCAGGAGAGCACGCCCTTTTCGGCTTCGTCACTGAAGGGAAGGGCGCGATTGAAAGAGGCGAGCAGTTCCTCCGCCGTGGGGATTTCGTTGCGTTTCTTGAAATTTTCCCGGTTCTTCTTGGGCGCAGAATCACCGTTTTGTGGTGTGTCGGCTGTCGCGATGGGAGTAGAATTTTCGGCCATGGGGAATTTAGCATGCCAGTCCCGAGGAATCGCGTCAACGACGCGCTGAGTGATGATTTGCCTCGATTTGGCTGTTTTAGGGGTGGTGGGGAAGAATCGCGTCAACGCCGCCCCTTTTGAACTTTGTGTGTGAGAATGTGTGAGTCCCAATAATATACTTTCATCAAAAGCTTGATGTAGATCGGGATTGCTGAAAAAGTGAACACCTCCGGATCTACCGGGTCTCAAACGCCCCCTTCAATAACAACCACATATGTTACTTACAGCCCTCAAACTTAAACTCGCGGCTCTCGTCGCGGTCGCTGGCATCGATACTGCCGACATGCCTGGAGCATCCAAAGAGTTCACCGAAATTCTCACGGCCCTCAAGGCTGATCAGGACCAGGTGCAAAAAACTCCTGGAGCAGGTCCAGACGTCAACAAGTCCTTCAACGACGCCGTCGCGAAAGTGCGCGAACTGGCGCAGAAAGATGACAAAGACGCCATTTATGCGCTGGCCCATTGGGGAGTGCTCAGTGGTGCAAACATCAATGAAGTCGCCGCTCTGTTCCGCAAAGCTGCTGACAAAGGCCAGATCCTCGCCAAATCCGAACTCGCCCAGGTGCTGATGCAGGCTGGCGCGCAGAATGCAGATGCAGTGAAGGAAGCCATCAAGCTGATCAAAGAAGCTGAAGCTGCTGACAACAAAGTCTCCCGCCGCATGCTGGCCCAGCTCCACCTGCAAGGTGTGACCGAAGGTGAAAAAGGCGCTGTGGTCATCGAAAAGAGTCCTGCAGAAGCAAAGAAGCTGCTGGAAAAAGGCGAAAAAGCCGGTGACGGCGAGGCCACACTCGGCCTGGCACAGCTCTACTCCGCAGGAGTGGAAGGCGTTCCCCAGGATCATCAGAAGGCGCTCGACTACCTCATCGAAGCCGGCAAGCAGGGCAGCGCAGTTGCTCTGAGCACCTATGGTGCCCGTCTTTTGAATGGTGACCCTGACTCCAAGGAAAGTCCGAAACTGGTGAAGAAAGATGTGAAAGCCGCATTGACGATGTTCAATGAAGCCGCTGAAAAAGGTCTTGCCGCCGCCAACCGCATTCTCGGCCAGATCTATGAAAACGGTGTCGGTGCTGATGGCGCTGATGTGAAGCAGGACGTCACCAAGGCGTTTGAGTATTACACCAAGGCCGCCAACGGCAATGACCCCCAGGCTCTCTTCCGCCTCGGCAATGCCTTCGAAACCGGCATCATCAAAGACCCTAAAGGCAAGCGTGACGACAAGGACAACATCCTCATCCAGCCAAGCCCAAAGAGCGCCCTCGACCTCTACCGTCTTGCCGCGCAGAACAACCTTGCTGAAGCCTTCTACAACGTCGGCGTGTATTATGAAACCGGCACCGTGGTGGACAAAGATCCTGCCAAGGCATTCACCTTCCTCATGAAGGCCGCCACCGCCAACATCGCCCAGGCCATGAACCGCGTTGCCGGTCTCTATGCCAATGGCACCGGTGTGGGGCAGGACGTCGTGGCCGCCGCAGGCTGGTACCAGCGCGCTGCTGACATGGGCTTTGCCCCGGCGCAGATCGCTCTTGGCATCCTCTATGAGCAGGGTGCAGGTGTGCGCCAGAGCCGCATGGTGGCCGCAGGCCTCTATGCTGATGCAGCCCAGCAGGGCGTGGCCCTGGCCATGCTCCGCCTCGCCAACCTCTATGCAGTGGGCGTTGTTCCTGGCACACCGGAACTCCCACGTGCCTGGGCTTATGCCAAGCAGGCTGATGAACTCGCCCAGAAGAGCGGCAACAAGGCCGACATCGATGTCACCGCCAATGTGATGAAGCAGCTCGAAGGCAAGATGAAGGCTGAAGAAGTCACCGAAGCTAAAAAGATCTTCGACAAGCTGCCGAAGCCACAGGCTGGCGCAGCTCCTGCAGCCGCAACTCCGGTCTCTGAGCCAGCACCGACCAAAGGTGGTGCTTCGAAGAAGTCGAAATAGCACTTGTCAAAACAAAGCTCTTTGCTAGTCTCCGGCTCCCCAAAACTTGGGGAGCCGGTTTTTTTTTAATTTCCGGGGCATTAGCTCAGTTGGTAGAGCGCCTGCATGGCATGCAGGAGGTCAGCGGTTCGAACCCGCTATGCTCCACCAAATTCCGTGCGGTTTTGCTGCTGAAGCCCTGTCCGTTCAGACAACCTTGAAATGGAGGCCAGCCGACAGCGAGGAAACGTCGGTTTTGACGGCATGTGACGTGATAAAACCGGTCCCATTTGGCCCTTCGCGTAAAAAAGGAGGCCCCCCACGAAAGTGAAGGAAGTCAGATTGCAGTTAGACACCCGGATTTTTCCGCTCAATATCCTTGCCGTTTCATCGGGGTTTGTTAACAAATCGCCCCAAGCCGGCATTTTATATGAAGTTCACTATCAGCAAGGCATCCTTTCTGGACGCCATCAACCAGGTCCAGCACGTGGTCAGTTCGCGTACCACGCTCGCCATTCTCTCCAATGTGCTGCTCAAGGCCAAGGACGGACGGCTAGAACTCACCACCACTGACCTCGATGTCGGCGTGACCTGTTCGGTTCCCGCCGAGGTGGATGAGCCTGGTGCCACCACTCTCCCAGCGCGCCGTCTTGCCACCATTGTCCGTGAACTGCCATCGGAGGAAATCGAGGTCAAGGTCGATGAGAAAAACGTCGCCTCCATCCGCAGCGGCCCCAGTTATTTCAAAGTGCTCGGCCTCACCAGCGAGGAGTTTCCCGCGCTGCCCCGTTTCGATGATGCGCGTGAGTTCCGCATCGAGCAGCAGGTGCTGCGCGACTGCCTGCGCAAAACCAGCTACGCCATTTCCACGGATGAAACGCGCTACGTGCTCAACGGCATCCTGTTCGCCTTCAAGGACAACGCCCTGACGATGGTCGCCACCGACGGCCGCCGTCTGGCCATGGTCGAGCAGGAACTGGAGTTCCCGCAAAGCCAGGAGATCGACATCATTGTGCCCACCAAGGCCGTGAACGAACTTTCCCGCCTGCTGGGAGACTCCGGCGAGGTCGCCATTCGCGTCACTGGCTCCCAGGTTGGATTTGACCTGGGCGACAGCCTGCTGGTCAGCAAGCTCATCGACGGCAACTACCCGAACTACCGTCAGGTCATTCCTGGTGAGTCGAAGGAGCGCATTCCGCTGGAGCGTGAGGCCTTTCTGCGTGCCATCTCCCGCGTCTCCCTGCTGGTCACCGAAAAGTCGAACTCGATCAAATTTATCTTCACCCCAGGCAGCGTGGAAATCGTCGCCACTTCGCCGGATGTCGGTGAAGCGCGTGAAACAGTGGCGATCAATTACAAGGGCGCGTCCATCACCATCGCGTTCAATCCAGAATTTGCGATGGCCCCGCTGCGCAACTTGAGCGCCGACGAGGTGCACCTGCATCTCATTGATGAAATCAGCCCCGGGGTGCTGCGCAGTGGCACGAATTTCCTGTATGTGCTGATGCCCATGCGCGTGAATGCCTGATCTCCGCCGATACCCCATTAAATCCTCCATGAAACGACTCCTGCAGGCCTTCTTGCTGATCGCAATCGTCACCAGCTTCACCGCATGCCCTGGCCCCACTCCGCCGCCTCCCCGTGGCGGGCGTGGACGTGGGCGTTCGCTGGACGTGCCCCCGCGCTATGGCGTTCCTCAGGAGCAGACGCAGTATTTTGACGGTGTCGATCTGGCCAATCCCAATGCGGCGGCGGCGGTGCAGACTCCCAATCCCAACGCTCCGGTGACGGGTGACAATGTCACCGCTCCGACGACGACAGAGAATACGACGGCCCCCCCGCCAGTGTCAGTGACACCTCCCACCGCGCCTACGCCGCCTCCTGCGGCTGAGATCCCCTACGCCACCCGTATCACTGGCAAACCGGGCTTTGTGAAAAGTCCGTTTGATCCGAATGGACAGGCCATTGACGTGCGTGATTTTCAGTCCGGACAAAAGGCCAAGTGCCCCTACACCGGCAAAATCTTCCGCGTCCCCTGATCGTTTGAGCCGCCCGCTCCCTCTCCGGCCGTTGGAGCGGGTGCCGCGTCGATTTCCCTTGGTTTTTTTGAGCCGAATCTGGCGGCCTTTTGGATTTGTCCTGTTTCTCTCCATTTCGTGTCCGTCGAACGTTCCATTGCGATTTTCAGCCCCGGCCTGCTTGGCGGATCACTGGTTAAAACGATCCAGCAGCGCATGCCGGGCGTGGAGGTCCGAGTGTGGGCCCGACGTGCCGAGGCCGTGGAGGAGGTCAGGCGCATGCTGCCGGGAGTCATCGCCAGCACGGACATCGCCACGGTCATGCAGGGCGTTTCACTCGCGGTTCTGTGCATGCCCATCCAGCACATGCCGGGCATCGCACGGCAGATCGCCGCCTGTGAACTGGCGGACGACTTGATCGTCACGGATGTCGGCAGCGTGAAAGGCGGTGTGGTGGGCGAACTGGAGGACATTTTCATGTCCACCCACGGGGCTTTTCTCGGGAGCCATCCCATGGCTGGCTCCCAGCACACCGGCTTGGCCCATGCCCGCGGGGATCTGTTTCATCAGGCCGCCTGCATTGTGACGCCGACCGCACACACGAAACCGCAGCATCTGGCGAGATTGCGCACCTTTTGGGTCAAGCTCGGCTGCCGCATCCAAGAGATGACGCCGCAGCAGCATGACCACTGTGTGGCGCGCATTTCGCACCTGCCGCACACCCTGGCCGTGGTGACGACTCTGGCGGCACTCCGCCAGGACGCCCGGGTGCTCGACAGCTCTGCTGGTGGCTTCCGTGACACCACCCGTGTCGCCGGCGGGGACCCCGAAATGTGGGCGGGCATCCTCATGCAAAACCGCACGGAGGTCATCGCTGCGCTGGAAGATGCCTCATCTGCCGTGAGAGAGCTTCTTGAAATGCTGCGCAGCATGGACGAAGAAGCCCTCCGCCGTTTTCTCGCCCAGGCCAAAGCCCTGCGCGACCTCCTTCCGGCGGTCTGAAGATCATGGCCAGCCTCAAGTCGAAGAAACTCAAAAGCATTCCCGCCGAAATCACCGTCCCCGGTGACAAAAGCATTTCCCACCGTTCTGCCATGTTTGCCGGACTCGCGAAGGGCACCACCATCATTGATGGCTTCCTTCCCAGCGAGGACTGCCTCTGCACCGTGCATGCCATGCAGGCCCTCGGAGCCACGATGGAGCCGCTGGAGGAAGTGGAAGGCGTGGGCCTCGTCAAACTGGCCATCACCGGCAACGGCATGAAATTGAAGGCCCCGGAAAAGCCTGTCGATTGCGGAAACTCCGGCACCACTATCCGCCTGCTCTCCGGCATCCTCGCCGGGCAGGACTTCAAAACGGAACTGTTTGGCGATGCCTCCCTTTCGAAACGTCCGATGAAGCGTGTCGCCGATCCTCTCGGCCAAATGGGCGCGATGATCACCGGCCAGGGGGAGAAAGTCTGTGCTCCGCTCACGATCCGCGGCGCTCCTTTGAAATCCATCTACTACAAGCTGCCCGTTGCCAGTGCCCAGGTGAAAAGCGCCATCCTGCTGGCCGGACTTTACGCCACGGGCAAGACGACGGTGGTGGAGCCGGTGGCCACTCGCAATCATACGGAGCGTCTGTTCACGCACTTCGGCATCAAATGGCTGCGGGAGGACGACTGCGTCAGCGTCTACGGCGGTCAGGAACCCCGGGCCAACGACATCATGGTCCCTGGAGACATTTCCAGCGCGGCATTTTGGATGGTGGCCGCTGCGGCTTCGCCTGGAGCACAGATCACGATTAAAAATGTGGGCCTCAATCCCACCCGCACGGGGATCATCAACGTTCTCCTGCGCATGGGGGCTCTGGTCACCAATTCCGAAACGCATTCCGAAGGTGAACCCCGCGGCAACATCACCGTCCGCGGTGGCGATTTAAACGCTACGGTCATCGGTGGGGCGGAGATCCCCAATGTCATCGATGAACTGCCCATTCTGGCCGTGGCTGCTGCGCTGGCACGTGGCAAGACACTGATCCGTGACGCTTCTGAACTGCGTGTGAAGGAAACGGACCGCATTGCTGCCGTGGCCTCCAACCTGCGCCTCATGGGCGTCACCGTCACCGAACATCCGGATGGCATGGAGATCGAAGGCGGTGCCAAACTTCAAGGGGCCACGCTGCCTTGCTACGGTGACCACCGCATCGCCATGGCCTTCCTCGTCGCCGGCATGTTTGCCGAAGGCACCACCACGATGGAGGGCGCTGAGTGCATCTCCACCTCCTATCCAGGATTTGAGCGTCATCTCGATCTTTTCCTGAACGGGGATGACGGCGCACGTCCGATTCCCGTCCTGTCCAGCGTGCCACAGCCGCTCGTGGATAAAATGAATCGTGCCAAATCATGAGTGAGGTCCCTTCCGTCATCACGATCGATGGTCCTGCGGCCTCCGGCAAAAGCAGCATCGCGCGCCTGGTCGCGCAGCGCCTGGGCCGCACGTATGTGAACACCGGCAACATGTACCGCGCCATGACCTGGGCCGTGCTGCAAGCCGGGGTGGATCCGCAGGATGCGGACGCCGTCCGTGCTGCTGCTGCCGCTGTCGTCATCGAATCACCTGTCATCGAAGGTAAAACGCAGGTCCGCATTTCCGGGCGGACACCCACGGACGCCGAACTCAACAGCGATCCCGTCAATCGTGCGGTGTCATTCATTGCGCGCGTCGATGAAGTTCGTGACCGGCTCGTGGCCGATCAGCGTGCGCTTGCCGCCCTCGGCCCGCTGGTCATGGAAGGGCGTGACATTGGCTCGGTGGTTTTTCCCGACAGCCCGCACAAAATCTACGTTGATGCCAGCGAAGAGGTTCGCGCAAGCCGTCGAGGTGCGCAGGGGCTTTCGGATCAAATTGCCGAGCGAGATCGCATTGACAAACAGCGCAAAAACAGTCCGCTTGTCATCCCTGCTGGTGCCATCGTGATCGACAACTCCCACATCACCCTTGATCAGGCCGTTGATCAGGTGATCGCGGCGCTTCAACTGACTTAACTGGGACCGGACAAATGAACTTTTCCTATTGGTTCGGGCATCGCTTGTTTCGCGAACTCGCCCGTGGATTGTTTGATTACCGCGTGGTCGGTGCGGAAAAAATCCAGTTCGCCGGTCCTGCCATCATCGCCTGCAACCACGTCAGCTTTCTTGATCCTCCCTGCGTGGGCATCGCGTTCGATGAGATGGTTTACTCCTTTGCCCGCAAGACGCTCTTCAATAATCCGCTGGCCGGCAAAATTCTACGCAGCTGGCAGGTGCTGGCCGTTGACCGTGACAAGCCGGATGCTGCCTCACTCAAGGCGACCATTCGTCTGCTGCGTGACGGCCACAAGGTGATCATGTTTCCCGAAGGCACCCGCAGTTACGACGGTGAACCCCAATCGGCCGAAGCCGGTGTGGGTCTCTTCATTGCCAAAAGCAACGCCCCGGTACTGCCTGTGCGTCTCTTCGGCACATACGAGGCTTATTCGCGAAATGCGAAGACGCTGCGTCCTGCCAAGATCACGCTCGTCGTCGGCGACCTGTGGCAGCCTGATTTGAAGAGCTACGTTGAAACGGGCAAGGAACTCTATCAGGCTCTGGCAGATGAAGTCATGCACCGCATTGCAGAGCTGAGAGTGTGATTTGAGATCACCTCACTGCTCCCGGCACTTCACGTCTCGTAATTGCAGGTCCAGAGCCGCGCCGGAAATTTGAATTTCCATCAGAGACAGCGTCAGCGAGGCCAGCATCAGGAGCAGGCTCAGGCCGAACATGAGCTGTCCACCCATCTGCTGGTCAAAGAACAGCAGTGTCATGCTTACCACGCAAAACATCAGGCTCAGTACGCCCAGAGTCTGCATGTGCTTGATGATCTGAATGCGCTTCCGCAAGTTCCGAATCTGCGCCAGCAGAATCGGCTCCTGGGTCGTCTGCCAGTTCGCATGCAATCCGCGGACCACGGAGGCCAGTCCGAGGAAGCGGTTGGTGTAGGCCAGCATCAGCAGGGAGATCGCCGGGAAGAGCAGGGAAGGCGTGGAGAGGGGGAGTGCTGGCAGTGTCATGGCTCGCCCCTTTGAAGATCAAATCACCCGGTCGTTCCCGCCGTCCACGGGGATCTGGGCACCGGTGACTTTCGAGAAGAGCGGCGAGGCCATGGCGCTGACCATGTTGCCGATGTCCTTGGATTTGATCTCCACCTTCATGAGGTTCTTGGTCTTGTACTCCTCGACGCTCATGCCATAGCGTGTGGCGCTCTTTTGCAGGGCTTCGGGGGTCCAGAGCTTGGTGTCGAACACGGCATCCGGGTGGACGATGTTGACGCGAATTTTGTTCGGCGCGAGTTCGAGGGCGGCGACGCGGCAGAGCTGCGTAAGGGCGGCCTTGGAGCAGGAGTAGGCGCTGGCACCAGGACCAGGGGCTTTAAAATTGCGGCTGCCGACGAAGATGATGCTGGCATCGATGCCCTGCTTCACAAACGGGATGACCTTGTTCATCAGCTTCTGATGGCTGGTGAGGTTGATCATGATCGTGCGGTCCCAATCTGTCTGCGCCATGGCGTCGAGATGATCGTTCTTCGGGAAGATGCCAGCGTTGCTGACGACGATGTCGATGCCGCCGAACTCACGCACGGCGAAATCAATGGCGTCCTGCACCGGTTTGTCTTCGGTGAGGTTTACCACAATGCCGATGCCGCCGATCTTCTTCATGATCTCGGGAATGTCTTTGTCGATGTCGAGTCCGACGACCTGCGCGCCCTGCTCGGCAAGGGATTCAGCGATGGCAAAGCCAATGCCTGCTGCGCAACCGGTCACGAGCGCGACCTTGCCCTGATGCACCTTGCGTGCTGGGCCTTTGCGCAGTTTGGCCTGCTCCAGTTCCCAGTATTCGATTTCGAAGATGTCTTTTTCTGGCAGCGGCTCCCAGCCACCGGCGGATTCGCCGAGTTGCACTGTGGCAGCTGTCGATTCCGCGATGTCAGCGACGATTTTGGCGTCCTTCAGGGTGTCGCCAAAGCTCACGACACCATGGTTCGGCCAGATTGCAAAGCGCGGAGCAGCATCCAGCATCGTCTGGTTGCCTGCGTGACGAGTGAAGTAAGCCGCATAGTCGTCTGCGTACTGCTGCACGCTGGCGTCGAGGTCTTCGCCGATGAAGGCCGGCGCACGCTTGGTGCGGATGCTGTGATCTGGTGTCAGCGGCCCACGGGTGCCGAATTCCGCGACTTTGGCAAGATTTGCATAACCCACGGCTTCGGGAGAAGCATTGAGCCGGGCGATTTGTGGGAAACCACGGCGCTTGGAAACGGTCTGGCGCAGTTTTGCCAGGGTTATGAGGTTTTCGGTTGCCCCAGCCGTCGCTGCTTTGGCACCCTTTTTAGCAAGGTAGTCTTCCGCCATCGTCACCATCTCGACGTGCCGTTCGTAGCTTTTGCGCGCATCGTCATCAAAGGTGAAGAGGCCGTGCTTGAGAAGCACCATGCCTTGAATGCCTTCTTTGCGAAGATCGCGGCCTGCGATGAGGTCGGCGATGGTTTTGGCCAGAATGAAGCCAGGCATCACATAGGGGACGATGATGACGCGATTGCCATAGAGCTCCTTCACGCGGGCGTCGCCATCCGCGTTGCAGGTGAGGGCGGAAATGGCGTTCGCGTGGCTGTGATCGACGAATTTGAAGGGCAGGATGGCGTGCAGGATCGCCTCAATGCTGGCGGCGGGGGCGTTGGGATTGGTCATGGCGGCGCGCTGCTGCAGCACCATGTCCTCATCACTCATCGTGGTGAGCTTGGACATCTTGATCAGGGCCTCCATGCGCACGGGGGAGAAGCCCGCGCGCTCGATCGTTGCCAGATCCCAGCCGCTGCCTTTGACGTAGCAGAGGTTCACATCATCTCCGAAAAAGTCCTTTTCCGTGACCTTCACCGAGGTGTTGCCACCGCCGTGCAGGACGAGCGCGGGGTTCCGGCCGAGCAGGCGTGAGGTGTAAACGCGTTGTCCGAGCAGATCGGTGCCGAAAGTGGCGGCTTCTTGGTCGTTCCAGAGGGATTGCATGTGGGGAAATTGGGAATACCAGACTTCCGATGGATGCGTCCCGGCGCAAGGGGATTTTCCCCCTCAAACGGGGGCCAGCCCGCGGTTTCTCATCTCTCCCAGCGTCCACTCATATTCGCGTACGAGCTGATCCACCACATCGCCACTGCGCATCTCCTCCGGCAAGACTTCCCAGGTGTAGGTTTCCATCTCGATGTGCTGGCATTTCGTGGGGTTTTTGGCCAGCCAGTCCATGGCACCGATCAAGTGATCCCGCGTGCTGTCAAAGCCGTCGCCAGGCTGAGCATGGATGGGGATGTGGAAATGCACGCGCCATTCTTCCCCGAGACTGCCGGGGTTGGCCTGCGCGAACTGCAGGGCGTCAGGCAGGTCCTTGAAGCGGCGCAGGGGTTCGTCCTTGCCGTAGCTGGCGATGACCTGATGGAAATACACCGGCTCATCAAAGGCTGGGAGTTTCGCGATATTTTCCGGCGTGGGTTTGAGCTTGAGCGCGGAACTGAAGTGCAGCTTGCTGAGCCGGATGCCGGCCGCAGAGAGGCGCGTCAGCGCCGTCTGCGCATCTTCGAATTCGATGGCGAGGTGGCAGGTGTCGTAGTTCAGGCCCACGAATTTGAAAAAATCACGGTCCTGTGGGTTGCGGTCGAAATAGAGGGCGAAAAACTTGAGCGTCTCGCCGCTGGTCTCAAACAAGCCGAGGGGTTCTGGTTCCAGGCCGAGGTGCAAGTCATGTCCGCTCTTGGTTGCGATCTTCTCGATGTGTTCGCGGCACAGACGCAGGTTGGTAAAAATCGCCTGCAGTTCATCGGCACCGATTCCGAAGGTCTTGTGTGAGCCCGGCAGTGTGCTCACGCTGCCACTCACGCCCGGGGGCAGCAATTGCGCCAGGATGTCGAAGAGCAAATTCGTGTAGGCAAGCCGCTCCTGGTGGCTCCAGTCCGGCTTGAAGACCTCCTCTTTGACACGAGTGCCGTGGAATGAGCCGTAGGGGAAGCCGTTGATGGTGAAAACGTAGCAGCCGTTGGCCTCCAGCCAGGTCTTGAACTCGTCGATTTTTCCTGGAGCGCTGAGTTCCACCGCCGCCTGCTGGCTGAGACGCAGGCCGATGCCGTAGGGCTTGCCGCCACTCACGCGATCCTTCACCCGCAGCGTGTAGTTCTTGAGCCCGCTCCAGGTCTCCTCCCACGTTTCGCCGCGGTGGATGTTGGTGCAGTAGCCGAGATGGATGCCGTGGTTGAGGAGCATGCTGCTCAAGTGCTCATCACTGCGCCCGCCGTCAAATGAATCGTCGGGCAAGTTGGCAGTGGCGCTCCTGAATCACTTGTCCTTTGAGGGAGAGATAAGTAACAAAATTTCATCCGCCGCCTTGTCCACTTCCTGCCATTGTTTGTCCTTCATCAGCGTCTTGATTCTCGTCATCATGGGCATCACCTGCGACTGCTGTTCGGAGGATTGAAGCCAGGTGGGAAGCTCCTGCTGAATCCGCTGCATCTTGGCCTGCAAGACCTCGGGGGAAAAGCCGGTAGGACCGGATTCGACAAGTGGCTCGCCACGCAAAAATTTGGCATAGGCAGCCAGTGGTTCGGGATCCTCTGCGGCACGGCGGAAAAAATGGCCGCGCATCGCTTCACCGCCAATGCCCCAGGCAAACACATTCGTAATCACCGCGCCATGGTTAAACATCCGGCCGAGATAGGTCTCCATGGTGAGACCGCTGGGCATGCCGGTGGGGGAGACATTGGCGCCTTCGGCAGAGATCCAGCCGGGAGAGCCATGAGCGGCCAGGGAGACATGGATTTCCTTGAACGCGTTTCCCTCGGGGTAAGTGGAAAAACCTGGGCGGTAGGAAGAGCCGAATGCCACTTCAGGCGGCGAGAAGTGCGAGGTGGTAGGGGCTGTCTCATTGTGATCCAGCCCCTGCGGCGTGAAGGCGATGTGGCAGAAGATCTTTTCATGATCAATGCCGGCCGCGTGAAGTGAACTTGCCCAGAGCTCGATGAACTCATGCACGACCTCGATGCGTTCGAGGTCTGGGACCTTGGGCGGGTTGCTCTCGCTGAACGCTCGATGACTGAGCGCCCGATAGCCCAGAGGGTGATCGGTTTCAAAATCGCGGCCAATCATCGTCTCCCATCCTGCGATGAGACCGGCAAAGAGGTGGGCCTTGCCTGCAGCCACGAGCGCATCTGTTTCTTTCTTCACCACCGCGCCGATGAGCGCAGCGCGTTCTTTGACGGCGGCCTGAATGGCGGGGCTGTTGAAACACATCTGGGGTGCGAACTTCGTTGGAGTTCGGCTCCAGTCCATGCGCCGGCCTGTGTTAGGAATCTGCTGCCAATCTGCAGTCTCGATGTTGTCGGGGTTGGAGATGAGATCCTTGCGAGCCCCCCAGCCCATCGAGTCATCCAGGTGGAGAGCCACAGCCAAATCGTTTTCCTGTGCGACGGCAAAGGAATCGCGGATGAACTGGCGCGTTTCGTCGTCGGGCATGTCGAAACAGAGTGGCCCGACGGCAAAGGCCAGCTTATGCCGGGCATCTCCCGTCATGCCGATTGCCTTGACCACTGAGTGAACAAACTCTTCCAACTGCGCCTTGGTCAGTGAAAAATGGCCGGGTTCAGGGTGAAACTGGCTCGCATAACCGGGCAATCCGGTTTGCACCTGGAAGGACAGGTATTGGGTTTCAGCGAGGGAACTGTCGGCCGCCAGCAGCGTGCCAGCAGAAGTGAGAGCAGTGATGCAGGCGAGAAGGTTGTTGGTGATCATGGTCAAAGGTGAAAGAATTCGAGTGTGCGAGGACCTACCAAATGACCAAGGACTTGCCGGTCATTTCCTCCCACTGATGCCTTTGCGCTTCGTTGAGGAAGGCCACGATCTGTGCCTGGCAGTCCTGGCGCAGCTTGGTCACTTTGAGCAGGATCTCCTGCTGGTTGCCGCCGGACCTGGCCTCTTGCAGCAAGGGGATGATCATTTTTTGCATGCCTTGAATGGCAGCCATGAACTTCTGCCGCTGCTCATCCGTGATGCTCAGTTTTGTGATGACCTCGGGCCGGAGCATGATGCCCGGGCTGTCATACTGCAGTTTCAGTTGCTGGAATCTCGCAAGCTGATCCGCAGTCAGATTCTCCTGCAGAAAAGCCTCAAGTTTTTCATAGGAGGGCTGCATCAACTTTTCCCGCTCTCCGTCCTTCAGGCTCTTGAGCTTTCCGAGGAGATCCTTGGCTTCAAGAAGGTCGGATGACAGCTTGGCCGACAATTTGTGCTCCTGCTCGTCCGAGAGACGCAGATCTTCCTGCACCTTGGCACGAGAAACGAAGTAGGGACCGCCGAGTTCATGCAGGAGATGCTTGCGAGCTTCCTCGTTTTGAGACCAGGTGATGCCCACGGCAGCAAGCAGCAGGCAGGCGATGAGGATGATGGAGCCGGATTTCATGTTCTGAAAAGGGGGCAAGAGAGCGGATGCTCTCACTTCTTCTCCGGCTTGAGTTGTTCGAGCAAGCGGTCCAGCTCGGCTTCGGCTTCCACGACTTTGCCGGATTCGATCAAGGGGCGAAACTGCTGTTCCATGGCTTTGAGAATTTCCGAGGGGTCGCGGCCACCGGCTGCCCAGGCCTGCGCGCCTGTCTTCACGAGCTCGACCTTTTCGGTAAGCCGCTTGCGGGTGGCTTCGGCGACCTCTGCACCGCCTCCCTTGACCAACTCACGCAGTTTGGCCTGCTGTTCGGGTGTCAGTTGGTTTTTGATCGCCACCATCAGGCCGATGTGGAGATGCTTCAGCTCGCGTTCCGCATCGAGTACTTTGTCGAGCTGGGTCAGCGCGGCGGCTTCCTCCACGCGTTCCTGTTTGACCAGCGCTGCCAGCGCGGTGCTCTCGATTTCCAGTTTTTTCCGCAGCGCCTCATACCGCGACTGGGTTTCTTTGACGCGAGCTTGAACTGCCTCCAGTTGCTGCTGGCCCATGCCGATCTGCTCATGCGACTGCAGGATCAGCTCCGGCGGGAAGAATGCACCTGCGAAGGGATCGGCAGATTTGTCTGCTGCAACGAGTGAGCAGGCGGCGGCCAGAAGTGCGGCGAGGATGTGTTTCATGATAGGGTGGTGGGATTAAAAATTCAAAGGGCGGATGCCCACAGGATTGAGCATGGCGGCGGTGGGAGACATCCACTCTGGAAGTGGCTCCAGGGACGGCGCAGGCAGATGAGCAATGGCATTCTCCGTGGAGGCAAAGGCCGCCGTTAGGTCAGGCGGTGCGAAGGAGGGCTTGCGGAAATAGAGCAGCAGTACGGCACAAGCGGCTGCTGCCACAAGCGGACGCCAAGTGGTCCACCGGTGCGCTTTGACGCGATCTGCTGCTCCAGCAAGCGCACCCAGCGCCACATCGAGATTCATGTAATCGAGATATAAGGCGCGCAGCTTCGGATCGGACTTTAGCGCGGCTTGCAGCGTGTCGGTCTCTTCAGCCGTGGTGAGGCCGGCGAGGTGACGCTGGATGAGTTCATGCCTGTCTGTGTTCATGAGAGTTCCTCCTGGGTTAGTGTGCGCCTCACGCACTCCAGCAGCGCCTGCCGGATGCGTTGCAGCAGTTTGTAGAGCGCCATCGGTGTTTGTCCGCGCTGAGCGGCGAGTGCGTCCATGCGCGTGCCTTTCGTGTATGCCGCGAGTGCGAGTTCCCGCTGCATTGCGGGCAGCTTTTGCAGACAGCCTGCCAGAGCTTCCCGCTGCGTGAGGTGCCGCTGCTCCATGGTGATGGCTTCATCTGCGAGACGGTTCACCAGATCGTCATCGAAGTCATGGCGGTCGCGGGCATGGCTGCGGAGATGGCGGAGCGCCATGTTGCGCGCGACGCCGAAGGCCCAGGGCCTGAACTTATCTGCGGCTGAAAATTTCTGCCACAGGACCACCGCCACCTCCTGCATCACATCGGCGGCTGCCTGACGGGAAGGCAGCAAGGAGCGGACAAACGTGTGCAGCGCCGCCTCATTCGCCGCGAACAAGCGGAGAAACTGGCTGTGCTGGGCATCATCAACGGGTGGCGACATAAGCGGGTGGTCACACTGTCGTCGTCAGTCGCGTCTGCATTTGCCGTTCTTTTTACGAAACCCGCAAAAAAAACGGGCGTCTGATCAAGACGCCCGTTTCGTGGTGAAATCTGCTCCACTCACATCAAGGCAGCACCTTGACGGAGATGTCCTTGTAATAGGTGGTGCTCTTTGGGTCGTGGCCCTGAATGGCGAAGGTGCCTTCGCTGAGCTTGCGGCCGGGCATGTTCTTCAGATCCTTGGCGGGATCCCAGCCTTCAGGCTCGGTGAAATCGACGGTGACCTTGCCATTGACGGCGATGGTGATGTGTTTGCCTTCGACCTTGATGGTATAGTCAAACCATTCGCCATCCGTGCTCGGGGCGAGGGGCACTTTGATGTGCCTGCCACCTTCGGGTTCCTTCTGGCCATCTAGCAGGGCGAGGATGTTGACGACGCCGTAGAGGCTGCCGGTTTTCTTGGGGTCGGTGTGGGTGCTGTTCACCTGGCACTCATAGCCTTTGTCCGGCCAGCCTTTTTCCTGGTACTGGGTGTGGATGTACACGCCGCTGTTGGAGCCAGGGGTGGTCTTGACCTTGAGCTTCAGCTCGAAGTTCTTGAACTGGGCATCACCTTTTTCCCCCATGTAAAACAGGTGGCAGCGTCCGCCGCTGACCTTGAGTTCGCCGTTTTCGACGGTGAAAACGCCGGGGACTTCTTCGTTGGACTTCCAACCGGAGAGATCCTTGCCGTTGAACAGGGAGACCCAGCCGTCATCGGCGGCCTGGGCGGTGGTGAGTGCGAGCGCCGCGAGGGCGGTGAGTGTGAGTTGTTTGAGCATAGAGGGAAAGGTTACGGAAGGTCTTTGGAAAATTTAACAAGCGGGTGCTCAACTGGCCTTCTTGGCTTTTTTGACGGCAGGGGTGGCGATGAGCGGGGTTTCAATCGTGGCCTTTTTGATGGCGGGTGCGCTCAGATGGTTTTGCAGTGTCGTGTTGCTGACGCCGAGGAATTTGGCCGTGCGGTCGGCATCCTCGGTGAAATGGCGGTAGGCCAGACGGGAAAGCTCGCGCTCCACCCAGGGAAGCAGCTCGATGTCAGGCGTTTTTTCTGCCACACTGACGAGCATGCTCAAAGCATCACGCATGCGGGTGACGGTGCTCGAGGGGTCCATGTGGCGTGCGCCTTTGCTGCCGAGCGGGATGTCGGAGGGCAGGAGCACGTCGGAATTGCAGAGGGCGCAGGCGCGCTGGATGGTGTTTTCCAGTTCGCGCACGTTGCCGGGCCAGTCATAGGCGTCGAGCATGTCCAGCGCATCGTCAGTAAAGCGCATCTGCGGCCCACGGCGGCGTGCCGACAGGCGGTGGAGGAAGAACTCGGCCAGCAGGCGCACGTCTTCGCGGCGCTCACGGAGCGGCGGGATGTGGATGCGCACGACGTTGAGGCGGTAGAACAAATCCTCGCGGAAATTGCCCTTCGCGACTTCATCTTCGAGATTTTTGTTGGTGGCGGCGAGCACGCGCACGTCGGTCTTGAGCGTTTGATTGCTGCCGACGCGGGAGTACTGGCCTTCCTGCAGCACGCGTAGCAGCTTGCTCTGCACGGCCAGCGGCATATCGCCGATTTCGTCGAGGAAGAGCGTGCCACCGTCACACTGTTCGAAACGTCCGACACGCTGGTTTACAGCGCCGGTGAAGGAGCCTTTTTCGTGGCCGAAAATTTCGCTTTCCAGCAGGTTGTCGGGGATGGCGGTAACGTTGATCGCCACGAATTCCTTCTGCGCACGTGGGCTGAACTTGTGGATGGCACCGGCGACGAGTTCCTTGCCGCAGCCGCTTTCTCCGGTGATCATGACGGGGGCGTCTGAGCGGGAAACGCGGCCGATGAGCTTGAACACCTCCTGCATGGGCCCGGAGCGGCCGATGATGGTCTCTTGAATGGATTCGGTGGGCACCTCGGCGGTTTGCGCGCGGGTGACCTTGCGGGCCTCGATGGAGGTGAGAGCGCTTTCGACAACGGTGCGCAGCTCGTAGGGCAGCCGTTCCTTGCCCAGCACATCGTAAGCACCGAGGCGCATGGCCTCGATGACGTGGCTGGTCGTGGCCGTGCCGCTGAAGAGGATGACCATCGACTGTGGATCGGTCTGGCGCAGGCGCTTGAGCAGCTCGATGCCGGTGGCACCGTTGAGACGGACCTCCGAGAGAAGCAGGTCGGCCCGCTTCTTGATGTAGGAAGCCAGGGCGTCCTCGCCCCGCTCAAAAGTGCTGATGGAAACGCCCGGGGCTTTCAGATGGGCGGCAGCCCATGCGAGGAAGTCGGCATCTGGATCCACGATGATCAGGTGGGTATCCGGGTTGTCTGGCATTAGAGCGTTTTTCGTTGGTTGGAACTGCGTTATCGCAGCAATTGGTTGTGAGGTCAACATTCGTCACACGCCGCCGAAGCGGCGGTGGCGCTGGTGGAAGGCGCGGATGGCGATTTTCAGGTCTTCCTTGGAGAAGTCCGGCCAGAGCTTTTCGGTGATGTAAAATTCGGTGTAGCTGACCTGCCAGAGCAGGAAGTTCGACAGGCGCATCTCGCCCGAGGTGCGGATGAGCAGGTCAGGATCTGGATAGTAGCGCGTGTAGAGATGCTTGCCGAACATCTCGACATCAATCATGGCCTTGTCGAGGTGGCCGCGCTCCACGCTCTGCAGCAGGCTTTTCACGCCGTCGATGATCTCCTCACGCCCGCCGTAGCTGAGCGCCAGAATCAGCGTGAGACCGGTGTTTTGCGCGCTGGCCTCGATGCAGCGGTGCAGCTCGTTCTGACAGGACTGCGGCAGATCATGCAGGCGGCCGATGGCCTGCAGGCGGACGTTTTGCTTCATCATCAGCGGTAGTTCACCCCGGAGAAAGATCTCCAGCAGCTTCATCAGCGCCTCGACTTCTCGCTTCGGGCGCTTCCAGTTTTCTGAAGAAAAGGCGTAGAGCGTGAGGAATTCGACGCCGATCTCGCCACAGCCTTCCACCACTCGCCGCACAGTTTCCGCACCGGCGCGATGTCCCTCGGTGCGCGGGAGGCCGCGCTCTTTCGCCCAACGACCGTTGCCGTCCATGATCATGGCGATATGGCGGGGTATGGGCTTCAAATCATCGTTGGGGCGACTCATGCGAAGGGAAAATCTACCGCATGCAGCTCTCTGCGCCAGAAAGTTCTGTGTTCGCACCTCGCTTGTGGCGGATTGCTGCAATCAACTCGCGCAAAAAAGCTGCACATGAGTTAAGTTTTTTGCGCACGATGAATCCCGGCACCACCGCCAGTCTGATCTGCCCGGCCTGTGGCCAGGCATTTCTCTCCATGCAGCAAAGCATGGAGGGGATGGTGCAGTGCCCGCATTGTGCGCACAATGCACAGCGCGGCTATTTCGGCACGCATGCCCAGGTGGCCGGTGTGGCGCAGGTGCGGCGGCGTGTTTCGCAGACGCTGCAAAGCATGCCGGCTCCCGCTCCGCAGCCGTCACAGCCAGCGGCATGGCCGGGACTTCAGCCGCCGCAGCAGGTACAAACGCCCATGATCTCCATGGCAAGGCCGGTATTGCAGCCTTCGCAGGCGCTGCTGCCGACCGGTGCCCCGGCGCCACCCCAGGAGGAATTCATGACTCCGCCCCACTTGCGCACCTCGCCGTGGCGCAATGCGTTCATCATGCTGGCCTTTCTGGTCGTGTGTGGTGGCGCTCTCTGGCTGTGGTGGGACAGTGTCAATGCGCCGGCAGCCAAGGCAAGTCGAGTCACCGCACCCCTTCCAGCCAAGGTGGAGCTGAAAGTTCCGCTCGTGGCCAAAACACAAGTCGCCCGGGCCTTGATGCCCCCGCCGGATGTGGTCGCGTTTGCTGCGGACGCGAAAATTTTGGTCAATGAATTGTTCGCAGCAGACAGCGCTGAACGCCGGGCCGCCTGCATTCACGATGCAGGCAAATACGGTGCCGAAATCGAAGCTCTGTTTGGCGGGACAGGCGCGGAAAAGAGAGATCAGTACCAGCTCACGCCCATTTCTGGCATGCCAATGATGCTGCCGGGGGGGCAGGGAGTGCCGTTGTTCAAACTGAAGACTGCTGCATGCCCCCGAGGCGCGCTGGTCCGGCTTGAAACAGGGGCTGATGGCAGACGCCGCATCAGCTGGCCGCTTTTGTATGAAACGCATGCGGCGAAGCTGGCTGCTTTCTTGAAACAACCGGACGCCGCCCCCACGTGGTTCCACGTCGGGCTGCGGCCCAGCCATGGCCTGGACATTGCCGCGGAGCTGCGGCCCAAATACATCACCTTCGACGTGCAGGTTTCGGCGGTCAGCGATCCGCATTTTGTGGCCTGTGTTGAACGTGACACACCGCTGGGGCGTTTCCTGGATCGTGAAACGGATTGGGGAACGTCCTATCTTGCGCGTCTGCTGGTACGCAGACGCGATATTCAATCGGAGGCACCCTGCCTGCAGGTGATCGATTGTGAAGGCGCCCCTGAACGCTGAAGAGACACAGGCTGTACACCTGTGTCTCCGCAGTTTGATTCACTGATCCCGCCCGCTGTTACGAATCCTTCCGCGGCTCATTCTTGCCGGAGCGGTTCTCATCCTCGCGGGCGAGTTCTTCCAGCGTCTTTTCGCGGACAGGCAGGTCGGCTGGATCTTCATCCGGCATCTGCGAGCTTTGGTCCTCACCACGGTCTTCGATGTCATCCTTTTCGACCTCGGCAGGCGGGGCGGACGGTTTGGCGGCAGGCGTCTGGTAGTCGTCCTTGTCGTCTGCTTCATCGTCGCCGGATGACCATGGATTGTAGTTCTCGTTGTCCCAGTCGTCTGCGCCTGGTTTTTCCAGTTCCTTCGCATCCTTGTCGATGTCAGCGTAGTACTCTGGATAAGCCACACGGTCTTTCTTCTCCATGAAGTAGGCCAGCCAGATGCAGGTCTCATAGAGGACATACAGCGGTCCGGCCAGCACGAGCATGGTGAACGGATCAGGCGTCGGCGTCACCACCGCAGCAAAGATCGCGATGGCGACGATCGCATAGGAGCGCGTCGTGCTCATCAGCTTGTAGTTCAGGAAATCCAGCTTCACCAGCACCATGACAATGACCGGCAGCTCGAAGGCAACGCCGAAGAGCAGGATGAAGCGCGTGGCAAACTTCACGTAGTCAGCAAGTCGCCAGCCATTCACCAGGCCGAGGCTGCTGTTGAAGGTGTAAAAGAATTCCAGCGCCTTCGGCAGCACCACGTAGAAAGCAAAGCAGGAGCCAATGAGGAACAGTCCTGCACCAATGCCGATGGCCGGGAAGATGGCTTTTTTCTCAGCCGGTTTCAAGCCTGGCAGGATGAATTGCAGCACGAAAAACAGCAGCAGAGGAAAGGCGAATATCACCGCCGCGATCAGCGCCAGGTTCATCACCATCATGAAACCCTCCTGAGGCGTCAGGATCTGCAGCATGCCTTTGACATCCGCTTCCGTCTTGACCACACCGGTCCACCACAACGGCAGCTTGATGATTTCGAACAGCTTTTCGTAAAAGCAGAACGTGCCGAGCGTGGAGACCAGCAGCGTCATGGCGATGCGCACGATCATTTTGCGCAGGTCTTCGAGGTGATCGAGAAACGGTTTTTCCTCGTCGCCTTTGCCACTGAGGTTCATGGCGACTTTTTCGCGAACTTTGAAGACTTTTTGAAGTAGGCCGGACCACATGGGAATGAGAGGGGGGGAAGGGGAGTTGCGGGTGCGTAGGACTACGGCAGTCCTTGGGCCGCGATCCGCGCGTAGAGTGCCAGCGTCAGGGCGTTGGTGATCGCATTGGCAGCAATCATCCCACGCAGTTCTCCCGCGCTGACAAACCGCACGTCGCTGATGTGTTCGCTTCCATCCGGTTCCGGACGGCTGACGACACACACGGGCTTCGCCGTGAAGAGATATACGATCTCATCGGTAAAACCTTGCGAAGGAAAAAACCAGCCGAGCGACTGCAGCGTTCCCAGATCGGGGTGGAGGGCGCAGCCGCACTCCTCACGCAGTTCATTTTGAATGGTGTGGATGATCGACTCGCGTGTCACTGCCGTGTCGATCTGACCGGCGGGAAATTCCCACATCGTCTGCATCACCGGCAGGCGCTCCTGGTGCACCAGCACAAAACGGCCGTCTTCCAGCACGGGGGCAATCGCCACGGCGGCCTTGCGCTGCACCACCATCCATGGCACTTCGGTCGGGCGGTTCGGCGTTGTAAAATACGCTTTCTCGACACCTATGTGAGGATTGGAAAACAGCACGTCACTACGGGTTTTCTGCCAGCCGGACTCGGCCCCGGGCGTGTAGAGTTCAAATTCCGGGATCTGCATGCCGGTCACTCAGGGGTCAAGGCTTTGCGCCAGCGGGCCAGCTGCGCTTTCACATTCTGCGGCGATGGCGCACCGATGCCTTTGCGCGCCGCCATGGCGGTTTCCAGATTCAAACACGCAGTCACATCGGCCTCAAAGGCCGGCGAGAAGCGTTGGAACTCCTCCAGGGTCATGTCACCAAAGGAGCGCTGCTGCTCGATGGAGTAAGCCACGAGCTTGCCGATGACTTCATGCGCCTGACGAAAGGGCACGCCATGATTCACGAGGTAGTCGGCCAGATCGGTGGCCAGCAGCATCGGATCGCTGGCTGCTGCGGTGGTTTTGGCACGGTTCACATCCATGCCGGTGATCATTTCGGTGAAAACCTGCAGAGCGATGTCGATGGTGTCGATGGAGTCAAACAGCGGCTCCTTGTCCTCCTGCAAATCACGGTTGTACGTCATCGGCAGCCCCTTGAGCAGGGTGAGGATGCTCATGAGGTTGCCGATCAACCGCGCAGATTTGCCACGGGTGAGTTCGGCCACATCCGGGTTCTTCTTCTGCGGCATCAAGGACGAGCCGGTGGTGTGCGCGTCGCTCAGGGTCACAAAGCCAAATTCCGCGCTCGCCCACAGGATGACATCTTCGCTCAGGCGGGACAGGTGGACTCCCAGCAGCGAAACCGCGAAAAGCAGCTCAGCCACGAAATCGCGGTCGCTGACGGCATCCATGGAGTTCTGCGTCACACTGGTGAAACCGAGCTGCTGCGCCACGAAATCGCGGTCGATGATGATCGTGCTGCCCGCCAATGCGCCGGAGCCGAGAGGCATCACATTGAGCCGTTTGCGGCAGTCCATCAGCCGGTCAAAGTCACGCGCCAGCATTTCCACATAGGCCAGCAGATGATGGGCGAAGAGGACCGGCTGGCCGCGCTGCAAGTGCGTGTAGCCGGGCATGACGGTATCTCCACCGCGCTCGGCACATTCGACGAGAGACGCCTGCATGGCGCTGATGAGGTCGAGGATGCGGTTGATCGCTGACCGGCAGTAAAGGCGCACATCCGTGGCCACCTGATCATTCCGGGAACGGGCCGTGTGCAGTTTCGCGCCCGCAGGGCCGATGCGCCGTGTCAGCTCCGACTCGATGTTCATATGGACGTCTTCTAGAGACTCCTTGAACTCAAAGTTCCCCGCTTCGATCTCCTGGCGGATCGCCAGCAGGCCTGTTTCGATCTGCAACTGTTCTTCAACGGTCAAAATACCCGCTTTGAGCAGCCCCTTGGAATGCGCGATGGAACCGGCGATGTCATGGGGGTAGAGCCTCCAGTCAAACGACACAGATTCTCCATAGCGCTGCACGAGAGCGCTGGTTTCCTGAGCAAATCGGCCTTTCCACATAAATTTCGAGGGCGCGCAGACTAGCGGCTTTCAGAAGCGGTGCAACCCCTGCGGCATGGGACCGAAAACGGGTAAACGCCCTCCGATGCTCAAAATCCGCTCAAAGTACGCATTTGCCAGAATCCCAGTTCTTGTTAATCTCGTTCTAATCTGCGACAGAGTCTCAATCGCAGAACCGTTTCCCTTCTATGTACGCCGCCACCCTCGCTGAGCTCCCTGTTGGCACTGATGCCATCGTCCAGTCCATGCCCACCGGGCGTTCCGGCCTCACCCGGCTGCGTGAGATGGGCATTGTGCCAGGGACACGCGTCCGTGTGACGCGTCGTGCGCCGCTGGGCGAACCCATCGAAATCTGCGTGCGTGGCTCCCATCTTTCCATGCGCAACCACGAGGCGGCTTTCATCGCCATCTCCCCCGCAGCCGCATGAGCCAGGCCACGTCTGAACCGCCGCTCATCGCCATAGTGGGAAACCCGAACTCCGGGAAAACCACGCTCTTCAACCTGCTCACCGGGCTGAAGCAAAAGGTGGCGAACTACCCCGGAGTGACTGTCGAGAAGAAAATCGGCGAGTGCTACAGCCAGCATGGGAAAAAACTGCGGCTGATTGATCTGCCCGGCGCTTACAGTCTGAACGCACGCTCGCCGGATGAAGCCGTACTGCGGGATGTTTTGCTGGGGCGCAGGCCGGAAACGCCACGCCCGGACCGGGTGGTCTGTGTGGTGGATTCGGCTAATCTGGAGCGCAATCTCTACATGGTCAGCCAGGTGCTTGAGCTCGGCCTGCCGACGATTTTGGTGCTGAACATGATCGACGTGGCCGTGCAGCGCGAATGGCGCATTGATGCCGCCAAGCTGTCGGAATTGCTTGGAGTTGTGGTGGTGCAAACCCAGGCGGTGTCTGGTCAGGGATTGATCGAACTCAAGCTCGCCCTCAGCCGTGAAGACCTCACGCCGCCGAAGTGGCAGAGTGCGAAACTGCCGGATGGGGTGCGAGTCGCGCTGGAACAAAGCCGTGGCCCCTTGTGCCAGACGGGGGCCATTCACAGCCGCGCTTCGTTGCTGGAGCCGCTGTACCTGCTCTCAGACCACGATCCGACGCACTATGGCATCGCTGACACGCAGATTGGGCGCATTCAGGAACTGCGCGCCAGCATGGAAGCAAGCTTTCCGGGCTGGGAGGACGAACTCGTGGCCGAGCGTTATCGCGGTATTGAAGAACTCTGCGCGCAGGTCTTGAAACGGCCTGATCAGGAGATCGAGACCATCACCACGAAAATTGACCGCGTCCTGCTGCATCCGGTCCTTGGCTTTGTGAACCTGCTACTTGTGCTGGGGCTGCTGTTCTTCCTCATTTTCAAGGTCGCCGAAGGGCCCATGGGATGGATCGAGGCCGGATTTGGCCAACTGGGCACGTGGGTGGAGGGGCTGATGCCTGCCGGGGATTTTCGCGATCTCATCGTGAATGGCGTCGTTCCAGGAGTTGGTGGCGTGGTCATCTTCCTGCCGCAGATTTTGATCCTGTTCTTCTTCATAGGCATCATGGAGGACACAGGCTACATGTCACGCCTCGCCTTCATCATGGACTGGGCGATGAGCAAGGTGGGACTCAACGGCAAATCGTTCCTGCCCTTCCTCAGTTCCTATGCCTGCGCCATCCCCGGAGTGATGGCGGCGCGCACCATCGACAGTCCCAAGGACCGCCTGATCACCATCCTGATTGCGCCGCTGGCCTCGTGCTCCGCCCGGTTGCCGGTTTATTCGCTGCTCATTGGCGTGCTGTTTCCGGTGGGGGAGGTCGGGGCGCTTGTGCAGGCGGGGATCATGCTGGCATTGTACGCTCTTGGTACCTTTGCTGCCTTTGCGTTCGCCTGGCTTTTCAACAAGTGCGTCATGAAAGGCTCCGCGAGTCCCATGATTCTGGAGATGCCGTCCTACAAGATGCCCGCCATCAAAAGCATCCTGCTGCATGTGTGGCAGCGTGCGCGCATGTTTTTGGTCCGTGCAGGGACGATCATCATGGGTATTTCCATCCTCATCTGGGCTGCTTCGACTTATCCGAAGACCGATACAGCGGACAAGGCGCTACAGCTTGAAAACAGCTTTGCGGGGCGGGCAGGCAAGCTGATCGAGCCCGCCATCGCGCCTCTCGGTTATGACTGGAAAATCGGCATTGGGCTCATTGGCAGCTTTGCCGCCCGTGAGGTGTTCAATTCCACGATGGGTGTGGTGTATGCCGTGGAAAGCGCAGGTGACGACAACCTGGCACCGCTGCGCGACAAGCTGGCCTCAGAGCGCCGTCCCGACGGCCGTCTGGTTTACACGCCGCTCGTCTGCATCAGCCTGCTGGTGTTTTATGTGTTCGCCATGCAGTGCGTCAGCACCATCGCCATCGTGAAACGTGAGACGGGCAGTTGGAAATGGGCGCTTTTTCAGCTCGGGTACATGACCGGAACGGCGTATGTACTAAGCCTGCTGATCTTCCAGATCGGCAGCGCGCTGGGCTACTAACCTTTTTTCACACCATGAACGCAGACTGGCAATCCATCGCAGCGATCGCGGTCGTGCTCGTCACGATCACACTGTTCGTCGTCCGCTCGGCCAAACGCCGGAAGAAACCGGGCTGCGGTGGCAGTTGCGGCTGCGGAAAATGAGCGCAAACTGCGGCACTGCCATGATAGCGATTGATCTCTGCACTTTTGATTCCAGAGCTGCCGCCACATCGCCCGCAGCCTATGCAGCGGTAGTGGTGGATTGTGTGGAGGATTCCTGGGACAATGGAGCCGACTTGGTGCTGCTGCCGGAATTCGCCTGGGTGGGGCTGGTGCCACTGGTGGAACCCAAGACGCTCAAGCGCACCGCCGAAGTATTTTGGGGCGAAGTGCTGCCCGCGCTAAAATCCCTGCTGATGCGTCCCGGCAAGGCGGTGGTGCTAGGCACGGTGCCCTTCTGGGATTCGGAACGTCAGGAATTGCGCAACCGGGCACCGATCTTGGTGGAAGATCGAGTTTTATGCCAAGACAAGCTGCACCTGACGCCGTGGGAGGTCGATTTCGCACCGGGCACCGAACTGCATCTATGGGAGTTTGCCGGACTGCGCTTTGCGGTGGTGATCTGCCTGGACATCGAGATTCCTGAAATCAGCACGCGGCTGCGCGGTGCCGGCGTGGATGTGCTGCTGGTTCCGAGCGCTACAGAAACCATTTTGGGCGTCGAGCGGATAGGGCGCTGCGCCTCCGCGCGTGCGGTGGAACTGGGCTGCGTCGTCGGAGTGTGCCACCTGACAGGCCAGACGGAGGTCGAATTGATCGATGTGAATGTGGGCCGTACCGGCGTTTACTGGCCTTCGCAGGCGGTGTTTCGCGAAGCTCCCCGGTGGAGCGAGAGTGAGATTTTTGAGAACGGCATCCACAAGCAACGGCTCATGCTTGACCCCAAGCTCCTGCAGGTCATGCGCAGGATGCCGCTGGAGACCAATCCGTCGCTTTTGAAAAAGATGCCCACTTTTGAACTGGTGCGGGACTGATCCAAGGCTCAGGCCTTGGCCTTCGCCTTGTGCGCAGCATGCCCGGCCACTTTCGTGTCCGACTTGGATTTGGGCGATCTCGATTTGTGGACAGGCTTTTTATGTTCAGGGCTGGATTTGCCCTGCGTCTTGGCTTCGTTTTCTTCGGCCCGCTTCTTTTCACCCTCTGAGGGCACGATGCGGGCCACTTCGAGCGGCTGAGCGGCAAGCGTGGACGGCGCATTGAGCGCAGGAGAACCATCGACGTCATCCGTGGTTGTGAGGGCCTTCTCTTTATCGCCCGGCGGCAGGCCGCCCTTGGTGATCACCACCGTGGCACCCACATTGACGGTGTTGAACAGATCGACCACATCCTTCATGCCCATGCGCACGCAGCCATAGCTTGCGGGTTTGCCAAGGCGGTTTTCTTCCGGGGTGCCGTGGATGTAGATGAATCGGTTGAAGGCGTTTCTATTGGTGGTCTCCATGCCCCGCAGCCAGAGGATGCGCGAGACGATGGGATCGCGGCCTGGAGCGTTAGGTTTGAGGACTTCGCCGTTCCAGCGACGGCTCTTCAACACGGCTCCCGCAGGCAGGCCTTGGCCGATTTTGGCAATGACTTCATGCTGGCCCAAGGGGGTGCGATTGCTGCCTGTTTGATCGCCGAGGCCGAATTTGGAGGTGGAAATGACGTATTGCTTGGTCAGCTTGCCCTCGCTGTAGATACCGAGTTTCTGATCTTTCACGCTCACCACCACATCGCCCTTCGGCGTCGAGGTGCATTGGCTGAGTATTCCAACCAGCAGGACACCCCCCACCGCCTTGAGGCAGTCAGATAAAAGGGATTTTTGAGAGGTCCGGCTAAAAAGCAGCATGGGCTAGAAGAATGATATAAGCTAAGATGTTCGCAACTCTGAATTATTACTGCTATCAACGTCGCCAGCTGGATGCCTGTTTCGCAAGACCCGTGCCATTTGAACGATTGATGCTTGTCTAAAGACGTCACCTACCACCCTTTTATTCAGTATTCAACCCCCGCAAACATGGACGATCCCCCCCTTCTCATCCGACCCTACCAGGACAAGGATCTGCCGCAACTGCGGGAGATCACCGTGGCCTCCTTTGGCAGCGTTGCCCTGGAGCAGATGCTGGAGCTCAAATTTGGGCTCTGGAATGAGCGCGACTGGAAAGTGCGCAAGGCCAGCCACATCGACGAGGACGTGTCACAATGCCCGGAGGGATGCTTTGTGGCCGAGCGTGGAGCCGAGATCCTTGGCTACATCACCACCCGGCTGGACCGCGTGAATGCACGGGGCCGCATTCCCAATGTCGCCGTGGTTGAAAGTGCCCGGGGTTTGGGGTTGGGACGCCGCCTGCTGCAGCACGCGCTGGATTACATGCGCGACGAGGGCATGAAGCTCGCGCAGATCGAAACCATGGCCTCAAATGCCATCGGCCAGCACCTGTACCCGAGCTGCGGTTTTGAGGAAGTCGCCCGTCAGGTGCACTACGCGATGAAGCTCTGACCCCGCCCGCCGGGTTTCTGCGGGTTTGCATTATCCCCCAAACTGGCCGATAGACCACGCCTCCTACCTCTAGAAACGCTTGTGACCACCCCACGCAGACCCGACCACGCCCCGCAGAAGCCCTCCCTTTTCAGCCGCTTTAAAGCAGGTCTGAAACGCGTCATCGGCGGAGACACGAAGAAGCCAGCGGCCCATGCGCCCGCCAAAGAGCATTCGAAGGAGCATGCCAAGGATCATCACCCCGCCACCATTCACGCCCACAAGCGTGCGCACGAGGACAAGCCCCGCGAGCATGCTCCCCGCCAGCCGCGTGAAGCCCGCCCATCGCGTGAGCGCAGTGAGCGTCCGGAGCGCCCAGAACGTGATAGCCGTCGCGGTCCGCCGCGTGGCCGCGAGCGCGATGACAATCGTCCGCCGCGTGGACCCCGTGAAGACAAGCCTGTGCGTGAAAATCACGCGCCGGTAGCCCCGCTACCATCGCCGCCCGTCCCCGAAGGCCCGTTCCCAGAAGCTTTCGAAGCGCTCGGCCTCTCCCCTGCCGTGCTGGCAGCTGTGCGTCAAACCGGCTACACCACGCCCACGACCATTCAGGAGAAATCCATCCCCATCATTCTCACTGGGCGTGATGTCATCGGCGCGTCACAGACCGGCACCGGCAAGACCGCCGCCTTCGCTCTGCCCACACTCACCCGCATGGCTGCCCCCGGGAAATTCCGCGTTCTCGTGCTCGAGCCCGTCCGCGAACTCGCCGCGCAGGTGGTCGAGCAGTTTGAAAAATATGGCGAGCACACCGGTCTCCGCGTTCTCCTCGTTCACGGAGGCGTCGGCTATGACAAGCAGCGCAAGGGGTTGCAGGAAGGCGTCGATATCGTCGTCGCCACTCCCGGACGTCTCCTCGACTTCATGCAGGAAGGCATCGCCGACCTTCGCAATGTGGAAGTTCTCATCCTCGATGAAGTCGATCGCATGCTCGACATGGGCTTCCTCCCTGACGTGCGCCGCATCGTCGAAAAAACACCGCCTTCACGCCAGACGCTGTTCTTCTCGGCCACCATGCCGCCACA
Source organism: Verrucomicrobiota bacterium (assembly GCA_025360015.1). Lineage (GTDB taxonomy): Bacteria > Verrucomicrobiota > Verrucomicrobiia > Verrucomicrobiales > Verrucomicrobiaceae > Prosthecobacter. Next base: position 84,914 of record JANYCZ010000016.1, on the reverse strand, counting down.
GATCAAGAGCCTCGCGGATTTCGCCCTCAAAGATCCTGAAACCGTCGAAGTCGGCATCCGCTTCTCCCCATCGGAGACGGTCAGCCACTACATGTACCCCATCGCGAGCGACCAGCGCATGGAGCTCCTGCTCGCCATTCTGAAGCAGACGCATTTCGAAAGCGTCATGATCTTTACCCGCACCAAAGTGCAGGCAGATCAGATCTACTCAGCGCTCAATCAGCTCAACGAATACAAGGTCGCCGTCATGCACTCCGACATCGGCCAGCGTGACCGCGAACGTGCTCTGCAGGGCTTCCGCAACGGTGAATTCGAAATCATCGTCGCCACGGATCTCGCCGCCCGTGGTCTGGATGTCAGCGGTGTGACCCACGTCATCAACTACATGGTCCCCGAGCATTCGGAAGACTACGTTCATCGCATCGGCCGCACCGGCCGCGCGCAGAAGGAAGGGGATGCTTTCACCCTTTTCGCCGCCGACGAGCTCATGAACGTGGCCTCCATTGAGCGCCTCATCAGCCAGAAAATCGAGCGCCGGAAGCTCGAAGGCTTCAGCTACAAATACACCACCGCTCTCGACGATGAAGATCGCGCACGCGCCATCCTCACCGGCCGGAAAAAGAAGAAGCGGAGATAAATTCAGATGACCGTCCGAGCCTTGAGCTGAATGCGTTGATCAGAACGCCAGCGCCGGGCCCTGCTGGTTGCGAACATACTTCAGCACCGCTTCGGTGCGTGAGCGCACCTTGAGCTTCTGATAGATCGTCTTCAGATAGTCCCGCACGGTTTCATAGCTGATGCCCATCTCGAAGGCGGCCTCTTTGGCGCTCATGCCTTTCACAAACAATCCCAGCAGTTCATTTTCACGATGGGTGATGCCGGGCATGCGTGGCTTGGCCGCAGCACCCTTCGTTTGGAACGCTGAGATGACCACACGTGAAATGGCAGGGCTCATCGGACCTCCGCCGATCGCTGCGGCACGCACGGCTTCAAGCAGCTGCTCGGGCGGTGCGTTCTTCAGCACGTAGCCGCAGGCGCCTGCCTTCAGCGCGGCGAAGACCTGCTGTGGAGTGTCATCACCGGTCAGCATCACAAACGCCGTGGCGGGCATGTGGGACTCAAGGATGCCGAGACATTCAATGCCTGTTCTTCCCGGGAGTTTCATATCGAGCAGCACCACATCCGGGCGCGAGTCCAGAATGGATGCCACGGCCTGCTCGGTGTTGTTGAAAACATTGAGGAGGTCAAACCCACGCTCTGCCACCAGGAGCTTTTTCAGGAGCGCCTGAAACTGCGGATCATCCTCGACACAGGCGACGCGGATGAATGGACGTGAAATGTTCATAATGGGGACAGCTCAAAGGCGGCGATGATAACGTGTTGCATGCGGTACGGTCTGGATGAAACCCACAGACCGCAAGCCGGGTCGTTTCAAACCAGGCTTTTGAGGCAAGAATGAATCGAGTTTTAGGCTTTGCTAAGCGCGATTCAATACCAATACGCCCGATTGCTTATGCGCCGCCGCTGCTGGGCTGCTGCCGAGATGGCGTCTCAGGCGCAGGAAAGGCGTTTCGACCCACTGATGGATCGCCCATGAGGCAGCCAGTGTCAGGACAAACGCAGCCGTGCCATGCAGCAGCATTGAAGTTGCAGGCAGCCCGTGTTTCACCAGTTTGAGCACCAGCGCATGAGTGAGATAAAACGCATACGAGAGCACACCAAGCCGGCTGACCCAGCGCCAGTTTAGGAAACGCAGGGGCAGGGCGTCGGCATGACGGATGGCGGTGATGAATATTGGCATCAAGGCGAGTCCTTGGAGCGTGTAACGCCACGTTTCCCGAAATGACACGCTGCGGATGACGAAGGTGGCCAGTAGCAGCGCGATGCAAGACGGCAGCAGCAGCCACAGCCAGTGGCTGCGCCGAAGGCGCGTGCCATCCAGCGCTGGATTCCCCCAGACTGCCAGAGCACAGCCGAAGAGCAGGCCGTCCAGACGCGTGTCCGTGGCATGACAGGTGCGCGGATGATGGGCCGAGCCGGAATGCAGATCAATGGCGGCCAGTGGATGCACCAGCAGGATGCGCCAGATGAGCAGCGCCGCGCAGAGAGTCAGCAGCAGGGCAAATTGCTGCCGCCGCTCTGGCAGCACGCGCCGCATGGCGAGATAGAAAAAGGGAAAGAGCAGGTGGAAATGCTCCTCCACCGCCAGCGACCAAAAAACCTCCGTTCCTGGAGGCTGCACACCACCGGCGATCTCCCAGTAGTTTGCGGCGAAGAGGGACTGAGCCGTCAATGCCTGCCCGTGAAAACCTCCTGGCAAAGTGTCAGTGGCAGTGAGCGCGGCAATGATTGCCAGGACCAGATAAAACGGCGGCAGAATGCGCAGGGTGCGCCGCAGAAAAAACTGGCGAAGATTGACGCTGCCGTGCCGTTCGCATTCGACCCGCAGCAGCGTGGAGATGAGATAGCCGCTGAGAAAAAAGAAGACGGTGACTCCAAACAAACCGGGAACTGCATGGGACAGACCGGCGTGGCTGAGAAACACGATCAAGATGGCCACCGCGCGCATGCCGTCCAGCGAGGCGATGTGAAACGCTCCCTGGCTGGATGATTTAGAAGGCATGATCCGGAAAAAGCAGGGGCTGCATCGGCGGTTCAGGTTCATCCTCAGAGTTCGCAAAGCCCAGCGGCGCGCCCCAGTCGGGTTTGGTGAAACGATGCCCAAGCACCCAGCGATACACCTCATGGATCTGCACCGCCTTGGCCTCCCAGGAGTAAAACTTGCGGACATGCGCCTGCGCCAGCTCCCCTGCGCGGGGCAGTTGGGCAGGGTCTTTGTGCAGTTCCGTCAGCAGTTGACGCAGGCGGGTCACAATGTCTTCGCGCGTGGTCATGGGCAGCACATAGCCGGTGTCCGGTGGCACCAGTTCGGGCGGGCCGCCGTGATCCAGCACCACGGCGGGGACTCCCTGCGCCATGGCTTCCAGCACCACACCGCCACCGAATTCCCGAATGCTGGGGAACACGAACAAATCGCTCTCACGCAGCCGGGCACCGATCTGGGCGTGGGGAATCCAGCCATCCATGCGCACTCCGGTGGGGATGTGCTCCTTTTGCACCATGCCATGCAGCCGCTCGCGTTCCGGGCCCTCGCCAATGATGTCCAGATGCACTGCACCGCTGCGAATCAACGGTGCCGCTGCGGCAATGAGCATGTCCACGCCCTTCAATGCCACGAGACGACCGACAAAGGAAATGCGCAGTGGCTTGAACGGATCTGCGGCTGGTTTGGGCGTCAGCGGAAACTTTTCCAGATCCACGGCATTCTCGGGAATGAAGATGCAGCGGCTGCGAAGATGCCGAGGCACTTCACGCCAAGTCGTTCGCGAAGCGGTGAGAATGGCGCTGGCGGATTCACGAGTCCGTTTCAAGCGCGGTGAAAAACGGCAAAACGCGCGCAGCCGTCCTGCGCTATCGCCCTCCTGCTGGCGCAGATCATCAAAGCCCTGCGGCCATGGCACGCCACCGTTCAATGGCCCCAGGATGAAAGGCACGCCGATCTTCTTCAATCGTGGCGCGAGCCAGCTTGGCGTGGTGGGTGAAAGCGGCAGCACGCGGTGAACGAGATCAAATTCACCGCCAAGCAGCCTGAGGCCGAAGGCCTGCCACAGCTTGCGCTCGAAGAACGGATAAACGAGATTGGAAAGCACGGCATAGAGACTCCAACTGAAGCTGCCTTTGCGGCTGAACTTCGTGGCCAGGCTCCAGGACAGGTGCTGCAGACGGCGATTGTTGATGGCGGTGAAGTCCGTGCCTTCCACCATGCCGGCGCGGAGAAAGTCATCACGATTACGCCACTCGGTGACGATGTGGGCATCCGTCTGCGCGGCGATGGCCTTTGCGCAGGACCAGCCAACCAACGAGGCGCTGGTGAGCGTCGGATTGGCCGCTTCGGCGATGATGAGCGGACGGATGCGGCAGCGGGAGGACATCGGGATCACCCTCCCCAGCTGCGGGTGCCTGTGAAAGGTTTGGCGTAAACGTCCATGACTCGCCTGGCATTGTCGTCCCAGTTGAATTGTTTGACATTCTCCAGGCCAGCCAGAGTCAGCGCTTCCCGCTGCTCACGATGCGCGGCGACCTCAAGCAAAGCCTGCACCATGTCTCCGACATCCTCGGGATCGATGATGCGGGCCGCAGTGCCGACCACTTCACCCAGAGAGCCGCGCTTTGAACTGATGACGGGACAGCCGCAGGCCATGGCCTCGATCGGCGGCATGCCGAAGCCTTCAAACAAGGACGGGTAAACCATGGTGGAAGCCGCACGGTACAAGTCAGGCAAAACAGCGTCCTCCACAAATCCGAGGAAATGAATATCCCGCGTGTAGCGTGAAATCCGGGCTGCCGCATGAACGTGTTCCGCGCCATGCCAGTCGCTGCCTGCCAGCACCAGCTGCCAGGGGGAGCCGCTGCTTGCTTTGAACTGATCGAAGGCTTCGATCAAACGTGTGTGATTTTTGGCCGGATGCTCAAGCCGCGACACGTACAGAAAGAACGGCTCATGCAACTGCCAGCGCTGGGCCACCATGGCGCAGGCTGCCGCACGGTCTCCAGGATTGAAGCGTGCATGGTCGATGCCGTTGAGAATGACATTCTGCCGCTGCATCGGCACGCCGAAGTAGCGTTCGATGTCACGTGCCGTGCTGGTGCTCACCGCAATGATGCCATTCTGCCTGCGCGCCAGATGCTTGGCGATGACGCGGCCGTAGATCATGCGGGTGAAGTCATACTTTTTCTTCACATGAAACGGGGCCAGGTCATGGATGGTCGAGACGAGACTGCATTGCGCGGAGTGCACCATGCGGCGGTAGCTGGGTACGTGGAGCACATCGATCTGCTGCTTGTCCAGCCAGCGTGGCAGCACCTGCTGGTGCCACCAGATGTTCCGCACGGCGGGACGCCAGCGTTCATCCACGGGTATGATTTCCATTCGCCCCCGTGCAAATTCAAAGAGCGGCAGATCCTGCGCCAGAGCCAGGATGTGAAACTTGACCACGTCCGCATAGGGCATGAGCGCCCGGGTCAGGGCCAGTACGTACTGCGCCACGCCGGTCTTGCCGCGCTGGATGACGCTGGTGGAGATTGCGATTTTCATGCTGCTAAAAGGTGTTCCATTTGTTCGTGACGGAGGGATTCATGCACAACAGGGCTGGCATTGGTGAAGCGCAGGAGGATTTGCCGGCTGGTGGCATGATCTTTCAGGCGGGCCATCAGGCCCATGCCGCCGCTGTCCATCATCTGAACTTTCCGGAGGTCAATGAAGACCGGACTGCGTGCATCAGCGGCGTTCTGGAGGACGCCCAGTGCGCCGCGCCAGAGGCCATCAGCACTGGTGGTGGTGACAGCACCGCTCCAGTCGAGCAGCAAGGGCTCAGCCCTGGCGCTGCCGGGCGAGGGTGGCGCGCTGGAGTTTAAAATTTTGTTCAACGCCTCTTCACGACTGGCCGCCTGCGTGAAGATGGTGTTCAGGCGTGTCATCTGCAGCAGTTTGAGCACTGCGGAGGAGGCGGCTGCCAGGAGCAGATGCTTGCCTGACTGGCGGCAGCGCTTCTGCATGCGCATCAGCAGGCCGAGCCCGGTGCTATCGATGAACTGCGCGCCGGAGCAGTCAATGATGACGCCTTCTTCCTGTCCTTCGAGGCTGTTCATCCACACCTGTTCAATGACGCGGACTTCCGTTGCATCCAGACGCTCCGGGCAGAAAAGTTCCGCAACGCTCGAAAGCCGGACGTCCTGCGTTTTGCCCGGCGTGGGAATGTGGGGCGCTGCCAGGGTGGCGCGTTTGCCGCCACGCGTCAGCCACCACTGCTTCACTATCGTGAATCCAAACACCACGAAATCGGTGGCATAGCGTTTAAACAAACGGCGTGGCTCATGCAGCAGCCGGAACAGCCATTCGAGACCGGTCGTTTGCATCCAGAGCGGTGCCCGCTGCAGGTGGCCCGCGAGAAAGTCGATTGCGGCGCCCACGCCAATCGTCACCGGGGCACCTGCGCGCTTATAGTTCATGGCGATCCACTTTTCCTGCTTCGGACAGCCGAACGACACGAACAGCAGATCTGGATCAGCGCTGTGAATCAACGCGCAGATCGTGGCATGATCCATTTCATGCAGAGGCTTGAACGGCGGGGACAACACGCCTGCGATTCTAAGTTTTGGATGGCGCTCCTGCACCTTCTGCACTGCCTTCGCTGCCACCTCCTTTTTGCCACCGAGGAAAAAGACGCTCCAGTTTTTTTCTTCAGCGATGGCCAGGAGCTTTGGCACCAAATCGGAGCCTGCGACACGTTCTGGCAGTGCATTGCCCAGCCAGCGCGAGGCCCAGACGAGCGGCATGCCATCACATACCACGAGATGTGCATCCAGTAAAATGCGGCGGAGTTCCTCATCATACATCGCGAGCGCAGTGAAATCGACATTGGCCGTGGCGATGTAGTGAGGTTTGCGGGAGGCAATCATGCTGGAGATGGTCTCCAGCGTCTGACTGGTCGTCACATTGTCGAACGGGACGCCAAGGATGGACAATGAAGGCCCGCTCCGCGGCGTGAATGCTGCTTCAGTGGTGTGCATGGGGATTCTTTGCCGGCTGAAAATGCTGTGAGCAGAGGTCCATCCGCTGACAGGTGGCGCAGTCGATCAGGCAGGGGATGTGAGGAGGGACAACAAGGAGGTTCATGAGCTGTGCGAACTTCCGGTACCAAGCCCTGCTCATGAGCAAATGCATCGCCCGCAAGTGGGGGGAATGCATGTTAGCTAAAGCGGTTCCACAGTGCTGCGTACTGCTGGATGGCTGTCGTGGTCGCGCGGCGTTCGGTCCATAGCATCGTCACCAGCTCATGGAACAGATGCTCCCGTGGATAACGTGGGAAGCTGGGTGGCATGCCACGTGTGAGCAGATGAATGAGCACGTTTTTCCACAGCGGTACTTCAGGGCACTTGTTGGTCTTGCTGACGAGATAATCGACAGGTGTGGACAACTTGATTTCCAAGCGCCGGCTTTCGAGTCGAAGAAAGATGTTCTGCGCGAGCTGTGACAGCGCCGAATGTTCGTTGATCAGTTCGTCGCGCGTCTGTGTCGAGCGTTGCGGATGGAGCTTGAACGCAACTCCGGCGGCATGTTGGGAAAGGAGTTCGGTGTGCACGTCGTGAAGTTCCTGAAGTCTGCGGTGACGTTCCAGACAGCTCCAGTGATAGCGGCCTGCCATGGCCAGAACCACATCACCCAGCGCTAGCTGCGCTTTGGCCAGATTGCGTCCAACGAAGTCGGCATCTGCAGCGCTGAAGTCATTCTGAGCGAGCCGTTCGCTGGCAAACAGCAGGCCGGAGCAGCGGTTGAAAAGCAGTCGCGTGGCCTCATGCAATGGAATGGAAGCGGCCTCGCGATGGTGAGCGCATCCGGTGAAAAGATCTTCTTCGCCGATCAGCCAGCGGTGACCCATGACTAGGTCATAGTAGAACATGCTGACCGGGCTGCGGCGCAGCCGTGAGGTCGAAAGGATCTTGAACTCCACATCCAGCCCGACCCCATGAGAGAGCGACTCTCCGAGCCTGTGCAGTGCCGTTCTGAAACGACGCTCATTGATAAGCGTGCTGCCGCGCATGAAGACAAAGAACTCCAGATCGTTGTAGGGCAGGTCCTGGCCGTTTTCACGCAGCACGCCGCCCTCCCCGCGGCCATAGCCGCCGGCCAGCACGAGGCCTTCGAGCTTGCCCGCCGGAATGATGCGTTCGACACCTGCGCGAACGTGCGTGCAGGTGACAGCGAGGTGCTGTTCCAGGCTTTCGCTGCCGTCGATGGTGAAGCGCGCGCTCATGCAGGAATGGCAGACACCTCCTGCTGCTCGTGCCAGCCTTGGTGAAATCCCGCCAGTCTGCCACAGCGCTGCTGCCAGCGAATGCGCATGGCATGAGCCAGTTCATGCAGGCGGCGATGTTTGAGGCACCAGCCCAGGTCATGCCGCACATCATTGAGCCAGCCGAGTAAAACAGTGCGGGGCCAGTTGAAGCCGCCCGCTCGCTGACTCCAAGTCTTGCCGAGCGCACGGGCATCGCCAAAGGAGCGCTTCCAGCTTTGCTGTGGCGTGTAGTTGTGGCTGTGCATGACCACGGATTCTTCCACATAGGACACTGCATAGCTCTGAGCCCGGCACCAGCGAGTGTACTCGTCATCCTCGGCGTATGGCAGGTCTTCGCGAAAGCCACGGAGCTGCCAGGCGTCTTTGCGCAGGCCGCTGCTGACCATGCTGAAAAAATGATCCCAGCGTGCGGACTCACGCTCAGGTCCGAAGCAGCGGTCATAGTCGCAGGCAAACACTGCCTGACAGTCAGGGCGCGGCATCTGGCGGCCAAAACACGCCGCCACGCGGGAATCAGCGAGTGTTTCCGCCAGCGGCCTCAACCAGTGATTGTCCTGCGGTGTCGCATCGGCGTTGAGAAATATCACACGTTCGGCGCGGGCGAGCTGCATGCCCTGATTCATCACACGGCCTGAACGGTACTCCTGAGGCGTGATTTGGATGAAATGCGCGGGACTGGCGGCGCGAATGAGCTCCTGCGAGCCGTCGGTGGAACCGCTGTCGATGACGATCAGCTCCCGGTTTTGCCAGTCTTGCGCGGCCAGTGCCGGCAGTGTTTCCTTCAGCGCCCAGGCCTCATTGAAGGAGCGCATGACGATGCTGATGAGCGGATCACTCATGACAGTTTGGCGGCGAACTTGACTGGCTGGTGGGAAAGTGATGTCTTCGAACCCTTGCGCTTTTTGGCTTCGATCAATTCCTCATAAACACGGGCCACACGACGGCCAATGGTGGGTACGTCGAATTCCGCGCGCACATGCTCACGAGCTTCCGCACGGAGGTGCCGGTGCAGCTTGTTGTTGAGCATGAGGGTGTCGATGCCGGAGTGAAAATCGGCAGCTTGATCAAGATTATAGAGCAAACCGGTGCGCCCATTCTCGATCAGCGAGGCGGCACCGGATGTGCGGGAAGAAAGAACCGGTGTGCCAGCGGCCCAGGCTTCGAGAATGACGATGCCGAAGGGCTCGGCCGTTGAACTCAGCACCAGCAGGCGTGCGGACTGGATGAGGCCGATCAATTCAGCACTGCCTAAACCGAGGCCGCCGGTGAGCAGCACATCATTGCTCAGGCCCAGACGGCTGATCTCGCTATGCAGCTCTTCGACCACGGACTGCGTAGTCCCGGCTCCGGCGAGCACCAGCATGGCGCGTGGATGGCGGCGTTTGATCGCGGGCATCTGCCGTACCAGCCAGGGCAGATTTTTGGCAGGGTCAAGCCGGGCGACCTTGATGATGAGATCACGCCCGGCGATCTGCGGAAAGGCCTGGCGCGCCGCTCCACGGCTGTCGATGGCATACTCAGCGGCCGGAACCGAATGCGGCTGCACGATGATGCGCTGTGCGGGATATTTCTTCTGCAGCAGGGCTGCCTCACGCGGATTGCAGGTGAAGATCGCATCCGTGTTCCGCAGCACGCGTCGGCTCCGCACAAGCATGCCGAGAGACTTGCCCCACTCAAAGCCGCCTTTGAGGGGAGCGGTGAGTCTGGCGTTCACCTCATCCGGAATATCGAGCGCACCCCCATGCAGGGTGATCACATGCGGCACACCGCGTGTTCGCGCGGCCAGCAGGCTGATGCCGGCAAGCCGGTTGAGCGCATGCGAATGCATCACGTCCGCACCGCTGGCGCGTAGCTGCCAGAAGAGATCGAATGAAAACAGATTGCCACCCCATGAAATCAGCGCCTCGCGCTGCGCTGCGGAAATGCCTGCGACTGGAACGAAGGCGCGGTAGCGTTGAATCTCGGCCCCGGCAGCGCGCAGCAGATCGGTGTCGTTTGCATTGGGGTGGTGCGGAGCGTGCACCCTCGAAGAAATGCCATGCTGCTGCAGTCCCTGGATGAGGCGCTGCATCGCTGTCTCTGTGCCGCCCCATTGAGATGGATCGTATTTGCGGAGAATGTGGGATGCTTGCATGGGAGATCACGCGGGCTGAAGCGCGGTTGGATTTCTTTTGAAGAGAGAGGGCAGGCGGGCGCCGAGCATCTGGCGCTCCGCAGGGGTCAAACACCCGTACCACACGCAAAGGAGCGAAGTCACTCCGCCTGCACTTCCCATCAGGAGGATGCGCGGCCAGGTGTTCTCGATCCGCAGGTCCGGGAAAAGCAGCGGCGTGCCCAGCACAAGTGCCGACGGTACGCTGGCGATCCATGCTGGCAGCACCGTTTCACGAAACAACTGCCATGGGCGGATCTGGAGATCCCGCGCCACCCAAGGCCAGAGCAGGCACCAGCCAAAGAAGGCAGCGGGAATGAGCGAGCCCACCGCTACGCCGACCACATTTTGAAACAGCAGGGCCAGCGTGATGCTAAGTGAGAGATTCACCGCCGCCTCGCCGAGACCCAGCCACATGAGGCGCCGCTCATGGCCGGTCATCATGTAGATCCGCTTGCTGACACTGTGTGTGAGCGCGGAAGTGTAAAACCAAAGCAGCAGCACCTGCGCCACCTGCCAGGTCTCAACGGCGATGTGCGAGTCCCCCGTGAGAATTCTGAGCAGCGGCTCCAGTTCAAAGGCGCACAGCACATACAGCGGCGTGGCGATGAGGGCGCTCCAGCGCGTGCCGCGGCGCAGCAGATCGCGCAGCGCGGAGTGGTCGCCGGCGGCATGCAGATGGGCGGCAGCGGGAGACAGCGTGTCCTGCAACTGCCGGGTGAACTGCGCAAACACCTCGGCGACTTTCGCCCCGGCCTGATAAACGGCCACCGCACCGATGGAAAGCGTGGCACCAAGTACCAACTGGTCTGTTTTTCCCAGCACAAGCGTGGTGGCCGTGCTGATGTAGGCAAAGATGGAGAAGCCCATCGTCTCGCGCATGATGGACTTTGAAAACAATCCCGGGCGCAGCTTCACCTCCGGCAGGTGACGCAGGGCGAAGAAGGCGGAGACAAGATCCGGTGCCAGCGCAAAAAACAACGCCGCCAGCATGATGGCCAGCAGGCTCCAGCCTGCGTGGACAGCCCAGGCGATGACGACCAGGCGCATGAGCAGGGCGATTGTGATGATGTTATTGGTGGTGCGGATGCGCTGCTGACCGCGCAGGATTTCCGGGAAAAGACCCAGCGGAAACGCCAGGGCGATGGCGGCGAAGAAGGCAATCAGCACGAGGCGAAACTCCTCATGATTGGCGGCGGACACTCCGAATGCGCGCACGACGTCATCCGCTCCCAGCGCCACCGTGGTGGCCATGAGCACTGCCATGCCGAGGTAAAAGAACAGAATGGTGCTCAGGACCTGGCTGAGCTTGTGCCATTCACCCGTGACGGACAGTTCGGCCACGCGTTTTTGCGCGGTAAATCCAAAGCCGAAGTCCAGCAGAATGCCATAGCCGAACACACTCCAAAGCAGAGACCAAAAACCGAACGACTCACGCGGCAGCGCCTGATATAAAAGCCGAAAGGTGACCAGCCCGACGAGGATGCCGACAAAGGTACGGAAATAGTTTGAGAGGGCGTTGCTCCAGATGTGTTGTTTGATGGAGTCGTAGGTCATCGCGGAGGCCGAAATCTCACGGCAAGCCTCCCTCTCAACAATCCCCGCAGATGCGGGGTGTTTGGCTGAACTTATCAGGCAGCCAGGGAGTGGAGGGCAGGTGCGGTGCGTTTGACCTCGGGACGTTCCATGGCAGCCTCCATCAGGCGATGAATGTGCGGAATGTGGGTGATGTCCGCCGGGACGTGGGACGAACTGCTGAAGAGCGTCGCGTAGCTCTGCGGATCATGCGGATGATAGCCATGCATGGCGCGGATGGGGCGCTCCCCCATGTGGCTGGGTACGATCAGCACGCCTTCTTTGACGAGGAAGATGAGCTCCCCAAAACGCCCGTCGGCGAAATGAGCGCGGCAGCGTCGTAGATCCTCCTCGGTCATGATGCGGCCCTCCGACACGCCCTGAAGAACTCCGGTGACCTTCTGGCGTGCTGCATCGTTGAAGAACCAGAAACGCGCCATCGTGCTGTCATAGACCACGTTGTAGTCAGTGCCGATGCGGAGACCTTCAGCGTCAATTTTGCTGCGCAGATCGAGATGCTGATCGCAGTTGGCCATGCCGTGGTCGCTGAAGACGTGGAGATTGACCTCGCGGTAGTGATTTCGTGCCATCGTCATGGTCTGCATGATCCATGCTTCATAGGCAGCGAGCTTGGGGTCGATTTCAGGCGATTGATTGCCCACCCGGTGCAGCAGGCCGTCCAGCCCAGCCCAGTATTGGAACGCGAAGTCGATGCGCTCGTCTTCGATGTCGGCGATCAAACGGTCGTGGTTGAATTCTTCGCTCAGATTCGGCTCGGTAACAAAGTAGGGCACGCCTTTCTCCACGAGAAGATCAAACACATTGGGGCCCCGGTTCATGCCGTGCGGCTGCAACGGGCTTTTTTTCTCGGTGAAATCAAACAGATGGATGAGATGAAAGGGGATGTTGTAGAGATCAAAGTAACCGGTAAACCCCAGCGTTGATTTGACGAGTTTGGTCAGATAACGGCGAACGATGCGACGGCTGGTCAGCGCTTTGGGAAGCCAGCGCAGCCAGCTCAAACTGCGGAAGGGGGAGTTCTTTGGATCGTGAATGAAGTAGCACCAGTTGTGGTGCTCGTCCGGCCAGCGGCCGCTGAGAATGCTCGGAACGCAGGTGCTGCTGTAGCCGAAGACGCTTTCGAGTTTGCGGCGGTGCGGCGCCAGCGTGCGGAGAAACTGCGGACGGTCCTTGATGATCTCCCACCCGCAGGCGTCGATCATGATGAAGAGATCCAGCCGCTGCTTCATGGATGCGCGGTCTGAGATTCCAACGACGAAGAGGGTGTGATCAGGCGCTCCACTTCACGGCGAAGCAGGGCAGGGCTAAAGGGTTTCGAAACAAACATCGTTGCGCTCTCAAACCCCTGGTACTGGCCCACGGCAAGCTGGCCACGGGAGCTGAGAATGATGACGGGAATGTCACGTGTGGCAGGATCATCCTTCAGCAGTTGCAGCGCTGCCTTGCCGTCCATCACCGGCATGATGTGATCAAGCAGGATGACGCAGGGGCGCCGACTTTGCGCCAGTTTCACCGCTTCCAGACCATCTCCGGCAAGGAGGATGGGATGGCCCAGGGGCTTCATGCTGAGCTCCGTCACCCGCCGCATGTGAGGCTCGTCATCGACGACGAGTATGGGTCTATCCTTTGGCATGAGACAATGAGTTTTGGGTGTTCGCGGAAAGCGTCTTCGCGCCGCGTGTGATGACCATGAAGGTGGCGTCGTCCTGCTGGCTGGCAGCGTCCACGGCTTGGCGGTGCAGGCGATGCAGGCTGTCGCGTGAAGCTCCGGCATCTGCGGCAGAAGCCGCGGTGGTGCGCAGCCATTCGTGGAGTGCCTCGCGGCTCAGGATGCCGCCACCGGACACCACATCACTCAATCCATCCGTGTGCAGAAGCACGTGCGTGTAAGTGCTGAGGTTGATGGAGTAATCATGGTACGCCGCATCTGCAGCAACACCGAGTGGCGGGCCGTCCGCAAAGACTTCGCGGATGTGGTTGCCTTCACTGAGCAGCAGCGGGGCATGCCCTGCGCCCGAGACATACAGCATCAGTCCGTCAGCGCTGACGTGGACGATCTGTGCGGTGATGAACATGTCCGCCCGGTCGAGTTCGGGAAACATCGCCTGGTTCAGGCGCTGCATCAGGCGGGAGGGGCGCGCGGCCAGATCGAGATGCGAGTGGAGCAAGCTGTGAAAGGCGGTGGCAAACAGCGCGGCGGGGACGCCTTTACCCATGACATCCGCCACGACAAACAGCAGGCCGCCCGTGGGCAGCAGGATGCCATCGAGATAGTCCCCTCCCACTTCTTCCACGGTGGCCAGATGGGCCGCGCAGTGGACGAAGCGCGTCTGTGGCAGCTCGGCGGGAAGGAGGGAGCGCTGGATGTCCGCGGCGATCTGCAATTCACGTTTCATGAGCCGTGCCTGATTGGCTTCATCCCGCCGGTGCAGGCCATGCAGCAGCGCGCCGAGGAAATCGCCCAGGCTGCGCACGACATTCAGTTCACGCGCGGACGGTTCCCAGAGTGGTTTGAAAACGCCCACGGTCAGCACTCCCGCGAGATCGCCGCCGCTTTCCAGCGGATGCACCAGCCCGCTGATGTGTTCACCGGCTTTTCGCAGCGGATCGGTAGCGGCAAAAGTGGTGCTGCCATCAAACCATTGATCCTGGCGTGTGACTGCCGCCCGTGTCTCAACAGCCTCCGTGTTGCGGAGATCCAGCAGCGGTTCCCACACGATGGTGGAAGGCACGCCGCCCAGGATGGGGAGCCTGCCTGCATCGGTGGCAGCCATGCGCAAAACCAGGAAATCAGCACCCGCCAGTTCACGCAGTTCCTCCAGCCAGCGCACAGCCAGTGCGACCGGTTCCACATCATTGCCCGCATCGGCGATGAGCCGGAAAATGTTGGCGAGAGTTTCGTAGCATGAGGCGACCTCGGCGGTCATGAGTTCCAGAGTCTCCTCGGTGTCTTCTTCGACATGCAGCGGAGATTTGCGTGGTGAGCGCAGGCTGAGCACGTTGTAGTCCTGCCCGCGCAGATAAGACACATGATCTGTGAGTGAACGAATGATGAAGAGCCCGCGCCCATGCTCTGAATCATCATCTTCCGGCAGTGCCGCCTCTTCAGGCCAGTCAAAACCGCTGGTGTGATCGATGATGCGGACATCAATGTCATCCGCAGAGAGCGCTGCTTCGATGCGGACTGTGAGACGCGTCTGTTCAGGAGTGGCGTGGAGTACCGCGTTGTTTGCGGCTTCCGCCAGCACCAGCTCCCATTGCCGGCATTCGTCGTCCTGGATACGGTGATCCACCAGCCACTGGATGACGGCGCGCACGGCATCGCGCGCATCTTCCAGCGTAGCGGAAAAATCGAGCCGAAACCCATCGAACTGCTGCTGCTGGGGCGACATGACGATCAATCGTGGATGATGTCAAAAACGCGATGAAGCCTGGTCAGTTCGATCAACTGGCAAACGGCGGATGTAGGATTGAGCAGCTTCAAGCTGGCCCCGCGGTTGCGGAGATTTTTGTTCAGCGTCAGCAGTACGCCGAGTCCGGAGCTGTCGATGAAACGTGTGTTGGAAAGATCCACGCAGGCTTCTTCATGCTCGGGTTTGATCTCGAGCTCAAGACGGTCGCGCCAGAGCCGTGCGGTGGCTGCGCAAAGTTCGTCAGGCGCGGTGATCTGGGCGGATGCGGTCAGTGTCATTGGTTTAGGTGCAGGTGTGAGTTGGGCTGTTGGAAGGAATGCCTGGCTCCTTGCAGGCCAGCGGCATGATAAAGCGCGGCAGGCAGTGCAGCAGGATGCGGAAATTCAGCCGCAGGCTGCGATGAATGGCATAGCACGCGCTGTGTGCGGTGTCGTGGTCACTGCTGTTGATGCCGTCATTCATGATGTCGGCATAGGCAAAGACGCCCGCCGGGGCGTCGAACCACATGCGCTCAAATTCACTCGTCAGCAGCGCCGCGCGTGCCTGAGAAAGCGGCCGGTTGCCCACCAGGTGCATCTCACCGCGCCAGACAGCCCAGAGCTCCGGCCAGCGGGAAAACAGACCCTGCGCTGAGGTCAGTGCATAAAGCCGTGTGCCGGGACTGTGGCGGTCCTGCTTGGTCGGCGGCGGCAGCACCACCTGCCGGCTCTCAAATGCAGACTGCCGCTTCATGGCGCGCGCCCGGAGCATGTAGAGCAGCGCCAGCGGAGCCGTCAGTGTCATCAGCAGAAGCGCGGTGATGCGAGCTGGCCAGCCGCTGCGGCCACCGGCAAATGGTTGATGCGAGAGGTTGGTGAGAAGGAAGTCATCCGACACCTCCAGAAACGTACTCTTGCGCCAGTTTTCGATGCCGCCACCCCAGGCAAAGGAGTTTTGCACCTGGGTCAGCGCGCCGACGTAGGTGCTGGGCCCCACCCAGCTCTCGCTGACGATTGCGTCACGGTCAATGTAGGCGCCTTCTTCGAGGATCGTGCCTGCGAGGATCTGTGCATTGTCTCCCACGATGACGCGAGGGCCGATCCACACCGGACCCTCGATTTTCGCCGTGGCGGCAATGCGTGCCTCTTTGCTGACATGCACCTCCGGCGCGAGCCCGCGCATGGTCAGGTGGGATTCAGGCGGCGCGCCATGCAGGCTGTCGAGCATCATGTCGAACAACGCGGCGGAGCTTTTCCACAGCGGCTTGTCCGGCCTCGACGGCAGAGTGTCCAAAGTGATGATACTGGGAACTTTGCCTGTCGAGTCTTTGCCCGTGAAGCGCAGACGTGTTTCTTCCGTGCTGGGCTCACGTTTGACGGCGATCACCTTGATGGCCAATCCCCAGCTCGCTTGCTCCACGGCACGGCGGATTTCATGCGGACGGTCCGCCGCCAGAAGGGTGGCGTGCTTGACTCCTGTCGCAGCGAGGTGCTCCAGCCAGATGTCCAGCAGGCTGCGACCCAGCACGGGCCAGAGGGCAAGCGGGCGGATGCGGCGGGCAAAGCCTGCGTGTTTACGGTAATCCGGGCAGATGATGAAAACGTCCATGGTCAGGAGGCTTGTTCGCCGAGTCCGATGTTGTTGCGGCCCACATGCCACAGGCAGGTGATGCCTGGTCTGGCATGCAGGCGTCCGCAGCCTGCTCTGGAATAGAGCGCCGCCTCACGTGGCAGGCTGGGAAGCGAACCGACGATGGACATGTCTCCCCGCAGTACATTGAAAAACTGCGGCAGTTCATCTAAAGCTGTCTTGCGGATGAAGCGCCCGATGGCAGTGAAGGCCGTGGCGCGAAATTTCAGCATTTCAAAATCACGGCCATTAAATCCAATGCGCCGCTGTTTGAAAAAAACCGGCCCCTCATCCCGGCGGATCAACAGGGCGATGACGGCCATCAATGGTGCCGCAAGGATCAATGCGAGGAGGCTGATCAAGACATCGAACAGCCGTTGGGCGGCATGCGTGCTGCTGACGGCTGCGAGCCACAGGCGGCGTTTGCAGCGCATGGCAAAGCGCATCCGCAGGCGCTCCAGCCGGCTTTGAGCCTTGAGGATGCGGCGCACTTGGGGTTCATCGGGAATGGACGACTTTTTCATCACGTCGGAACTGTAACGGCAGGCTTGAAACTGTAACCCCCCTCAAGTGAGGGGCTGTGGCGCGCATAACGGCCGGCCTCGCCGATGGCATGCTCAAACAAGGTCTCAAGACCCGCGATGTAGGCGGGGAAATCATAGCGCGCGCTCACCAGCCGCAGGCCATTTTCACCCATCAGCTTTGCCCGCGCTTTGTTTTGCAGCAGGTCGTCGAGGCTGGCGGCGAAGGCGTTACGATTCATCCAGGGAACGAGGTGGCCGTTGAACCCATCCTTGAGCCACTCCTTGATGCCGCCAGCATCAAACGCCACGACCGGCAGCGCATGACGCATGACTTCGAGACCGATGGTGGCGATAGGCTCCGGCCACACACTGCTGAGTGCGACGACGCTGCATTCGCGATACCACGACTTTAGCTCCTCCTGCGGAACGAAGCCTTTGAAATGCACGCGGTCCTCCAGACCAAGCTTCCGGCTCAGCTTCTCGCAGTGCGCCCTGTGATTGCCATCCCCGAGAATGATGCACTCAAATTTCGATTTCACTTTGGCGAGGGATTCCAGCAGCACGTCCACGCCTTTGCCACGAATGATCTGACCGGCGTAGAGGATCAAATTTCGATCGCTGAAGGTGCTGCGCAATCCGGGGGCGCCCATGCGTGGCACGGGAGCGTGAATTTCAATGCGCCCGGCGTCGAAGCCATTATTCAGCAGTTCCTCGCGCATGTATTCGGTGACCACGGCCATGCGGTGGAAGCGGCGGTTCAGCGCGATCTCACGCTGCTTCGCACGGTAGCTCACCCACTTGAGCGGGAAGCCCTCGCTGTTGTTTTTCACGATGCACGCGCCGCAGCCAAACACGCAGTAGAGAGAGGCGGCACGCGTGCATATTTTGCGGGTGAAGTAGTGATACTTGTAGCTGCGCATGCAGTAGATGTCGTGGTCATGCACCATGCGTACGAGGGGAAGAGCGCTGTCCACCAACGTCTGGATCACCTCCAGATCAGGCATTTTGTGAACATAGACCGCGTCAGGCTGGAAGGCCGCGAGAGCTGCGCGAGTTTGGGCGCCGCTGTCACCCGCCAGCTTAAAACCTTCAGCAAACACCTGGCTCCACCCTTCTTCGTTTTTACCTGTCCCCGGGCCATGGAGGATGCCGACTGAATGTCCGCGTGTGCTGAGCTCCTGCGCGGTGATAAAGACGTTCGCCTCAGCGCCGGCCAGCGCGCCAAAGCGTTCATGAACGTAGAGTATTCTCATGAGGTGAGCGCAGGGGTGCGGAGATGGATCAACTCCTGCCGCAGGGAGGGCTCGGCGGTGGCAAAACCACGCCTGATCTGCGCCACCACTGAAGATTGGTCGTCACGGCAGTTGGATTCCGCCAGATGTTCGAGATCGCGGCAGAGGGAGTGAATGTGAGTGAGGCCGAAGAGGGAGCTGCTGCCCTTCAACGAATGGGCGGTGCGTCGCAGCGCTGGCTGGTCCTGCCCTGCCGCCAGTTTCTCCAGATCCGTAATGCGTTCAGGCGCATCTTTGAGCCAGCTTTCGATCAGTTCTGCCGTGTCTTCGATGCTCAGTTCATCCGCCAGCATTTTGACGGCATCCTTGGCGGTGTGGGCTTCCTCTGCAGTCCAGGCGCTGTGGTTCTCTTGGGGCTCCTGGACTTGGATGCGTGCCAGAGCCTCGGTGAGCGCCTTGGCCCGCAAGGGCTTGGATACATAGTCATCCATGCCAGCTTCAAAGCAGCGTTCCCGCTCGCCATCCATGACGTTCGCCGTCATGGCGATGATGCGGCAGCGCGGGCGCTGCCGGTGCGTGCTGGCTTCGATCTCACGTATGGCCCGTGTCGCCTCATGACCGTCCATGAGCGGCATGTGGCAGTCCATCAGGATGGCGTCAAAGGCACACGCCGCGAACCGATCGACGGCCTGTTTCCCATCCCGCGCCACATCGGCAGTGAAGCCGTGCTTTTCCAGCATCATGATGGCCATGCGCAAATTGACGTCATTGTCTTCGACGACCAGCAGCTTGGGCTTATGGGCGCGCGGAGATTGGAGCAACTTCTCATGGGGCAGCGCCTGCCGCTCATGCTTCTCGGTCGCAGAGACTTCACGCACTGGCAGCCTGAACCAAAAGCGCGAGCCGAGACCCGGCGTGCTGACCACGCCGATGGTGCCTCCCATGAGCTCCACAAGACGTTTGCTGATGGCGAGGCCCAGACCCGTGCCGCCGAAGCGGCGTGTCGTGGAGCTGTCCACCTGGGAGAAGGCCTGGAAGAGCTTGCGCTGCTGCTCCTCATTCATGCCAATGCCGCTGTCGATGACACTGATCTCGATCTGTGCGGGATCGTCCTCAGACGCAGCCACACGACTGACCTGGATGCAGATGCTGCCGTGGTCAGTAAATTTGACGCCGTTGCCGACGAGGTTCATCAAAATCTGGCGCAGGCGGCCGGGATCGCCTTTCAGCGCGGACGGCACCTGCGGATCAATTTCAACTTTTAGATTGACGCCTCGCGCGACGGCTTTGTGCTGCAGCAGCCCGACCACGCCATCAATGAGGGAATCCAGCCGGAAGGTTTCCTCTACGAGTTCCAGCCTGCGCGCTTCGATTTTGGAGAAATCGAGAACGTCCTCGATGATGGTCATGAGCGCTTCACCGCTCTGGTGCACAGCCTCCACCATTTCGTGCTGCTTGGTGTCCAGCCGCGTATCGAGCAGCAAAGAAGACATGCCGATGATGCCGTTCATTGGCGTGCGGATTTCGTGGCTCATGGTGGCCAGAAACTCACTCTTCGCGCGGTTGGCGCTTTCGGCGGCCTCCTTGGCGCTCACCAGATTCTGCTCCACGCACTTGCGCACGATGAACTGGCCCAGCTGATTGCCAATGCCGGCGAAGGCTTCCAGCAGCGATTCTTCGGGAGCTGCCGCATCGCTGCTGAAAAGTTCGAGGACACCGAGAACGTCTCCCTGCGCCACGATGGGAAACGCAATCGCCCCGTGCAGATCGTACTTCTTCGCCAGGGCGGAGCGCGGGCACTCGGCATGCTCCGCCACATCACGAATCCATTGCGGCTGCCCGCTGTGCAGGGCAATGCCCGGTAGGCCATGGCCGGGTTTAAAGCTCATGGAGCGGCACAGTTCCACAAAGCCGGAGATGTCTTTGAGCGGCGTGTGCCAGAGCTCCGCCATCTGCAGATTTTGCTGCTCAGTGTCCAGCATCCACAGCGCACCTGCGATCCAGCCGAGCTGGTTGCAGATCAGCTGGATCACCTTCGCCGCAGCTTGTCGCATCGTGTCCGCTTCGGCCAGCGTGCGGCTCGTGGAGAACTGCAAAGCGCGGCGCTGGTCGTCCAGCCGCCGCTGGGTGACATCGCTCTCGATGGACATAAAATTCACCACTTCGCCCGCATCATTGCGGATCGGCTGGATCTCGATCGAAGACCAGTATCTCCGTCCGGAGCGGTGGAAGTTGAGCATCTCCACACGGAATCCGCGCTGCTGCTCCAGGCACTGATTCATGAAGCTGTCTGCGCCGGGGTCCGCCTCAGGGCAGCGCAAAAAATCTCCGGGATGCTGTCCCGTCACTTCATCCAGCAGCCAGCCAGTCATGCGGGTGAAGCCCTCGTTCACCCACTCAATGCGTCCTGTCGCATCCGTGACGATTACAGCGTTGTCCGTTCTCGCGGCCACGAGCGCCAGCTTGTGAGATTGTTCTTCCTGCTCACGCAGCCGGATGCGTTGATCGGTGAGCTGTCCGGCCAGACGTTGCAGGTCTGTCGTCACCTTCCGCTGGGTCTGCAGCACTTGCAGCAGATCCAGGGTCTGATCATGCACGGCGAAGTCATGAGGGGTCAGCCCCAGTTGACGCGCCTGCTCCGGCTCCGTCAGCCAGGGAGAGGCCAGCATGATGCCACGACGAGGATTTTCGAGCAGCAGCACCTGCCCGCGCAGCATGATTTTTTGCCGCAGGTCTTCCAGCAGCAGCAGACGGTCCGGATGGGCACGCGCAAACGCATCACCAAATTCACCTCCGGGACTTTGCGTGCGAAACACATCTTGCAAACGGGCCCCCGGCGTCGCCTGCGGGCAGATCTTGAGCAGCGATGCGCCGGACTCCGTGATGATGTCCATGGCATCCCACGCAAAGTAAAAGGGAAACACCCGCACAAAATCCCGCATGCTGACATGCCCGCATTCCAGAGAGCTGGAATTTTCCCCATTCATGCGGCCAGTGAAGGCCAGCGTACTTCGAAGGCGTCCGTCCCAGCCCAGAAAACTTTCGTGTCCGTCAGGCTGACCATGGGTGAAATGCCGTCGTCCCGACATGGCCCTGCTTCAGACATCAAATCAACAACGTTATCGACACGTAAATCAGGACCACGCCTGACGGCGGGACGGGTTTCGATGGCTTGGTGGAGTAGGCGGTACATGCTGGAGAAAAAGGGGTTCACAACAATCGCCGCTCATGCCGGGCCGTCATTCCCCGCAGCTGCGGGGGAGACCCCTCATGCCGATCCTGGTTTCAATCGTCTGCTTGCTCTCTTCTTGAACTTCTTGATACTCCACGCAGAATGATCGCCAGAACCTACTCAGCCACTCTTGTCGGTGTTGATGCCATGGAAGTGGAGATCGAATCGCATGACAGCGGAGGCACGGCAAAAATGTTTATCGTCGGGCTGCCAGATGCATCGGTGAAAGAAAGCCGTGAGCGCGTCACTGCGGCCATTTCCTCCTCCGGCTTCATGATGAATGATGGCGTGACCACCGTGAACCTGGCTCCGGCGGATTTGAAAAAGGAAGGCCCCGGCTTTGATCTGCCCATCGCCATTTCACTGATCGCGCACCGGTCTCGCATCCCTATGGCGATGCTTGAGGAAACGGCCATGATCGGGGAGCTGGCGCTGAATGGTGAGCTGCGGCCTGTGCGCGGGCTGCTCGCGGTCGCGCTCGAAGCACGGCGCAAAGGACGCAAACGTTTGCTGGTGCCGAAGCGTGCTGCCATTGAGGCCAGCGTCGTGGCCGGGATCGAAATCGTGGGCGCACAAAATCTTCGTGAGGTCGTGGACTTCCTCAAAGGGGACATCGAGATCGCGCCCGAACCCTGCCGCGCGGCGGAGTTGTTCGGTGCCGTCTCGCATTACGACATTGATTTCAATGATGTGAAAGGCCAGGCCGATGCGACCCGTGCCATCGAAATCGCCGTCAGCGGCGGTCACGGGCTCTTGATGATCGGGCCGCCGGGCACCGGCAAATCGATGATCGCCAAACGCATCCCCACCATCATGCCCGGCATGAGCGAGGAGGAGGCCATCGAAACCACCAAGATTCACAGCGCCGCAGGATTGCTCGGCGAAGGCAGCTCTTTCGTTGCCACGCGTCCTTTTCGTTCCCCGCATCACACGATCAGCGATGCCGGTCTGCTCGGCGGCGGCACCAATCCCGGTCCTGGCGAGGTCTCCCTATGTCACAATGGCGTGCTCTTCCTTGATGAACTGCCCGAATTCCGCCGCAGCACTCTGGAAGTCCTGCGGCAGCCGCTCGAAGACGGCAAGGTCACCATCTCGCGGGCCGCAGGCTCCGTCACCTTTCCAGCCAAATTCATGCTCGTGGCGGCGATGAACCCATGCCCTTGTGGCTACTACGGGGATCTCAAGCGCGAGTGCCGCTGCGGTTCGGCTGTCATCCAGCGTTATCGTCAGCGCATCAGCGGTCCCTTGCTGGATCGCATAGATCTGCATGTGGATGTGCCGCTCGTGGATTACAAGGCGCTGGCTTCCAGCGAAGGCGGTGAATCCTCCGCCCCCATCCGTAAACGGGTCGAAACTTCACGTGGCATGCAGCAGCAGCGCTTTGCGAAAAATGCGGGCGTTCATGCCAACAGCAGCATGACGCCTCGCCTCATCAAACAGCACTGCGAACTCGATGCCGAAGGCTCGGGCTGCCTCGAGCACGCCATGAGCGAGATGAATTTCAGCGCCCGCGCCCATGATCGCATTCTTAAAGTGGCACGCACACTGGCCGACCTCGGCGGTCACGAAAAAATCAGCGCCGACAACGTGCTGGAAGCCATCGGCTACCGCACGCTGGACCGGAAAATGTGGGCGTGAGCGTCTTAACGTACCATCGCAAGACAACGACAGTTCCTGACAAATGGCCGCAAGAACTGCGCCGGCATTGCATGTATGACATTAGCGAACATCCCCCGCTCACCATGATCCGCTCATTCCTCGCTCTCGCTGCTTTCAGCCTGCTGCCTCTGGCAGTCTCCGCACACTCACTCTGGATTGAAGAACTGCCGGACAATGCCGGCCTCGCCGTGCGGTTTGCGCAGTGGGGAGATGAATACGAAGTCTCGCCCGGCAATCTCGATGCCTTCGTGCAGGTCTCCGGCTGGACGCTGGATGACAAGGGCGCGCCGCAGGTTTTCGACGTGGTCAAAAAGAGGGATCATTTCTTCCTCGGCAAGGTCGAAGCCCACCGGCCAGCCTTCGCCCAAGCACAGTTCACCGTGCGCAAGCTGCATGAGGACAAGCCTGCCCGTGCGCCCATTTTTTATTGCCGCTGGCAGCCCGAAGGCGCGGGTGCAGGTACGCCTGCGATGACGATGGACGTCGTCCCCACCGGCAAGCCGGGCGAAGCGCGCGTGTATTTCCGGGGCAAGCCTCTCGGCAATGTCGAACTGCTGTTCTTCTCCCCCAAGGTGACCGATCAAAAAATCCAGGCCGACGCCGAGGGTTATGTACGTGCCCCAGACATCTCCAAGCCCGGCCAGTATCTGCTCGCCGTCGCCCGGTACTCCGAAGAGCTTCCCGGTTTCTTCAATGGCGTTCCCTTCGGCATCACCAGCCACAGCGCCTCGTTGTCTTGGACGGTCAAAGATCAGAAGTAGGCCGGTGCAGCTGCGGCGATAGCACCATCATTTTGTCTCGGGTGATCTTCAAACTCATGGATGCTTGCCCGCAGATCTCGCAGGGACAGGCTCGTCCGGCAGAGGGGGCGAATCTGCTGCTGGAAGTTCGATGGCTTCCGGCGGTGCTTTGGTACCCTCGCGGCTCTCACCACCGATGGCGATGATCTTTCCAGCTCCGCCGCTCAGCAGCCGATGAAAATACCGTGGATGGGCGAGCCTGGCCACCGCTACCCATTTGTCACCGCGCAGTTCCAGCAGCTGGCCCGTCACACCACTGGAAAACAGCCGCCCTTCATGCACCACAGCGGCAAAGCCGAAACCGCCGATCTTCTCTGCGGGCAGCGCCGGGCCATCACTCCATTGGCCGGTCGTTGTATCCAGCACCGAGACCGCGCTCGTGGTCTCGTCCTCATCAGTCATGCCGCCGATGGCATACACCTTCGTGCCGAGGGTCTGCACTGCGATGGCACGGCGTTTGAATGGCTGCGGATGGCTTTCCCACCTCGCATCAGCCTTCGCCAAATCAAGGGTCAGATACATGTCATGCCACACAGAGTCCGCATCACCTTCCATCCGCCAGCCGCCGATGACATGGAGGATGTTGCCACAAACGATGCTGTCATGGCTGGAGCGGCGTTGCGGCAGTTTCGGCAAAGGCACCCATTTGCCACTGGAGATGTCATAGCGCGCCGCCGTCTCGCTCGACCACAGATCCTGCTTTTCGCCCATCGCATTGCGCGCGGCCATGCCACCGATGCGGATGACACCATCCTTTGCGGCAATGAGGGATGCTCCCTGTGCCGGCTCATCCTTGGCCAGAGCCTCCCATTTATCCGCACCCTGCTTCCAGCAAAACAAATCACCGTGCACTTCATCACGGCTGTACTTGTGACGCTTTCCACTGTGACCTCCGTAGACATACAATGTGCCATCCGGCGTGCCTGCTGCACCAAAGCTCGCGACTGGCAGCGGCAGTTCAGGCGGCGCGTCGTTCGCCGTCAGCCCGGAATTGAAGCCGATCAGAAAGAGGGAAATCAGTGGAAGAGCCTTCATGCGGTGGACTGCGATACAGCAGCTACTTTCAGCACGCCGCCTCGCATTGACAGTGATCTTCCAAGATATTTTGAGTCATTCAAGCGGGCGTAGCGAGTGGTGTCGCTGCGCCCGTCTTTTTATTTCACGATGCAGGGCAGGGAACTGGGCAAGATCAGATTTGCACTTCCCGCATTTCTCAGCCAACTTCAGGTGTCTGATGAACCTCAAACCTGCCAGCCGAATTGCGATTCGTGCCGTTGTAAAAACGGTGCGCGCCCTTTGGCATGCCTGACACCACGGTTTGGGGACCCTGCGAAAACGCGATCATCATCACGAGACAACTCAATCAGACATGATGCCAGAAGGTAGCCCTCAGACCGGCACCTCCATGAGCACTCCTGAGATACAACTTCAATACCATCCCCGGCGCGGCGCGCAGGCGATGCTGCTTTCACTCACTTGTTTTTCCGGCAATGCCCTGCTGTTGAAAGACCTCGCATCGCATCGCCACATAGACCCGTGGATGTCCATGACCTTCCGTGCCGCCATAGGGTTGCTTTTGACGATCGTTCTCTTCGCTCCTTCAGGAACCCTCAAGCTGCGCCGCTCGTTTCAGAGCTGGCTGCTGGCCTCGCGCGGCGTGCTCGGTGCTCTGGGCACGGCGGCGTACTACACCACCATCGGCCCGCTGGGGGCGGGCAAGGCGACGCTCATCGGCAACACTTGGGCCGTCTTTGCCGCCATCATGGCCGCCTTCGTTTTGCATGAGCGGCTCGGCTTGGTGAAGCTCTTTGGCATTCTGCTGGCGCTCACCGGCCTGAGCCTGCTCACCGGTCTGGCACCGGGGACGATGGCCCAGTTTGGACATCATGAGATGATCGGCCTCACCGGTGCGGTGCTCGCCGCGGCGGTCGTCGTCGTGATCCGTCAGCTCACGCGCACAGAGACCAGCGCCACCATTTTTTCATCGCAATGCATCTACGCGCTGCTGCTGTCTTTGCCTTTCGCCATGGCCCATTTCACCTCACTGAACACGATGGACGTGGTGCTGCTCACTGCGGCGGCTTTGTGCGCCAGCGTTGGTCAGCTGGCCATGACGGAGGGCTTCCGCTACCTGTCCGTCGCGGCAGGCGGAGCCTTCCAGATGACGGTGCCCGTCGTCATCTCTCTGGCCAGCATCACCTTGTTTGCCGAGCCCTTCACGCTCGCTCAGGCCATCGGCGGGGTGCTCGTGCTCTGGGGCAGCTATCACACCGTCGTGGGCGGCTTCAGCAGAAAGGCCGCAGCCACCTGACTCAGAACGCGAACCCAACCGTCACATGCAGAAACCCCATCTGCTCGCCTACACGGCGGTTGGGATTGTACCCGTAGTCGATGCGGATCGGTCCAAACGGCAGCTTGTAGCGCAGGCCCGCGCCGATGGCCTCGCGGAAGTCCGAGGAATACGACAGCGGTGAGGAGTTGTTTCCCTGGCCCAGACTGCCGATGTCACCAAAGACGGCGAATTCGAGATTCGTCATGACTTCATAGGAAAACTCGACGCTGGCAAACAGCGCTGAAGTCCCGCCCAGCGGTGTGCCACCCGGCGTCACGGGGCCCAGCTTGCGCATGCCGAAGGATCGCACGCTGTAGGGGCCACCGTTGAACACGCGGCTGTCGATGGGGATTTTATCAGCCGTCGCTCCTTGAATCGTGGACAGTTCAGCACCGGTGGCGAAGCGGAACTTTTTGGTGATCGGGATGTACCACGCGCCGCGCAGGTCCGAGCGTATAAAGCTCACGCCTGATCCCAGGGCGTCGGTGGAGCTTTCGATTCGGCCGGAGACATACCAGCCCTTCCTCGGCAGCACCACGCTGTCCCGCCGGTCATACATGACGTTTCCACCCACGTTCATCAGCGAGTAGCTCGTGGGGCCTGTCTGGGGCAGTGTGAGTACCTTGGAGCTGACCGTGTTCGCGTTGGCACCGAGGAACACCGAATAGCTCAGAGCCGGATTCACCCGCCGTGCCAAATCCAAACTCAAAGCTGTGCCCACGCGGTCATACTCAAAGCGGTTGAACTGCTCCAGTGCCAGCCGTGTCGTCGCCGAATACTGGGTGTTAAACAGCGCCGGGTCGGTCAGGCTCACAAAGCCCACGGGTCCCGCCATGCTGTAGCTGAGTTCCGCCGCCAGCGTGTTGCCCGTGTCACGCCAGTTCGTGTTCTTGTAAGTCACGCCTGCCTGTGGTCCGAGGAAGGTGTCAAAACCTGGCTCAAAGCCCACCGTCACCGGTTTGGTTTCTTCACCCGTGATGCGCAGAATGCCCTCGGCCATGTTGCCATTGTCAGGCAAAACCTTCGTGTCCAGCAGCGCAAACATCCCAGTGTCCAGCGCACGCTTGAAAAGGAAGTCCGCTTCCATTGCTTCGTAAATCTGGCCTGTCAGGGGCTTGAACTTCGCCAGCAGCACGCGCTTGGCGCCACGGCTGAAGGCTTCATGCGTGGTGATTTGGGTGATCCTCACTCGCTCCCCGGCCTGCACACGAAACACCACGTCCACCGTGCCGCCGGATTTCCCCAGCGTATAGTTCGCCGTCGTCGTGGAGTGCAGCCAGCCGTGCTCCGTGCAGATGGAATCCAGCCGCTTCTGGATTTGCTGCACCCGCGCTTCATTGAAGGGCGTCCCGCGTGCCTCCGTCATTTCCGCCTGCATCCTTTTGTCCAGCTCCGGCGGCGATCCCGTGATGGATGCCTGGCCAAAGATAAACTTCGGCCCAGCTTTGATCTCCAGGGTTAAATCCCGCCGCATGTCCGTGCCGGTCTCCGGTGCGGATAGCAGTGTTGTTTCCGCATTCAGGTAGCCTTCGGCACGCAGACGCCGCTGCACCAGCCCTGCGCCCTGCTGCATGTCCGCCTCCACCCACTGCGGCATCTTTTTATCCACATCCTCACGTTCCAGCGTGGGCTTCATCAGGTACTTCTTCAGTTCTTCTTCAGGCAGCGGCATTTCGCCTTTCAGCGTCACCGTTCCCACGCGCACGGCCTTGCCTGTTTTCACGGTCAGGTGAATCCCACCCG
Organism: Verrucomicrobiota bacterium; assembly: GCA_025360015.1. Taxonomy (GTDB): domain Bacteria; phylum Verrucomicrobiota; class Verrucomicrobiia; order Verrucomicrobiales; family Verrucomicrobiaceae; genus Prosthecobacter. Next base: position 56,707 of record JANYCZ010000016.1, on the reverse strand, counting down.
GTTCCATTTTCCACGCCGTTTCAGCATCTGGCCAGCCTTCACGGATGAAATGCTGCCGCACAAAAAAAGCCAGATCATCCGCCAGCGGTTCGCCGGGCGCACCGCTGCCATTCAGCGTGAGCTGGTCCATCAGCATGCTGCGCAGGTCTTCCCACTGCGCCGCTTCCACGCCGTCCACCGTCACCGTCGTCTGGCTGAAATGCACCTCATAGGCCTGCGCGGTTTCCAGTGTACAAAGCAGCACCAGCAAAAGCAGCCAGTTGCATCGCAACCGGCTGTTAGTCCTCATTCTGGTTTCGTTCTTCGTCATTTACTGCGGGTCCTCATCCATGGCTCTTGCTGCTTTGCCAAAACGCAGCACATAGCCCAGCAGCGCCTTCATGCGCCCTGACTGTGAGAAGCGGCCGATGAATCGTACTTTGGGTGTGATTTCATACATCGCCTGCAGGCTGTCACCCGCACGGTCCGCACCTGAAGGATTGAACGTCGTGTGCAGCTTGGGCGGATCGGGGCTCACCGTCTTTTTCTTGTGGAAGATTTTTCGGTAGGTCTCGGCGATCACGACAAAGGCCGCGCGCGTCACCGCCTCGCTCGCCATCTGCGCATTGTCGCCTCCCAGCGTCATGCCCGTGCCCAGCAGCGTCACGATGTCCGCCTCAGAAAGTGGCGGCGTGCTGGTAAAGCGCGTTTTTGGATCCGATGCATCGCCATAGACATACAGCGTGATGTCATTGCTTCCCACGTTCGATTCACCGCGCACATCAAGCTTGGGCGTGAAGGGATTGTCGGGATTCATTGTCACCATGCCCTTGGTGATTTTCAGCAGGCTGAATGGCAGCTTCAGCAACATCCGGTCCACATTCGCAAAGCCCGTCACTCGAGGTTTGGCACCCGTGCCGCCGACCGCGATGTCCGCCGAGATGGCCCCATTCATCAGATTGCCCGCGATCACCACCGGATCACGCGTCTTGACCTTCAGATCAAACGTCCAGTCTTTGAGCATGGGCGGCAGCGCCAGCTTTTGGTCGATCTTCGAGGTCGAGGGCGGGGGCGGTGGCAGCTTTTCGCCCTGGTGAATCATGCCCGTCACATTCGGCAGCAGATTCACCTCCTGAAAAATACGGCCACGCACAGCCTCCACCACGCCGCTCACACGCGCCGCTTTCAGCGTACCCACGCAGGAGATGTCCGCGTTCGCACGCACGCTTGAGGTCGGGTTACGCATCACCAGCGCCTCACGCGCTTCCACCTTCAGGTCAAACCGGGGGTCCAGCGTGTTGGCCGCATCCAGTGTTCCGCCCAGATGCACCCTGCCCCCGGCCAGCATCACCGAGATGTTTTCCAGCGTCACCTTGCGGTCATGGCTGTGGATCTTCACCCGCAGATCATGCACGCTCGGCATGTCCGCGTTTACGAAGTCGATCTCCGGCGCATTCAGGTCGATCATCGATTCAATCAGCGGGGCCTTCACCGTGCCGCCCACGTTCGCATGCAGCTTTAATTTCGCTGGCACTGACCTGACCATCTCAGGCGCAAACTCGCGCGCAAAACTCAGATCGCTCTCCGGCAAATCCAGCGTGGCCTTCAACGGCAGATCCATCGCGAGTGCAGGCTGCTTGATAAGTTTCGTCAGCATCACCGGCACGCTCGCCTTCAGTGTCAGAGGAGGCAGCGGTGCCTGCACCACCTTCACATCCAGCTCCACTTGATTCGCCTTCAGCGTCGCTAGTACATCGACGGTGGCCGGCTTAAATGACTTCGGCAGTCCCGGCGCTTTCAGCTTCTTCACCCCGATCTTCACGGATGCATCCGTCGTATCCAGCCGACCGCCGATCTTCACATCCACGCTCAGCAACCCCGGCGGCACACTCTTGATGCCAGCCGCTGCAGCGATCTCATGAATCGGCAGTTCATGCGCGTTCAGCACCACATCCAGCGGCACGCCATCCGCCACGCCGGTCTGCATCACATCAAACGGTGCACGTGCGTGCCCGCTCATCAATTGCCGGTCTTTCTGCCAGAAGCTCAGCTCGCTCAAAGAGGCATTCTTCTCCGTCACCTTGCCTTTGGTCAGCAGCTTCCACGGGCCCAGCACCGCCTGCAGCGTTTCGATCTGCGCCGTCGTGCCAGCAAACGTTGTCTTCAAATCCACATCTGCCGCCTCTGGCATGGCCGCCACCTTCACCTTGGCCGCCTGCATTTCCACACGGCCTTCACCACGCCAGGGTCTGGCGTCGCCGCTGACGTTCAGCTTCACCGCGAGGCTGCCCGACTCAATCGCAGGCGCTTTCACGGCGGCCAGCAGCGGGTTCAAACTCACAAGCACTGGCAGCGCGATGTCCCCCTTCAGATCAAAACCCCACGGTGCTTGCAGCTTCGCCTTGCCGTTGAGTTCGATGTGGTTCTGCTCGTCCACCACGATGCGGCAGGGCTGCAAAGCCGCCGCACCCTTCGCCACATTCACCTTCATCTCGATCAGCGGCAGCGGTGCATCGCCATAGCGGCCTTCAGTCACGCTCAGATCGCCATCAGCGACCATGTTCATCACATCATTCACCTTGAAGACAGCCTTGCCTGCGGTGGCGATCTTCGCCGCCACCGGTTTCTCCTGCGGCGGCAGTCCCACCGTTTGCATCAAAGCCGTCGGATCATCGATTTGAATGTGCCATGCGGCCTCTACAGGCATCGCATCCTCCATCGTCATTGTCGCAGTGAGATCCACGCGATTCCCCACGCCCAGCATCAGCGCAGGCACACTCACCTTGGCCTCCTTGCCATCCAGGCTCACAAGCACAGCGAGCTTCGGCAGCTTGTAGCTTTGAAAGCCCAAGTCCGTGCCATTCACCTGCGCCGCGACCTTCATCGGCGTAGCACCGATACCTGTGGCATCCGCCGTCAGTTCGATCAACCCGCGCGCCGGTGGCGGCTTCGCCAGCAACTGCGTCACATCGGCAATCTTCGCGTTCACTTTGGCCGTCCAGGGAGATTTCATGACATCATCGGCCAGCTTTGCCTCCAGCTCGGCGACCACTTCATTCACCCCACGCAGCACCTTCAGCTCCTGCACCTTGGCCACGCCGTCTTTGACCTGCAGCGTGGTGGTGATCGAGTCCAGCATGGCGCCTCCAGCACGCACATCCGGGATGCTGATCTTGCCTTTCGCCGCCAGCGTCATCGGCTTCAGCGGATCTCCTTCCGCGTGCACATCCACACTCACCGGGCCGAACGCGACGCCCTCCGGCAGCTTCAGAGCCTGCAATTCAGACGACGACAGATCCTTCACATGCACATCCACGTTCGCCTGCAAAGCGCCGCCAAACAGCCCGCGCGCCAGTGTGTCGACGACTACGGCGGCTTTCCCCATGCCCACATCAAGCTTCACGCTGGCCGCATCCTTGTCCCATTCGCTCAAATCGACCGCGAGCGATTTCAACTTCGCGCCATACGGCAGGTCGAGGTCTGCGATGTTCATCGTGCGCTCGCCCCATTGCACCTGCGCCTTCACATTCACCACCCGCACATCCCCCGGCTCCATCTTGAACTCGGCGATCTCAAAAATTCCCGGCATGCCCTCGCCCACACGGAGTGTCAGTCCTTTCACGGTGAGCTTGCGGCCATCCGCCAGCACCACCACGGCATTCACGTTCTCGATGTCGATCGCCTTCGGCCACACCAGTGGCGGTGGCTTGCCAGAGGCCGGCTGCTTCACCTTCACCACCACTTTGGTGTCCTGCGTCAGCTTGCGCAGATCCAGCGCCACATCCGCGTCCTTCAAAACCACGCTTTTCACAATGTCGAGGTTGCGGGTCCTGATGAAAGTCCAGGCATCGTAGTTCACTTCGACTTTGCCGATCGTCGCATGCTCCACCAGCGATCCGCTGGCTTCGATGTGGCTTAGCTTCAAATCCCGCAGCACCGAGCCATCCACCTGCCAGGTGAGCTTGATCCCCGCCATCTCCGCACCCCGGTAGCCGCCGTAGCTCACCACCCAGCGCAGCAGCGGCTCATGGAAGACCACCGCCAGCACCAGCAGCGCGAGCACGGCCAGCAGCAGTCGTTTGATCCATCTCCACCAGCGGCGGGTCTTTTGGGGGGAGTCAGAAGGCACGCTCATTCGATGCCCTAAATCGCAGCAAGTTCAATGCTAGCCGTGAATCCTTTTAGCCTGCCTTATTTTGCCAGGTCTTCCGCTGTCCACAAGGCGGTCCGGTCCGCAGTAGCTCCGCGGACGGTTTTCACCTGTTCGGGGGTCACGGCGGGTGCCTTGTTGCTGAAATTGGCCCGCACGTAGCTCAGCACATCCGCCACCTGCTGGTCGTTCAGGCCCATGGGGGGCATCGGCAGGAGGGCCAGTTGCTTGAATTCCTCGCCATTCACGCGAATGGGGCCGCTGAGGCCATGGGTCAGCATCTTGATCAGGCGGTCGGGATTTCCAGATGCCCAGTCGCTGCCGGCGATGGATGGATAGATGCCCGGCAGGCCCTTGCCCTCGGGCTGGTGGCAGTTCAGGCAGAGCGCGTCATAAACCAGCTTGCCCGGATGATCGACGACGGCTGCGGCGCTGGCGATCTTCTTCACATACTCGGACTGTTTGGCATTGCCGCCAAAGGTGAGCTTCGCCAACACCGGCACGTACTGCGGCTTCAGACTCTTCACTACCTGCTTGAGCGCGTAGTCGAGAAACTTGTCCATCGGTTTGTCCAGCGCCAGTGCCGCCACTTCCACTGCCTCGGGCTTCGCCACATGCGCACAGGCCACCACGGCCTCCAACCGCACGCGCGGATTCTCATCACGCACGGCCTGGGTCAAAAGCTCCAACGAATCCGTCGCTCTGGCGCCATAGGCACGCACACGCGCATCCTTCGCCTTGAGCAGGCGCTTCACCAGTTCCGTGTTCGGGGACTCATGCGATTCATACACGCCGCAGACCTCCATCAGCAGATGTTCGTCTTCATTCTTCGCGATGAATTCATCCGCCGCTTTCAGGACCTCTGCCGTCGGTGCATCAAACAGCAGTCGCTTCGCCTGATAGCGCGTCCAGCGCTCCGGTGACTTCAGTTGCTCCAGCAGTTCCGCCGGTTTCATCTCCGCCAGCTTCGGTTGTTTGACTGAGGCGCGCCCCTTCGCCGTGATGCGCCAGATGCGGCCATGCGAGCGGTCACGGCGTGGGTCTGCATAGCTGGCCTGGTAGTGGCCGATCACGGGATTAAACCAGTCACACAAATACATCGCACCATCCGGCCCGATGCTCACATCCACCGGACGAAACGAGGTGTCGCTGGACTTTACCAGCTTCGGCAACTGCGTGCTCTTGAAGCCGGAGCCCTCATCTTCGAGGCGATGCAGCTCTACCACATTGCCAAAGTAGCCACCAATCAGCGCGCAGCCTTGAATGTCATCCGGCAGCGCCTTTGTGCCGATGAATTCCAGGCTGTTCGTCTTCGGATTCGTATCAAACAGAGCCCCGGTCGGATGGTACTCATCAGGATCAGCCAGCGCCACCAGCCCCGGCACACTGTAATAGCCCACCGGACGGTCACCGCTCTTGTGGAAGACTTGATTGTAGTCATCAAACGCCACGCCCCAGCAGTTGTGCCCCGCCTTGCCGCCGTTGAAATAGGCCTCCATCTTCTGCGTGCGCGCATTCAGTTTCCACACGCCCGCTTTCTCCAGCTTTGCCAGTCCCCAGGCCGTTTCCACGCGTGAGAACGCATGCAGACCCTGCGTGAACCACAGCGCCCCATCGGGACCATGGCAGATCGAATTCGCCAGCTGATGCGTGTCGCCAATGCCAAAGCCGGAGAGCAGCACCGTCTTCTCATCCGCCTTGCCATCGCCATTCGTGTCCTTGAGATGCACGATCTGGTCAAAGTCACAGACATACACACCACCCGCGCCCACCTCCACGCCCTGCACCATCGTCAGACCTTCCGCAAAGCGCGTGGACTTGTCCGCCTTGCCATCGCCATCCGTGTCTTCGAGCACCAGGATGAAGTCGGACGGCTTAATGCCCGGGCGGGTTTGCGGGTACGTAGGCGAGCACGCCACATACAGTCGGCCGCGCTCATCCCAGGAAAACTGCGTCGGCTTCGCCACACCCTCCACCTCGGAGGCAAAAAGATTCATCTCATAACCCTCCGCCACCGTGAAAGCCGCCATCTGCTGCTCCGCCGTGAGCACCGTTTCCGTGACCACAGGTGATTCCGGCTGCGGCTCATCCTGCACCTTCTCGCCTTTCGCCAGCGCATGAATGCGTGCGTCCAGTTTGGCGACCAGCGGTTTGCGTTCTTCAAAGCTCTCACGCAGCGACGGCGCATCCTGCGCAGGCTTGCCAAACATCTGCGTCACGCGGTCACCATACACAAACGACCAGTTCGCCGGGCGCCAGCAGTCAAACCACAGCCGGTTCTTTTCCACAATCGCCGCTTTCAGTTTCGTAAGATCATCGGCTTCGCTTGATGAGGCTCCGAGCTGGCTGGCGATCTCACGCGCCACCACGCGCAGACCTTCCGCATTCAAATGCAGTCCATCGTCCGTAACTCGCGGTTCATTGGTGCCCCTTTTGGACAACGGCGTGAATAGATCGACAAAAATGGCGCCGCGCTGCTTCGCGATCTCACGCACTGCTTCCGAATAAGCTTTCACATCCGCATTTTTCAGCCGCAGTTCCGGTGCGTGCGAAGCGAGTGGCTTCTCAAAAGGCATTGGCGACACCAGCACAAAGCGCGGGGTCTGGCCGGTAAACTGATCCAGCAGCCGATGATAGGCCGACTTGAACTCTGCCAACCGCTTAACGCCATCAAACGATTCCGTCTGGCCAAATTGTGCGATCACAATGCCCGCACCTGCCGCATCGAGCTGCGCCTTCCAGTCGCCGAAATTCAAATCCCGCCACTGCTCATACACCGTGTCGCCTTCCCAGGCCATCGAGCGAAACCTCGGCTGCTTGGCGGCAAAGGCCGTGCCGAGCACCGCTTCAAACTCACCCACCTTCTGCTCGCGCACCAAGTTCTCCTGGCCCGTCATCACGATGACCTCACCCTGTTCCAGCGCGAACTTGCCATCCTTGAATGCCTCATGCTTCGCCACATCTCCACCCGGATTGCCAAAGCGATTCAGCACATCCTTCTCCTCCGGAACCATCGCATCCGGCAGTGCCTCGATGGTGATGTTGCGGAAGGAAACCTGCGCCTTGCACTTGCCATGGATTTGCAGGGCGATCAGTCCCTTCAAATCAATGCCCGGCTCGCGCTCGGTGTAATCAACCGTGCGCACCTTGTTCACAAATAACTGAATGCGCTGCTCCTCGGCGCGAATCTCATAGGTGTTCCACTCGCCCGGCTTCTCCGCCTTCTCGATCAGTTCCTTCGCCGGCTGCAGCAGCATCTTCTTCCGCCGCGACTCATCATAGAGGCAGCCCGAATAACCCGCTCCAATGTCCGCCTGATAACCGCTCATCTCATTCGGCGGCTGCGGGATGCGTACGCTGCGGAACTGCACGCCGCCGTTCACAAAGCCCTCCGTGCCTTCCAGCTTGTATTCCAGCCTCAGGATGAAATTCCGATACACCTTCTTCGCCGTCAGGAATTCATTCTGCGGATTCCCCTCCAGCGATCCGCCCACGATCACCCCGTCCTGCACCCGCCAGACTTTCGTCGTTTCGCCATCCCAGCCTTTGAGCGTCTTGCCATCAAACAGAGACACCGGTTCGGCGGCTGAAACCAGCATGGGGAATAGAGCGAGCAGGGAGAGTGTGCGCATGGTCAGGGAAAAGTTCGGGAGGGATCAAACGCGGCTTTGAGCCGGATGCATGCGCAAAGTTTCTGCAAACATCCCCGCCGGACGTATGTTCTTTCTCCCAACCATGCGCCTGCTCGCCTTCCTTTTCCTCTCCACCGCCGTCTTTGCCCAGACTGAGGCAGATTTTATCACGGCCCCTCGCCAGCTCACCTTCGAGGGCAAACGCTCCGGGGAGGGCTACTTCAATGCCGACGGCACCAAGATGATCTTCCAGTCCGAGCGCGAGGAGGGAAACCCCTTCTACCAAATCTACCTGATGGACCTCGAAACAGGCGATCAAGAGCGCATCTCCCCCGGCATGGGCAAGACGACCTGCGCCTGGATCCATCCCGATGGCAAACGCGTCATGTTCGCCTCCACCCACACCGACCCTGACTCGAAAAAGCTGCAAGCCGCTGAATACGAGGAGCGCAAGAACTCCAAAGTGCGCCGCTACTCCTGGGACTACGACGAGCACTACGACATCTGGGAATACTCGCTCGTGGACAAGTCGCTCAAAAACCTCACCCACACTCGCGGCTACGATGCCGAGGGCGACTACTCGCCGGATGGCAAAAAGATCCTCTTCGCCAGCAACCGCCAGGCCTATGAAGGCAAGCTCAGCAAGGAGGACGAGGAGCGCCTCAAGATCGACAAACAGTACTTCATGGAGATCTACACCGCCGATGCCGACGGCTCAAATGTGAAGCGCCTCACCGATGCCCCCGGCTACGATGGCGGCCCCTTCTTCAGCGCCGATGGCAAACGCATCTGCTGGCGCCGCTTCACCCCGAAGGGCGATGTGGCCGAGGTCTGGACCATGAACGCCGACGGCAGCGAGCAAAAGCCCATCACCAAGCTCGGTGCCATGAGCTGGGCCCCCTATTTCCACCCCAGCGGCGAATATCTGATCTTCACCACCAACCTGCAAGGCTTCGCCAATTTCGAACTCTACATCGTCGATGCCGCAGGCAAGCATGACCCGATGCGCGTGACCACCACGGATGGTTTCGATGGCCTGCCCGTTTTCTCGCCCGATGGCAAAAAACTTTCCTGGACCAGTGGCCGCGGGGCAGGGGGCGCTTCGCAGATTTACCTCGCCGACTGGAATCACGACCACGCACTCACTACCCTCGGTCTCAAAGGCACTACGCAGGCCGCTGTCGCCAAGACACCTGAGCCCGACTTCTCCGCCACCGCCGCTGAGATCCGCCCTGAAGACATGCGGCAGCAGGTCACCTACCTCGCCAGCGATGCCCTCGGCGGCCGTCTCACCGGCACCGAAGGTGAAAAACTCGCCACTCAGTATGTCGCAGACGTCTTCCAAAAAATCGGCCTCTCCCCCTTCGGTGATGACGACACTTACTTTGACAACTTCGACTTCACCGCCGGTGTCGCGCTCGGTGCGGGCAACTCCTTGACCCTCCTTGACCAATCCTTAACCGTTGACCAGGACTGGAAACCTCTCTCCTTCTCCCAAAACGGTGAGGTCAAAGCCGCAGGCATCGTCTTCGCCGGTTACGGCATCGAAACACCCGACGAAGCCACCGGCAGCGACGGCAAAAAAATCGAAGCCTACAGCAGCTACGCGCATCTCGATGTCAAAGATAAGTGGGTGCTCGTCTTCCGCTACCTGCCAGAAGGCATCACGCAGGAGCGCCGCAATCAGCTCAGCAACTACGCCAGCCTGCGCTACAAGGCGCTCACCGCTCGCCAGAAAGGCGCACGCGGTTTGATCGTCGTCAGCGGGCCGAATTCCAAAGTCGTGCAGCAGCTCTCGCCGCTGACGTTTGATGCCTCGCTCGCCACCAGCGGCATCGCCGCCATCAGCATCACCGATGCCTTGGGCGACAAGCTGCTCGCCAGCGCGGGCAAGACGCTCAAGGAACTTCAGGACAAGCTCGACAACGGCGATCTCATGGGCGGCATCGACTGCAAAGGGCTCACGCTCGCCGCAAACATCGTCATCCAGCAGGAGAAGAAAAAAGGCCGCAACGTCCTCGGCGTGCTGCCTTACGGCGACAAGCCCGACCCCCACGTCGCGCCGCTCATCGTCTGCGCGCATGTGGATCACCTTGGCAGCAGCGGCGGCTCAAATTCGCGTGCGAAGGGCGATGAAGTGAACAAGATCCACCACGGTGCCGATGACAACGCCTCCGGCACCTCTGCCGTGCTCGAAATCGCCCAGTGGCTGGCCGATTTGAAAAAGCAGGGCAAGCTCGCATTGAAGCGCGACATCATTTTCGCCGCCTGGAGCGGCGAGGAGCTCGGCCTGCTCGGCAGCAACCACTTCGTCGAGGCCTACGCCAAAATGATCAAGGGTGACCCGAATGCCAAACTCACCGGCATGTTCGCCGCCTGCCTGAACATGGACATGATCGGCCGCTTTCAAAAGACGCTCGTTCTTCAGGGCCTTGGCAGCAGTTCAATCTGGGCCAAGGAAATCGAAAAGCGCAACGCCCCCATCGGCCTGCCCATCACCACGCAGAGCGATGCCCACCTGCCCACCGACAGCACCGCATTCTACTTGAAGGGCATCCCCACGCTGAACGCCTTCACCGGCTCCCACGCCGACTACCATATGCCCAGCGATACCGCCGACAAGATCGACTACGAGCACGCCGCCAAGATCGCCAAGCTCATGGGTCTCATCGCCCGTGGCATCGCCACCACCGATCCCGCCCCTGATTACATCGCCATGGAGACCCCCAAGAACCAGGGCGTCCGCACCGGCCTCCGTGCCTACCTCGGCACCATTCCCGACTACGCTCAGGGCGACATCAAAGGCGTCAAACTCAGCGGCGTCTCCCCCATCGGCCCCGCTGCCAAAGCAGGCGTCAAAGCCGGCGACATCATCATCAAACTCGGCGGCAAGGACATCACCAACATCTACGACTACACCTACGTCATGGGCGACCTCAAAATCGGCAAGGAAACCACCATCAGCGTGCAGCGCGAAGGCAAGGAAGTCGAGATGAAGATCACGCCCGGCTCACGGGATTGAACTCCATAGGAGGCTTGCGCTGCCGCACCCGCACGCTAAGCATCCCGGCCCATGAAAATCCTCGTTACTGGCAAAGGCGGCCGTGAACACGCGCTCATCACCGCACTCAGCGAATCGCCCCAAAAGCATGACCTCTTCGTGTACCCGGGCAGCGATGCCATCGCCACTATGGCGACGCGGGTGGATGTGGCGGGACTGCCTGAACTGATCACATGGATGACGCAAAACGGCATCGACCTCTGCGTGGCAGGCGAAGAGGCTCTGCTTGTGAAAGACACCGGTCTGTCCAACCTCTGCTCCGAGGCCGGCATCCCATGCTGGGGACCGCGCAAAGAGATCGCGCAGCTTGAGGCGTCCAAGACCTTCGCCAAAAAATTCCTCAAACGCCACGGCATTCCCACCGCCGACTTCACCATCTGCACCAACGCAGCTGAAGCCAAGGCCGCACTGACCGAAATGCCCATCGTGCTGAAGTTCGATGGCCTCGCCGCCGGCAAAGGCGTGGCAGTCTGCACCGCAAAGGATGAAGCGGAAGCCTTCGTCGATGAAGTAATGGAAAAGCGCTGCTTTGGCGCGGGCGACCTGCTGGTCGAAAAATGCCTCATCGGCCCCGAGATCTCCATCTTCGTCTCCGTGTGCGATGAGTCGTATCAAATCCTCATGCCCGCACGCGATTACAAACGCATCCGCGACAACGACCAGGGACCCAACACCGGCGGCATGGGCGCCGTGGCCTCGCTGGAACTGGCAGAACCGGAGCTAATGCAGCGCATCGAGCACGAGATCGTGCAGCCCACCGTGCAGGGCATCTTGAAGGACGGTCTGAAATATCGCGGCTTTCTCTATTTCGGCCTGATGCTGACCTCCACCGGCCCGCAGGTCATCGAGTATAACTGCCGCTTCGGCGATCCCGAAGCCGAGGCCGTTTTGCCGATGCTGCGGGGTGATTTCGCCACTTACGCGCTCGAAGCGGCAAAGGGCAATCTGCAGCCAGACCTCATCCAATTCGCCCCCGGTTGGAGCATCTGCCTCATCAGCGCCAGCGCCGGTTATCCCGCCTCATCCCGCAACGGCGATGTCATCTCCGGTCTCGAAACCGTCAGCGGCGCTCGCATCTATCACTGCGGCACGAAACGAAACAGCAGTGGCCAGTTTGAAACCAACGGCGGCCGCGTCCTCGCCGTCGTCGCCCAAGGCGCAACCCGCGTAGAAGCGCGTGAGAAAGCCTACGTCGAGAGCGCTAAGATCACCTTCGACGGCCTGCAGCGCCGTTCAGACATCGGCAAGATGCACTTTGAGTGAGGTGGTGAAGGGGATCAGCCCTTCCCCATCTTCGCCAGCCGCTCCTCACTCTCCAGATGCCCCGACCACCCAAAATGGCAGCGGAATTCGAAGCACTCCTTCATCTCCTCAAACGGCCCGGTCCATTCCGGCTTGTTGGAAGCGACGGTGATATCCTCAGGCGCGAAGCCCGTGATGGGCAGCCTTTGAATGGCGAAAGCATCATTCAGCAGCCGGGTCTTCTTCCAATTAAGGCCCATGAGCTGCGCGCTCACGCAATCAACCGCCACCGGATGCGTCCCCGCGAGAATGACACCGCTGGCCACCGGATCACACGACATCGGCCCATCACCGTCGCCGCCGATGATGCCATCGACGATGGTCAGGTAGCGCAGCGGCTTCTCACGCCGCACGCCGCGCCCGTCATAGTAGAAGAAGCATTTGTGCAGATCCAGGATCATGCGCCAGGCCGTGTTGTTGCCATGCCAGTTGCCGGAACGCACGACTTCCTTCGTATCACCAAAGACCACGCGACCGAGTTTTTTCAGCGGCACGAAAAGCTTGGAGAGGAAGAAGCGGCCAAAGAGGATCTTCTTGGCCCTGCGCATCAGCGTCCCTTCCAGCGCACGCTTGGCGCTGGATTCCGCAAATTGATCCCCGCCTTCCGCTGGCGTGCCCTCGGTGTGGCGTGGCAGCCAGTTGGTGCGCGGCGTAGTGCCCACGAGGTTCTTGAGCGCCACCGTCAGCCCCACCTTCTTGTGCGTCTTGAGCTTCGGCACATTGATCAGCACATCCGCATTCATCGGCGTGCGGCAGATGCGGTATTCGTGATGCGGATCCGTATGCTGCCGGTTCGTCGTGGCAAAGTCGAACGATGCCCCATACAGCTTGCCCAGCCCAGGATGTCCCAGGAATTCGCTGTCCGCATCCAGATGAATATCCACCGCGCCAGACGGATCGCTCGGCAGTTCCCGCTTCGCGATGGTCACACCGTCATCAATCGTCCACTCCTCGCAGCGCATGTCGAACAGCAGAAAAGCCACCCCAGGAAATTCGCGTGTGAGATGAGTGACGAGATCATCAAGACGGTGCAAACGGCGGATCGTGGCAAAGGACGAATCACTCTGCGGCGCATCGCACAGCGTCACGGACCCATGCCCCTGCAGCTTCCCCGCTGCCCAGCGCGCCACCTCACGCACCACAGCGGGATGCGTGATGATCGTGAGCCACCCGCCTTCATCTTCAGGCTTGCTCGCATTGTGCTCCTTCACCCAGTTCGGCTTGATGACCACCCGGTCGCCCGGCGTGATGAAATCAGCCGCAAGTTCCAGCGCATCAATCGCCGCCTCGATCTGCTGGCGCAGGGCATCAGCATCCTCATAGCTGGCTTTGCCGCTGAAGATGGAGACTTTGGGGGCGCCGAACGTGGAAGGGGAGAGCGTGTTCACAGGAGATGCGGACCATTCTAGGGCGGCACGTTCCCTTTGCAACGCCGCCGCAGCCCTCGAATCTCCCGCATGCAAACAATGGTGCGGATCATGCGCGTGCTTTTGACCCTCGCTCTCACAGCGGCGGTGCTCGGCATGCTCTGGCTGCGCTTCGGCAAACTTTCTGCCTCTGCCTCTAAGCCCCTCGATCCCGCATTCATACGGCTGACACCTCTCGAAATGGCGGCGCTCCCACTGGCTACCCGGTTTGACATGCCCATGGGCTCCGAGCAAGGCGCCCTCACCTACAATGCTCGGCCTTTTCGCATCCAGCGCCATCTGGGCGATGATCTGAACGGCATCGGCGGTGGAAACTCCGATTTGGGAGATGCCGTTTACGCGGCGGGCGCCGGCCGCGTGGTATACGCAGGCAGTCCGGGACCGGGCTGGGGAAAAATGATCCTCATCGCGCATCGTCTGCCTGACGGGGACGAACTCGGTCCTGTCATCCAGACCATGTACGCCCATCTGGACTCCATCCACATCCAAACCGGGCAGGATGTGCAGCGCGGTGACGAGATCGGCACGGTGGGCACGGCCGAGGGTGCCTATCTGGCCCATCTGCATTTCGAAGTGCGGCTGGGCCCTTATGTCAATCCTGGCCAGGGATATGCTGACACGCCACTCAACCGCGTTGCGCCCGGGCAGTTCATCCGGGCACATCGCGGCGCTACGAATGAGGCGCTCAATCAGCCTCCCAAAAAACAGTGAGATTTGCAAAAAGATGATTTGAAGGAACCACTTTTGACTCCGTCATTCCCCCAGCCCCTTTATCTCATGCGTTTGATCTCTGCATTTTGCTGTCTGCTTATCCTGGTGACTTCACTAGGACTCGCCCAGCCAGTGAAATCGACCCCGGCCCAGATCAACTGCGAGACGCTGTGCGGTGAGTTGTTTAACTCGATCCGGATGGAGCCTGACAAGCTGGTGATGCGGCTGGAAGAGGCGCTCGTCATACATCAATCCTGCGCCTCCGAGATCGTCACGGCTGCCATTGATGCGGTGAATGCCGAGCCCGGTCAGGTGCGCAAAATCGTCGAAACCGCGATGGATCTCGCCCCAGCTCGTGCAGCGTCAATTACAGCGGCCGTCAAAGGCTACACCGCCCCCACGGTCGTGGCTGCTGCCGAAGAGCAGGTGGAGGTGCGCCGCGCTGTCGTGCCAGAGGCCGCACCACCCAAACCCATGGCAGGAGAGCAGGTGAAGCGTGCGGAGCTCCCCCTGCAAACCCGCAGCATTCCCATCATCGAAGTCCGGCGCGCCGAGCCCGCTGCGATGATGCCGACTCAGCTCCAGCAGCCCGAGCCACCCATGAATCTGATGGATGTGCCGAAGGCAAAAGCCGCGAAGTAAAAGCAGCTTCCAAACTCTCTACTTCACCGGCATCTCGTTCAGCGTGTAATACCCCACCTTGTGCAGCAGCGGCAGCTTCTCCGCGCTGCGGACGCCATCAAGATGCAGCTCGTGAATGTGTCCTTTGGTGATCGGTGAAATCGTCAGGCGCACGGATTTGCCATCTGCGGCCACTGTCGCGGCAGTGATCTTCGGCAGGACTTCCGCGATCTCTTCTCCGCCGTACTGCTCGCGATACGCATAGGTAAACTCACGCATGCTGTAGCTCTTTAAATCGCTGGCACTGGCGGCATCAACAGGCTGCGTGAAGGTGACCTCAAAGCCATCTGGCTTGGCATGCATTTCATGCACCTCAAAGGGTGTCTTGCCCGTCCACTCACACTTTTCAAAGCAGAACGGCTTCCCGCCGCGCGCGCCCCAGCCGCGGTCACTGCCACCGACGAAGACGCGCCCCTCTTCATCCATGCGTCCGCCGATGATGCCGCTTGCGAAGCCGCTGCGGAAGGGAATGACGACGCCCTGTTTGATGCCGTTGACCGTTTCGAGATAGACGCGGCTCAGGTTGCTGTGGCTTTGGTCCGCTACAAAAAGCTGCTTGCTGAAGGGGCCAAATTTGCCCGCGCTCAGATCGCAAATGATGGCGCTGGCGGAGTTGCCGATCTTGCCATGCACCAGATAAACCGCAGGCGGCAGGAGCTGCTTGATGCGCTCGCGCTCCGTCACCATGCGGTCGGGGTCTCCACCCTCACGTTTGTCTTTGCGGCCTTGGTCACCTTGAAAAGCCTCGGGCACAGGATCAATCGGACGCGGTCCCATGTTGGGAGCCAGATCATACCACATGTTGCCACCGGGATGTCCTTGGAAGGAACCCGGAACAAGATGCTGCAGCGTGCAGGCACCATGCCACGGGCCTTGATTATCACTGTAATACGCCGCGCCATCCGCGTCGAAGCCTATCCCCCCCGGACTGCGAATGCCGGAGCAGGTGGGAACCATTGTGCCATCCGGCTTGATGCGCAGCGCCCAGCCGCGAAACGGCACCGCGCTGCTGAAGGAACCCGTCAGGCACAGCGTCACCCAGAGATCGCCCGCTTTGTCAAAACGACTGCCGATGGCGTATTCGTGGTAGTCGCCAGACACGCCCCAGCTGTCGTTCACATTTTCAAAGACATCGGCACGCCCGTCGTTGTCGGTGTCCTTGAGCCGGGTGATCTCATAGCGCGTGGTGGCGTAGAGGTTCTTGTCCTTCGGATTGTAGGCGATGCCCAGCACCTCATGCAGACCGGAGGCAAAGAGCTTGTAGCTCACGCTCGCGGCGTCATTGCTGCCCGCGCCGCTGACGATCCAGATCTCACCCCGGCGCGTGCCCAGGGCCAGCTTGCCATCCGGCATCAGGTCGATGGAGCCCACCTCCATCGCGGTTTCCTTTGGCGTGGCAAAGGTGGTGATCTTGTAAAAATCCGCTTCGACCGGATCAGCGGCCAGCAGCGGTGAGCAGAGCAGGGAGAGAAAAAGAATGCGTTTCATGGCAGTGCGGGAGCGAAAGATTACTGGGCCCACTGGTAGGTGATGGTCATCTTACCGGCCTTCGCGGGGATCACGAGATTCCGGCCAGCGAATTGGGCCCCCTCAGCGATGATGCGATATGGGAGAGGACCTTTGCCAAGGAAGGAGCCATCTTTGCTCTCAAACAATCCACTGCCGATGCGATACCACGCATTGTCAGGCAGTTTGCCAGTCACTTTGACGGTGCGGATCAGTTTCGCTTTGCCATCAGGTTTGTTGCCATCACCCTCCACGGCAAACGACTCCTCCACCTCGGCCCCCTGCCACGTGTAGCGGAAGGTCGGGCTGCGTTTGGCATCCAGCGAGTAGCCCAGCCAGTGAAAGCCCTCATAGCGTTTCGTCTTGTCCCACTTCGGCCATTCCGCTTCGGGTTTGTCACTCACAAAGAAAGCCGGTGTGACCTCCCCGGTGGGCTGCAGCACATCGTATCCCAGCGGCTTTTCATGGCCGCCACCGCGTGAGTTCCAGTGCTTCGCGGCATCCATAAAGGCCCCGCGCCAGATCAGCGCCAGATTCATGCTCTCAGCGCTCCAGGCGATGTTCACTCCGCCGGGATAGCCGACACCGATGCCACGATTGCCCGCACCTTGAATGAAGTTGCGATAGACCACCGCCTCCTCCGTCACCGCCAGCGGGATGGGATCGAACTCCTTCTGCTTCTTGGTGCCGCCCTGCCACTGCGGGTGCAGCCACTTGGACAGCGGCGTGATCTGAGTGTCCGCGCCTTTCCACGCCACATAAAGTTCGATCTCCCCGCCGCCCTGGAAATATTCGAGCCGAAACTCATGCTCACCTTGTTCAAGCATGAGGCCCTGTTCCTTGATGTCGCCCGAGGGATGAATACCGTCGTAGGCGAGGATTTCCTTCCCATCGATCAGGATGCGCGAGCCGTCATCGCTGGAGAGGAAGAAACGGTACGAGCCTTTCTTGGGGGCGATCAGCGTGCCGGTAAAAACGACGCCAAACTCGTTCTTATAGTCATCCAGCTTCACCTGAATCAGGTTGTCTTCGATCTTGCCCTCGCGGTGCGGTTTCAGCTTGGAGAAATCAGGGAGCTGCTTCCAGCTGCCAAGATAGAGGGCAAACTTGAGGTCATGCAGGATGTCGCCCACCGGGGCGACTTTCAGCACGCCGCGCATGGTCAGCGCATGGCCGGGAAAAGTGCACACATAGGGGTAGCTCCCGGCCTTTTCAGGCGCGGAGAAGCTCAGCACCTCTTTTTCGTGCGGATTGAGCATCTTGGAATGCACCCAGACACGCGGATCGTCGGGGAGCCAGTTGCGCTTCAGGGCCTCCTCCGGCTTTTCCATCTGCTTCATCGCCATGGCGGCGGTGTCGGTGCCCGGCTGGCAAAAGACTAGGTTGTGGGGCAGGTCATCGCCATTTTCAAAAGTGATCTT
The DNA here is from genome assembly GCA_025360015.1 of Verrucomicrobiota bacterium. Taxonomy (GTDB): domain Bacteria; phylum Verrucomicrobiota; class Verrucomicrobiia; order Verrucomicrobiales; family Verrucomicrobiaceae; genus Prosthecobacter. Next base: position 38,837 of record JANYCZ010000016.1, on the reverse strand, counting down.
CACCGCCTGCCCTGGCTGCGCCAGCAGTTCGGCGGTATCGTATTTCATCTGCGCCGTCATCGTTTTGAGCGTGAAGACGGCAGGCTCGGCGGCCCGGGCGGCGGCTGCGGCGAGGAGAAAGGCGAAAAGCAGGCGGGTCATAAGAGAAGGGGGCGCGGATATACGAAGGCGGCGGAGGTTGCCTTGCGAAAAGACAGCGTCAATGCCCGGAGTTTCATTTCATTCTCACTTTGAGCTTGGCGCAGGCCGGGGAATTTGATTATCTCTCCCCCATGCACAACTGGCACCTGCTCAAAGCCTCGGACAAGGAAGTCTATGCGGCCAAAGATCTCGAAACTCTGCGCGGCTGGGCGGCCGACGCCAAAATCTCCCCGCTCGACAAGATCTCCAGTGACAATCGCATGAGCTGGCAGCGTGCGCCCATGATCGCGGAGCTGCAGATGGACCTGCTTGTGCAGATGCCGGACAATTACCTCTACGGCCCGACCAACGTGGCCACGATTCAGGAATTCCTTGCCACCGGCGAGATTGACGAAAATGTGACCATCATCAACTGCCTCGACAATACCGAGGCGCGGCTCGCGGACCTCTCGTGGTTCCAGGCCAGCCCGCATCACGTGCGCAGCGCCGCCACCACTTTTCTGGGCACCGGGCGCTCAGATGAAAAGACCGGCATGGGAGACGCCATGCAGCAGTCTCGCATCTCCACGCTGGAAAAGCAGGTCATGGAGCTGCAGCGCGTGGTGGATGAATGGCAGCAGGCCTACTACGGCATGCGCCAGCAGTTTGTCGAATCCACCGGCCGCGAGCCGATGTGAGCATGCTCGGCGTGCAGCGAGTGTGGGAGCTTGAGAGAAGGCTGGGCTGTGGCATAGTGTGCCCGATGATTCACACTGCCGACACCCGCTGCGCCACCGCTCCCGTGAGACCGCGGCAGCCTCGCGTGGCTCCCCACCAGCCGCGTGTGCAGCCCCTCACCGCGCCTCCCGCCCTTGAGCCCCCCTGGCATGTCATCCTGTTGGATGACGAAGTTCACTCCTTTGATTATGTGATTGAAATGCTCAACGTGATTTTTGGGCATTCTCAGACGCTTGGCAAACGCATGGCCGACGAAGTGAACGACAAGGGCCGTGTCATCGTGGCCACGGTGCACAAGGAGCTGGCCGAGCTGCGTCAGCAGCAGATCGAGGAATACGGCCCCGATCCGCGCGTGCCGGAGTGCAAGGTGTCCATGCGCGCCACCATCGAGTGCTCGGAGTGATCGCCGCCTTCAGGGTTGTCCACGCGGCTCGGGAATACCCCGCAAGATCAGGATCGAAATGAGCGACATCACCGCCGCGAGGCAGGCGACGAGATAAAACGAACCGCTGAGCGAGTAGATCAGCCCTCCCAGACTCGTGGCCAGCATCAGCGACCACACATTGCAGAAACCGAGGATCGCCTGCAGCGTGGAGCGTCGTTCCGGCGGGCAGAGTTCCGCAGTCAGCGTCAGATCCCCCACCCGATCAAGAAACAGGCCGAAGCCGAGCACGAAGTAGGCGGCGGTGAAGCCGCCAAAAGAGTGCGTCAGGCTGGCCCAGACGCACAGGGCGATGCAGATGAGGCGGGAGAGGATCAGCAGCACCTTCCCTCCTTGGTGATAGCCCAGCCACGCGGCCAGCATGCTGCCGAGAATGGTGCCGATGTTCTGGAAGGAAACAAAGCTGCCCTCATCCGCCTCCGGCCTGCCCGTGGTATGCAGCGCATGCAGCGTGAGAAAGGAAACCACCATCAAATAACCCATGCCGGTGAACCGGGCGGCGATCAGCCTGAGCAGCCGCGGCTGTCCTCTCAGCAGTCCCGGCAGGCTGCTCAGGTAGCTCCAGTAGCTGCCGCTGTGCGGACGGTAGTGATGCGTCGCCGGCAGTTCGCGCATAAACGCCTGAGACAGCCAGGACAGCAGCAAAAAACCAAACGTGATCAGGTGCAGCAACGCATACCCTCGCTGCCCTGGCGCATGCGTCAGCACCTGATGAATCACCGCGCCCGCCACCATGCCGATGCACGCTTGGGTGATGTAGCGCGCCGCCCAGCCAGCGGCACGCACACGCTCCGGCACCATGCGCGTGACCATCTCCATCCACGCCACCACGCCCACCCCGCCGATGAGGCCGGACACCACCGGCGTCAGCACTACCAGTGGCAGCAGCCACGGGCCCGCATCACGCCAGTTCCACAGCAGCAGCCCGGTGATGAGATAGGGCAGCCGTTGCAGCAGGCCGAAGCCCATCACCCAATACTTGAACTTCGTGAGCCGTTCCACCAGCGGTGACACAAACAGCCCCGCCATCGCAAACGCCGCTGGCAGGATCGCCGGCATGATCGCGATGATCGCGGAGCGTCCGCCCAGTTGCTCCACCATCTTGGGCATCACCGTTTCCGGCTGGAGAAACGCAACTCCCCCCATGTACAACCCACCCTCCAGGCAGTGGCAGATGAAATTCCGCCGCACGACCTGCGGATGATGCTGATGGGGGGGGATGGCGCTGTCAGGAGGCATCGCTGTTGAGTCTTATCGTGGCGTGGAGTGGCTCGAAAGAAAGCGAATCGTCCACACTGATGGCTTTGCGTCTCAGTATCACGTTTTCCTACGTAAAAAATTGTCCCCACGTCCTTGCGTTGCGTTTCCATTGCTGGTTCAATCACTCCACAATTCCACCTCAAACACTTCATGACGCTCAATCCAAAACTCACCAATTTGCTCAACGAGCAGATCAACAACGAAATGTCCTCCAGCTATGTGTACCTCGCCATGGCAGGATGGTTTGAGCGCACGCCTTATGCCGGCTTTGCCCAGTGGATGTTCGCCCAGAGCCGCGAGGAGACCATGCATGCGCTGAAGTTCTATCAGTATCTCGTGGACCGTGATGCCACAGTGGAGCTGCAGCCGATCGCCCAGCCGAAGATGGATTACACATCGCCGATGGACGCTTTTCAGCACAGCTTGATGCAGGAAGAGAAGGTCACCCAGCAGATCAATGATCTGTATGAAGTGGCGGAGCAGGTCAAAGACCACGCCTCCAAGAATCTCCTGCTCTGGTTCCTCAATGAGCAGATGGAGGAGGAGAAAACCGTGCGCGACATGCTCGACCGCCTCAAACTGGCCGGCGAAGATCCAGCCAGCCTGCTCGTCCTTGATCGTGAAGCTGGTGCCCGCCCAAGTGCCGGCGGCGGTGGTGGTCGCGGCAAGTCCGGCGGTATGGGCGCGTAACGTTTTTCTATGGCACAAGCGCCATGTTCCATGGCCACAGAGGTGTGTAAGTGGCGGATTCGACCCACCCGCGGACGGGTTCGCCGCTGGTGGGGATTTCCACGTAGCTCCAGGCTCCTCGTTTTTCCAGCAGGCGCACCTGGCTGCCGGGCGGGAGGCTGTCAATGACGCTGCCGGAAGTGAGCGTGGCCGCAGTGTAGGCTCTGACTTCCCGGGAGGTGACGACCATCACATCCTTCACACGGTCGCTCGGAGCCGGGCGGATGGCTGCGAAGGTGACGGAGGGAATGAATACTAGCAGGCCGATGACGCTGACCACCACGGCAGACACTCCGCTGCTGTTTTTGCGCGACGAGGCAAGAATCCAGCGCATGAAGGCCAGCAGAATGAGCCACACCCCCGCCGAAGCCCCGATGATCCAGGTGTTCTTGCTCAGCAGCAGGCTCCACTCGGCCAGCGGTGAGGTTTCCACGAAACGGAAAAAGCGCAGTTTCTCATCCAGGTGCCGCAGATTTTGCCGCACCTCGGGGTTCAGCGGATCCAGCAGCTGCGCACGCTGATACCACAGCGCTGCACGCCCCAGATCTTCCTGCCGGTATCGCGCATTGGCGATGAGCGTGAACACCGCACCGCTCAAGGCGGGCGGTTGCTGCTTGGTGAGCGATTCCCCAAGATATTGCGCCTGGGTAAATTTGCCGTTTTCCAGCGCCTCCCGCGCCTGCCGGTAAACTTCGTCAGGAGAGGCCTCCGGCTCTGCTGCGTGCAGCGAGAGCGCGCCAAACATGGCCACGAACAGGACGGCGTGTTTCAGCAGCGGGGCCAGTTTGGACAAAATACGGCTGCGTTCGCCTGATCCAAGCGCTTGCTCGGAGGTGGGTGTCGCGGTGAAGCTTTGGGTTTCATAGCGCTGGATGATCTGCCGCAGCTCCTCGTCCTGCACTTCCCCCGGCTGGCTCCGGTGGATGAAATGGGCGGCACGCTGCAGGAAATCGCGGTCTGCCAGAGGTTTCTCCTCCAGGCCGCGCCACAACTGCTGCAACTCTCCCCGGAGCCCGCGGGTGGCCTCCGCACGGCGGCGGCTGAGCCACGTGAACAGGGTCGCAAAAATCACGAGCAGCGCCGGGATCGACTGAATGGCCCAGAAGCGTGCACTGGCGGTGAGGGGGTTGCTGACGGCAGCGGTGTTCAGCCACCTGGCCTTGGCCGGCACATTCATCAGGATGTCGCTGATCTGCGGCTTGGGCTGCTGCACAGGCGGCGGTTTGGGTGCCTCTGCTCCGCTGCCGCCATCCGTGGCGGCAGCCGCAGCCACCACCGCACCGGGCTTGATGCGCAGCGCAATCGGCGGCGTACGCGCGGCGACGTATTTTTTCTGCGAAGGGCTGAAGTAGCTCAGTTCAAACGGGGGCAATTCGGTGTGCACTTTTTCTGGCACAAAGACCATCGAATAACCGATGCGGCGCTGCGCCGTGGGCGTGAGATTGGGGTCGATCGGGCCGTCCACGTTGTACCGTCTCGGCGGGTAGGCCTTCCACCCCTCAGGCGGCATGAGGCTGGGAGGATTGAGCGCGTCGAAATTGCCCGAACCATCGATGGTGATGTCCACAGCCAGCGGGTCGCCAACGTTGAGTTCATTCGGCGTGGCGGTGGCGCTGATGCTGAAATCACCGACGGCTCCGCTGAAGTGCGCAGGTTTGCCTTCCGTGGGAAGCGGCAGCACCTTGATTTTGATGTCCTGGCTTTTGACCACCTGCTTGCGGGTCTCTCCGCCACCTCCGCCCATGATCATCCCAAACGGCAGCGGCATCCTGCTGCGCAGCTGACGCTGCGTATCCTCGTCATACACCTCATACAACAGCTCGGAGGTGGCTGGCCCTACTTTCAAATCGCCCGCATGCAGCGCCGAGAGGGTGCTGCGGGAGGTGATGACGATGTAGCCGACACCGTTGATGACGGTTTCCGACTGGTCGGACTGCTGCGGAAAGCGGGCAATGGCAAAATCACTCTTGTTGATCTCGATCATCCCGACGCGGCGCAGCATCACGTTGTTCCGCGGCACAAACAGGCTGGCGCTGATGGGAACCACTTCTCCCTGATAGACTTCCGTTTTTCCCACCTCGATCTGGAACAAAGGAACGCTGGCATCTTCGGGTGCACCGGGGGCTGCCGGAGGAGCTGCGGCTTCACTGACGATGAGGCGGACCTCGTTGGTTTTCAGAATCTCGCCGTTCACCAGCACCTCCTGGGGTGGAATGACGAACTCGCCGGGTTCCGTGGCCGCGATTTCCAAGGAGAGCTGGTTGGAGAGCTTGTTGCCATCCGCATTTTGAATCAACCTGAAGCCGGAGCTCGCTTTCACCTGCACCGGCAGCCGTAGCTGCGGCAGGCTTTGCACGTTGCCATTTTGCACGGCGATGACATAGGCGACCACCTCACCGGTACGCGCGTGGTCGGGCTGGACATAAGCACGCACCGTGGCTGCGGAGGCGCTGGTGATCAGAAAGGCCAGAAACAGCAGCACACGCAAACAGGCGGAATGACCGAAGCGGAACGCCGAATGCCGAATATCCCAGACGCCGGGCACGCCTGCGGACCGCATTTGGACTGTAGGGAGATAGGGGCTTTGAATCATTCGAGCTTGGGATTTTCGTTCGTCATTCTGGCTTCATCATGCGTCACTGCTGGCGCATGCGGGTCACCAGTCTTTTTTGTTGGGCGGCGGAGTGTGGTAGCGGTTGCTCACCGGCGCGGTGATCTCGTCCATGTACTGGCGGATGTAGCCTTCGGCTTCGCCGGGGGTGAAGCCGGTGCGTGGATTGCGTTGATCGGAGGGATTGTCTTTGGCTGTTTTTTTCTTCTCATCCCCGCCTTCCCCGCCCGGTTTCTCGCCATCCTTGCCTTGCTGGCCATCTTTTTCACCCTGGCCTTCACCCGCGGCTTGCAGACGTCCTTCCGGGAGGTCTTTGGCGTCCTTGCCGCCGATGCCGTCATCCGCTTCCTTCTTTTCGCCTTTGACTTCTTTGGGCTTTTTGGGCTGGCCTTGATTGTCGGGGTCACTGCCTTGGTTGCCAGACTCTCCCTCGTCGCCTTCTTCACCTTCCTGGCCTTGGCCCTTGTCGCCCTTTTGCCCCTTCTGGCCTTTGTCGCCCTTTTTGCCCTGCTGTTCCTCCATCTTCTTCATCACCTCGCGCAGTTTGTCGAGCATGGCGCTCACATGATCACGGTTCTCCCGCAGCTCCTTGTTGTCCGGGTCGAGTTCCAGTGCCGCATCAAAATGGCGCAGCGCATCGGTCCAGCGCTGCAGGGTGATCTTTGGCTGCTGCTGCAGGCCGCGCACCCCTTGATCATAGAGCGTGTGGCCCATGCCGCGATGGGCGCGTATGCGCATGGATTTGTCCTCCGTGCGCAGGAGGTCGCTGAAGTGCTTCACCGAAGCATCGTAGTTGGTCAGATCGTGCTCGGCGGTGGCCAGGCCGTACATTAGCTCGTCCTCCAATTTCTGATTCCTGCTCATCGAACGGCTGATGCTTTTAAAGATGCCGGTGACCCAGCTCATGCGGCTTCTGGCACGGGCTTTCGGCACGGTGGAATCCTGTTCACCCGCGTATTCGTCCAGCAATTCCGCGTAAAGATCACGCGCATGCTTGTAGTCACCGCTTTCGAGCGCCTGGCGCGCCTCCTCCGGCGTGGGATCGCTCTGAGTGTAGATGGCGGCCAGCCTTCCTCCCGTGTCCGCAGCCTGTGCGGTAGGCGCGGGGGCAAAAGCGCTCAGCGCCAGCGCCAGCAGAACCGGGCGCGCGGCAGGACGGGGCAGGGAACTGATGATCCAGGCAAGCATGAGCAGGAATATACCCAGACCCAGGGGCCAGGCAAAGCGCTCAATCGGTCGCGAAGTTTGCCGGTTGGCAGACTGCTGTTCCGTGAGGCGGTCCAGCAGCGGCTGGATGGAATGGCGGTTGAGTGGCTGCTCTCCGAGCTTGAGAAAACGCCCGCCGGTAGCGGTGGCAAGCTGCTGCAGCACCGCGCTTTGCAGCTGTGAACGCACCACGTTGCCGGCTTCGTCACGGATGTAATCCCCCTCGACCTCAGGATTCGGAATGAGCGTGCCCACATCGGTGCCCACACCCACCGTCGCGACGATGACGCCCGCCGCCGTGAGGCGCTGGGTGTACGGCACCAGGTTGGCGTCCGCGTCGCCTCCATCACTGAAAATCACCAGCGCGTAATTGCTCTTCGGCAGGTTTTTGATCGCCCGCAGCGTGACGTCCAGCAGATCGGCCAGATTGCTCCCGCCCCACTCAATGATCGTATGATCGAAGGCCAGCAACGATTCGATGATGGCGTCATGGTCCGTGGTAAGCGGGGCCTGAAGGTAGGCGCGGCCCGCGAAGGCCAGCAGGCCGATCCGCTCTCCGCCGAGTTCCATGACCAGATCATGCGCCGCCAGCCGTGCGCGGGTGAGACGGTCTGGCTGCACATCACGCGCCAGCATCGAGCGCGACGTGTCGATGGCGATGAAGATGTTGCGGCCCTTGTCAGGAATCTCGAGCTTTTCATCCCCCCAGCGCGGCTGCGCCACAGCGACGATGATGCAGGCCATGGCCATGGCGTAGAGCGCATACACCAGCCAGGACCTCCACAGGGAGCGCCCCATGACCAGCGCCGGCCGCAAACGCGCTGCGGTGAAAACGCGCTCCGCCTTCGAGCCCTGCGCGTCCACCAGCAGCTTCAGTCCCACTAGCGCGGGAACGATCAGCAAAAACCAGAGCAGATGTGGGTGGGCAAAGGTCATGACACTCAGGTGGCGGCCGGTTCAGGGGCCGAATGCAGAACGGTCAAAGATAGCAGCAGCGCGAGAAACAGCGCGATGGCGGAAACGGCCAGCGGCCACGGAAACAGCTCCTCGGTCTCGATGATCTTGTGATGCTCGATCTTGGTTTTTTCGAGCTTGTCGATGGTGGCAAACACATCGCTGAGCGAGTTGAGATTTTGCGCCATGTAAAACTGGCCGTTGCCGATGGCCGCCACTTCTTTCAGCGTGCCTTCATCAAACAACTGCTGCCCCACCGGTGTGAAAGTCCCGCGTTTGGGATCCGGAATGCTGTGGATTCCCGGCGTGCCGATGGCGATCGTGTAGATCTTGATGCCCAGCGTGGCCGCCAGCTTCGCCGCATCCTGCGGGCTGAGCCGTCCGGAATTGTTCGCGCCATCCGTCAGCAGTACGATGACCTTGCTCGGCGACTTTTCACGGCGCATCCGGTTGGCGGCGGAGGCGATGCCGGAACCGATGGCGGTCCCGTCTCCCACGCGCTGGGTCTGCACACGGTCGAGATTGTTGATCAGCCAGTCACGGTCAAGCGTGAGCGGGCAGGGCAGATAGGTCTCACCGGCAAAGGCCACGATGCCGATCTTGTCGCTGCGGCGGCCTTTGATGAAGTCCGTCATCACGCGCTTGGCCGCCGTCAGCCGGTTCACCGGCTGGGCGCCGATGTAGAAGTCCTCAATCAGCATCGACAGCGACACATCCACCGTCAGCATGATCGCGATGCCCTCGGCCTTTTCCTCTTCAAAGGACAGGATCTTCTGTGGACGTGACAGCGCCACGATGCCGAAGCTCAGGCTGATCAGGATGAGGCCAAAGATGAAGCCACCCAGGCTGCTGCGCGCCGGCCTGCCGAGATCACGCAGCAGGAAGGTGGTGGGAAATTTGATGGCCGCGCGTTTGCCGCGCGCCCCGCGCAGCATCGCCAGCAGCGGTGCCAGGGGCAGTAGCAGCAGCCACAGCGGGTGCAAAATTTGCACTCCAGGCAGGCCCGGGATCATCATGGTTTCTCCTCCTGCATGCGCGCGAGCGCCTGGTCGATCAGCATGGTCGATTCCTCCTCAGTACGCGGAGCAGGCATGAACGAGATGTCGTCACACAGATGAGCCACGGGCTCAAAACGCTCGCGCCACAGTCCCTGCGCACGTGACACCGGCGCTCCGGGCTGCCGCTCCACCCGACCGTCAAAAATTTCACGCGTCGTGCGGGCCGGTGCCGGCACCGCATAACGTTCCTGGAGGTAGCGCCGCAAAATCTGCGAGATCCGGTGGCTCATGTCCTGCGGCGGAATGGATTGAAGGCGCGTACGCAGATCAGTCAGCGCACGGAAGGCCGAACTCCACGGCTGCCGCTGCGGCGTGGGCGGTGTCTCTTTCGGGCGGATCAGCAGCCAGACGATGACGGCGATCAAAAGCCCCAGCAGCAGCAAGGCCGCCCAGGGGATCCACCACGGCGGCGGCAGTCCCACGTTCTCGGGCGGCGGCAGTTCAGGGTGCGGCAGCGGGCCCGGACCTTGAAACTGCGCCAGCAAGGCATGCATGTGGGAGAGCAGGGTCTTCATCCACGTTTCCTCCTTTTGCGCGAACGGAAATAAGCCTTCAAAGCAGGCACGTAGTCTTCGTCAGTGCGCACGGTGATGCGTTCCACGCCGCAGCGCCGCAGCAGGTGCAGCAGCGCGTCCTGCCGCTCCGCCACACGTTCTTCATACTGGTCACGCACCGCAGGATGGGAGGTGTTGACGAGGATCTGCTCCCCGGTCTCCGGGTCTTCGAGGCACACGCGTCCCACGTCCGGCAGCGTGATCTCACGCGGGTCCAGGATCTGCGCCGCCACCACATCATGCTTGGCCGCCACCGCCTTCAGGCTTTTTTCCCAGGCATTATCGGGGGTGATAAAATCTGAAACCAGGATCACCAGCGCCCGATGGGCGATCCGCTGGAGCGCGAGATCCAGCGCGGGCTTGATGTCCGTGCCCTGCCGCTTGGGCTCGCTGTTTAAAATGTCACGCAGAATGCGCAGCGCATGGGGCGCCCCTTTGCGCGCCGGCAGGTAGTGTTCGATGCCATCGGAAAAAAGCGTCAGCCCCACCTTGTCCTGGTTCTGCACCGCGCTGAAGGCAAACACCGCCGCGATCTCCGCCGCGCGTTCGCGCTTCGAATCTTCCTGGCTGCCGTAGTCGCCCGACCCGCTGACGTCCACGCACAGCATCACCGTCAGTTCACGCTCCTCCACATACTTGCGCACAAACGGATCGTTCATGCGCGCGGTCACGTTCCAGTCGATGAAGCGCACATCATCACCGGGCTGGTACTCGCGGAAATCATCAAACTCAATGCCCTGCCCTTTGAAGCGGGAGTGGTACTGGCCGCCGAGCATCTCCTTCACCATTCCGCGCGTGAGCAGTTCGATGCGCCGCACGCGCTTGAGGATGCGCGTGAGTCTGGCGTCGTTGTCGTTCTGCGCAGGTTCCCGGTTCACGGTTGGGGCGGGTTTAAGGAACCGGCAGCTTGTCGAGCAGCGTCTTCACCACGTCATCCGTCGTGACGCCTTCCGCCTCGGCTTCATACGAAAGCAGAATGCGGTGGCGCAGGATGTCAGGCGCGAGATCCTTGATGTCCTGCGGGATCACGTAATTGCGGCCATTCAGGAAAGCCAGCGCCTTCGAGGCCAGCGCCAGGTTGATCGTGCCACGCGGCGAGGCCCCGCAGCGGATGAGCAGCTTCAGGTGCGGTGCCAGGGTCTCAGGGTGACGCGTGGCATGGATCAGGGCGACGATGTAGTCACGGATTTTTTCATCCATGAACAACTCATTGACCACCATGCGACTGGCGCTGATCGCGGCGACATCGGTGACCTGGTTCACATCCAGTTTCGGTGCCGAGGTGGCCATCGCATCCAGCACCATGCGCTCTTCGACCGGCGTCGGGTAGGTCACACGGACTTTGAGCAGGAAGCGGTCAAGCTGCGCTTCCGGCAGCGTGTAGGTGCCTTCCTGGTCGATAGGGTTCTGCGTGGCCAGCACCATGAAGGGGTCCGGCAGCTTGTGCGTGTGTTCGCCGATGGTCACCTGCCGCTCCTGCATGGCCTCCAGCAGGGCGCTCTGCACCTTCGCCGGCGCACGGTTGATTTCGTCTGCCAGCACCAGATTGGCAAAAATAGGGCCCAGGCGCGGGGTGAATGTGCCGTCTTTCGGATGGTACACCATCGTGCCGATGACGTCCGCAGGCAGCAGGTCGGGCGTGAACTGAATGCGCTGGAACTTGGCTTTCAACGTTCCGGAGAGTGTGCGCACGGCCAAGGTCTTCGCGATCCCCGGCACACCTTCGAGCAGCACGTGGCCGTTGGTCAGCAGCGCCACCAGCAGGCGGTCCACCAAGGAGGTCTGGCCGATGAGCACACGACCGATTTCGGTTCGAAGCGGAGCCACCCAGGAGGAGGCTTTGACGATGGCTTCCTGATCAGGAACGTTGAGGGGGGCGGCGGAGGCTGGCATGTGTGTTTGTGCGGTACAGGTCAACGGGGGCGTTCCTCCCGTCAACCTTCAAGGATCAATGTATTAAACGCCTCACACCCCGGTTGATGTTGCTGGAATTGTAAGACGTTTGGGCTTTCATGCCTTCAATGACCCTCCAAGATCTCCGCGAACAAGTCTGTGAAGCCAACCGTGCCCTGGAACCCAGCGGCCTCGTGCGCCTGACCTGGGGCAACGTGAGCGGCATCGACCGTGCTTCCGGTCTGTGGGCCATCAAGCCCAGCGGCGTCGATTACTCGGCGCTCCAGCCAGCCGACATCGTCGTTCTCGATCTCGATGGCCGCGTGGTGGAGGGCAAGCTGCGGCCCTCCTCCGACACGAAAACCCACCTCGTCCTCTACCGTGAATTTCCCGAGATCGGCGGTATCACCCATACGCACAGTCTGCACGCCACCATGTTCTCCCAGGCCGGTCGTGAACTTCCATGCTTCGGCACCACGCATGCAGACCACTTTCACGGCACCGTTCCGCTCGTGCGCGCTCTCACGCCGGAGGAGGTGGCCCAGGACTATGAGCATTTCACCGGCCTCGCCATCGTCGAGCGCCTGCGCGAGTTGAAACTGAGCCCTCTCGAAATGCCCGCCGTGCTCCAGCTTCATCACGCGCCCTTCACCTTCGGCAAAAACGCCATGGATTCGCTGCAGAACAGCATCGCTCTCGAAATGTGCGCTCAAATGGCCCTCGGATCAGCCACCCTGAACCCTGATATAGGCTCGATTCCTAGCCACATTTTAACCAAGCACCATTTGCGCAAACACGGACCGGAAGCGTATTACGGACAGAAGTAAATTCCAACCCCATCCCCAGATGAAAATCTCCCGCCTGCACCGCACTCTTTGTTTTCAAAGCCTGTTTCTGCTGCCTCTCCTCACCGGCTGCTCCAGCGAAAGAAGGGACGAACTCTGGCAGATCATGGATCCGGCCGGGTACAAGCACGCCCACAGTGAAAGCTTTAACGGTGCCCGCGCTATCCGCAGTCCGCATTCGCAGTCCCTCAAGCAGGGCAATGAGATGAGCTTGGAGCTCAATCAATAAAAACCAGAGCCGGAAAGTCCGCAGCACTAAGCGGTTCGGCTGTATTAATTAAGGCATGGCTTAGTTGGGGGATTTGGATGCCGACCCTTATCTTTTTGGGTGTTCAGACCCATTTCAGCAAACCCACCGCATTCAACTCCCGCACCTGACAAGGCGCCAGGGACGGCGCACCGTGGCGCTGTTGCATTGAAAATCAGCACCATCGCTGCAGTGATCTGGCTGCTGGTGGTTTGCACAGGCAGCCTGTTGATGGCGCAGTATTCCCAGACTGCGGGTGCCACTGGCACCGCGCCGGCGCTATGGCCGGAAGCCAGCTGGGTGTCTCATGACCCGGTTCTCCCCAGTCTCGTGATGTTCCTGCATCCGCGCTGCCCCTGCTCCCGCGCGACCCTGGGCGAGCTGGAGCAGCTCATGGCTCACCGCCAGGGATTGTTCAGCGCCCAAGTCTGGTTCATACAGCCTGAGGGCATGACCGAGGACTGGGTGAAAACCGACCTCTGGCATGCGGCTGCAGCCATTCCTGGCGTCCAGGTGAGTGTCGATCACGAGGGCGCGGAAGCCCGCCGCTTTCAGGCCGTCACCTCCGGGCAGACGCTGCTCTACGATGTCGGCGGCGGTCTGATTTTCCAAGGCGGCATCACCCTTGCCCGCGGCCATGCCGGAGACAATCCCGGACGTGATGCCATCGAATCCTTGCTGAAGCAACAAATCACCCATGCCTCCAGCACGCCCGTTTACGGCTGTGCTCTCGGATGGAAAAAAGACCAGGAGAAATGCCCTTTATGTCAGCCATAGCCGCCAATACCCTGCCACAAGGCAACCCATTGAAACAAGCCACCGCGCTGCTGCGCGCTACCTCCAGCGGAGTACGTCAGAAAAACACCCCGCTGGTGGATGCCACAGCCGCCCGCACAGAGTCACCGCCAGACTCCGCCCTGCAGCAGCGTGCGGCAGAGTTGTTTGGTGCCGCAGAGAATGACCTGCACCGGCATACAGACCAGTTGTTTGCACGGCTCATGATCGTGCAATGGCTGGCGGGCTTTGCGGCCGCCCTGTGGATTTCTCCCCTGACCTGGATCGGAGCATCCAGCCAGATCAACATGCATGTCTGGGCTTCGCTGCTGCTCGGCGGCATGATCAGCGGCTTTCCAGTATGGATGGCCTGGAAGTTCCCCGGCCTGGTCATCACCCGCCACGTCATCGCCGCCGCCCAGATGCTGACCTCGGCACTCTTGATCCACCTGACGGGTGGCCGCATCGAGACGCACTTTCATGTCTTTGGCTCCCTCGCCTTCATCGCCTTTTATCGTGACTGGCGTGTGCTGGTGACTGCCACGGTGGTCGTTGCCGCTGATCATCTTTTCCGTGGCCTGTTCTGGCCGCAGTCCGTCTTTGGAGTTCTCACCGCCAGCTCCTGGCGCTGGGTGGAGCACGCCGGCTGGGTGCTGTTTGAAGACGTCATTCTGTTCGTCGCCATTCGCAGAATGCTGCGTGAAATGTCCGAAATCGCGCTGCGTCGCGCCACCCTTGAAGGCAGCAATGCGGAAATCGAACGCCAGGTCGTGGAGCGCACGGCGGAGCTGAACAGGACTCAGACCGAGCTGCTCGAAACCTCCCGTCTCGCAGGCATGGCCGAAGTGGCCACCAGCGTGCTCCACAATGTCGGCAACGTCCTCAACAGCGTCGGCGTCTCAGCAGAGCTGGCGACCACCAAAGTCCGTGAGTTCAAAATCGACAGCCTCAAAAAGGTGGCGGAACTCCTCCAGCAACACTCGGACGATCTGCCGGCATTCCTCACCACCGATCCGCGTGGCAAAGTGCTCCCGGACTACCTGCACAAACTCGCGCTGCGTCTTGCAGAGCCTCAGCAGGGCATCCTGGAGGAAATGGCCATGCTGCAAAAAAACATCGATCACATCAAGGAGATCGTGGCCATGCAGCAGAGCTACGCGCGTGGCACCGGTGTCGTGGAAGTCCTCTCGGTGTTCGATCTCGTGGATGACAGCATCCGCATCAATGCCGCCAGCTTCAGCCGTCACGAAGTCAATGTCAGCCGTGAAATCGCCGATGTGCCTCAATTGAAAACAGACCGGCATAAGGTGATGCAGATCCTCGTCAATCTGCTGAGCAATGGCAAGCATGCCCTCGATCAGTGTGAAAGCGACCGCCGCATGGTCGTGCGCGTGGTTCAAAATCAGGACGGAATGATCGAAATTTCCGTCACGGACAACGGCGTCGGCATCCCTGCAGAAAACCTCACGCGCATTTTCTCCCACGGCTTCACCACCAAAAAACAGGGGCATGGTTTCGGCCTGCACAGCGGGGCGCTGGCTGCCAAAGAACTCGGCGGCACCTTGAGGGCGCACAGTGACGGTCCAGGCCTCGGCGCCACCTTCACCCTGACGCTGCCTTTGGAGAACTAACAACCATGAACACTCCAACCATGACTCAAACCATCACCACCGCCACCAACCGGCGCATTCTTGTCATCGACGACAATCGCTCGATCCATGAGGACTTCCGCAAAATCCTGGCACCGGCCGCATCCGACGAGGATGAACTTGAGGCGGCGGAAGCGGCTCTCTTTGGCACAGCGAAGCAGACGCAGACCTTCACCATAGATACGGCTTCCCAGGGCGAGGAAGGCTTTCACATGGTGCAGCGCGCGATGGCGGAAGGCCGCCCCTATGCCATGGCCTTTGTCGATGTCCGCATGCCTCCGGGCTGGGATGGCATCGAGACCACACGGCAGATCTGGCAGGTCTGCCCTGACATGCAGATCGTCATTTGCACCGCTTATGCCGACTGTAGCTGGAGCGACGTGCAGGAGCAGATCAAGCCACGCGACCGCATGCTCATTTTGAAGAAGCCCTTCGACATCATCGAAGTGCTGCAGCTGGCCATTTCACTCACGGAAAAATCACGCCTGTTGCTGGAGTCCAGATCCCATCTGCAAGACCTCGAGCAGCGCGTGAAACTGCGCACGCAGGAGCTGGAGGCATCCCAGTTGGCAGCCTACGAAAAGGCATCACTGCTCGAGTTGTCCAGAGATGCCATCCTCGTGTGTGGGCTCGATCACCGCGTCACCTACTGGAACAAGAGTGCTGAACGCCTCTACGGCTGGACGGCGGCGGAGGCCGTCGGACGTCTGATGTCAGACCTGAAGGATCAAAGCGCCGACATGTTTCTGCAGGCATGTGACAAGGTCATGCACACCGGGGAATGGGACGGCGAACTGCAGCAGTTGAGCAAAAACGGGCGCAAGCTGATCGTGGAAGGTCGGTGGACTCTGCTGCGTGATGCCGCTGGCCAGCCGCGCAGCATTCTGGTCATCAACACCGACATCACTGAACGCAAAAAAGTCGAGGAACAACTGCTGCGCGCACAGCGCATGGAGAGCCTCGGCACACTCGCAGGCGGCATCGCTCATGATCTCAACAACGCGCTGACGCCGATCATGATGTCCATCGAACTGCTGAAACTGCAGGAGAAGGATGCGCTGCGCATGGGGGTGCTCGCCACCATCGAAAACAGCGCCAGACGCGGGGCGGACATGGTGCGCCAGGTCCTCTCGTTCTCGCGCGGCGTGGAGGGCCAGCGCCTGGAAGTTCAGGCCGGTCATCTGCTCAAAGGCATTGAAAAGATCGCCAACGAAACCTTCCTCAAGAACATCCGGGTGACCAGTGACATCCCGGCCAATCTCTGGATCGTGCAGGGAGATCCCACGCAGATTCACCAGATGCTGCTCAATCTCTGTGTCAACGCACGGGATGCCATGCCCAATGGCGGCACTTTGGCCCTCAGCGCCAGCAATCATCTGCTCGATGGGCAATGCGCGGCAATGATTGCCGGGGCGAAGCCTGGGCCACATCTTCTCATTGAGCTCGAAGACACCGGCACTGGCATGCCGCCGGAAGTGATTGACCGCATTTTTGAACCCTTCTTCACCACCAAAGACCTGGGCAAAGGCACCGGACTCGGCCTGTCTTCTGCGCTCGCCATCATCAAAAGCCATCAAGGGTTCATCCGTGTTTCCAGTGAAACGGACAAGGGCTCCAAATTTCAGGTCTATCTCCCTGCTCAGATGGCGGAAGGCGCGAGCATTCAGCCTCCCGTCCAGACCGAGATGCCCCGTGGCAATGGCGAGCTCGTACTCCTCATCGATGACGAGGAACCCGTGCGTCACATCACCGGCCAGACCTTGGAATCCTTTGGCTATCGGGTGCTGCCCGCTGCTGACGGCGTCGAGGCTTCCACCTTGTACGCCTCTCACAAAGAGAAAATCGCCGTCGTGCTGACGGATATGATGATGCCCGTGATGGATGGCCCGGCCACCATCCAGGTGTTGATGCGCATGAACCCGCAGGTACGCATCATCGCTGCCAGCGGCCTGAGCGTGAAAGACATGGTGGCCAAGGCCACCAACGCCGGCGTCAAGCACTTCATCCCGAAGCCTTACACCGCAGAAACTTTGCTGAGAGTGCTGAGCACCGTTCTGCAAATGCAACCCGGCTCCTCCCTATAAATCAGATGAAGCTCTTTGCCATGCCAGGGATGGCGGTGTGCCTCCACGTCCGAACCCAGCTTAAAGCATGACAGAAGCGCTTGTCAGAAAAACCGGTGGGTTTCCAGCCCGCGCCCTGGCGCTGGGGTTGTGTCGCTGCTGCGTTCTGCTCCTTGCCTTCCTGCTGGCCTTCCAGGATGTCGCAGGGCAGGAACCAGCCACGCCAGCCACCATCAAAGTGGTGACGGATGACAATTTCCCACCCTACGTTTTCAGGGACAATGAAGGCAAACTGCAGGGAATCATCATCGATCAATGGCGCGTCTGGGAAAGGCGCACAGGAGTCACAGCCGAGATTCATGGCATGGACTGGAATGACGCCGTGCGCCGCATGAAAGAGGGTGAGTTCGATGTCATCGACGCCACGTTTAAAACCCCGGAGCGCACGGCTTATCTGGATTTCGGCAAGCCGTACACCATCATTGAGGTCTCCATCTTTTTCCGCTCTTCCATGGCAGGCATCAACAACCTGTCTTCTCTCCGCGGCTTTCCCGTGGCGGCCAAGCTGGGAGACACGGTGGTCAGGCTGCTGCAGGAAAATGAAATCACCCCTGTGTTGTTGTTCAACAACTATGAGGCCATCATCAACGCCGCAAACGAGCGCAAGGTGAACGTCTTCGTCATGGACAAGCCCCCGGCCCAATATTTCCTGCAAAAACTGGGCATTGAATCTGAGTTCAGAATGTCTGAGTCCGTCAGCATCGGCGAGTTCCACCGCGCAGTTCGCAAAGGAAACGCAAAGCTGCTGCAGCTTGTGGAAAAGGGCTTTGACGATGTGGGTGTGAAGGAGCTTGCCTGGATCGAAAAAAAATGGTTTGGGCAGACCTTGGACGGTCATCCTTATCTGCGCAGTCTAGGATACGCCGCCCTGGCGGGGGTCTCGCTCGTGACACTCCTCGTCGGGTTGAACTGGATGCTGGCAGGACAGGTCAGGATACGCACGCGCGCACTGCAGGAGCGTGAGGAGCAGCTGCGCCTCTGTGTCAAACACAGTCCGGCCGCCATCGCCATGCTGGATCATGACATGCGGTATCTCGTCGTCAGCTTGCGCTGGATGGAAGACTACCGTTTGGGCGAAGAGTCCGTCACCGGGCGCAGCCATTATGACGTTTTCCCCGAAGTGCCGCCTCACTGGAGGGAGATCCATCGTCGTTGCCTCGAAGGTGCAGTCGAAAAAAGCGAGGATGAAAAGTTCGTCCGGCCGGATGGCTCCATCGACTGGATCCGCTGGGAAATCAGGCCATGGCACCAGGCGGACGGCGCGATCGGCGGCATCATCATTTTCTCTGAGGACATCACCACGCGCAAGCAGGCAGAGCTCGCCCTGCGTGCTAGCGAGGCCGAGTTCCGCACCCTCATTGAATCTGCCTCTGACGGCATCCTGGTCTCCAACGTCGCCGGGCGTTTGCTCGAAGTGAACGCAGCGGCCTGCCAGATGCTGGGATTTCCGCGTGAAGAACTCGTACGCCTGGGCTTTGTCGATATCGTCGCTCCCGGTGAAATGGTGCGAATCCTGCCCGAAGTGGCGCAGTTAAGTGAAGGCGAGGTGGTGCGCAGTGAATGGTCGTGTCGCCGGAAGGATGGCTCTCTGTTTCCCGCCGAAGTCAGCTCAACGATTCTTCCCGACGGCCGTCTGCAGTGCATCATGCGTGACATCACCCAGCGGAAGACGGCTGAAGACAAAATCCGCGAGCAGGCCTCCCTGCTGGACAAAGCCCGTGACGCCATCATCGTGTGCGAGCCGGAAGGGCACCACATTCTGTATTGGAATCGCAGTGCCGAGCGGCTCTATGGCTGGCAGGCCGGCGAGGTCCTGGATCATTCCCAGCTGGAGCTGCTCAACCGCGATCCGGTCCAGTTTCTTGCCGTGATGAAAGCCGTCATGACGCAGGGTGAGTGGGCCGGCGAAATGCAGCAGCACGACAAAGATGGACGGCTGGTGGTTGTGGAGTCGCGGTGGACCCTGATCAAGGATGTCCAGGGCCGACCCAAGTCCATCCTTTCCATCAACACCGACATCACCGAGCGCAAAAAACTGGAGCAGCAGTTCCTGCGTTCGCAGCGCATGGAGAGCATCGGCACGCTGGCCGGCGGCATCGCTCACGATCTCAACAACGTGCTGGCTCCCATCATGATGTCCATCGAGCTCCTGAAAATGCAGGAGAGGAGCGCGCAGAAGCAGAGCATTCTCGATACCATCGAATGCAGCGCCAGACGCGGGGCGGATCTGGTGAAACAAGTCCTTTCGTTTGCCAGAGGTGTGGAAGGAAGGCAGCTGGCGGTGCAGGTCGGGCACCTGCTCAAGGAGATCGAAAAGATCACCAACGAGACCTTCTTGAAAAGCATCCAGGTTCGCTGTGAAAGTTCGACCGCCTTGTGGGTCGTTCAGGGGGATCCCACTCAGATCCACCAAGTGCTGCTCAATCTTTGTGTCAATGCCCGTGATGCCATGCCCAATGGCGGTCTTTTAAAGCTCTCAGCCAGGAACATGGTGATGGATGAGCAATGCGCCGCTATGATCGCCGGGGCCAAGTCCGGTCCCTATCTCCATATTGAGGTGCAGGACAATGGCACCGGCATGCCGCCGGAGATGATCGAGCGTATTTTTGAGCCGTTTTTCACCACCAAAGAACTGGGCAAAGGCACCGGCCTCGGGCTGTCCTCGGTCATGGCCATCGTCAAAAGCCATCATGGTTTCCTCCGGGTGGAGAGTGAAATGGGCAAGGGCACCACCTTTCACATCTATCTGCCGGCGCACATTTCCGCGCACACGGAGGTTGAAGTCCACGTGCATGTTGAACTCCCTCGCGGCAAAGGTGAACTGGTGCTCGTGGTCGATGATGAAGCTGCCGTCCAGCAGATCACCAAGCAGACTTTGGAAACCTTCGGGTACCGCGTCCTGCTCGCCGCAGATGGCGCCGAGGCTGTCTCCCTTTATTCCACCCATCGCTCTGAAGTCGCGCTCGTTCTGACCGACATGATGATGCCCTTGATGGACGGTCCGGCGACCATTCAGGTGCTGATGCGGATGAACCCGGAGATCTGCATTGTCGCTGCGAGTGGAATGAATGCTGCTGGCATGGAAGAGAAAGCCGCCAGTGCAGGCGTCAAAAATTTCATCCCCAAACCCTACACCGCCGAAACTTTGCTCAAGACTCTGGATGCGGTGCTGCATGACCAGCCCACCGCATGATGGAGCCTGCGCGTGGCATGCCAAAAAGTCTCGGAAGCTCAACCTCTTTGATGGTCAAAGCGTTAGACTCCAAGAGGTTGATGAGGTAATCACTATCTTATGAACTTTTACACGCTCTGACATACGTGCGGCATGTTGGAAACGTCCTTTATTGATGCCAGTTTGGGTGAGGCTTGTGCAATGAAACAGGCGAAGTGCGTGACCTCTGGACGCACGGCAGTCAAATGTGGATTGTCTCGTGCCTGCGGACTCATCGCCTGCTTTTTGCTCGCCTGCATTGGCTCTGCCGCCTCGGGACAGCAGCCAGCTCCGCCGCGCAAGATCAGCGTGGTGATGGATGACAATTACCCCCCCTACGTTTTCAGGGACAGCGCCGGGATGTTGCAGGGCATCATCATCGATCAATGGCGGGCCTGGGAAAAAAAGACCGGTGTCACCGCCCAGATTCATGGCATGGACTGGGGAGAGGCCGTCAAGCGGATGAAAGCAGGCGAGTTTGATGTCATCGACACGGTTTTTGCGACTGCGGAACGTGCCGTGTATCTGGATTTCTCACGGCCTTACGCCACCCTTCAAGTCCCCATCTTTTTTCGCACGACGATTGGCGGCATCACCGATCTGGCTTCATTGAAGGGGTTCCCTGTCGCGGCCAAAGAGGGCGATGCGATCGCGCTGTTGTTGCAGTCCCGGGGGATTTCCCCGCTGCTGCTCTACAACAACTATGAGGCCATCATCACCGCCGCCCATGAGCGCAAGGTGAATGTCTTCGTCGTGGACAAGCCGCCGGCGCTTTATTTCCTTCACAAGCTGGGGATGGAAACAGACTTTAGAATGTCGGAGCCGATCAGCATCGGGGAGTTTCATCGTGCCGTTCGCAAAGGAAATGCAAGCTTGCTGCAACTGGTTGAGAAGGGCTTTGCCGATGTGGGAAAGGTGGAGTTTTCCCGCATCGAAAAAAAATGGTTCGGGCAGACCTTGGGCGTCTCCCGTTATTATCTGCGCTACCTCGGTTATGGTGTCATGGCTGTCGTTGCGCTGTTGGCGCTGCTCCTCGGCTGGAACTGGGTGCTGGGCCGGCAGGTGAAAAAACGCACGCGCGCGCTGCGGGAGCGTGAAGAGCAGCTGCGGTTGTATGCCCGGCACAGTCCGGCGGCCATCGCCATGCTGGATCGCAATATGAAGTATCTCGTGGTCAGCCAGCGCTGGATGGAAGACTACCGCCTCGGCGACCAGTCCATTGTGGGGCGCAGCCATTACGAGGTCTTTCCTGAAATCCCGCCCCACTGGCGCGAAGTCCACCAGCGCTGTCTGACCGGCGAAATCGAAAAGTGCGATGAAGAAGCCTTCCTGCGGGCCGATGGCAGGACGGACTGGATTCGCTGGGAGATCCAGCCATGGCGTCAGGCGGACGATTCCATCGGTGGCCTCATCATGTTCACTGAAGACATCACCGCTCGCAAGCAGGCTGCGGAGATGCTGCGTGAAGGAGAAACACGGCTCATCAAGGCCTTCCGCAGCACTCCGGTCGCTTTGACCATCGCACGCATGCGCGATCAGCGGCTCGTGGAGATCAATGATGCCTTCACCAGCCTGCTGGGCTGGACGCGTGAGGAGGCTGTGGACCGCTCCATGGTTGATCTGGCCGTGCTGGATGAGCCGGGCGCCGCATTGCTCCGCAGAACTCTCGAGGCGCATCGCTCGAAACACGACATGGAACTCGCCCTGCGCACGCGCACGGGCGAACCTCTCCATGCCATCGCCAGCATGGAAACCATCGAGTTTCAGGGCGAGCCCCATGTGGTGGCGACGTTCGTGGACATCAGCGGTCGCAAACGGGCAGAGGAGGCACTTCGTGAAAGCGAACTCACCTTTGCTTCAGCTTTTGAAAATGCCGCCATCGGCAAGGCGCTCGTGTCGCCTGAAGGGCGCTTCCTGCGCGTCAATCGCGCCCTGTGTGACATCGTCGGCTATGCCGAAGCCGAGATGCTCGCGCTCACTTTTCAGGACATCACCCATGCGGATGACCTCGGTCTTGATCTCGCCTATGTGCATAAAATGCTCCGTCACGAGATCGAGACCTATCAGATGGAGAAGCGCTATCTGCACAAGAAAGGCGGCGTCGTCTGGGTGCTTCTGAGTGTGTCCATGGTGAACAATGAACAGGGGGCTCCCGCGTTTTTTATCTCCCAGATGCAGGACATCACCGACCGCAAAAAGGCGGAGCAGCGCATCCAGCAGCTCAACCGTCTTTATGCAGTGCTCAGCGGAATCAATGAGACCATTGTGCGGGAGAAGAGCGCGGAGGCGCTGCTCGTGGCGGCCTGTCGGATCGCGGTTGAAAAAGGCCTGTTTGGCCTGGCTTGGATCGGCCTGCTGGAAACCGCCACAGGCAGGCTGAAAATCGCCGCGCATGTGGGCGCGGCGGATGACATGTCGGCGAAGCTCGAAACCCTCGTCAATGACACGCTGTCCGGCCCTGGCTGCTTCATTACCTCGCATGCACTGCAATCGGGGGAGCACTCGATCTGCAATGACATCGAAAATGATCCGAAGGCCGTCAGCTGGCGTGCCGATGCCCTGGGCCGAAATTATCACTCGATGGCCTCGCTGCCGTTGAAATCAGGGAAAAAAACCATCGGTGTCTTCAACTTGTATGCCAATACTGCGCAGTTTTTCGACGCGGATGAGATGGCCTTGCTGGATGAACTCGCCATCGACATCAGCTTTGCACTCGACATCAGTCGGCGTGAGGCAGAATTGCGCGAAGCCGACAAACGCTTCATCAAGCAGCGCAGAGCCCTGATCGAACTGACCCGCCACTGGGGCGGCGATGGTGATGACGCCCTGCTCCTGCTCCGAAAAATCGCCGAGGGTGCGGCACAGACCCTCAGCGTGTCCCGCGTCAGCATCTGGCGCTATAACAGCGACCGCTCTGCCATCCGCTGTGTGGATTTGTTTGAGTGGGAGGAGGGGCGGCACTCATCCGGCCTGGAGCTTTCCGCGGACACCCACCCGGCCTATTTTCGCGCACTCGCAGAGCTGGAGATGATCGTGGCCGATGACGCCTCCACCGATCCGAGCACCTGCGAATTTGTCGAGGACTACCTGCGTCCCCATGGCATTCGCTCCCTGCTGGATGTGCCCATCATCGTCGGTGGATTTCGCACCGGTGTCCTCTGCCTTGAACATGTCCGCACACCACGGGAATGGACGGCTGACGAAAAGACCTTCGCCCTGGCTATGTCCAATCTCGTCTCGCTCGCGCTGGAAGGCGTGGAACGCAGGCAGGCGGAGACCTCCCTGCGCGAGAGCGAAAAACGCTTCCGCCAGTTTGCTGAAACCATAGAGGAAGTGTTCTGGATGACGGATCCCAGCGGGGCCGAAATGATCTACGTCAGCCCGGCCTATGAGAAAATCTGGCACCGCACCTGCGCCAGCCTGCATGCAGATCCGCTCAGCTGGCTGGAGTCCGTGCATCCAGATGACCGGGAGCGCATCGCCCTGGCGACTTCGGTCAAAAGAAAACGCGGTGAGTATGACGAAAGGTACCGCATTCAGCGGGGCGACGGCACCCTGCGCTGGATCCATGACCGGGCCTTTCCCGTGCGCGATTCACACGGCACCGTGCTGCGCATCGTCGGCACAGCGGAAGACATCACTGAGAGCAAGCAGGTCGAGGCCCAGCTGCTGCGCGCCCAGCGCATGGAAAGCATCGGCACGCTGGCCGGCGGCATCGCGCACGATCTCAACAACGTGCTCGCCCCCATCATGATGTCCATTGAGCTGCTGAAGCTGCAGGAGAAGGACGCGCGTCGCTTGAACATTCTCTCCACCATCGAAGGCAGCGCCAAACGTGGAGCGGACATGGTGCAGCAGGTGCTCTCCTTTGCCAGAGGGGTTGAGGGGAAGCAGGTGACGGTGCAGGTGGACCGTCTGCTCAAGGAGATCGAAAAGATCGCCAACGAAACCTTTCTGAAAAGCATCCAGGTGCGCAGCGGTATCCAGCCTGACTTGTGGGTTGTTCAGGGAGACCCCACCCAGCTCCATCAGGTGCTGCTCAATCTCTGCGTCAATGCGCGTGATGCCATGCCCGATGGCGGCATCTTAAAGCTCACAGCCAGCAACGTGCGGCTGGATGAAAATGATACAGCCTTCACTGCCGAGGCCAAGCCTGGATCGTATGTCCTCATCGAGGTGGAAGACAGTGGCACCGGCATGCCCCCAGACGTATTGGAGCGCATCTTCGAACCCTTTTTCACCACCAAGGAACTTGGCAGGGGCACCGGGCTCGGTCTTTCCACCACCCTCGCCATCATCAAAGGCCATCACGGATTCCTGCGCGTAAACAGTGAGATGGGGAAAGGCACCCAGTTTCAGGTTTACCTGCCTGCGGACGCTTCGCAGACCGCTCAGTCCACCCAGCCAATCGAGACAGTGCTGCCACGCGGCAGCGGCGAACTGGTGCTCGTGGTGGATGACGAGATCACCGTCCGGCAGATCATCAAACAGACACTGGAGGCCTTCGGCTACCGTGTTCTGCTGGCTGCGGATGGCGTAGAGGCCTCATCCTTGTTCACCGCCCATCAGTCAGACATAGCCGCCGTGCTCACCGATATGATGATGCCCGTCATGGACGGCCTGGCGACGATTCAGGTGCTCATGCGCATCAATCCGCAGGTGCGCATCATCGCCGCCAGCGGTTTGAGCGTCAAAGACATGGTGGCCAAGGCAACCCGCGCCGGCGTGAAGCACTTCCTCCCCAAACCATACAGCGCCGAAACCCTGCTGAAGATCTTGGCTGAGGTGGTGCGGGCTTAGCTGCTTTACTTCTGCTTCGCTTCGTAGCCCGGCAGCGGTTTGCCGTCTTCACCCAGCTTGCCGCAGGCCCACAGCAGTCCACGTGCGACGAGGTCGAGATAGACCGGAGACTGCATCGTCTCATTGCCATGGCCCAGCGTGGTGCCGAAGACCTTGGCCTTGCCGTATTCGTTCACCCAGATCACGTTGTGGTCCATCTTCGTCTCTTCGCCATAGGCCTTGGCCAGCGGGACAAAGTGCTCCCAGAGCTTTTCGTTTTTGTAGAGTTCATCTTTGGCATCGAGCCACTCCGCCGGAAAGCCCTTCATCACCGGATGCCCTTCGGCGATGTTCTTCACGTTCAAATCGCGGTTCTTCTCATGGCTCATCGAGGTCTGGCCCACGCACTTGCGCCATTCATCCGTCTTTGCCGCGCGGTAGCTGTGGGTGGAGCAGTGCAGCATCACCGCCGGCACACCGTTGAAGTGCGCCTTCGCGATGCGCTCCACAAACGCCACGTCCTCGATCGCGCCAAAGCATTCGTTGTGCAGCACCAGGTCATACCCCTCCGCCCAGTTGTCCTTTTCGTAGATCGAGATCTTATGGCTCTTGTCCTTCTTACCTTCAGGCCCTTCTTCATGCACGATGGTGAACTCCACGTTCGCCCGCGCGCTGAGCCCCTCGCTGAGGATGAGCTTCTGATTCTCGTAGTCATGGCAGCACCCGCCGGTGACCATGAGAACCTTGAGCGGTTTCACCTCCTCGTTCGGGGCGGCGACGGCAAACAGGCAGGCGATGGACAGCAGGGAGATGAGGAGAGGACGCATGACGGCGGGATGAGGTTGGGAGGCCGAGTATGCGCGGAAAGCGTGCCCTGTCTTTCATGATTATCACCGGGAGGTGGGCTGCTGTGGCAAATTTGAGGTGGAGCGTCCTCCAATCGTCGGCATAGGATCACGCTCACATGAAAATCGTTCTTCTCGACGCCCACACCGCAAATCCTGGCGACCTCTCCTGGCAGCCTCTCGAAGCCATCGCCACCTGTGAGGTGCACGCACGCACGCCGGTGGATCAAACCATCGCCCGCTGCGCAGACGCCGAGATCGTTATCACCAACAAGGCGCCGCTCACACGCGAAATCATCGCCGCGCTGCCCGCTTTGAAATACATCGGCGTCACAGCCACCGGCTTCAATATCGTCGATGTCGTCGCCGCCAAAGAACGCGGCATCGTCGTCACCAATGTCCCCGGCTACAGCACTCCCGCCGTCGCGCAGCATGTCATCGCCCTGCTGCTGGAAATGACCAACCACGTCGGCCACGCCGCGAAAAGCGTGGAACAGGGCGGCTGGGTCAAATGCCCCGACTTCTGCTACTACGATCACCCCATCATCGAGCTCTCCGGTCGCACCCTCGGCATCATCGGCTTCGGTGAAATCGGCAGCGCCGTCGCGCGCATCGCCGTCGCCTTCGGCATGAAGGTCCTCGCCTCCAAGCGCACCTGGAAAGAGCCGCCACCCACCGGCGTCGCAGCCGCTGAAATCGACGACATCTTCCGCCAGTCCGACGTCATCAGTCTCCACTGCCCGCTCACCGATGCCACCAAGCACCTCGTCGGCGAACGCACCCTCGCCCTCATGAAGCCTGACGCCATGATCATCAACACCGGCCGCGGCCCCCTCGTCGATGAAGCCGCCCTCGCCAAAGCCCTCAACGAAGGCCGCATCGCCGCTGCCGGACTCGACGTCCTTTCCGTCGAACCCGCCAAAGCCGACAACCCGCTCCTCACCGCCAAAAACTGCCTCATCACCCCCCACGTCGCCTGGGCCAGCCGCGAATCCCGCGCCCGCCTCATCGACACCACCGCCGCAAACTTGCAAGCCTTCCTCGCAGGCAAGCCAGTGAATGTGGTGGGTTAAGTACGATGGACACTCCTGTCCGTCGATCAGTGCTCTCGCATCGCTCCCGATTGACGAAGAACCGACACTCGACAAATCAGCGAAGCCAGCCCATCGCGCCACGTCAAAGTGGGTCAACGTTCGGAGCGTGAGTGTGCCTGATCAGACTGAGGAGCGGCTCACTAACCCTCAGGACCTTGCGGCAGCAAAGGCTGCCCAAACATCAACCTAAACCGGTTCCCAGTATGGAGCTTATCCAACTGCTTTCTTGATGTCTTTCGTTCCTCGAAAGTCAGTGGAAGAGCCATCGGCTCATTATCAATTTCTGAAAAAGACCGCACCGGCGACACTCTGTCAGCCGGTGCGGAATTGAATGATGGCACCGCTGAAATCACAGCGCCGCAATAATCGCCTCGCCAATCTCCTTCGTGTTCACCTTCTTCGTACCAGGAGCACCGCTGAAGATGTCACCCGTGCGCAACCCGCTGTCGATGACCTTCTTGACCGCAGACTCAATGCTGGCCGCTTCGGCTTCCAGCCCGAGGGCAAAGCGCAGCAGCAGCGCCACCGAAAGAATCTGCGCAATCGGATTCGCAATCCCCATGCCCGCGATGTCTGGGGCTGTGCCGCCCGAAGGCTCAAACAGGCCGAAATAAAGACCATCACCCTTGGGTTTGCCCAGGCTGGCGCTGGCCAGCATGCCCAGCGAGCCTGCGATCATCGCCATCTCATCACTCAGGATGTCTCCAAAAAGATTTTCCGTCACCAGCACATCAAAGCTGCGCGGTGCCTTGATGAGCTGCATCGCCGCATTGTCCACGTAAAGGTGGGCCAGTGTCACATCGGGATATTCCTTCGCCACTTCCACCATCGTTTCGCGCCAGAGCACGCCATTGGTCAGCACATTGGCCTTGTCCACGCTGGTCACATGCTTGCTGCGCAGTTGTGCCGCCTTGAAGGCCACATGGCCGATACGCACGATCTCGCTCTTCTTATAAACCATCGTGTCGATCACCTCGATGTCGCCATCCGGCAGCACGGTGCGGCTTTTCGGCTGGCCAAAGTACATGCCACCCGTAAGTTCGCGGACGCAGAGCACATCAAAGCCACCTTCCACCAAATCAGCGCGGATCGGTGAGGATGACGTCAAGGCAGGGTAGCAGATGCCCGGGCGCAGATTGGCAAACAGGCCAAAATGCTTGCGCAGCGGCAGCAGCGCACCGCGCTCAGGCTGCTCATTCGGCGGCAGCTTCTCCCACTTCGGGCCACCGACGGAGCCAAATAGAATAGCGTCGCTGGCCTCACAGGCCGCGATGGTTTCCGCTGGCAGAGCCTTGCCGACGGCATCAATCGCAGCACCACCGACGAGTTGGTGGTTGTAGGTAAATTGAAGGCCGGAACGGCTGGCGACGACTTCGAGGACTTTGAGCGCCTCGGCCATGACTTCAGGGCCGATGCCGTCTCCGGGGAGGACTGCGAGATTGTACGTACGTGACATGGGTGGTGGGGAAGGGGGCTTTTAGTGGATGCGAATGCCCCTTCTGGCAAGTGGCCGCCAAATGGCCCATGCCAAATTATAGAATTTCCAACGCCATCGCGGCTCTCCTTCCTCAGCTCTCCTGCTCCGGCCAACCACCGTCAACAATCGTCAACCACTGTAAACAACCGTAAACTCCCATCTTCGGCAAACCATCGCCAACAACCGCCCACCACGGCAAACAACCGCAAACTCCCCTAAAGTTCCCCTTGCCAAAAAGAGCGTTTATGGTTCCTTCGCGGCCCCACATCCTAGAACACACACCGCCTGACAAGTTGTCCGGCCATTCAAACGAACCATGAGCGAAGCAACCACCACCGATTCCATCTCCTTCAAGATCCACGAAAAAGACACCGGCAGCTCCGATGTCCAGGTGGCCCTCTTGACGAAGCGAATCAATGACCTGACGCAGCACCTCGGTGTGCATCAGAAAGATCACTCCACACGTCGCGGCCTCCTTCAGATGGTCGCACGTCGTCGCAAGCTGCTTGACTACCTCAAGCTGACCGCCAACGAGCGCTACTTGAATCTTCTCAAGAGCCTCGGTCTCCGCCGCTAACAGAATTTTACCAGGGGTGATGCCACGTGCATCGCCCCTTTTCTGTTTCAGGCTTCTACACGCATGTCGGCACAGCCGATGTTCATGCTGCATGCTGCGCACTTGGCGCAGCACCGCCGGGCTGAAGCCTGGGATTATTTCACCCAAAACCAAACAACACACACACGCCAACCTATGGCCATTCATACACAAAAAATCCAGCTCGGTGCTGGTACCCTCGAAATCGAAACCGGCAAATTTGCCAAGCTTGCTGACGGCGCCGTTACCGTGCGTCTCGGCGACACCATCATCCTCGTCACCGCCGTCTCCGCGACGAAAGTCAAAGAAGGCCAGGATTTCTTCCCCCTCTCCGTTGAGTACAAGGAAAAAGCCTCCGCTGCGGGCCGCTTCCCCGGCGGTTACTTCAAGCGCGAAGGCCGCCCTACGGAAAAGGAAATCCTTACCTGCCGCATGACGGACCGCCCATTGCGCCCGCTCTTCCCGAAAGGCTACTACTACGACACCCAGGTCGTCGCCATCCTCCTCAGCGCTGACGGCGAAAACGATCCGGACATCTGCGCCATGAACGGTGCTTCCGCCGCTCTTTGCGTCTCGGACATCCCTTTCGCAGGCCCAGTCGGTGCCGTGCGCATCGGCCGCGTCAATGGTGAGTTCATCGTGAACCCGACCCAGAAGCAGCGCCTCGAAAGCGATCTGGACCTCGTGTACGTCGGCAACAAGACCGAAGTCGTCATGATCGAAGGCGCCGCCAACGAAATCCCAGAAGCGGAATTCGTCAAAGCCCTCTACTTCGCCCAAACCGAAGTCGCCAAGATCGTCGTCGCCCAGGAAGAACTCACCAAGCTCGCTGGCAAGACGAAGCGCGAAGTTCCTCTCATGCTGGTGAAGGATGAACTCCTCGAAATCGCCTACGCCGTCGCCGGCGATCGCATCGAAGGCGCTCTCTACACTCCTTCCAAGGTTGCACGTGGCAAAGCCGTCGGCGCCCTCAAGGACGAAGTCGCTGAAGCCATCAAGGCCAAGTTCCCAGAAGCCACCGGCTTCGAAGTCAGCCAGGCCTTCGACTACCTCCAGAAGAAAGCCTTCCGCATCTCCATCCTCGACAAGAAGAGCCGTTGTGATGGCCGTGGCATCGACCAGATCCGCCAGCTTTCCGGCGAAGCCTCCGTGCTTCCCCGCACGCACGGCTCTGCCAGCTTCACCCGTGGCGAAACGATGGCTCTCTCCATCGCCACCCTCGCTCCAGCAGACGAAGCCCAGGAAATGGACACCTACGCAGGTGGCCCAGAATCGAAGCGCTTCATCCTTCATTACAACTTCCCTCCGTTCTCCGTCGGTGAGACTGGCCGCTTCGGTGGTCAGAACCGTCGTGAAATCGGCCACGGTGCCCTCGCTGAGCGCTCCATCGAGCCAGTGATCCCAGCCAAGGAAATCTTCCCTTACGCCATTCGCGTGAGCAGCGAAGTCATGGAGTCCAACGGCTCCACCTCCATGGCCTCCGTCTGTTCCGGCGTCATGGCCCTCCTCGATGCAGGCGTGCCTCTCAAGCGCCCCGTCGGTGGTATCAGCGTCGGTCTCGTCTCCGAGTTCGAAGGCGACACCATGACACGCTACCTCACGATGCTCGACATCATCGGCAGCGAAGACCACTTCGGCGACATGGACTTCAAGCTTTGCGGTACCTCCGAAGGCGTCACCGGCTACCAGCTTGACCTCAAGCTCGCCGGTCTCCCTCTGAGCATCCTCGAGGAAGCCATCGTCAAGGCCAAGGAAGGCCGCACCCAGGTTCTCTTCGCCATGGCGCAGGCCATCGCCGAAGTGAAGCCCCTCAGCCCGTATGCTCCTCGCATCGAGATCGTGAAGATCAACCCTGACAAGATCGGTGAGCTCATCGGTCCTGGCGGCAAGAACATCAAGGCCATCCAGGCCGAGTCCGGCGCTGAAATCAGCATCGAAGACGACGGCACGGTGTACATCTACGCTTCCCGCAAGGAAAGCCTCGAGCGCGCTGTCGAAATGATCAGCGGCACCTCCCAGGAAATCGAAGTCGGCAAGCTCTACACGGGCCGCGTCGTCAGCACCACGAACTTCGGTGCCTTCATGAACCTCGGTGGCAAGAAAGACGGCCTCATCCACATCAGCGAACTCGCCGACTTCCGCGTCAACCGCACCGAAGACGTCGTCAAGACCGGCGACATCGTCACCGCCAAGTGCGTCGGCATCGACGACAAAGGCCGCATCAAGATGAGCCGCAAGGCCGCCATGAAAGAGAAGGACGCAGCCGCCGCCAATGGCGAAGCCGCTCCTGCTGAAGACCTCGGCTAAGCCTCATCCGCCAACACTCAAAACCACGAAGAGGCCGCTGCAAAGCGGCCTCTTTTTTTGTAGGCGCTGATGTCTGGACCAGAGCATTGTAAATCATTTTGTATCCGATAAATCCAGAGCAGCCAAAGCGGTTCTCCCTCTCCCCGCCTCAGACACACGACGACAGCGAATAATTTTCTTCGGGGAGAGGGCGGGGTGAGGGGGCCACGAGTATCCTTTGCCAGCGTGGCGCGGATTGGTCTCGTTTTAAGTTGTTCGATAACGATAGGATATTCGAGCCACTCACGTCGCCAATCATCGACTTAGAAGGGCATTTAACCTGCTCCCATCAGCCGCTACTTCTTCAGGAGTGGTGCCCGGCCATGCTTCATGTGCAGCAAGAAAATCCTCTGTTTCCCAGCGCGATTCATGCCCTAACAACACTCGCACCTCTGCCGCAGAGAGCATGCCCTCACGATAGGCTTCGACCGCAAACCCGTCGAGGAGCACTCGCGGCAAATCAGGCTGCAATCGCTGGAGTGCCGCAGCAAGCACGTCAGGAATGGTGACAGTCACAGTCATGCTGACCAGTTTAGTGCATTCGCCGCTGGCCGCAATGCTCCTTTCTGCGTCCGCGCACCTGAATCAGGTGCTCGTGCTCGCCGGTGTCGAAGACTGGCTCGCCTGCCGCGCAGCCTCATCTGCCGCAGCCGCAGCCAGCGGAGTGCTGCTCATGCCGTTCACAGAAACCAGCGCCGCCACACCGGTGCCATACCCTTTCATCGGATTGTACCAGCGCTGTTGTCCACTGGCCGCATCCAGACCATACATGTACCCGTTCACAGAGACGATCAGCATGCCGCCATCCAGCAGCAGGCTCACATAGGACATGCCATCGGAGGCCTGCCATTGCCAGACGACCTCCCCGGTCAGGCGGTGCAGCGCTGCCACACGACGATTGAAACCCACAAAGACAAGATCAGCGGTGTTCATGACGGCTGGAGATTAGCTATGTCAGCGCCTCTTTGTCCAGCCTTCTGCGGATGATTGCGAAAACAGGAAAAACTTGGAATCGCGCAAAACACAAACTTCATGATCATTGCCGCCGTCATGAACAACACCCCTCTGCCTTCCACTCACAATAAATTCGTCGGCTACCTTCTGTGGCTCTTCGGCTTTACCGGGGCGCATCGCTTTTACTTCGGCAAACCCAAGACCGGCATCCTCTGGTTCCTCACCGGCGGCCTCTTCCTCGTCGGCTGGTTCGTGGACTTGTTTCTCATTCCCGGCATGGATCGCGAGGCAGACCGCAGGTTTGCCACCGGTCATCTCGAATACTCGCTCGCCTGGGTGTTTCTCACGTTCTTGGGCGTCTTCGGTATCCATCGTTTCTACATGGGCAAGTGGGTGAGCGGCCTGCTCTACCTCGTCACCGGCGGCGGCCTGCTCATCGGAATCGTTTACGACTTCTGCACCCTGAACACGCAGATCAGCAACATCAATGCCGCCGACCGTGGTCTCATCCGCGTCTGAGACTGGGGCTTGGGCCAGGTTCAACAATAAGCAGGATTCCGCGAAGGAGTTGCAGCCACGGCTTCGTTCTGGCAAAACGTCCAGCCTTCAACCAGCTCCAGCCATGACCTCACGCCGCTCCTTCATCACCCAGTCCGCGCTCGCCTTCACCGCCTTGTCAGCCAGCCGTGTGCTGGGGGCCAATGACACCATCCGCATCGCCTCCATCGGTCTCGGCGGCCGGGGCTTGGGCAACGCCGGCCGCATGGCCAAGGTCCCCGGCGTTGAGATCGCCTACCTGTGCGATCCCGACACCGCAGCCCTGGACAAAGCCAAGAAAGTTTTCCCCAACGCGAAGACCACCCAGGACCTGCGCAAGGTCATGGACGACAAGAGCATCGATGCCGTCGTCGTCTCCACCGGCAATCACTGGCACGTCCTCGCCTCCGTCTGGGCCATGCAGTCAGGCAAGGATGTCTATGTCGAAAAGCCCGTCTCACACAACATTTGGGAAGGCCGCAAACTCGTCGAAGCCGCCCGCAAGTACAACCGCATTGTCCAGGGCGGCACCCAGCAGCGCAGCGATCCACTCCAGGAGGAGATCAAAGCCTTCCTCGATGCCGAAACCATGGGCAAAATCAAATACGTGCGCTGCAATCATTACAGCCTCCGCAACTCCATTGGCAAACTCGCCCAGCCCCTCACACCACCCTTCACCGTGGACTACGACCTCTGGCTCGGCCCCGCGAAAGACGAGCCCATCTACCGCGAAAAATTCCACTACGACTGGCACTGGAACTGGAACACCGGCAACGGCGAAATGGGCAATTGGGGCCCGCACATCCTCGACGACCTCCGCAACGTCGTTTTCCGCGACAAAGTCACTCTGCCAAAGCGCGTCATCGCCGGCGGCGGCCGTTTCGCCTGGGATGATGCCGGTGAATCACCCAACACCCACTTCGCCTACATGGACACCGGCACCATTCCGGTCATCGTCGATTTCCACAACCTGCCACGTCAAAAGGGCATCAAAGCCCCCGACGTGTACCTGCGCCGCCGCACCGGTGCCTTCCTCATCATCGAATGCGAAGGCGGCTACTACACCGGCAGCCGCGGCGGTGGCACCGCCTTTGATGCCGAAGGCAA
Organism: Verrucomicrobiota bacterium; assembly: GCA_025360015.1. GTDB lineage: Bacteria > Verrucomicrobiota > Verrucomicrobiia > Verrucomicrobiales > Verrucomicrobiaceae > Prosthecobacter. Next base: position 4,689 of record JANYCZ010000016.1, on the reverse strand, counting down.
AAAACTCCACATCTTCAAAGGCGACGGCGGCAAAAACCACGCCGCCAATTTCATCGCCGCCATCCGCAGCCGCAAACAGGCAGACCTGAAAGCCGAAGTGGAAAAAATACACTTCTCCAGCGCCTGGTGCCACCTTGCCAACAACTCCTTCCGCCTCGGTCAGAAATACAACCGCGAACAAGCCGAGGCCGCAGTCAAAGACTTCCAGCCCTGGAACGACGTCATCGGCGACTTCCACGAACACCTCATCAAAAACGAACTCGACGCCTCCACCCTCGACATCAAAATGGGCCCCATGCTGGAGCTCGACGTCGCCAAGGAAACCTTCATCGGCGACACCGCCACCCCCGAAGCCCTCGCCCTCCTCACCCGCGAATATCGCTCAGGCTACGCAGTACCCCAGGCGGTCTGACCTCTACATGAAAAGAGCGTCAGGGGGATGTCCCTGACGTTCTCACGTGATTCACACTGACGTGAAAATCATTTCGCCACCGCTGGCGCTTCCGGCGCAGCCGCAGGTGCTGGCGTTGGAGCGGCCGGAACTGCAGCTTCAACGGGAGCCACAGGTGCTGGCGCGACGACAGGTGCAGGCGTTGGAACGACGACAGGTGCCGGAGTCAGTGCCGCCTTGGCCTTCGCAGCGGCTTCTTCGAGGGCTTTTGCAGCTTCGGCGGATTTCTCCTTCATCTCATCCTTCAGGATGATGGCTTCTTTTTTGGCGGAGGCACCCAGTTCCAGCGCTTTTTCCTTGGCCGCTTCCAGTTCCTTGACTGTTGCAACCTTCACGGATTCAGCGGCCTTTTTGGTGTCTTCCATGGCCTTGGTATTCTCAGGTGTTTTGTTGCATGAGGTGATGCTGCCCGCAAGCAGCCCGATGAGAAAAAGATGAGAGAGTTTCATAATTGGGGGGTGCAGCGTCTGTGATGCAGGGGACTTTACAAGCTTTATAACTGCAAAGACTAGATTAGAGCATTACTTCGCATCCAGCGTCAGCTCACTAAGTGCATCGGCTTTCACCTCCACTTCCTGCTCCGCTTTTTTGCGCACCCTCCTCCGCACCACAAGCACCTTGCCTGCGGCGGACAAAAAGCTTGGCGTTCGCACCGTAGGAATAGGTCAGCTTTTTGCGCTTCCCCTCCGCGCCATTCGTGCGAACACCCCAGTCGAATGAACCACGGAATCACTCAAGGTATGGAACTGCTCCAGCGCGTCGCAAGAGCGCCAGCAAAGTAGCCCGCACAGTCCCCTGTGCGGCGCTCCGCCACATCCACTCGCTCCGCGCAAGCCCCAACCCTCTCAAACCCAAGGCACCCACACCTAGCGCAGCACGCCCGAAGCCACTCCCGTCTGTCACTCCCCGCTCCGCCATCGGGCATAGCGGCAACACCCCTCTACATCAGTCCCCGCAGCTCCCTCAGCGCCGCAGCCGTGGCCAGCACCGCCCCATGCTCCGTCACCAGCGCAGTCACCAGCGCCGCCGGCGTCACATCAAAGCCATCATTGCGCGCCTGCGTGCCCGCAGGCGTGATCAGCACTTCATCACGCACTCCCGCCGCATTCAATCCCGGCATGTGCGTCACCTCGCGGTCGCTGCGCTGCTCGATTGGGATCTCGCGAATCCCATCGCTGATCGTCCAGTCAATCGTGCTGACCGGCGTCGCCACATAAAAAGGCACGTCATGCGCCTTCGCTGCCAGCGCCTTGAGATACGTGCCGATCTTGTTCGCCACATCCCCATGCGCCGTCACGCGGTCCGTCCCCACGATCACCACATCCACCAGCCCACGCTGCAGCAGATGCCCCGCATTGTTATCCACGATCAAAGTGTAGGGCACTCCATGCTCCTTGAGTTCAAACGCCGTGAGTGATGCCCCCTGGCCACGCGGCCGCGTCTCGCTCACCCACACATGCACGTTCATCCCCGCATCATGCGCCTGATAGATCGGCGAGATCGCCGTGCCCCAGTCCACCGTCGCCAGCCATCCGGCGTTGCAGTGCGTCATCACATTCATCGGCGCAGCGGGATCAGCCTTCTTCGCTTGGATCGCTCGCAGCAATTCCAGCCCATGCCGACCAATGGCATGATTCGTCGCCACATCCGCCTCGCAAATCGCCAGCGCTTCCTCCCACGCAGCGTCAGCGCGTTGTTCGCTGCCCAGCGGCTCTACCACCCGCTTCACCCGGTCCAGCGCCCAGCGCAGATTGATCGCCGTGGGCCGCGTGGCATGCAGCACCTCATACGCTTTTTGCAGTGCCGCATCCGAGGCATCCTCACGCAGCGCAAAGAACAAGCCAAACGCAGCCGTCGCCCCGATCAGCGGTGCCCCCCGCACCCGCATCACGCGGATGGACTCGGCGGCCTCCTCCATCGTGTGCAGCTCCCGCCACTCCACCTGATGCGGCAGAAAAGTCTGGTCAATGATGCGCGCACTCCGCGTGGCGTGTTCAGCTTCAATCGAGCGGTGCGGCTGGCCGTGAATATTCATGCGAGGACAATGTCAGAAATGGAAGTGATGGCAGGATGATCGTGCGGCGGCGCAGGCGGGTTGCCAGGCCGCAGCACAAGTGCGGTGAACATGCCCGCATTTCGCGCCGCATTCAATTCCTCCACCACATCACTCACAAAGAGTACCTGCTCCGCTTGCAGGCCGCAATCCGCCGCGATGGCCCCATAGCTGCCCGCTTCACGCTTGGAGCCCGTCGTCGTGTCGTAGTAGCCGGAGAAATGCACCGAGAGATCACCCCGCTTCGTATGCGCAAAGAAAAGCTTCTGCGCATGCACGCTCCCAGAGGAGTAAATGCGGATCTCACGTCCCCGGCGGCACCAGTCAGCCAGGGCGTGCGGCACATCATCAAAGATCCGGCTCCGCAGCTCCCCATTGCGAAAGCCCTCCTCCCAGATCAGTCCCTGCAATTGCTTCAATCCAGTCACCTTCGCGTCAGCATCCATCAGCCGCTGCACCGCCGCCTCCGCCTCAGCAGGCGTGGCAAACGCAGCCACGCCCGCATCTCGCGCCAGCTGCGCCATCACCGCCGTTCCCCAATGCCTGTTGAGATACGCCCCCGCCCGCTGCCGAGCATACGGAAACATCACCTCATGCACAAACGCCAGCGGCGAGACCGTGCCCTCGATGTCCAGCAGGATCAGCTTGCCCGCAAATGTCATCATGCGGCGATGGCCGCAGCCTGCTCAATGCGGAAACCTTTGACCGCGATGTGATTGGGCCCAAAGCACAGTGGCTGATACCCGCTGGCAATCCCGTCCCCCGTATACTGCGGCGTCCACCCAGCCTTCTCGCGAAACAGTCGAATCGCCCGGATGGTGCGGTCGGCGCAAAGGTCAAACCAGTGCTTCGTCCCCGCAGGCACATTGATGAGATCACCCTCTCCAATCTCAATGGAAAAAACCTCATCCCCATTTTCCGGATGGATGTAGAAAATGCCGCGCCCCTTGACGATGAAGCGCACCTCATCCTCCGCATGCCGGTGCTCTTGGTTAAACTTGTTCAGCATCTCCTGCAGCCCCGGCACATCCGGCGTCACATTCACCACATCTGCCGTGATGTATCCGCCGCTCGCCTTCAGCGCCTCCACCTCCGGCGCATACGCGGCCAAAATCTCCTCCTGCGAAGCATCACGCCCCACGCGCCCTGCCACCGGCCAGCAGTCATAGTGGATGCCATGCGGCAGCAGAAAACGGCGGATGCTTTCCACGTCATCAATAACGCGGTCTGCCGAGGGAATGCGGAGATGGGCCATGCACTGAGTGCTCCTCAAAACGCGCCAAAGAGCAAACGCTTCTGCGTGACGACTTCGAAAAGAAACTCCAGCACCTCCACCTGCCGCCGTGCCTCAGCGACACTCTCACCCCAGGTGTAAAGTCCGTGTCCCGCCATCAGAAAACCATGGCGCAGCGGCTTCGCAGGATCTCGCAGCCGCACCTCGATCACCGCTGCCAGAGACGCGATGTCCTGCGTATTCGCGTAAATCTCAATCCACGCCTCAGACTCATGCGTCGTGATTCCAGACAGCCCCTTGAGCATTTCATATCCCGCGATGCGCAGCCCGCCATCCTTCAGAAAATGCTCGCTCAAAACCGTCGCCGCCACCGAATGCGTATGCAGCACCGCCCCCGCCCCATGCTTTGCCAGCACCGCATGCAGCAGCCCTTCAGCAGACGGCTTGGGGGAAGCGCCGGCACTCAGCGCTCGCGCCCTGTCATCCACCCTCACAAACTGCTCCGGTTGCAGCCGCCCTTTGTCAAAACCGCTGCCCGTCATCAGCAGCGTCAGCGGCTCTCTTCCAATCACTGCGCTGTAGTTGCTGCTCGTGCCCAGCGACCACCCACGCCGGTGAAAATCCCGCCCGCATTCCATGAGTTCACGCGTCAAACCATCAATCAGGTCAGGGCAGGGGAGTGGAGCGTTCTCAGCAGGCATGGGCGGCATGATTCGGCCCCTGGCCTCCATGTCAATCCCACCTGTGTAGCAGAATCTCCACATCCAGGACTGACGCCTGACAGTCGCCAAAAATCGGGTTGCCATAGGACGCTGCGTCCTTTTCGTCCTTTTCGTCCTTTTCGTCCTTTTCGTCCTTTTCGTCCTTTTCGTCCTTTTCGTCCTTTTCGTCCTTTTCGTCCTTTTCGTCCTTTTCGTCCTTTTCGTCCTTTTCGTCCTTTTCGTCCTTTTC
>JANYCZ010000046.1 GCA_025360015.1 Verrucomicrobiota bacterium | reverse complement strand
ATCTTCCGCGCAAGGTCACTAGACTTGTGAGCTATTACGCTTTCTTTAAAGGATTGCTGCTTCTAAGCCAACCTCCTAGTTGTCAAAGTAACCTCACAACGTTTACCACTGAGCGTAGATTTAGGGACCTTAGCTGTTGTTCTGGGCTCTTTCCCTCTCGACAATGGACCTTATCACCCACTGTCTGCCTCCCAGGGAACATATCAACGGCATTCGGAGTTTATTTGGGTTTGGTAATCCGGTAAGGACCCCTAGCCCATTCAGTGCTCTACCTCCGTGATACTATTTTACTTGAAGCTATACCTAAATATATTTCGGGGAGAACCAGCTATCACCCAGCTTGATTGGCCTTTCACCCCTATCCACAGCTCATCCGGAGGTTTTTCAACACCTATCAGTTCGGTCCTCCATGGAATGTTACTTCCACTTCAACCTGGCCATGGATAGATCATGCTGCGTGCCTCACGGCTCCTTGACCCGAGACCATACAACTTCCCGATCTCTGTCAGCGCCCGGATCCGCACCGACAGCATGGGCGGCTCCGCCGTCGGCAGCGCAGGCTCAGCCGTAGCCTCTTCAGCTCCCTCGTTCTCGCCCTCCGCCTCCATCGTCACTTCAGGAACAGGAAACGTCGCCACCACCGTCTCCCACAGCGCCAGACCCACGTGCTCCCGCAGCCCCGCGACATCCGCCTCCGCTTGCCGCGCCAGCGCCCCAAAATCCACCTTCGGCTGCGGAGCAGGTACCCGAGCCGCGCATGCCGCACGCCTTGGCCCCCAGTGCTCACCCACCTCCTCCAGGGCAAGCCCTAGCACCTCCGCCGCTCCCAGCAGCCCCAGTCCCCGGCGCACCCGCAGCTCAAACACAAGTTCAGCCACCGTCAGCCCCCTCTTCCGCGCCCGCGCCACCCACCGCCGCAAACTCGCAGCCCCTACCGTACGCCGCCGCACCTTGGCCCGGCTCGCACGTTTTTTCGTTGGAGAAAAAGCAGCCATAATCAAAAATAATAAAGATTTAATGGTATAAACTGGTATCCACAGGCAAACCCCCATGGCATCCCACACTCCTTGGGTCCGATTTTTCAAATTCAACCCCTTTCTTCAAAGAACCTCAGTGGCGAAGGCAAAGAAGGGCAAATGGGTCAGGAAAAAACATCTTCCCCGGCCCCATTGCCGTTGCTCACCATTCCATTGCCAAAATTTCCCGTCCTAAATCACCCTATCCTACCGCAGATTTACAGCGCCGCCGTCAATGGGATAAGAGCTGCCGGTGACGAAGGATGCTTCGTCACTGCATAAGTAGAGTGCCAGAGCGGCAATCTCCTCCGGCTTCGCCATCCGCCCAATCGGCTGCGCCTCGCTCAGCTTCTGAAACATCTCCGCTTCCTGCCCCGGAGGGACCGGTTCTCAAAAAGATGGTCATGTTGATCCGGCGAGCGCAGCGGCCCCAGTGGCAAGGAGAGTGCGCCGCCTGCTATTAGAAAATAACAGGCAAGTGCTCGACACCGCCAATGGGGCCGCTCCGCCGCCGGGCAAGGTGACAAGGTTTTTGAGGGCCGGTCCAAGTCTTCGCCAGATACCCGTCCACAAACGGCGTATGCACCCGCGCCGGAGCGATGCACTTCCCTATCGCAGATTCACGGCGCCGCCATCGATGGGATAGGAACTGCCGGTGACGAAGGATGCTTCGTCACTGCATAAGTAGAGTGCCAGCGCCGCAATCTCCTCCGGCTTCGCCATGCGCCCAATCGGCTGCGCCTCACTCAGCTTCTGAAACATCTCGGCCTCCTGCCCCGGATAAGTCTTCGCCAGATACCCATCCACAAACGGCGTGTGCACCCGCGCCGGAGCGATGCAGTTGCAGCGAATCCCCTGCTTGATAAAATCCTTCGCGATCGAATACGTCATCATCAAGACCGCCCCCTTCGTCATCGAATACGCAAACCGATCCGCCAGCCCCATCTGCGCCGCGATCGAGCACATGTTTAGGATCACCCCGTTGTTCACCGTCGTCATATGCGCCAGCGCCGCCTGCGCACACGCATGCACCCCCTTGATGTTCACCCGGTGCAGCCGGTCCATGTCCTCCTCCGCCGTCGTCAAAGCCGTGCCGATGTGCGCGATCCCCGCGTTGTTCACCAGCACGTCAATCTTCCCATGCGTCGCCGCCACATCGTCAAACAGCGCCTTCACCTCCGCATAATTCCCCACATCACAGCCCGACCCTCGCGCACGGCCACCCGCAGCCACGATCTGATCCACCGTCAACTGCGCCGCCTCCTGCTTCAGATCGAGCACCTCCACATGCGCCCCCTGCTTGGCGAAAAGAACCGCAATGGCCTGACCGATGCCCGATCCGGCCCCGGTGATGATAACTGTTTTGTTGGCGAGTGAGAACATGAGCGGAAGAGAACTGCGGTTAATGGCCCTTTTTTACGAACGTTCCACTTTTTCAGCCAGCCAATTCTGATCCCCACCCTATTTCCTCCTTTTTTTGCGGCCATCCTCAGTTCGGAAGGCCGGAGAGGTGGCCGCAAAGAAACGCAAAAAAAGCAAAGAGGTGACGGGGTGGGCGGGTTCGTCCCTGTTCTCGGCCAGCCAAGCTTGGAAGCACCACCCAAAGCAGCCTGAATCTTGGCCGAAAAAGGGGAAAGAAATGAAAAATTAGCGTTCAGTTTCCGGCTTTTCTCCTTCTTTTCCTTCTTTCGGCCACCCAATTCTGATCCCCCTCCCATCTCTCTATTTTCTTCCCCTTTTTTGCGTCCCTTTGCGGCCACCCACTCCGGACCTCCGTCTCTCACCCTCTTTTGCGCCCCTTTTGCGGCCAGTAATTCCGGCTCTCCATCTCCCCTTTTTTACTTCTTTCCTTTTTTTCGGCCAACCACTTCGGACCTCCGTCTCTCACCCTCTTTTACGCCTCTTTTGCGGCCAGTAATTCCGGCTCTCCATCTCCCCTTTTTTTACTTCTTTCCTTTTTTTCGGCCAACCACTCCGGACCTCCGTCTCTCCGCCTTTTTTTGCACCTCTTTGCGGCCACCAATTCCGGCGCTGAACTCCGGCTCAACAACCGCAAACAATCGCCAACCACCGCAAACAACCGCAAACTCCCACTCCGTCCTCCTACTTCTTCCCCTTCTTCTTTCCCGCCTCCGGATCCACCGGCAGAAACTCCGCAAACCGGCTCTCAAACCGCTTCGAAATCACGCACTGAATCTCCGCCCGCCCCGTATCGTAGTCCTCGCTCAGCATCTTCCCCTCCTGATGCACCAGCGCCACCAGATCCATGCGATCCAGCGGCAGGCTCATCGTCAGCCGCACCACGCGGTCGATCAAAAAGTCATGCAGGCGATGCAGCAGGTCGTCCATCCCCTGCCCTGTTTTAACGGAGATGACAATCGCCTCCGGAAACTCCCGCCGCAGCTCCATCAGCCGCACATCATCAATCAAATCCACCTTGTTCAGCGCCAGCAGCACCTTCTTGTCCCCCGCCCCCAGCTCCTCCAGCACCTTGGAAGTTGTTTTATAAAACTCCACCGCCTGCAGCGAGCTGGCATCAATGACGTGGATCAGAAAATCCGCCTGAATCGCCTCCTCCAGCGTGGCACGGAACGACTGCACCAGGTCATGCGGCAGATTCCGAATGAACCCCACCGTATCCGTCACCAGCAGCGGCTGACCATCCGGCAGTTCCATGCGCCGCGTCGTCGTGTCCACCGTGGCAAAAAGTTTGTCCTCCACATACGCATCCGCCGCCGTCAGCTTGTTCAGCAGCGATGACTTCCCCGCATTCGTGTACCCCACAATCGCCGCATGCGGCACCGGCGTACGGATGCGTTCCTTCCGCATCGTCTCCCGCTGCTTCTTCACCTCCTCCAGATCCGCCCGCAGCTTGTCCAGCCGCTTGCTCGCCAGCCGACGGTCCACTTCGAGCTGCGTTTCACCTTCCCCACGCGCCGCACCCGCCCCGCCGACACCACCACCCGCACCACCGCCTTGGCGGTCCAAGTGCGCCCACATCCGCGTCAGTCGCGGAATCGAATACTCCATCTTCGCCAGCTCCACCTGCAGCCGCGCTTCACGCGTCTTCGCCCGCATGTTGAAAATATCCAGAATCACCTCATGCCGGTCGATCACACAAATGTCCCCCTCACTCTCCCACGCACGCTGCTGCCCCGGGCTCAGCTCGTTGTCCCACACGATGCAGTCCGCGCCGATCTCCTTCGCCTGCTTCATCAGCTCTGCCGACTTGCCGCTCCCAATGAGATAGCGCGCCGTGTGCTCCCGCGCAAAAACCAGCTCCTTGCCAATGATGTTGATCCCCAGCGTCCCCACCAGTTCAGCCAGTTCCTCCAGCAAATCAGTCGCTTCCTGCTTCTGCCGCCGGTCAAAATACGCACCGACCAGAAACGCGCTCTCCACTGCATTGGGTTTTTCTCGAATGTCGAACATAAGCCTCAGTATGCAGCGCCCCCTCTCATTGCCAAGCACCTCATCACCCCACCCCCAAAACATCGGGCTTCAGCCCGTCTGGAAAAAACCATCGTCAACAACCGTCAACTTCCCCCCATCCCTCCGCCCCATTGCCAAGCTGCGTATTCCATGCCATGAACAGGAAACATGACACGCCGCCTCCTTCTGCTCAGCCTCTGCCTCAGTCTCGCCGCCTGCGACTCCTCAGACACCGCCCCCCTCCCGCTGAATCTCTATGAGTGCGATGCCGGCGAAGCCACCATCCGCCACCTAATCACCACCCTCCCCGAGCTCAATCCCGGCGTCCCCAAAAGCTACTCCATCGTCCTCGGCGAAATCAACCGCGACGGCATGACCCCCGCCAGCGACACCTTCACCAAACGCTTTGCAGATCTGAAGCTCAAATTCATCAACGCCCAAAACCTCAAAGACATCGAGCCGGACCACACCATTGCGGAATCCGACACACGCCTCGCCGCCTTTGTCCTCCAATTACGCAAACTCCAGCCCACCAGCGCCACCACCTGGGACGCCCAAGCCGGTTGGAGCTACAAGAAGGAATTCGCGCGCATCAAGCTGAGCCTCGAAGCAAAAGACGGCAAAGTCAGCGTGGTGAAGTCTGAAAAGGTCGAAGGCTCTTAGATCGCAGGCGATCAGTGCGCAGCAGCAGCACCACCGTCCACCACATTGTCCACGTCCATCTGGCGCACTCTCTTGCGGTCCCGTTCATTCTGTACCGCCGTCCGCAGCATCTCACGCACGACCTCGATACCAGGAATGGCACGCATGACGACCGTGGGAGAGGTCGCGTCAGAAGTGATCAAGGTCATATTGCCAAGACCGACCAGACGCAGCAAAAAAGGCTGTTCCATGGTATAATCGCGCACCCGGAAGAGCTCCAATTCATCCACCTTCTTGCTGAGGATGCCCGCGCGAATGCGCAAGCGCTGGGAGGTCAGCTCATAAGTGGTGCACTTCGTCGCCCACCAGCGGGAGATCCACATCACCAGCGGAATGATGAGCGCCAGATAGCCGAGCATCCCAATGCCAGCCGTTGCCATCCCAAACACGGTAGCGGCAAAGCCGATGCCTGCAGCCAGAAGAATACAGAAGAAATAGTACCAGAAATGCACCCACTGGGAGGTGTGACCGGACCAGAGATTGGTTTCCGCCACGGCGGGGGTAATAGGGGCTTCTTCAGGAGACATGAGGTGCGGGGTGTTTGAGTTGAGGGTGCGGTTGGAAAATCAGAGCATCGTCTTGAGTTCATCCAGCGCCTGCTTGGTGCGCTTAATGCCTTCAATTTCAGTGTGTTTGTCGCCTTCGTATTCGATGCCAATGTAGCCGTTGTAGCCAGCCTTGACGACGATGTTGATCAGGCGCTCAAAGTCGAGGGTGATCTCGCGATTTTCGCGGCGGTCCTCGGTGTAGAACTTGCCAGCGCCCGTGTCCCAGTCATAGGCCTTGGCGCTCATCCCCTTTTTCACCCACGGCATGAACTCACGCAGGCCCTTGTAGGGGTTGTAGAGTTCGCCTTTGACCCGGTCGGTGTAGAAATTGCCGAAGTCGGGCAAAATGCCGACGCGGGCGTGATCCGCCGCCTTCATCACCCCGGTAAGCCAGAGGCCATTGCTGGAGAGTCCGCCATGATTTTCAACGACAACAAAGAGGCCGCGCTTCTCTCCTTCCACGCTCAGTCGGTGCAGGCCGTCCGCCGCGAGTTTCATCTGCTCGTCCCCGCTGAGTTTCGGGTCGCTGGCGGCATTCACGCGAATGCTGTGGCAACCGAGCGCAGCAGCGGCATCGAGCCACTTGAGATGATTTTCCACGGTCTTCGCACGTTTGGCTTCATCGGGGTCGCCGAGATTGCCTTCGCGGTCGCACATGATGAGCAGCCCTTTCACGCCTTCGCCTTCCTGGCGTTTTTTCATTTCGCCGAGGTAAGCGGCGTCCGTCGCCTTGTCGAAAAACATCTGGTTCACATACTCCACGCCATCAATGCCCAGGCCGTGGGCGATTTTGCAGAAGTCGAGATGCTCATGACGTTCCGCGCCGCCTTTGCCGAAAATGCCTTTGTTCAACGACCATTCCGCCAAGGAGATTTTGAACGGCTCTTTCTTGTCAGCCGCGAAGGCCGGGCGTGAACCTACTGCAGCGACAGAGGCGGTAACGAGTTGCAGGAAATGGCGGCGGGAGGAAGGGCGGGAACTCATGGGCGGATGGCGCGCAATATGACGTGTGTTGCCGCCAAAGCTCCAGAAGAATTTTCGCCCCGCCTTTGTAACCAAAACCCTACGCCGCCTTGCGCTCCACACGCTTGCGCAGCATGGCCGCGCGCTCGCCCTTAACGACGCCTTCGTTGATGGTGACCCCGCGCACATCCATACGGCTGGGTACATCGTACATGACGTCCAGCATGATACGCTCAAAGATGCTGCGTAGGCCGCGTGCGCCGGTGCCGCGTGTCACGGCCTCTTTCGACATCGCCAGCATGGCATCGCGCGTAATAGAAAGCTCCACGCCGTCCATGTTCATCAGCTTCGCATACTGTTTGATCAAAGCGTTCTTTGGCTCGGTCAGCACCCGCATGAGCTCTTGCTCCGTCAGCGACTCCAATGAACACACCACCGGCAGACGGCCGATAAATTCGGGAATCAGGCCAAACGACAGCAGATCCTCAGGCTCGACTTGCGATGAAGGTTTGCCAGCCTCCGGCTTCACGGCGTGCGCATTGCCAAATCCCATCGTCTTGCCGCCACGGCGGCGCTCCATCAGCTTGTCGAGGCCGATAAAGGCCCCGCCGCAGATGAACAGAATGTTTTCCGTGTTCACCTGAATGTACTCCTGCTGCGGATGTTTGCGTCCGCCCTGCGGCGGCACGTTGCAGACAGTGCCTTCGATGATCTTCAGCAGCGCCTGCTGCACGCCTTCGCCTGACACATCACGTGTGATGCTCACATTTTCCGTCTTGCGGCCGATCTTGTCGATTTCGTCAATGTACACGATGCCCATCTCCGCGCGCGTGACATCGTAATCCGCTGCCTGCAGCAGGCGCAGGACGATGTTTTCCACATCTTCGCCCACGTAGCCGGCTTCGGTCAGCGTGGTTGCATCCGCGATGCTGAACGGCACATTGAGAATGCGCGCGAGAGTTTTGGCGAGCAACGTCTTGCCGCAGCCGGTGGGGCCCATGAGCAGCACGTTGCTCTTTTCGATCTCCACATCATTCGGGTCGGGCAAGGCGGTCGTCACCTTGCGCGGCGTGCCGCTGCTGGCACGTGCGGCCTGCTGCTGCGTGTGGAGAATGCGCTTGTAGTGATTGTGCACCGCGACACTGAGCACCTTCTTCGCCTGCGACTGGCCGATCACATGCTGGTCCAGCAGCGCGGCGATGTCCGCCGGGCGTGGCACCAAGAGAGAGGGGCCGCCTTCGGAATCGATGGAGGTTTCTTTGTCGAGGATGTTTTTACAGACGTGGATGCAGTTGTCGCAAATATACACCCCCGGGCCTGCAATGAGCTTTTTCACCTCTGCATGGCTTTTGCCGCAGAAGGAGCAGAGAGTAACGTTGGAGCCGCGTGCCATGATTTTTGGGGATGCCTTAATGTCGCACGGAAGCAGGAGGCGCGTCAAGGTGCCGCTTCTTCAATAGTGCGTAAAACAACCTGACCCGCTTCATTCCGCCCGTATCGTGCATTAAGTAGTACGCCTGTGGTGGAGGCTGCGGTCAAAATGCTTTCTCGCCCAGCCATACCCAGAGACCCATCCTTCCGCACCAATCCCTTGGGATCCTGGATTTCCCATTCCCGCTCTGGCTTTTGCCGCGCTTGCTCCCAAGAAACCGAGCCCAGGCCCTGAATCACCGCTCCGGGTGGAACCTGAGCCGGATCGAGCAGCCAGGCCTGGGGTATCAGGATTCGTAATGCGTCAAAATGCTGCTGACGCAATTCCTGCCGCCAAAACGGGCGCAAGGCTGGTAAATGCAGGAATGCTCGCTCAAGCGGTGATCTGGCCAGCACAGCACCGCCCCCTGCGAGCTTCAGTTCATCATCAAAGGACAGCCAAAGTTCTGCATCGTCCTCATGCGTGGGAGCCAGCGACATCCAGTGCGTCAGAAACTCACCCACCGGCCCGGCAATGCGGCCTTTCTCAACGCGTGTCTGCAGCACCTCACGCGCCGCCGCCCAGCGCACGACGCGATAACCGGCCGACTCGACGGCTGCGCGCTGTGATCGAGAAAGTTGTGCCATAAGGTCCGGGTTCATAAGTGCTGCTGTCCTAAATGCAGACAGCTCCCCATCAAACGAGGGATTGCGGTAAAAAGATGTTTATGATAATTATAAGGGCGTGCCACTCACTCACATTCATTCACTCCGTCCACACACCCGCCCGAAGAATAGGGCGGCATCTGGCTTTTCCATGGTGGAGATGCTCACGGTCATTTGTCTGATCGCCGTCCTCAGCACCGTGGCTCTCAGCTGGTTCGGCGGTAACAACCGGCTCGCGATTGAGCGCGTGATCAACCAGCGCAACGCCCAGGAAATCGTTTGTCTCGGCGTCTGTGCCACGATGGGTGGCGCGGATTTTGTCGTGCCAGGTGACAAACAGGCAACCGCCGTCAATCTGGTCGTCGGTGCCACGGGCACCCAAGGCGTGTGGAAAGACAGGCTTTTCCGCCTCACCAATCTGAAAGCCACCGACCTGCCCGGTGCGCTCACCTTTGTGAAATTCGATGCCGGTCTGATGCTTTATGATCCGGCAGGGCAGCAGCCGTGATCACCGAGTCTAATCGGCTCTCACTTCCAGATCCACAGTAGCTGGCAGTTTCCCGGCTTCCGCTGCATTGGCCGCAGCCGGTTCGTCCGGGAAAATCACCACGATCTCGCGGATCCTCCCCTGCTCGTGCGCTTTCTGGTCCTTGAGCACCCAATGCTGCACAAATTTGGCCACCGACAGCCGGCTGGCTTCACGCACATGCTTGATTTTTCCAGGCACAGCAGCGCGGCGTTCCAGGATGGAAGTCAGTCCTTTCTCCAGTTCGGCCATGTTCTCCGCCGCATTGAATCGCAGCCAGCCCGACTCGGATTTTTTCTCCATCGTTTCCGTGCGGATCGCGGGTGGCAGCGATGGGCGGATGGCGGGCGCGACCACCAAACAGCGCCCGTTTTCGACCGTGATCTTCCATTCGTCGGACAGCTTCAGATGGTAGCGATAGACCACCATCGCTCGGATTTCTGCCACGGTGGTGCCGAGATACACCGCATCGTTGAACAGGGTCTTCGTGTCATACTTCGTCACCGTCTCTTCGGTGTCTAGCGTGGCCAGTTCCAGCACATCCCCCTGGGTTGAGGCGATGCGCCTTACGTTTTCACGGAAGCTTTCGGTGATGGTCTGCTTCTGGAAATGCTCCGCCAGCCACTTTAGGCCAAATCCCGCGTCCACCATTTTCCACATCACGCCGCCGCCGATGATCAACACCACCAGAAACGTCAGAGCCAGCAGGGTAAAACACCCCGGCCCGCGGCGAGGAGCGGGTGCTGGATCAGGATGAGGGTCAGACATGGGTGAATCGATGCGCAAACATGCTGCCTCTGACTTCCGCTGCCAATGATGAATCTGCTAAAAACCTCGCCTTGACGATCTCACGCCGCCGCTGCGAGACTGCCAACGCATGAAGTCTTCATTCATCCCACACGCCGTACTGCTGGCCTGTCTGGCAGTTTTATCCACTGCTCAGGCACAACAACCAGCCAATGAGAATGCGGACGCACGGGAAAAAAAGCTGCTCGATGACATGGAGAAGGTCGGCTGGGTGCGTGAAGGAGTGGGAGATCTCGGCGGCGTCGCAACCATCGCCATCCCGAAAGGCTACCGTTTCACCCACGGCAGCGGTGCCAGCCGTGTACTGGAGTTGTTTGGCAATCTGCCCCAGCCCTCCGCCTCGGGCATGCTGACCACGGAGGGCCTCGGCCCATGGATCATCTTCGGCTATGACGACTCCGGCCATGTGAAGGATGATGAGAAAGACAGCATCAACGCGGATGAACTGCTCGAGATCCGCCGCGAGCGGCTGGCGGAGTCCAACCAAGCACGCAAGCAACGTGGCATCCATGAACTCGCCATTCTTGGCTGGGCCATGCCGCCACGCTTCAACGACAGCACCAAGACCCTCGAATGGGCGGTACGCATCCAAAGTTTGGATGGAAAAGGCGGTGAGTCCATCAACTACGAGACGCGGCTGCTGGGCCGCACGGGTTCGATGAAGGTGCAACTCGTGTGCGGCCCCGCTGACTTCCAGCCGCTACTGAACGAATTGCAGCGAGTCATGCGCGGCTTCGCCTATGTGGAAGGCCAGCGCTACGCCGAGTTCCGCAAAGGTGACAAGGTCGCCGAATACGGCCTCACCGCACTCGTCGCCGGTGCCGGTGTCGTTGCAGCAGGCAAGATGGGTCTGTTCGGCAAGCTTGGTGTGCTCATCGCCAAGCTGGGAAAAGGAATCATCCTGGTCGTCGCAGCGGCGCTCGCCGGCTTGAAAAAACTCTTCGGCAAAATCTTCGGCTCGCGCCAGCCACCGGGCGAATAGCGCATGACCGACGGCCAGATGCTTCTCGCAGTCTTCGTGCTGCTGTATCTCATCGAGTGCCTGCGCCTCGTGCCATCCACGGCCTGGATGGCTGCAGGCTCAGGCAAATCGGGCCGGGGCACTCTGCGGCCGTGGCTGCGACTGCAAATCGCCGGTGGCTCGCCGCTGCTGCTCTCGCCACTTCCGCCCATGCAGGCTCATATTCTGGCACTGCCATGGATGTTCGTGCCTGAGCATGATTCACTGCGGGTGCGATTGACCGACAGCATGAGCGTCAGCATCGCGTGGGACAAGCTGGTCCTGCGTGTGGAGGAAAGCACGCTGCATCTCGATGCCGCCACCCGCGTGCGCTTGCCCTCAAAAGCCCTAGCCGAACTCTGGCAGCAGCGTCTCACCGAATGGTCCGGCCTGACGCCCGACCAGCGCCGCAGCGCGTTTCTCAAACACGCCCGCACAACGCTCGACACGCAGTCCGCACTTCAGACCGCCTCGGCCACCGCCCAGCTCACGCGCTCATTGCGTCTCTGCGCCACGCTGCATTTCATATGGTGCTTTGGCATCATGAGCGCTCTGTATCGCCGTTTTGGCGACAGCCCCATCGTTCTTGCCGCCGCTGGCGTATTGCTGCTGCAGCAGTTCATCCAATCCTGGCTGTTTCTGCGCGCCACCCGGAAAAACAAGACGGCCATTTCCCATCGTGGCTGGCGTGCGCTCGGCATCGCATTCCTGCCACAACTGGCCCTGCGCGCCTTTGATGTCGTCAATCTCACCACCGATGATGAGCCGCCGCATCCACTCGCCTGGCATGGTTTGCTGGATGAAAAAAAGTGGCTGCAGATCGCGCGTCAGTTTTGGCGCGAGGCTCGCTACGTTCCCGGCTGGTCTCAAAATGAATCGCTGCCGCTCGAAGCCGAAGCGCTGCAAAAATTCTTCCAGCACGAAGGCATTGCGGAAGCCGATTACGATCCTCCCGCAATGCCAAACCTGCCCACCTGCCCGCGCTGTGGCGCTGAGTACCAGAGCGGCATCACCACCTGCTCAGACTGCGGCGGCGTGGAGCTGCGGCAACCGGCTGAGTCGCTTTAGCGGGGAACGTGGCGCAGCATCCACTCCGCGAGTTCCGCATAGATCGGGAAATCGGTGCTCAACGCGTTGTCGTGATCCGCTCCTGGGATTTCAACCCAGCGTTTCTCGATGCCGGAGGGCAATGCCTCATACAGACGACGGTCACAGTCCATGGGTACCACACTGTCCGACGTGCCATGCGCGACAAGTACCGGGCATTGGATTTTGGGAACGAGCGCGATGGAATCGACAGCGGTGATTTCCATCTGCGTCTGCCGTTGGTAAAACCAGCCATTGAGGCGGCTCCAGACTGAACCAAGCCAGTCCCCCGCCCAGCGCGAGGTCTGAAAGCGCAGCACATGGTCCAACGTGTCGAAGGTAGAAACCAGCACGACGGCACGCCATGGCGCGTCCTTTTCCACCGCTGCGCGTACGCTCACCGCACCGCCCATCGACAGGCCCAGGATGCCTGCAGGTTCTGGATTGAAGCCGAACTTTGCCGCCGCCTCATGCAGTACCATCGCCGGCAGGTGGCCCTCTTTTACTCCAAAGAAAGCCGTGTCTCCCGGGTGCTCGCCATGCGCTGGCAGGTCGAGCAAAAGGCAGCGAAAGCCCACGGCGCAGAAGCGCTCGGCAATGGGCAGGAAGTCTTCCTTCCGACTACGGCGGCCATGCACAAGCACCAGGGTGCCCACCAAGCTGCCGGGAGCTGCCAGGGCGAGTCCTTTTGCCCTCAACTGCACACGGATCGTCTGCCCGCGTTTTCCCAGCACTCCACGTGGATCCGGCTCGCACACCAGACAGGGGGTGCCATCTGCACCCTTGAAGGATTTCACCACCACGCCGTGCGCCGTCGGATCGGCCAGGAACTCCCGATGATAATCCTGCAACGGCCTGCGCGGCGGATGCGCGAGCTGGTCCGCCACCCACCACCCGGCCAGCGGTGGCACCAGCAGCAGCAGCACGGCTCCAAGCATCACGCGTTTTCTTTTCACCTGCCGATGATGAGCAAGATTGTGCCGCTTGCCAATCCTGTTATGGTCGGAAACAGCAGCCCATGACTTATTCCGCGCTTCTTCGATTCCTTGCCTTCTTGCTTCCCGCTGTACTGGCCAGTTGCGCCAAGCCTGCTTACGAAGCGCGTGGCTATGCTTCCTACGTGGCAGAACAGTACGCGGGCCACTACACCAGTTCCGGTTCCATTTATCAGCCTCAGAGCTGGACGGCCGCGCACAATACCCTGCCCTTCGGCACCGTGGTCAAGGTAAAGAACAACTACAACGGCCGCACGGTGAATGTGACGGTGAACGATCGCTTCCCCTACTACCCGAACCGCGTCATCAATCTCTCCCGCGCCGCCGCCGAACATATTCAGATCCCGTATCACCAGCTGGGTGATGTCACGTTGACGGCCAAAACGGCGGCCAGTGCTTCGTCTCCGGCAGCCAGCTACCCGCCTCCGGCCAACTACAGCTCGCCCCCTCCGGCCCATTACAACAACACGCCACCGCCTACCAGTTACAGCACTGCGCCACGCACGACTTACAAGGCGCCAGCGGCGAAAAAGAAGCCGGTTGCCAAGACTTACCGCTCCGCCCCCGCCCCCGGCTACCGATCTCCGTCATCGGTTCCACCCCCAGGCTATGGCACCATGGCACCGCCCGCCGGCATCCCACCTCCGCCGCCCGGCTATGGCGGCAGGTGAGGCAGCCATCATTTTCTGCAACGCTTCACGTTGATCTGATCAGTCTGCTTTGGGGTGACGCTCTATCCAGTCATACAACATCGGCAGCAGCAGCAGCGTGAGCAGTGTGGAGCTGATGATGCCGCCGATGACAACGGTGGCCAGCGGGCGCTGCACCTCAGCCCCCGCTCCATGGGCGAGCGCCATGGGCACGAAGCCCAGCGCGGCCACGAGCGCAGTCATCATGACGGGTCGCAATCGTGTGGCGACCCCGTTCAGCACCGCATCCCGCACGCTCATGCCTTCCTCACGCAGTTCATTGAAGTAGTTCACCAGCACGAGTCCATTGAGCACAGCCACACCGCTGAGTGCGATGAAACCGACCGCAGCGGTGATGCTGAAGGGCATGCCACGCAGCTCAAGCGCAATGATACCGCCAGTCAACGCCAGCGGGATGCCTGTGGCGACAAGCAAGGTCTGCCGGATGCTGCCAAACGCGAAGAAGATGAGCACCAGAATGAGCGCCAGTGCGGTGGGCACCACGATGGTCAGCCGGGCGCGGGCTTCCTGCAGATTTTCAAAGGTGCCACCAAACTCGAAGCTGTAGCCCTCGGGAAATTTGACCGCCTGTTTGATGCGTGCGCTAGCTTCGTTAACGAAGCCTTCCATGTCGCGACCCTTCACACGAACGAGCAACGCGGCACGTCGCTGGGTGCGGCTGTGGCGGATGGGCTCCACCGTTTTTTCGGTGTGAATGTCCACCGCATCGCCCAGCGAGAGCATGCCGAAATCCCCGACACGCAGCGGCAGGCTCTTCATGATCTCTTCCTTGGCACGCTCCTCCTCCGGCAGGCGCACGACGATGTCACGCTTGCGATTGCCTTCGACGACCTGGCCGGACACTTCCCCGCCGAGACCGGCAGAGACGGCATGATTGAGCTCGGCAAGAGGGATGTTGTACTTGGTAAGAATGTCCCGCTTCACCTGCATCACTACGGTGCTAGTGCGACCGTTTGTTTCAAGCTCAGCGGATCCTCCCGGAGTGTTGTTGATGATGTCCCGACTCTGGCTGGCAAGCTTTTCGAGCATATCAAACTCGATGCCATAGATACGCAGGGTGAGCTCGGCCTTGGAACCTTCTGTCATTTCATTGAAGCGTGTCTCGATCGGCTGGCCGAATTCGATGCTCTGGTCTTCGTGCTCGCTGAGCGCTTCCTTCTCGATGGCGGCACAGAGCTCGGCCTTGTTGGTCGGCAGGCCGGGGCCTTTTGGCCATTCGGAGACGGGTGTGTAGAAGACATAGAAATCCGTTTCATTGGGCGGCATCGGGTCGGTGGCTACTTCACTGGTGCCGCTGCGGGAGAAAAAGCTGGTGACCTGCGGAAACTTTTCACGCACCATCTGGCCGAGCACAAGGTCCTCATGCAGCGACTCTTTGAGGCTCATGCCGACCTTGCGGTAGATCATCCCGGCGATGGAGCCTTCGTCCAGCTTGGGCACAAACTCTGCCCCCAGAGCGCTGAAACGCCAGCCGCAGAAAGCAAAGAACGCGACGGCCAAAAGAACCACCGCCCAGCGCATCCTGATGGCAGCACGTAGCATGGGCTGAAACACGCGATTGAGACCAGAAATAATCCAGTTGTCTTTTTCGGCGACGTTGCCGCCGAGGAAGAACGAGCACATCGCGGGCATGAGCGTCAGCGCCAGCAGCAGGGCCCCGGCGAGCGCAAAAATCACCGTCACCGCCATGGGGCGGAACATTTTACCTTCGATGCCTGTAAGCGTCAGAATCGGCAGATAAACAATGGTGATGATGAGCACTCCGAAAAACATCGGGCTGGCCATCTGCTTGCTGCCAGCGAGCACTTCGCGTGAACGCTCTTCATGGGTGAGAATGCGCCCGAGGTGGTGCTGCTTCACGCCAAGCCTGCGGATGATGTTTTCAACCATGACCACGGCACCGTCGATGATCAGACCGAAATCGACAGCACCGAGACTCATCAGATTGCCAGACCAGCCCCCCTGCACCATGCCACAGATGGCGAACAGGAATGACAGCGGAATGGCCAGCGTCACGATCAAAGCCGCACGCCAGTTCCCGAGGAGGATGAGCAGGACGACGATGACGAGCACGGCACCTTCGAGGAGATTTTTTTCCACCGTAGCAACGGTGGCCTCGACGAGATCGGAACGTTCGTACACGACGGTCACATCCATGCCCGCAGGCAGTTTCTCCCGCAGTTCTTCGAGCCGTGGTGCAACCCGATGACAAACGACGCGGGCATTCTGCCCCATGAGCATCATCACGGTTCCAAGCACGACTTCTTCGCCGTCCATCGTGGCCGCACCGCCGCGAAATCCTGCGCCCCACTGCACTTTCGCCACGTCCTGCACCCGCATTGGCTCAATGGCTGCACCGAATTTGATCGGCAGCTTGGCGATTTCCTCGGCCGTGCTCACACGCCCCACACTGCGGATGGTGAGTTGTTCGCCATCGCGATTGATGACACCACCCCCGGCGTTTTCGACATTGCCGCGAATGATGGCGGCGAGTTCACCCACGGTCATGTTCGCGGCCTTCAGCTTGTCGAGCATGGGTTCCACGGTCACCTGCCGCTGATGCCCGCCGTTGCTGTTGATTTCTGCCACCCCCTGCACGACGCGCAGGTGCGGTTTCACAATGTATTCATGTGTCTCCCACAGACGCATGAGGCCTTCATTTTCATCGGCAGGCTTCTCCTTGGCCCCCTTCTTCCAATGGAGGGTGTAGTAAAATATTTCACCGAGTCCCGTGCTGATGGGAGCAAGGCTGAGCGAGCTGCCAGGAGGCAAATCGCGCATCACGGCGGTCAGACGTTCATTGACGAGCTGGCGGGCGCGAAAAATGTCCGCCCCGTCTTCAAATTGGATCGTGACCTGGCTGAGGCCAAATTTCGTCAGTGAACGCGAGTCCAGCACGCCAGGCATGCCGGAGAGCGCCATTTCGATGGGGCGCGTGACGGCACGTTCAGATTCTTCGGGGGCCAGTGCTGGCACGGCCACATTCACCTGCACCTGCGGGCCGGTGAGATCCGGCACAGCATCAATGGGCAGGTGCAGGAGTGAATACAAGCCCGCGCCGAGCAGGCCGAAAGCCCCCAGCAGCACGAGGGCACGCTGGCGGACGGAGAAGTCGAGAATGGAATTGAGCATGGTCGCAAAAACGCAAATTTTGAAGACGCCTTCTTTACGGCACCAGTGTGTTCCCCGTGAGCTGCTCAAGCTGCAGGCGCGCATCCACCGCACCCAACTGCGCGGTTAGCACGGCTTTCACGGAGTAGAGGTACTGGCGTTGCAGCTCCGTATACGTTGCCAGTGGCAGCGCGCCCAGACGATAATGCTCATCAGCCTCCGCAGCCGCCTTGCGAAAGCTCTCCAGCGTGTCAGCAGGAAGCTGCGTCAGTTGCTCGACGTAAATGCGGTAATGACTGGCCTGCGAGGCGACGTCCCGTTCTAGCTGGCGCATCTGCGCCGTGAGCATGACCCCTGCCTGCACCTGCCTGGCCTCCGCCGTTTCGATGGCCCCCTTGTTGCGGTTCCATACCGGCAGCGGAATGGAAACTCCGATGCCAATCTGAGTTTCCCGCGAAGCGCTGATCGGGTTTGTCTGGTTCTGCATGTAGGGCTGCAGGGTGATGTAGGGCCAGCGCTCGTTTTTGGCCAGATCCACATGGTAGCCCTGCTGCTCCACATCAAGGAAGCGGGCGCGCAGCGAGAAGTTTTTACGCCGCGCTTCAGCCAGCAGAACATCGATGGGCGGCGCTGGATTGAGGACGATGTTTTCCATGCGCACATCCAGCGGATGATCAGCTCTTTCCCCCAGCAGCTGATTCAACTCAAAGCGGGCGGCGGCAAGATCGTTGCGCGCCTGCGCGGCCTCTGCGCCAATCGTGAGCGCATTGGCCTGGACGATGCGGGCCTCCAGCCGCGGTGCGGCACCGGCGGGATCACGCTGCAACAGCACGGCCGCGAGGGTCTGGAAGCGCTTCGACACCTCCTCGGCGGCACGGGTCTGCTCCTGGGCAGCCAGCAGTTTCCAGGAAACCGTACGTACTCGGCCGGCCAGCGCGGCACGGAATTGCGTGAGCCCGAGCTGGGCCAGCTCGATGTCTTTTTGCGCGATGGCCTTGCGCAGGGAGATGCGGCCCGGCCACTCGAACGTCTGCGTGAGTTGCACCGCCCAGGTAGGGCCGTCCCCGATGACGCCATTGGTGAGATCACGATAGTGCCAGTTGCCGAGACCCACCATCAGCTCGGGGTTTTTAATCTCACCCGCCTTGGTCTTGCCGCCTCGCGCGACATCAATTTGCGCCTCGTAATACCGCAGCTCAGGGTGTGTGGCGAGAGCCTTGTTGACGAGGGAATTGACAGAGACAGGCTCCACGCCGCGAACGACGGGCGGCAGCAGGCAGACAAACAAACAGGGAATTAAAGCAGGTAGTTTCATGGTACGTGAGAAGAGGCAGGGTGATGAGTCATAGGCAGACGCGGAAGCATCCCGCGACATCTGCCCGCTGTCCGCGAGTGCGGACCCGGATTTACCATCCTGCTGTACTCAACAGCGCATGACTGTCCTGCCTGACTTCAGCGCAAGACCCCGCGACCACGAACACCTCTTTACCTGCCTGATCGTACACTCAGCAGACGGCGTTCTTGTTCCGCTGAAGAGAGTCACCACCACGGGCACCGTCGCGTTGCCAACGCTCTGCACGGATGGCAAAAGCCGCTGAACCCGCGAAGCATCATCGACCGGCTTAAAGGCCAGTACATGATCCGTGGCCCCGGATGAGGGCACCGCAGCAAAGGCCACCAGCATTCTGCAAAGAGCATCATGCTCGTGAACCGTGAGTTCGGCGGTGGACTTGCCCGCATGGGAAAGAACCACGGTCAGGGCACCCTCATTGGACACACCAATTTTAACTGCGTGATCCCCATCCAGTACCGCTGCCGCCATGCAGATGGCTGGTGCGACCCCGTGAGAGGAGAGCAGCCAGCCTAGCAGCAGCAGCAAATGCACCAGCCTGGTCAGAGGCGTGGGATCATGGCGGTGAGCGTACATGTCAGGACGTAATTCAGGAGAGTAACATACCTGACGAGCACATTCCAGCATGAAAAAAGTCAGCCCGGCCCGTGCTCAGCAGGCGGATCTATGGGGTTGTCCGGATTGTCCGGATCCTCCGGCTTTTTCTTCTTATGCAAAGACAGGAATGGCTGCTGAGCCGGGCCTTCGATGAGCACATACTTGCTGTGCAGGCTCTCTTCTCCAGCATCAAATAGGGGGTAAAGCACGGGAAGGATGAAAAGCGTGAGCAGCGTGGCGGTGACCAGACCGCCGATGATGACGCACGCAAATGGACGCGCCGTTTCCGCACCCACGGCATGGGACAAAGCGGCGGGCAGCAGCCCCAGGGCCGCCATGGCGGCAGTCATCACCACCGGTCGCACACGACTGATGGCTCCCTCACGCACAGCCTCGGCCATGCGCATGCCTTCTTTGCGCAATTCACGGATTCGCTCGACTAGGAGCACCCCATTTTGCACCGACACACCAAACAGCGCGATGAAGCCGACCAGGGCGGACACAGACATCGACAATCCAGCCAGCGGGAGGACGAGAATGCCACCCACCGCCGCAAAGGGAACGTTGAGCAGGATCAGCGTGGCGAGCTTCGCGGAATCAAACGCGGTGAAGAGCAGGAAGAAAATCGCCACCAGCGTGATCGGCACCACCAAAATCAGTCGCTTGACGGCTCGCTGCTGGTTTTCAAAGGCACCGGTCCACTCCAAGCGGAACCCTTTCGGCAGGACGACCTGCGCGTTCACCTTCTCCTGGGCTTCAGCCACCAGAGTACCCAGATCGCGCCCACGCACCGCGAGCTTCACTGCGGTCAAACGCGCATTTTCTTCACGATAGATACGGGCAAACCCCGGCTTGACCTCAACCGAAGCCAAAGCGCCCAGCGTGAGGCGCTCGCCATCGGACCCGGAAACAGGGATGCGCCGGATGCCGTCAATGCTGGCGACCGAACGCGGGATCATTTTGACCACGAGGTCAAAGGTACGCTCACCTTCGAGCACTTTCGTTGCGACGGAACCGCCCATGGAGGTCTCAATGACGGATTGCACATCCGCCATCGACAATCCTGCACGTGAGATGGCGTTGCGGTCCACGGCGATCTGCACCTGGGGTTGTCCCATCAGCCGGTCAGTGCCGACATCCGCCGCACCTTGCACGGTGTTGAGGATGTCCACGATCTGATCGGCGATCTTCTGGAGGATCTCTGGTTCATCGCCGAAAATTTTCACACTCAGTTCGGACTTCACCCCGGAAATGGCTTCGTTGACGTTGTCTTCGATGATCTGGCTGAATTGAAACTGCACACCGGGCACTTCGGTGTTGAGCTTCTTCTTCATCTCTTTGACCAGGCCATCCCGGTCTTTGGCGGTCTTCCAGTCCTCTCGCGGATAAAGATCCACGGACGTTTCACTGACATCGAAGCCGTTAACGTCCGTACCATCGTCAGGCCGGCCGTTCTGGGTGATGATGGATTTGGATTCCGGGAAGGTGGCGAGCACGGCACGCATGCGCCGCATGACCTGCGCGGACTCGGATGGCGAGATGGTCTGCGGTAGAAAGGAGCGGATATACAGGGAACCTTCGTCCAGTTTGGGCAGGAACTCCGTCCCCGTGCGAGTCGAAACGACACCGGCAACCGCAAGCATCACCACACCAGTGAGCACGATGATGCGACCGTGGTTGAGCGCCCAGCTCAGCGACGGACGATACATGCGCAGGAGGATGCGCACGAGCCATGATTCATGCGGCCCTGGCCCCTTTTTGAGCGCGTAACTGGCCAGCAACGGCACGATGGTCAGCGCCAGAATGGTACCGGCAATCAGGGCAAACGTCAGAGTCAGCGCCATCGGTTTGAAGATTTTCCCTTCCACCCGCTGCATGGTGTACAGGGGCAGGAATGCCGTGAGCAAGATGGCCTTGGAAAACAGAATGGGCCTTCCCATCTGCCCCACGGCCTTGGGCAGCAGTTTGAACAGGGATTCCTTTTTATCCCGCCGCTCATGCATCATGCGCAGCAGATCCTCGATCACCACCACGGCGGAGTCCACAATGATGCCAAAGTCGATGGCACCCATGGAAATGAGATTGGCCGGAATGCCGCGCAGATCCAGCATGAAAAAAGCGCCCAGCAACGAGAGCGGCACCACAGCGGCCACTACAAGAGCGGAGCGGATGTTCCCCAGCCCCAGGAAAAGAATGAGCACGAGCAGCACGAGCCCGATGCCGTCCGCCATGTTCTTATGCACCGTGTGCAGGGTGCGGTTGATCAGATTGGTGCGGTCGTAATGCATGTGGATATGCACTCCGGGTGGCAGAAACTTGGTGTTGATGACGTCGATTTTCGCCCGCACCCCTTCAAGTACATCCATGGCGTTCTCGCCCTTCCGCAGCATCACAATGCCCTCGATGGCGTCATCCAGCTCGTAATGTTCGGCTGGAATATTACGGCCCACACGCCCCAGGCGGAGCTGTTCGCCAATGAGCACACGGCCCAAATCTTTGACGCGGATCGGCGTACCGCCGCGTGTTTCCACCGCGATCAGGCCGATGTCTTCGAGCGATTGCACAAAGCCGAGACCGCGAACGATGAACATTTCCGGCCCATGCTCAATATAGGCGCCGCCCGCATTCTTGTTACCGGCAGAAAGCGCATCAAGCACCTTACGCAGCGTGATGTCATAGGACAGCAGCTTCATCGGGTCGATCAGCACCTGGTATTGCTTGGTGGCACCGCCAAAGCCGATGACATCCACGACACCCGAAACCGTACGCAGCTGACGCTCGACGACCCAGTCCTGAATGGCACGCAATTCGGTGGAAGGCATGCTCTTCGGCGCATCCAGCGTGTAGCGGTAAATCTCACCCACGGGCGTGGTGTCAGGCGAGAGACGTGTCTCCGCATCCGGCGGCAGGCTGACGCTGGAAAGCAGCTGGAAAGCCATGTTTCGGCAGTAGGAGCGGTCGGCATCGTCTTCGAAAACGATGGTCACCTGCGACAGACCAAAGAGTGACACCGAACGGATGGAAGACCGTTTTGGAATGCTGTTCATGGCATTCTCAATGGGCACAGTCACCAGGCGTTCCACTTCTTCAGCGGCGCGCCCGGGCAGCAGCGTGATGATCTGCACCGAAACATTAGTGACGTCGGGGTAGGCTTCCACCGGCAGGCGGTTGAAAGCCAGTGCTCCAGCGAGCACGAAAAGGATCATCAGCGCGAACGCGATGGGCCGGTGTTTAAGGACGTATTTGGTGAGCGTGCCCATGGCTTTTAGTGTTCAGCCTTCTCTGCACCGGCGTTTGCAGTGCTGGTGTTGGCATCCAGCAGGCTCTCCAGAACGAGCGCGCCTTCGGAGACCACTTCTTCATCTGCCTTGAGTCCTTTGCTGACAAAGACATGTCCGGCATCTTCCGCAGCGGTGGTGATCTGCCGCATCTCAAAAACATTCTCGGATTTGCGGGCAAACACACAGGGCTTCCCATCCCGCAGAAAGACGGCCTTGATCGGCACCTGCGGCATCTTGGCCACATGCGTGACGACGTTGACGTCCACATACATCTGCGCCTTGAGCAGCCTCTCAGGATTGGCCACTGAACCTTTTGCCACAACCGTACGTGTATCCGGATTGAGCGACTGCCCGATCACCGTGAGCGCCCCTGGGAAAATCTTGTCCCCATAAGCGCGCGAGCGAATCTCCAGTTTCTGTCCCACTTGCAGATTCGACAAATCCTGCTCGCTGACATCCAGATGCACCCACAAGGATTCTGGATCAGAGATGACAAACATCGGAGCGGCCACCATCGCCATGCCAGCCAGCATGGCATCAGATCTCACTTCCTGCCCAGGCTGCACATTGCGGTCCACAATGACTCCACTCATGGGCGCTTTCAGCGCAAAGGCGCCGTTCACATCACTGCCCCGCCCGCCCCAGACGGCAAGCCGCTCGACCGCGCGATCACGCTCTGATTGAGCATCCCGAAACGCATTGTCAGCTGTATCCAGTTCTTTTTGCGGCAGCACCCCTTGTTTGAGCAAATCCCGGGTGCGATCCAAAACACGTTGGGCGAGTGCGAGATCTGCCTCAGACTTCACCGCATCCGCCTGTGCCTGGCCGAAATCCGGAGATGTAATGCGAGCCAGTTCATCCCCCACTTTGACCTTCTTCCCACGCTCACCTTTGATGCTGGAGACACGCCCAGCCAGAGGAGAGAAGACATTGGTGGTGACATCCTCATTCCAGACCAGCTTGCCGGTCAGATGCAGCACCACCTCGTCTCTTTCCCGGGCCTGCTGAACTTTGATCGCTTTGAGCTGTGGATCACCCGAAGTGAAAACCAGATCGTTCTTTTCCACTTTGACCGGGAAGGGGTCCTGCTCCACGACCGGAGCGGGTTTGCATGCCGCGAGGAGCAGCACCAGAAGCCATGAATGTTTGACGATTTGCATGATAAGGTAGAATCAAAAGTGAACGATCCAAATGCCGGCGGCGCGGTGCAGTTCGATGACTGCCCGGGCATGGTCGATTTGCGCATTGTAAAAACTCATCCAGACCTCATTGGCCTTGCGCTGTGCATCCAGCAGTTCCAGCAGCGAAGAGCCGCCACGCTTGTAGCTGAGCACCCGCTTTTCCAAAGCTGAATCGACATCCTTCAGGACGCCGCCTTGATAAAGAGCCACCCTGTCACGAGCGATGTCATAAAGCGCAAGTGTCTGACGCACGGCCACCCCAGCTTGGACCTCGGCATTGTCGAGTTGCAGCTGCGCCTGACTGGCCTGGGCTTCGGAGGTGGCAATGCCGGTCTTGTTACGGTTCCAGATTGGCAATGGAAGAGATACCATCACCCCTCCCATGTTGTAAAGTGGCTGGGGAGAAACATCATTGTAGGATGGGGTGCTTTGCTGCCAGACCACTCCTAAATTGACATCTGGAATACGCTTGGCCTTCTCCAGATTGATGTTGGCCAGCGCCGCATCACGCTGATGACGCATGGCAAGCAGATCCGGCCGGTTCCGTATCGCGCTGGAAAGCAGCTTGAACAAATCGGTGCTCAGCGGTGAGACATCCAGAGTTCCTACAGGATACCAGTGAGTGCCGGAAAATTGCGGCCCCAAAAAGGTGTTAAGGCCCAGTTCCGCATTGGTAGCCTGAGCCTGCGCGTTAAGCAGTTCAGCCTCGAACTGGCGGACCTCCACACGTGTCTGCAATAGGTCCACATCACTGATGTCGCCGGCCTTCTGGCGCTCCTCCTGGGCCTGCAGCAAATCCCGTAGCAGGGTGGCAGTGCGCTGGAACTGCAAAGCCACCCTCCCCATGGCAATCGAATCAGCATAAGCAGCGGAGGCGTCCAGCCGCAGGTTTTGCAGGAAACTCTGCAACGTGGCGGAAGTTGCCGCATAATTATTCCGGGCGACCAGCCATCGTTTGGTTCTTTTGCCCGCCGTTTCGAAGGTTTGGGAAATACTCGTCTGGTAGTAACCAGGCAGGCTTTGTGACCGCGTATGCGTCAAGTCTTTCCCGTTGCTAAATTGCAGCACCGGATTCTGAAAGAGCTTGGCGGCTGTGATCGCTGCCTCGGCAATCGGCACATTGTAGCGTTGTGACGCGTAGGCCAGATTTGAGGCCGCCACCTTGGCCAGGTAGTCCTCCAGCTTGATCGCCGTACGCCGGGTGGAGGTTTTGGTAAGCTCCGCCAGACGTTCGGCGGTCGGACCTGCAGTTTGTTCAACCACGGCGGAAGTATCCCCAGCGGCCGCCGGATGTGCCAGGAACAGCATCAGCGGTAGAACATAAAGGCAGGTTTTCATGAATGTAGCGGTGGCAATGGCACAAAAATACAAAAGATACGGATCATTCGACGTCGCGCAATGATTGTTGGCGTTTCGTCACAAAAGTCAGTTCGTCCAGAGAATAGCAGAACCTGACAGACTCTTCATGTCGAACTCTGGCTGCTAAAAAATAGCTCGGGCGCCCATGTCTGGTCATGTTTGGCTGAATCAAGGACTGTGGCGGGACTGGAAGGATCATTGACCGAAAATAGAGGCGGATTTTCTGAATCGCACAGTTTATCAGGAGAGTGGCTCACCGTGCACGAAAAAAGGCATGCAAGGTATCACACGCCAGCCGACGTCAGTTTTTGACGGCGCACTGGTTCCGAAAAAAATGGAACTCGGCGGAAGTGCCAGAAAGAGTTCAGGCCGCTAGGATTACTTGAGCTCCTTCTTAACTGCCTCACTCACGGCCTCCCCAAGAACCTCGGTTCCATTCAGGATCTGCACATGAAAGCCATGGAATTTCTTCCCTGACGCTTCGACTTGCTTGGAACGCCTGCCGCTGCCCTCGGTGTGGAACGGAATCGTGGTAAAAGCCACCTTGGGGGTGGCAACGTCTATGTACTTGCCGTTGGAGTCCACGGTGATTTTCATTTCACCGGATTTTTCAATCGAGATGCTGTCCGCGCCGCGCTTGATGGCGGCGGCATACAAGACCCATTTCAGCGTCACCCCATCAAGTTTGGCGCCAGAGGAGTTGGTGACGCGCACATTGAGCCAAACTGCGCGCGTGACATCGGGTTTGGTCTTGTCGCCGGGTTTTTTTTCACTGTCAGGTTTGACTGCGACTGAGACTACACCGGCAGAGGCTATGCTGGCAAACAGAAGGCTGCAAAGAAGGGTAATGCGAATATTCATAGGTTGATTGTCTGATGCTATGACCTCATGGGAGACTGAAACTGCGGAATGATATGACGAGATCGGATCATCTCAGCCGCGATAAAATGGAGACGAAAGCAAGCCCCTTCTCAACAGCACTCCCTGCACAACCATCGGTGCCGGCGGACTCCAAAATGAGTTTTCAAGATTTCCGCTCCTGTGAGCGACAAACTCAAGTCTGCCTTTATCCACCGGACCATCATATTTTGTCCTGTCAGGCTCAAAGGATCACATTCCGTGAATGAATGCTCACGCAGCCCGCCCTGCTTCAGTTCCGCGTCATCGTCATCCAAAACACAAACCAGGCGGGATGGATCCTTAACCACCCCGCAGCCGTACGCGGAACACAACTCCACGCCAAAGGTGAGCAGGAGGAAGATGGATAGGATGTGCAAGCACCAGCGCATAGTGGATCGACTGCGTGACTTAACGAAAGGTTGTCTTGGCGACTATCACAAGGTTTTAATTCTTTCTTTAGTCGTCATTGCTCTTTCCTTTATTCATCTGTCCTCAGGCAAGGCTTGCCAGCTTGCGCTTCAGTTTGCGCATCAAAACAGTATTTCCTTCCAGCTCCTCCATCAGGAGTGTCAGAACATCCAGCGTCTGGCGGCTGATGTGGTGCTCCATGCCTTCCACATCCTCGTGCACCGTTTGCGGATCAAGCCCGAAACCCGCCAGCAGACGCGTCAAAACCTCATGCCGTCTGGCGATCTCAGCCCCGACCTTGCTGCCCTCTTCGGTCAAAATCACCCCCCGGTAGCGCTCGTACACCACAAAGCCCTCCGCATCGAGCTTCTGGATCATGTTCGTCACGCTGGCCTGGGAGATGCCCAGATTTTTGGCGATGTCCACCACGCGGGCATAGCCCTTGGATGCAATGAGATTGTGAATCTGCTCGAGGTAATCCTCGATGGCGGGAGAACCGAGATGGCTGGTGTGTTCCTTGCGTTTGGCGGGCATGAGCGGTGTGAAAATGGAGCGCACGGTGACGTCTTCAACGAAGAAAGGTGTATTTGCTCTTGCGAACAATGTTAGTCATGGCTAACTCAGTTAGCGCTGACAAAACCTTTCACCCTGGAACAATGGTGCAGTCCACGTCCGAGGGGCCACCCTTTTGCAGGCGTCTATGTCCTCATTTAATTCGATCTTCTTCCGATGGAAAAAACTCCTGATACTGGCTGGCGCTCACGCGGAGGCGATTCGCTGCCCGAAGTCTTCCGCTCCATCCAAATACCGAAGAACGGCTCGTTCTGGCGCAAAATGCTCGCCTATGCAGGTCCTGGCTTCCTCGTCTCCGTCGGCTACATGGACCCCGGCAACTGGGCCACCGACCTCGCCGGCGGTGCGCGTTACGGCTACTCGCTGCTGTCGGTGATTTTGATTTCGAACCTCATCGCCATCCTTCTCCAGCACCTGTGTGTAAAGCTCGGCATCGCCACCGGCCGCGATCTCGCACAGGCCTGCCGTGATCATTACCCCAAGCCGGTCGTCTGGGGCCTCTGGTTCCTGTGTGAGGCTGCCATCGCCGCGTGTGACCTCGCGGAAGTCGTCGGCTCCGCCATCGGTTTGCAGCTCCTCTTCGGCATCCCCCTCGTCTGGGGCTGCGTCATCACCACGCTCGACGTCATGATCGTGCTGCTGCTGCAAAACCGCGGCTTCCGCTACGTCGAGGCGCTCGTCATCACTCTCATCCTCACCATCGGCGGTTGTTTCGCCGCCGAGATGTTCTTTGCCAAGCCGGACCTCGCAGGCATCGCCGCCGGCTTTGTGCCGTCCGCCGCCATTTTGAAGAACCGCGAGATGCTTTTCGTCGCCATCAGCATTCTCGGCGCCACCGTCATGCCGCACAATCTCTACCTGCACAGCTCCATCGT
This sequence comes from Verrucomicrobiota bacterium, assembly GCA_025360015.1. Lineage (GTDB taxonomy): Bacteria > Verrucomicrobiota > Verrucomicrobiia > Verrucomicrobiales > Verrucomicrobiaceae > Prosthecobacter. The sequence goes on along the minus strand of JANYCZ010000046.1, from coordinate 16,235 downwards.
GCAGACGCGCAACTTCACCCGCGATGATGAAGGCAAGGCCGAGGCCATCAAGTTCGCCACCTACGACTCCACCTTTGCGCTCATGTTTGCGCTCTTCATCAATGGCGGCATCCTCGTTGTCGCTGCCGCCGCGTTTCACACCAGCGGACACAGCGACGTGGCCGAAATTCAGGACGCCTACAAACTACTCAGCCCGGTGCTCGGCATCGGCGTGGCCAGCACGCTGTTTGCCGTGGCCTTGCTCGCCAGCGGGCAAAGCTCCACACTCACCGGCACCCTCGCGGGCCAGATCGTGATGGAAGGTTTCCTCAACATCCGCCTCAAGCCCTGGCTGCGTCGTTTGATCACCCGCCTCATCGCCGTCATACCTGCCGTCTGCATCATTGGCTATTTTGGTGAGGACAAAACCACCAATCTTCTCCTCTGGAGCCAGGTCATCCTCTCCATGCAGCTCAGCTTTGCCGTCGTGCCACTGCTGCGCTTCACCGGGGAGAAGGCCAAGATGGGCCGCTTTGCCAACCCGGTATGGATCAAGGTCCTCGCCTGGGCCAGCGCTGCCGTCATCATCGTGCTCAATTTCAAACTGCTCTTCGATTTCTTCGCCCCGCAGTCCTGGATCAACGCCCTCGGAATCTAACGCCATGTACCGCAAAATCCTCGTTGCCCTCGACACCGGTGCTTCCGATCAGGAACTGCTGCGCGCCATCACCGCCCTCGCCACACTGATGCAGAGCGAGCTCCTCCTCGTCCACGTCGCCGACGGCTGGGCCGCACGCAACTTTGACCAGCTCAAGCTCGCCGAATCCGAAGAGATGCGGGAGGATCTGAGCTACCTTGAAGCCACCGCCGCCAAACTCCGCGCCGACTCCAACCTCACCGTCAACATTCTCCTCGTCCTCGGCGAACCGCCCGATCAGCTCCTCAAAGTCGCCGCCGAAGAACGCATCGACCTCATCGCCCTCGCCTCCCACGGCCACCGCTTGATCGGCGACATCATCCACGGCAGCACCATCGACGCCCTCCGCCACAAGGCCACCGTCCCCCTCTTCGTCGTGCCGCCAAAGCGCGCATCTTGACGAGAGCGCACGCCCCCGCCATATCAGCGGTCTTATGCGCATCCTTTCCGGCCTTCAACCCAGCGGCAGACTCCACATCGGCAATTTCTTTGGCATGATGGAGCCGGCGCTCAAGCTGCAGCATGAAGGCGATGCCTACTACTTCATCGCCGACTACCATTCCCTCACCTCCGTTCAGGATGGCAAGGCCCTCCGCAGCTTCGTCCGCGAGCTCGCCATCGACTTTCTCGCCTGCGGCCTCGATCCAGACAAGTGCGTCTTCTTCCGTCAAAGCGACGTGCCAGAGCACTGCGAACTCTCTTGGATCCTCAGCACCGTCACCCCCATGGGCCTGCTGGAACGTTGCCACAGCTACAAAGACAAAATCGCCAACGGCATCACTCCTTCGCACGGCCTCTTTGCCTATCCCGTGCTCATGGCGGCGGACATCCTGATCTACGACAGCGACGTCGTCCCCGTCGGCAGAGATCAGAAGCAGCATGTCGAAGTCACCCGTGACATCGCCATCAAGATGAACGAAACCTTTGGCGCAGGGCTCTTCAAACTGCCCCAGCCGCGCATCCAGGAAACGACAGCCGTCGTCCTCGGTCTTGACGGTAGAAAGATGAGCAAGAGCTACAACAACACCATCCCGCTGTTTGAAGAGCCTGGTCCGCTCAAAAAGAAGATCATGGGCATCCAGACTGACTCCACGCCCGTCGAAGCTCCGAAGCCCATCGAAGGCAGCAGCATCCTCGCCCTCTACAAGCTCGTCGCCTCACAAGCCGATTATGACGCCATGGTCGCCGATCACCTCAACGGCGGCGTCGGCTACGGCGACTTCAAAAAGCGCCTCCTCCAAGGCGTGACCGATTACTTCGCGCCCTTCCGCACCCGGCGTGACGAAATCGTCGCCGACAAAGGCTATGTGGAAAAAGTCCTCGCTGAAGGGGCTGAGAAAGCCCGCGCCGTCGCGCGCAAGACTCTCAGTCGTGTGCGCGATGCGGTGGGCCTGGGTTGACCCTCTTATCGGCTCTTCTTCGGCTGGTGCGACGCACGCTTGTGGCCATGCCCCGGCTTGCGCCGCGGTGCGGCGGGCCGCTTGGGATCGCGACTTTGTGGCCCACGCCCATCCTGACGTTCCAAATCTTCGGCACGCATCACTTTACCACGCTGCGGCACGGGCATGAAATCGACCTGCTTCTTGGCGCTGTCCACTTTGTAAATCTGCACCACGACGTTGTCGCCGAGGCTGATGACGCGGCGCGTATGACGTCCCGTGAGCTGACGTGTCGCAGGATCGAAAATGTAGAAGTCATCCGGGATGGAGGACAGAGGCACGACACCGCTGAGGCCGAGATCCGGCACATCAACGAAGAAGCCAAAGTTCCGCACATCGGTGACGAGCGCGGTATAAGGCTGGGGCTTTTTCGAGACAAGCTGCGCCTTGAGGTAGGCGTAGAGTTTGACCTCCTTGCTGTCTCGTTCAGCATCGGACGAGTTTTTCTCCGTCGAGCTGATGTGATCCGCGATCTGCTTCGCGACGCCCACCTGCAGTTCAACCTTGTCGAACAACGAGCGGTGCACCACGAGATCGGCGTAGCGGCGGATCGGCGAGGTGAAATGCGTGTACTTCGTCTTGGCAAGGCCATAATGGCCGAGCGGCTCTACGGCATAACGCGCGCGCATCATCGAGCGCAAAAAGCCAATCTTCAGCGCCGGGCCGATCGGCAGCGTGCTGAGACGGCTGAGCAGCTTCTGCACCTCCGGGCGATGCGTGAGATTGCCACACGGCACGCGATGGCTCAGCACATCCTCACGGTAATCATTGAGCCTCTTCTCCTTCGGTGACTCATGAACGCGATACACGGAAGGCCGGTCCAGCCCCATGAGCCGGCCTGCGACGGCTTCATTCGCCAGCAGCATGTACTCCTCGATCAACTGATGCGAGACATCGTTCTCGATGCGTTCCATGCGCAGGACCTTGCCGTGTTCATCGAGGCGGATCTTGTTCTCCGGGAAATCCAGATCGAGCGACCCATTCTTAAAGCGCAGGTGGCGGATCTTCTGCGCCATCGCATGCGCATCATGCAGCATCTGCTCGGTTTCATTGTTCGGCGGTACCATGATGGCGGCAAACGCCTCCTTGTAGGTGAAGCGTCGCTTGGAGCGGATCACCGAAGCATAGAACTTTGAGCTGACAACCGTCCCATCCTTGGACAGCACAAACTCCACGCACTTCGTCAAACGATCCACGTTTGGCTTGAGCGAGCACAGCTCATTGCTCAGCGCCTCCGGCAGCATCGGGATCACGCGATCCACCAGGTAGGTCGAGTTGCCGCGCTTTCTGGCTTCGACATCCAGCGCACTGCCCGGCAGCACGTAGTGTGACACATCGGCGATGTGCACCCACAGCAGCCACTGGTCGCCCTGTTTCTGAATGCAGATGGCATCATCAAAGTCCCTCGCATCATCAGGGTCGATGGTGATGACATTGTGCGGACGGCAGTCAACACGTCCCGCGCACTCCTGCGCGCTCGGCTGGTTGTCCGGCCGCGACTTGGCAATCGTGTTCGCCTCATGCAGCACGTTCTTCGGAAAGTGCAGCGGCAGATCGTAATGCCGCAGCACAGAGAGCATGTCCACGCCCTCTTCATCTGGCGGACCGAGCACCTCGATGATCTCGCCCTCCGGCGCCGTCTTTTTCGACTCCCACTGGGTGATTTCCACCACCACTTTATCACCAATGTTGGGCTTGCGGCCCACATCACGCGGTTCCGTGACATAAATTGCTCCCGGCAGGCGCGGATCATCCGGCGTGACGTGCAGGAACTGCTTCGAACGCTGCAAGGTCCCCACAAACTGCGTGCGCTTGCGCTCAAGCACGCGCACCACGCTGCCGCTCTTGTCCACCTGACCCGGCTTCACGTCGAGGCGCACCAAAACACGGTCGCCATGCATCGCCGTGCCGGTGAGGCTGTCCGGGATGCTGATTTCGCCGATGCCCGCTTCATCCGGCTGTACAAAACCACGGCCACCGCGCGTGATCTGAATCACGCCGGGCACCAGGTCGGCCTCTTTGGCCACGATGTAGCGATTGCCCTTCGTACGTACGATTTTTCCCTGTTTCTCCAGGCTTTTGAGCAGACTTTGCAATACTTGCTGTTGATTGGGCTTCATGCCCACTTGTGAAAGCAGCTCTGGCACATTGGAGGGTAGGTACTCCTCACTGCCAAGCAGCTTCAATAATTTCATTTCCATCCGCCATCATGGCACTAAAGTCGCAAAAGACGAACGATTCGTCATGGAGCGCCCGGTGGCAGCCGAAATTCGCGGTTCAATTGCAGTTTCAGTTCCCGCATCCTCTCTTCCAGATCCTCCCTCACGGCGATCAGCTCCGGCTCGAGCGTTGCATTCACCGGCGTTGACATCACCCGCTCATAGCGCTCAGCCAGCGCCTGACCATCCTCACGCAGACCGCATTGCTCGATCAGACCGCGCACCTGCTCCACCAGTGTCCGCGTCTCGACGATCATCGTCATCGCCTCAGCCTCAGTGGTCTCGCCGTTTTCCAGACGCCCCAGCTGCTGGCAGTTGAACAAGCGACACCGCATCGGCCTCCGCTCATAAACCGTGCAGCGTTTCTCCCGCAGCCCGGAGCATGGCTGCTCCATGAAATATTCCCCGTCCCGGCAGCGGATTTTCAACCCCAGCCTGCCCAGTTCCGCCGGCACATCCCCAGTCTGCATCCGCACGACCTGAAACATCGTCCCGTCACAGCACATCCCGCACGCCGCGCACAGGCGCGAAGCAGCTTCCATGGAATCCTCCGCGCTCATGCCCGCTCACGTCTTTCTGCCGCCAGTTTTAACACTTGAATCGTGTGATCCACATTCAGCTCCAGATCCAGCGGAAGCCGCGTTTTAACGGGCCCGGCGCTGCCCCGTGCGCGCCAGTGGTTCACGCACATGCCCAGCGTCGCGAGGTCGCTGGGATCGTCCAGCACATGGCCGTTGATGCCGGAGTCGATCAATTCACTGGCACCATTGAAACTCGTCGTGATGACCGGGATGCCCGTGGCCAGCGCCTCGCTCACCACATTGGAGCAGGGTTCATAAATGGGCAGAAAAGTGAGTACATCTGCGGCGGCATACGCTGCTTCCACATCGTGCATCGGCCCCGTGAGAATGACATTCGGCGGAATCTTGCCGCGCATGCGGTCCCGTGTGACGACGAGCAGTTTGAGCCCTGAATCATCGCTGCGTCCGGCCATGAACTTCAGCAGCCACGGCAGCCCTTTGCGCTCCCAGCCGGAGCCCACGAAGACCAGCACGAAATCGCTGGCCTCCAGCCCAAAGCGTCTGCGCGCCGCTGATCGCGACACGTTCTGGAAACGCCGCACTTCGACTCCATTGCGGATCGTATGCACGCGCTCCTGCGGAAAATCGGGGAAATGCCGCGCGATTTCGTCGCGCACCATTTCAGAGTTCACGATGATGCGCTGCGTATTCGCCGGATCAAAAGTTTGCGCCTCGAGCGCCATCATGTTGCGATGAAACGCCCCCAGCCCCACCAGCGGACGCTTCCACCATGGGGCAAAGCGCCTGCGCTGCTGCAGCCACACGCGGTGCAGGCCATCACCTGCCCGATAAACATCCTGCTTCAGCGTGCGCTCCAGGCTGAACACGCAGTCAAACCTCTGGTGCTGCAGCTCGGCGTTCACAGCTTCAGCAAACCGCCGTGGGCGCTCCGCTCGCGTTCCATCCACATTCACGCTGTGAAACTGCACCCCCGCAGCCTGCCCCTGCCACTTTTCCGCAAACAGATGCGTCTCATGCCCGGCAGCGGCCAAGGACCCCAGCAGGCGCTGCACATACAGCTCCGCGCCTCCGGTGGCGGAGAACTGGCGGCGGATGAGGGCGAGCTTCATGCGAGTAGCGCAAACGTCCCGTTGGCGGCTGGAAAAGGCAAGCAGGACGCTTGCATCAAGATTGCGCAGACCGCCACTGCTCAAAGCTCTCCTTCGCCGTACGAAAGACCGCACCGCAGCGCGGGCAGGTGATTTTCGCCACGCCATCCGCAAAGATGTGGTCCAGGTCATCCTGCGGCAGGCGCATGATGATGGGCAGCAGGCGCTCGATGGAGCAGCCGCATTCAAACACATAGCCCCGCGTTTCCAGCAGAGTGAGATGCTCGGCCGTTTCAATTTCAAGCACCTGCTCCAGCGTGAGTTCACCCAGCCAGACCTCATCGCAGTCCGGCTCGGCCGAAATTTGCACAAACTCCTCATCTTCCAGCCGGAAGAAGCGCGTGAGCCGCTGCTCGCTGGTGGTGTAAAACGTTTCCACCGCCTTCAGCATGTCATCGCCATGAAACTCGATCATGCTCTGCCGCGGCGGCTGATCCGGACGCGTTGTTTGCGAGATGAACATCGCCTCGCCCTCCTGGCGCACGTCTTCGGTGAAAACCCTCCCCGCCACCCGGCCTGGGCGCGAGGTGCCCGTGACGAATACATTCGCCCGCTGCGGCTCTTTGACGTGGATCGTCCACGCACAGCCCTCATCCTGCGGCCGTGAGCAGAGATGCAGCGCCAGCGCGGCCAGCGCGTCCTTCAGCATCTGGTCCAGCGGCTCCGCATTCTGGAGAGCGTACTGCATCAGGTGCAGGTAATAATCGAGATAGAGCGGACTGAAGCGCCCGCGCACCAGCAGCGCATTGCGCTTCCGCACGAAGTAGGAGCGGAGGTCCACCACGGAAAGATCCGGTTCAAGCATCTGACTCATGCACTGCTTATCTCACCGGATGAATGGCCGCGCAAGTGGCGCGGGCTGTCACCTCCCCGACATGCCGCGAAATTTTTGCCGGTACGCGCTCGGCGTGGTGCTCATCACTTCACGGAAGCGGCGGTTGAAGTTCGCCAGATTGCGGTAGCCGCAGTCCATCGCGATGTCGGTGATGTTGGACACATCCTCCGCCAGCATGCCGCAGGCACGGCCGATGCGCACTTCGTTCACATACTGCGGCACGGTTTTGCCCGTGCGTGAGTGGAAGAAGCGGCTGAAGGCCCCAAGGCTGAGGTGCGCCAGCTTCGCCAGGCGCTCACGGTCGATTTCCTCAGTCAGATGCGTGTGGATGAAATCAATCACCCGCTCCATCCGCCCTTGGTCGGCAGACTCAAGCTTGGGCTCAAAGTTGGAGCTCGCCAGCGCCTTCAAATCCTCTGCCCCGGCCAGTGCATTGAGAACCGCCAGCAGCTCGATCACCCGCGCCAGCCCCTCGCTGCCAGCGAGACGCTTCATGTGCTCCGTCACCGCCGCACGGGCGGGCCCGCACACCTCCAGGCCACGCGCCGCACGCTGCAGCAGCCGCTTCACCGGCTCCATCTCCGGCAGCGCCATGAAATCCCGCCCTAGAAAGGACTCATCAAACCGCACAATGATCGCATTCACCCGCCGTGACTTCGCACTCGTGTCCTGGTGCCACACATGCGGCAGATTGGAGCCGATCAGCACGATGTCCCCATCCGTCAGCGGAGCGATGTTATCCCCCACCACCCGATGCCCCCGGCTCTCGATCGCCAGCGTCAGCTGATACTCCGGATGAAAATGCCAGCGCGTCCCATAATCCAGCGCACGCACCGTCTCACAGTGGAAGGACTCCCACTGACGCTTGGGTACTTTCTCGAAAACAGGTTTCATGGGGAAAGATCGTTGCTGGATGCTGGATTCTTGATGCTGGATCCAGAAGGACTACCTTGAGGAGCGGTGGCCTTCTCGAACAGCCTGGATGAAAAGATTTAGTTTTTTGCCTAGATGCGTAAGCATTTCATGCAGCTTAGCACATAGCTGTTCATCCGCCAATGAACCTGTTTCAAACAAAGTCTCCAGATGGTCAATGGTTTCGTCATTAGAGGCCAGAGCATAGGTCAGCCGAAGCACGAAATCCTGTTTGTATTCACGCCTGCCATAACCTTCGACAATGTTGGATCGCACCGATTTTGATGAACGGCGAATTTGTGAACCTTCCTCATACATTTTCAAACTTCGGCAGATGCCTCAGGGTCATCGTATGAATTTCAATCGAACATTGTTTAGCCAGTTGCCAGATTTCGAGATCTCGATAGCTCATAATCCCGATTTTCAGTCATCCAGCATCTAGAATCAAGCATCCAGAATCCAGCCTCTACACTTCCTCGTCCTTGTCATTGTCCCCAGCCTTCCGCCCGCGCAGCTTGGCCTCCATAAAGGCGTCCAGGTCACCGTCCATCACGGCCTGCACGCTGCTGGTCTTTTCACCAGTGCGGTGGTCTTTGACCATCTGGTACGGCTGAAAGACGTAGCTGCGAATCTGGCTGCCAAAGCCAATCTCACTCTTTTCACCATACTGGCGGCTGATCTCAGCCTGACGTTTGTCTTCTTCGATCTGGAAGAGCTTCGCCTTGAGCATCGCCATCGCTTTGGCGCGGTTCTTCGGCTGGCTGCGTTCGATCTGGCAGGCCACAATCACGCCGCTGGGAAGATGCGTGAGACGCACGGCGGTCTCGACCTTGTTCACGTTCTGGCCGCCTTTTCCGCCTGCGCGGTAGGTGTCCACGCGCAGATCTTCATCACGCACCACAATGTCGATTTCCTCCTCGGAGTCAGGCGTCACGTCAATCGAGGCAAAACTCGTATGGCGCTTCTTCGCAGCATCAAAGGGCGAGATGCGCACCAGGCGGTGCACACCGCGCTCGGTTTGCAGGAAGCCAAAGGCGTTTTCGCCGATGATTTCCAGCGTGGCGGAGCGTGTGCCCACATCATCACCCGCTTCATGGTCGATGAGTTCGACCTTGTAGCCACGGCGCTGGCACCAGCGCTGGTACATGCGCATCAGCATGTCCGCCCAGTCACAGGCCTCCGTGCCACCGGCACCGGAATGGATGGTGATGAAGGCATTGCCATGGTCAAACGGCCCGCTCAGCAGCTGGCTCAGTTCAAAGGTGGAGACATCCGATTCGAGCTTCTTGTGCTCATGCTCCACCTCACGCCACGTGTCCGTGTCGCCCGCTTCTTTGGCCAGTTCGATGAGTCCGTCAAACTCCCCGGCACGCACTTCCAGATCCTGCAGCGGCCCGATTTTCTTTTTGATGACGTTCGTTCGGTCGATCGTCTTGCGCGCCGCGTTCGCGTTGTCCCAGAAGCCAGGGGCCGCCAGGCGGTCCTCCAGCATGGCCAGCTCGTCTTTTAATTTCGGGACGTCAAAGATACCTCCGGAGCTCACTCAACCGTGCCTTGAGAGCGATGGTGTCGAGAGATTGGAGGTCGGTAAGGATGGTCTTGCTGGTCTTTTCCATGCAGCGTAGATAGCGTCTGGGCGTGCGAGTTCAACGCCTTTTGTCATCATGGAAAAAACCGAGGCCATCCTCATCGGACGCACCCGCTACGCGGAGAGCAGCCTCATTGTACAATGGTGCTCGCCGGAGGTCGGCCTCTTCAAAACGATGGCCAAAGGGTCCCTGCGCCCCAAATCCCCGCTCTACGGCGTGCTGGACCTGTTTGTCTCCGCCGACCTGCGCTTCGTTCGCAGCAAATCCAGCGACCTGCACACCCTGGCCGAGGCACGCTGGAGCAATCCCCGCCTGGGTCTGCGTGAAAGCTACGGCCGCGTCCTCGCCGCCACCTACCTCGTCAAACTCATCACCCTCGTCGCCGAGACCGACTCTCCCATCCCCGAGATTCACGAGCTCCTCGTCAAAGCCCTCGACTACCTCGCCGCAAAGAACCCCGTCCCCGCCTTGATCACCCGCTTCGAGCAGCGCCTCGCCGAAATGCTCGGCATCATCCCCGAAGGTGAAACCGGCATGGCCGCCACCGCCATCGAAGACAGCTTCCACCGCAAGCTCCCCGTTCAACGCCGCCAGCTGGCGGACTGGATGGCGAAGCATTGACCCGTAGCGGCATTCGCCAGAATGCGGAAAGCCCTTTCGCAAACACAAACCCCCCACGCTTTGACCGCACGCCTACTTCAGCGCCGCCTCAATCCCGGCCATCAGCTCCGGTGAATCCGGCTCCACATCGGAGCCAAACCGCTGCAACACCTTGCCGTCCTTGCCGACAAGAAACTTCTCAAAGTTCCACCCGACCTCACCGCCCGTGGCAGATTGCAGCGCCGCATACAGCGGGTGCTTGCCCTCCCCCTTGATCGCAACTTTGGCAAACATCGGAAAGGTCACCTTGTAGTTCAGCGAGCAGAAAGTCTTGATCTCCGCCTCGCTCCCCGGCTCCTGCCCACCAAAATCATTGCAGGGAAAACCAAGCACCACCAGCCCCTTGCCGCTCATCTTTTCATACAGCGCCTCCAGCCCCGCATACTGCGGCGTGTACCCACACTCGGAAGCCACGTTCACAATCAGCAGCACCTTGCCCGCATAGGCCTTCAGCGTGGTCTCTTTGCCGTCAATGCTCTTGACCGCAATATCCTGAACGTTGGTGTCAGCGGCGATGGCAAGGGAAGTCATGAGGAGGAAGAGGAGGGCTTTCATAGATTGAGTGGCATCAGAGAAAACGCGGCTTCTGACTTGGTCATTCATTCGTCATTCTGGTTTCGTCATTCCTACTCCACCATGCTCAGGAAAATATCCTCCAGCCTGCTCCCCCGCTGCTCATGGTCACGCCGCAGCTCCTCCAAGGTGCCTATGGCGATGAGCTTGCCATGATGAATAATGCCGATGCGATCAGCGAGCTCTTCAGCGATGTTCAGCAGATGCGTGCTCATCAGCACCGTGGTGCCAGCCAGGCTGCGCTCCTTGATCTCCCGCTTCACCGTTCGCGCATGGATGGGGTCCAGCCCCACCATCGGTTCATCAATGACAAAGACCTTCGGATCATGCAGCAGCGCACTGGCGATGGCGAGACGCTGCCGCGTGCCATGACTGAGGTTCTCAATGCGCTTCCGTGAGTACTCATGCAGGGCAAACTTCGTAAACAGCGCATCCGTCTGCTCCGCCGCATGCGCCGGATACATCTCAAACAATTCGGCAATAAACTCCATGAACTCGGTCGGCGTCAGCTTCTCATAAAACACCGCCACGTCCGGCACATACCCCAGCAGCGCCTTGGCCTGCATGGATTCCAGTTGCACGTCATGACCGCACAGCCTCACACGTCCGGCATCCGGCTTCATCAGACCCGTGAGCAGTTTCATGGCCGTGGTTTTACCAGCGCCGTTCGGACCGAGAAAGGCAAACAGTTCACCCTGCTTGATGGTGAGATTCAGGCCGTCCAGCGCCCGCAGCTCGCCATAGTTCATCGTGAGGTCTTCGATCTCGATCATGCGTCAAAAATAGAGGTTCAAATCAGTGCGCCGCATCCTGCAGTCCATGGATGGTGGGTTCCAGCAGCACATAGTTGTCGGGCAGGTCGATGCGCGCCAGCTCCCCGGCTTCGGTGAAAATCATCTTCACCTCATGCAGTCCGAAAAGCGGCAGCGTCAGTACAAAGCATTTCCGCTGCCTGCCTGCCAGCATCATCATTCCCTCACGCGCCTGCAGCTTCATTGAGCCCGGCGCGACGCCCGTTTTCGGCTGACCGCCGCCCATCAGCGAAAGCACGGCCAGCGCGCTTTCCTGCCCGCCCCCCATGCCCATGAGCAGCTTCACATCCTGCGAGTTCATCACCACCCGGTCCCCTTGTTTCACCTGCACCTCGGGAGACGGCTGCGCTTCATTCCAGGACAGGTGCATGCTCGCATCACGCTGCGGGAAATTGGCCTTGATGCTCAGGTTCTGCCAGCGCTCCGCATCCGCCAGCGTGCAGCCCAGGCTCCAGGTCGCCACCATGCGGCGTCCCAGGTCTCCCTCTGCAGCCTCTTCCACGGAGCCATGCGCGATCATGTCAAACATCGTCTGCTGATCCGGCTTTGTGCGGCGATTGACCTGCAGATTCGCATGCCCGATTTTTTCGCGCTCATGATACAGATGCAGTGTGCAGCCAAAGTTGTCCGACTGCCGCAAAAACAAGTCCATCACCATGCGCGGCGGCACGATGGCAAAACGCGATGCCTCGGGAAAGTAGGTGTCACGCACCAGCAGTCCGGACATCACTGCCCAGAAAATCACCGCCAGTACCGCCGCCACACGCCAGATCATTGTTGAATAGCAGCATAGTAGTCAGGAAACGCACACGCTGGCAAGCGCCGCCGCATTTTGCTGCAAAAAATCTCGCCACTCCCGCCTGCCTTTGCCACGATGACGGCATGCGCCTGCTGCTTGCACTCTTCCTCACCACTCTCACCCTCTCCGCCGCCGATCAGCGTCCGCCTAACGTCGTCATCATCCTGCTCGATGATCTCGGCTACTCCGATCTCGGCTGCTTTGGCGCGGACAAGATCAAAACACCCAGCATCGACCGCATGGCAGCCGAGGGAACCAAGTTCACCAGCTTCTACGTGGCGCAGGCCGTGTGCAGCGCCTCGCGCGCAGCCCTCATGACCGGCTGCTACGCCAACCGCGTCGGCATGCAGGGCGCCCTGAACCACACCAGCAAGGAGGGCATCCACCCTGATGAATTCCTGCTGCCTGAAATGTGCAAGGCGCGCGGCTACGCCACCGCCGCCTTCGGCAAATGGCATCTCGGCACCGATCTGCTTTTCAATCCGCTGCACAACGGCTTCGATGAATTTCTCGGTATTCCTTATTCAAACGACAACAGCAAATACCACCCCTCTCTGGCACCAGAGATGCCACCCCTGCCCTTTTACGATGGCCTGAAAGTCATCGAGACCGATCCCGATCAAAGCCAGTTCACCCAGCGCTTCACTTCAGGAGCCACCAGCTTCATCGAACGCCATAAAAACCAGCCCTTCTTCCTCTATGTCCCCCATGTGATGCCACACGTCCCCATCTTTGCCTCCGCCGCCTTTAGCGGCCAATCCGCCGCCGGTTTGTACGGGGACGTTGTGCAGGAACTCGACGCCTCCGTGGGCCAGATCCTCGACACCCTCAAGCGCTGCGACCTCGATCAAAACACCCTCGTCCTCCTCTTCTCCGACAACGGCCCCTTCCTCAGCTACGGCAATCACGCCGGCAGCGCCAAACCCCTGCGCGAAGGCAAGCTCACCACCTTCGACGGCGGCGTGCGCAGCCCCTTCATCGCCCGCTGGCCCGGCCATGTGCCGGCAGCCCAAGTGTGCGACGAACCCGTGATGGAAACCGATCTCCTGCCAACCATCGCCACATTGATCGGTGGGAAGCTCTCCGATCATAAAATCGACGGCAAAAACATCCTCCCGCTGCTGGAAGGAAAATCAGACGCAAAGTCCCCGCATGAAGCCCTCATATTTTACGGCGGCGATGAACTCCAGGCCATCCGCAGCGGCCCCTGGAAGCTCCATTTCCCCCATCCCTACATCACCGTGGATGGCGACCCCGGCCGTGATGGCAAGCCCGCACGCTTTGGCCAGATGAAGCCCCAAGCCATCACCCAGAGCGGCATCGCCGGCATTGCCTCCCGCCATGGCTATCGCGTGGAAAACATCGGCCTCTCACTCTTCAATCTCAAAGACGACCCCGGCGAAACCAAAGACCTCGCCCAAGACAACCCCGACATCGTGGCCCGCTTGCAAAAGCTCGCCGAACCCACACGCGAGAAACTCGGCGACACCCTGCAAAAAGTCAAAGGCACCGAAAACCGCCCTCTCGGCCTGGCACCGTGATGTTAGCGCGCCAGCGTCCACGGAGTGCGGCCGCTTCAGCGCCGCTTTCGAGCGTCCCTGCGCCCCCCGCAAAATCACCAACACACCTTATCGAGCCGCCGCCCTCTCCCGCGCAATAGCCTCACGAATATGCTCCATCCGGTTCGCCGGATTCGGGTGCGAACTCATAAATTCCGAACCGTTCGCCCCACCGCTCACCTGCGCCAGGATTTCCATCACGCCAATGAGCGCCTCCGGATTGTACCCAGCCTGCATCATAAACCGCACGCCGAGCGCATCGGCTTCGGATTCGTCATCGCGGCTGAACTTCATCACCTTCCACTGCGCCACCATGTTGGCAATGTAGGCCCCCGTGTTGCTATGCCCGTCGGAGGTCATCACGCCCAGGCCTTGGGCGATGCCGCCCCACAGCTTGGAATTCGCCATCTGTTCGTTGGAGTGCCGCGCCACCACGTGCCCCATCTCATGCCCCAGCACACCCGCGAGCTGGTCTTCGGACTTCAAGCGCCGAAACAACGCCTCGGTGATGAAAATCTGCCCGCCCGGCAGGGCGAAGGCGTTCACAGTCTCTGTGTAGGCCAGCAGATGAAACTTGAACTGATACGAAGTTTCCTTCGCCGCAGTGGAAGAGATCAATCGCGCGCCCACCCGTTCCACCAGCGCCCGCCCTTTCGCATCGCTTGAAAGCCCGCCGCTTTCCTGAATCATCTGCGGCGTGGACTGTAGCCCCATGGCGATCTCCTCCTGCGGCGTCGCCAGCGCGAGCTTCTGATCGCGTCCGGTGAAATCGTTGTGAAACTTGGTCGTGCCAATCCAGTTGTACACCAACGACCCCACGACGATCAGCAGTCCCATGACGATGCGTGGGTTGATGCTCATGCCACCCTGCCCGCGATCATCCCCGAAAGCGGAGTTGCGACTGAGATTCAAGAGGCGGCGAAACGTGGAGATCATGCACCGTTATACTTCATGGAAAAATCTTGAGCCAGCAGGGATTTTGCGGCATTGCAGATCATGTCATTGTTTCAGGATCAGGATCAGAGCGTGGATTGGGGCCGCAAAGGCTCGCAGGCAGTTGTAACGCTGGCGTGTCTGTTTGTGGTGCTCACCGGCATGAAGGTCGCCGCCAATGTCCTCGTGCCCATCGTCTATGCCTTCTTCCTCGCGGTGCTCAGCTACCCGATGGTGCGCTGGCTGCGGCGCCACCGCGTTCCCGCAGGTGCGGCACTGGGCATCACCATGACGGTGAATCTCGGCGTCCTCGCAGGCATGGTCACCGTGGGTGTGCGTCTGCTCATCAGCTTCTGGAGAGATCTGCCCCACTACCTGCGCGGCCTCGAACGCTACTCAAATGATGCCGCCGCCTGGCTCGAAGCCAACGGCGTCGCAGATGCCAAGACCACGGTGAGCGGCGTCTTCGACTGGAACACGCTCATTGGCTACGCCACCAAGCAGGACGTGATGGGAAACATCACCGGATTGCTCGGCACCACCTTCGGCACCCTCGCCACATTTCTCGCCAGCCTCATCATGGTCATCATCGTCATGATGTTCATCCTCATGGAAGCCCACGGCACCCAGAGCCGCCTGCAAGCCGTCCATTTGTCCGGCGGCCCGGATCTCACCGGCCTCATGCGCAGCGCGGATGACATTCAGAAGTACCTCGGCGTCAAAACACTCATCAGCGCCCTCACCGGGCTGCTCGCAGGTTTCTGGTGCTGGTTCTTCGACCTCCACTACCCGCTGCTCTGGGCGCTGCTGGCCTTCTTGTTCAACTACATTCCCGCCGTGGGCAGCACCGCCGCCTCCGTCCCCGCCATCGTGGAGGCCCTCGTACAGCACGGCCCCGCCACCGCCATCTTCGTCGCCATCGGCTACGGCGGCATCAATTTCTTCCTCGATAACTTCGTGCAGCCCACCATGCTCGGCAATCGCTTCGGCATCTCCCCGCTCGTGGTCATTCTCTCCGTCATCTTCTGGGGCTGGCTCTGGGGCCCGCTGGGCATGTTCCTCGCCGTCCCGCTCACCATGGTGCTCAAGGTCCTGCTCGACAACAACGCCGAATTCCAGTGGATCTCCGTCGCCATGTCCAAAAAGAAAGTCCGCCACGGCGAAGTGGAAGTCGCAGGCTATGACCTGCAAATGAACGAGGAAGAAACCATCGGCAGCGGCGCGACCACGGAAATTCCAGGACGGGAAAAATAAGGCAAGGCCTGAATGGAACTCGGATAAGGCGCAGTATCGTCCGGTTTTCACCTGCCAGAACCTCGTGCTCTGCCCCCTGAAACTCCTGTCATCTACTCCCACACCACCCCGCCGCACACCAACCCCAAAGGGGTTGCGTATTAAAGCCCAGCAACTGTGTTGTCATGCAAGAGAAAGTTGTTGGTTTTTGAGCGCCGCGTTGAGCAGGACCAGGAGTTTTCGAGCGACGGCAGTCAGGGCGAGTTTGGCGGGCTTTCCTGCGCCGATGAGGCGTTGGTAGAAGGC
>JANYCZ010000073.1 GCA_025360015.1 Verrucomicrobiota bacterium | reverse complement strand
CCTCGCCGCCCACATCGAGCAAGACCTGCCTGCCGACAAATGCGAATCCCGCGCCCAGTTCCAGCAAAAAATCGGTGACGTGTTTCACCAGCGCATTCTCAATCTCCCGTTCCTGAGCCTCTTCTCCCAAGCCGAGGAAATCGAAGCGATACGGATCCTTGAGCGACTCCCGCGCCAGATCGGACTGAGGCTTCGGCAACGTCAGCTCAAAATTCGTCACCGCCGTGCCGCTGCGCTCCATCAGGCGAGACTCGATCTGCATCACCAGAATGTTGCGCGACCAGTTGTGCTCAATGGCTTTGGCGGCATACCAGAGCCGCTCTTCTGCGGTCTGGAGCTTGTCCAGCAAGGCGATGTGGTGATACCAGGGCAATTGTGCAAGGGGTGCTTGCACAATTGATCCAACAGCGTGTTGGACGATGTTTCCCACTTTCTTTTGTGCAAGTGGGCCTTGCACGATTCCGCGAAGTTCAAATGGTGCATCAAGCTGCTGCACAATTGCCCCGCCCCCCAATTGTCCAAGCACCGCTTGGCCAATTGACCCCGCCTCCAATTGGCCAGCCGGCTGCTGGCCAATTCCAAAATCCGGCCATGCCTCGGCAAACGCCCGCATGTATTTCAGGTTTCGCGGGGAGAATCCCTTCATTTCCGGAAAAGCAGACCGCAGGTCGTTCGCTAGCCGGTCGATCACTCTTGCGCCCCATCCCTGAGCGGCTTGCCGATCCAGGATGTCCCGCCCGATCTGCCAATATAATGTGACGAGTTCACGATTTACCTCAAACATTGCCCGCTGTCGGGCGGTGTGGATGCGGGTTTTTAAATCCGCCAGCCAAGCGCCGTAGCCTTCAGGTGGTTCGTTGAGATTCATGGGATTTTCGTTCATGCCTCGCCTCCTTTCGTTCGTCGCGCCGCCTTCTTCGCGGGGGCCTTGGCGGTCATCTGGGTGTAGAGTTCGAAAAGCTTTTCCAAGCGCTCGGTGTCGTTCTTGAAGCGGCGGCCGAGGTAGATGCGCTCCAGCGTCTCGTCGTTGCGTTCGTGGGCGGCGCGCAGATTGGCCGGCATCGTCTCGGGATCGTAGAGATCGGCAATCGTCGCCGGGAAATGTGCCTCACGGGCAAGCAGGATGTCTTCAGCGCAACGGGTCAGGTCGGCTTTGTTTTGCTCGGTGAGGGTCGGGACGGGAAAGGTGTTCCAGCCGAGGGTGTTGGAATAGGAAAAGTCCGTGCGCATCCGCACACAAACTGTACCGATCCAGACCCAATGGAGACGCGAGGCAATTAAAGCGATGCACCACAATGGCGAATCATAGATGGCATAGTTCCTATCCGTGATGATTGACCGCGGATCGAACACACCAGTAGGTAGAAATGGCCGATTTTCCGAGCTAACACGAGGAATGACTATAGCTGTTCGTTTGGGAACGTTCATCTCCCTAAACTGATGTGGCTTGCTCGCCATCAGAGCCATTCCAGGATCAATACTTCCTTCTCTAAATCGGCGCACGTGTTCAATGCGGGTGGAGATCCCCGTGTGTTTGGAAGCATCCGCCAAATCTTCGTCCCTAATCCACAGACAGTATCGTGGCTTTCCTTGAATGAACTCTGTCGATCCAAGTGCCGACTTGATCCAGCGTGCCTTCTGGTCCTCCGTTAATTGTAACTCATCTAGCTGATCTGTTGTCATCAGAAGCCCTCCGTCGTCTTTTGGCACATTCCCGAGCGTCATCTTCGGAACTCCAAACAATGGAAGATTACTTGGACTGACAATGACGGTTGGCCCCGCCGTCAGGTAGGGCGATATGTTGGAAACTTGCCGAACGCTATCTCCTTCGAAAAGAAATTTCGTCTTTCGTTCTCCAAATCGGCATATCCCCAGAATAACACATGTAACACCCGCTTTGTTCGTTGCCAGGTTAGCCCATTTGAATGAGCTAACAGCAAAACAAAACTCAACTTCACTCAGCAGAATGCTCCAAAATCGTGGCACATGCTGTCCTTGAACGATTGAGTTGGTGGAAACGAATGCACAGACGCCGTTTTGTAAAAGCAGATACTGATATGCCTTGTAGATGAAGCCACATATGTAATCAAGCGACCTCCAGCAGCTGGTAATTCGCCCAAAGACTTGTTCAATATCAGCTTTTTGAGGTCTATTCTGTTTTTTGTCGCCTATGTAGGGGGGATTCCCGCAGATGTAAGTTTCCCCACCCTCATTCTCGAAATCGATCTCGACCTGATCCAGTGGCGTCTCAAACAAATCATCGGCGCGGTTTTTCACGCCTTTGCCCGTAGGCGGGCAGATGCTCAGCCAGTCGAGGCGGAGAGCATTGCCGCAAGTGATCCAGTTGGCTTTTTCCAGGGGCAAAAAATCAGCTAGGGCGAGCGGCTGGCCGCGATAGAGCACGTCGCACTGATACTCAGCGATGATGAGGGCGAGGCGGGCAATCTCGCAGGAGAAGTGGCGGAGTTCGATGCCTCGGAAGTTGGTCTTGGGGATGTCGGATTTGCGCTCGGCCTCGCCACGGCGGCGGTTGATCTCGGCCTCGATCTCCCGCATCTGTTTATAAGCGATGACGAGAAAATTGCCGGAGCCGCAGGCGGGATCAAAGACGCGAATGTGGGCGATGCGCTGGCGCAGATTGAGCAGCTTGCGGGCATTGTCTCCGGCCTCGGTGAGTTTGGCGCGGAGTTCATCAAGGAAGAGCGGGTTGAGCACCT
Source organism: Verrucomicrobiota bacterium (assembly GCA_025360015.1). Lineage (GTDB taxonomy): Bacteria > Verrucomicrobiota > Verrucomicrobiia > Verrucomicrobiales > Verrucomicrobiaceae > Prosthecobacter. The sequence goes on along the minus strand of JANYCZ010000073.1, from coordinate 29,734 downwards.
TGAGGATGTTTGGCACGCTGGTGTAGTGCATGCCGAGAGCGCCGCGCTCTTCGTCATCCGCCACGGCCTGGATCATGGAGCCGAAGATGTCGGGATTGATCTTCGTCCAGTCGAGGCTGCCGACATGGAGGAGGTAGGAACGGGCGATGCGGCTGAAGCGGGGCACGTCCACCCTGCCTGAGAACAAGCCGCCGTTCACATAAGGGAAGGCAGTTGCCCAATTGCGGATGGTGGCAGCCGCGCGCTCCACAGGGCTGGCGTCCATGGCGCGGAAGAGTTCCGAAAGCACCTCGTGGGTGTCTGACGAATCCCGTGCGCTCATCTGCTCAAGGGTGGCGGTGAAGCGGGCTTTCTCTCCGAAGATGGCGGTGTCCTCGGCAAAAAAGCAGAAGATCAGCCGGGCCATGAAGTGGTTCAGGTCCTCGCGGCGGGCTGCTGTGCCCCACTCGGGGTTTTCCTTGATCAGCTCGATGTAGAGCCGGTTCAGGCGGCTGGTGGCCTTGATGTCGAAGGCATTTTCCCGGATCTGCTTGACAGTGGTGATGCCTGCGAGCGGGAGGAAAAAACCAAAGTGATTGTGAAAGTCCGCGTAGGCGCAGGCGACTGTCTCGCCATCCACGACGTTCTCCGCCTCAAAGCTAATGCCGTCGGTGGCGAGAATGAACTTGGCCTTTTGCGAAGCGGTCTTCGGGCTTTGCTGCAGCGCAGCCAACGTGGCGGTGACCTGCCCTTCCGCGCAGACCTTGATGTGGATATTGGTCCGCTGAAGCACGCCGCCAGGAAGGTCCGACTGATTCGAGTCTCCGCTGCGCAAGCGCTTGAGAGTGGTCTCCTTATTGCCAAATGCTTCCAAAAAAGCGAAGGGAAAGCTCTCCGCATCAAAGGGAGCTTCAGCGAGCCTGGAGACGGCTTCTTCGATTTCGACGGCGTTCATGTGGATTTACTTATCAAAGCGGGGGATGATTCCGATGGCAAGGGGTTGCGGGAGTGAATGTGCTGCTAGAGAGTGGTCTCGTCATCAACTCAGCCTCCGCACCCCATGCCCGCCCTCCGCACCGCCTCTGTCTGGAGCCCCATCGACCGCAAGTGCGATGGCCTGCGCATCCTCGTGACACGCTACACCGTGCGCGGGTGCCGCAGCACCCGCTACGATGCCTGGATGCCCAACCTGGGCCCGAGCGAGCCTTTGCTGAAAGCCTTCCAGGCCAAGCGCATCGGCTGGGAGGAATTCAGCCGCCGCTACAAGGCCGAACTCTTTGAACCCGCGCCGATGGACAGGAAGAACGCGCGCATCAAGAACCACGGCCAGAAATTCACCCTCCGCCTGCTCAAGGAACTCGCCCGCCGCCAGCCCGTGACCCTGATGTGCCACTGCGCGGAGGAGGAGCCCTGCTGCCACCGCCACCTGCTGAAGGAGGTCATTGAATCCAGCCGAGTGTGAGGTGGGGTGAATTTTGAGCAATCGCGTCAAGGCTTGCGTCCAATTTAGCGTTTGTAGCGAATATTGACTTGAAATTCTGACTTGGAGGTGGAGGCTTGACGCATGCGGCAAGCCTCTACCGAAGAGAGGTGCCGCCGTGCGTCTCGGGACGCCAATAACGACTTCTGCTGCCATGCTGACCACTCGAAACAACCGCCTCGATCCCTCCCTGATCCCGGAAGACCAGCTTGCCGAACTGGCTAAGGTCTTCGCCGTGCCGGATCATGTCGCCTTGATCGACGAGCACGGGAACCGCACGCACATTCCAGAGGCGCTGTTTGCCCACTTTGCCCGCATCGTGCGTTTGATGTCCGAACGCAAGGCCATCGTGATGATGCCGGAGGATGAGGCCTTCACCACGCAGGCGGCGGCGAACTACCTGGGAGTCTCGCGCCAGCATCTGGTGGACCTGTTGGAAAAAGGGGAGATGCACCACCACAAGGTGGGATCTCACCGGCGGGTGACTTTCAAGGATCTGCTGGCCTATGAAAAGAAGCGGGACAAGAACCGGCGCGAGGGCATGGACCGCCTGACGGATGAGGTGATGGCTGCCGACCTCTACTTCCCTGACATGCCCACGGCTGAAGGTGCATGAGGGCGGACTTCCGAGTGGTGCTGGATGCCTGCGTGCTGGCCAACTACGGCGTGGCCAATCTGCTGCTGCTCCTCGCTGAAAAACCACGGCTGTACCTGCCCGTGTGGAGCGAGGAAATCCTGGCAGAAACCCGCCGCACCCAGGTGCAACGACTGCGATGGAGCGAGAGCATTGCGGACAGTTTTCAATCCGAACTGCGCCGGGCTTTCCCGGAAGGACTCGTCCAAGGCTTTGAGCATCTGGTGGAACAATGCACAAACGATTCAAAAGACAGGCATGTGCTCGCCTGTGCCATTCACAGCAAGGCCGAAGTCATTCTGACTTTCAACCTGCGCGATTTCACTGCGGTGGCCTTGACCCCATGGGGCGTGACCGCCAAACACCCGCAGGATTATCTGCTCACCCTGTTTGACCTGGAGCCGCTGCATGTGATGCACCAGCTGGGAGGCATCGCCCAGAAGCGGGGCTGCACCCTGGAGGATCACCTGATTGATCTCGGGCGTTTCGTGCCCGAATTTTCAGCGCGCCTGCTCGATGAGTTGAACTCGTGACGATGGCATAAGTTGACTGGATTTTCGCCGCACTGGTATTTTCAAGCAGGAAGAACCAGATCAGGCAGGAACGGCCAAAGTACTTTTTTGCGCAGGCGAACCCACAATTTCGCTTGCGATTCCAAATCCGGGCCCAAGGGGTGTGGGTGACAGCCTGACGGAGTGGAGAACTCGGAGGGATGAGTGGGCCTCGTACCACCTTCGCCGTTCCCGGTTCACAGCTCCCTCACGTCCATCGTCATCCCCTGGCTTCGCCTGGCCTGGCCTGTCCTCGCTTGTCCCTCGTCGCTCAGCTCGAGCGCAGCATGGGAGCTCAAGCCCAGCAGGAAGCCTCAGCGACCAAGCCAGCTCCAGATCAGGAACAGCAACAGGAACAGGAACCCGATTCAGATGGGATCAGCATCCAGCATCCAGCATCCAGCATCCAGCATCAACTTCTCCCCTTCCCCCTTTTTCATCTCTTTCCCCTCTTTCGGCCAACTCTTCTTCCTCTTCAAAACAACCGTCAACAACCGCCAACTCCTCAACAGCCATGCCCCTCGTCCCCGCTCCTCCTCCACCTGCCGGTGCCCCCTCCACACCCATCGCTTTCGCTGGGTCCCGTTCATCCGCTTCCGCAGCCCATGACGCCTCCGCACCCGGACAGGTCGCCGCACTGCGCGCCAAGGCCGCGCTGGTGCGCAAGCGCAAGAAGACCCCGCTCGAAGACGCCCTGGCCGCCGATGGCGGCACGCGCGCCGTACGCCTCGTCCAATGGGCCCGCACCCAGAAGGCGGGCTATGATGAGGGGCTGGTGCAGTGGCGGGCAAACCGCCTGAAGTGGAGCCAGGAGGCGCAGGACATCTTCGAGCACCGCGCCCGCGCCCGGCGCGAACGGCAGGAACGCGCCGACGAAGACGCCGGCAGCATCTTTGAAATGGCCAACGACTCCGTCAACGTCGTCGCCTCCCTCGCCGAATTCGCCGCCGCCCAGGCAGAGCAGGACATCTACGGCGGGGAGCCGTGGTTCGCCGCCAACCCCGTCGGCCAGGCCGACACCAAGCTGGCCGACGACATCCAGCACCACCTCCAGTGGACCTTCCGCGACGGCCGCTTCGTGGATGCCCAATGCCTCAGCATCGACCAGGCCGTCACCCTCGGCGAGTCCTTCATGAAGACCCTCTACGCCGTGGACACCGACTTCCACGAAGCCACCATCTCCTGCCTCCACGCCGACGGCAAACCCGTCCTCGACGCCACCGGCACCCACGTCACCTCCGACGCCCAAGTCAAAGCGCTAGGCCGCCGTCTTAAAGGAAAGCTGGAGTGGAAGGAGGCGTACGAGACCCGCCAGACGGTGATCCGCCAGGGGATCGAGGCGGTGCCGATCCACTACCACGATATATCCTTTCGTGAGGATGCGCCGGAGCTGGATCTGCGGCATACGAATGTGTATGTGAGTGTGGAGATGAGCACGTTTGAGGCGATGCGGCGCTTTCATTTATCCAAGGAGGATGCGATCCGCCTGGCGCGCTGCGCGGATACGCGGGTGTGCACGGAGGCGGAGGCGCAGCGGGAGCGGACGGCGGATGCGACGGTGACGATGCCGTCGGCGGAGGAGCCGCTGGGTGAGGTGGAGGCGGAGCAACTGCTGAATACTAGGGTGAGGCTGATCGAGGCGTATGTGCGGGCGGATGTGACGGGGACGGGCAAGGAGGCGCGGATGTGCCTGGTGTTTCCGCCGGTGCATGAGGACTGGATCGTGTGGGGGGACTACCTGGCGAATGTATCGCCAGGGGCGGAGCTGCCGATCAAGTGTGATGTGTGGGAGCCGGTGCCGCATCGACTCTATGGGCGGGGATTTTTCTCGAAGTATGCGTATCTGCAGACGGGTACGGACAATCTGTGGAACCAGGTGAACTTCCGCAATGAGATGCATGCGAATCCGCTGACGGCGGTGCATGAGGAGAACATGATGGCGGATGAGGACGGGGGTGCGGTGATCATCGGCCCGGGGAAGACGATCCGCCCGAAGGCGGGGAAGACGCTGGGTGAGTGCCTGGAGTTTGCCCAACTGCCGGATGCGGATACGCGGAGCATGGAGCTCTTCCAAACGGGGATGCAACTGGCGCAGCTGCGAAGTGGGATCACGAATGCGAGCCAAGGGGATTTGTCTTCGGTGCCGGAGTCGAACACGGCGACGGGGATCAAGTCTCTGATCAGCCGTGCGGCGGTGCTGCTGAAGAAGCCGGTGCGGAGGCTGCGGAGATCCAAGGGGCGGGGCTTTAGCTATGCGGTGAAGCTGCTGTATGCGAACTTTGACCGCTCGGAGGCGTTTGTGTGGGGCGAGGGGCATAACAAGGAGCTGGTGACTCTAACGCCGGACCATGTGCGGGACCTGGACATTGATGTGGTGATGCTGCTGACGCAGGAGCAGAACCAGACGAAGCTGGAGGGGGCGAAGGCGATGATGCAGATGGAGCAGAGCTACGCGGGGCTCTCCGAAATTGACAAGGTGGGCGCGCGCATCGGCGTGGTGCAGGCGCTGAAGGCGCTGGAGTTTTCGAACGCGGAGGAGATGGTGCGCAAGCCGGCGGTGACGGTGGAGAGCTGCCTGCCGCTGCTACCGCCTGCGGAGCAGGCGCGGCTGAAGGCGATGATGGCTGCGCAGCAACAACAGCAGCAGCAGCAGGCTGCGGCGCAGCAGCAACAGGCGGCGGGTGCGGCTGGGCAGCCTGGGGCTGCGGCGGGGGCACCACAGCAGCAGGCGGGCGCGCAGGGTGCGACGCCGGGGGCTGTTGCGTAGATGATGCTGGATGCTGGTATGATGTGGGTGGCTCTGGTGTCCATGTGAAAAAATAAATAAATAATTCGCTGGCTATCTGAAAATTGGGCCCAAGTAGATAGGGGTGACAATGAGACGGGATTTCGAGCTTCGATGTTTGTTTGCGCGAGTTTTGCCCGGTGTGGGTGGTGCTGGCGGGGCGGATTGATCGAGCAGGAATTCGAGGACGATTTTGCGAGAATGATAACGATAAACCAACAACTTAACTGAATACCATGAAGAAGCCTATTGTAGCATTGTTTGTTATTGCAGCGGCCATCGCCACGAGCGCCATGGGGGCGGACAGTGTGGATGTGATGCTGCGGAAGATCTTTGGCCCGGCGCAGCCGCCCAGCGCGCCGCCGGTGGCGCTGACGGCGCATGCGCTGGTGGGCAGGGACAACAGCATCGCGGTTTCGGCGTGGAGCGGGGCGCTGGTGTTTGAGGGAAAGACGTTCAACGGGTTCCGGACGGCGTTTGCGTTTGCGGAGCCGACGGCGGACCGGAGTGTGAGGTTTGCGAATGCTTCGGGCACGGTGTTTCTTTCCACGCTGGCGGCGAATGCGCCGGATGTGGCGAGCGGAGTGTGGGGCGTGAGCAATGGCCTGGGCTTTGAGGGGGCGACGGCGGATGCGTACGAGACGACGGTGAGCGTGACGGACCCGACGGCGGACCGGGCGATCACGCTCCCGAACGGGTCTGGCACGGTGGGGCTGCAGGCGACGGGTGTTCTGACTCCGGCAACCACGATCAGCGTGGCGTGGGCTTCCAGTGTGTCTGCTTACATGCTGACGCCTGCGCAGGCGGCGACGCTGAATGCGGTAGCGACGGGGGCGATCCCGGGACGCGGCTACTACCTGGTGCTGACGACGAGCGGGACGACGAGCTACACGCTGACGTTTGGCACGGCCTTCAAGACGACGGGGACTCTGGCGAGCGGGACGGTGTCGGGGAAGGTCTTCGTGATCCACTTCATCTTTGATGGGACTAACTTCAATGAGGTGAGTCGCACGACGGCGATGTGAGGCCGACAAGCGTCTGGCATCCGGCGTCCGGCACCCTGCATTTCGATACTTTAGTGTAACTTGGTACTGCTGGTTATTGCGGCGCTAAATGATCGAGGACGAGGACGAGGACGAGGACGAGTAGGAGGACGAGGACGATCACCTGAAACTCCTGCTGGGCGCGATCTGTTTTCTGCTAACTGACATCTACCTTCTGCTAACCGACATTTAACTTCTACTCTAACTCCACGCACACCATGCCTGCTTCACAACGCCGTACGCTGCTTGATCCTTATTCCATCCCTGGAGCTTTGCAGGAGATGGTGCCGAATGATTCCTTCCGGGCGGTCACGCCTTCGGACACTTACCCCATCAAGGGAGGGCCGGCGCGGGCGCTGTATGTGGGCGTGACGGGGGACGTGGTGGCGATCAACGAAAACGGGGTGGCGGTGACTTTCACGGCGGTGCCTGCGGGGGCCGTGCTGCCCATCGTGACGGCGCGTGTGAATGCTACGAATACGACGGCTAACAACATCGTGGCCCTGTGATTTTATGATCGGACTCGGACTCTCTCTACCGCTGGCGCAATCAACGCGTGATAGCACGCCGGGTGGCGCTGCGGATGTGTGGGAGTGGGAGGACGGCCTAGGCATGCAGTGGGAACCGACTTTCTTTATTCAACTGGACTGAACGCAAACAAAAGGAACTGACTTATGGCTGACTTATCCATCGCTTCCGCCCCGTCTCTGACGGGTGCTACTCTGGCTGGCAATGACCTGCTGCCGGTGCTGGATGTGTCTGCCAGCGCGGGCAGCAAGGGCAGCAAGATCACGGTGGGGGAGTTGTTTACGGGGCGGGCTCTTGTGGGAGGCACGGCGGCGGGGCTGACGGGCTTTGGCATCCGCAGCAGTGGCGCAGCGTTTGACCTGACGCTGGCGACGAGTGAAGTGCTGACGGCGGGGCGCAAGCTGAGCTTTCTGCTGGGGGATGCGGATCGTGCGCTGACGGTGCCAGCCACGGGGATCGTGGCACTGCTGGGCACGGCTAACGTATTCACCCGCCAGCAGACCATTACTCAGGCGACGGCCAACGAAGGCATTCTGGCATCCACGGGGTATTCGCTCACAGGATCGAATACTACCAGTATGATCAATTACTCTGGCACGGTGAACACCAGCGCTGTTGTGAATCTGATGGATTACACATTCACAGAGACGGCCATGGCGAGTAATTCCACCTTCTGGCGTATTCGGGGTGGGGCCTCTGGTACTGCGGTGCTCGCCAGCCTGGCTCCAGTTGGGGGAGGGTATAGATTTAGCCTTCCATCAGGAGGAATGGTTACTGGAAATAGTTCCATCAGCATCGATTACTTCGTCCCAGGCATTGTGATGAAGGACAGCTACGTGCTGTCGTGGTCGTCAACGGGCGTTTACTATGATGCTCCAGATGTATCTCTATGCCGTCGCATGCCGGGGTATTTGGGGATGGGTATCGCTTCATCGGCTCCGTCAGCCCAAACAATTGGCGGCATGCAGGGCCTAGGGACAAATATCACAGGCGGATCTCTTAACTTCGGCACCCAAGGTACGGGAACAGGAACCGGCGGGGTCATCAATCTACAAACGCATGGACCTGGAGCCAGCGGCACTGCGCTCGGCACGCTCGTTAATGTGCTTTCCATTTTGGCCCCCGGCCAAGTGAAGATCACGGGCATTCCTACCTCATCCGCAGGTCTGGTATCAGGCACCATCTATAGCAACGCTGGCATCCTCAACATTGTCCCATAATATGAAAATCACCTTCCTGAGGATCAGCTTGCCAGGCTCGCGTAGGCGACGGCAAACCCAGCCGCCGCCCCTACGGCTGAACAGGCGCTTACCGCCGATCTCCTGGAGGTGAAATGCAACAAGTTCGTCACTGCCAAGGCTGATGCCGCCATAACGCAGCTAGCCTCGAACGACGACCTCATGAACCGGGGAATGGCCGTGGCCGCCCATCCGACCAACTTTGGCAAGATCAGATCCGCTGTAACCGACATCCTTTCCAGACCTTAAAACTATGAACAAACCTGACACCACCACGCAGCGCGGCATCATTGAAGCGGCGATCAAGAGCATCGAGCAGGAGTGCTACTCGCTGACGCTTTCGGGCGAGGCGATGAGGACCATCGGCCTGGTGGAGAAGGCGACGGAGCTGGGGGAGCAACTGGCGAAGTCGCTGAAGCTGCATGCCTTTTACTCTGGGAAGCTGGCTGAGCTGGCCTGAGCCAGGCACGCCGCTGCTCTTCAGGCGGCTGCTGCAGAGCGGCGGCGCGGGTTCCGGGGCTGCTTTTGAACTCTTTCTTCTAACTTCGACTTATAACTGCCAAACTTATGATTCTCTACATTCCATCCGCCATGGCGGTCTCTCTCGTGAAGAAGCTGGAGTCTCTGGCGGGGCCGCGTGGCTTCCACGGCTCGGCGGAGAAGCCGCCGTATGAGGTGATCACGGATCTGCACGGGGACTGCTGGCTGGAACTGGAGACCCAGGCCAGCATGACGCTGAACCCGACGGCGGATCTGAGTGGCGTGGCGGGGCTGGTGCAGCCGTGGATGGATGAGGGTGCGCTGCCTGCGGGTGCGCTCGGCCATCTGCTGCCCCTGCTGGAGGCCCGGCGTGGGGAGTTTCTCTTTGTGCATGAGGCTTTTCCGCAGGTGTTCAAAGATCTGGCGAAAACGCGGCAGCAGATGGTCGATGCGGGACTGCTGAGGCAGCGCGGCGCGGCAGGGCGTACGCAGGCCACGGAGGCGATGGTCACTCACACCCTTATTGTACTCTGAATTGCCATGCCATTCTCCGGTATCATTCTCAGTTTAGCCTCCTCTCTACGCGGAGCGTGGGGCGGTGGTGTGGTGCCGGATGTGCCGGGGAATTTTTTGATCAGCGGGCGGACTGCCACGACGATTGATGCAGCATGGGATGCGCTGCCTGCGGGGGTGACGGCGCGGGTGATGTGGGTGGGGACAGGCGGTGACTGGGCTGACTTCATCGCGAATGATTTTGGGCTGACAGGGGGCTCTTATTCCATCGCGAATCTGAGTGCGGATACGGCGTATGACATCCGCATCCGGGCGGAGGGGACGGGTGGGAATTCGGACTGGGTGCCGCTGAACGGTGTGTACACGCGGCCTGCGGTGCCGACGGGGTTTGCTGTCGCCAGCGGTGCTTATGCGCAGGTGAACCTAACCTGGGATGCGCTGCCGGGAGGCCAGACTGCCAATCTGTATGTGGCGGGATTGGTGGTGGCGGCTTCGCTGGCAGGTACGTCGGCGAGCTACAATGATGGGAGCCCTAACCACACGGCCAATTATTCGATCACGGCGGTTGGCGTAGTTTCCGGACTTGAGAGTGTGAGGTGGGCGAATGTGAGCGGGACGTCGGGGGCGGGCAGTGCGCCGGTGAACACCTCTCCTCCGGTTGCCGCGACTATCTCTGGAGGCACCGTGAGTGCCACGACTGGAGTATGGACCGCAGATCCTACGGCGACGTTCAGCTATGAATGGGAGGTTCATACGGGAGAAGGTGATTGGCAGGCGGTTGAGTCTGGAGATGCCGCCACCATTGGAGCCAGCGTTGGCAACAACTACCGCTGCAACGTGATTGCGACCAATGTTCTTGGGAGTGGCAGCACTTTAACGAATGAATATCTGATTTACTGAGCGTTATGAGCGACGACACACTATCTCAATTGGTGGCGGAAGCCATCGCGCATCATATCTCGCCGCTGGTGAGGTGGCTGTATGCGGTGTTTACGGCGGTGGTCGTGGGGACGGCCTTTGTGGTCGGCATGGTCTATGAGGTGAAGTATGGCATCACGGATGCGAAGCGCGACGCGGGGGACGCGAAGGCGACGGCGGTGTCTGCGCTGCAGGCGACGACGGATCTGCGGACGACGGTGACGGGGCATGACCGGGACATCGCGGTGCTGAAATTTCAACGAGGTGGAGAATGAAGATGATGACTATGAACACACGCAACTGCTGCCATGACATGCGCGCCACGGCTTGGCCTTGCCCTTCCCGATGGTGTTGCTCCACCCCATGCCGCTCCTGAGCGCCCTGCCCTGCCCTGCCCTGTCACGATGACTCCCTCTTTTTAAGCTGAACTGATTCACGTTTTCCTTCCCCCCCTCACTTCTTACCTACCATCATGTCTTCCTACTTACCACAAACTACCACCCCTGATCTGATCGAGCGCGAGTCCCTGCGACTGGAGGCGGTAACGGTGTGCATGGGCTTTGACGACATGCTGGACGCGACGCTGACGGCGAACATGCCGCAGCTGGACACGATGATCGTGGTGACGAGCCACGAGGACCGCAAGACGCAGAGCGTGGCGCGCAAGCACGGGGCGCTGCTGGCGGTGACGGATCTGCACCGGAAGAACGGGCGGAATTTCAACAAGGGCGCGGCGATCAATGCGGGGCTGAACCACTTCCAGTTCCACGGGTGGCGGCTGCACCTCGATGCGGACATTGCGCTGCCGGGGAATTTCAGACGGCTGCTGTTCAACCACCACGCGCTGGACCGCAGCTGCATTTACGGGGCGGACCGGGTGGATGTGATCGGCCTGAAGGAGCTGGAGGCGGCGCGGCGCAGCGAGCAGCACCAGCACGGCTGCATCCTGCACCCGCGCCTGCAGCGCAGTGTGGGCGCGCGCTTTGTGGACATGCTGCATGGCTACGTGCCGCTGGGGTACTTCCAGCTCTGGCACTGCACCTGCCAGCAGCCCTACCCTTACAGCCTGGGCACGGCGGCGCATGATGACGTGATGTTTGCCACGCGCTGGCCGGAGCCGCAGCGCCGCCTGCTGCCGGGGGTGTTTGTCCACCACCTTTGCGCGCGCCCGCCGAAGTGGGGCGAGAACTGGGACGGGCGCAGGCAGCAGCCCCGGCTGAAGGATTGACGTCTGCTTTTTTATACCATGCTAAACCATGAACGACATCTGGAAACTGAGAACCAGAGCCGCCTAAAGACGGGACTACAATACGAATAACTGGGACGGGCTGAAGCCCAAACGAAGAACGAAGAACCAACAACAAGGAACCGATTTTATGCAACGCACCTGCTACATCGCCATCAATGGGATCCGCACCTGCCCGGGGGATGCGGAGGGGTGGACGGACCGGTTTGTGACGTGGATCAATACGCGGCTTCCGGACGGGGTGGTGGCGGAGAAGTTTGAGTATGCGTGCTCGGCGCTGCTGCGCCGGCTGCACCAGCGGGAGCGGGCGGATGAGATCGCCAAGAAGGTGGGCTACTACCGGCGTGCGGGCTATCGGCTGGTGCTGGTGGGGCATAGCAACGGGTGCGATCTGATCGCGCGGGTGCTGGAGGCCTGCGGGGCGGAGATCGACTCGGCACACCTGATCTCTCCGGCGGCGGATGAGGAGGATTTTGCGGAGGTGATCCGCGAGGGGCTGATCCGCCGCATTCACCTCTATGGCAGCCGCAATGACGGGGCGCTGCGGTTTGCGCGTGCGACGCGGCCGCTGCTGGGCTGGCTGGGGCTGGGCTACGGCTCGCTGGGGCTGCGGGGGCGGGAGTTTGCGCGGCTGTTTCCGGAGGTGGCGCGGGACCACAGCGATGACTCCTGCGGGCACAGCACCTGGCTGCAGCGGGGGGAGAGGTTTGAGGCGCTGATGCAGAGCATCAAACATCATGATCTTTTTGACCAGCAGATACCATGTGATGGTATTGCGCGTGTGATTGAAGATCCTTTTGGGGAGGAGTGGCGGCCTGGAGGTGGGGAGGGCGGCCAATGAATGACGAATGACGAAACTGAGAATCCGAACGGGCTGCTGCGAGGCCGAGGCTGCAGAATCCAGAACCGGCTAAAGCCGGGACTACAAGCGAAGAACCCAGAATCCGGAACCGGCTAAAGCCGGGACTACAATACGAAGAACTTAGAACTTAGAAACACGAACCATGAAACAGAACAACACACACACACTTATCTTCATTGCTGCGGCTCTGGCTGCGGTCCTGGGCCTGGGCTCCTGCGCGAATCCGGCGCTGCACATCAGCACGCCGGCGGTGCAGGCGCAGATCCTGGGGGATGTGGAGAAGGATCTGCTGGCTGGCGGCGGGGCGCTTCTTATCTCTGGCGGCAGCAGCGGTGCGGCGGTGGCGGCGATCACGGCGCAGGAACTCAAGAATCTGCCGGGGCTGCAGCAGGCGCTTGCGGCTTCGCCGTCCGGGCTCCGAAACACCGGGAGCCCCGGGATGGGGAAGCAACCGGTGGCGGGTGTGACGCCTTGATTTTTTTGGCAAAGGAATGAGCGGGCAAAGGAATGTCCAGATGATGAATTTAGTTCACAGGCATCCCATAGGCTGTGGCGGACGAGGGTCTGGCCTTGAAGCAACGCAGGAGGAGGCATCTTTGAAGTGGTGGAGTCCGAGTTGTGATTTGTGCGTGCATGGAAATGCCGGCCACGGGGCGCGGACTTCCGAGCCCGCAGCGCTCCGCAAACACGCGCAGCTCCGAAGCGTTCCTGCTGCCATCTCTCCGTCGTCCCCAAAGTCCTCGTGCTTTCGATGTTCTGCCTGCAGCCACACCCGCTGGGTGAAAGCGACCCGCTGCGGGCTCGGAGGCCCGCGCTCCTGAGGCGCTGCGGCTCGCGGGGCCGCATTCGCCACTGGCGATGAGATGCTCGTAAATTCAGTGATTCCTTTGCGCCTCATTCCTTTGCCGAAAATGAAACCTGAACTTTAACCGACTGATTTTTATGAACGCTTTATCTGACACTTACTCGCACCAGTTCCAATCCTGCGCCATCCAGCCGGAGCATGCGGCGGAGGTGCGGGCGGAGGCGGGGCGCATCCTGGCCAACCGGGCGCGGTATGAGGCGGTGGCGGCGCATTTCTCCGGCATGCCGTGGTGGGTGGTGGGGGTGCTGCACTCCATGGAGTGCGGGCTCTCCTTTCACCAGCACCTGCACAATGGAGATCCCCTCACGGCACGCACGGTGCAGGTGCCCAAAGGGCGGCCGCGCCTGGGGCAGCCGCCCTTCTCCTGGGAGGAGTCCGCGCGGGATGCGCTGATTTGCGATGGGCTGGACAAGATCACCGACTGGAGCGCGGGCGCGGCGCTGGCGGCCTTTGAAAACTACAACGGCACGGGCTACCGCAGGCGCGGGGTCCCCTCCCCCTACCTGTGGAGTTTCACGGACCAGTACCGCTGCGGCAAGTACACCGCCGACGGCCACTACGGTGCCCTGGCGGTGAGCCGCCAGTGCGGGTGCGCGGCGCTGCTGAAAAATATTTTCGCAGCTTAGCGCTTGACTATTCAAATTCGGACCCAATACCATATCATGCCATTTCACCTTACAGCGATCCACACCTGCTCCCAGGGCAGCAGCGGAGCGCGGCGGCCGTGCTGCCGGGGGGAAGTGCTGCCACCGGCGGCGAAGCACGGAACAGCCCCGGCTGCGTGCCACGCATGCGGGGGCAGCCACGCTGACGCCCGACGCTGCATGATTTCTTAAAATACCAGTTAAAACGATCAAATACCACCCATTCCCCCCGCCATGCCCGCACCTACAGTAACCAGCATCTCCCCGGCCAGCGGCTCGACCCTGTCCGGCACCAATGTGACGATCACCGGGAGCAACTTCACCGGGACCACCGGAGTGACCCTCGGCGGCACGGCGGCCACTGGCTTCACCGTGGTGAGCGACACCAGCATCACCTGCACCGCTCCGGCACACGGCGCCGGAACGGCCAGCGTGCTGGTCACGAACGCCACTGGCACCAATGCGGCCAACAGCCTCTACACCTACGTGGCAGCGCCCACCGTCAGCGGCATCTCGCCTTCTAGCGGGCCGCTTAGCGGTGGCACCAGTGTGACGATCACCGGGACCCATTTCACCGGGGCGACCGGGGTGACCCTCGGCGGCACGGCGGTCACTGGCTTCACCGTGGTGAGCGACACCAGCATCACCACCACCGCTCCGGCACACATTGCGGGGAGCGCCAGCGTGGTGGTCACCACGCCCGGTGGAACCAATGCGGTCAACAGCCTCTACACCTATGTGGCGACGCCCACGGTCAGCGGGATCTCGCCTTCCATCGGCGCGCATAGCGGTGGCGGCAGTGTGACGATCACCGGGACGAACTTCACTGGAGCCCCCAGCGTGACCATCGGCGGTGCGCCGGCCACTGGCATCACCGTGGTCAGCAGCAGCAGCATCACGTGCACCCTGCCCTCCGGCAGCGCAGGTACGGCCAGCGTGCTGGTCACCACAGCGGGTGGCACGAATGCGGCCAACAGCCTGTACACCTACGTGGTGGCGCCCACGGTCACCAGCATCTCTCCACCCAGCGGGCCGCTTAGCGCTGGCACCATTGTGACGATCACCGGGGTCAATTTCACCGGGACCACCGGTGTGACCTTCGGCGGGACGGCGGTCACTGGCTTCACCGTGGTGAGCGACACCAGCATCACCACCACCGCTCCGGCACACAGTGCGGGCAGCGCGAGCGTGGTGGTGACGAATGCAGACGGATCGAATGCGGCGAACAGCCTCTACACCTACCTGGCGGTGCCTGCGGTGACCAGCCTGTCTCCAGCCAGCGGCTCGTCCGCAGGCGGCACGAGTGTCACGATCACCGGTACAAACTTCACCGGGGCCACAGGTGTGACCATTCGCAGCATGGCAGCCACCAGCGTGGCCGTGATCAGCAGCACCAGCCTCACCTGCGTCACCCCGGCGGGCACGGTGGGCACGGCCAGTGTGGTGGTGACGACCCCTGGCGGCGCCAATGCGGCCAACAGCCTCTTCGGTTACGTGCCGCCGCCTCCGACGGTGGGCGGCATCTCGCCCTCCACCGGATCGACGCTGGGTGGCAACAGTGTCACGATCTCCGGCACCTCCTTCACCGGGGCAGGCAGCGTGACGATCGGTGGCGTGCCGGTGACAAACGTCACCGTGGTGAGCGATACCAGCCTCACCTGCATCACCCCGGCGGGCAGTGTGGGCACGGCCAGCGTGCTGGTGACCACGCCCAGCGGCTCCAACGCTGACAACAGCCTCTTCGCGTATGCGCTGAAAGCACCCACCGTGGCGAGCCTCTTGCCAGCAAGTGGCACGTCAGCAGGCGGCACGAGTGTCACGCTCACCGGCACCTACTTGACCGGGACCTCCGGAGTGACCATCGGCGGTGTGGCGGCGACCCACGTCGTGGTGATCAATGACAGCACCCTCACCTGCATCACCCCCATGGGCACAGCGGGCACGCCCACCAGCGTGGTGGTGACGACGCCCAGCGGCCACAATGCTGACAACAGCCTCTTCACCTATGTGCTGGCGCTGCCCACCGTGGCCAGCGTGTCCCCGCCCATCGGGGTGTCCGCAGGTGGCACGCGCATCACGATCACCGGCACCTACTTCACCGGGGCTATGAGTGTGACGTTCGGCGGCATGGCGGTGCCCAGCTTTACGGTGGTGAATGAGACGACGATCTCCTGCACCACGCCAGCGGGCTTTGCGGGCACGGCGAGCGTGCTGGTCACAGCAGCGGCCGGCACCAGTGCGGCAAACAGCCTCTATCTCTATGTGCAGGCGGAGCCTGAGGACACCTACATTTATCTCAAGGGCGGGCGCGGCGACGGCTTCGTGCCGCAGTGGACCGGCTCCTACACCGACGCCCTGGTGGATGAGAAGAGCGAGCCCTACCGCAACATCTTCCAGACCTCCGCGCAGACGACGGTGACAGGCGTCAATGGTGTCTCCTCCTCAGGCAGCATCACCCTCCCAGGGGTGATGCAGTCGGTGAGAAACTTTTTCCCTGCCAGCTGGAATGTGGACTCGAACCTCTCCTACACCGCGGGGGCGATGTCTGATGAGGCCGCAGGCGCGACGCCACGGCAGTTTGTCAGGACCGTCACCTGGCGTGCCTACACCAGCAGCAACGGCATGCAGTACCACTTCCGCCTGGCCGACATCCTCGGCATCGGCTCCCAACCACGCGGCGCATAAACAGCCATGCCCTCCATCAACACCAACTTCGACTGGGTGGACACGCCCAACGCCGCCGAGCGCGCCTTCTCCATCGTCGCCAAGGAAGGCGTGAGCGACCCGATCCCGGACTTCCTCAACACCGTGGTGCGCTGGAGCGACTGCCCGCAGTGGATCAAAAAAGCGGAGGCCATCCCCGAAAGCCTGCAGGGCTACACGCTGGTGAACGCCATGAAGGCAGACTACCAGAAGCGCACCTTCGTCTTTGGCAAAACGCGCACCGATCTGGAGCGCAACACCCCCTTCCAGGTGTCCTGGGTGAAGCGCATGCAGTTCTGGCCCACGGTGCTGCTGAAGCTCTGGTTTGAGCAGGGCAATCTGCCGCTGTCATCCCAGCATTCAGATGGCAGCGTGATCCATACGCGCCGCAAGACACGCGATGGGGCGATGTATCCCACGTGGTTTAAGACGAGCCGCTTTCTCTCCGAGCGCCCCTGGCCGCGCAGCACGCACAAGTCCCCCACCCCCATCACGGACTCCGTCTCCTGGAGCTTTGACGGGAGCGAAGGCAGCATCCCTGAATGCCTGCATCCCGGCTGCCGTTTCCCACGCTTCCAGAGCAGCGGCAAGGTGATCTTTGGCGCAGGCACACCGGAAGTCGAGATCGGCGGGGACATCGTCGCGCAGGAATATCCGGCCACGCCCATGACGGACTGGGAAGTCTATCCGCTGGAAGACACCACGCAAAACATCAACGGCTTCTGGTTTCGCGAACTGGTGGAAGCCTACCCACCCATTGACGACCGGGAGCACTCCTCATGATCCAGACCTCCATCGGCAGCATTCAAGTCGGCAGCCCGTGGCTGGCCCGGCAGTGGATCAACTCGATACCCGGCATCAGCGTGACGGCCGGGATCACGCAGAACAATCTGACGATCCGCGCGGGAAACAGCCGCCCCAGCGTCACCACCACCCAGAGCACGGTCACTGCCGCCGCAGGCAAGAGCGGCGGAGGCGGGAGCTCGGGTGGTGGTGGTGGCTTCGGCGGAGATGATGGAGGCGATAATCTCTACACCTATTTTTGATGAAACACCCAAGCCCAACCTGCCTGTGAAACCCGCAATGCAACAACCCAAAAAAAGCGCCACTCCCAAAGCCCACGATCCACGCCTGCCGCCGCGCATGAGCCGAACCAGCCTAGTCAGCAGCCGAACAACCGCCGTCACCATCATCAGCCCCTCCTACGAATCTGTTGGAGCGGAGGCTGTGCGCCGCATGAAGAAATTCAGCGGACTCGATGTCAAAGTGATCGAGTGCAGCGATGACGAGGGCTTTGAGACCAAGCTGAACCTCGACATGATCATGGGCAAAAAGAAGTTCTTGTTCTTCGATTCCGACTACTGGCTGCTGCGCGCACTGCCAATGGACTCATGGGATGGGTCGGCATGGCTGGCGGTCAATGATCCAGGCGTCTTTGCGCCCTACGCTTTTCCCTTCTCTGACTGCAAGCGGGAAGGCATGGACAGGGCGCAATACTGGAACAGCGGCTTTTTCTGCTGCGATACACGACGTCCTGAGCACCAGGCGGTGTTTCAGGAGGCACGCGCGCTGCGGAAGAAGGTCATGTGCGGCACCGCCAGCAAGCCGGATGATTTCGGCGATCAGTACTACCTGAACATGGCGTGTCAAAAACTGGCGACCCCCGTGACACTGCTGCCATTCGTGTTTAACTTTTACCGGCACATGATCAGCGGCGGCTGCTACCCGTTCATTCCTGCTGAGGTCATCGGGCTGCATGCTGCGGGCGTGCCGGTGAAGGCGAAAAAGCCAGGGCAGGATGATAAGCTGACGCACCTGCAATACATGAGCAAAGCCCTGACATACCCCAGCATCACCTACCAGGATGATGCCATGCGCTGGGCCTGGGCAAGGAACTACCAACTGCCATGAAAACCGACGGGTGGGACTATTTCGACAATGCCAAGTCCACGGCACCATTCGCCGCAAAGGTGGCGACCGCCAAGAAGTGGCTGTTTGACACGGATGAATGGCAGCACATCACCGAAAGGACACCGAGCCTTGCAAGAATATGGCTCTGCTACCGCCTCCTCGATGGCGCGCTGCCGCTGACAGACGCGGCGGCGTTTATTGCTGCACCTGTGCCGGAGATTCCCGAGCCGGAATCACGATCACGGTGGGAATGCTCATGGCATGCCGTCCGCACCTGGATGGCGATGCTGCACGACATTGAATATCCGCAGGGGCCCAGCAGGGACCGTGAATGGATTCTGACAAACCCCTCCTGCATCATCAATGTGATGCGCACCAGGGCTTTGCAGGCGATCATTCGCATGAGCACAGGCACCCTTGACGAGTCATTTCTGAACGAATCGCGGTCCCTGTGGCATCTGGGTGTGGCAGGCCTCAGCCACTGGAATGACATCCTGGAGCATGGGCGGGCCATGCAGGGGCTGCATGTGATCATCACTGCCTGCGAACGTGCCGGCATCATTCAATACCATGCCTGGCCTGATCTCCGCAGAACCGCTCTTTCGGCTTTCTGCGGATCTGACTACTCAAACAAAAGCTGGCGCAAAGCCGCGCTGATGGCGAAGTGGCCGGATGCAGCCTGCCGCCTCGATCTGGGGTTTCTAGTGCCACACGGAGGCACTGTTGCCGAACTCGGGGTGGCGCGGGGTGATTTCTCAGCACCACTGCTTCGCCAGCACAAGCAAATCGGCAGGCTCTATGCCATCGGCCAATGGAACGACGAAACCCACACCGAAAGCGAAAAGAGCGCAGCCTGCGAGGCGCTGGCAGACGAGCGCGTGCTGATCGTTCACCAGACATTCGCGGAGGCCGCGCAATCGGCTCAATTTGAGAACGTCGAGTTCGATTTGATCTACCTCGACGCCTGCGCGCTCACCGCGCAGGAGATGGAAGCCACGCTTGACCAATGGTGGCCGAAGGCAAAGCCCGGATCAATCTTTGCAGGCCACAACTACGAGATGGCATGGCCTCTCATTGTGCAGGCGGTGGATCACTTCGCGGACAAACACGGACTCACAGTCCATGAAATCCACGAACTTCCCTGCCAATCCTGGTGGATCAGGAAACCTGGATAATCATGGTTTCACACGAAGATACCGTGTCCCGATAGGTCGTTCTAGTTCACCCTCATTGCCAATGATTCTAAACACGCATTTCTCTTCATTTGGGGTGCCGTCGAGCGTCACTTTCAGTACGTTGGGATCTGTCGTCAAGGCCCACTTGCCAAGATTGGTTCTGTCCTTATTGACTATGGACAACGTGCCATTGGGCTTAAAAATCATCTCGGCCTGCTTCGTGCCTCGATCCGGGCCGGTGAAGTAGTCCCAGACCATCGGCATTTTTGGTACTGTCGAAGAAACGATCCCACCATCGATCAATTCGCGCACCTTGCCCAACTCAGTGACGGTTTCGAGTTTGGCCCCTCCAGCGGTTTTGAGGAGGCTGTCAACGCGGGCGATGCTGGATTTCTGCAACGGGGCGAGAGCCTTGGCGCGGGCTTCATCGTAGAGGGAAAAGAGCTGCTTGGCACTGGCGTGGGGAACTTCAACGGGTTCGCCAGCGAGTTTGGCTTTGAGCTGGGTGGTGAGCAACTCCGCCCCAGCGGTGTCGCCACTGGCAACGAGCTTGGTGATCAGCGGCGTGGCGGTTTTTTCCAGGGACTGATTTAGGCGCTCCACGGCCTGGGTGGCCTGCTTGCGGTAGTCCTTGAGGATGGCGTCGGGGGAGTCGGCGAGGGCGGAGGTGGCCAGCAGGAGGGCGGCGAGGAGGTATTTCATGAGTGCGTGGTTGGTGCGGCGGAAGATACCCCGTGGCGCGTGAGCGCAAGGTGAATTGGGGTTCATGATGTTCCACAGATCCCATGAAAAACGCCGCTCTGCTGCAGGGCCACGCGCTCAATGGCAAAGCGCCCATTCTAACGCCAGTCCATTGTCAATCAGGACGCTGAGCTGCACGTTCACCGATCATGTCTGGCAGGTTTTTCATGGCGGGTTTTTCACAAGACGCGTGGAATGATTATGATCCAGTACCGTTCAGTGGCCGCAGCAACCAGACGGGGAGTGGGGACAAATCCGCTCCCTGGCTCCTGGGCGTCGCTGATGCCGTGAACGATTTTGCCGACACAAGCAACCTCGCCATTAATGCCTCCCGTGAAAAGCCACCCAGCGCAGGACGGGACCCAAAGCCCCGCTGATCACCTGGCTTTGAGGTAGCGGGTGCCGATGGGGCGCACCAGTTCGGCCTCATTGCCATTGATCCGCATCAGGCAGTTTTCCCTGCCCTTTTTGGTGTCAAGAAACACGTCGAGCACATTCGTTTTGCTGGTCACCGACCATTTGCCTGGTGTGGATTCATTGACGTTGCCCATGACCAGCGTGCCGTCCGGCGTCATGTCGACGAAGCCATTGTCCACCAGCCTATCTGGCTTCATGTGATACGACCAATGCATGGGAAAACTGTCTGTGGTCACAGCCACTGCAGCAGCCTTCCCCGCCTCGATCTCCGCCCTCACCTTCCCCAGCTCCGTCACCACTTCCAGCTTCCTGCCCTCGCTGCCCGCCAGCATCGAATCTATGCGGGCCACCGCAGCCTGCTGCGCGGGGACCAACGCCTTTACGCGGGCGGCGTCATAGAGCTTGAACATGTTGGCTGCGCTGGCCTGCGGCTTCACCACCGGCTCGCCGGCGGTCTTGGCCTTGAGCTGCTGCTGCAATTCCTCAGCGCCCGCCGTATCGCCGGCTTTCACGAGGGTGGCGATGAGGGGCACCGTGGCCTTTTCCAATGTTTCATTCACCTTCACCAGCGCCGCAGCAGCGGCCTTGCGGTAGTCCTCGGCGATCTTGGCGGGTGTGTCAGCAAAAGCGGAAGTAAAAGAGACCAGCAGGAGAGCGACGAGGAGGTGTTTCATGGGCGCGTGGGAGAATGAACGGTGGATGGCTGCAAAGTGATTTGAAATGGAGGATGCCTGTGGGACAAGCTGAAAAGAGCGAACCGAGAGGATCTCCCATCACTTGGCG
The DNA here is from genome assembly GCA_025360015.1 of Verrucomicrobiota bacterium. Classification (GTDB taxonomy): domain Bacteria; phylum Verrucomicrobiota; class Verrucomicrobiia; order Verrucomicrobiales; family Verrucomicrobiaceae; genus Prosthecobacter. The sequence goes on along the minus strand of JANYCZ010000073.1, from coordinate 8,238 downwards.
GTCAGAAAACGATCGCCAACGGCGCGTTTCATCACAGCATCTTTGCCACTGATGAGCATCTCGCACTCCTCAACCTTGCCTAGAGGGGTCAAAGTGATTTTCAAGGCGTTGGTCTTCGTCCTTTCCCATCGCCCGGGAGTGGCTTCAGGCTTTTTGGGATTGCCCACCATGTAAGGCGTCCCATCGGGTTTCAGAGAATTGAGAGAAACAGTTCCGTCCGCACTCAGCAGGAGTTCCCCGATCAAATATGACTTGTCCCTTCCGATGTAGTAATTCCAAGACATGGGAATGTCGGGAGGCGCAGGGGCGGCCTTCCCCGCCTCCACCTCTGCCCGCACCTTGGTCAACTCGGTGACGGTTTCGAGACTGGGCTTGCTGGCGCTTTTGAGCAGGGTTTCAATGCGGGAGATGCTGGCCTTCTGCACGGGCTCCAGGGCCTTGCCACGCGCCTGGTCATATTGCGCAAAGAGCAGTGTGGCGCTGGCCTGCGGCGTGGGCACGGGCTCGCCTGCGAGCTTGGACTTGAGCTGCGCGGTGAGCTGCTCCGCACCGGCGGTGTCTCCGCTGGTCACCAGCTTGGCGATGAGCGTCGTGGCCGCACTCTCCAGCATGCCGTTCACCTTGGTCAGCGCGGCAGCAGCCTGCTTGCGGTAGTCCTCGGCGATCTTGGCGGGTGTGTCTGCAAAAGCGGAAGTAAAAGAGACCAGCAGGAGGGCGGCGAGGAGGTATTTCATGGGCGCGTGGTTGGTGCGGCGGAAGATACCCGGTGGCGTGTGACCGCAAGGTGAATTGGGGTTCATGATGTTCCACAGATCCCATGAAAAACGCTGCACCTCGGCAGGGCCACGCGCAATGACAAGCGCCCCGCTCCAAAGCCAGTCAATTGGCAATCAACACGCTGCTCTGCACATCTGCACATAATGCCCGGCATGAATGGCATCGCATGAATGGCACTCAGTTAAGGCCGGTGATCGCTGAAGAAGAGTTCTTTCCATCCTGAGTGCGTGTGCACGAGTCTTCTGCCGCGCCAACGGCGCGAAGGACTCAGCCCAGGGCGGGCCGAGCCTTGGCGAGTGCTGCCCTGGGACAAACGACCCACATCACCCGCCAGCCCAAGGTCGCGCCCTGAATGGGCGCAGGAGAGCGTGCGATGGGTAAGCCAGCATGAACGTTGCAGATGATCCCGCAGCTGCTCCTGCGCTCCTTCAGAGCGCGGCCTTGAGAGAGAATGCCGCGTCATCCCACACCCAGGGCGTGCCGCCCTGGGCTGAATCCTGCGGGCCGTTGGCCCACGGCGCGAGAACAGGGTGCGCCTGTGGCTCGACGAACGCGCTTAACTGAGTGCCATTCATGCCAGGCATGTTTTTTTAGGCATGTTTTTTTAGGCATGTTTTTTTCCCGAGTCCGTGCTGGTTTTCGAAGCCTTGGCGGAGAAGGCAGCAGGTCGCTCGGGCTGAAGAGTCACTTGCCCAGGCTGCGGCTGGCAAGCAGGAGGGGGGCGCTGATGCTGCGACGCTGAGGGATCGTGCAGAGGCATGGGTGTTTGCTGAGTGCTGGGGCTCTGGGGGACCTGCGGAGGCATGGGTGCTCGCGGAGTGCTGCGGACTGAAGTCCGCGCTCCGGTGCGCTTTGGCCTGCAGCGTTTCATTTCGCGATGACGGTCCTTTACCGAGTGCCATTTGTGCGTGGCATGTTTTCTCCGTGCTCATGTGGCAAAGGGATGGACTGATTCCATGCAGGCGTGTCCTTCCGATCTGGGATCCGGCGTTCCTTTGCGCCTCTTTCTTGGCCATAACTCTGTACATAATGCCTGGCATGTTTTTCTTGGCATGTTTTTCTGCGGAGGCATGGGTGCTCGCGGAGTGCTGCGGACTGAAGTCCGCGCTCCGGGGCGCTTTGGCCTGTAGCGTTTCATTTCGCGATGACGGTCCTTTACCGAGTGCCATTTGTGCGTGGCATGTTTTCTCCGTGCTCATGTGGCAAAGGGGTGGACTGATTCCATGCAGGCGTGTCCATCCGATCTGGGATCCGGCGTTCCTTTGCGCCTCTTTCTTGGCCATATTTCTGTACATAATGCCTGGCATGTTTTTTTGTACATAATGCCTGGCATGTTTTTTGTTTTACGGCTGCGGTGGGTGGGTGGGCGGGACCGTGACCGCCGGACGCAGTGGCACCCTGCGAGATTGCGCTCGCAGGGTGCCGGGGCCCGGACGTGAGGCCGGTGAGAAGAAGACGCAGGGCGTTCCACGCTCTCACACATCAGGCGCTCGTGCTTCTTACTTCTTGTCTCTGTCGCGATCGGCAGAGCTGTCTCTCGCGTCGGGATCTTTTTTCACCTGGCCGGGGGCGGTGTCCAAGTCCTTGCCAGGTGCGGTGTGGGCCTTGCCGGGAGTGGCGGTGCTGGTGCCCGCACTGGTGCTGCCGCTGGCAGAGCCCGTGCTGGGGGTGCTGGCGCTGGTGCCTGCGCCATGGGTGGCCGCGCTGTTCTTGGTGATGCCGCTGGGGACAGAGCCTCCGGGAGCCATGCGGTCGCTGGGGGAATTGCCGGTGCTGGGAGAAGTGGCATTGCTGGAGGAGGTGCCGTTGCCGTTGACCGAGCCGCCCGTGCTGCCGTTGACTGAGCTGCTGCCGCTGCCATTGACCGAGCCGCTGCCGGTGCTGCTGCCGCTGACTGAGCCGCTGCCGGTGCTGCCGTTGACTGAGCCGGTGCCGCTGCCGCTGCCTGTGCTGCCCGCGCTCGATCCGGTGCCGCCTGTGCCGCTGCCGGAGGAGGAGCCGCTACCTGTGCCCGAGCCGCTGGCCGTACCGCTGCCACTGCCGCCGCTACCAGCGCTGCCGCCTCCGCTTCCGCCGCCGCTACTTCCTCCGCCGCTACCGCCGCCGCCTCCAGCACCGCCGCCTCCGCCGCCGCCGGATTGTGCATTCAGGGAGACGGCCAGAAGGGTGGCCGCGAGGGTGCTAAGGAGATTTTTCGTTTTCATGGAACTGGTTGTTTGGTTGGTGGTGATTTACAACTGCAACATCGGAGCTGCCGGGCCTGGCTGTGTCGGGATCTGTGCGGATGCGCCCATAGGGGTGCAGCAGCCACGGGCCCACGCAGCCGCTCATGGGCGGGTGCCGGCCCTGGCAGCGTCCCAGTCCCGAACACAGACACCGGCAGCGGGAAAAATGGGGGCTGACAAAGCACGAGCCGTGGCACACACCGCGCCATGCACCCTAGACCATCACATAGTATTCAATACCACGATAAAGCATCCTGCACCCTGGCTCTTCACCCCTGCCCCCGCCGGGGGCGCATCCGCCTCACCAGCACAGCCTCCCATGATTAATATTTGGCAAAGGAATGGACGGTTCCATGCAGCCGAGCCCATCCGATCTGGGATCTGGCATTCCTTTGCCGATCCATTCCTTTGCCTTCTTCAGCCGGGCCATTCACGCATGCATGCGGCTTCTGCCTTACCGCTTTTTCAGGGAAAAATGGCCTGGCAAGAATGTCCCTCAGTTGAGGGCGGTCGTCGCGGAATGAAGCGCTGCAGGCCAAAGCGCCCCCGGAGCGCGGACTTCCAGTCCGCAGCACTGCGCAAACACACGCAACTCCGCAGCGCCCCTGCCGCCATCGCTCTCGCGTCCCCCCGAGGTCTTCGTGTTTGCGGTGTCCCTCATGCAGCCACACCCGCCGCGTGTGAGCGACCTGCTGCGGGCTCGGAGGCCCGCGCGCCAGGGAGCGTTTTTTTCAGCGGAGCCCCGGGCTTGGTAGGCGGTGAGAAAACGAACGAAGCCCCGCTTTGACTGAGTGCCATTGTGGCCTGGCGACTTATCGGCAAATCATCTCTGCGGTGGCCGCTTCAGCGGGTGCCCACGGTGCGTGCCCTGGTGGAGGCTTGGCTGGCTCTGGTCCCATTGCTGCCAGCGAGCCGGGCCGCCGTGCTGCCTGCGGCCATGCCGCTGGAGGCGCGGGTGGAGCCGTTGGTGATCTGCGCCGCCGTGTTACCAGGGTAGGTGCGCAGCCCGGACCGGGGAGAGATGGCTCCGACCGGGAGATAGTAGGTCACGGTTTGATCTCGGCGGGGGCCGCTGTTCTCTGAGAAAACGGTGGCGTGCGGCGGGCTGACCGCCGGGCGTGTGGGGGTGGGATTGACCACGACGCCTGCGGCATGCACCGGCGCAAGCGCAGCCGCCGCCGCGCCAGCGCTGGGAGGGGTGGCGGAGGCATGCTCCGCTTTCACGGGGGCGTGGGTCTGGCTGGCAGGAATGATGGCAGGCAGGATGGTTTCCGCCGGTACTTGGGCTCTGGCAGGGCAGGCAAACGCCAGCACCGCCAGGGGAATCAGGGTGAAGGATGAAGTATTCATAGTATGAGTACAACTCCCCTCGCGACTGCAAGATGCAAAGAATCGTGCTAACTGTTTGAACAGGGGTGCCTAGCGACCGCCGCGCCACGCGCGAGTTCCTTCTGGGGGGTGAAGGCGCCCAGGCTGCCGGATAGGAATGGCGGTCGTGTGCTAAAAAACAGATTTTCCTGTGCGGGAAAACTCCTGATAATAAGAAAACTGGTTGTTATTTTCTTATTTCGTGTATCTTTCCCACAGCGGAAAATGTCCCATCATACGCAAATCACGGAATCAACGATGCTCTCCCGCTTTCAAGTGGGTGAGGTTTTGCTGGCACCGCTTGTTATCAGATCCTGTGTGATCCTGGGTGGTCCAAAGGACAAGGGGGATGCCCGGCTGGAAGTGAGCGTGCCTGATCGAGCCGAGGTATTTCCCTTTGTCGTGGAAACGAAGGCACGGGGGACTCCGCAAAATATCCAACTGGCCGTGGCCCAGGCAAGAGCCGCAACGCAGGCGGGTGAGTGGCCGATGATTCAGGTGCCGTACTTGTCTCCCGAACGAATATTGGAGCTCGAAAAAGAGGGAGTCAGTGGTGTGGATCTCTGTGGCAATGGCGTGGTGATGGTGCCTGGGCTGCTGTGGGTGGTGCGGGTCGGATCGCCAAACCGGTTTCGTGACTCACGGCCCCTGAGCAACCCGTACCGAGGGCGGTCCGCATTGGTGGCCAGGATGCTATTAAAGCGCCCCCATTGGGAGACTCTGTCCGAGCTGGCGGCTTCGATCACCAGCGCAGGTGGGGAACTCTCTCTTCCTCAGGTATCCAAGGCCGTTCAGGCGATGACTGAAGATTTGATTGTATCCAAAGAGTCGGGGGCCATCCGCCTTCGTGACCCACTTCGCCTGCTGGACAAGCTGGGCGGCGAATGGAAAACGAGCCTTCAGTTCCGGCATATCACTGACAGTGCGGGGGGGCGATCCACCAAGGTGCAAATGTCCCCCTATCATTCACGGCAGTCATTGCGACTGCCGAAAGGAACGGATTGGGTACAAGCCCTTTCATCTGCTCCCGAGCTGCTCTGGGCCGTCAGCGGGGAGTCTTCCGTCAATCGTTACGCGATGCTGGCTCAAGGTGGACCGCTGCGGATCGTTGTGTCTGACATGGGGCTGGCCTTGGCGAGACTCGGGGGCACCCACGAACCGGTGCCCAGCTTTGCCGACATTGAATTACTGGCGACCAAGGACGCTGGGGCGTTCTTCGATCAAGAAACAGATGCGAACGGAGTCCGATGGGCGAGCCCACTGCAAACCTGGCTGGAACTCCAGGCTGGCGATGCCCGGCAGCAGGAGGCGGCGAAGGAGATTCGCGAGCAAATCCTCAAGGAGGTAAAGCAGTGAGATTCATGACCATTCAAGATGAGATGCGGCCTCTTTTCGGCCCGCTGCTGGCAGACCTGTTTCAGGCGCGGGACGGTGGCATTTTGGTTGCCGGAGGATATGGACTCTTTTTGAAGCAAAGCTGGCTGCTGCAGCATCCCGAACTGCCGATTGCCGTGCCCATCAGCCAATGGCGAGACAACAGCCCGAGGGTGACGAAAGATCTCGATCTGGTGGTTGGGCTGGATGTGATCTCCGATGCAGCAGCCCATGCGCAGGTTCTGCAAACCATCGAGAAACATGGCTTCAAAGTAAGTGCGAAAAATCCGAGGTGGCAGTTCATCAAAGAGCTTCCAAAGGCGCGCAAGGTGATCGTGGAACTGCACGCACCGTTTCCATCCACGCACGATTCAGGCGTGGCTGCGGATCGGATTCGGGTCAAACGCAAGCCCTCGCTCAGAGAACGCGGTTTCCATGCACGGACGAACCCTGAGGCCATTGGCAGCGCACTGAATCCATTTCGATTTGAGGTGGATGGAATGCCAGTTCTGGTGCCCAATCCGATCACATGGTCGATCATGAAGCTCACCGCAGCGGATGATCGTTGGAAGAGTGCGAACCAGCCAGACAAGCCCGAGGAGTTTCGTGCGTTTTCCCGTGCCCAGGCCATCAAGCACGCACAAGACGTGTGCCGAATGGTGGCCATGGTGAGCCGTGATGAAAGCGATGCAACTCCAACGATCATTGAAGCACTCAGGACCACGGCAGAATTTCAGCGGGCCGCCAGGATTGTGGCTGAAACCTTTTCGAATGATGATCAATGGGTTTCACAGGTGATATCCGAGTCTTGGAGCGACGAGAGTTTCGCCATCATCCGCAGCACACTGGGCAGATGGTACGCTGACATTGCCTGAACGAACCCCGACAAAAATGCCCGGCACCCTTCCCTTCGGGTGAATCACGACATCAAGATTACCGGGCAGCTTTCCCGCGCTCGGCTGAGGCTGGGCTTGCTCATTTTCGGATGGCACCGAGGAGCTCGCGGAGGTGTGCCTGGTCGTCCGGGCTGAAGGGGGGCATGGGGATGCGCAGGGGATCGGTGGTGCGGAGCTTCACGTAGAGCATGAGCCGGGTGTGGCGGACGCCGTTGTGGATGGAGGCCTCCCAGCGGAGGACGCACTGCTGGATGTCGCCGAGGTGGCAGCGCTGCGTGATGTAGAGGGGATTCCGATACTCGAGTACGCCGTCTCGGATGCGCACGCGGTAACCTCGCAGCGCGACGCCCCAGAGCACGGTGGCCCAGATGCAGAACTCGACACAGCGCCAGAAACCACGGTCGTGGTCCAGCAGGGCGACCCACGCCAGCAGCAGGGCAATCACGCTGCCAATGCCCAGCGGGGCGACGAAGCTGCGCTCCGCGGCCTGCGCCTCAAAGAAGGCGGTGGCAGCGATGCTGGGTCTGGGCCGGGTGAAGCGTCTGCTCATGGATGGTGCCGGGGGTAGGAGGGAGGCATACCACAGGCTGGCATGCGCTGGCAAGTGGCGGAGGAGCGGGGGGAAAGGAAAAGGACCAGGCCTTGGCATGAATGGCATCTGCTACCGTTTGAAAAAGTAGCAGCGCTGAAGCGGGCGCTGCTGTGCAGAAAAGATGCGAGGCATGGTGCCTGGTCACTCGGTTAAGGGCGGTCGTCACGGAATGGAGCGACGCAGGCCCCAAGGGTACTGGCGCGCGGACCTCCGAGTCCGCAGCACTCCGCAAACACACGCAACTCCGCAACTCCGCAACTCAGCAGCGTCCCTGCAGCCATCGCTCTCGCGTCCCAGTGGTCCTCGTGCTTGCGAGGTCCCGCATGCAGCCACACCCGCTGCGTGGAAGCGACCTGCTGCGGGCTCGGAGGCCCGCGCGCCGGGGACTCGACTGCCTGCAGCGCTTCTTTCCGCGACGTACGCCCTTCCCTGAGCGCCCTTCACGCGGGGCATCGTATATTTGCCCCCCACTGGACGTCGGACCGCCCGTTCACGCAAAACTCGCCTGCCACTTCGCAGCAAAGCTGGCGGCGTAATCGCCCGCAAGGTGGAGCTGGCTGTCTACCTGCACGCCGTGATTGAAGAAGAAAGTCTCGCCATACCCATGCAGGGCCCAGCCCAACCTGGCATGGATTTCAGGCGTCAGTGTATCGACATTGAGCACCCAGACGGGACACCCAGAGCAATCCAAGCGAACCCAAAGAACCAAGTCCAGCACCATGAAGATTCGAACCCTATGCTTGATGATCTTTGGAAGACTCCTCGAGATCGCTACCGGGGTGGGCGCAGACCTGGGCTGGATCTGGCACGGACTGGGCAGCCGATCCAATGTGTCCGTCATCAGCACCAACGGTGCGACTTATCGTAGATATGGTCAGCGCAAGAGCGAAGATTTAGATTTTTTCAGGCCTCCAGTTTGGCGAAGTTCTTCACGAAGGGCGTGTCGTGTTTGAGCACACCAAAGGCGACGCGGATGATCTTGTGCATGATGGCACCGAGGGCACAC
>JANYCZ010000033.1 GCA_025360015.1 Verrucomicrobiota bacterium | reverse complement strand
CTTCGGCTAGAATTCCCGACCAGCCCTCTTCTGCAATCAAACGCCAAGTGTTACTCATCGTTTTACCATCAAACCCACCGAATTCGACCGCTATCTTCGATACTGGCTTGATGACCTCGAATATTTTTTCTAAGACGCCATCCTGTCCGTCTTGCGATGCGACATTCCGGGCATAGCCATTTAACCAATTACAATCGGCACGCACGCGCGATTGTTGTTTATATGAAATCGAAGGCATCGCTGCGGCTTCGGTCGGCACATAGGTCGAGACAGATGTAATCGCATCCCGGCCAAGTCGTTCGACGTCGCGCTTAACCTCGGAGGGGATCGGCCCAAAGCGATTGATTAAGTCGGCATGGTTGAGCCTTTCCAGCACGCCGTCAGTGAACCAGTGCCCGATTGATTTGACGCCGCGACGATAATAATCAAGCAACACGTTTCACCTCTAGATCCTGCCAAATTAGGATGCGGCTGCACAAGGATTGATTGACGTCAGTCAGCTTTGCACACATCGCATTGTCGTTCTCAAATGATTTCTTTCGTGATCTCGGCATGACTCGCGACTGCGTCGATCAAGTCCCGTTTGCTCATGCCTACATTTCCAAGTTCTACTTGTCTTCGCCGAAGCCATCTTTGACGAGTGCCACGAGGGCTTCGAGTGCTTCCGGAGCGTCAGGACCGTCTGCGGCGAGATGGATTTTGGTGCCGGTCGAAGCCCCCAGCATCATCAAGCCCATGATCGAGGTGCCGCCGACGGTCTGGCCGTCGCGGGTCACGTGGACGTTGGCGTTGAAGGTCTCCGCCAATCTGACGAACTTGGCCGACGCACGCGCGTGTAAACCTTTGCGATTGCAGATGACAACCTCGGCCACAGGGCGCATTGCCCCCGCACTTTCGCGCTCCATTCTGCGGTCCCCGTTTTGCGTGCGATCAGCCCTCGCCGGACAGCACCTGGCTGGCGACGCTGATGTATTTGCGGCCAGCGTCTTTGGCAGCGGTCACGGCCTGCGTCAGGCCCATGTCTTTGCGCGCCGTCGCCAGTTTGATGAGCATGGGCAGGTTGATGCCGGCAATCACCTCGGCACCGGTTTCATCCATTACGTTGATCGCGAGGTTCGAGGGCGTGCCGCCGAACATATCGGTCATGACTATGACACCCTTGTCGGCGGTCACGCGACGGATGGCGGCGACCAATTCGGTGCGGCGCGCTTCCATGTCGTCCTCGGGACCGATCGACAGCGTCTCGAGCAGGTCCTGACTGCCGACGACATGCTCGAGTGCCGCGCGAAATTCATGCGCCAACCCGCCATGTGTGACGATAACGACGCCGATCATGAAAGCCTTTATCGATCTCTTGCGCCGGATTTAGTGCCGGCTGACTTTACGTTTGCGGCAGGGTCGACCACCGGATCTGCGTAACGCGATATGTCATATGATGGTCAGGTACAAGTGCGGATGCAAGACCTTTGGCGCATTCTGCAGCGTGCTGCGCGCTTTCGCGCATCACTTATGCAGTGGAAATAACCAGCGTTCAACCGAGGCTGTTACGGGCGCACGTGCTGCCCGTTATGCGTAAGTCGGAATGGCCGTGCCGATCATGGCATCGCGCGAAACCAGAGCCGCCAGCGCCGGCTCGTCTAGCTTTTCGGTGCCTTTCGGCCGCATCGGCAGCACGATGTAGCGCAGATCTGCGGTCGAGTCGTGCACGCGCACTTCTTGTGATTTCGGTACCTTGACGCCGAACTCGGCGAGGACGCCGCGCGGGTCCACTACGGTGCGGGAACGATAGGCCAGATTCTTGTACCAGGCGGGCGGAATGCCGAGCAGCAGCTTCGGATAACACGAGCATAGCGTGCAGACGATCACGTTGTGGGTCTCGGGCGTGTTCTCGACGACCTTGAATTCCGCGATCTGGCCGATGTCGATCTGCATCTCCATCAAGGCTGCGCGGCAGTCGGCGAGCAGGCGCTGCTTGAACGCCGCATCGGTCCAAGCGCGCGCTACGACCTTGGCACCGAGCGCCGGGGACCGACTGTCGATGAGGTCGATCTGGGCTGCGATCTCGGCATCGGTGAGAATGCCCTTTTCGATCAGCAGCAGACGCACGGCTTCTTCCATGACCTCGTAGACACCCATCGGTCCGGCATCGTGATCACGCTGTGCGGGGTGGGGGTGATCGTGATCGGCATGGCTATGATCGCCATGGCTATGATCGCCGTGACTATGATCGTGCGGATGGTCGTGGTCGTGAGTCATGGCGATTTGGCCTTTCGCTTGGCGGAGACGGGGGCCTGCAGCCAATTCTCGGTGAGGTCGGCTTCAAGACGGTCGCGGGCGGCCCCCGGATAGTCCGGCCACAGATCGGTCTGCTTGAACCGCACTTTGTAGAGAATTTGCCGGGGCACGCCGGGACGATGGTAGGCGAGCCGTTCGGGATCGCGAAAATCGCCCAGCACTTCCGAGATCACGCCGATTTGGCCGCGCAGATACCACGGCGCACGGCAGTGGCCGGCGACGTCGCGATCGTCGACGCGGACACTATCGCCGGGACGATAGCGCGTCGTACGCATCGGCTTGCCCACGCTCCCGCTCATGACCCCCTCATGACCATGTCGCCTTGTGCGTCGGCACCGTGCGGCCGGCGGCCCGGTGGCGGTCGGCGACTTCTGCCATCTTGGCGTCGATCTCGGCGCGGCTGACGACCTCTTGCTCGACGAGCAGGTTGCGCATCGCACGCATCCATTTCTCGTAATATGCGATCTTGTCATAGGTCTGCTGGCCGTAGTCTTCGATGGTGCGGCGCATGGCGTCGACCGTCCACAGCCCCTTCTTGGAATAGAGCAGAATCATCATCGAATCGACGCGCTTTTCCCATAGCGCGAGATCATGTTCGGTGCGGTCGATGGCACCGAAATCGAGCCCGCCGACGTCGTGCACCGCGCGACCGTCGGCCCCGTCTCTGGTCTTGGTCTTGCGCATGAGGGCCTCGTAGAAAAATTCGACGCTCGCATTATAGCAAGACCCAACGGGCGAGGAAACAGGTGCGGGCTGCGCCCAGCCCGATCCGACTTCTCGATTTTGTCTTCAGGCGGTTTCGCACTATCGTCCCACCCGCAGCCGGTGAACAGCATCGGCGCGACAGTCGAAACTGCACCGGGAGAAAAAAACAATGATCGCTTCCACGAAACCTGCATCGATCGGAACGACCCTGTCGTTCGTGCTGACGTGTGCGCTGCTCGGCACCATCACGCCTGTGCACGCACAACAACCGACAGCACCGGCAGCAGCTCCGCCGGCGCTACCGCAGGCACCGAACATGACGTTCTTCGTCACAGGGTCGGGGATCGGAAAAGGTGCTGATCTCGGTGGTATCGAGGGTGCCGACCGGTATTGCCAGACGCTCGCCGAACGGCACGGTGCCGTCGGCAAAACCTGGCGCGCCTATCTGAGTACACAAGCTGCAGACGGCAAACCCGCGATCAACGCGCGCGACCGCATCGGCAAAGGTCCTTGGCAGAATTTCAAAGGCGATGCCGTCGCCCAATCGGTCGACGATCTGCACAGCGACAACAACAAGCTCACCGTCGCCACGTCACTGTCGGAGCGCGGCCTGATCATTCCGGGTGTCGGCTTTGCGCCCAACCGCCACGATGTGCTGACCGGCTCGACGCCGGAGGGCAACGCGATGCCGGCCGGTGAGGATCGCACGTGCCGCAACTGGACCAGCAGCACGCAGGGCGCGGCGATGGTCGGCCACGTCGACCGCAAGGGACTGCGCGAGGACGCCCCGGCGCGGTCGTGGAATTCGTCGCATCCGTCGCGCGGAGCCGAAGGCGGCTGCAGCCAGAGCGATCTGCGCAGCACGGGCGGCGATGGCTTGTTCTACTGCTTCGCCGCGCAGTAAACGACGACACGTGACACGATTGGGGTTGGCCGGACGCGCCGCGTTCGGCCATACTCGCTCGGTGACCTAAAACAAATTTGGCGATGGCATCGAGCAACGACCTGCGATCAGGTTCGCGCTCCAGGAGACGCACATGAAAATTCTGATCATCGGCGGCGCTGGTATGGTGGGGCGCAAGCTGTCGGAGCGACTGGCGAAAGACGGACAGCTCGGCGGTCGCGAAATTTCCGCACTGACGATGTACGACGTGGTCGCGCCGACGCCGCCGAAAGGCGCGGCATTCAAGGTGCACACGGCGACCGGCGATTTGCCGGCCAAGGGCGAAACCGACAGGCTGGTCGCCGACAAGCCCGATGTCATTTTTCACCTGGCGGCGATCGTGTCGGGGGAAGCCGAACAGGAGTTCGACAAGGGCTATCGCATCAATCTGGTGGGCACGCAGAATTTGCTCGAAAGCGTTCGGCACACCTACGAGAAGGATACGAAGAAGCCGCGCGTCGTGTTCACGAGTTCCATCGCCGTATTCGGCGCGCCGTTCCCCGACAAGATCGGCGATGAGTTCTTCACCACGCCGCTGACCAGTTACGGCACGCAGAAGGCGATCGGCGAACTGCTACTGGCAGACTATACGCGCAAGGGAATGCTTGATGGCATCGGCATACGGTTGCCCACCATCTGCGTGCGGCCGGGCACGCCGAACAAGGCCGCATCGGGATTTTTCTCCAACATCTGCCGCGAACCGCTGGCAGGCAAGGAGGCAGTGCTGCCGGTCTCCGACGACGTGATGCACTGGCACGCCTCGCCGCGCGCGGGCGTCGGCTTCCTGCTGCACGCGGCGACCATCGACGGCGAGAAAGTCGGCACGCGCCGTAATCTATCGATGCCGGGACTGGCGGCGACCGTCGGCCAGCAGATCGACGCCTTGCGAAAGGTCGGCGGCGAGAAGGTCGTCGCGCGCATCCGCAGAGAGCCCGACCCGTTCATCCAGAAGATCGTGGCGGGCTGGCCGCGCAATCTCGATCCGAAGCGGGCGTTGTCCCTCGGCTTCAAGGCAGACGCCAGCTTCGAGGACATTCTAAGGGTGCATGTGGAGGACGAGTTGGGGGGAAAGATCGGGTGAGACTCCCGACCCCTCTTGTCAGCTAAATCGATGTCACGGCTTTGGTAAAACCTTCCACCCGTGGTATGATTTGGCTGGTGCGCTGAAACGGCGCGGTGCGGATCGATATCAATTCTAGGGGGATACATGCGGCGCTGGATGATGGGTGGTTTGGTGTCGATGGCTGCCGTGACGGGGGTACAAGCGGGCGATCGGGTCGGCTACGTCACAGCGGAAAGCCGCTATGGCGTGGCGACGATCACGGCACCGGTCCGCGAGGGGACACGCGGGTTGCAGGTGCAGTTGCCTGGTGGGACCTGGTACGATTGCGACCGTAGCTGTTCGGAAAAACTGCGGCGCGAAACGATCGATTTCTGGCAGAATCACAACGGGACACGCGGGGCCGAGGTCGACGGGCCCGGCTACTTCCTTTGGCGGCGTTGACGTCTGCAGGTTTCTATAACCAATTCATGCGTTTGCAGGCTTTTGCGCAACACCATCGGGTTGACCGGTGCCGCTACCGCAGTTAGGTTGCGCCCACATGACAGGACGACGGGCCTGCGCACGGGAGCGCCGACGTCGTGCAGCGGACGCGAAGCGAGGGAGTTCGAGTATGGCCGGCAAGACATTGACGCGCGCAGATCTGGCGGAGGCCCTGGTCGAGAAGATCGGCCTGCCGCGCAATGAATCGCAGGACATGGTCGAAATCATCCTGAAGGAAATCTCCGACAGTCTCGCCAAAGGTGAGCAGGTCAAGTTGTCGTCGTTCGGCTCGTTCGGTATCCGCTCCAAAGGCGAGCGAATCGGGCGCAACCCCAAAACGGGTGAGGAAGTGCCGATCACGCCGCGCCGCGTTCTGGTCTTCAAGCCGTCCAATATCATGAAAGAGACGATCAACCAGCAGCGGGGCGGCAAATCCGCCGCGAGCGAGAAAACGAACGGCAAAGCGTAAGCCGATCTGCCGCGTGATCGGCGCCAACGGTAAGGCGTAAGCCCTTGAAGGGCTGCCCAACACGAGGAGCCGAACGATGGCGAAGTCGACCGACGCGTTCCGTACCATCGGTGAAGTATCCGATGATCTCGACGTGCCGAAACACGTGTTGCGTTTCTGGGAAGGCAAATTCCCGCAGTTGAAACCGATGAAGCGCGGCGGCGGACGCCGTTTCTACCGACCCGAAGATGTGGCGTTGCTGCGTGGCATCCATCAGCTGCTGCATGCCTCCGGGTATACGATCAAGGGCGTGCAGCGGATTCTCCGCGACGACGGGATCGAAGCCGTCAAGTCTGCAGCGACGAACGGGTCCGTCGAGCCTGTCGCGCCCGTCCCCGCTGCCGCCGCAGTGCCGGCGAAAAAACGGCAAGCGGCTGCCCCGCCGGCCAAATCCGCACAACAAGGCAAACCTGCGCCACACGGATTGTCCGCGCAGCTTCGGGCGCAACTGAACGAGCTGGCGGCCGAGCTGGATGCCTGCCTCGAGTTGGCGCGGAAAGGCATGACCGCCGCCACCTCTCCGGGCCCCACACCGACGCGCGCCGTCGCCGGCAAGACAAAACGCTGAGCGCCGATAGCTGGTGAACCACACCAGAGTGTGATCACAGCAGCGCCGCCCGGCGTTATTTTACCGAGGTGGTTTTGATGTCGGCGAAGCGGATGGCGAGGTTCTTGTCGGCCGTCCATTTCAAATCGAAGTCCGACGCGGCAAGGAATACGTGATCGCCGTCGAGATCGGTGGCGCAGGCTTGGCGATTGCGTTCGAGGAACTGAGCCAACGCCGTCGGATCGTCGGACGAGATCCAACGCGCCTGCTCGAATTGGGCAGATTCAAAACCGATAGGCAGGCCGTATTCGTTCGACAGGCGGTCGCCGAGCACGTCGAGTTGCAGCGCGCCGACCACACCCACCAGCGCCTGCGATCCGTTCAACGGCTTGAAGATCTGCACGGCACCTTCCTCGGCCATCTCCTTCAGCGCTTCCCAGAGTTTGCGCGACCGGATGGCGTCGTCGAGGCGCACGTGACGCAAAATTTCCGGCGCAAAACTGGGGATGCCGACGAATGTCAGATTTTCGCCTTCGCTGATGGTATCACCGATGCGGAGTACGCCCTTGTTGGGCAGGCCGACGATATCGCCGGCATAGGCCTCTTCCGCCAGCGAGCGGTCCTGGGCGAAGAAAAACTGCGGTGCCTGCAGCACCACCGTCTTGCCCGAGCGCACGATCTTGACCTTCATGCCGCGCGTGAGCTTACCCGAGCAGACACGCATAAAGGCGATGCGGTCGCGGTGGTTGGGATCCATGTTGGCTTGAATTTTAAAGACCAAACCCGTGAGCGCCGTCTCGCTGGCATCGACCACGCGTTTGTCGGCCTCACGCGTGCTGGGCGCAGGCGCATGCGCGATCAGCGCCTCCAGTAGATCCTTGACGCCGAAGTTGCGCAGCGCGCTACCGAAATAGACAGGCGTCTGCGTGCCGTGGCGGAACTGTTCGAGATCGAACGGATCACAGGCGGCATTGACGAGTGCGATCTCGTCGCGCCACGCTGCGGCCTCGTCCGGCTCGAGAAAACCGGCCAGGGCAGGGTCGTCGGGACCGCTCGTCGCCAGGCCGTCGTCGTCGTCGCGATCGATCTGGCGAAAGGTATGCGTGGTCAGATCGTAGGTGCCCTTGAAGTGCCGTCCCTTGCCCATGGGCCAGACCATGGGTGCGGTGTCGAGCGCCAGCGTCTTCTCGATCTCGTCCAACAATTCGAACGGTTCGCGCGCTTCGCGATCCATTTTGTTGATGAAGGTGATGATGGGAATGTCGCGCAGGCGGCAGATTTCGAACAGCTTGCGCGTGCGTGCCTCGATGCCGCGCGCGCCGTCGATCACCATGATCGCGGCATCGACCGCCGTCAGCGTGCGATAGGTGTGATCGGAGAAGTCTTCGTGGCCGGGCGTATCGAGCAGATTGAAGATCGCGCCGCCATACTCGAACGTCATGACTGAAGTGGCGACGGAGATACCGCGCCGCTGCTCGATCGCCATCCAGTCCGAGCGCGTCGAACGCTTGTCGGCCTTGGCTTTGACCTGGCCGGCCTGCTGGATCGCACCGCCGAACAGCAACAACTTCTCGGTGAGCGTCGTTTTACCGGCGTCGGGGTGCGAAATGATCGCGAAGGAACGACGGCGGGCGATTTGGGCTTCGTAGGGCATGGGAACAGGGGGTGGTCTTCATGCCGCAGAGCGGGGTGCGTTTCAAATGACGAATGCCGAAATCCGAATGGGGCGGGGGCGGGAGTTGACGGTGGTTTACGGTTGTTGGGAGAGCACCGGGTGTGAGGGAGTTGAGTGAACTGAAGGGGGCAATGGCGGCAGGCGTGTGGCGCAGATGATTTGCAGGGAGTGACAGGTGAATCAGATATGAAGCTGGTGGACGTGCGGAGTGGTGGGGGGATGGCGGAGCGCCGCACAGGGGACTGTGCGGACCACTATGCTGGCGCACGTGCGTGGCTCCTTGTGGCTATTGCGGGCGCTGGGTTGGGCTTGTTTTGGATGCTCTAAAACCAATGAGGGACGAAGCGGCTGCCGTTGGCGGTGATGAGGGAGGTGTCTTCGCGGATGCCGATGCCGGCGGATTCGCCACCGATGATCCAGGAGCCGATGACGGGATGATTGCCGGAGAAGCTGACTTCGGGGTGCAGCTCTTGATAGACCTTGGGCTGGCGGTGCCAGGGGCCGTCGCTGTCTTCGAGGAGGCTGCCGTTTTGGATGATGCGGACGTTGGTGCCTTCGCGGCCGAAGAAGGGTTTTTCCACGTGGCTGGGCATGCCGTCGGGTTTGAAGGAGGCGCGCAGGAGGTTGGGATGGCCATCAAACATTTCCCAGAGGAGGACGAGGAAGGCTTTGTTGCTCCAGAGCATTTTCCAGACGGGCTCCATGAAGGGCTGGCATCTGTTGGGTAGATGGCAGGCGAAGTCTTCGAGCCACATCCATTCCCAAGGGTAGAGCTTGAAGAGGCGCGAGATGGGGCGGTCTGCGTGGTCCACGAAGCTCTGCATGCGTTCGCTCCAGCCGAGATCTTCGACGGCGAGATCGACGGTGCTTTTGCCGGACTGCTGGCAGGTGTCGATGAGGTAGAGGAGGGTGCGCCAGTCTTCCTCGGATTCGCGCTGGGCGCAGAAGTGGATCTGCGGCTCCGGCCATGCGGTCCAGGAGGCGAGGAGCTTTTCGTGGATGGAGTTGAACTGGTCGCCGTGGGGGTGGGTTTGCTGGAGCCAGTGCCACTGCACGACGGAGGCCTCCAGCAGGCCAGTGGGGGTGTCGGCGTTGTATTCGAGGAGTTTGGGAGAGCCGGTGCCGTCCCACATGAGGTCGAAGCGGCCGTAGAGGGAGAGGTCGTCGCGATCCCAGGAGGGAATGATTTCCTGCCAAGCCTGAGGGGAAATGGCGAGGCGGTCGCGCCAGTTGTCACGGATGGCGCGCTCTGCGGCGGCGATGCTCATGCGCTGGAGCTCGGCGGTGGCCTGCTCCAGTTGGTCGATCTCGGGACTGGTGAAGCGATAGTGGGCGGATTCGTCCCAGTAGAGCTCGCCGTCGATTGTGTGATAGGTGAGGCCGAGGGCTTCGACTTGGGCCTGCCAGTCGGCGCGGGGTGTTGCGGAGATGCGTTGCACGGGAAGGGATCAGGAGCCGGAGAAGAAACCGGAGAAATGGCCGGTGCTGCCAAAGCCGCCACGGGAGGTGAAGGCGGAGCGCGTCATGGTGGCGTGGCTTTGCGGCACGCCGACGTGATTGGGGGCACCGGTGGGCTGGTGGACGTAGTCGTTGTCAACGGGCGGAGGGGTGCTGGGTGTGGAGGTGTTGTTGTTGCCTGCGCCAAAGCCGTTGAGGCTGCCGCGATAGTAGCTGGAGGAAGAGGAGTAGGCTTGGGTGCTGTGGTAGCGCGACCACCGGCCGCAGCGGTAGTAGCCCCAGCGCTGATCGTAATGATCGTAGGGATAGGGAAACCAAGTGGTGCAGGGCTGATGATAGTAGCCAAGCTGCGGATCGTAGGCGTTGTGCGGCGGCATCTGGCTGGACACATCCTGCCCTGCCACAAAGGCGGGAAGGCTGGCGCGCATGGCGGGGCTTAACGCGTCCGGTGGCAGGATCGCCGTGTCATGCACATTCACGGGTGCGGACATGCGATTGTAGCCGGTGACGCCGAGACCGACACCGGCCAGCGTCAGGATGATGACGTTGCTGCGTTTCATGCTGCGGAAGCTTAAGTTAACTGCTCATGGCGGCTGCCAAGATCAGCGAGACACCGATGATGACGCTGCCGGCCAGGATGGCTGCGGCGACGTTTTTGTGTTCGAAGATTTCAGCGTGGAGATCGCCGGGGGTCAGCTTGTCGAAGAGTTTGTAGCCAGCGATGGTCATGAGGATGCCGGCAAAGCCGAAGATGACGAAAAGCTCAAGGCCGTGTGCGATGGAGTATTCGGCGAGGAAGGGATGAGAGAGCAGAGTCATTGGCTGGGAGAAGGGATGATGGGTGGCTGCTGGATGAGGTGGCAGGCTTGAGCCTATGAAGGAGGCGCAGAGGGAGGAAAGATAAATTACAAGAGGGTATGAATTTTCTCTGGGGTTTGGGTTCCCGAGAACGCGTGGGTCTGCCTTTAGCGCCTGGGCTTGTGACTTCATGCACGCGACAGCGTCCTGGAGTGCGTGCGGCAAGCTTAGGCGCGACGCCGCTTTCGCAGGCTGGACGGCGTGGTAAGGCCAGAGAAGGTTTTACACCCCGCGGAAAGCGGTGTCGGCGATGCAGGCTTGCGCCGTGCATCTGTGCCACCGCACTCCAAGACGCTGTCGCGTGGCGATGGTGCTCCATGACTCGCGATACATGCGCTTAACCGAATGCCATTTCTGACAGCACAGGTAACAGCAAGGCTGCGGTTTCAGCGTGTCTCGTTTGGATACTTCACCTCTGCCAAATACAGGCCGCAGGCGGGGGCGGTTTGGTTGCTTTGGGGGGCGGAGGGAGTGGTGAGGAGGGCGGCGAACCATTCTTTGGGTTCGCGGCCGCGGGCGACGTGCATGAGGCTGCCGACGATGAGGCGGACCATTTTGTAAAGGAAGCCGTCGCCTTCGAATTCGAGTTCGAGCATGTCATCAGCTTCGCGGAGTTCGGCGCGGTGGATGGTGCGGGTGGTTTTCTCAATGCGGAGGCGGCGTTCGGTTTCGGGCATGTCGCCGCGATTGGCGGAGAGGCGGACGAAGTTGTGAGTGCCGATGAGTTGTTCGCAGCACCAGCGCACGGCGTCGAGATCGAGCGGACCGTAGATGTGCCAGGCGCGGTCGGCTTCAAAGGGGGAGAGCATGCGCTGGCGCCAGATGCGGTAGCGGTAGGTTTTGCCGAGGGCGTCGAAGCGGGCGTGGAAGGTGGGCTGGCATTCCTCCACCTGCAGGATACGGATGGTGAGGGGGAGGCAGGCGTTGATGGCATGGGCCCAGGATTCACAGGTCATGCGCAGGGTTTCAGGGACATCGCAGTGCGCGGTCTGTGCCAGGGCGTGGACGCCGGCGTCGGTGCGGCCGGAGCCATGAACGCGGGCGTCGATGCGGGTGGCCCTGCGGATGGCGGTGTGGAGCTCGTCTGTGACGGTGCGGCCGCCTTCGAGGCTCTGCCAGCCACGCCAGGGGGTGCCGCAGTAGGCGATGGTGAAGCGCAGGCGTTTGAATCCCGGCTCGGGGCCGTGATTTTTGCCCGCCTTACTTTCGACGTCGCTTCGGCTCATCGGTCCATTGAAGTTCGTAGGAGGCGTCGGGGAGCAGGAAGCCTGCGGGGCCGCGCTGCTGGTTCAAGTATTCCTGCAGGATGACGACGGCGGCGAGCTGATCGACGATCTCGTTGCGCTCCTTTTTACCGGTGATGCCGGCGCGGGACATGGAGGCCTCGGCTTCGACGGAGGAGAGGCGTTCATCGACAAACTCGATGGGAACGGCGTGCTGCAGTTCCTTGCCGAGGCTGAGGGCGAATTTTTCGACACGCGCAGCGGCGCTGCCCTTCTCGCCGCTCATGCGGAAGGGCATGCCAATGACGATTTTGGCGATGCGCTTCTCCTGCACGATGCGGGCGAGGGTGCGCTCGGGCTCGTGGGTGGCATCGATCGTTTTGAAGGGGCTGGCGACGATCTCGGTCTCGTCACTGAGAGCGAGACCGATGCGCACGGTGCCGTGATCGATGGCGAGGATGCGGGGCATGGGGCTGGATCCTTGATGCTAGATACTGGATTCTAGATGTCAGATACCAGAGCCAGATCAGCGGAGATCCTGCGGGAGGCCATCGACGATTTTCTTGATGTTCTCGGCCTTGCTGCGGGTGGCGACGAGGAGGCCATCTTTGGAGGCGACGACGATGAGGTCCTGCACGCCGATGAGCGCCACATGCTGGCCGGTCTGGGTGAAGACGATGTTGTTGAGGGAATCCTGGTGGGAGAGGGCGCAGTTGTACTGGTTGCCGTCAGTATCGCTCTTGAGGTAGCGGCCGACGCTGGTCCAGTTGCCGACGTCATCCCAGTCGAAGGTGGACTCGATGTTGAGCACACGGGAGGCGCGCTCCATGAGGGCGTAGTCGATGGAGAGCTTTGGCAGCTTGCTGAACTGTTTATCAACGGTGGCGCTGAAGTCCTTGGAGCCGCGGAGTTCGGAGACGAAATCGGCGAGCACGGGGCAGTGGCGGCTGAGCTCGCTGAAGATGGCGGGGATGGTCCAGATGAACATGCCGGCGTTCCAGAGGAAATTGCCCTGGCTGATGAAGTGCTCGGCGAGATCGGGATTGGGCTTCTCACGGAAGCGGGCGACTTCCCAGACCGGGAGGTCATCGAGTCCGCCGATGCTGGCACGGCGGCCGCGCTCGACATAGCCGTAGCTGGGGCAGGCCCAGGTGGGGGTGATGCCGATGGTGACGAGGCTGCCGCTATTTTCGGCGGCGAGAGCGGCGTTGGAAAGCACGCGCTGAAACTCGGTGTGGTTTTGGATCAAGTGGTCGGCTGGCAGCACGATCATGGTGGCCGTGGGCTCACGGGCGACGATCCAGCCGACGGCGAGGGCGATGGCAGGTGCGGTATCGCGCTTCTCGGGTTCGGCGACGATGTTCTCCGGCGGCAGATCTTTCACCAGGGCACGCACGGAGGCTTCCTGCTGCTGGTTGGTGAGGATGAGGATGTTCTCCTTGGGGACGAAGCCATCAAGGCGCTCAATGGTGAGCTCGAGCAGGGTTTTTTCGCCGAAGAGTTTCAGCAGTTGCTTGGGCTGGGCATCGCGGCTGATGGGCCAGAAGCGCTGGCCGCTGCCTCCGGCAAGGATGAGAGCGTATCGTTTTTTTGAAGCGGCTTGGGTCATGTGCAGTGGATTTGTGAGCAGTCCTCCCTTAGCCGGAAAGCAGGATGCGGGCAAATTCCTCTTTGGTGATTCTCGCGGAGGGGTTATTATGGGCGATGCAAGAACATCCCTCCGCTCCTGGTTACGAAACCTATGCGTCACTGATCGCCCCTGCTGCGGCAGGCTGTGCGCTGGGCATCCTGTTTGGCCGTGGCATGCGGCGTGGGTCATCGAATATGATTGCCCTCACTTTGCTGGCGGCCAGTGCTGCTATTGCCGCGCCGGTGATCACCGGACTGGTGCAGCGCACGGCCAACCGCCCCGGCAGCGAACGTGGCAGCCGCCGGAGGCTGGAAGGCATCCGCAATCACGGCATGCCGGACGGCGACGTGGGCGAGTTTTTTGCGGATACGCCCGAGGCATTTGTGACGAATGGTCGCTGAGGCGAACGGCAGCGGGGCGCGAGGTCGTCCTGTATTGTAAAGGATGCATCCATAGGGTGCGGTGATTCGTTTGGAGCGGTTTGTTGAAGGGTGAGGCTATGTTGAACTCCTTTATCCCAGCGTTTTGGTGGTGCCGTGCGTGGGTTCTGCTGCTGCCATTTCTAGTATCAGCATGCCTGACGGGCGGCGGACGGTTTCAGAAGAAGATGGGGGAGGGGCCGCCACTCTACGATGAGCCCGTATTGAGATGGCAGGCGTCAGACAAGGCGGTGGTGCCTTACTGCCGCTGGCTGCCGCCGAAGGGGATGCTGCGAAAGGGGATTGTGATTGCGGTGCCGGGCATGGATGAATCTTCCGTGGACTGGGCGCAACTGGGCCGCCATTTGTCGGCACGGGGGTATGAGGTGTATGCCTCAGATTTACGCGGGCAGGGGAAGGATTTGGACTCTGCGGAGCGCGGTAATTATCACCACTGGGAGCGATGGGTGCAGGATGTGAACGAGTTTGCGGTGCAGGCTCGCGGTGGGAGGAGGCTGCCGGTGGCTTACATGGGGCACAGTCTTGGCGGCATGGTGGTGCTGGGGGCTGCTGCGGCGGCCAGGGATGATGGGGCTCCTCCCGATGCGCTGGTGCTTTATGCGCCAGCTTTTGTGCTGGCGTTTCCCGAGTGGTTTGCGCGTCCGGCGGCGAAAGCGGTGCAGGTTTTGAGTTTGAATTTGGCGCGGGTGACGGGGCCGGCGGTGTTTAAGCTGCTGCACCGGGACATTGTGTCCAACCAAGCGGACGAGGCGGCGTGGGAGAGGTCCAGTGACCGGCTGTGCGGAGGGATGTCTTTCCGCTATGTCTCGGCGTGTCTGGATGCGGGTAAGCATGCGCGGGGACTGGCGGGCCAAGTGACCCTGCCTGTGCTGCTGGAGTATGGGAGGAGCGATGCCACCATCGCGATGTCCCGGCGCAGTCCGGAGCGGATCCGGGAGATGTTTCAGTCGAAGGACAAAGAGCTGTGGTGGCACCCCAATGCGAAGGCGGACCATGACATGCTGAATGACCGGCTGGTCAGGAAGGAAATGCTGGCGAAGACCGGTGCGTGGCTGGATGAGCGGCTGGCCCGGCGGCGGTGATAGCGAATTGGAAAACGCGTTGCTGTTTAGCTGACCGCCTCTTGCTCGGGAGACGTGAGCTCCGGCGGCGGCTGGCTGAGGACAGCCAGCCCTACCTTACGCTGGGCGTGAGAATCAGCCTGCGGAATTCAGGCGCACGTTTTGCAGCAGCTCCGTGAGATGGCGCTGGGCGCGCTGGACGGGCTCTTCTTCGCCGAAGGCGAGCTCCAGCACCTGATTGGTGTGGGTGATGCGGCTCTCCAGCTCTTCCTCTTCATTGTCGTGATCCAGGGTGTCGGCGGCATCGGCGAGTTTGATGAGGCGGGTCTGCCAGTCGCAGGAATGGAGGCGCTTTAAATGCACGTCGGTGCCGAGATCGGGCTCGCGGCTCAAGCGTTGGACGCGTGTGGCGATTTGCCTTCCGAAGTGCTCGCAGAGCTCATCAAAGGAGACTTCTGATTTATCCAGAACGTTGTGAAGAAGTGCGGCCGCCAGTACGGGTGGTTCCGGGCAGTGATAGAGAGACGCGACGGTGAGGGCCACGCGGGTGGCCTGCGCCAAGGAGGGGGGTATTTCGCCGCTGGGGACTTCACCCGCATGGACGCTGGCCGCATAAGACGCGGCTTTCTGCCACAGGGGCTGGGCGATGGCTTCCGCAATGCCTTCCTGCTGCTGTTTGAGCTGTTCCGTCAGAATGGTGGCCATGAAGTTCATCGACGCTTCTTCGCACTGCGCAAGGTTTGTGG
The DNA here is from genome assembly GCA_025360015.1 of Verrucomicrobiota bacterium. Classification (GTDB taxonomy): domain Bacteria; phylum Verrucomicrobiota; class Verrucomicrobiia; order Verrucomicrobiales; family Verrucomicrobiaceae; genus Prosthecobacter. The sequence goes on along the minus strand of JANYCZ010000033.1, from coordinate 18,550 downwards.
ATGTAAGGATCTGCGTGGTTGTGGCAGAACGCGATATGACAGGGTCACCTGCTTATTGTTCTTCTCAGAATTCCGCGCAAATAGAGCGCTTCATGACGTTATCTGCCTCTTTGCCCCCCTTATGATCCTCATGGCTGCGATGTTTGCATGGCCAATGGCGGGCGCTTCAGTATGAGCCGGCCATGAGTGCGAAAGGCAGCGTGCTGGGGAACCCGGCGATTGATGGCGTGCCCCCCCTTGGTCCTGAATCACCCTCTGAATGGTAGGCACTTTTCAGTAGCTGAAAGGCGTTTGATACGTCTAAGGTGGGCCGAGAAACGTTCCGTTTATTTTCCGACGCCGAAGCAAAGAATCTAAAACTCACCCTAAATCACGTTGAAAATCAACAATTTACGTTTGAGGGATCATGGATCTTTAGGAAAGGTTTTTTATGAATGAGCCTGGCTACCTCGATGGCTGCTCTTGGAAACGAGCAGATGGTGTGCCTGCTCTGGGAGGAGGGGCACCGCCACACCCGGTGACGAGCGGCCCAGAGACGGAAGCAGAGAGAGCGCTGTGCATTGAGCGAGAGAGGCTGACGCTGGCGCTCTCCGCAGGGCAAATGGGAGTCTATGATCTGACCTTCAAGAATGACGTTTTATGGTGGTCACCGGAGGTTTACGCGGTGTTCGGAGTGTCCGCGGAGACCTTCACTCCGACGCGTGATGCCTTCACGGAGCTGGTGCATCCGGATGACCGGGCGAGGTTTTGGCAGCACTTGGAAGCGTGCATTGACCACCAGCTTTATTTCATGCATGAGTTTCGCATCCGCCGGCCGGACGGGCAGGAGCGGTGGATCGGCAATCGTGCGGAGACGGAGTATGATGAGGCGGGAGTCCCGGTGCGGCACTTTGGGGTGGCTATGGACATCACTGAGCGAAAAAAGGCGGAACTGCACACTTTGCAGAATGCGGGACTGTTCTCCTCGTTGATTGAGCAAGCACCCATCGGCACGTATGTGGTGGATGGTCACCTGCGCATACGGCAGATCAACCCGGTGGCGATGCCGGCGTTTAGCGGGATTGAGCCGTTGATCGGCCGCAGCCTGGGGGAAGTGGTGGTGCTCCAGTGGGGAGAGGAGCTGGGCGCTGGCGTCCTGGCCCATTTTCGTCATACGCTGGCGACGGGTGAGCGGTACATTTCCCCCGGCTTTGCGCAGGTGAGGCATGACCACGGGAACGAGGAAGCCTATGAGTGGGAGACACAGCGGGTGGTGCTGCCGGAGGGTGGCTATGGGGTTGTCTGTTACTTTAACGACATCACCCCGCGCTACCGTGCCGAAAGGGCGCTGGTGGAAAGCGAAGAGCGTGTGCGTCTGGCGACGGCTGCCACGGGAGTGGGCATCTGGGAATGGAATGTAGTCACGAATGCGATCTGCTGGGATGCGCCAATGTTTCAGATTTACGGCATTCCGCCGACTCCCGACGGCATGGTCCACTACAATGACTGGAGCGGTGCGGTGCTGCCGGAGGATCTGGCGGAAAATGAAGAGATCCTGCAAGACATGGTGCGCAGGGTGGGCAGCAGTGCGCGCTCCTTTCGGATCCGACGCCGGAGCGATGGAGCGGTGCGCCACCTGGAATGCGTGGAGACGGCGCGAGCAAACGCCCAGGGGCAGACGGAGTGGGTGGTGGGCACGAACCTGGATGTGACCGAGAAGAAGCTGGCCGGTGAGGCGCTTGCGAGGAGCGAGCGCTTTAACGTCGCGGTGCTGGACTCGCTGCCTGCGGAGATTGCGGTACTGGACCACGTCGGGCGGATCATCGCGATCAACAAACCGTGGCTGAAATTTTCACAGAACGGTGAGGATGCCCAGACGGATCGAGTCGGGGTGGGGGTGGATTATCTGGCCGTATGCCGCAAGGCTGCAGCCGGGGGAGATGAGGACGCAGCGAGGACGCTGGAGGGAATCCAGAGTGTGCTGGAAGGCAAAGCCACGGATTTTAAAATGGAGTATCCCTGCACTGCCCCGGATAAGACACGGTGGTTTGCGATGCACGTGATGCATGCGCCGCCGGAGGTGGGCGGCGCGATCGTGGTGCACATGGACATCACCGAGCGGCGAGAACTGGAGACGGCACTGGTCAAGAATGCTGCGGAGCTGACGGAAGCGGCCCGGCGCAAAGATGAATTTCTGGCGATGCTGGCGCATGAGCTGCGCAACCCGCTGGCACCGATGCGGAACATGACGGAAGTCTTGAAGACGGCGACGCTGAGTGCGGAAGAGAGCCGGAACTCGCTCTCGATCCTGACGCGGCAGATCGAAAACATGAGCCGGATGATTGACGACCTGCTGGATGCGGCGCGCATCACGCAGGGAAAGATCGAGCTGCGCCGGAGGCCGGTGGGGCTGGAGGGAATCCTGAAGGCGGCAGTGGGACTGGCGCAGGCTTGTTGCGTGGAGAGAGGGCAGAAGCTGATGCTGCAACTGCCGGAAGAGCCGGTGTATCTGGATGCGGACGCGACGCGGCTGGAGCAGGTCTTCGGCAATCTTTTGATCAACGCCCGCAAGTACAGCGACGATGGCAGCCCGATCAAGGTGAGGGTGGACCGGGAGGGGAGGGAGGTGGTGGTCACGGTGAGCGACCGAGGCATGGGAATCGATGAGCAGCTGCTGCCGTACATTTTTGAACTCTTTGTGCAGGAGAGCCGAACTCTGGACCGGGAGCGCGGGGGTCTGGGCATCGGCCTGACACTGGCGCAGCGGCTGGTGAAGCTGCATGGTGGCAGCATTGTGGCGAAGAGTGCGGGGATCGGCCACGGGGCGGACTTCATTGTGAGGCTGCCGATGCTGATGGATGGAAATTTGACGGCCGCAGAAAAGCCGCCTGCATCTCCGGTGGTGCAGCCGGTGAGGGAGCGGTCAAGACGCATCCTGATTGTGGATGACAACAAGGATTCGGCCTGCAGTCTGGCGCTGTTGCATAAGCGACGCGGGCATGAAACGCGGACTGTATTCACCGGGCCGGACGCCGTGACTGCGGCAGCGGAGTTTTTACCCGAGGTAGTGATCCTGGACATCGGGCTGCCAGGCATGGACGGCTTTGAGGTGGCCCGCCGGCTGCGCGCCCTGCCGGGCCTCGCGGATGCACTGCTCATAGCGATGAGCGGCTATGGCAGTGCGGAGGACCTGGCTGAAGGGAAACGCGCTGGCTTCAATGAATACCTGGTGAAGCCTGTGGACTTGAAGAAGTTGTGGGAATGGATGCGGTGACGGCTGCGATCAACCGTTGTATCTGCGCTGAGGGCCGTGGCCGTCCTTCGCTCTGCGGAGGGCATTCTTCGTCTCGTTGAGGCGGCGGAGAATGGCGGAGAGGGTGGGATTTGAACCCACGGTTGCCTTACGACAACGTCTGATTTCGAGTCAGGTGCCTTCAACCACTCAGCCACCTCTCCTTATCATTCTGCGAAGTCGCAGCGTATCGCGTCCGCGCGCGAATGCAAGGCGCGGCTTACAATGGCACCGGAGAATTGCAGTTGAGTTCGGCGGTGGGTGGTGGTCTTTGGCGTTGTCATGCAAATCATCTCTGTTCTTATCGGCCTGGTGTGTGCGGTTCTGCTGGTTCCGGGGCTTGTGCCTCTGCTTGGATGGTTGCAGTGGGTGGTGCTTGCGGGTTGCGTGCTGGGAATCATTTTCGGGTCCTTCTGCCAGCGCAAGGTGGGGCTGACGATCAACATTGCGGTGGCCTTGGTCGCGGCGCTGCGGTTGTTTCTGGGTGGTGGGTTTGTTTAAGTTTTGGGCCGAAATGGCATTCAGTTGAGCAAACGCAAGAAAGCGGATGTGCGGAGTGAAGGGGATGCCAGGAATTCGAAGGTGTGATATAGACATCTCCGGCGCTCCTCAGAGCGCGACCTTGAGCGGAAGAAAATCACCCGTGCCTGACCCACGGCTTGCTGCGCTGCGCCCTGGGCTGAGTCCGGCGGGCCGTTGGCCCACGGGCTGGCATGGGGTGTGGAGCGGTCTGTTTTTTTGGGCTTCTCAGGGCTTTAAGGGAGTGCCTTTCCCGACCGGCAGTTTTACCTTGCCGTGCTTGACGCTGAGATGGGGGCTGTGGCGGGAGAGGAAGCGCCAGGGGTAGTCGATGGCCTGGCTGATGCCGACGCGGACGTCGGTGACGACTTCGTAGGGGGCGGTGGCGGGCGGGATGAGGCCGCAACCGGCGGGACGGTGGCGGCCGGTCATGGGGAGGCCGTGATGGGTGCCGTCGATCCCGAGGGCGAGCGCGAGTTTGCCGGGGCCGGAGCAGAGTTCATGGAGCTTTTCGCGGTGGCGGCGCTGCTGCATTTCGGGGATGCCGCGGGTGGGCTCGAGAGCGCGGATGAGGATGAGGCCGTCCTTGGGGCCGCCTTTGACGAGGAGGTTGAAGAGCCAGTACATGCCGTAGTTGAAATAGACGTAGGCGCTGCCGGGCGGGTGTGATTTGACGAATTCGCGGGCGCTGGGGCGAGTGGCGGTGTGGGCGGCGAGGTCGCCTTCGACCGAGTAGGCCTCGGTTTCGACGATGATGCCGGCGCAGCCTTTCCAGACGAGTTCCACGCCGATGAGGTCACGGGCGACGGTGAGGACGTCGCGCTCGAAGAAGGATGTGCGGAGATAGGGCATGGCTTACAGGCCGGTGGGGTGATCGACGAATTCCCAGGGGATGCCGAACTTGGTTTCGATGTAAGCGGAGAGTGCCTTCACGCCAAAGGTCTCGGTGGCGTAGTGGCCGCCGTAGATGAGATTGACGCCGATTTCCTCCGCGAGGGTGTAGCTCCAGTGGGGGCCTTCGCCGGTGAGGAAGGTGTCGATGCCGGCCTTGGCGACGGTGGCGACTTCGGAGCCTGCGCCGCCGGTCATGATGCCGATTTTGCGGCAGGTGGCGGGGCCGCCGGGGCAGAGGTGGACGCGGGCACCGGTGGCGGCGGCGAGGCGCTTCACGAGTTCATCGCGGCTGATTTCGGTTTCGATCTTCGCGCCACTTTCGGAGCCCTTGGTCTTCATGAAGTTGCCAGTGGGCTCGAAGCCGAGGGCGCGGGCCAGGACAGCGTTGTTGCCAAGGGTGGGGTGGAAATCGAGGGGAAGGTGGCAGCTATAGACGGCGAGTCCGGCATCGAGCGCGGTTTGGATTTTTTGGAAGACGGGGCCGGTCCAGGTTTGGAGGCCGGTCCAGAACAGGCCGTGGTGGACGATGAGGAGGTCCGCGCCTGCGGCGATGGCTTTGCGCATGACGGGCAAGGTGGCATCCACGGCGGCGACGATCTTGGTGACCTGGCCTTTGCGGTTTTCGAGCTGGAGGCCGTTGAGCGCGTTCGAGTAGTCTGCGATCTCGGCGATGCGCAGTTCGGTGTCGAGGTGGGAGACGAGGTCGGCGAGAATCATGCGGGTTAGTTTGAGTGATTTGGATCAAATGTCGAGTCGTGCAAAAAAAGACGCGAACTTGAACTGGTTGTGACCATTTGTGGCGCATGCCTGAAGTCACACGATTCGCCCCAAGTCCCACCGGATGGCTGCATCTGGGGCATGCGTATGCGGCGTTGTTTGCGCAGGAGCGGGCGGCGGGCGGGCGGTTTTTGATCCGGCTGGAGGACATCGACGGGACGCGGGCGCGGCCGGAGTATGAGGGGGCGATTTTTGAAGATCTGGCGTGGCTGGGACTGGCGTGGGAGCAGCCGGTGCGGCGGCAGTCGGATCACTTTGAGGACTATCGCGTGGCTTTGGCGAAGCTGGAGGGAATGGGGGTGCTGTATCCGTGCTTTTGCACGCGGCGGGAGATTCAAGAGGAAATCGCGCGCGCGGGGAATGCGCCGCAGGGGCCGGATGGGCCGCTGTATCCGGGGACGTGTAGGAGCCGTGATGCGGGCGAGCGGGAGGCGCGGATGGCGGCGGGGGAGTCGTATGCGCTGCGGCTGGATGTGGCGAAGGCGATGGGGCTTGCCTCAAGCGATCTCGTTTGGACGGATCGCGAGCGGGGCAGTTTTCAGGCGCGGCCCGATGTGTTTGGGGATGTGGTGCTGGCGCGGAAGGACACGCCCGCGAGCTATCACCTGGCGGTGGTGGTGGATGATGCGCTGCAGGGCATCACGCTGGTGACGCGGGGGGAGGATCTGCTGGAGGCGACGCATCTGCACCGGCTTTTGCAGGCGCTGCTGGGGCTGCCGGTGCCGGAGTGGTGGCACCATCGGCTGATCACGGATGAGAGCGGCAAGCGGCTGGCGAAGCGGGATGATGCGCGGTCATTGCGCAGTCTGCGGGCGGCGGGGTGGACGGCGGAGCGGGTGAGGGAGCGGCTGATTAATTGATGCAGTTCCTGGTGATCGGGAGAGCGGCGACTCGGGCCGAATGCCGATGCCGGATTGTCTCGGGGTCAGGAGACCCCGACACCTTGGCTTGGGGGCCGTTCGCGAGGCGGCTTAGAAGCCGACGACCGGGGGGGGCACGGTGCGGGCGCCGCCGCCGCCGAGGGGATTGCCCTTGGTTTCTTCGATTTCGGAGACGATGTTGTCTTTGAAACTGAGGCTGAGGGTGCCGACTTCCACGCGGACGTAGATGACCGACTGAACGATCTGGCCGAAGGCGTTGCGCCCCGTGGTGCTCTGCGGCACCTGATCATAGATGGCGTATTCCAGCCGCTCTTCCTTGCCTGCGGCGGTGATCTTGCTGGACTTGCGGGAGGGCTTGCCCATGGAGGCGTGTACTTCCTGGCTGGTCATGCCGAGGGCGACCTGCTTGTGCTGGATGAGCTCGTCCACCATCTTGGTGCGCTCATAGAGTTTTTTGAGGTTCGCGCTCAGATTGGGGTCGGCGGAGAGCAGATCGGTCTTGAGCACCCAGCCTGCGACGTCGCCGTGGCGGGCGCGACCGCGGACGCGGTAGGCGGCGTCTGACATGGCCACGAGAGTGACGCGGGTGCCGGGAGCAAAGGAGCCGAGGGCGCCCTGGAGCTTGCTGGTGGGATACACCGGGGCTTCGATCTGCACTTTGAGCACGATCTGCTTGGGGGTCATGCCTTCCAGGGCAAAGGTGCCGGGCTCGACCGTGGCCAAGGATGAGCGGTTGCGTGGGGAGGAGGCGGCAGACTGCGACTGGGCGGCCTGGGTGGTGCAGAGGGTGAGGAGAACCAAACAGAGCGCTTTCATGGCAGGGTGGTCGGGAATTTGGCTGAGAATAGCCGACTCAGACGGTTCAGAGCAACCTTTTGTTCGACGCCTAAAATCTCCCGCGTATCCCTTTCCACCCCCAGCCATGCCCAACGGACCCCTTTCGACCAAGCTCTTCGACCTCGCCAAGCAGTACATCCCCGGAGGTGTGAACTCCCCCGTGCGCGCCTTTCGCAACGTGGGCGGCGACCCGTTTTTCGTGAGGCGCGCCAAGGGCTGCCGCATCTACGATGTGGATGACCGCTGCATGATCGACTACGTGGGCACGTGGGGTCCGGCCATTCTGGGGCATGCGCCTATCACCGTGATCGAGGCGATCCACAATGCGGCCAAGGACGGGGTGAGCTTTGGCATTCCGAATCTGTATGAGGTGGAGATGGCGCGGACGATTTGTGAATGGGTGCCGAGCATTCAAAAAGTGCGCATGGTGAGCAGCGGGACGGAGGCGACGATGTCTGCCATCCGGCTGGCGCGTGGATTCACGGGCCGTGATCGGCTGGTGAAGTTTGACGGGTGCTATCACGGGCATTCGGACAGCCTGCTGGTGGCTGCGGGCAGCGGGGCGCTGACGCATGGACATCCTGACAGCGCGGGTGTGCCGCGTGCGTTTGCCGAACTGACGAGCGTGCTGCCGTTCAATGATGAGGCGGCGCTGGAGGAGTTGTTTGAGAAGCAGGGGAATGAGATCGCCTGCATCATCGTGGAGCCATATCCGGCGAATGCGGGGCTGATTTTGCCGAAGCCGGGGTTTCTGCAAAAGCTGCGCGACATCACGACCAAGCATGGGGCGCTGCTGATTTTTGATGAAGTCATGACGGGCTTTCGCCTGGCCAAAGGCGGCGTGCAGGAGCTGGAAAAGATCACGCCGGATCTGACCTGCCTGGGCAAAGTCATTGGGGGTGGTCTGCCGGTAGGGGCTTTCGGCGGGCGTGCTGACATCATGGATTACCTCGCGCCGCTTGGGCCGGTGTATCAGGCTGGGACGCTGAGCGGTAATCCTGTGGCTTTGGCGGCGGGGCTGGCGCAGTTGCGTGAGCTGGAGAAGAAGAACGGGTATGCGCTGCTGGAGAACCTGGGGCAGGTCATGGAGACTGCGGTGCTGGACGTGCTGAAGAAGAAGGGGCTGAACTACCGCTGGTATCGCAAAGGGAGCATGTTCTGCCTGTTCTTCACGGAGAAGGAGGTGCACAACCTGCAGGATGCTAAGACCTCTGATTTGGTGGCCTTCCGCAAATTTTTCCACCACTGCCTCGACCATGGTGTGTACTTTGCGCCGAGCCAGTTTGAGACGGGCTTCATCAGCATGGCGCATAGCCGGGATGATCTGGAGCAGACGGCGGAGGTGGCTGCGGCGGCGCTGGCGGCACTTTGATCTTTGGGATGAAAATGACTGCCAATACGAAGTATGCGATGGTCTCACTGATTATCGCGTGGTTGGGCTATGACATCGCGATCATGTCGTTTTGTTGTGCCAAGTCGGGGGCCAGGGTGGCGGTGGATGCGATCTGGAATGTACCACGATTTCGTTCAGGATTAGGGTGGTATTTTTACGCGCAAGCGTTGGTTGTCGTAACCGGTGCCGTTTTGATGCAATGGATCTCTGCAAAGGTCTCGCGCGGGGTTCGAATGGTGGTCTTAGTTCTTTTCCATTTGGGGCTGGCGTTTGTTTCTGCCGGCCTTGGGGTTGTTTGCGACGGAGCCATTTGGAAGATGACTGGCCCGTAGTCACACTGCAAAAGATCGTGCTGCTGCTGCGGCGGTATGGTAAACTGGTGCCATGCCTCAGTTCACGATTGATATTCCGGATGACCTCATGCCTGTCCTGAATCGCAGGGCACAGGCATGGAATCGATCTATTGAACGCTTCCTGTCGGACTACATCGTCATGTGTCTCGAAAATGAGGAAGCGGTTCCTGCAGTTCCTGCGGATGCGGGACGTGAGGCGCTGGAGGACATTCTCGAAGAAAGGGACAAGGGGCCGTTTATCAAGATTGATGATCGTGAAGCATTCGTGGAGCGCATCATGACCAGGGCTCTAGCACGTATTGAAAGGTCTGCTGCTCATGAATGAGTCACGCCCTGGTGACCGCCATGTCGTTGCGTTTGCCAAAGAACACCGCCGCCAGTAATCCTTTGTCATTCGGTTTTACTCATTCGTCATTTTATGTCTGAACCTCGTTTCGCCGTCGCCCAGTTGGATGAAATTCCGCCGACGCCTTGTCCGTGTGGGCAGGCGCGAAGGGCGTTTAAGGAGGACTGGAATACGCTGGCCACGGTGCACCTGACGGACATTCATGCGGACAGCAAGGCGCACTACCACAAGAAGATGACGGAGATCTACATCGTGCTGGAGGGCGAAGGGCACCTGGAGGTGGATGGGGAGATCATTCCGCTGAAGCCGATGACGACGGTGATGATCCGCCCTGGGTGCGTGCACCGGGCGGTGGGGAAGCTGAAAATTATCAATGTGCCGATGCCGCCGTTTGATCCGGCGGATGAATTTGAGGTGTGACACCTGCTTATGCGCGACCTCATCACCAGCATCGACTCGACGCGGCTCGGCTTTTTCAAGTCGATCCTGGATGAAGCGGAGATCGCCTGTTTCATTCGGAATGAAACGACCGCGCAACTGGCGAACATCTTCATCGGGCCGCTGCAACCGACGCTGTGTTTGGTGAACGATGCCGATTTTGAGCAAGCCAGCGCGCTGCTGCTGCCGCACCAGTCGTCGGAGGCATGCTCTGATGAAGAATGGCTTTGCTCCGTCTGCAAAGAATCGAATCCGGCTTCGTTTGAAATGTGTTGGAAATGCCAGGCGGTTAAACCTGAATGATCACTCCATGAACAAGCTCGCGCTCACTCTGCTGGCAGTACTGCTGCCGGTTTTCGCCCATGCTGAAACGCCTAAGGGGAAGAAGTCGGCGATGCCGGAGGGTTTTCATGAGTTGAAGATTGGGGAGGCCGCGCCGGATTTTGATCTGGTGGGCATTGATGAGGAGAAGCACACGCTGAAGGACTATGCGGATGCTGATCTGCTCATGATTGCGTTTCTGAGCAATCACTGCCCGACTTCGCAGGCGGTGGAGGGGCGGATCAAGAAGCTGGTCAAGGATTACAAGGGCAAGGGACTGAAGGTGGTGGCGATCAATCCGAATGATCCTGCGGCGCTGCGGCCGGATGAGCTTGGCTACTCGAAGTACAATGACAGCTTTCCTGAGATGAAGCTGCACGCGAAGGAGCAGGGCTTTACTTTCCCTTATCTCTACGATGGGGACACGCAGAAGACGGCGCTGGCCTATGGGTGCCTGGCGACGCCGCATGTGCTGATTTTCGACAAGGAGCGCAAGCTGCGCTATCAGGGGCGGCTGGATGATTCACGCTATGGGGATGACTCCACGGTGACTGCGCCGGATGCGCGCAATGCCATTGAGGCGCTGCTGGCGGGCAAAGCGGTGCCGGTGGAGGTGACCAAGCCGCATGGCTGCTCGACCAAGTGGATCGACAAACGGAGGCAGCTCGTGGCGGACAATGAAAAGTGGGAGAAGGGCGAGGTGGAGGTGGAACTGATTGATTCCAAGGGCATCGCGGCGCTGCGCAAGAACGACACGAAGAAAGTCCGCCTGTTCAACGTGTGGGCCACGTGGTGCGGGCCGTGCGTGAAGGAGTTTCCGGAACTGGTCGCCACCTCGCGCAAATTTGGGCTGCGCGATTTTGAGTTCATCAGCATCAGCCTGGATGATCCCAAGACGATTGACGAGGTGAAGGCGTTTCTTGAAAAGAACAACGCGGTGGTGCCGGACAAGCTGAAGCCTTCACTCAAGACGGAGGGACGCAAGGGGAACGCCTATGTCTTCAATGAAGCGAGTCAGGATGCGCTGATCAAGGCGCTGGATCCGGAGTGGCCGGGGCCGATCCCGCACACGCTGGTGGTTGCGCCGGGAGGGGAGGTCATTTTCCGTCAGAACGGGCCGATTGATGGCGATGAACTGCGGGCGAAAATTTTGGAGCACATGGGGCGGTTTTATAAGCCGGAGTGAGTCCTGCAATCGGGACGCTCTCGCTACGGGTCAAAACAAGCCGCAGGCGAGTTTGACGAAGCGGAGGCCGTCGGCGGTGAGTTTGCCAGTGCTGCCGCTGCCGGTCACGCAGCCGCGGGTGTTGGTGAAATGGGGGATGCCGGTGTCTTTGACCCAGACGACCGCAGGGGCTGAGACGGCGGTGGTGGATGCTTTCACTGCGAGGGGCAGGCCCCAGCGGCTGAAGGTGACCTCCCAGCTGGCGGGTTTGCCTGCGGGGCGCGGGCCATCGAGCAGCCATGGGTAGTTTTTTAAGATCTCCATCTCGGCATCTCCCGGCACGGCCACGCGGTAGCTGCTTTCTGTGGCCCGCACTGCGCTGGCGGCGGTGAGTGATGGGTTCTTTTTCTGTGCGAGGTAGAGAGACTGGAGATCGAGGCCGATGAGATTCAGGCCGTTGTACAGGCCGTGATGATTGGGGGTGTTGAAGCTGGCGTTGTGCCAGAGGTCGAAGCGGCTGGAGAGGAGGAGATTCAGCTCCACATGGACATGGGCGCGGCGCTGGTCGATGCCGCTGCCGGTGTAGCCGAGAAGGCCCAGGGGAGTGCCAGCTTTGACCTTTTGCCCGGCGCTGACCTTTGCGGACGCCAGATGGGCGTAGAGGGAGAAATAGGGACTGCCGCCCCAGTTGTGCTGAACGACGATATAGCGGCCGTAATTGCTCAGACCGGCTGTGGCGGTCACGTAAACCACGGTGCCGTCGTCAATCGCGCCGACTTCATCCTGCGGATTGCCTTTGGCATCGCGTTGGAGGGGTTTGATGTCGAGGCCTTCGTGAAAGCGTGCGTAGGCGATGCGGCTGCCGATGTGGCGGGGATCACGCACGAAGCCGAACTGGCCGCCCTCCCACGGCGTGGTTTTGGCGCCGTCGAAGTCACGGTCCACGAACTGGAAAAACTCCGCAGGCGAGTCAAACAGGGCGTGGTTGGCGGTGGGGAACTGCAACTGCTGCGCGGGCAGGACACGCGTGAGCAGGCAGAGCAGCGACAGTGAAAGCGCGAGACGCATCATCATCAGGTGCCGGGCAGCTTGTAGCCTTCGAGCGGGATGTCCCGGGTCTTGGGTGCTTTGGGTGCCTTGGGGAGGATGCCGCGTTCCTTCGCACGGGCAGCGGCTTTTTCAGCGGCTTTTTCGGAGGCCTCCAGGGCCTTGGCATCCCGGCGTGAGTTCATCTTTTCGGTGGAGGTGGACGGCAGCATGTCCTCCATCCAGCGCGAGGAGGACTTCATGTATTTGATGCGGGGGTAAAACTTGTCCATTTCATCAATCGTCTGCCGCGAGAGTCCGCGCCAGATGATGAAGCGACCATCGGTGACCGGCTTGTCGAGTTCGATCAAATCGACGGGCAGGCCGTTGACGATGGTGAGCATGCTCATGCCATGACTCTGGCGGGAGGCGAGTTCGAGCGCGGTGCGGCCCTTGGTATCGAGCTGAAGGACCACGCCGTAGAAGCCGGTTTCATTTTCTGCGGGGAAGGGCTCAAAGCCTGAAATGCTGCGCTGGCTGAACTCGGGGATTTTTTTGAAAATGATCTGCTGGCCGCTGATGGTCACAGGCATGAGTTCGCTTTTATGCTCCATCTCATCCGTCTGCACATGGGCGGTGATGAGCATCTTGTTCTCACGGAGAATGTCACAACTGGCCAGCAGAGCGGGGAGGGCCAGCATAAGGAAGGCACGGGGGAAGCGTTGCATGCGAGCATCAAACCAAAGACGCGGCTGTTTTGCAAGACTGGAGGCGGGCAGAGGTGCGAAACTTCTCTGCGTGCGCTGCCATCCCCTGATTTGACAACACGGCGAATCACCGGACTGTCCGCGCACCCTTTTTCCCCCACCATGCCAGGCAATGACCGCACGCTCCTCACACAGGCCCAGATGGCCGCAGGAGTGCAGGCTTTGGCCAAAGACATCCGGGAGGCGAATCAAGATGCGGCCAGCATTGCGCTGGTAGGCATTTTCACGCGGGGCGTGCCGCTGGCGAAACGGATTGCAGCGGAGATCGAGAAGCTTGGCGGCATCAAGGTCTTCCTCGGCACCATCGACATCACGCAGTATCGGGATGACTTGAACACGTTTCAGATGGTGCCGAAGCTCGAAGGCTCCGACATCGATTTTGACATCGACGACCTCAACGTGGTGCTTTGTGATGAAGTGATCTACACCGGCCGCAGCGTGCGGGCGGCGCTGGATGAGCTGCTTAATTTTGGCCGCCCGAAGCGTGTGCAGCTGGCGGTGCTGGTGGATCGCTGCGGCCGTGAATTCCCCGTGCAGCCGGATTTCTCCGCGCTCAAGGTGACCCTGGCGGCTGGCGAGCGGGTGGCTGTGCGTTTTGAAGAAGTGGACGGCCAGGACGCCTGCACCGTGCAAACCCAAACCTCAACGAGATGACCCCGCGCAAAGACCTCCTCGACATCGCCTCGCTCTCGGATGAGGAAATCGCCTTCGTGCTCGACAACGCCGTGCCGTTCAAGGACCTCTTCAAGCGCAGTGTGAAGAAGGTGCCCACGCTGAAGGGGCGGACGATGCTGACGCTGTTTTACGAGCCCTCCACGCGCACGCGGTCGAGCTTTGAAGTGGCGGCGAGCCGCCTATCTGCGGACGTGACGCACTTTGATATTGAATCGAGCAGTGTGGTGAAGGGTGAGTCGGTGCTGGATACGGTGGAGACGCTGGAGGCCATGCGGGTTGATTACATCGTGGTGCGGCACAAGCAGGCGGGCACGCCGAGCCTCATCGCCAAAAACACCCGGGCGAGTGTGATCAATGCCGGCGATGGATGGCACGCCCATCCGACGCAGGCGCTGCTGGATGCCTTCACGCTGCGGGAGATTCACAAGGACCTGCGCGGCTGCCGTGTTTTGATTGTGGGTGATATTCAGCATTCACGGGTAGCGCGCAGCACCAGTCTCATGTTCCGCCGGCTGGGCATGCAGGTGGCGTATCTGGCCCCGGGGTCCATGATGCCGCGCGAAGTGCCGGAGGAGATCCCGCAGTTTGGCAACTGGACCGACGCCTTTGAGTGGAAGCCGGATGTGATTTATCTCCTTCGTGTGCAGGGGGAGCGCATGGACGAGCCGTTTATTCCCAGTGCTGCGGAGTATCACCGCAACTACGGGCTGACAGATGAGCGGGTGAAAGTGCTGCGTGAGCGCGGGCTGCATCTGATGCATCCGGGGCCGGTGAATCGCGGCGTGGAGATCACGGATGCAGGGATGAATTATGAGCGGTGCCTGATCAACCAGCAGGTGGAAAATGGGATCGCGGTGAGGATGAGCGTGTTGTACTGGTTGAGGCCGGGTGCGGTGGAGTAGAATCTAAGGCGCGTGCAAATTACGGATGAACGCCGAGGGCGATCAAAGCTTCGCGCAGCCCCATCAAGCCGGGACGATTTAACCGAAGCATTTCCACCGTCGCTCTCCCTGTCGGCGAGATGCCGAGCAGACGCCGGGCATCCGGCAGCCAGACGAAGTGTTCCTGCCATGCATGCTGGCGGGGATGGTAGAGTGGTGCCGTTAGTTCCGTCACCGGATCGAGAGCACGGGTGCGGGTGTACTTGTGATTGTTACAGCCTTGGCAGGACAGTGCGAGGTTGTCGGCTGTGGATGTGCCACGCTTGCTGCGCGGGAGAATGTGCTCCACTGAAAATGCCTCGGGAGCATAGGCCTCTGGCGTCATGCAATATTCGCAGCGCCCCTGTGCCCGGGTGCGGACGAGCCGGCGGAGTGCCGTGCTGACATGCTCAGACATTAGCGGGCAAAGATTCCAGCCCCAGTCGTTCCATCAGTTCGGGCACCGTGGTCTTGCGCAGAGCGGCCAGTCTGACCAAGCTCTGTACGCGACGCGCATGCAGTGTCTCCACCAGATCGGAAAGTTGTAGCAGCTCGCGATGCTCGGTAGGAGTGAGCGAGCCGCTTTTGCGCTTGGTCGAGAGGCGACGGTAGGCCGCGCGCTGATCCATCGGCAGCGTGGTATTGATGGCTTCCAGCAGCTTTGCCTCGTCGGCCTTGAGAGCTCCTTTCTTTGTCGCAGCAAGCATCTGGAGCTTGTGCAGTACGCCTTCCATGTCCGTCACGTTCAGCTTGCCCAATTCGCGAAGAATCAGCGCGGGAGTGAGGTGTGTTGCGGTCATCGACATGGACGAAGAATGGCGTGATTGGGTGAAAATTCAAGCGGTGAAGTCCGTCGCAACAGATCAGGCTCCAAAACATCCCCGCCACCGGCATGAATTGCGAAAGTGTCTGATCAACCAGCAGGTTGAGAATCCTATGGCTTGTATCTGCGCTTCCAATCGAATTTTGGAACATTGATGCGTTGGCTGCTTGTGCCATCCCACTCCAAGACAAAACCAGCACGTTCCAACTCCTCTTTCAAAGCCAAGCCCACTTTCAGTTTGTCGGGAACATCGTCGTTCACATGATTAAAGGCCCGCATCAATCCCTGTCCCGCCATGGCACCTTCGACATCTTGTCCATGATAGAAACAATAGCCGAAGTACCGGCCCTTCGGTTGTTCGAAAAGCACTCCAAAAGCCTCGGTGTGTCCGTCTGACCTTTCGAAGCCAGAGTTGTGCAAACAAAGTACACCCCGTTTGTCCAATGCGGCAAAGGCAGCGTTCAGGCGGTCGCAGTCTGTCACCTTTGGCCATGTTTTCTCCGCTTCCTCTTTCTTTGTGAATTATGGGGCAACTGCATCTCGCAGCATCTCCTCATCTGCACCCTCATCGAGGATATTGTCGATCATTTGGTCCACCTCCTCGGGGGAATAAAATCCCGACCAGACCCATTTGTGGATGGTGCCAAATGTATTTATCGGTGTCGTTCAATTCAGATGACATCTCTTGTTTGACGCTTTTGTGACATGCGAGACAGAGGGCAAACAAGGCGGCAATAACGAGAAGATTGCGCAGCTTGTTTCCCATATGGAAGTGTTGCTCAAAACTTCCCGTCGCGGGACTCGAAGTGGGTGGGTTTGCCGAGGGATTCGCCGCCGGTTGAAACCCACTGGGCGACCCATTCGGTGAGTTCTTCGTCGCGGACGAAGGGGATGCCGAGTTCGACGAAGCTGCGGTAGGGATTGCTGAGGAGGGCGTCGGGGGATTCTTTGCCCTGGATTTGCACGGGCTTGCCGAAGAGTTCGCCGAAGCGGGTGGCGACTTCGCGGACGCTGAGGGTCGCGGTGCCGGTGAGGTTGACGACCCAGGGGGGGCTGTGGGCTTTGGCGAGGCTGAGGAGGGAGAGGGCATTCGCATCGCCCTGCCAGATGGTGTTGAAGCAGCCCATGGTGACGTCCACGGGTTCGCCGTTCCAAACCTGACGGGCGATGTCCACCATGACGCCGTAGCGGAGATCGCAGGCGTAGTTGAGGCGGATGAGGGAGACGGGGGTGCCGCGGGTGTGGCTGAAGTGCTCGAAGATGCGTTCGCGACCCAGGCAACTCATGGCGTATTCCCCCTTGGGGTTGAGGGCGTCTTCTTCGTGGCTGCCGCCGCGCTCGACGGGCACGAGACCATAGACATTGCCGGTGGAAAAGGCGGCGATGCGGCTGCGGTGGTAGCGCTCGCACACGAGGCCGGGGAGCCAGGCGTTCATGGCCCAGGTCATGGATTCCTGACCGCTGGAGCCAAATTTCATGCCGGCCATGTAGATGACGTTGGGCGCATGCGGCAGATAGGCAATGGCATTGGCGGCGAGGAGATCACTGGCGATGACATCAATGCCGTGCTGTTGGAATTCATCTGCCGCTCCCGGTATGCTGAAGCGTGACACTGCGATGACGCGGCGGGGCGTGCCTGCTTCATCGCTGGCGCGTTTGGCCATGCGGGCGAGGGAGGGGCCCATCTTGCCGGCTGCGCCTAAAATAATGATGTCACCGGGAAGGCGGCCCATCATCTCGATCACGGCAGGCGTGGGACGGCTGAGGCGTTCTTCTAGGTCTGCGAGGCTTTCAGGCGGCATGGGCGCATCTATGAACGGGTTTTGACATTGGGAAAGTTTTTGCTGAACAAGGGTGCGCTTGAGTCGGAAAATCATCCCCGGAGTTTGCCGAGGCGGCATTTCCCGCTAGGCTCGCGGCCCGATGATTGCCAATGCCGCCGCTGCTGTAACCGCCAACTTGAACGTGCTCGACTTTTCCTGGATCGCGACCCCGGAGGCGTGGGTGGCGGTGCTGACGCTGTGTGTGCTCGAAATCGTGCTGGGGATCGACAACATCGTGTTCATCTCGATCCTGGTGGGCAAGCTGCCGGAGGCGGACCGCCCGCGTGGGCGCTTCATTGGGCTGGGGCTGGCGATGCTGACGCGCATCATGCTGCTGATGTCCATCACGTGGGTGATGTCGCTGACGAAACCGCTGTTCACGGTGATGGAGCATTCGATCACCGGGAAGGATCTCGTGCTGATCTTTGGCGGGCTGTTCCTGATCTACAAGAGCACGCATGAGATTCATGAGAAACTCGAAGGCGACCCTGAAGGCGAGGTGAGCAACAGCGTGGGCAAAGGGGCGGCGTTTGGCGCGGTGATGGTGCAGATCGCGCTGCTGGACATCGTGTTCTCGCTCGACTCGGTGATCACTGCGGTGGGCATGGTGAAGCATATTTCCATCATGGTGACGGCGGTGCTGATCTCCGTGGGATTCATGATGCTGTTTGCCAAGGCGGTGGGCGACTTTGTGGCACGGCATCCCACGGTGAAGATGCTGGCGCTGAGCTTTCTGATTCTCATCGGCACGGCCTTGATCGGCGAAGGTTTCCATTTCGAGATTCCGAAGGGCTACATCTACTGTGCGATGGGTTTTTCGATGGCGGTGGAGCTGCTGAATTTGAAAGCGAAGAAGAAAGCCGCCAAAGTCTAGATCGGTTCTCAAGAAGCCTTTACATTGTTTGGCGGCGGATTTTGGAACGGTCGGCGCTTTCTCCGTGCGGCGGAGCTCATTGCAGGCGCTGCTGGTGGGCGTGGGGTGTGGCGGAGTGATGGGTTTGCTTCCGGCTCGTGGCTTGATTACCCAGGGGAGCACTCGCTGAGGCTCGGCACCCCTGGGCTTGTCTCTATATTTCCCCATCCTTGAAGAGATAGAGCCGTCGCGCTAGCGATGGCCTTGGACTCGGAATGGGAGCAGACACCAGCAGACCGCCCCTGGGCTCAGGAGTCAGAATCCTGCATTTAGATAGGCGCTGGTGTCTGTCCCTGCCCGGCCGTGAAGCCGAACCATATCCAGTGCCCATTTTCACCAATGGCAGCCCGCAGACAAGCTCGAACTCATGCCGGTTTTCCCATCCCCCGTCCTGCTCAACAAGACCAG